>CAWGAW010000028.1:0-10943 GCA_963820675.1 Candidatus Bathyarchaeota archaeon | reverse complement strand
GCGGACGTGTCTAAGACTAGGACTCTGGTTTTGGGGTTGTATTGTTGGATTTTTTATCCCATGCCCTTGAAAAGTAGCCTGCTGTGCAGTCGTTCGTAGAAGTCGCTTCTGAATCTGATGAAGGATGTCACGTTCTTGGAGCGGGTAACCGTGATGCATGAGTTCTCGGATGTGATTTCTTGTTTGTGGCGTCCGTCGACTATGACTAGCATTTCTTTTGGTCTGATCGCTTTAATTGTGAGTTTGGTGTCTGCGGGGAAGACGATGGAGCGGAGTACCGAGAGTGAGCAGATCGGGGTCAGGACAAATCCGTCGACTGCCATGTCGAGTACGGGGCCTCCTGCTGAGAGTGAGTAGCCTGTGGAACCTGTTTGGGTGGCTACGATTAGTCCGTCTGCTTGGGACTTGAGAATGGGTTCTTCGTTTTTGAGGATTTGAGCGTAGAGTATCTTTGAGGGTTCTCGTGCGAAGACGACGACGTCGTTTAGGCCGTCTGGGATTTGTGTTTGTTCGGCGGTTACTGAGAGTTTGCAGCATTTTTCGATTGAGAATTCGCCGTTGAGAATTTTGTCTACGGCGGTGAATGCTTGTTTGGGTTCGATTTCGGTGAGGAATCCTCGGATGCCCATGTTTATTGCGAGGATTGGTGGTTCTGGTTTTGGGATTGTGATGCAGGTTCGGAGTATGGTGCCGTCTCCGCCGATGGTTATGAGGAAGTCGGGTTTCATGGCTTTTAGTGGTGTGAATTGTGCTTTGGCTTTTATTTTTCCGTTGAGGGTGTCTTCCACTTGGACGTCTATGTTTTTCTTGTTTAGGTAGTCGGATAGTTGTTCGGCGAGTTCTAGTGCGTGTTTGTTGTCGTAGCGTGCGATGAGTCCAGCGGTTTTGTACACGTTTTGCACCGTTGAGGTAAATAGCTTGACCTTAAGCTATATATGGGTGTTGTAAAGAATTGTTTGACCTGATAACGTGGGTGTTTGCATGACTAAACCGATTGATGTTGGAAGCTTACGCGTCGGAGGCTACATGATTATAGACGGTGAACCATGCCACATCGTGGATATAACGAAGTCTAAGCCTGGTAAGCATGGTTCCGCTAAGGCGAGGATTGTTGCTCTTGGTGTTTTTGATGATCAGAAGCGTCAGTTTGTGAAGCCTGTTGACAGCAATACTGAGGTGCCCATTATCGATAAGCGTACTGGTCAGGTTTTTGCTGTGAGTCCCAGTGGGGTGCAGATTATGGATTTGGAGACGTTTGAGTATTTGGATGCGCCTTTTCCGAAGGAGGATGAGTTGAAGGCTAAGATTGTGGCTGGGGCTGAGATTGAGTACTGGAAGATTTTGGGTAAGATTAAGATAACGAGGGCGAAGTAGCCCTTTACGGTTGTTGCGTTTTCGGGTAGTTTTTGGTTCGGTTGCGTGAGTTCTTTGGGTTAGTGTCAAGTCCCTTTGGTGACGTTGCATTCTTTTTTCTCGTGTGTTTGGGTGATTGCTGATTGGGGATGAGATTCAATTTTTGGGTTTGTGCAATTTGTTTCAGGATTGTGCAACAATTTCTGTGGCTGGGTTCAGAGGCTGAGAAATGTTCCTTTCTTAGAACTGGGCTTGGGATGGTTTGCTCTGGATTGTGCTGGAATTGTGCAGTTCTGCACAAAGGGGTGTGGGCTTCTGGGGTCGATTTTTGTGTTGTGACAATTCGTTTTCGCATTGTGTGACAATGACAACCGTTTTTGTTTCAGGTTTGTTTGCAGGTTGCGTTGGTTGAACGGGGATTGCAGAAAATTGTTCAGCATTGTCACGTGTATGCAGACAGATTGTCACGTGTGACAATTGGTGACTATTGCCATCGCAAATCAGCTAAGGTAGTCAAATCATTCAGTAAGAAGTGAAGGCATGAGTGGCTAGAAGAGAACGGCAAAAGAGAAAGCAAAGAAAATCTCCATTTCCAGAAACCACGTATGAAAAAACTTGTGTCTAATGCGAAGGCATGCCGCGAGACTTTTGACGAAATCGTAAATGATCTGTTAGAGATGGGCATAGAGTCGCTGAATGAGCGCATGGCTGCTAGCGGTGACTAAAGGTCGCTCACGTTAAGTCGATGAAGTTCTTATGTTTTCAAGCTTTGATCTGGTTTCGATTAATGATTTTCTTAGAGATAGAATTGAAATTCCGGACACAACCAAGACAACGCCTAAGCCGACGAAACCCGCGATTACTAGGAGAAAAGCCAGTTTTGCTTCTACGAAGTAACTAGGCAATGTACTGTTAGTTTGGTCCAGAGTATTCTTCAATTGGTCCAAAGAATCTTTCAATTGACCAAGCTGAGAACCGATTGAAGTTATTTCTGAACTAGCGGCCGCCCCTTGTTGCTTTATGTCGTTTATCTTTAACGTTATGTCCTGCAGACTTGTGCCTATTGCTTGAATCGGGGTTCCCAGAGATGTTATTTGGGTGCCTACTGAACTCAACGGATTTTGACCCTGGATAGATATGGCCGAAAATGAGCCTCCGATGGTGCCCATTGTTGATGCGACGGAGTTTACCGTGCTTTGAGCAGTAGCTATCATTTCTGCGCTTGCGCCTAAATCTGTGAGTGCGCTGTTGATTGTGACGCTCGCGTTTTGAAGGGCTGTTTGGGCTGATGTTATGAGGTCTCGACTGCCTGAAATCATTGAACTTGCCTGGTCCAGGTAACCGGATGAAGTTGTTTGCAGTGTGTCAATAGTCGAGTTCCCAAGGGGGTAAACAACTATTGGGGCGATGGCAACGAGAACTCCTAAAGCGATCAACAGAAAGCCCGAATACTTGACAACAACAAGTTGCGACATCTTCTCCAATCTCCAATTCCCTGTCTGTATCCAATGAGAATATAACGCTTTGTCCATGCTAGTTTAGTGCGCTCAGCGAGAAAAACAGGAAAAAACCCGTGCTTGTGTGAGAGCACGCGCTTCTAAAAAGGAACGAACCGTTTCACGGCTTGCCGTCCCTACAATAGTAGAGCACCGGTTTGCCTTTAGCTAGGCTGAAGTCCTTGAAAACTTGGCAACTGCCGCATATGCAAGCCTTGCCGAAATCGAGATCTTTGCAGGCTGCAACGCCATTGGCACAGTAGGGTCCAGGCATATCCTCCGTTTTAGGCTTCATCGTCTCAGTCTGTTCTTTTGGCGTGTTCTTCATCATTTGGTCGCTCATGCTCTGCATCTGTTCTCTTGACATCCCCCTCAATTGGTCAGGGTTCATGTTCTTCAGCATTTCCAGGTTCTGCATCATTCCAGGGCTCATGAACTGCTGCATCATTTTTTCAGGGTTCGTTCAGCATGTCGTTTCTAGCTGCGATCTTGGGTTTAGCGCATGCGCTGTTGGCTTGAACTGGACATGTTGCACACTTGCATTCCTTGATTACGTCAAAAGTCAACGGGACGTTGATTTGATTTTTGTGACCAAAGAGACCCATAAGTATTCCTTCCTTTGGGTCTAGTTAGAAACTAGACTATTTACGAATATGTGGTTGTCTCCAAACAACAACAAACCAGGCTAGACGGGAAGCGGAGTAGTCATCGCAGTTACCCTCACACACCCATAAATACTAATTTGCGCGAGCCTACAATCATTATGTCAGGGCTATTGAATGAAAGCCGAACAAGCCTCAAAAGTGACTGTGGGGTCAGTAGCTAGACAACCTGTGCCCACAGCTCTTTTATCAACACATATCTCCGACGTTGCTAAAATTATGGTGGAGAAGAATGTTGGCGCTGTCGTAGTTACCCGAGATTATGAACCCTTGGGAATAATAACTGAAAAAGACATAATAGAAAGAGTAGTGCTCGCAAACAAAAACCTCCAGGAGATTGTTGCTCAAGAAATCATGACGGCACCGTTGCTAACAATCGATTCTAATAGGACCGTTGAAGAGGCACTTGCTATCATGCAAAAGAATCATTTGAGGCGACTTGTCGTTGTCAAGGGCAGGAAACTAGTTGGGCTAGTAACTGAAAGACGACTACTATTAGCTCGCGGTTAGTAGGTGAAAAACCATAACGCATGGGGAAAGCCTCCTGAAAGCGCGCGCTGTTGATGCTGTTATTGGCTGCAGTTGAGTGCGTAACGTTGGAAAGTTTACTTTGCAGTTGGGTTCCAGTCAACGTTTATTGCCTTCTTCAAGCCTTTATTCGCAGGAGCCGATGATGCATGAAGAGCCGTCTGAATCGTGAAGAGCATATAGGGACTGAGGCTTCAACAAGAGCAAACTGTAGTCGTTTTTTGCTGCGTCTTATTTAAGATGTACATTTTTGTACAAACAAGCCTTAAATATCGCATTGACGTATCCTCCTGAACATCAGGAGTCTCGAAATATGGGGAATCGCCTTTGGCGAGCAAACGCCACTTCCACAGGAAATCGCTGAACCAAACATCGCCTTAAAGTTCAAAAGAATCGATCCCACGCTCCCCTCCACTCGAAGTCTTCTCAAGTCTCTTCAAACGCCACAACACCGTTTACCTCCTCGAGTCGATGGAAGGACCCGAGAAACTCGCTCAGTGCTCATTCATCGGCTTCGACCCTCGCCTGACGGTCACAGTCAAGAACGGCTTAGCTCTTATCCGAAACGAGCGGACAGCCGAAGAAGAAAAACTGCAAGTCACAGATCCATTGTCGCCGATTCAGCAGATTCTCCGCAACCACTCCGTCAGGACTAATGGCTTCAGACTTGTGGGAGGCGCAGTCGGCTACATCTCCTACGACGCCGTGCGGAACTGGGAAAGACTCCCCAGCGAAACCGCTGATGACATGGGCTTTCCAGACGTTCAAATGGGCATCTTCGACGACGGCATCGTCTTCGACCACAGACAAAACGTTGCATACTACTATTCTCTCGGAGAAGACCGATACGACGAGATTACCAGTCTGGAAGGAGAGACTTCTGAGGCAGAGCCGTTTTCCCCCCAGAAGCCCACGCTGAACCTCACCAAGGACCGTTTTGAGAGCGCTGTTGAAAGAGCCAAAGAATACGTGCGGCAGGGTGACATCTTCCAAGTTGTCCTCTCCAAACGCTACGACTTCCGCTTCAACGGCGATTTGCTCGAGTTCTACAGGCTGCTGCGTGGGATAAACCCGTCACCATACATGTACTTCTTCAAAACGGGCAGCCGCCAAATCGTCGGCTCCAGCCCCGAAATGCTCATGCGAGTGGAGAACAGAAAAGTGGAGACGTTCCCGATAGCTGGCACACGACCCATCGCCGAAAACCCCCGTGAAAACCAACATCTCGCAGAAGAGTTGCTGGCTGACCCGAAAGAACGCGCCGAACACGTGATGCTGGTCGACCTCGCCAGGAATGATATTGGAAAAGTCGCCGAGTACGGCAGTGTTCATGTGCCTGAGTTCATGCAAGTCCAACGGTACAGCCACGTTCAACACATCGTGTCACGGGTGGTGGGCAACCTTCGAGAAGGCTTTGAATCCTATGATGCTTTCAAGGCTGTTTTTCCCGCAGGCACCGTGTCGGGCGCCCCGAAACCTCGCGCTATGGAGATCATAGAAGAGCTCGAACCCGCACGGAGAGGTCCTTACGCTGGTGCCGTGGGTTATTTCTCGTTCAACGGTAACGCTGATTTCGCCATCACCATTCGGACGCTTTTCGCCGATGGGGGCAGGGGACATGTTCAGGCTGGTGCAGGCATAGTTGCGGACTCAGTTCCTGAAAGGGAATGGTTCGAGACCGAGCAGAAGGCTCAGGCATTGATGAACGCCCTGAAAATCGCTGGAGGAGATAAACAATGAGAGTGTTAATCGTCGACAACTATGACAGCTTCGTCTACAACCTCGCCCAGTACATCGGGGAGCTAGGGGCGGAGACAATCGTCCGACGAAACGACGACATAACTCTTGAGCAAGCGGTCGCACTTAAGCCCGACCGAATCGTCCTTTCGCCAGGTCCAGGAACCCCTGACGATAAACGATACTTTGGCGTATGCTCCCAGATACTACGGCACCTCAGCCTAGGGTTCCAACCCTGGGCGTTTGCCTCGGGCATCAAGGCATAGTAAGCACGTTCGGAGGCAAAGTTGTTCCTGCAAAACGCCTGATGCATGGAAAAACCAGCCAGATAACCCACGATGGAAGAGGACTATTCAAGGGCGTAAAGAACCCGTTCACAGCCACGCGTTACCACTCACTGGTCGGAGAGCGGAATTCCATTCCAGACTGCCTTGAAATCGCAGCAGTTTCTGCCGACGATGGTGAAGTCATGAGCGTGCGACACGTTGAATTTCCCATCGAGGGCGTGCAGTTCCACCCCGAATCCGTGCTCTGCGAAGACGGAAAACTCATCATAAAGAACTTCCTGGAGGGCAATGCACCGTGATCCGCGAGACTCTTCCCAAGCTGATTGAACGGACCAACCTCTCCAGCGAAGATTCTCACGAAGTAATGACGGAAATCATGTCAGGCAAAGCCACGGACGCCCAGATAGCTGCATTCCTGACGGCGCTGCGGATGAAGGGCGAAACAGTGGACGAACTCGTAGCTTTCGCCGAGGTCATGCGCCAAAACTGCCACCGCATCCATCCGCAAGTGGTCGGTGGACTCTTGGACACATGCGGAACAGGGGGCGACCGAGTGAAGACGTTCAACGTTAGCACCGCCGCAGCCTTCGTCATTGCAGGCGCGGGGATAGCTGTTGCGAAACACGGCAACCGTTCGGTCACAAGCTGTTGTGGAAGCGCCGACGTGTTAGAACGGCTCGGGCTCAACCTAAGCACGGCGCCTGAGGAAGTGGCGCACGCCATAGAGCAAGTGGGCATAGGTTTCATGTTCGCCCCGGCGTTTCACCCTGCCATGAAATTCGCTGTCGGTCCACGAAGGGAGATTGGAGTGCGAACGGTGTTCAACCTTCTGGGTCCACTGACTAACCCTGCCTCCGCCGAAGCTCAATTGCTAGGGGTCTACGACAAGAAGCTCGTTGAACCCATGGCTTACGCGTTGAAGAAGCTGGGCTGCGAGCAAGCGATGGTCGTTCATGGGCTGGATGGTCTCGACGAAATCTCCACGATAGGGAAAACCTCTGTCGCTTGGCTACGGGAAGGTGAAATCGCCAGCTTTGAAACAGTCCCAGACGACTTCGGAGTCAAACAGACCATGGTAGACGCCTTGCAGGTCTCATCGCCCGAGGAATGCGCCAAAACGGTCTTCAAAATCCTATCCGGAAGTTGCGACGCGTTTGACCCAAAACTGGAAATCGTGCTCGTGAACAGCCGCAGCAGGTATCATTTTGGGCGGAATGGCTGAAGACTTCGCCGAGGGCATGGAGTTCGCACGTAAATCCGTGGATAGTGGTTCGGCTTATCAGAAGCTCGAGGAGCTCGTGCAGGCTTCAGGTGGAGACATGTCTAAGCTTGAGGAGTTGGAGTCGAAGCATGAGTGATTTTCTCGACGTTCTGGCGCGAGATGCGAAGGCAACGGTGGAGAGCGGTTACTACGAGCATCCCGCCAAGACGGTCGCCCCACGTGTCAGTCTGCGAAACGCAATCCTCCACTGCCGTCACATGCCCATCATCGCCGAAGTGAAGAGCGCTTCCCCATCCGCAGGAGTTATCAAGGAGAGCTTTGATGCGAAAGAAACCGCATTGGCTATGGCAAGAGGCGGAGCATGCGGCATCTCAGTCTTGACCGAACCAAAACACTTCAACGGCTCCCTCTCCACCCTCGCCGCGGTTCGGAAAACCGTGCAGCTTCCCGTCCTGATGAAAGACATCGTCATCAACCCCGTCCAGTTGGACGCAGCTTCGAGTTTGGGAGCCAACGCCGTGCTACTCATCCAAGCGATTTATGACAGGGGATACGGCGAACTCAGCGTTGACAAGATGATTGAGGAAGCACACATGAGGCAACTGGAAGTGCTACTTGAAACCCACGACGAAACCGAGTTCCGACAAGCACAGACAAGCGACGCTGACCTCTTGGGTATCAACAACCGCAACCTAGGCACCTTACAGGTCGACCTCAACGTCACAAAACGCATCATGGAGCGAAACCCCCTTCCCAGGATGCTCGTAGTAAGCGAAAGCGGAATCCAAAGCCCCGACGACATTCGCTTCCTAGCCGAATGCGGCGCAAACGCTTTCCTCATCGGCTCCGCAATCATGTCCGCCGCTGATGTCGAAGGAAAAACCAGAGAGTTCACGATGGCACACTCACCACGAAAATAGGAGACCCGAAATGAAAAACCTGAGCATGTACCCCGTCGACGGCAAATTCGGCAGATACGGTGGACGCTTCGTGCCCGAAGTCCTCATGGCTGCGATAACCGAGCTGGAAGAAGCCTATGAACAAGCAAGGAGCGACCCCTCCTTCAAGAAGCAACTCGACAGTTACCTGAGAGAATACGCTGGAAGACCCACATCGCTCTACTTTGCAGAGAACCTGACTCGAAAAGTCGGCGGCGCAAGAATCTACCTAAAACGCGAAGACCTCGCCCACGGCGGAGCCCACAAAATCAACAACACACTCGGGCAAGCACTGCTGGCGAAGCGTATGGGCAAAACGCGCATCATCGCAGAAACTGGCGCGGGACAGCACGGCGTCGCCACCGCCATGGCATGCGCAGCGCTGGGTTTGAAGGCGGAAGTCTACATGGGCGTCGACGACATGGAGCGCCAGCGGCTGAACGTGTTCAGGATGAAACTGCTCAACGCCGAGGTGCATCCCGTGCAGACCGGTTCGCGGACGCTGAAGGACGCGATTAACGAGGCTTTCCGCGACTGGGTGACGAACCTCCAAACAACGTACTACCTGATAGGCTCAGTGGTTGGACCGCACCCCTACCCCATGATGGTGAGGGATTTCCAACGCGTAATAGGCGACGAACTGAAAACCCAATTCAAGACGAAGACGGGTCGACTACCCGAAGCTCTGGTTGCCTGCGTGGGCGGCGGAAGCAACGCCATGGGCACCTTCTACCCCTTCGAAGACGACAAAGAAGTCAAACTGTACGGGGTAGAAGCCGCAGGCAAAGGCTTAGAAACCGGCAAACACGCCGCTTCACTAGGCGCGGGAGAGGAGGGCGTCTTTCACGGCATGCTCAGCTACGTCCTACAAGACAGCAACGGACAAATCGAGAGTACGCACAGCGTTTCCGCGGGCTTAGACTATCCTGGAGTGGGACCTGAACACTCATTCCTGAAAACGCTGGGTCGAGCGGAGTACGTTTCCGCAACCGATCAAGAGGCGGTTGACGCCTTCCTCACGTTGTCCAAGCTCGAGGGGATACTGCCCGCGTTAGAGTCCGCCCACGCCGTCGCATTCGCGATGAAACTAGCCCGAAAGATGAAGCCAGAAGAATCCGTCGTCGTGACGCTGTCGGGCCGCGGAGACAAAGACGTTAACACCATAGCAGACTACCTGAAGGTGAAAATATGAGCACAATAACACGCGTCTTTGAGACGCTCAGAACTCGTGGCGAAGGCGCCTTAATCGGCTACATCATGGCTGGCGACCCATCACCTGAACAAACCCCGTTGATCGCCGATGCCCTCATTCAGGGCGGCGTCGACATCCTCGAACTCGGACTTACCCTTCTCCGACCCAATCGCTGACGGACCAACTATCCAGGCTGCGAGCGTCCGCGCTCTGGCGCAGGCACGACTCCGAGAATGGTTCTCGAGATGGCTCAGGAAATAAAACACAAGCATAACACGCCCATTGTGGTGATGACTTACTACAACCCCGTGTTCAAGATGGGACTGCAAAGGTTCTTCAGCTTAGCGAAGGCTTGCAGGGTTGACGGCGTGATAGTCCCCGACCTGCCCATTGAGGAAGCGACAGACTACGTAGGAACGGCACGCGGAAAGAGGTTGACACGATCTTCCTCGCAGCACCCTCAACATCAGCCGAGCGCCTCCAGAAGATCATCGCACGCACTTCAGGCTTTCTCTACCTCATCTCACGCTTCGGCGTCACCGGCGCTCGAGAGACGGTGGAAGACTCAACCCTTCAACTCATCAAACGCGTGTTGCCCTTCACGAAGGGTCATGTGCCGTTGGCAGTTGGGTTTGGGGTGTCAAAGCCCGAGCATGCTCGTAGTATAATCGGCGGAGGGGCGGACGGAGTTATCGTGGGAAGCGCCTTCGTCAACGTGATTCAGAAGAATCAAGGAAACACCCCAGCAATCATCGAGCAAGTGGGCAAACTTGCTCAGAAGTTCAAGGCCGCGACGATACTTTGAAAGCTATAAAACCACGATTTTCCCCAACTAACCATGAAAGTGCTACTTTGAGACCATGGTTTCTCTAAGTACATATTTAAATGACTTAAACACGTGTTCTAACCAAAGGAAACAACCATGTCTCTAGACCGCTTGAGCTCCTCATTAACCGACGCACTCAAGAAAATCTTCCGAGCATCCGTCGTCGATGAGGCCGCAGTCAAAGAACTGGTACGCGACATCCAAAGAGCACTGCTGCAGGCGGACGTCAACGTGCAACTCGTCCTCGCCATCTCCAAACGGATCGAGGAACGCACACTAAAAGAGAAAATGCCCCCAGGCATCTCCCGCCGCGAGCACGTCATCAAAGTCGTATATGAAGAATTAACCCGATTCGTCGGCGAAAAACCCGTCCCACTCAACGTCGAGCCAGGCAAGAGAAGAACCATCATGCTCGTGGGAATCCAGGGCTCAGGAAAGACAACGACAGCCGCCAAACTGGCACGATTCTACCAGAAACGAGGCCTCAAACCAGCACTGATATGCGCAGACACCTACCGCCCAGGAGCGTTCGCACAACTCCAGCAAATGGCTAACAGAATAAACGTGCCCGTATTCGGCGACCCAAAAAACAAGGACGCCGTCAAAGTCGTCGGCGAAGGGCTGAAGCAATTTCCCGACAAAGACCTCATAATCGTCGACACAGCAGGACGCCACAAGGAAGAACGTGAACTAATCAAGGAG
>CAWGAW010000027.1:0-15511 GCA_963820675.1 Candidatus Bathyarchaeota archaeon | reverse complement strand
CTTGGGCCTCACCGTCGATCTTTTCACGCTCAGTGGGTCATTTCTGTACAAAGTCAATCCAACCACTGGCGCTGTAACGAACATCACCACGACAAGCTTCTACGGGACTGTGCTCATCCGTAACGGATACATCCTAAGCTTCCAACGAACCAGCACCATTCCGCAGGTAAACGACAACATCACGGTCCAGAAGACTTGGAAGGGATTCCTAGTCAACTGGACAGAAGCGGGCTCATCAAACACCTTCGCCTCGAGAATAGTGAGCAACGTATCCGCAACCATACCTGAAAGCTATAGAACAATCTGGCAAGTTCCAGGAGGCTACGGAGACTACGGCGCATTTGACCCAGATTCAATGATCTCTGTCAACCAGAACAGGTTCATCTACGGAGGCTACTACGGCTCAAGCCTTGAAGCCTTCAGCCTGATAACTGGCCAATCCTTGTGGAACTGGACATCTGACGTAAACGTAATGGAATCATGCTACAGGCCAACCAACGCTTGGTGCAGAGACGGTAGATACGTTGCTGAGATGGAGCGAGGCTACTGGAAAGCATGGGATCTAGCCACAGGCAAAGTTCTATGGACGACACAAATGAATGATGTTCCATGGGGTGAATTCTGGATGTACGACGAAGCAGCATACCAAGACGTACTCTTTGGTGTAGGATACACTGGCATATGGGCCATCAACGAAACTAACGGTGCAATAGTCTGGCACTACGTTGATCCAAGTGTGCCGTTCGAAACACCCTACACCAGCGCTAACGGTACTGAATCATCCTACTCAGTCCAGAACATCAGAATCGCTGACAACAAAGTCTACGTGATGAACAGTGAACACACACCAAGCATGCCCGAAACCCGAGGCTGGGGTCTCATGTGCCTCGACGTCAAAACAGGCGAGAAACTGTGGAAGATAATGGGCACATCTATGGCTCCAGGACCCGCAACTGATGGATACATGGTATGCAGCAGCAGCTACGACGGATACATGTACGTACTCGGCAAAGGACCAAGCAAAACCACAGTAACTGCACCAAATGTTCAGGTACCAAACGGCACTACTGTACTGATAACGGGGAGCGTCTTGGATATGTCCCCTGCTCAGCCAGAAACACCAGCCGTTTCTGATGAGTCCATGGATACATGGATGGACTACCTACAACTACAGATGCCAATCGACGGAATATACCACAACGAAACAATCAAAGGTGTCGACGTGCTCTTGGTATCAGTAGATGCTAACAATAACCCAACAACCATAGGTACAGCAACAACTGACAGCGGCGGCAACTTTGCAATGGAGTGGACACCCACCTTCCAAAGCAAGTACACCATCACCGCAATCTTCTCAGGCACCGGTTCATACGGCAGCTCAACAGCAACAACAGGATTATCAGTAGGACCAGCCGTTGAGGTAACACCACCACCCAGCTACCCAGTCCCAATCGACTACACGATGACCATCATCTATGCAACAATCGCAATCATTATCGTGGTAATCCTCGTCGGCATCGCCATAATACTACGCAAAAAGTAAAACCGGAAAAAAGCAAACCAACATCCTTTCTTTCTTTTTTTAATAACTCATCAAAACCTTTTTGCGAATACCCTCTCCAGCGAAGCTTCTGTAACACAAAGTGATGAGGACGGTAAAGTTAATTACGCCTGAAACCTAATCCTCAACTAACGAGAACAGGTCGTGAACCCAGTTTGCAACGTCGCGTAAACCCCCGAGAAGCCAGACGCATGATGCAGCGCATGGGCATGAGCATGAACGGCGTCGAAGACGTCCAAGAAGTCATCATCCGAACCCCCAGCAAAGACATCGTAATCCAGCAGCCCGAGGTTGCCATCCTCAACATGCAGGGACAACGCATCTATCAGGTCATCGGCGGCAGCGTCACCGAAAGAGCACCCCAACGTGAAGACACAGCCGCAAAACCAGCGGTCTCAGAAGAAGACGCCAGACTCGTCGCCGACCAAACAGGCAAGAGCCTCGAAGAAGCCAAAAACGCCCTAATCGAATGCGACGGCGACCTAGCAAAAGCCATCCTCCTGCTCCAATCCTAAATTTTAGACCCCAAACCCAAACACACTGTCAACGACGACGAACGATTACGACTTCCACTCATACTCATACTCCCCCTCTAACACATACATACAATCACAATTACGGCAAAGAAAGTCAATTAGGAAGACCTTCAAAGCGTACGACGGGACGACCAACCAGCTCAATTTTGCTTATGAGCTTCTCGCATTGACGACTTTATCGTTCAGTATTGCCAGAGTCTAAACAAGCTAGATTTCACGTTGAAGACCGAGATAATACCAGCTCAGAAGAAAGGAAAACGAGAATATCTTAACGATGTTGAAACGAGGGATTTCACCGCGAAGCTAAACAAACATCTTGAGACAACTGTTGAGATTCCACGCACGAAAGTCGGAAACAAGTAGACCATTGAGACACAAATCAACGAAGAAGCGTTGCTATTCGCTAAGTACCTGATAAGAAAGGAAAGAATGGACTCCGAGAACCCCCGACAGTCTAAACCGCCGTTAGTCAAGAAACCTTGACTAAGGCTTAGTAAAGAAACCTTGACGAGAACCTTTTAATCAAAGGGAGAGTTTGTTTTACAGGGGTAAGCTGGTACGACATTAGCAAAGAAGCTTATCGTTACCATGCTGCTATTATTATCCATATTGAGCATCCTGCCCTCTTTTTGTTTCGGCATTGCCGAGACAGTTCAAGGATGGCAAGTTGATTCTTCTGGAGGATTTGTCTCTGAGTCCAATGGAGTAATTACGCTCGCTGGCGATGACCGATCAGCAGGACCCCTTTTGTATAGAGAAATTTCGCCCCAATCGGATTTCGAGATTTCACTACAAATAAAAGCAGCAACCCTAGGTGAAGTGAGCCGTGACCCCCAAGGAGCTGGAGAAGGCTTCGCCTTGATGCTTAGACCCAGCACTGATTTTTCTGCGCCAACCGGTGCTAATTTCGAACTCAGGGCAAGGGGTGGAGGCCAGTTTCTCCTAGCAAGGCATAACAATCTTTGGCCCTGGGATTGGACACCTTTCGTTTACAACACACTCGAGTACAATGATGGTTACTCATATTGGCATTCTCTCCCTAGTAGTGTTACTGAAAATGCCTTGGTCAAACCAAACGTTTGGTACACGATGAAACTTGTGGTTCATGAATCACCGTTCACAATTACAGCCAAAGTGATAAATGAAACAGGTGCCATGTTAGGTTCTTTTTCAGCTTCTGACATAATCGACTTTACATTTCAAGACATTAAGTTCATCGGAATTTCATCAGGTTTTGGCGGGGAGTTCTATGTTAGAAATATTTCAGAAAGTGATTTCATCTCTGAGGACGCCGCCAAATCTCAAATATCAATTTTTCCTGAAGTCTCCTCGCCCACCTTGGGCTCGATAATAAACGTAAAAGGAAGGCTCGCTGATTCGAACGGAAGTGGTTTAGCAAATGAACTTGTGGTTCTTTATTACAGTTTTCCAGGCATAGACCAATGGTTGCCGATCAGCTCAATCCTTACAAATGAGACTGGAGACTACAAAATTCAATGGGTTAATACTGCTTCTGGCAACTTCATATTAAGGGCGGTATGGAGCGGAAATTCAATCTATTTAGGCTCAAGCAACACGACAGTAGTGAGCGTCCTGCCCTATCAGACTCAGACTGTTTTCTTTGTTGAATCTAACAGCACGGTCACAGACTTGGCGTTTAACAGCACATCCTCAGAACTCGGCTTTTCTGTAACTGGGCCTTCGGGGACGACTGGGTTTGTGAGAGCCACATTTGCAAAAAGCCTTCTCGCTAGTGGCGCCGATCTTAAGGTGTACCTGGATGGAAATCAACTTGCCTATTCAGTAACATCGGTGGGCGATTCTTGGCTCGTTGCGTTCAGCTATTCTCATAGCATGCACAAGGTCAGCATAAAGCTGTTCTCTAGTATTACCCAGGGTGTTCCTGAGTCTCTATTCTGGATAATCCTGTCGCTTCTTATTGCAGCTGTGATTACTGTGGGTCTGCTGGTCTACTTCAAGAAACGAAATCATTAAGCAGGGAACGATTGTTCACTTTTCGTTTACTACGTATGTTTTGTGTGTTTTTTGTGTAATTGTGATTGTATGTATGTGTTAGAGGGGGAGTATGAGTATGAGTGGAAGTCGTAATCGTTCGTCGTCGTTGACAGTGTATGTGGGTTGGGGACCTAAATTTTAGACAGAAAGCTTAAGAATCAAGCCGAGCTTAGATTCGAGAAAACTTAAAGAGCGGGGTTGAAGCTGGACAAAACGAAAGTAGCCGTCCTAGGTCTCGGCCAGATTGGACTCCCCGTCGCTCAGTACATCCAGGCGAAGGGTCTCGAAGTCTGGGGGTACGACATAAGCGCAACCACCGTTGAGCGCGTCGGCAAGACCGAAAAGTTCAAGGCTACCACCAACTGGAACGACGTCCCAGAGGTCGACGCTTACGTCGTATGCGTCACAACCACTCAAAAGAACTGTTCTCCAGATTTGTCTCCAGTCTTCGACGTGTGCAAACTCATCGCTCAAAAAGCCAAACCATCCGCGCTGGTATCCATCGAGAGCACGATAATTCCTGGCACGTGCAAGAAAATCTACGAAGCCACATTCCAAGAGCAGATCCGCCTCGTTCACGCCCCCCACAGGTACTGGCCCGCAGAACCCGAGAAACACGGCGTCAACCAGCTGAGAGTCCTCGGCGCCGTAAACGAGGAAAGCCTCGCAGCTGGCTTGAAGTTCTACAAGAAATTGCTCGGCATTCCAATGTACGCTGTATCAACCGTGGAGGTTGCCGAGATGTGCAAGATAACCGAGAACGCGCACCGCTACCTGCAAATCGCCTTCGCCGAAGAACTCAAGATGATGTGCGCCAAGATAGACATGAACTTCGACGAGCTTCGCACGGCGCTGAACACGAAGTGGAACGTCGACCTTCCCGAAGCACGACAAGGCGTAGGAGGACCCTGCCTACCAAAGGACATCCGCTACGTGACATCGGTTGCGCCGAGCAAGATTCTGGAAAGTGCTCTCGGCGTGGATAAGAAGTACCGAGAATGGCTAGCAAAACAAACGCGAACCTAACAGCGTAAATGCTAGGTTAGCTTTATAACACCGAGATTCTCCCTTCCTAAACAAAGAGCAAAATGCAAACACCAGACGTTTGGCTAGACACAGTTACTCCGAAAATCAGCATCGCCATCCACAGCCTACTCCCCACACTTCACGACAAAGGCTTCAAGACGCTCGTCACAGCCAAAAAGCAGACTCAGACCACGGACATGCTCGACGCCCTCAAAGTCCCATACGAGAAAATCGGCGAATACGGCGAAACCCTCAAGGAGAAACTCGCCGCCGAAGCACAACGAAACCTCGCCTTCATCGACCTCTTCGACAGAATCGGCTACCCCAAAGTCCTCTGGACCCACGGCGACGTCTCCGCCATCCGCACCGCCTTCGGCTTGGGCATCCCAATCGTCTACGCCAACGACACTGTCTTCGCCTATCATGTAGCCAAACTCGCCACGCCTCTAGTTGACTGGCTCATTGCACCCGTGAGCTTCGGCAAATCGTGGAGCAAATTCGGCATCCCAAAATCACGAATAATCCTTTACGATGGACTTGAAGAGATATCATGGCTCAAAGACACAAAATTCGAGAAGCCCCAGTTCCTCCAAGAACTCACAGCGAAACGACCCGTCATTCTCTTCAGAGATGTTGAGTACAGCGCCAGCTACTGCAAAAACGTCAAAATCGACAGCCAACAACTCCTCCAAGAACTCGCCAAACTCGCCACGGTCGTTGCCCTTCCACGGTACGAGGGCGATGAGAAGAAGCTCATGGGCGTTGACAACGTATGGGTGCCACCCAAACCCGTCCTAACCACCCAGCTAATTCCCTATGTCGACGTGATGGTGGGCAGCGGCGGAACCGCCTGCCGAGAAACCGCGCTCATGGGCATCCCAACAATCAACTTCCACTTCTGGGACGTACAGGCGCGTTACCTGCACAAGAAAGGTTTCCCAGTCCACGTTATAAGAGACACAGGGAGAATCGTGAAGGCTACGGAAAGAATTCTGCAAGACCCAGCACAGTACAAGGTCAATACCAAAACCGAGTTGGCGAAGCTTGAATCACCCATCTCCGTCTGGGCGCGCTACGTCGAACTCTGCCTGAAAACCCGAAGCTAAAAAATCACATCGAACTCATGAAGCCGCGAAGGTAGTACAGTCGAATCAGCGGATGAATGTATGCGATTGATGGCTCCCTCATTTTGTACGCCATGAAAACCCCCGTGAACGGCGACATGGCAAAGCGGTAGAAAATGTCCGACTTCGTGACAGGCGGGCGAGAAGTGCCTGTTCGGCTCTCTATCTGTCGCCACATCTCGTTAAGTTGCTTCGCGTACCAGTACTGGTGGTTCAACTCCTCCTGCAAGTTCTTCCTCAAATGCACCGACTGAACATCGTAGTCCACGTGCCAGCGATACCCGTGTTGACTGAGAACATAAGCCAAAGTTGTGTCCACACCTGAACTCGAAGTTGACTTGGGAAAACCTCCGATATCTCTCATCGCTGCTGTTCTGTAGATGGTGTTGTCCAGAGTTTTCCCCAGCGTAAAAGCGGCCATCTCCCTGCCCCTGAGCCACGAAGCCAGCGATGCCTCCCCACGGTACTTCTTCGCTACGTACTGCTGCATCCTCTGCACACCCAGAGGCTGACTGGCGAACCGCATTCCCGAAGCCACCGTCACGTTGGAATCCAGGAGATAAGCAGGGATTTTGCCCCACCAATCAAGCGCCAACAGAAGGTCCTGCTCGAAACTCACAAATAAATCTGACTCAACATGGCGGAGCGCAGTGTTGGCGCCATCGCTTATGCCCTTTCCCTGGTTAAGGGTGACGGTCCAGCCGCAAGCCTTAGCGATTTCACGGGTGTTGTCGCTGCTTCGGTCATCCACTAACAACTTCACGTTCACTGCATCTTTGGGAATTACCTCGCTGATTCTGCGCAAAACCGAGGGCAACGTCTCGGCACCGTTCTTTGTCCACATCACCAAGTCCACTTTAGCCACTCTTTTCGCTCCTCCTTGTCCACGTTGCCTCGGACATATCAGCGACAGTCCGCAGTTGTCTTTGCAAGCATCTCCGCCGACTTGTGCCTTAAGCCTTTCCTTCCCTGGTCAAAAGCCTGAGCCTATCCTCAGATGACTATCTCTGGGTTTTCACGCGCTGTTGAAAGTACGCGATGACCTTGTCCAACCCTTCATCTAAGGGAACTTTGGGAGTCCAATTGAGATCTTTCCTGATTTTGGCGGAGTCAAGCACGATTGACGTTTGGTCAGAAATGAGTGGACGATATGGGTAGCCCGGCGGATACGAACCAGTGACGATTTTTTTCTTGTCGAAGCTGATCTTCTTCGCAATCATCAAAGCAAGTTCTTTGTTGCTCACGCCGACTGTGGTGCCGACGTTGTAGACCTGACCCTTAGCCCTCGCGTTCCTCATGGCGAGCACATAGGCGTTGACGTGGTCGTCAACGTACATGTAGTCTCTGATGGAGTCGGGAGCGCCGATGTAGATCCTTTCGCCCTTCAGCATCTGCGTAATCAAATATTCAATCATAAAGCTCGTGTCGATTTCTGCCGTACGAATTTGCTGGTCTCAGAATCGTGCCGTTTAAGTCGTAAGAGTGAAACATCATCCGCAGGTAGATGTCGCCTGCCGCTTTGCTGGCAGCGTAGGGGCTCGACGGGTTAAGTGGGAGGTCTTCCCGCAAGGGCACGTTGTCTTGCGTGCCGTATACTTCAGCCGTTGACGCCGCAATCATCTTCCTCGTATTGGGGTCCTGCAGCTCCAGCATAGCGTGCGCCATGTTCATTGTCCCTATGTAGTTTGCTTGCTGGTACTCGAAGGGTCGCTCAAACGAGTCTCGCACGGGAGAAAGAGCCGCAAGATGAAAAATGACGTCAGGGTTAACTGCTTTCACCGCGTTGCGCGCAGAAACATAATCTGAGATGTCGCCAGAGACGAGCGTGATGTCTGGAAGGACTTCATTGAGCACTTCGAGGTTTCGGTTGGCCACCCGGCGGGTTAGACCGCATACATCGCATCCTTCTTTTACAAGTCTGGCCGCCAGGTGGCTGCCTATAAATCCAGATATTCCCGTTATGAGCACTCTTGTCAATTTTAGCCTCTCCGTATGGAGACGAATTCTTTCTCTGCTACTGATAAATCTTTGACGCTATTAATAGTTAACCACGTTTCATCTGGCTTGAGTCTGCACGCTTTCAAAAGCCGTTTCTTAGCCAACTCGGGGAAAGTCGTTCTTTCGATAGACCCCGTGGTCGGCAGATACTTCAGGATTTCACGGTTGAAAACGTAAATCCCTATGCTCACGAGGGTGTTCTCGATTAGCGTCTTTTCTTTGAAGCCGATGATGTCGTCGCCGTCCAGTTCTAGAATTCCGAAGGGCGACTTCATGGGTGAGACAGCGATGGTTGCAACCCCCTTTTTCTTCAAGTGTATGTCTTCAAGTCTTTCGAGGTCGAGATTCGTGATTTCGTCGCCGTTCATGGCCAAGAAATCATCGTCGGTTATGAATCGGCTAATCGCCAGCCTGAAACCTTCGCCTGTTTCGCCTTCAACTGTGTGCTCACTGATATCTATATTCATTCCTTGGGGGTTTTCCCTCAGATAGTTTATTATGAATTCTTTTCGGTAGGCGACGCCGAACACGGCGTGGTCGAACCCGTTGCTTTTCAGCCAAGACAGAATCCAATACACAAGCGGTTTGCCCTGCAGAGGAACCATACATTTTGGCATGTCTTCCGTGAAGGGGCGCATTCTCAAGCCTGAGCCGCCCACTAATATGACCGCGGTCTTGATTTTTTTCACATAAACTCCTCTCAGGTCTGGCTTTATACCTGAAGCTAGAAATATATAAGCCTAATAACACCTCGATTAGACCAACTGAGCCCCAAAACCATGAAAATCGCCATGATCCACTCACCCATTCTTGGGCGCGGTGGCGGAGAAAGACAGATTCTAACTTTGGCAACCGAACTTCAAAAACGCGGGCACACGGTCGAAATTTTTGTAAGCGCAGTCAACGTGGAAAACAGCTATCCCGACTTGCTCAAGAACCTCGTCGTGAACGTTGTTCCGCATCCTCTCGGGAAAAAAATACCCAAATGGCTAACTCCCCTCGAAAACGAAAAAGCAAACACGAAAAAAGAAGCAACTCTCTCGGTTCCATCTGAATTGCGAGAATGGATGCGCGCGAGCATGGGGCGACAATTCTACACGATCCCCTTCGACGTGCCGACGATGGTGAACATAGGCAGAAAAATCCCAAAAGGCTTCGACGTGATAAACAACCATAACTACCCGTCGGAGTGGGCAGCTTTTGTGGCGAAGAAGAGGCTGGCGGCACCAATTGTTTGGATGTGCAACGAACCCCCTTTCTGGTTCTTCGTCCCCGAACTGAGAAGAGGCTTACGCAAAATCAACTGGCCCGTCTACAACCTTTTGGACAAGGTCGCTGCGAATTACGTTGACGAGATTCTCGTTCTGTCGCACATCGCGAGTGGCTACGTTCGCAAAGCCTACAACCGTTCGTCGAGAGTGGTGCGGAGCGGCGTCGACGTTGAGCGTTTCCGAAAGGCGTCGGGAGCAGAGTTCAGAAAGAGACATGGTTTGGAGAAGGATTTCGTGTTGCTCCAAGTTGGAAATCTAGAACTCAACAAGCGGCAAGCAGACTCTATTAGAGCCCTAAAGATGCTCTCCGACAACCACAACGCGATTAAACTCGTGTTGGACGGCGGCGGCAGACAAACAGAACTAATCCGCCTCAGCGAGCAGCTCGGGGTCCAAGACAAAGTGCTCTTCCTAAACAGTGCAAGCGACGAAGAACTAGCCGAGACCTACGCCGCGTGTGACGTGTTTGTTTTTCCCGCCCAAATCACATGGGGCCTGGCAGTAGTCGAGGCTATGGCAGCTGGCAAACCCGTCGTTACATCGAATAAGTGCGGGGTTTCCGAAATCATCGAGAACAACGTGAACGGCGTAGTCGTGGAGCATGCGAAGCCCGGGGAATTAGCCAATCAGATAAAGCGCTTGATAGAGGATTCTAAACTGCGGAGGCGTCTCGGCGACAACGCCTACGAATACGTCAAAAATAATCTGTCGTGGCAGAAGTACGCTGAAAACATGGAGCGCGTTTTCCAGCAAGCGGCATCGAGGCAATAGAAACAGCGTCGAGCGACAAACGCTAAAAAGGCTATCTGACTTATTGGACTTGACCGAGGCGCCACTATGAGAATTGCGATGATTCACCCGTCACTGTGGGGACGTGGAGGAGCAGAAAGACAACTCCTAAGACTCGCCGTCGAATTGCAGAACCTCGGGCATCACGTCGAGATATTCACAGATGTTGTCAACGAGCAGTGCTACCCCGAACTCATCAGCAAATTAACCGTCAACACTGTGCCCCATCCTCTCTGGCGTCTGCATCGCAGCCTCGGTTGGCAGGCAACTTCGTCCATGATTCGGCGAGAGACAGCGGAAAAGAAACCTGTTTCTCGCGTAAATCGCTTGATGAGAAAACTTCTGTTGCGGCAGTACTACGTGAACGAGCTGCCGACTATGTTGAACTTGGGAAGAAGCATCCCCAGAGGGTTCGACGTAATCAACAATCACAATTTTCCCAGCGAATGGGCAGCCTTCTTAGCCAAGAACCGCCTCAGAGCCCCAATCGTGCAGATGAACAACGGTCCCCCATCGTGGTTCCTAGACAAGAATTCACGCGGGCTTGAAGGGAAAGCTCTACTGGCCTCTTTTCGAGCTCTTCGACCGCGCCACCGTCGACTACATCGACACCCTTTGCGTGATTTCCAAAATGGCAGCGGATGACGTCCGAAAAGCCTACAACCGACCCTCGCAAATTGTCAGGAGCGGCGTCGATGTCGATTTCTTCCACAACGCCTCAGGCAAAGAGTTCAGGAAGCAACATCGTTTTGAGGACAGCTTCGTGGTGCTTGAGGTGGGCAACCTCGGGCTTGTCAGGGGCAACATCGACGCGGTCGAAAATTTTGAGCCGCCTCAGCCGACGGCACAGTAATGTTAAGTTGGTTTTCGACGGATACGGCTCAGCGGAGCAGATACGGGCGTTGACTTCTTTAGCCAACAAACTCGGCGTCAAAGACAAACTTTTGATTCGGCATTCCACGAGCGACAGCGAACTCGCCGCGGTTTACGCCGGTTGCGACGTGTTCATCTACCCCTCGAAGTTGACGTGGAGTCTGGCGGTAACCGAGGCGATGGCAGCATCTAAGCCTGTCGTCGTTCCGGAGGAGTGCGGAGTGTCCGAGATACTCCAAAATGGCGTGAACGGCATAGTCATCAGCGATGGAGGACCAGCGGAGGTCGCAAACAAAATCGAATCCTTGATGGACGACCCGAAAGTCGGCAAAAAGCTGGGTGAGAACGCTTACGCCTACGTGCGTGATAATCTTTCATGGGCGAAGTACGCGCAGCGCATGGAAAACGTCTTCGAACAGACAATATCGAATGCAAAGAAGTCGTAATTTATCCCGAAGCCTTCTCATGTCGTTTTGGTTGGAAACGATTTTATAGTCCGATGATGGAGATGGAGTAAATCAGGGAAACCGTGATGCAAGTCAAAGCCCGCGAAACCTGCCGGATCTGCGGTTCAAAAAACCTAATCCCCATAATGTCACTCGGCGAACAATTCGTGACGAACTTCGTTGACGACCCAAGAGCACACTTTGAGTCGGGCCCCCTCGAGCTGGTTCTATGCAACGTGAAAGACGGCGGCTGCGGGCTTCTGCAGCTAAAACACACCGTGGAACGCGACTTGCTTTACACGAAGTACTGGTACCGCTCTGGAATAAGCAAGATGATGGTTAAAGCTCTTGCCGACATCGCATCGGCTGGGTCCAAACTAACGAAACTGCGATCGGGCGACTTGGTCATCGACATCGGCGCCAACGACGGCACCCTATTGAGACAGTACAACATCACCGGACTGAGGACCGTCGGGTTCGAACCATCCGACCTGTGGAAGTTCGCAACCAAAGGCACCACCAAAATCATCAACGACTACTTCAACCACGACGCGTTTCAGAAGGAATTTGGCTCCGAAAAAGCCAAACTCATAACGAGCATTTCCATGTTCTACGACCTCGAAGATCCCAACACCTTCGTCGAAGACATAAAAAAAAGCCTGGACAAGAACGGCGTCTGGATCATACAGATGAACTATCTGGGGTTAATGCTGGAGAAGAACACTTTCGACAACATCTGCCACGAACACCTCGAATACTACTCACTGATGTCGCTTGAAAACCTACTCGAAAGGCACGCACTTGAGGCCTTCGACGTGGAACTCAATGACGTGAATGGCGGAAGCTTCCGAATATACATCCGCCACAAGGGAAGCGGCGTTCGAGGCTTCCCCGGCTGCGAAGAGAGAATGGAGCGGCAGAAGAACTATGAGGCGAAGATGGGGTTTGACGACTCCAGAGTCTACGACAAGTTTGCCCAGCGGATAGAAAAAACCAAAAAAGAACTATCCACGTTCCTAAAGCAGGAACGAAAGAAGGGCAAGCGCATCTTCATCTACGGCGCCTCCACGCGCGGTTTGGTTGTCCTGCAATATGCCGGAATCGACAACAAATTGATCGAAGCCGCCACCGATATGAACCCGGAGAAGTGGGGCAAATACATCGTCGGCACAGGCATCCCAATAATCTCCATCGAACAGTATCGAAAAAAGAAGCCCGACTTCTTGTTTGTTCTGCCGTACCACTTCCTAGAAGAGATCAAAGAACAGGAAAAAGAGTTCCTCAAAGCGGGCGGCAAAATGATAGTCGCCATCCCAAATTTCGAAGTAATATCCGAAGGTTGCTGACTATGATGTTCCAGCAATTCATCGGATTTGCGTTTTCTCTGTAAAAACACCACTTGGACGCTCATTGTTGTTGATTTATATACTCGGAGAGCCGAAGTTTCGTGATGGAAAACGCATATGATGCATGGATTTCTTGAAGGCAATGTGGAAAGATTCAAAAGAATCCTGATAGGCTCTGGATTCAGCTCTTTAGGAAGATTGTTCTTGATGGCAATTTTAGAGAGCGCACCTGCTGGCTTAAGGCGGCAGATATCAGCCTTGGACATCACAACTGACCACATGCGAGATAGACTAAGCATTTCTCTCACTCTTTCCGTGAGAGGCGTAAAGTACCGAGTACGCAATTTTGAAGACTTACAAGTTCTCAACCCAAGATTCGAAAGATTCATGTCAGCCTGGTTCCAGCCTAAGAAAGGAGACATTTTCGTCGATATCGGATCGCATGTTGGCAAGTATTCCATTTCGACCGCAAAGGCGGTTGGAAATGAAGGGTTGGTGATCGCTGTGGAGCCTCATCCAGAAACTTTCCTGGCTTTGAAAAATAATGCAGCACTAAATCATCTTCAGAACGTGCTCTTCTTCAACATCGGAGCATGGAACACTTCGGGGAATGTGAGATTTCACGTTGGAGGTTCGGCGGCGGAATTCAGCGCTTACGAAACAGGCTATAGCAAATCAATTGACGTGCCAACGAAACGAATGGATGAGCTGCTCATTGGCGACCTCAAACTCAAGCGGGTGGATTGGATAAAAATTGACGTTGAAAAAGCCGAAACTGAAGTCTTGGAAGGGCTTACAGCGACGCTCCAGAAGTTCAAACCTAAGTTTTTTATGGAAGTCTGGCCTGAAAACATGACAAACGTGAAGGCGTTCGCGAAAAAGCACAAGTACAGCTTAATCAGGGTTTCGAATGTTATTGGCTCGCCTTCAAACGCTTGCATTTATCTGGTGGGTATTCCGACCCCGATTTGACCTAAATCCACAGACCCGTGTGACCTGCTCCTTTTCAGCAGGAGTCGAAAGACTCTTAACAATAGAATACTGAAACAACATGGTGCCCATGCCGTCTAGGATGAACGATTTACTTTCGATTTGCATACCGACCTACAACCACGGGGAGCCCTTGAGAAAATCTCTGGAAGCCATGGTTCCCCAAGCTTAGGCAACTCGACGTACCCATTTACATATCCGACAACGCATCCACGGACAACACGAAAGTGGTCGTTGCGTCCTTCCAGAAACAATACCCCTACCTGTTTTTTAAGGTTAACAAAGAGAACATAGGGGTTGACCAAAACATGATCAAGGTCTCGCAAATGGCGTCGTCAGAATATGTCTGGGCTATCGGGGCTCGTCGCATCCTTCTCCCGGGCATGTTGGAAAAGGTTTACAGCCTTCTCAGCGAGCAAAACCTGGACCTGCTGGTTCTGAATGACCTCAACAACACGTTCGCTGTTCCGCCTAGTCAACGTTACACGTCAGCAAGGAGGGTATTCTTGGAGCTGAATCGCAACCTGACGGGGCTGGGCTTTCAGATTCTGCCTGCGGAAGCATGGCGCTCCCCGGTAGTTCAGAAATACGAGGGCACAGAATGGACCATTGTCGGACTCACGTTGGAGTTCATCGCTGACGAGAAGAACTTGAGCGCCTATTTTCTCTCCGACCCCGTTGCAACATCGTCTGGTCCGAGTCACTGGCGACCGAAATTTTTCCAAATCTGGGCAAACTGGAAAAAGACAATCGCATCTCTGCCATCTGTATACTCTGACGAAGACAAAGATTTTGTTTTGAGAAACAGCGTGAAGTACCTATTTGCTTCCCCCTTCGTCCTATTACAACTCCGAGTCGAAGACGTTTACAACTCTGACGTTTTCGAAATGTACAGGGCTGACCTCCAAAACTACGCGGGGATCTCGTCAACGGTGGCTTATATAATCTCCAGGCTGCCGCGCTTACCTTTGAAACTGTATTTCCGTGTCTACGGAAACATCAGGTCGGTCGCCCGTGCATTCATACGTCAGGCTACACCCATTAATCCATTAAGGAAAAAAGTGCCATACTCTTGAAGAGGAATCTCCAAATTCACAAAGGCTATTTAGGCTATCAGAAGCTAATGCAAATGAGTTGGTGAATATGCAGAAGTTACTAGTCACTGGGGCGAGCGGGTTGCTGGGCACATGGACTGTTGCCTTCGCCGAACGCAACTACAACGTCACACCTACCGACGTGATCGAGCCTACCCAGCCTAACGCCGTCAAAGCCGACATAACCGACGCCGAAAGCGTCCAACATCTTTTCCAGAAAGCAAAGCCTGAGCTGGTGATTCACACGGCTTCGGAGACGAACGTCGACCGATGCGAGACTGAGCGGGAACGCGCTTGGAAGATCAACGTTGTGGGCACCCGCAATATAGCCGACGCCTGCCTCGGAATCGGGGCGAAGTTGGTCTGCATCTCCACCGACTACGTCTTTGACGGCGAGAAACAGCTTTACAGCGAGGACGACGCTCCCAACCCCATTGATTT
>CAWGAW010000026.1:0-34437 GCA_963820675.1 Candidatus Bathyarchaeota archaeon | reverse complement strand
AACCGGGCTGCCTCGCATCCGGGAAGCGCGCTGTAGTTATAGCGATAGAAAGATTTGCCAGCGGTCTGGGAAGGCAGGTCAATCGCTTGGGATGAAGGAGCCGAACCGGTCAACGGGTCCTGAGGTTTTTTCTCAGCCAGTTCAGCAGCCGCTTGCGTCCGACCGGGGAGCTGAGATATTCCGGGAGTTTGGCCAGCAGCTCGGGGTCATCGACTTCGATCTCGGTCCCGCCGATTACCAGGACCCTTTTTTCAATTTTACCTGTTCGGCCTCGGCGCCGGGCCGGGTATCGCTGAGCTCCAGGTTTTCGTTGACAAAGTCGCGCAGGATTCCGCCGACATCGTCCACTCTTCCGCCGTCGTAGAAGCCTACGACCTCCCGGCAGTAGCGCCCGGCCACCTTGGCGGGAACCTCGAAAGCCCTGTTGGTCCGGCTCCAGCGTTCGAGCACCTGGTTCAGCGGGCTCGAGTGCGCTTGTGAATACTTACCAATCTATTAAAATACTTTAGGTACCAAACTGATAATTACGACCGTCCCCTCTTAGGGAAGAGGTCTAAAATGAAAAAGACAGAGCTATTCGTGATTCCGATTGTTATTGTTCTATTTGGGACAGTTGTTGGCGTTTTGGGTGCTGGACCCACTATTTACGTGGTTCCTGACTTTTCCATTGTAACTGCCAATCCTTACCCGCTCATACCGTACGCGGGCAATCCCGTTTTAAACGCGAGCATGGTTACAGACAGACAAGCAGTTGGTCTTGTTGGTGACCCATTCCTATTCTACGACAACAACCTGTGGTACATGTTTTTTGAGGTTCTCACCAACTCTCCGTTGAGAAATGAAATAGGATTAGCGACTAGCAACGATGGCTTCCACTGGAGTTACAAGCAAATAGTGTTGAGTGACGTGCAATTTCAATTTTCATTCCCTCAAGTCTACAAAGTCAACGGTACTTATTATATGGTTCCAGACTCATATGGACTTGGCACGGAGAGACTCTACGAGGCTCAGGATTTCCCTTACAATTGGACGTTTGTGTCAACATTGATATCTGGAAGAGCGGAGAATAGCTTTGCAGACCCTTCGCTATTCTATTACGACAATTTATGGTGGATGTTTGTTTCAGACACGACTAACAGCAATCTGTATCTGTATTATTCTCAGGACATTGAAAGCGGATGGACAAAGCATCCGCTCAACCCAATAATCTCAAATGACCTAGGGCAAAGCCAGACCAGCTGGAAGGACCATAGTTTACAACAATGGCACAGTTTTGCGTTTCGCACAAAACTGTACCGCTATATATGGCGAGAATGTAAGAGCCTTCGTGGTTGACACCCTAACAACTGCAAGCTACTCTGAACATGAAATCGCCGAAAGCCCCCTGCTGGGTCCATCCGGCTTAGGCTGGAATGCGGCCAGGATGCACACGCTTGCCCCATGGTGGACAGGCACAAACTGGCTCGAATCAGCAGACGGCGAGGGAATGTACACCCTGTCAATAGGCATCTACACAACTGCACCCGTACTTCCAGAGTTTCCCTCGCAGATAATTCTGCCTCTTTTCATCGTCGTTACATTGATATTCGTGTACTCTCATATCAAGAAAGGCAGATTTAGGCAGTCTGGAAGTATCATCGCTTAAGCTAAACCGTGTACTATTATGAGCGAGCACTACCCTTGCGAAGAACAGCAGTCAAAAGCCAATGAATCAATGCTGACGTGACTGGAAAATATTGAAACACTATAATTAGCCAGCTAGTGGCGTATTAAGGACGGGGATCTCATTAAATGCAGGTTTGTTTTGTAGAAACTTTCGCTATCTTCCTTAGGAAGGTATCGATTTGTTTGAAGTTAGTTTCCAGAGTGAAAAGGTTTGCCTTTGCAACAGCATTGTGCTGATAATAATTCATCAGGTCTGGCGTCTTCAACTTGCTTTTCAAGTCATCGTAAGAAGTATAAGTGAAACCTATTTGATATTTGTTTAATATTTCTTCACACCCTTTCAGATAACCAGCATGCAAAACAATTGGAATTCCCGCGGTAAGAGCAAATGAGAATCTGTTGGGAACACTATTATAGAACCTGTTCAGAGTTGATGCTTTTCTGAAATTGTATGTAACCAAACACGCATCAAATTGCGTCATGAATGTCGCAAAGGTTCCATCAAGTACTTCGGACAAATCAAATTTCTTGAATGTGTGGTAGAAGCCCTTGTACTCTGACTTCCGCAATAGCTGCTTAACTCCTTTGCTTTCAAGTACATGGAGATGAATTTCCCTTCGCATCATCTCTTCAAGTTGTGGAAAAATGTCCCACTCATCCAGACCTATGAAAATGAGATGCGGCTTACCATCAACATCTGATAAATGCGGTATTCTCCTTTGATAATGAGACTTCTTGCTGTAAGATTCCGAGAAGACAATGTTTTCTCCGTGGTGTAGGTCAAACATAGTCTTCAGATAGTGCAACATATTATGAGTGGGAAGCACCCTACCATCTATGTTGCTTATTATTCTTCTGTTAAGAGCATTCTCCATTCTTTCACTGAAACTCCGAAGGCTCATGGGGTAGGACATAAAATCGTAGACAACAGGTACGCCAGATTTCTCTACTCAGTCTCAGTTCCGGAATGGTGTGCGACCCCCAACTTGCATAGACCACATCTATTTCCTCATGGTTAATGATGTTCCGGGTCTTCTCATAAGGAAACGCCCGCGCGAAGTTTAGCTTTCTCAACAAGATTATAGAGAAGAGCTTTTAGGAGATAGTCTGGAAATTCTATACCGAACCACCCCGCTCGCTTAAGTAGAAGACCGATTTTCGTGTTCTCGTACAAATTATTTACGGGAATATCTGTTCCGACTATTTTCCTGGGAAAGTACCAATGAGAAGTATTTATGACCGTAAGGTCATATCCGTGCGTGCTGAGAAAAGGGAGAAAAGCGGTTTTGTGTAAGCATAGTTCACCCAGAAACAATAGTTTCACGGACATTTCAACCAGCTCCAACAGCCTTCCCAGAAGTTACAGTACGTAATAGCACGCGCCAATATTCTTTCGCCTTCTTTCTTGTCGTTCCTGTCTTTATTAAAGAATTCTTTGAGATCTGTACAATGATTTCGTTGCGGCACTTCGCCAGAACCTTTAGAAGCAAAAAAAAGAATAGTCAACAGGCTGGAGCGTGCGCGGAACTGTACAAATACACATGAATTATAACTCTAAATCACCACATAAATCCGAAACCATGTTAGAAATACGCGTCGCGAGCCAAACTGCAAGCCAAAATGGGCTTCCTGCTTTGGATAGAACTACGGAGCGATGCATGGAACACCCGTACCTAACCCTCTTGTCGCTCCGAATTGCGCTTTCTGGCGAGCCCTATCACTTTGACAGTGCACAAAGTAGCCTTATTCAAATAGTAACTTTTTCCATGGTTTTCTTGGAAAAGCAATTGCCTAATGTAAGACCTGCCTAAGGTGCCGCCAATCCTTCCACTGTTTTCCTGACCGAGACAAAGCCCGCCAAAGTGGCGATATCTCCACATTTCCTCTTTTTTCGCTTGCTTATGCGAATTTAGGACGCTAGATTTCTTATAGAAGAAAGATGAAAAAGAGTTTAATAGCGCCACAACGTCACTCGCGCGCTAGCAGGCTGCGCTAGGGTGCGGTCCGGGAGGAATTTGCTTGCTCTTGTTGGATGAAGTTAACAGCTATGGGCAATTGGTCGAATTGGAACACGATTGGAAGAGTGTTCTGGAGAAATGTGGCGACAATAGTCCTTTCTTGACGTGGGATTGGGTTTCGACGTCTTGGAAGTATTTTGGTGAAGGAAAAACACTGCGAACGCTGGTTATTAGGGATTCAAGTTGTGAAACAGTAGCTATTGCTCCGCTTAGGCAATCTCGTCATAGCTTTTTGGGTTTATTTGGATATGAGGTAATTGAGCCTTTGGCGTTTCAAATTCCAGGGTCAGTTTATGCTGGAATTATGTTGCCTGGACGGCAGAATTTGGAAAGGCAAGGCCGAATGTCTGGGGCTGTTTCTGCGCCATTTGTATATACGTAGAAATTGGGATTTCATGTACCTAAATGACCTATCGCAAGTTTCTATCTTGCCTGGGCTCTTGAGTCGCCTAAATTGCGTTTCCGAAGTTGACTACGCCTTTGAAACGGGTGCTCCATATTTGCTGCACTACTCTTCCCGCCTCGAGGGACCTCCTAATGAAGAGTCTGAGGGCGCGCTTCAGGCACCATCTGAGATGGTACATGAGGAAATTGGAGAAGGAACATGGAAAAGTGGAGTTCAAGTTGTGTAATGAGTTGGGTTCGGTTGAAAAAGCGGTTAAGGTTTTCTTGGATTTACGTGCGCTCAGCGGGTATGTTCGATCCAAAGACTCGCGATTTTTATTTGGAAATAGCTATAAAACTGGCTAAGCATGGATGGTTGGCTCTCAGCTTCTTGACTGTTAATGATGAACCTGTTGCCTCAATGTATTGCATTGAGTATAATCGTAAAATGTACTACCTCCTTGGTGGCTTTGACCCTGAGTTTTCTCATTATAGTGTTGGGAACCTTTTGGCGTCAAAGGTGATGGAACACTGTATTGAAAAAGGAATTCTTGAATTTGATTTCGGTAAGGGATGTCAATTGTCAAAGCTTAGATATCCCGTGTCAGTGAGGCGAAATTGGAACATTCTATTTAAGAATAGAAAACCTCTTGCTGGTTTGTATAATTGGGGAATAAAAAGGGCAAAACAGACAAGAATGGATGTGGTGATGAACAAATTTCTTAGTATATAGTGAAAAAACTCTGGAGATTACAGCATAGGTAGAGTTTTTGCGTTCACCATTTTTCGCTATGAACCATCCCTTCAAGGGGTTTTCTATCAGTTGCGGGTCCCATTTTTTCGTCATGATATCCCAAAGGCGTCATAGCAACTACTCTGATGTCTTTGGGGATGTTGAGTGCCTTCTTTATTTCCTTTTCTCCGTTTCTTTCAAAGTCAGTCACCCAGCATGTTCCTAGTCCGAGTTCCGTTGCAGTTAGGACAAGATTTTGCATGGCTATAGCGGCGTCGACTTTCCAGTATTCTTCGCCATCTCTTCTGCGCCATGATTCTTTTGGGTTTGCGCAGACCACGATTATGGCTGGAGCTTTCAGGAACCAATCTCTATTATAGCCGCCTCTTAGGCTTTCCCGCGTTTTAGGGTCAGTAATAACTATGAAGTGGCACGGTTGGGTGTTATTTGCCGAGGGACCTAATCTGGCAGCTTCCAAGACTTTGACTAATTTTTCTTTTTCGACGGGTTGGTCCTGATACTTACGTATGCTCCGCCTTTTCTGTACAGCTTCAAACACGTCCATTCCATGCTTCTCCGTTCGCTCAAATTATCATCTTTTCCGCGAATTTAAGCAATTGCTTTTACGGTTAACTCTGACAAACTTAATCCCACACCTTCTCCATTCAAGGGACATATGCGCCCTGCATACGGAGCCGCTCTCCCGAAAAAAAGGCGACTTAAACAACCTTAAGAACCCTTTAGAGAAGAGCAGAACATAAAAAATCCAAGATTGGAGCAAGACCTGTGCGCGGACAATAGTGTATATATTATTTCTTACCCCCTACCCCTATGCAAAAGCGGGCGTGTGAAATATTCTCTCGATTTCGTCAAGTCGATAGCGAATGATGGATCAAAAGATCCGGGGTTTTGCTCCTATTGACTGACTTTCAATTTTATTCAGTAGGTGGGATTCTCCACGTTTTTCCTCCTCTTCAGAAAAGATAATCTACCGCTGAAAGATTTGTCATCCAAATCAAGAACTAACCGTTAAACTTTGTTAAGACTCTGCGGCAATAGAGCACTTTTGGTTTGGACTAAGCGGTCATGCCAACTACTCTGATGCCCATTGTCACTAAAGATAGTATGGCGAGGGTAAGAGCAGCCCTCCGCAATTTTTTCTTGTTTAGTGTAAAGTTTGTTCGGCCGTAAGAGGACGATGCTAGTACCACTGTTATAAGGAAAATAATAGCTTCCACGGCCAGCAGTAAGCTGAAGTCTGAGAAGGTTAAAGGCGGGATTTGCATGGTTTATCCCTCAAGTAATTTTGCGTGCTTGGCTGCAGCTCAACTGCACTCATGGCTTGAATATGATAAAGATAGAATATTTTGTTTCCAGTTGACCATTCTGGAATTTCATCCTTAACTTTTAGTGTTTTTATCCAATCATCAACAGTTGAGAACCCAGATTTCTCAACATAAGATGCTAAGCCATAATGCATTAATTCGACTGGAGACGTAACGTCAAATGTCTTAGTGATAAATTCTGTTCCCGAATTGTTCATTCTATTTTGAGAATCGTTATCTGCTTTGGAGACAAGGACAAACTTTTCGAATTCAATTACAAGATTAGCAGCCCCATCAAAACCCCTAATCTTGCAGTACGAGTATTGTGGATTTTCAGAGTCTGTAAGTACGAAAACATCGCCATATCTCCTAAGATAGTCGAGGGCATTGGGGGCAATCTCGACGTCTAAAACGTTTGAATCAACATTCTCGCTCAAACCACTTCTGAGGGTATTTGGGGCAATTTCGACGTCTAAAACGTTTGAGTCACCCTTCTCTCTCACACTACTTTTGATGGTACTTGGGGCAATCTCAACGTCTAAAACGTTTGAGTCACCATTCTCGCTCACACTACTCTTGACCTCTGTATCAATTAATCGCGCGCACTCGTCTGACAAGGTTAACGGAGAAAGTTGCATGGTTTTAAATTGCGTTGCTTCTCCCTCGAATATTTGGTATTCTATGTGAGTTGTTTCGGTTTCTTGGTTGCGCGTCTCGTTTTGGATGGTAACGAGTTTTCCTGTGGCTTTGGTTAAGGTGCAGGCGATGGCGCTGCTCAAAAGGCAACCGACTTGCCTGTGGGTTCTTGGTTGGGAATCGGTTTGTCGGCAAATTTCGTCGAGTACACTGCCAACTACTTCCACGGTAACTGTGTTCCCTTGGATTTGGATTTCAACGCTTTCGGCGAGTTCCATGTCTTCGACGAGTAGTCTTGGAAGTTTGTGTTGGATTTGGTCTGAGGTCCGTTTTCATGAATGAAAAGCCCCGTTCCTTTTCAAAAAGGCGCGAGAGAGTGGCTCCGGGCGGCGTAACGAACACGCCGATTCTTTCGTCTGTGAGCAATTCTTCGTTTGACTCTTCAGACGTAGGTAGCTTGGTTTTGGGGGTTTCAGGAATGAATACGAGGCTTAACTCATTGTTCCTCGAGGTTTCCTGGAGGCAAGTAGACCCCTCGCTCGGTTAGGTCCAGTTTAGAGATTAACCGTTCGATGTTATCGACGGTTGCTTCAGCGGAAGCGTTAAGCAATGTTAAAGGCACCTTTTCGACAGGGGTAATGTATAGAAATAATGCTCCGATGGAGATTGTGGCCACGCCAAGAATCGCTGAATTTGATGAAGGATGAAAGGCGGAAACCGCCACTATGCCTACGCCGAGCGTTAGCACTGCAAAAGAGATTATCCTGCTAAAGAGTGTTCCTTTTTGTCGCTGCATTCCTAGCTCACTGTTGATTAAAGTTCTTTTACGTCGGCTCATATAATAAGAAATATTCAAAAAAACGAAAATTTCTCACAGAAAAAATAGTTCTTGATCTGTACTATATCTGAACTTGGCAAAGTTAGGTTTTCATTTAGTACCAGCATTAGCGCGACCTTAGACAAGCATATTTGTCTAGAAGTATCATCCATAAGGCTAATAGGAAGGCCTAGGCGCTCTGAAGTTGGGAGAAGTTTTCCAACGCAATTTGGAGAAAGGATAGGGGAGGTGAAAAAGAATGAAGAAAATTCTCATTAGTATCGCAGCGGTTGCGCTTAGCTCTAATGATCGGCAATGTATACGCAATTGCCGTCTGCGTTCCAGCACCTCCAACTTGCTACAACTGCCACCCTGGATTTACTCCAGGATTCTGGAAGCACAACATCGAAGTCCGCCTTTCGGATCCCACCTATAACCAAGGACTTACCAATGGAGCATACAGTGCCTTTAGTACACCTAACTTCTTCGGGAAATTAGACGGTGTGAAATTAACCGACGATCTGATGGATGCTTCCTTGGCAGCCATTAACACGGCATTGACTAACATGGGATTGCCCACAATTACCTTTAACCAAGCACTTGCATATCTGCAACTTCAAGGAAACAATCCGCTGCGAACTAACACTGCCAACTGGTTCAACTATGTCAATGGCTACGGCTATTACGTGTAGCGCGCATAGAATCAAAAAGCAATTGAACAACCCCTTGGCTCTCCTTTTTTTCTTTCTTTTAGTCTTTTTCATGATATAGCTCATTTATGCGGTAGGAATAACCGCCGCATCGACAGCGCGCGTTATGATAATTCCCGCCGCAAATGCCGTAGTTCACCCAAACCGGCTTGCCACTGCGTTCCCGGGCACACCTCCAGGGTACTGGAAACACAACATCGAAATCGCGCTGAATAGACGCGCAAGCACGTGTGAATTGGTATCCGAAAAAGTCAGCCACTGTTGTCAGTCATTCTGCAAGCCAAACCTTGGCTGCGACTGACAAGCACCTAAGCTACCCGCCGCACAAGCCCACCACGCCTCAACCGTATCGCCCAGAACCCTCCTCCATCTGCCCACGCCTTTCCGTCCTTCCTCTGGCTGCAAACGCGCGCCTAGTAGACTCTTTGTCGCGGGCTTATCTGATGTTCGGGCCTGCGCATCTTGTTTAGGTTCCTCACCAGCTTGAGCCTGATTCTGCTGACCTTCCGAAAATCCCAGAAAGGATGCGGCTGCCTCCGAAGGAGCCAATACCTGTCGTCAACCAACCTGTAGAGCGTCCACAACTCATCGCGGCTCAACCGCGGCCGAACACGCTTATCGGGTAACCAAACCTCATCAGCTGCCATCACACCCACCTCCAAAAGCACTGTGGACGCCGAGGAATAAATCAAGTTTCGACACGTTCGTGACAATCGCCGCACAATGCTTCATTGCAGACTGGCACCCGTTGCACAATGCCATTGTTATGTGGGATGTTGTTTCAGCACCAAAACTGCAATAGCACCCATGCAGAACAGCGCCAAACAGCATACCTGCTGCACAATGCGGGAAACCACCGCGCAAACCCAAAAATTGGCCTCAGAACTCACGCACAATTCTGCACAATCGCGCACAATGGTTCTGCATGCTCTGCACAATGAATCTGCATCGTCGCACAATCGTGCTCAATGACCCAAAGGCTCCATTCAACCGAAACAGCTGCAAAAACAGCCTAAAACAAAAACGCTTGACATTGTGATCCAGCAAAATGCGAGGCGCAAACCCAAAAATTGATAGCCTCAACCACTCAAGCTTGATAAACAGAAACAAATCCACAGCCCTCAAAACCGAGAACCCCCAATTCTCTACGCACGTTGCTCTCACGGAGTAATAAAAGACGAAAATCGCACGGAAGAAACGCTCTATCAGGGCTGTTCTGCTCTTAACATGCTCGTTTTTTGTACTGGTTCATGTGCGATACATTTTATAGCTACGGTTGAAATTGGCTGTGTATTTGGGGTAACGAAAGTGAGCGCAAAATGGCGACGAAGCAAACGCTGGCAAAAATGGATCGACCCAGAGAACTCAACGTATCCCAAACGCACCTACAAAATCCTCCACGTCCAGAAGTGCAAGTCGCCAGTTGGCATGCATCCCCGAAAACTCGGTTTGCCAAAGATATTTGCAAAAGAAAACCTAAAAGAACCTCAACCCCTCATCGACATCTTCCAAGAAGACACATGGGTCACCGTCGTCGCAGAAATCGCAGGCTTTAAAAGGGAAACCCTCAAGATAGATGTGAAAGACCAGAAACTGACACTGCAGGCAAAAGCCAAAGACCGCAAATACTATAAAAGTTTAAATCTCCCGAAAGAAGTCATTCCAAACATCTTCCACACAACATACAAAAACGGAGTCCTCGAAATCAAACTCAGAAAAGCATGCACTCCAGAAATCAAAAAATAACTTGGGAAAAACCATGCCAACCAGACTAAGAAAAACAAGAAAAACACGCGGCAACAGAACCCTAGGCTGGGGAAGAATCGGACAACACCGAAAAACAGGCTCCCGACCCTACCGCAAAGCAAACCGACACAAACAAGGCTGGAGCTACGTAACAACATACGAACCCGACTACTTCGGCAAACACGGGTTCACATCACGCCAGAGCAAAACACGCAACACAAACGTTATGAACTTAACCCGATTGGAACTGCTCGCAGCAACACTTCCAAACGAACAAGTCATAGACCTAACGAGCATGGGCTACGCAAAGCTTCTAGGCACGGGCAAAGCAACCAAACCACTCACCGTCAAAGTGCAATCAGCCTCCAAATCCGCTTCGGAAAAAATCAGCCAAGCCGGCGGAAAACTCCTAACTGAGGAAGCAGAGGAAACCGGAGAGTAAAAGTAGCAAATGGCCGGAAGATTTCTCAGCCTCTTCAAACCCGTTGGAAGAGTCCTCCCCGAAATCAAAGTTCCCGAACGCAAGGTAAGTTTTAACGAGAAAATCTTCTGGACCGCGTTAGTACTCATCGTTTATCTCGTAATGTCCGAGATCCCACTCTTCGGAATTGAAAAGACACAGACAGATCAGTTCAGCGCGTTGAGGGTTATCTTTGCGTCCAACCGCGGAACACTCATGGAACTCGGCATCGGACCAATCGTGACCGCTGGCTTGATTCTCCAGCTTCTCGCCGGTTCCGCCATCATTCAGTGCGACATGGGTGAGTCTGAGGACCGCAGCCTATTCACGGTTGCGAGCAAAGTATTCTCCATCGCGCTAACCGGAGTCCAAGCAGGAGCGTACCTGCTGAGTGGCATGTACGGAAAGCTGGGGTTCCAGGTTGTAATAGTCATCTTCTTTCAGCTCCTGGCGGCTGGACTAGTCGTGATGCTGCTGGACGAGCTGATCCAGAAAGGTTGGGGTCTGGGCAGCGGCATCAGCCTCTTCATCATGGCAGGCGTAGCACAGAACATTCTTTGGCAGATGTTTAACCCCGCGGCAGGCACAGGGTTGTTTGTGGGCGGGCTGAGTGCTTTATTGAATCACGCTTCAGGCTTCACTTTGACGACATGGATCGTTGGTTCTGCAGGTGGATCTTCCGCTTCGTTAATCGGTTTCATAGCGACGATTGGCGCGTTCTTGACTGCAATTTACTTGGAGGGCGTGCGGATCGAGATTCCGATGACTTACGCCGGTTACAAGGGTTTCCGCAGCCGATACCCGATTAAGCTGCTGTACGTGTCGAATCTGCCCGTCATCTTTGCATCAGCATTGTTTGCGAACGTGTTCTTCTTCTCGGAGTTAATTTGGAGTACGCAAGGGCGTCCTGCGCCTGGGACGAACTTGCTAACAGATATCATCGGGCAGTACAGCACTAACAGCAATAACACAAGGCCTGTTGGGGGAATTGCATACTATACGACTTCGCCTCAGACGCTGCAAGGTGTGGCAGCTGATCCTCTTCGGGCGTTGGGTTACTTGGGAATTCTGGTTGCGTTCTGCGCGGTATTCTCGCTGATTTGGCTCGAGGTTGGCGGTCTGGGCCCGACAAAGGTTGCTCAGCAGTTGATGGATTCTGGCATGGAAATTCCAGGTTATCGACGATCAGGGAAACCCATCGAGTTGATTCTCAAGCGGTACATTCCAGTTGTGACGGTGTTGGGTGGCATAATGGTAGGGCTTCTCGCGGGCTTCTCAGATTGGCTTGGAGCGTTCGGCTCAGGCACGGGCATACTTCTGTCGGTGGGCATTGTCTACCAGTACTACGAGTTGCTCATGCGTGAACGGGCGGCAGAGATGTTCCCAGCGTTCCGAAGAATCCTCGGAGAATAGCACTCGGGAAAAGATCACCCCTTTTTCTTCATTGCAAGGGCCTGCAGAATAGCCACATGACCTAACGCTCTATGATTTACGCATTCTTTTTCTTTAGGCTCCAAATATGATTGCCATGGTTGGGTGGTTGGATTTGCGGTTAACATTTGACGACGACGAAGCTAAGGGGCTGAGGTGTTTGGCTGGTGGCGATCATTTGGACTTTCTGGGGTACTCCCTGTGTTTGGTTTCATGGGAAATCCGCGATTCGCTGAAAGAAACAGGCGACCTTGGCAGAGTGGAGTTTGATGTTTTGCAAGTGCTCCTGAAGTATTACTCCAAGGCTAAACCTGCTACGAGAGCGGGGAAGCTGGTGAAGTTTGCGGATTTGCCTGGTGGACACGCTTACGAAGCGGCATTTCTGCAGCGTGCTGTGCAGCCTGTTGCTGAAGCATTCGGCGATGACCCTGAAAAACTGGTTAGATGCGCTAAACGATTTGGCGGCTCCGCCCTGACGTATGGCGACTGCTCCGTTGAAGTCCCTGCGCTACCCCATCTGCCCTTGACGATTATCGTGTGGCTAGGAAGCGAGTTCCCTGCAACTGCAAACATACTCTATGACCAAACAGCGAACAATTACCTACCAACAGAAGACCTAGCAGTACTGGCTGAACTGACGACACCACGATTGCTTCAAGCTCTGAATACCAGCTGATTCATATAGCTGTCTCGATAAAGCAGACAAGAATGAAGAGGAGCTTGACAAAATCCTGCAATTGGTCTAGTTTTTCTTTCTTTTGAGCATGTTCTCGATGATTGGTTTTAGCTTCGCGTTCTCAGCTTGGATTTTCTCTTTGCCCAGCGCCTTCATGTCCGCATCTATTTCGCGAATGACTTCGGCGTAGTGTATTCCTTCTGCGGCTGAGATGTATTCGACGCGGAATCGTTGTGGGCTCATCCCCAGCTTCTCCAGCATCCCCTTCAGCACGTCGGTGCGGGCCTTCATCTTGTAGTTTCCGCTGATGTAGTGGCAGTCGTATGGCAAGTGACAGGCACCCACGAGCACCATGCCCGCGCCGAGACGCAAAGCTTCGAGGATGAAGTCGCGGTCTACCCGCCCCGAACACATAACACGTATAGCTCGAACGGATGGCGGGTACTCGAAGCGGCTCGTGCCGGCTAAATCTGCGCCCGCGTAGCTGCACCAGTTACAGAGAATCGCCAGGATTTTATTTTCGGGGTCCTTCTCAGCGCCGCACGTATCTGTGCCAGAATCTGGGCGTCGGTGAAGTGCATCTGTGTAATCGCATCTTGCGGGCACTCCGCCACACACGTACCGCAGCCGTGGCAGCTAGCAGTGATTATTTGGGCGGCTTTGTTAGGCTCAATAACGATGGCGCCATACGGGCATTTGTCCTGACAGACTCCGCATTTGGCGGTTTTGTTTCGGCATTTGGTTTCGTCTACTACGCTCACGATAGGTTCAATCTTCCACTTCGGCTTCGAGATAACAGTGGCTGCGCGTGAAGCTGCGCCACTGCCCTGCGAAACCGTTGCGGGAATGTCCTTTAAGCCTTGGCAACAGCCAGCGTAGAACACGCCGTCCGTCGGCGCATCCATGGGTTTCAGCTTCGGGTGGCTTTCCATGAAGAAACCATCCGCTCCCCGTGACAAGTTGAGGATGCGAGCAACCTCTTCGGAGCCCTTCTTGGGGATAGCCGCTGTAGCGAGCACGACCATCTCCGCCTCGATTTCGATGGGCTGACCAAGCGTTTGGTCTTCACTGTGCAAAATCAGGTTGTGCGTCTTGGGGTCTTCGTCGATGCGGCTGACCCGCCCGCGAATGAAGTTGACCCCTCGTTCGTGTGCACGGTCGTAGAATTCCTCATAGCCCTTGCCTGGGCTGCGGATATCCATGTAGAACACGTAAACTTCGATGTCTTCCTTGTATTTCTCTTTCAGCTGGACAACGTGCTTCAGCGTATACATGCAGCAGAAATTGCTACAGTACGGGTACTTGTTCTTGTCTCGACTTCCCACACACTGTATGAAAGCGACGCTGTGAGGTTTCTTGCCATCCGATTGACGTATGACCTTGCCGCCCGTCGGACCCGCCGCCAAAATCAACCTTTCAAACTCCATGCTCGTGATTACGTTGGGGTACTTCCCATAACCAAGCAGCGGCATATCGTAGGGCAGGTAGACATCAAAGCCCGTGCTCACGATTATCGCGCCAACCTCGATGTCCACCTCCTCCGGCTTCTGATCAAAATTAATCGCTTCACGAGCGCCGCAGACGTCGACGCATTTGTAGCACTCGATGCAGTAGTCCTTGTTCAGAGTGAAGACCAGCGGAACAGCTTGGTCGAACGGCACCGAAATAGCCTTCCGCGTGCCCAAGCTCATGTCCCATTCGTTGGGATACTCGATTGGGCAGGCGTCTTTGCATTCGCCGCAGCCTGTGCAGCGTTCAGGGATGACGTAGCGTGGTTTCTGGCGGATTTTCACCTTGAAGTTACCGACGTAGCCGTCGACCTTCACTAGCTCGCTGTTGGCGAATATCTTGATGTTCGGGTGCCTGCCGCAGTCCACCATCTTTGGTCCTTCGATGCAGATGCTGCAGTCCAACGTCGGAAACGTCTTGTCCAAAGCTGCCATGTGCCCGCCGATGCTCTCGGTGTTCTCCAGCATGTAGACTTTGAAGCCCATCTCCGCCAAATCCAGCGCCGCGTTCATGCCTGCGATGCCTCCGCCGATTATGAGCGCCCTGTTCGTGACGGGAACCTCGATGGTCTGCAGCGGCATCATCAAACGCGCCTTCGCCACTGCCATGCGGACAGCATCCTTGGCGCGTTCAGTTGCTTCCTGCGGCGTATTTGGATGACACCAAGAAGCGAACTCGCGGATGTTTGCCATCTCAAAGAGGAACGGATTCAATCCTGCCTCAGAGACTGTTCGTCGGAACGTTGCTTCGTGCATTCTGGGTGAACATGCAGCGACGACCACTCGGTTGAGTTTGTTCTCTTTGATGCCATTGCGGATTTCCTCCTGCCCTGGGTCCGCACACGTGTAACGGTTCTCTTTGACGTAAACCACGTCGGGTATCGTTTTAGCATACTCGACTAATTGCTTGATGTCCACGGTGCCGGCGATGTTCAAGCCGCAGTGGCAGACGAAGACGCCGACACGCAGCTGCTCTGGCTGAGGCTTAGTTGCTTCGGGCGCACTCATCTTATCGCCTCCTCAAACACGAAACGTTTAGCAACCACATCCTTCCGCTTCTTCGCCGCCACAGCTGTCAGCTCCTGCACTGAGCCTTCCTGCGAAGTAAGCTTTGCCAGCGCCTTGTTCCATGTTCCTGACCGCACGGGGGTGTGTAGAATCTTAGTCCTTGTGAGCGTCAACGCTTCGGGAACGGGGCAGACGGCTTTGCAGGCGCCGCAGTAGTCACAGAACATCTCGTTAACGCTGACTTTGCCGTTCTCGCCCAGAACGAGGGTACCAGTTATTGGGCAGACGTCGAGGCAGTCTGTGCAGCCTTCAGGACATTTGGATTGGTCGATGGCGATTTTGCCCTCGAACGCTTTGCGCGCTTTGATTGCGCCGGCAGGGCATTTGAACTCGCACATTCTGCAGGTTGGGCAGTATTCTTTCTGAACCGCAATGATTAAGTTGGATGTGTTTTCTTTCGCCCGGAGAGAGCGCAGATAAGTCAGTGATAGGTTTGCCGTCGAACGTGAGTCTTGAAACAACTTTAATGAGCCCAAGAGGACAAACATTAGCGCATTCGTCACACTCCTTGGGGCACTGTTGTGCGTTTACCCGTACGTCTCGGATTAGCTCGGGGTAACTCTCTTTGGCGATGACGGTTGGTGCGTGCTCCCCGTTCAGCGTTACTCTTATTGCTCCGTAGGGGCACGTGATGTCGCATATGCCGCAGAAGTTGCACTTAGCCAAATCAACATCGACCTTGGCTTTCTTAGCTTTCTGCCCGGCGATTTTGGGCTGTTTCTCGAGTTTTATGGCTTCTTTCGGGCAGGCTAGACTGCAAATCTGGCAGCCAGCGCAACGTGTCTTGTCAAGAGTTAACTTGTAGTCTTTAACGTGCAACACCCATTCTAGGGTTAGCTTGTCTGCCGTATCCTTCTTCACGGTCTTCAACGGCATTATTCTTTGCTCCATATGATCAACAATAGCCTGTATGGCATACTGTGGTCATCTGTAAGACTTTCCATTGCCCATGATTGGATATAAGCCTTGCTTGACGACAAAACCGTTTTCTACGGTCAATTTTCGCATAAAAAGATGACCAATAAAGGTGACCAATTCAACGTTCTTTTGCTGCCTGAAGCACATGGCAAGCCAGCTTATCATCGTCCTTCACGGAAATGACCTGCAAACCAGCTTCTTCCAGAAGTTTTGTTAGAACGGATATCGAAAATGTCTTCTTCAAACCCGTGACTGCGACGACAGCCTCCCTGTTCGCTGTTCGTCTAATCTCCGTCAGCGTCTCCAATGGTTTCGGCATGTTCTGCAGAACGGTAAAAGCGAAGACCGCGTTGAACGCGTCATTCTTGAACGGCATATGGTCTGCATCTGCCTGAATCAGATTGACGTTGGTTAGCTTCTTTGCTCGTTGATTGGCCTTTGCGAGCAAGCTCTTGGAGATGTCTATCCCAACGATGCACGTGGCGCCATGCGAAAGGCGTTTAAAGAATAGACCTGTGCCGCAGCCGACGTCCAACACCGACCCTTTTGCAGCTATGTCTGTCAGGGCTGCGGAGTACTTGGCTTCCTGTTCATCCGAGTAACGCTCGTCGTACATGCCCGCAGTCGAGTCGTATCGTCGCCTTACGCTGCGTTTGTGCTTCCAGCCGCTCAAATGAATCCTCTGGGAACTCTTATCTACGAACGATGCTTCTAAGAGTAACGTCTGAACAACAGTGCAGGAATCAACCAAGACAACCGTTCGCGTAAACCCAACGCAAGACGAGGCGAAGGAACTAATTCAGCGCGCTTTTGCTCAGCGAAGCACGTTAATCGTTGCAGGTAATTGCCGAGTACGATACACTGGCAGAGCAACATCAACCCTTGAGGCGGGGGAACGGATACTCTTAGTGAAATCCGACGGTGCCCTCCTCGTACACCGACCAGTCGGCTACGAACCCGTAAACTGGCAGCCCGCGGGCAGCATCTTCTACGTCGAAGTCGAACGGCAACCAGTTGGAGATTCAGGGAATCCGCCAGAAACCCCGGGAAAGCGTCACCTTGACATTTGACGTGGTCTTCATGGTTTCGTCCTGAACCTGGCGGACGCAGGCGAATTTTTGCTTACGCAAGTGAAGACGACATGCACCGCGCCATCCTACTCAAACCCGATCTCCTCGAAGAAGGCTTCAAACCCATCAGCTGGGAAAAGAAAGTCGAGCCAGGCTTCGTGGACATCTACGGCGAAGACAAGAACGGCAGACTCGTAATCGTCGAAGTCAAACGCAAAACCGCCACCAAAGAAGCCGCACTGCAGCTGGCGAAGTACGTGGAACCCATTAAAGCCAAAGTCAACCGCGAAGTCCGAGCTATCCTCGCTGCGCCGAGCCTGGGCAAAGACGTGCAGCGCATGCTCGTCACGATGGGGCTGGAGTTCAGGGAGCTGGACCCGAAGAAATGCGCTGAAGTTTTCAAAAAAGCCCAGGTATCAAAGCTTGAATCGTTTTTCCCAGAGAAATAGGCGCAAGGCGTCACTTCCACGTGTTTACTGACGGCTCGCCTTTTACAAGGGTTCCAGTGTCCCACACGTCGGTTGCGCCAAAGAGTTTGTTGCCCTCAAAGGTGTTATTATTGAACCTGAAAAGTTCCATTGCATGCTCTCTGCTTGTCACTGTATTGTGGGCTATGGTGTTGTTTTCGGCGTTTGAGAGCTGAAGACCCGTGGAGAAATTGTTAACCGTATTATCACTCAGATTATTGAAGTATGATTGTGAGAGATCAACGCCCATTGTACCTCTGTCCGTGCTGAATTTGTTCCCAACTATTAGGTTGTAGTTGGATTCAGCTAGTATCCAGACGCCTGGCACACAATTTCCAAGAACGTTCGACTGAATCAGGTTATTAGAAGAACCTCGGAGTTCTATTCCGTATATTGTATCGCTTGTTTTCGACTGAGAGTTGTTTGTAATGTTAATGTAGTTGGAATACTCCATCCAAATAGCCACTGCGAGTCCTCCATCACCTATGGTATTCTCAGCTATAGTGTCGTTGTGAGAATTTAACACTGCGATGATTCGTGATTCAAACTCATCCTGCCGCACGTCATTCCCGACCACAGAAGTTTCGTTTGACGATTCTATAGTTATTCCTGAGTTGAGGTTTCGCTTCAAGGTGTTCCCAGAAATAACACAGTCAACGCTTGATTGAACATAAATTCCGTCATCATTATCTGAGATAATATTGCTCGAAACAACACAGCCAGAGCCGAATTGAACGCAGACGCCCAAGCTATTCCCCGAGACAACGTTGTTAGAAATCGTTGTGTTTAGAGCTCCAGCTAAACGTATGCTTCCAGCTCCACCCAAATCCAGATTCTTCACCGTAACGTCGTTGCAGTTCACGAGTATCAAACTTCCCAGGTCAGGAAACGATGCTGGATCGACAGTGATGCCTTGGCTGTTGAATAGGTAGTATATCTTTCTGCTGTTGACGGCGTTTGAGGTGTCAACGTCATTGAGAAAGTATGAAATCTCCGAGCCTGAAACTGTAAAGCTGCGGGCATTATTGTCGATAAGATTGTTTCTGAGTTGAAACCTTTGACAGTTTTCCAGCCAGATCCCGCCCCAACCGTTCGCTGCAGAATTTCCGACTACAAAGCTATCGGTCGACGCCGTGGCAAGAACGCCGTAGTTATTCTCTAGGAGAGAGTTATTCGCGATCGTGTTCCCCGAACCTCCATAGACCCAGACGCCTTTTCCGCAGTGGGTGACGGTGTTTTCAGAGACGATGCATCCATAAGCGTGAAGCAAATGCATGCCAGCGTATCGTCCCCGAGAACTACCGACCGCTGGTCCATCCAACACGTTCCTCACAGTGAACCCTGTGAGCCTCACGTATTTCGCCCTGATGAGGAACGTTGGTCCAAGATTGTTGCCATCAACGATTGTCGTTTCTCTGTTTTCGCCCCTAATTGTCAGCGTTTTATCAACGGTGACACTTTCATAGTACACGCCCTCGTTCACCAGTATAGTGTCGCCTTCTTTGGATGCGTTAACTGCCAAACCGATTGAGGAATAATCACCCGGCACTGTGATTATTGTAGAATTGGGAAAAACTGGTGGAGGTATCTGGGGAATTGGGGATAGCTTCTGGGATGGTTTCTGGGATTTTCTCTGGAGTAATTTCTGGAACAACAGAGACAGAAGATGACGACTCGTTTGAAGGCTCTTCAGAAACTGGTTCGGAGGTATCTGCTGATTTGGGGTAGTTGAAGGCAACATATGTTGCGGTGGCTACTGCGACGTACATTAGCGCCACCATGAGCAGGAGTATTACCAGTTTGGATGTTTTCACATCAATCCCATTTGAATACCTGCTTCGTTTACTCCTGACTGAGGAAGCCGCATAAATCGATTCTTGTAAAGATTCCTTGACTAGCCTTTAGTCAAGAATTCTTGACAAACAAAAAACCGCTGCGTCACGATTTGTAGCATGTTAGAAATAAAATGCAGAGGAGAATATCTAACCAATTAAGGGAAACTTCGCGGGTCGGTTTCAATGTCAACTACCGTTGGCTTGTTCGCGGCTAAGCGCCTTTTCAACTGCCGATTCGAGTTCGCCTGGCTCCGTCACCTTGAACCCTATGCCGCCTGCGTTCTCGGCGAATTCGGCGAAGTTGTAATCGTACAGCTCAGTCTGCCAGCTCTCGTAGCCCTCCACCTTCTGCTCCTGCTTAATCATGCCCAGGCTCTTGTTGTTCATCACGAAGACCTTCACGGGCAGCCCGTACTTCAGCGTCGTGATGAAGTCCGCCATAACCATCGTGAAGCCGCCGTCGCCCGTGACGCACACGATTTGCCTGTCAGGATAAGCCAGCGCCGCCGCCATCGCGCCTGGCAAACCGAAGCCCATGGAGCCGAGCAAGCCGCTCATAACCATCTTCTGCGTCTTCTTCATCTGGAAGTTTCTGCCGAACCACCAGCAGTTCTCCCCAACGTCCAAACTTATGACCGCGTTGTCAGCCACTTTCTCTGTGAGGACTTTCATGATGTAGGGTGGTCTGATGGGTTTCGCTTTCGCGTCTGCTTCACGTTGTATCTGCGTAAGCCATTCTTCTTTCAGCTGGGCAATCTCCGCCAGATACTCTCGATCATGTCTCTCAGTGACTTTCTCAGTCAATCGCGGGATAAGGATGGCGCTGTTTCCGAGCAGCCCAACCTCCACGGGGTAGCGTCGGGCGATGTTCTTCATGTTTATGTCAATTTGCACAGTCCTCTTCTGTGGCAGCAGAGTGAAGTCGCTGAAGGATGCACCTATCACCACGAGCAAATCCGCCTTCCGCACAAGCTCGGCAGAAGCTGTCGAGCCGAGACCGCCGTGAACGCCCGCGCAGAGAGGGTATGATTCGTCAACCACGCCCTTCGCCCTTAGAGTCGTGACGATTGGAGCGCTGATTTTGTCCGCCAAGGAGTGTAGCTTGGCTCCCTGCCCCCTGGTGCCAAAGCCCGCAACAATTACGGGACGCTCCGCCTCATCTATCAACCTGGCGGCTCTTTCGACCAGAGAGTCTTCCGCGGCGAAGGCAAGGCTCGGCACACGCCCCTCAAAAGGCTGAATCTCCGCTTCGTATGGCAGTTTCTGCACATCGTTAGGCAAACCGATGTTACTTACACCACGGTCCAGCAGCGCCGTCTTGACCGCCAACGTCGCCAGCATCGTCGTCTGGTCGGGAGACATGAGGATCTTGTTGAACACACAGATGGGCTCGAAGAAGCTGTACTGGTCAATCTCCTGGATGGAGCCTGGACCAATGAACTGCCGCGCTACCATACCCGAGAGGACGAGCACTGGTGAATTGTCCAAGTTGGCGTCGTATAGGCCAGTTGCAAGGTTCGTTGTTCCAGGTCCTGAAACGCTGAGGCACGCGGCCACGTGACCCGTGAGTTTGCCGTACGCAGACGCCATGAACGCCGCGGCCTGCTCATGTCTCACTTGAATGTACTTAACTTTCGGGTTCTTCCGCACTGCATCGACAACGCCGAGGGTTGACGTGCCTGGGACACCGAAAACGTAGGTTACGCCCCAAGCGGCGAGTTGATCGATGAGGACTTCGGAAACGGTTTTGCCCTTCTTCGTTTCCGCTGCCTCGGTTTTTTCGGTTAGGAGCACGAAGGCGCTTTTGGGTGCTCCACAGACGGGGCACACCCATTCCTTGGGCAGGTCAGTGAACTTTCTGCCTTCTTTGGCTTCGTCGTAGACGTAGTTGCAGACCGTACACCTATACTTCGCCATAATCGTAAAACCTCAAAAGAACTCTTGAATGCTAGTTCTCACGGCGTTCGTTCTTATGTGCTTTATGGAGCACGTCTAACCAGAAACTGATTTGGAAGACGCGGGTTGAGGGGAGATTATACGCATAAGACTTAAATCGGTTCGATCTGTCCAGTTAAAACTATGACTGAAGAATTAAAGGAGTACTTGTCAAACTACATTCAAACCCGCGTAGGCATATTCAAGAAGTATCTTTTGGCGGCGTTCGACAACAAAGACAAGTGTATATGGTACTTGGAATCCAGTGAGGGGATGCTTTCGCCTTCGTCGGATTTGAAGAACTGTCAGCTCCTCAGAGATGCGCAACTACTGAACGAGGATGTGCGAATTTCCAGGAATGGACGCAACACGTACAAAGTCTATTGTCTCACTGACCTGGGAAAAAAATTTGTCGAGGCCTTAAAGAAAGAGGCATTAGAGAAGACCGAGAACGCACTCTGAGCGTAGGTACTAGCCCAACAGACATATATACAACCTGTGCTTGACTCTGGTGGAAAACTTATGGCTCCGTTGCTTTCTCAGCTGGAGTTGGCTGGACTATACTCAGTTGTGGCTGTTGCTGTTGGAGCCTTGTTCTACGCATTAATTCTCAGACGGCAAGTGCTCCGTGAAAGCACGGGTTCGGGCAAAGTTAAAGAGGTATGGAACGGCATCAAGGCAGGAGCAAACGCATACCTCAAAACCCAGTTTAAGTCTCTGATAATCTTCATTGGCATCCTAGGCGTTTTCCTGTTCCTGTCCGCTTCACTCGATCCGAACATTACGAGTCTTCCAAACCCAATTTTCATAATCATTGGAAGAGTAGGCGCCTTCCTCATCGGCGCTTTCTTCTCAGCGATGATTGGCTACATCGGCATGAACATGGCTGTACAGGGAAACATCCGCGTCTCCGAAGCCTCACGGAAAGGCTTCCGTGACGCGCTTCGAATAGCCTACAAGACTGGAACCATCACGGGCATGCTAACCGACGGCTTGGGCTTGCTGGGCGGCACGATCATTTTCCTCATTTACGTCGATCACTCGCCTGATGTCCTCCTCGGATTCGGCTTCGGGGGTACGCTTCTAGCGTTGTTCATGAGAGTCGGCGGTGGAATCTACACGAAAGCAGCAGACATTGGCGCGGACCTCGTCGGCAAAGTCGAGGTCGGAATCCCGGAGGACGACCCACGGAATGCGGCGGTGGTGGCTGACCTTGTGGGCGATAACGTGGGCGACTGCGCAGGCATGGCTGCCGACATCTTCGAATCCTACGAGGTGACTATGGTTTCCGCCCTAATCTTGGGCTTAGCCATCGCTACGCGTAATCCTGGAGTGTTTGAGGCTAAATGGATTGTCTTTCCGCTCTTAGCGCGTGGCATCGGCATCGTGAGCACGGTCTTCGGGACTTACGCGGTTTCAAAATGGCCGGATAGTATGACGAAGGGTGACGCTTTCAAAGCAATGGATTTGTCGTATGACCTTTCCAGCCTGATTTCAGCGGCGAGTTTCCTGCTGTTGGCTGTTTTTTACGTGGGTGACATTCGAGTGTTCCTGGTTACTACGATGGGCATCGTGCTGGCCATTAGTTTCAACAAGCTGGCGGAACATTTCACCAGCGCCAATAAAGGTCCAGTAGACAAAGTGGCTGCATCGAGTAAGACGGGTTCGGCAACCCTCATCTTGCAGGGCTTGTCTTTGGGCTTCGAGAGCACGGTGTGGACCACACTCCTTATCGCGCTTACGATTGTCGTGTCGGTTTTAATCTGGACGGGAATGGGCATCCTATTCGCATTCTACGGGGTTGCCCTCGCCTCCATCGGCATGCTCACGCAAACTGGAAACAATGTGGCTATGGACACCTTCGGACCAATCGTGGACAACGCTAACGGCATCGGCGAGATGGCGGGGCTCGAGGGAGAACCCCGCAAAATCCTAGCAGACCTTGACGCCTCGGGCAATACAACGAAAGCTGTTACGAAAGCCTTAGCCATAGCATCAGCCGTCTTAGCGGCAGTGTCGTTGTTTTCAGCGTTCACGGAAACATTGAACATTAAACTTGACATCGCAACCGACCCGCTCGTCTTCGTCGGACTCCTGATCGGTGGCTCGCTGCCCTTCCTGTTTAGCTTTATCTCGTTGAGAGCTGTCAGCAGGGCGGCAGGAAAAATAATCGAAGAAGTTAGAAAGCAGTTCAAGGTTCCTGGAATAATTGAGGGTTTGAAGCTTCCAGACTACGCCAAAGTCGTGAGTATCTGCACTTCAGCCGCTCAGCGGGAACTGGCAAGTCTGGCTATAATCGCTATTCTGACGCCGTTAACCGTTGGCATACTTCTCGGCGCTTCGGCGTGGGGTGGGTTCTTGGCAGGGGTGATAATCACGGGTCAATTGCTTGCTGTGTTCATGGCAAACTCAGGAGGCGCTTGGGACAACGCCAAGAAGAAGATTGAGGATGGCTTCTATGGCGGAAAATACTCTGAGAACCACAAAGCCTCAGTGGTGGGCGATACGGTGGGTGACCCGTTGAAGGATACGGCTGGACCAGCGTTGAACCCGATGATTAAGGTGATTAACCTCATTTCGCTGCTCTTCTCAGGCGCCATGCTGTCTCTCAGGAACACGTTAACGATTCAAGTTCTCGGGATAGGAATTCCAGTTGTAGCAGTTATCCTATCGATAGTTCTTGTCGCAATAATTGGTGGTTTGATTTTCTACAGCAAACGTGAAACCGAAGAAGAAGAAAAAGTGCTTGATACAGAAGCCCCCATCTCAAGCGATGTGACGGTCAACCCTAACCCCGCGAGAGTTAACACGTTCTTCGAGTTCAGCTTCACGCTCGATGACAGCAAGACAGGTGGCTCGAAGATAGCTTCCGCAGAGTACACCCTTGACGGAACATCGTGGCTTCCAATGTCAGCTGCAGACGGTGCGCTAGGCGATCGCCCGAGCCAAAAAATCATGGCAAAGGCGTCGGTTGACGAACCGGGTGTATTCAACCTTCGAGTGAGGGGCGCCGACGAAAGGGGCAATGTAGCCACTGAAAGAAGCATCGATCTAGTGGTATACGACCCTGAAGCCGGCTCTGTCAGCGGTGAAGGCTGGATTAATTCCTCGCCAGGGGCATACTCGGCAAATCCTGCCCTGACTGGGAAAGCAACCTTCAAGTTCAACTCGAAGTACGAGAAGGGAGCGACAAATCCTTCAGGTCAAACAGAGTTCGTGTTCGACGCCGCCCAAATGACGTTCAGAAGCACGAGCTACGAGTGGCTCGTCATTTCAGGCTCCGAAGCAACCTTCAAGGGTGCAGGCACAATCAACGGCAAGGGAGACTATGCGTTCGGACTCATCGGCGTCGATGACAAAACCAGAGGCGAAGCCAACCTGGACAGGTTCAGGCTCAGAATCTGGGAAAAAGCGAACGGCAAACTCATCTACGACAGCGGGCTAGGCGGTCCAGAGAACGTGCCGCCAACTACAGCCATCCCGAGCGGAAGCGTAAACATTCACAAAGAGAAGAGGGTAACAAAGAAAACCAGGTAGAGCCAGAGGGCGATCGTTTGAATTTTTGGAGAGAAATCCCCGCTGGTGAAAAACCGCCAGAAATTCTAAATATGGTTATCGAGGTTAACAGCGGCTCCAGAGACAAATATGAGTACGACTACAACTGGGAAGCGTTCGTCTTAGACCGAATCATACCATCCTCAGTCGTCTTTCCCGTGGAGTACGGCTTCGTCCCGCAAACATGGTTCGACGACGAAGATCCTTTGGACATAATGGTGATGAGCTTCGAACCCCTCGAGGTCGGCTGCATCGTCAAAGTCAGAGTCATCGGCGCCCTCGTAATCGAGGATGAAGAAGGATGCGACACAAAAATCCTCTCCGTCCTCGTAAACGACCGAAGATTCGAGGGCTACCATGACATCAGCGACGTCCACAAGCACCAATTAGTCGAGATTCAAGAGTTCTTCGAAACCTACAAACGACTTGAACCCCACAAATGGGCAAAAGTGAAAGAGTGGCTGAACGCCAAGGAAGCCAAGAAAACTGTGGCTTACGCAATGGAGAAATACAAGAACCTCCCAAAGAAATAGCCAACCCGGAGAATCGCCGCCTTGAGTTACAGAGCCAACTCGCATCCAAAAGTCAGCCAAGCCGAACTCCAACTTTTCAGAGCACTCAGCGCCGCAGGCTTAACGGGTGGCATGGTCACACAGAAACCCATCATACTAAAAGCAACCATTCCCGACTTCTGCTGGCCCGAGAAAAGAAAAATCGTCTACCTCGACGGCAAACAAGTCCACTCCAGCGACGAACAGCAGGAGCGCGACCAAGAAATCGTGGAGCTTCTGGAAGCGCAAGGCTGGGATGTTCTCAGGATACCGTACGAGCCACCCATGCCAGAACCTTGCCTTCAGGAAATTCTGGCACAGATTAAGCGTTTTCTCAACTTTGACGAAGAAAAGTAACCTAGACGAGCCTCAAAAAAAAGGTGAGAAGGGGCAACAGGGCTATTGCTTCTTGTGCTCTCTTAGAACAGTCATCGGCGACGTGCTCGTCTCCGCAATTCCTGGGATGGCTCGCAAGACTTCGCCAACGAAGTGCAGGGCATTTTCGTTGCTATCAGCTTTGAAGAATATGGCGAAGTCCCAGTAACCGAAGAGGCTCCACGAACTCTCAACCATCACGCCCTTCATGGGTGCGTCGGGCATTTTGGAGAACCCTTCCCAGAACTCGCCGCCCTTCCCCGAAGCTGTTTTGACGAGAACTAGGTATTTCTGCATGCCTTTTTCCAACGTAAAACACCTGAAACTAACGTCTGGCGAGGATGCCTTTAAGGCTCTGTGACTGCATCGCCACAACCACAAAACAACCCACTAAAAGCATATATACAAAATCCAAAGAGTCTAAACTGAGGGTTACTAAAATGTCGAAAGAGATTAAGCTCGAGCGTGGAGTCAGAGGGTACAACATCATTAGGAAGAAATGCCCGAACTGTGATGCCGAATTCATCTTCAAAATCCACAAGGACGTAGTCCACGACGTAGGCGGAGAAGGATTATATTATCCTGAAGAAAATGTCGTTCGCTGCAAAGTCTGCATGAGCACATTCAAATACGATTTTAAGGTTAAGGGCTAAAAACCAAGTCTGCGAAGTGCTAAGCAGGTGCCGATGACTGTGCGCGTAAGTTTAGCGACGGTAGTATACGCTAGGCGTATTCTCCATTCCAACTACACCAATATAGATTCTAACAGGCAGTACCCTACGTCTTCTTGAAATGAATCTGAAAATTGACAAAATAGGCAAGATAAGCAAGAAAGCGCCGGGAGGGGGATACTATCCCCAATTTACCAGTATAATTATTTTTAACCCATTACTTACATGTAACCGCAAACAGTCAGGTTTCAAATCCTACACAGTTCACTTTTGTTCCTTCAAGAATGGTATATTTGGAAAAAAATTTAGGGAGGGCCACTATTGGCTATCACCGAGTACTACGAAAGTGAATTACTCAAACAATAAAATATCAAGTTCTGTTCCGTTTTTGCTCAATTGCTTTCTTTGCTAAAACCACAGCTTCTTCTCTTGTTTTGCCAAACAGCGCGCCGATTTTGTCTGCGTCTTCTTTAGTTACTGCTGCACCCCCAATCATGATAACAGTTTTGCCCTTTAGGCCTTCAAGTTCTATGGCTGAAATTAGCTTTGGAAGATTCTCCTTAGCGGCTGTGAGCAAAACAGACACTACAATTATGTCGGCGTTTACCTCTTTAGCTTTTGAAGCAAAAGTTGCGGGAGAGACTCCTTTCCCAACATCAACAGTTTTGAACTGGGCCAGTTTGAGAGATCTTCTAACCATGTCTTTAGCAGTGTCCATTATTTCTGGGTGCAGAGTTCCTATCACAACGGTTCCAATTGGATTTACCGGTTCAGCCGGTTCTTTCTCTCTCATAGCTTTCAGCCAAGACATTTCAAAACAGACCCCTATTCCTTTCTAAATTGATAATCTGAGACCCTTTTAATGTTACTGTTAATCTACGAAGCAGGCAGAAGAATAGGGGTTGATGAAAGCTCTTTTTTTATAACTCATGGAACAACACCATTGACATAATCGAGTATTGCTTTTAGGTCCTCATCCGGCGTTTTTAAGGGCTTTATATGCAACCTTTCGAGTATTCTTGGGGTCATGAATGCGGGAAGACTCGGTCCTAAGCGAATGTTTACGCCTAAATAGAAAAGAGACAGTAGAATGGCTACAGCCTTTTGCTCATACCACGAAAGTATAAAGAACAATGGTAATTCACTCATCCGAACCTTGAATATTTCTTCAAAAGCTTGGGCTAATTTAACAGCTGAGTATGCATCGTTGCATTGTCCAATATCTAGCAATCTAGGGATGCCGTCAACCTGGCCTATATCCTTGTCGAAAAACCGGAATTTTCCGCAGGCTAAAGTTAAAACGAGGGAGTCATCAGGGGTCTTCTCGACAAACTCGGTGTAGTAGTTACGTCCCGGTTTGGCGCCGTCGCAGCCGGCGACGAGGAAGAAAGAATTGATGTGCCCTTTCATTACTGATTCAGTTATTTTTTCCACCACTGAAAGTAGAGATTTTCTGGCAAAACCGACAGTCACTGTTTTTTCTTTCGTGTCTTGTGTGAACCCTGGCATTTCCTGGGCTTTTTCTATGACGGCTGAAAAGTCGCTGCCCTTTAAGTCAGAACATTCTAGGTGAGTTACGCCCGGCCAGCCTACCGGACCGGAAGTGAATAGGTTTCCTTTGTAGTTTTCTACGGGTTTTTGAATGCAGTTGGTGGTCATCAAAATTGCTCCAGGAAAATTCGCGAATTCTTTTTGTTGGTTTTGCCATGCGGTTCCATAGTGGCCGAAAAAGTGAGAGATACTTCTTTAACTTGGGATAGCCATGTGCTGGGAGCATCTCTCCGTGTGAGTAAACATAGATGCCTTTGCCTTGGCTTTGCTTTAGAACTTCACTTAGATCTTTTAGATCGTGACCTGACACCAGAATCGCCTTGCCTTTCTTATGGCCTAGCGGAACTTGCGTAGGAACTGGATGACCGTAGGCTTCTGTGTTTCCAGCGTCCAAGAGTTCCATAGCTCTTATGTTGATTTCTCCACATTTCAAAGCGAGATCAAAAAAGGCATCAACACCTAACGACTCGTCCAGAGTTGATGCGAGACCTTTTTGAATGAACTCGAAGACTTTGTCATCCTTTTTTCCAAGGCGATAAGCATGATAAGTGTAAGCTGCTACTCCTTTTATCGCGTAAATTAGTAGCCAGTGAAGCCCATGCAAGTCAGGGTCGTTTGAGGGATCAACGTTTATTCCGACCTGTTTTCCTTGTCTAATCAGGCCTTCTTCCGTCTTTTCAAGCAGCATATCAACTGGACCATGGAATTCAACATATCCTCCGGCTGTTCGCACTTTTTCACGGAGAGCGTCACGAAGCCTCACTGATTTGTTAATGTATTCGACGAGTGTTTTTGGGTCGAAGTTCACATTAGTTAATGTGGCGAAAGCTGACTCGCAAATGAACAAATTTACCTGCTCATCTTTGATGCCTACTTTTTGTCCTTCTAATGCTAACTGCGATAATCCTCTTAGCATGTAGATCAATAAATCTTGAAGCGCACTCACTTCAGGATTTTTCCCACAAACGCCGAAAGTTGTGCAGGCTTTCCCTTCTGCAGTTTGCTCACATTGATAGCAGAACATTTGATTTTTGTTCACCACATTACCACCTATTATTCAATTAATTGCCCAACGTAAATATCTCTTCCCTCACTAGTAAGGGCTCCAACGCTTTGAAACTGGTTATTCTCCGCAGAATTAAGCGCTAGTCTGAGGATAGTTTTGATTTGCGGGTTCCGCTTTCCAATAGCCAAATTCCCCGACCATGTTGGTAAAATGAGGGAAGGTTAGTGGCGCGTGCTTCTTCAACACATCATGCTTTTATCATGACAAGCATCATTTTGAATTTTTTAATTGCTTTAAGTGCGTGAGGTTTGTTGGCAGGTAGAATTATCATTTCTCCTTCTTTTATGCGATAGTTCTTTTCAGAAATTGCAACTTCCGCTTCGCCATCCAGAACGCTGATCAAAGCGTCAAACGAAGCAACATGTTCGCTAAGTCCTTGTCCCTCATCAAAAGCGAAGAAAGTTACGGTTCCGGCTTTCTTGTCAATTAATGTGCGACTCACAATTGAGCCTTCTTGATATTCTGCCAAACTATTCATATTCATAGCTTGGGCCTTTTCAACAGCTTTTTTTTGCTCCATGAACGATTCATCTCAGGTCTAAATCTAACGAAAGCTACTAAATTAGTGCATAAATTTAGAGTTGGTGGTAATATGTTTTTGGTTTTTCACAGTGCGTCTCAGATCCAAACGAGTCCAAAACGTGTATCCATCGTTCTAAGGAAAAGAAGTTTTAAATCTTGGAAATCGGGTAAAAGAAGTCGCTTGCATGCAAATTAGCTTGGATCCATCCAATTATTTATGAATTGATCGCCCTCCTGCTCTTGCAAGATTTCATATGACGCAAATCGATAATTTGAAGGAACTTCAACTATGTCGATTTTAGACAAAATAAGCTAAAAACAGCCCCAACTGGTAAAATGGCGCCGGGAGGGGGATTTGAACCCCCGAGGCCCCGAGAGGCCACAAGCTATTCGGTCCCCCTTGCTGGGGGAACTCCAGGCTTGCTCCCTTCCTGGCTAGGAGACCCCGGCGCGATTTCGCCTTTTTGTTGATGTGTGGTTTATTATTGTTTAGTCATGCAACTTAAACCTTTACGGAGTGTTGGGACGTGGTCTTGGTTTGTGTAAAGATGTCCGTTGCGTTCTCGAAAAGGTAATTAGGAGAGTGCCTGCAAACACGGTTTGCGGCGATAAGTGTTGACAACTCGCGCAAAAAGAGCAGAAACTCAAAGCACGCCAACCCCAGCATATGCACAGCCTCAACGAGGCAAGGCAGGAACTTACTTCTTCGTGGGAGGTCTCTGCGCCGTCATCTCATTGTTTGTTCTGCCCGAGGTTTTCGGTGCAATCGCGGTCGTTCTGGGAGCATATGTATGGAGACTGGACTGTGGTGAGTCGAATAACCGTGGAGTCTGGGTGGTGGTCTTGGGCGTGGTGTTCATGCTCGTGGGAATCTACTACACCTCTCTGTTCGGGCTGTACAGCATCCTGCCTTGAGCCTAAAGCTTTTCCGCTATCAGCACGCGGTAGCCGCTCTGCCTCGCAAGAACTCTGCAATTGCCAAAAACTGCTTCGAAGAGTGCTGGGAGAGCTTTTCCGCCAATCTTTGACCTGACAACCATCTGCAATGTCGCCTTCGGAGCCATAACCTTGGGCGCTTGGGTTATGATTGCCTTCACGATGTCCATGCCCGCGCTCACGGGTGGGTTGGAGAGGACAACGTCGAATTCGGAGCCTTCCACTGGTTCGTATAAGCAGCCAAAACATACTTCAGCGTTGGCCACTCTGTTCCGTCCAATATTCTCCCGGGCGAGACGCACGGCTCGCATGTTTACGTCCGTCATCACGACGTGCAGCGTTGGCTTTTGAGCTGCAGCTGCAATGCCTACGGCGCCGTAGCCGCATCCGATATCTAGTGCGTCACCGCGGTCGGGGAGAAGCATGGATTCGATGAGCAGTCGGGTTCCCGGGTCCACTCGTTTCTTGGAGAAAACGCTGGAGGCGGTGACGAATTCAAACTGTCTTCCACAAAGACAGGCTTTAATGAGTCCTATTTTGGGTGTGGACTGAGGGTGTGCGGAGTAGTAGTGCTCGGTCATTCCTTGCTGCCGCTTCTCCACACCCTCGGGTATGTGCCTCGGGGCATAACGACGCGCCTTAGAACCGCCACGGCGCCATGGTCGAGTTTCAGCATTTCTTCTGTGGAAACGGTTGCTTGAGCTAGTGCGACGGCCTCGCCTTTCAACGTGAGAATCGCCGTAACCGAACCCTTTGCCATCCCGCTTTCCACCGATAGGACTCCAGGCGCTGTTAGGTTGGCTCCGTGGCAGAGAGCGTCAACCGCTGAATCGCGGACTACGATTTTCGGGAGCAGCGCCAGTGCGTTCTCCATGGGCTGAATGAAGCGTCTCAGGATGGCGTCTTCTTTCTGTTCCTGCCATTCCGCGAACCAGTTGGCGACTTTGTGGAGTGTGACGAATGTTGGGCTCTCTTCGATGAATGGTCCTGCTCGGGTTCGTCGAAGTTCTTGCATGTGGGCTCCGACGCCGAGGACTTCTCCGGCGTCGAAGCAGAGTTTGCGGATGTAGGTTCCGCCTTCGCAGCCGACTCGGAACAGGACATTTCTTCCGTTCATCTCCAGGTAGTTATTGTAGTAGATGCGTCGGGTTCGGAGCTGCCTCTTCACGGAAGCCCGTAATGGTGGGCGCTGATAAATCTCATCCTCAAACTCCGCGAGGATCCGTTTGACGTTTTCCTCTGGAACGTCGCCGTGGAGTTTCATGACGCAGACGTATTCTTTGCCGCTGTACAGCAGCGCCTGAACAACCTTTGTGGAATCCTCCAGCGTGATGGGCAAGACGCCCGTCACGTTCGGGTCTAATGTGCCTCCATGCCCGATGCTCGTGAGTTTCAGGATTTTCTTCGTCCATGCCGCAACCTCGTGACTTGTGGGACCCGCGGGTTTGTCGAGGTTTATCACGCCGTAGCGGATGATGTGGGCGGCTGTGCGCTCTTCGGGTTTGCAGCCATATCGTTTGTCGGTGACGTCGCTGTTCTTCACAAAAGTTTCGCGTTTGATTTGCCAAGGAGGGATTGTTCTTAGGCATGAGTTGGTGTTCCTTTCACGATAGAAAAAGAGCTTGGACTATAAGAGTTTACGGCTTCACGGGCTGAGCCATTTCTTCGAGCATACCCGAAGACTGCAGAACTGAGTTGACTTCCTCGTCTGATGCTCCCCGTGTGACGTCGATTTTAATCTGGGTGGGTTCGATGTGGTTAATGTTCGCTCTGCGCCGGCGGACACCCGTGACCTTCTTTGGACCCGTGATCAAGACGAAGCTTTTGTCCATGACGTCGACTATGACGCATTTCTTTCCTGTTTCACGACCGAACTGCTTGACGCAGACTCGCCCAATTTCGATTGCAGGCAACACAACAACTCCTTTGGATGAATCAGGGTATGTGAGTTTCAACTGATATTTTAAGCTTGACTAACTCTGTCTAATTGAGACCTACTCCTTACTGGTTCAACATCTGAGCGTTGGTAGTGAGAGTTTTGTTTAATCTAGGATTTGTAACTAGAGCGGCGGCTAACCCAGAGCACTTAAAAAAAGAGGGGAAAGATTTCCACGGACTTCCTGCAGTTGTCGGAGGGCTAGATGGCAAGAACGGTCATTGTGACGTTGGCGGTGTTTACAACCTGACCTTCTGAATCGCTAACTCTGCAGAAGATATTGTAGGTTCCGGGCGCGTTCTTTGTCACTGGCAGCACCATCGACGTCTGTGCCGCAAGCAACGTTGATCCATCGTACCATTGATACGTGATGGGTTCAACTCCGCCGAGTGAGTGGACGAAGAACCACCAAGTCCATCCCTGAAACACTGTTACGCTGGTGAAAGCTGTGGCTGTCAACGTCGGTAGGTTGGAAGACGATGTATAGGAATTCAGACTGTAGCTGTTGGGGACGTCTTGTTGAGATGTGGGCGGGTAAGCTATCACGCCGGCAGAGGGGTTGCTGGCGTCATACACCGCGATTCTGATTCCGTTGTTCATTCCCAGCCCGTTCGCTTGCTTTTCTATTCTGAATTCAGTGATCCAATGGGGAGTGCTATTCAGCCTAGACGTATTCAGTGTTTGAGCCATTAAGGTGTCGTTTACAGTGCCTAGAGCCCAGCCTGTTCCGGTTCCTACGTAAGTTTTTATCGACGCGTTGCCGGCATGTCCCACGAAGTCTATCCTAAGATCTGGTGTTGCTCCTCCTTTGGGAGCAAGGCTACCTGTTGCGTTCGAGTCATAGCAAATTTGAACGTAATCGCCAGAGTCGTTCGTGTTATCACCGAAGAACTCGATAAGATACCATTCATAGACTTTGAGGACTCCCCCAGTAAAAGTGACCGACCATTTGTTTCTGAATACAAGATTTGCAGGCAGTCCAGAGGGTGATGCAGCGTCGCTCCATTCAGTTCTGTTATCCCAGAATCCGTTAATGCCTGAATTCCATTTCGCAGAGTAAATTGTGGTTGGGTACGCTGGATTAGAAGCCGTAACCGTTTCCGTGTACATTACTAAGAGCAGACTGCACAATATGAACGCTACGAATAACACTAATAACGCTCTCTTCATTCCGGATTTCTCCTTCTATTTTAGGAACAAATGCTATCTCTTCTCAAATCGCTTAAAAGTTTTTCCTCTGCAATTATGAACGACGACTGAAAATGCCTTTAATTCTTGGCGCTCATAGGATTGAAAGCCAAAAGAAGCAAAAAAAAGGAAGCAAAACTGCGTTCACAGCAAGCGCTATTGGCGTTCGGTGCCGCGTTGGTTCGAAGTTTCATGGGTTTGTGCGCTGCGTTCTCTTTTAAGTTCGGCTTTGCGTACCTAGTTTGGGGTACGGTTGTGCGCAAACGTCGTGATGTTGGTTTTCAATTTGTGGGTATTTTTGTTTATTGTCGGTGGACAACTTGTGGTTTTGACGGCTTCGGTGTTCATTAGGTCAACGTGTCGGTTTAGCTGTCTGAGGGTGTTGCACACTTGGCGACGGGTGTTAAGTTTCAGTCCGTCGGCTAACATCTTTTCCAAAGTGTTTATTATCCTCTGGTTGTAGTCTTCGTATGCTGGACTTTCGTTCAGATTCAAGTGGAAGCCGTGCTATGCATGTTCTTCTGCTCGTTTCTGGATGTGTTTCGTGGGGCCGTTGTCTGGCTTGGATTTCTCACCAGTTCGGGCATTGGGCATGTATCCTACCCCGTTTTCTGGTGAGATCTGTATTAGGATACATGCCTGGGGCGCATGCGGTACCCTGGGTTCAAATCCCAGCGGCCCCAC
>CAWGAW010000025.1:0-122045 GCA_963820675.1 Candidatus Bathyarchaeota archaeon | reverse complement strand
TGGGTGTGCGGAGTAGTAGTGCTCGGTCATTCCTTGCTGCCGCTTCTCCACACCCTTGGGTAAGTGCCTCGGGGCATAACGACGCGCCTGAGGACCGCCACGGCCCCATGGTCGAGTTTCAGCATTTCTTCGGTGGAAACGGTTGCTTGAGCTACTGCGACGGCTTCGCCTTTCAATGTGAGGATAGCGGCCACCCGCACCCTTCGTCATCCCGCTTTCCACCGTCAGGACTCCAGGCGCTGTGAGGTTGGCTCCGTGGCAGAGTGCTTCTAACTGCTGAATCGCGGACTACGATTTTCGGGAGCAGCGCCAGTGCGTTCTCCATGGGCTGAATGAAGCGTCTCAGGATGGCGTCTTCTTTCTGTTCCTGCCATTCCGCGAACCAGTTGGCTACTCTGTGGAGTGTGACGAATGTTGGGCTCTCTTCGATAAACGGTCCTGCTCTCGTTCGTCGAAGTTCCTGCATGTGGGCTCCGACGCCGAGGACTTCTCCGACGTCGAAGCAGAGTTTGCGGATGTAAGTTCCGCCTTCGCAGCCGACTCGGAACAGGACATTTCTTCCGTTTTTCTCCAAGTAATTATTGTAGTAGATGCGTCGGGTTCGGAGCTGCCTCTTCACGGAAGCTCGCAGTGGTGGGCGCTGATCTATCTCTCCCTCAAACTCCGCGAGGATCCTCTTTGACGTTTTCCTCTGGAACGTCGCCGTGAAGTTTCATGACGCAGATGTATTCTTTGCCGCTGTACAGCAGCGCCTGAACAACCTTTGTGGAATCCTCCAGCGTGATGGGCAAGACACCCGTCACGTTCGGGTCTAATGTGCCTCCATGCCCGATGCTCGTGAGTTTCAGGATTTTCTTCGTCCATGCCGCAACCTCGTGACTTGTGGGACCTGCGGGTTTGTCGAGGTTTATCACGCCGTAGCGGATGATGTTGTTGGCTGTGCGCTCTTCGGGTTTGCAGCCGTATCGTTTGTCGGTGGGATCCGCTGTTCTTCACAAAAGTTTCGCGTTTGATTTGCCAAGGAGGGATTGTTGAGGCATGAGTTGGTGTTCCTTTCACGATAGAAAAAGAGCTTGGACTATAAGAGTTTACGGCTTCACGGGCTGAGCCATTTCTTCGAGCATACCCGAAGACTGCAGAACTGAGTTGACTTCCTCGTCTGATGCTCCCCGTGTGACGTCGATTTTAATCTGGGTGGGTTCGATGTGGTTAATGTTCGCTCTGCGCCGGCGGACACCCGTGACCTTCTTTGGACCCGTGATCAAGACGAAGCTTTTGTCCATGACGTCGACTATGACGCATTTCTTTCCTGTTTCACGACCGAACTGCTTGACGCAGACTCGCCCAATTTCGATTGCAGGCAACACAACAACTCCTTTGGATGAATCAGGGTATGTGAGTTTCAACTGATATTTTAAGCTTGACTAACTCTGTCTAATTGAGACCTACTCCTTACTGGTTCAACATCTGAGCGTTGGTAGTGAGAGTTTTGTTTAATCTAGGATTTGTAACTAGAGCGGCGGCTAACCCAAAGCACTTAAAAAAAAGAGGGGAAAGATTTCCACGGATTTCCTGCAGTTGTCGGAGGGCTAGATGGAAGAACGGTCATTGTGACGTTGGTGGTGTTTACAACCTGACCTTCTGAATCGCTGACTCTGCAGTAGAATTGTAGACTCCGGGCGTGTTCTTTGTCACTGGCAGCACCATCGACGTCTGCCCCGCAAGCAACGCTGATGCATCATACCATTGATACGTGATGGGTTCAACTCCGCCGAGTGAGTGGACGAAGAACCACCAAGTCCATCCCTGAAACACTGTTACGCTGGTGAAAGCTGTGGCTGTCAACGTCGGTAGGTTGGAAGACGATGTATAGGAATTCAGACTGTAGCTGTTGGGGACGTCTTGTTGAGATGTGGGCGGGTAAGCTATCACGCCGGCAGAGGGGTTGCTGGCGTCATACACCGCGATTCTGATTCCGTTGTTCATTCCCAGCCCGTTCGCTTGCTTTTCTATTCTGAATTCAGTGATCCAATGGGGAGTGCTATTCAGCCTAGACGTATTCAGTGTTTGAGCCATTAAGGTGTCGTTTACAGTGCCTAGAGCCCAGCCTGTTCCGGTTCCTACGTAAGTTTTTATCGACGCGTTGCCGGCATGTCCCACGAAGTCTATCCTAAGATCTGGTGTTGCTCCTCCTTTGGGAGCAAGGCTACCTGTTGCGTTCGAGTCATAGCAAATTTGAACGTAATCGCCAGAGTCGTTCGTGTTATCACCGAAGAACTCGATAAGATACCATTCATAGACTTTGAGGACTCCCCCAGTAAAAGTGACCGACCATTTGTTTCTGAATACAAGATTTGCAGGCAGTCCAGAGGGTGATGCAGCGTCGCTCCATTCAGTTCTGTTATCCCAGAATCCGTTAATGCCTGAATTCCATTTCGCAGAGTAAATTGTGGTTGGGTACGCTGGATTAGAAGCCGTAACCGTTTCCGTGTACATTACTAAGAGCAGACTGCACAATATGAACGCTACGAATAACACTAATAACGCTCTCTTCATTCCGGATTTCTCCTTCTATTTTAGGAACAAATGCTATCTCTTCTCAAATCGCTTAAAAGTTTTTCCTCTGCAATTATGAACGACGACTGAAAATGCCTTTAATTCTTGGCGCTCATAGGATTGAAAGCCAAAAGAAGCAAAAAAAAGGAAGCAAAACTGCGTTCACAGCAAGCGCTATTGGCGTTCGGTGCCGCGTTGGTTCGAAGTTTCATGGGTTTGTGCGCTGCGTTCTCTTTTAAGTTCGGCTTTGCGTACCTAGTTTGGGGTACGGTTGTGCGCAAACGTCGTGATGTTGGTTTTCAATTTGTGGGTATTTTTGTTTATTGTCGGTGGACAACTTGTGGTTTTGACGGCTTCGGTGTTCATTAGGTCAACGTGTCGGTTTAGCTGTCTGAGGGTGTTGCACACTTGGCGACGGGTGTTAAGTTTCAGTCCGTCGGCTAACATCTTTTCCAAAGTGTTTATTATCCTCTGGTTGTAGTCTTCGTATGCTGGACTTTCGTTCAGATTCAAGTGGAAGCCGTGCTTTGCATGTTCTTCTGCTCGTTTCTGGATGTGTTTCGTGGGGCCGTCGTCTAGCTGGATAACTCACCAGTTCGGGCATTGGGCATGTATCCTACCCCGTTTTCTGGTGAGTCTGTATTAGGATACATGCCTGGGCGCATGCGATCCTGGGTTCAAATCCCAGCGGCCCCACCAGCCCCAATTCAGCCGTATTTTGGCAAAATAAGCTTAATTTGATGGTTTTCCATGCTTGTTGGGGTGCTGCTGCAGACAAAAGCCTACCTGTTTTGGCATAAGAATGCAAACGAATGATTGCATGCTGCAAGAAATGTAGTCCCATCAGGGAGTGACTAGGGGCTATATACTCAAGGGAAGAAAGCAGAACATGTTTCCAATTCTCAAAAGAAGGAGGTAAAAAAAATGAAAACAAAAGCTGGAGAAACAGCTGATAAGTTCATTGCTGTGTTGGTCATTGCGGTTCTGGTTTCTTGTGCTGTTTCAGCTGTGGTTTGCCCTTGTGCACAAGCTGCTACTGGATGGAGCAAAACTTACGGGGGAACAAACGCTGAAGGTATGCCAGGTAATTCGACATAACACATATCCTAATGTTATTCAGACCAGCGACGGAGGTTTCCTAATAACAGGAGACACATGTTCGTACGGAGCTGGGCCTAACGATGCATATTTGGTGAAGACTGATGCGAATGGCGAAATGCAATGGAACAAGACGTATGGAGGACCAATGAACGAAAGCGCATACGTGCTCTGTAATACCAGCGATGGAGGATACGCAATAATGGGTACCACAACCTCGTTTGGCGCCGGCGGCAACGATTCTTGGCTGCTTAAAACTGATGCAGTTGGCAACTTGCAGTGGAATAAGACTTACGGAGGAACAAGCGATGACGATGGCATACATCGTGTTTCAGACAGCGGATGGAGGATACGCACTGTCTGGGTGATGACATATTCGTTCGGGGCGGGCGCCCGATGATGTTTGGGTAATTAAGACCGATGCAGCTGGAAACATGCAGTGGAACAAAACATATGGAGGAACAGGTCAATGATTATGGAGACAATTTGATTTTAACCGCTGATGGAGGCTATGCAGTGGTAAGCTATCTCAACTTCCTTTGGTGGCTACAAAGGTTGGTTAGTAAAGACTGACTCTTCTGGGCAACATGCTCTGGAACAAGACCTACAGCAGTCGGGGCTGTAAGCTGGGTGGATTCTGGGATTCAGACAGCAGATGGAGGCTACGCATTCACAGGAGTAGTCTTTAGCGCTGGGAAAAGAGATGCTTGGCTAATAAAGACTGACTCTTCTGGCAACATGCTTTGGAACAAGACTTACGGGGGAACAGGCGACGACACTGGATGGGCTCTAACCCAGATGGATGACGGAGGTTACGCAATAGTAGGTGTAACATCCTCGTTCGGTGCCGGTGGCGCTGACGGCTGGCTTTTTAGGACTGACTCGTCTGGCAACATGCTTTGGAACAAGACTTACGGAGGGGCAGGAACGGAATTTCTGGACCATATTATTCGGACGTCTGATGGAGGCTACGCGTTGGCAGGCTTCACAGACTCATTTGGCGCTGGCAGCACAGACTTATGGCTGACTAAGACCGATGATGTAGGTGTGGTTCCAGAAGGCCTAACCATTGGAGTTATGATGCTGCTGTCCACCGTCGCAGTGATAGTTGGCGTAAGATATTTCAATGCCATCAACAAGAAAAGACTGCTCCGCCCCCATTGAACCACTAGGCAGGTGTAGATGCACCTTGCCATTCCCCTCTCTCACTTTTTGGAGACCTTCAAAGAACGCGTTTAATGAAGCACAAAACTTCGAAAGCGTTCAAGTAAAAAAGGAGATAAAAAGCATTGAGTTTAAAGCGAGTATTGAAAACACTTGGGAGCCTCGGTCTCTCACAGGCGGAATCTAAAGTATACGTTTATCTCGCCAAGGTAGGTCCCAGCAAAGCCAAAGACTTGAGCAACGGATTAAGAATTCCCAAACAGCAACTATATCCTACGCTCAATAGTCTGAAGAAAAAAGGAATAATAACCAGCAGACCTGAACGCGCCACCGTATTCGCTGCTTTAGCCTTTGAGGAACTATTAAACCTCTTCATGAAACTTGGCGCTGAACAAGCAAAAAACCATTGAAGAGACCAAAAAAGAACTAGCCAACAGCTGGTTAGACATGACCAAGCAAGGCAACAGCTAACAGCGCATTGCGGGTCTTAGAGGTCACCCAAGCATTTTCTTCATTTTCATCTTCTTTAGAAAGTCTTATTTGCAAAACCCAACAAAATGCCCTACAAAGCCCTGACTGCTGAGAGTGCGTCATGTCCTGGATGTGAATTCTGTCTGAGCCAAGAAAAAATCCTAAAAACCCTTGAAAACTTGGGGCTAACACGGCCCGACGCCCAGATATACATCTTTCTCGGGAAAAAAGGTCCCCGAAGAGCAAGAGACATAGCTAAGTCCCTAAGAGTGCCGAGGCAAACGCTTTATCGAGCGATTAAGAACCTCCAAAGCAAAGGAATGATCACGGCAACCATTTCTCGCCCAGCCAAGTTCAGCGCTGTGCAATTTGAAAGAGTCCTCGATTTATTTGCAAAAGCCAAGGCAGAAGAAGTCCACCGCATTGAGCAAGACAAGAAGAACCTTCTCTCGGATTGGCGATCAATCGCCATAACTGAAGTGGCTGACCAATCACCCAAATTTTCTGTTATCGAGGGCAGAAACTTCATCTACCCCAGACTGAAACAAATGGTTGAAGAGACCAAAAGCCAACTTTCGACAGTGTTCACCATTTCGGGCTTGATGCAAGCAGACCAGTTTGGGCTCCTAGACGCCGCCTTCAGTCACAAGGCAATTTCCAAAGGGAAATTTAGGTTACTCACAGAACTATCTAAGGAGAAAAATCTGGCCATAAAAATGCTTCTAAGAAGAAAGCCGAAAGAGTCCAGTTTCGAGGCAAGAACCCCTGAACTTGGCTTAAGTGTGATTTCGCAAATGTTGATTCGGGATGATGAAGAGGTCGCATTCTTCGTAAGCCAAGAATCAGACAAAACCGGACGCGACGAAAATGACCTGTGCCTCTGGACAAACAGCAAAACCATTGTAAACTCATTCAAAACCGTCTTTGAGGACCTTTGGCATAACTCAACCGACATTCAAAACAAGATAGCTGAAATTGAGACGGGCAAGCCTATTCCAAAGACATACATCGTGGCAAATGCAGAAATAGCCAACAAAAAGTACGATGAGAAGATCAGCTCAGCTTCAAGGCAAATCATCATTCTAACCTCCTCTCAAGGACTCGTCGACTTGTCGGAACAAGACCAACTTTTGGCTGACTGGACCAGAAAACAGATGAACGTTCAAATCATGGCGCCTATCACAAGAAGCAATCTAAACGCCCTTCAAAAGCTATCGTGCTGCTCTCAGGTGAAACATGTTCCAGTCGGCTATTTGGGAACAACAATCGTCGACTCAACAGATCTTTTCCAGTTCAAAAACCCACCGTCTACGAACGAGAAACAAGGTCAGTCTTTTGAAAACACATTCTACTCAAACGACCCCGAGTATGTAGAAAAAACCAAGAAAATGCTGGACGACATATGGAAAAATGCCCAATCGCCCACTGCAACAACTCTTGAGCAACCAACAGAACGGTACAATCATAATGAGGGCATCCTTCCAGAAAACAGCCCCACCAGAAATGTCATCGGCGTTCAAGTAACTGAGGTCAAAAAACTAACTGAAGAAGAGGTCTTGTCCAAGATATTTCATGGAAAAAAGCTTCACGTGAAAGAAATTGAGAAAGACGCGGACAGGATATATGCCATAGCTGGCTCGGCTGTAATTCATCCACCTCGTTCCTTCAATTTGCCCGACTTGATGCTTGAAATAGCTCACATAGAAAGCAGTTCTTCGCATGGAATTGGAGAAGTTCTCACAATATACCAATGGTTCAGCCTGGAAGAAAAAGTTGGATATGCCCCAGTTGCTGTTCTAATGACGAACGCAGAAGCGTTTCCAGGCATGAAACTGCTGCACGCAATGGATCCCGCTGCAGGAAATGTACACCTGGTCAGAGAAGACGAGCTCCAAATACGCACGCGCGGAAATACCATGTTCACAGGCTGGACGGTTCCAATACCGCTATTCCCCACAGAATATGTTCTGCCTCCTGCATGCCTTATGATCGAGGGTTATGGAAAGGTAAATCCAGTTGGCTATACTACCCTAACAACTTCAGGGCTTATGCTCACAAAGTCAACAGTTGAAGCAAACTACTTCAACGCATTCGTAACTTTCATCCATCCTCGCTCCAAGTACTCCGGTCCGGGAACAGACGGTTTCTTCTCCCGAGACTACATCGCAACGATATATCCCCCGAAACCAGTCCAGCAGCGAACGTAAGCAATTGTTTTACTGTTTTTCTCTTCATTACCACTCGTAGCCTATCAGATCCGCGATTAAGAAGTAGAAGTGTGGCAAGTGTTTTGAGATTTGCCACCCGAGAAAACGTGATTGCCTACGGCAAGCGTTTCAAATTTCCAGAGCTCCAAGAAGGGTAGAAGCTAAAAAAAGTGGATTGCGGGAGATGTCGCCACTGGGGGCTGGGAGCAAATCCCAGCGGCCCCACCAACAATACCAGGGAAAGTTGCTGAGGTTAGCGACGTTCAAAATTGTTGTTTTCGAGCGGGCGTGATTGCGATGGTTCAACTCTTCTAATTATCTTCCGTATTTTAGCTTTCCATACAGGAGCATGCATAGGAAAACAATCCCTGCCGAGTTCCACAAAATGACAGGCATCAGGCCCAACACTACTCCGTAGGTGAGCCAGCAAGTCGCGCCCGCGAGGAAAGAGAGTGTGAAGGGAAGACTGATTTCCCGAGCGCTTTTCAGCTTTAGAATACGAACAAGTTGAGGAATGTAGCCTAAAGTTGTTAAGGCGCCTCCGAGAAGACCTAAGATTTCGCTATATAGCAACTTGATTCCCTCATTACTTGTTAGATAAGTTTACTTAATAATTTGATGTGACCAGAGGCTGATTGTATTATCGGGTGTCTTTTTTTCTCTGGGGCTGAAGAACGCAATAACCAACAAAATCGCCAAGATAACCACGGTTGCAGAGATAACAAGCACCGAAGCAGAGTTAGACGTAGTCGGCAAACCGCTAGTCCCAGCCGAGCTTGACGAAGCGCCCAACGCGTAAACGTTGCCATCCGCTGATGACACGTAGACAATGCCTTCGCTGACGATGGGCGATGAGTAAATTGGACCTGCGGTTTCGTATCGCCAGAGTTTGGCGCCTGAAGTTGCGTTTAGGCAGTAGATGCTGTAATCCTCCGAACCCACGTACATGCAGCCGTCTGCAACCGCAGGAGACGAGACGACCCAGTACCCTGTTGGGAAACTCCATACTTTCCTCCCAGTCAACGCGTCAAGGCAGTAGACGCTGTTGTCTTCCGAGCCTACGTAGACGTAGGCCATTGGCGACCGCGGGCGAGGACGTCACGAAATCCTCCGTTGCGTAGCTCCACACTCGCTCTCCGGAAGAAGCGTTCAGGCAGTAGATGCTGCCGTCGGCAGACCCGAAGTAAACATAGCCTTCTGCGAGTGCCGCTGAGGAGTAGACTGGTCCAGGGGTATTGTAGCTCCAGATTTTCAAGCCCGACGAAGCGTTGAGGCAGTAGATGTCGCCGCTCGTCGACCCGACGTAAATGTAACCGTCAGCGACGGCTGGGGAGGTGTCCACGGTGCTACTGGCTTCGAAACTCCAAATTTTAACCCCACTCGAAGCATCTAGGCAATAGACTTTGTTGTCCCACGAGCCCACGTAGACGCGTCCGTCGATGACGACGGGCGAGGACCGCACGATGCCCTCCGTCGGGAAGTTCCATATTTCAAGCCCCGAAGTTGCATTGAAACAGTAAACTCGGTCGTCATCTGAGCCCACGTAAACGCGACTGTTGACGACGGCTGGCGATGAATACTCAATGGGCGCGGCGGTCTTGTGAATCCAAACCTTTTCGCCGCTGGAGGAATTGAGGCAGTAGACACTACCGTCCCAGGAGCCAAAGTAGATGTAGCCGTCGGTGAGAGCGGGAGAAGACCACACTGCGGCGGCGGTTGTGAAGTTCCACAACTGAGAGATGGAGTTTGTTGGCGAGGTAGTCGTTGAGGTCCCTGCGTGTGCGGGGTCGTGTCGGAACATTGGCCAGTCTCCGCTGGCAGGGTTGGCTGTTGCAGGCAACGGCGGGGGGATTAAGACTATTGTTATTAAGATAACGATGAACATAAACCACTTCAGCTTGTCCATTTTCATCGTTTAGGAATGCCCCCCCCCCGATTGTTGCCTAGGTTATCGCCCTATATGTGTGACCACGACCGTGATAAGTTTGTCTTCCCCCGCCGAAAAAAATACCGGATAAGCGTTCTTCTTGCGTCTGGATAAGCTTATAACTTTCAGGAGCAGAAGATTTGTCAGATTTGTCTTGGAAATGGCCAAAAATTTCAAGTCTGAACTAAGGAAAAGTTTTGATGGCGTCACGTGTCGTCTGTCAACTCACATTGACGTCGTCTGCGTTATCCTCATCGCGGTTTTTTCAGGCCTGTTGTTCTTCGTAAACCTTGGAAATGGCCCGTTGTGGTCTGCGGACGAGCAAACCTATTCTCAGTGGGGCTATTACATGGCGAAGACAGGTGACTACCTAAATCCATGGGCGTTCGGAGCCCCCAGCCTCTGGATTGGCAAACCACCGTTGTACTTCTGGCTGATGGCTATTTCCTACCAGGTTTTCGGCGTGAGCAATTTCTCCACGAGGTTCTGGAGCGCAATATTCGGCGTGCTGTCTTGCGTTGTCATGTTCTACCTTGGCAAGAACCTGTACAACAGGGTAGTAGGCTTCTTGTCTGTGATAGTTTTGAGCACGTTTTTCAATTTCTACGCTTTCGCCACCCACGCCATGCTCGACGTGCCTCTTATTTTCTTCATGTTAACGAGCATTTTCCTCTTCCTCCTCAGCGAGGAATCCGAGAAAGGCAAGGCCTTCATCATTCTAAGTGGGTTAGCGTTTGGTTTGGCGCTCATGACAAAACAAACAAATGCTCTGCTGATTCCATTAATCGTGGGCTTCTTTGTGGTTCTGTCACGAAGAAGCATCAGGTCACTTTTTAGCAAGCGATTTGCAATTTTTCTGGGTGTCGGCGCCTTCGTCGTCTCACCTTGGCTTGTCTACATGGTTCTTCAGTATGGACAGAGTTTCTTGCACGTGTTCCTAGTTTACAACAATGTCGCACGCACCGTGGTGCCGCTTGAAGGTCACGTCGGAGACGTGTTTTTCTACTTCAATTTTCTGGTCACTCGCGAAAACCCCGTTTGGGTGGCACTCTTACCCTTCGCATTCGCCTTCTCCGCTTTCCACGCTATCCGCAAGCGCAGCAAAGCGGATATGTTGCTCGTGGTGTGGATTGTGTTGATTCTGGGGTTGTTTACGGTGGCTCAGACGAAGCTCTATTGGTACATTCTGCCAGCGTTCCCAGCCATCGCTTTGGTGACGGCGAGTTTTCTCTTCAGTTTGTTCAAGAGACTACGCTCCCGAAAGAACTCAGCTTAGGCGTTGTTGATTTTGCAGACTATGTACTCGTCGTTGGAGTAGACTTGCTGCAACTGACTGGAACGGAGAAGACGGGCGTCAAAGCTGTTTTTGTCGTAGACGACGAAGCCGATGTTGTTTTGCTTTATGTAGTCGGTGTAGTCTCGGGTCATCACGTCAAAAGCGGAGGCAGGTTTGGAGTCGAACATCTGCCCAAGAAAGTTCAAATCCATTTCTGGGTAGCTGCTCTTGGAGAACGTGAGCACTTGGTAACTCGATGAAACAGTCTGGTTAGCCGCGATGTCGCCGAGCTGATACTGGAACCGAACCGCGTCTATGTTCTTGTTGGCTAAGGCGCCGACGTTGCCCCAGTCAGGTCGGTCAATGAACCTAAGGGCATATTCGACCTGGTGGGCTTCGTCGACGATTCCCACGTAGTCTTCGGTCATGTTTTTGGGTGAGAAGTCCACGAGAGTCCAATCGTTGTTTCCTGCAATGTACGATGGATTGTCCCATGGGTTTTGCCAATGTAGCACTCCGGGGACATATGCTTTGTCAAAGGACATGCCAGGGTCGAAGTAGGTGCTTATGTACAGTGACGAGTTGGCGATATCTCCTCTGAGGGGCAACAATTGCCATGTCACATCAATTGGGTAGCTGTCGTTCCAGACGATGAGGTTTTCAGTCAAGAGAATTCTGTCGTTGGAATATTTGATGATTAACTTCTTGGGGAAACCCGACTCATCGAACGTTATGTTCCTGTTCAGACTTGAGAGAGGAAGATTGTATGTGACACTATTTTGCGTGAACGCCAGAAAGACCTGCCGCTCAGACAGATAAGAGGCTCTTTGCCAGACGCTGTCAATGGAAACGCACAGTTCGTCGGAGATAACATCTTTTGCCTCCAAAGCTCTCACGAGCGTTATGGGCTGTTCGATTTCGTATGACATGTCGAGGACGGATTCAGCTACGACGTTCCTCTCGAATACGGGTTCTGTTTCTGCAATCACCATGATGCCCGAGTACATGCCGAACCACAATCCAGGTTTCTCGGTCACGACAACCGTAGTCGTGCCTGGATAGTTCTGTTTCAGCCATGCTGCCGCATCGTACGCTTTTACGTCGGATATCGAGTAGAAGCTGACGCCTTGGTTGATTCTGTCCCCAATGGTTTGAAAGCGGAGTAGCAGGACCGCAGACATGATGACGATGATTGAGACGGCGAGCATTTTCATGAGCATTTTCCGCCCGACCTTGATTCGACGGGAAACTGCTCGGAACAGGTCAATCGTATAGGAGAATGCGACTGCGCCGAAAACCGCCAGCGGAGGCACTAAGAAATACATGAACATCTGAAATGGCAAGTACAACCCGATCAAGTAGGACTGAGAGAAGAACAAAGGGACAATCAAACTCAACGAGAGAATCAGGAAATAACTCAATCTCTTCTGCTTCCTGAGTTTAAAGAAAGCAAGGATTGCGCCGACTGCTGCAAAGATCAGGAGAAAGCCAAAGCTGAGGACAAAGTTGTTGAGATTAACTGCTGGAATTTGATAAGCCATCGCCTGTATTCCGAAGAACACGTGATAAACTACATTGTTGAACCGAGCCAAGATGGGCTGGATGTAGTAGACGAAGAACGCTATCGCCCCTCCCAGGAGCGCCAAAATCAAGGCCTTGGTTTGTTTGCCTCTCGACGTGATTAGGAGGACGAGCACGATTGGAGGCAGGATGAAAATCGCTAAGAATGTGGCTAGCTGTTGAGACAGCACCACGGAAAAGGTTAGTAGAAATGTGATTAATACGGGCTGTATGCTGCGCGCTACTGCGGGTAGGTAAACGAGCATGAGGCACATGAAAGCCAAACTCAGTATCGTGGTGTATCCTCCCCAAGAATTAATTTCAAATATTGGCAGGCAAATCATCATCAAAGCCGAGGCGAGGATGCCGTATTTTTTCCCGAAAAACTTTGCTCCAATCAAGTAGACCGACGCGACCAGAAGCCAGTTCACGAGGGCGGTCAGGGTTTTCATCACAAACAACAGTTGGTCAATGCTTGTTGCGCCCGTGAACGCGATGACAGAAGACAATAGCAGATGGTACAGAGGGGGGTACCATACAAAGTCACCCATGGGGATCGTGCCCGTCGCCAAAATCATCTGTGCGCGGCCAAGGTGGAACGCTGGATCGTTGCCCAACACTAAGCCATTTGCCGATAGGAGCATGTAGAAAAACCCGAAGACTAGCGGCGAGAGGACTGCCAAGAAGATAATCTCTAGCTTTTCTCCGCTGAACTTGCGAGCATCAAGACTTTGAAGGTCTCCGCATTTTCTGAAGAGGTTTTTACCGCTAGACTTTGCCACGGCATCGTTTATAAACAGTAGACCATGAGAACGGCGGTTTCTTACGTGTGAAATGACTGCAGAATCAAAGTTTCGAGCTCGCGAAAGACTAAATGGACACAGGTCCAATATACAACCAAGCACAGTTTGTGTGGACGGAGGCAGCTATCATGAAGGCCACAAACCCATGGTTACTGGCGATCGGGATTGTCTTACTACTGGCATCGTCAATCCTGTTCGCAATCTCCATCCACTCAATCGACGGCAGCAACGTCGAAGCAGGCATGATTCGGATTGCGTGCGTGGGCGACAGCATCACCGAGGGAACTAAGTACCCGAATGACCTGTCGACGATGCTGGGAAGCAACTACAGCGTGCGTAACTTCGGCGCTGGAGCGACAACCGTGTCGCTTGAATCGGACAAACCCTACATGGATCAACCAGCATTCCAATCCGCGAAGGAATTTTTGCCCAACATCGTGATCATCATGCTGGGAACAAACGACGCACCTGCAATCCCCACTCAGCATATTCTGAATTTCACAAGCGACTACGAAACTTTGATTCGAGCTTTTCAAATTCTTTCGAGCAAGCCTCAGATTTGGCTGGTGAAGCCGCCTCCGATCTTTGACAATGCATTGGGGCTCAACACGTCCTACTTTCTTCAAGAGGTGATTCCCAGAATCGAACACGTCGCAAATGAAACTGGTCTACCCCTAATCGACTTGTACACCCAGCTCGCGGGTCACCCTGAGTACTTCTCGGATGGCGTTCATCCAAACAGCGACGGCGCAAGAATAGTCGCTGACCAAGTATTCGACGCCATCACCTCTCACGTTGTGGGATAGCGTTGGCTTCGGGCAGGATGAATTGTTAGAGTGTTCTTTCTCTGTTGCCCAGTAGCTCTTTGACGGTCACTGTTTTTATATCAAGCCTGTAATTTAGCCTCGCCTTCATCACGCCCTCAACGCTGTCCTTGCCAAACCCAAACGCCACAATCGTCCCATACCTAGCTTTGCTCCGTGCTAGGGCAGCCGCGAAGCTGTCGATGGCACGTTTTCCAACATCGTCTTCCTGCCTGATCTGAACTGGGTAACCGTCTGTCGAGTAGGCGTCGATTCCGAGGTAGGAGTCTTTTTGCGAGGCAGGGTTTGCTTGGAGCTTTTTGACGACCCACCCTTGGAATTCGAATGAAGCTAGTCTTCGAAGGCTCTGCTCCGTTACGCGCCGCTTCTTCACGAACAGAAACCCCACTGCCACAACCGCGCCAACGATGGCCACACCTGCAACTGGTCCGACAATGTCAGCGCCTATGCCTCCCACTAACCCGTTAACGACTCCGGTGCCTTGGCATTCTGGACAGGTTATGGATTCGGTGACGTAGCCTGTTCCGCCGCAGGTTGGGCAATTAGGATTAGTTCCATATCCTGTAACTTCGATGAAATAGGCATAGTATGGTTGCCTGTCAACTCCCTCGACAGTGACGGTTACTGTTGTGTCTGCGTTGGGCGGAAAGGTCGCTGTTGTCGTGTTTGTGTAGCTCTGTGTCTGAGAAACCTTAACCGTACCCACAACTGTCGCGGTCACGCCTACCTCTCCGTTGTTGTGGAATATCCCGTTAATGTTCACTGCTTGTCGAGCTCCTACCGAAGCATCTGAGGGAGGTAGCTTTTACGGACTATGTCGGGGCTGGAAACGCCTGCTCCATTGCACGTCGGGCACGGTACCGATGTCGTTATTTTGCCCGTCCCGTGACATCGTGGACAAACGTCAGCGAAAGTCACTCCGATGGTAGAGAACAGCAAAACTACTGTTAACGAGGCTACGAGTAATTTGTGTTTCATTAGTCCCATTTTCCTCCAACTCCTCCACAACGTGCTACGGGTAGCGAGTTATGCACGCAACTTATACTTTAATTTTAAGATTTCCTTCGATGCTGCAGTGAGATTAGCAGTCACGTGCAGACCTCATCAAGGGGAGCACCAAAACTGGAGATCAAAAATGAAGCCACTGTTTCAGAATAACGCCTTGCGAAAGAGCAACAAGCCCTTCAGCGATGCATTCAATTCTTGTCTAGGGATTGCGAAGTTCGGAACGAATCTTCATTGCGATTGCAGCGTATGAGCCTACGATGACAACTATTGAAACCAAATCCATAATGTTCAACATATTTTTCACCATTCCGCTTGTCTATAGATGTATGTCGAGGTAAATATAAATATTGTTGTTATATGTTCATAATAGTTCATAATTACTGAACATTCAGAAAACCGTTTGTGAATGGGAAGATCCATCAATCTTGAAAGTGAGGACAAGTTTCCCTTTTGAACCAATACCCTAATGAAGCGCCGAGACGACAAGAACGGATGAAAACCACATGGAAAAATGGATAATTGCCACGACATCCATCACATTGATAATCCTGATTACCGTGGCTGCGTACGTTGTTTTGAGCAATCAACCGCCAAAAGGCGAGCAAAACAATCAGACTGAACCCATAAGCTACACTTACATGGTTGTGAACACCTTTCCTCACGACACGACTGCGTTCACGGAAGGGTTGGTTTATCAGGATGGTTTTCTGTACGAAAGCACGGGACTCAACGGCAACTCAACCCTCCGCAGAGAAGAATTGGAGACAGGCCAAACATTACAACTTTACTCGTTGCCCTCGCAATACTTCGGCGAAGGCATCACGATATACGGAGACAAGATAATTCAGTTGACCTGGCAATCGCAGGTAGGCTTCGTCTACAACAAAACCACCTTTGAGCAGCTCGACCAGTTCACTTACCCAACTGAAGGTTGGGGAATCACGAACAACGGTACAACCCTGATAATGAGCGACGGCACCCCCACGTTGTATTTCCTAAATCCTGACACCTACGTGAGGACAGGGCAAATTCAAGTACACGATGGCAACAATTCAATAGCCATGCTAAACGAGCTTGAATACGTCAAAGGCGACATCTACGCGAACGTCTGGCACGAAGACCGAATAGCTATCATCAACATCACGACTGGTCAAGTCAAAGGTTGGGTAAACCTCGCGGGGCTTAATAAAAACCCGATTTATGACCCTGAAGACGTGCTCAATGGCATAGCATACGATTCCATAGGGGACAGGCTCTTTGTTACGGGAAAGAGATGGTCACAGCTCTTCCAGATAAATCTGGTTCCCGCAGGGCTAGTTTCTCACCCCTTTGAACATTCTGTTCACAAATTTTGCCATTTCGCTGCAAGAATGTGTGCAATCATTCCAATTATTGTGAGGAACGTTTATATAACTTTCCGATGAATGGACAGACATTTAACTGCACAAGTTGGGGATCCAAACCCAGATGGACAAGCCGAAAGCTAACACAAAGATGATTGACGATTTAGACATGAAAATCATCATGTTGCTGCAGGATGATTCTAGGTTGAGCTTCAACAAATTAGCTGGCAAGCTCGGAGTGTCGGTTGGCACAGCTTACAACCGGGTGAAGGGCCTAGAAGAAAGAGGCATCGTGAAAGCATACACGGTGGTTCTGGATTCCGCCAGGCTAGGCTTCGAGTTGACTGCGCTAATCCTAATCCAAGCTGATGGCAAGCATCTGGAAGAAGTTGAAGCACAAATTGCCAAAACTACCAGCGTCATTGCTGTCTACGACATCACTGGAGATTATGATGCTGCGATAATTACGAAGTTCAAGGACAGAGCAGGCCTCAATGACTTCGTAAAGAATCTCTTATCTGCGCCGAACATTAAGCGAACGGTGACAAACGTTGCGTTGAACGTCATAAAAGAGGATTGCCTGGTCCGACTAAGAGACATGTAGGCTTTAGGAGGCAAAGAATGTGACAAACCCGACCAGAATAACTGTGGCGTTTGACCAATCAACAGCCAAATTGCTCGAGAAAGCGACCCAGGAAGCGGAACTTTCTCAGAGCGAGATTATGCGACGTGCGCTGCGGTTCTACTCCGAGAACAAAGCCTTGCAAGACCCTACGACCAGCAGAAAAGTCCACGCTTACATGGAACTGCTGCTAAGCGGTGAACACGTGATTCTGGATGTTGACCATTGGCTTCTCTTCCTTCGATTCATCGAGACTTCTCCGGAATCAGCTAAATTTTGGGAGGAGCACAAAAAAGTCGCCCAATCACACAGGGAACAGCTTCGGAGTAAAGCAAGCACGATGGAGAGCATCTTAACGAGACTGGAAACCTGCAACTTCTATCGAATGACCAAGAACTCCGACAGAGACTTCACGTTGGTTCTGGGGTCAGAGGTTCCCAAGACGTTCGTCAGAATTCTCCTCGAAGAGTTCTTTTCGGTTGCTGGAATTAAGGCTGAAATCAAAGAAAACTTCGCTAAGATAAGCGTAACAGCTAAGCCTTAGCAACCTTTCCCTTCAACAAACAAAACCTATTCAACCAACAATAAAGGAAAAAAGAAGTGAACATATTTGGTGTCAGTGTTTTTCGTTGATCTCCAGCACGATTGAAGTTTCGGTGCGAATCACACTTGGGTCTTTCTCAATTATCCGGTACACCACTTGATTTATTTCGGCTAGAGATGGCGCTTCCAGGATTACCACGGCGTCGTACCTTCCGAAGATTGCGTCCGCGGCTATCGTTTCTTTTGCCTTTTCTCTTATTCTCTGAATTACTTCGAGGGAAGTCCCTGGCTTCGTGCTTATCAGAATGTAGGCTTTCACCACATTTTCCTCCATGCTAAATATTCGTTCTGATTGGTTTTGATCGGAGTCATTATGAGCAAGCATCCTTAATAAGCATTGTGTAAACGTTCACCATTTCAAGAAACAACTGAAATGTTGTACAGTAATTCATAACAATTATGAAAATATATTAACTAAGTTTATATTCCACTGGACATACCTTAGCTCTTCATACCTATCAATATTGGAATGATAAAATTATGAGTTCAACCCATGAAAGCAGTCAAGTTCAGGGCACGTCGGGCATGAAGAAAACTCTGGGTCTCTTCGGGCTAACTATAAACGCCATGGCGTTCATCGCTCCTGGCGCGTTCTTGTGGCTTACTATTCAAGCTCAGGCTGCGCAGGTCGATCCTTCGGGGGTTTCCACGGCTCCTGACATTTGGTTCGGGTTGTTTCTCGCTTTGATATTGTCATTCTTGACCGCTGCCTCGTACGCGTGGTTAGCCAGACGTTATCCGGATGCTGGCGCAGGCAGTTCCTACTACTACGCTCAGAGAGCACTTCTCGACAAGGGAAGCAGTAACCGTGCGGCACGTAACGCGAAGTTCGGAGTCGGCTGGCTCTCACACTTATACTACTGGGTCTATCCTGGCGTGATGGTCGCCTTCATGGCTATCCTGATTAGCTTCATCCTTCAAACTTTCGGGATAGCGCTGACCGCTCTCGCCCAGGTTGGAATTGCAGTGGCTTTTTCCTTAATCGTCGGCTTCATCGCTTACCGAGGAATTCAAGGATCAACCAGAACCAACCTCATCGTCAACATCGTACAGTTGACCATGGTGTTTGGCGTGACAATTCTGGCGTTTGCTTACCGGTTCATCAACCCTGATCACGTAACTTTCACCTTCACGAACATCGGGGACATCGTGTTGCCCCACGATGCAAGCCACGTGCTCTTCCAAGCAGCTATAGCAATACTAGTGCTGGTGGGTTTCGAGTCGATCTCTGCCCTGTCATCGGAAGCGAAGAACCCCAAGGACATCCCTCGCGCCGTGATGCTCTCGCTCATAATACAGGGAGCAATCGCGTATCTCTTCGGCTACCTTGGTCTTGAAGCATTCGTCAACTCCAAGTACACTTTCAGCGCTGTTGCCGCCTCAAGCGCTCCGTACGGAGACATGGTGCGAATAGTCGGAAATGCATTCTTCGGAGGCAACGGCTTCGTGCTCATGCTGGTCGTCGCAGCGGCGGTTGCAGCGGCGGTCTTGGGAACTACCCTTGCGTGCCTCAACACTGGCGTGAGAGTGACTTACGCTATTAGTCGAGATACGGAAGCGCCTGAACCGCTTGGGAAGATTAACACACGGTATGGCACGCCTGCCATCGGCGTTTGGGTGCTTACTGCTGTGTCAGCGGCAATTGGGGCGTTCGGGGTGCTCTCACTGAGAAACTTGACTGCGGTCGTGCTTTTGTCGAACTTCGGAACCTTCTTGCTATACGGCGTCACGTGCATAATAACGATAATCGCGCTATCGAAGGAACGCCGATCGATCCTCTCGCGCTGGGTCGTTCCTACCGCGGGTTTCATTGCCAACGTAATCATGCTCGGCGCAGTTGCATGGCTGGGCTTCATAGGAGGAAGCGACACACAGTGGGCTGCGTTCTTCGCGATTGCCGTCACTGCTGTCTGGCTATTGATTGGGCTAGGCTACTTCGTCGTGAACTCGAGAAGCATTGAGTCCAGAATCTTCCCGTTCCCGGGCAAAGAGCAACCCGAAGACGGGAGTGCGAAGTACAGCATCGTCAAACGGTCGGTGTCGAATCAGCCATGATATCTCCCATTTTTGTTTCATTTGTTCAATTGCCATCCTCCCATGTCCGTTATGAACAAGGTGGAAAGCAAACTCTTAAAAGAAGGAAGGAGGACGCTTTGAGAGACATCAAATATGCTGCAACACAAAAAAAGCGACTCTCGAAAAGGGTTTGCATAGAGGAAACGGTGGGAATGGTTTGAGTCGCTTTTTAGCCTCTGTAAACATTTTCGTCGAGTCATCTGAAAAAGATCACGTAATAGCAGCCCTTTCCAGCCTTGCGAATATTGAAGAAGTGTACGAAGTGGCAGGCGAATATGATATTGTCTCTTTAGTTTCCACGTCATGCCTTGAAGAGTTCAGGGATGTGTTGCAGAAGCAAATAATGAAGATTAAGGGTATAAAGAGCACCATAACGACAATCATATTGAAGCCTCATAAGGGTCGCAAATGTTCACAGAAAAATAGCAGTGTTTCAACGTTAGAATAGGAAGGAGCGGAAAGGAGCCATAGTGAAGGTTAATGTTCTCTGGAGTTTTGGCTTAGATGATCGATGCAGTTCAGGCGTTATCAGTCGTTCTCATACTTGGGACAACGATAATAATAGCGAAGCTCATAGCGCCTTACATAGTCCGAGTTTATAATCGAACCCCAAGCCGTCTAGACAAAGTCATAACCCCTGTTGAAAATTTTATCTACAAAATCTGCAGTATAGACCCAGCGCATTCTATGGGTTGGAAACAATACTTTCTTACCGGCTTCCTCCTTAACATCGCGCAGATGATAATCGCTTTTCTAATCCTTGTCTTCCAAGGTTATTTGCCTCTCAATCCTCTAGGCTTCCCAGGCTTAAGTTGGGACCTAGCCCTCCACACTGTAATTTCGTTTGCAACAAACACAAACCTTCAACACTACAACGGTGAGGTTACACTTTCTATCTTCAGCCAATTGACAGCAATCCAATTTCTGCAATGGATCTCCGCGGCAACCGGAATCTGCATGGGCATAGCATTTGTACGTGGATTCATTGTCGGCTCCAAAAACATGGGTAACTTTCACGTAGACTTCGTCAGAACCATAACCAGAATACTGCTGCCATTATGCCTCGTAGCATCAGTAGTCTTCGTCGTCATGGGTGTCCCACAGACTCTTAACGCCTCCACCACAGTAACGACAGTGCAGGGCACAACACAATCAATTCTCGTTGGACCAGTTGCTTCTCTCGATTCAATAATGCAGTTGGGCACGAACGGCGGAGGATTCTATGGCGCCAACGCCGCTCACCCCTTCATGAATCCGTCGCCTTATTCGAACATATTTATGATATCCTTAATGCTTCTTCTTCCCACAGCACTCATATTCGTGTTCGGGGACTTGCTTGGCAAAAAACGCGAGGCTCGACCATTATTATGGGGCGCCTACATTCTCTTCGGTATTAACCTCGCCATAGCCTTTGCCCCAAACATCCCATTGATTGCTCCAGGCATAGAAACAAGGTTCGGGGGCTTCATGTCCAATTTCTGGACCGTAGTCACGACCGTTGCCACAACAGGATCCGTTAATACTGCGCTCTCAGCCATGCACCCTCTGACGATAACTTCTGGTTTCCTGGGAATGTTCATCCAGTCGATTCCTGGCGGAAAAGGAGTAGGCATGATGTACATGGTAATGTACATCATAATCACCGTCTTCATCGTCGGCTTAATGTCTGGAAGAACCCCCGAATACTTGGGAATCAAGATCACTGGCCGTGACGTGAAGCTTGTAATGGTAGCTTTCCTTATCCATCCTCTAATAATACTGATACCCACTGTAATCGGTTATGCTTCGGGTTCAGTTGCAGCCATTGGGGTCGGTGGAAACTCTGTTGGTTACACGCAAATCCTGTACGAATTCACAACAGCGGCGGCGAACAACGGTTCCGATTTCCTGGGTGCCTCAGGAAACACCCCGTTCTTTAACATAGCTACCGGTATCGTTATGTTAATAGGGCGCTATGCTCCAATTGCAATCTTGCTTGCACTGTCAGGCTCCGTTATCGGCCGAAAAAGAGGCAGCACCACAGGCCTCAAAACCGACACGCCAATATTCACCATAGTCCTAGTCGGCAGCATCATCATACTCGTAGTATTGACGTTCTTCCCGTTCTTGGCGATTGGACCAATTTCATCATTCTTCAGGGGGTTAGTGAATGGCCTCTGACAAAGTGAAAACTTTGGAACCAACAAAAAGCGCCGAGTCATCCCCAAGAGGAATGAGGTCAGCCTTCTCCAGAAAAGTACTAGTAGATTCACTAGTCCGCTTAAACCCCAAATCACTGCTCAAGAATCCAGTGATGTTTATCGTTGAAATCACGTTCTTCATCGTGGCAGCAATGGCCGTCATCCCGCAAGCTTTCGTGCCAGTAGCTAGTCCCAGCCTGCAAATCTTCTACGTTGAAGTCGCCGTCATCCTCCTCATTACAGTCTGGTTCAGCACACTCTCCGACGCACTTGCCGAGCAACAGGCAAAAAGCACAGCCGGCGCTTTACGGAAATTGGAAACCGAGGTACCCAGCAAAAAAATCGTCACGGAAGAATGGACAAGGACAATTGTTGCCGTAAAATCTACTGACCTCCGAAAAGGCGACCTCATCGTTATCGAAAAAGGCGACATCGTTCCCTTGGACGCTGATATACTTGAGGGAATTGCCATGGTTGACGAGTCGCTGGTCACTGGCGAATCAGCGCCAGTTCGGAAGGCGCCTGGAGACTCGCTTATCGGGGGCTCACGCGTAGTCAGCGACACTTTAACGGCTAAGGTTACAGCGAACCCCGGAGAAACCTTCATAGACCAAATGATAAAGATGGTTGAATCTTCCAAGAGGCCAAAGACCCCTAACGAAATCGCAATAACCATGGTTTTGATCGGTTTAACCGCCATATTCACCATAATCATTGCTGCACTGCTTGGAACGTCAGTTACACTTGACCTTGGAGCAGATTTGTCTGTGCTGATCGCGCTTTACGTTTGCCTCCTCCCCACAACCATAGGCGCCCTGCTGCCTGCGATTGGGCTTTCAGGCATGTCTAGATTGTACAAGCATAAAATTATTGCCAAGTCAGGCAAAGCCATAGAAACCGCAGGCGACGCAGACGTTGTTCTCCTAGACAAGACGGGAACCATCACCGTCGGCAACAGACAGGCAATACAGTTTGTACCATTTGGCGACTGTTCAGAGGAAGACGTAGGTGAAGCAGCGTTCCTATCCTCATGGCACGACGATACCCCTGAAGGACGCAGCATACTCAGACTCGCATACGAGAAAGGGTTCGTACCAAAAGAGCTGAACTCTCTAGCACTTTCAGAAACTTACCCGTTCTCAGCCAGCACCCGCACAAGCGGAGTAAAAATAACCCACATAGGGTTAGTTCTTCCAAAAGGTGGCAGATCAGGACGAGACCGACTGAGAATCAGAAGAAAATCCTCAACAGTCTCCGAACAAGGAGTTGCCGCAACAATCGAACCTGAAATTGAGATCACCAAAGGCGCTCCAGAATCCATCAAAAAAATTGCAGCTACCGTTCCCTCAAACTATGACCTCACCGTGGAAGGAATATCCGCAGAGGGCGAAACACCCATAGCCATCGCAAGAAACCGCGAAGCCATCGGAATAATCAGACTGAGAGACGTCCTCAAAGAAGGCATCAAAGAAAAGATACAAGCGCTTAAGGTCATGGGAATACGTCCCGTCATGATCACAGGAGACCAACCTCTCACGGCAAAAAGCATAGCAGCAGAAGTTGGAATCGACGAGTACGTTGCACAAGCCAAACCGGAAGACAAATACAAAATAGCTAAGCGCGAGCAGGCTGAAAACAGAATCGTAGCCATGATTGGCGACGGAACCAACGATGCCCCAGCGCTCTCAGCTGCCGATGTGGGATTAGCGATGAATTCTGGCACTGAAGCAGCAAAAGAAGCAGCAAACATGGTTGATTTAGAATCTAACCCAGCCAAAATAATTGAGGTGGTCATGTTGGGAAAACAGCTGCTCATGACCCGAGGTGCAGTAACCGCCTTCAGCATCGCCAATGACGTTTCAAAGTATTTCGCAATCATGCCTGTCCTGTTTACAACCGCTATACCCGCATTAGGCGCTCTTAACATCTTACAGTTGGGACTTAACAGCGCTGTACTATCAGCCCTTATCTTTAATGCTATAATAATACCGCTTCTGATCCCGCTTGCTATGCGAGGCATCGCCTTCAAGCCTACCAGCACAATGACGCTCTTCTTGAAGAACACTTTAATCTACGGTGTTGGCGGCGTTATCGTGCCATTCATCGGAATCAAGCTTATTGACCTGCTCCTGGTTGGGGTGTTTCACGTTTAGGATGGATTAACATGACGGCAGAAAAAAAAGAAAAATGGAATTTAAAACCGATTATTGGGCTCACTTTGGTTTCGCTAGTAATATGCGGTTTGTTCTTCCCGCTTCTAGTTACGGGCATTGCCCAAGTTTTCTTCCCCTATCAGGCAAATGGAGAGATCGTCAAGCTAAACGGAAAAGACGTCGGGTCAAACCTCATAGCCCAAACCTTCACTCTGCCCATCTTCTTCCATCCCAGAAACGACTCAGCCTCAGGAGTAGACCCTGACATCACGCTTCAAGATGCATATTCACAGATACCTGGAATAAGCAACGCTACGGGAATTTCCTCGGCGGCGCTGGCGAACATCGTTAACCAAAATCAAGAAGGCACCTTGTGGATTTTCGGGAGCCCTTACGTGAACGTTCTGCGACTTAACCTAGAACTCATAAAAGAGTATCCGTCGGGCTTCAGCGGATTCTCCGGTTAACAACCGGAGCTTAGAGTTCCGAAAGTCGCAGTCGCGCAAGGAATGCTCTGTGGAACGATTTGGTGAAGCTGGTTTACGCTTTTTCAGCGCGGGCTGATTTTCTGTTGGATATGTCGCATAAAACTTGTAACTGTTGTCTGAATGAGTGAAAACTGCGGGATTATTGTGCCGAAAACAGGAACTAAAACCAGTTAAAAACCAATTTTGGGACAAGCCAGCGCACGAAAGTGAGCGTTCATGTTTATACCGAGACGGGAGCATTGTACTTTTCTATGTTCTTTCTTTGTCGCTCCTGCAAGAGAAATCCCGATTAACGTATTTGAACCCCAGAGTATTCCCAAGTATTTGCTCAGAGTAGCGAATGATTTCACGGTTGCCGAACGTTTGCCGTCGCTGAAAGACAACAGCGGGTTCAGATTTCCAGATAGGAGCAGATGACCGTATTTTTTGGCATACGCTAACACTGGACGCGCGGTGAAAGGGCGGTAGTTCTGGTAGAGCCATTTGCCGAAAAGCGCGTAGTCAACCGTTTGGGGTGCGGTACAAACGGCAAGAGCGACGTTGTGCGCTCGGCGTACTGAGGCTCCTATCCCGAATAGGTTCGTGGGCTCAAATCCCACTCTCCGCGCCTTGATAAGTAAATTTACGTGGGCTCACTGGCGATGCTGACTTGGTTTTTTGCGTGTTAAAGCTTCCTATTCTTGAATATTTTGGCGCCTTCAAACTCTGACTATACTCGAATCCCGCCTCGACGAGGCTGCAGATCTCTTTTCCGTTTTGGCTACTTTTGAGATGCAGTTGTACTCGTCCTGCAATAGAGCTTCTTCAAGCTGAGCGTAGAGAAGCGTGTTTTTGATGCTCTTGTGGCCTAAGCGTTGCATGACCCTGGGACTACCCAAACGGGTTCAAGTTTGGAGATGGCGAAAAATTGGATTTGGAAAAATTCTGACGCTTGTGGCTCAAATGGGATCCCAGCGCCCAATTTGCCAATTGAAAAAAAAGAACTTCAGGCGATTTTCTTTGACTAGTATTTTCTAATTCCGCTGAATGATGCTCCGATTATTGTCTTTCTCGCAATGTTTACTATTTCATAAATGGCGGCCTTAAGGTCATCTGCAACATTCCCGAGCAGTCTAACCATGACTCCCCCGTCATATGGAAGAAGCGTGGCTCCTCCACTAACACACGGAAACTTGCGAAGACAATTGTTAATTTCACTAGCTAGTTGTTTTGCGTAATTGGGCTTTGTGAGTACGTACACGCTTCCAACCATAGAGTGCTCTCCAAGTATTCCAGAAACCCTCAAGGTGGATTTCTTCGGCTCCAGAATAAAGACGTCCGTAAACCTTGGTACACCTTTCTGGTTCTCCGCGTGAGTTGCCATGTAAACGATGTCGTATTCAAATGACTCGCCGCTCGCAACTCGACCTGGAGCAAGCATTTCTGAATAGACCATTGTCCCGTTTTCATGAACTCTCGCATTAACTGTCTGATAGAAGCGCGAATCCTTGTACGGTATTATCTGATCAGGAATATACTCAAGATAACAGCCGTCATCAACGATAATGTTGACCATCTGAGTGGCGTAGTTTCTCTCCATCTTATAGATTCTGGTTGCACCTTGCGTCGTTATGTGGGCATGCGCATTGTTAGAAAGTGTCAGGTCAATGCGATACCTGTCACCTTGGAGTATTCCCCCGGACGGAGTCATGATATATACGTAGGCCATTGAAGGAAATGACTCTTCTAAATAGAGAGCTTTTTGAGTGAAAAGCGGAACTCTCGCAAATTGATCCTTGATCACTGTCTTTTTTGTTTCCGGGTTTTCTTCCAGCTTCAGCATCAAAGCGCCTATTTTCCCTGCTTTTCCTGGTTCAAGCTGGAGCAATTCTGCTTCATAATGCAAAATTTCAGGCGGGATATGAGTGGGTGTGTAGAACTTTAGGTCGTCGCTCATTGCCGCACGTTCTCTGCAGTTTCCTTTGGCGGGGAATCAAAAAGGACATCGCTGATTATGTGCTGTGCAACCTTGTCGATGCCGTAATCGGTTTTGCAATTGACAAAGAGAAACGGTTTTTCGCCCCTTATTTTTTTCGCGTCCCGTTTCATAATGCTCAGATCTGCACCCACGTAAGGCGCGAGGTCTATCTTGTTGATAAGCAACAGGTCACATTTTTCTATGCCCAACCCCCTCTTTCTCGGATACTTGTCTCCTCCCGCCACATCAATGATATAGATGAAATAATCTGCCAAAGCTGGACTGAAGGTTGTAGTGATGTTGTCTCCGCCACTCTCGATTAATATCAAGTCCAACTCGCTGTGGCGAGATTCCATCTCTTCAACGACAGACAAATTCATTGAAGGGTCCTCGCGAACAGCAGTGTGAGGGCAACCTCCAACGGCCACGCCCACAACCAGGTCTTCGGGAACCAAGCCCTTTTCCATCGACAAGTTCTTTCGGATACGATCAGCATCTTCTTTGGAAACCACATCATTTGAGATAATGCCCACTCTGTAGCCTCTTGCGGATAGTAATGGAACAACGCGTTCTATAAGGGCAGTTTTTCCCGAACCGACGGGCCCACCTATTCCGACTCTTGGGATGTGTTTAGGGGTTGAAATTGTCAGTCACCTTGGTCTTAACTGATGAACATTCTTGTGTCTGCTTGTTCATGCTGTATCTGTGTTACGTCAATTTCGGGGGCAAATTGCCACATGTCGGACAATTGTTTGTTGGCGCTCCTTTTGACCACGCTCACCATCACCGGCTTAAGTTCATCTATTATCTTTTGGCCTTCAAAATGGTTTAGCATGCCAAGTCGCAAAGCGGCTCCGATGACACTCACCGTGAAAGTGTACGCGAGTATCAATCCGGCTTTGCTTTTAGGGACACCAAAAACAGCACATGCTACAGCCAATGCTACAGGGTATGTACCTGACCCTTGTCCACTCTTAATCGCATCCAGATAATCCCGCACCATCTTATTCGAGGAGATTGAGTTGACACATTTCAGAAGCTGGGTGCCCGACCTGACAGACACATCTCTTATCTCCTTGACAAGCTTCATCGAAAACATCCTCTGATCCGCCTCTTTCAATTTCTGAAGATCGGAAACCCTTGCGTATTCGTAAGAGTTACCTAACGCTACGCAGTCGGCAGGACCAATCTGATTCTCCAAGTACACTTTTATCAGTTGCCGCAACTCCGAGGCGTTCTGTATCTTTTTTTGATAAACGAATGTTTCTAGGCCGCTGGAGGCCGAATACATGCCGGTTGGAAAGAATGAATCAGAAAGCTGCAACACACTAACTTCGTTTTCGTCGTTTTCATTTGTGCTCATGTGCTTGCATGTCTTCCTCCGGTTCGAACACTATCTTATCTTTTTCTATGTCCAAATGGTGCTTCAGCGGCTCGAAGATTTTCTTCAGCAGATCAATTTCAGTATCCGCTTGAATGGGCACATAAATCGTTTCTCCAACAACCTTTATTGGACGATGCAAGTTGCCCAACGAATGCCCGATCTTAACGCCAAGACCGAACATATCATGATCTCGAGAATCATCGCTCTTGAAACTCAAAACCGCCACGGTCTCGGGTTCTATCTCCACGACTATCATCTTTTCTTCCGTTAAGTACACAACGTCGCCCTTCTTGAGAACCATTCCTTGAGCCAGAACAAGTCCAACATCCGTCCCCTTATCTGTACTTTTTCTCATTCTTACACGCTGTGACTCTAACCTACTAACCACAATTTTCTCACACATGCCCTTCCGGCAGAACACTTGGTACTCTTCGCGAAGTTTCTTATCCTTATCTACGTTCCCAATGACCGAGTTTATCGTTATCAACCCGTACATCCTTCCTGTTTCCTTTCTTCACGTATTCTTTTTATCGACTCTTTCATGTCTGAGAGTCTCTGCGTGTAATCAACAAAACCCAAATGCTTGAATGCAATTCCAGGAACGACTGCAAATTCAAAACCTTGATCAGAATATCTCACTTTTGCACCCCTCTCAAGACTTTCGGAAACGATACAAAGAACAGCTTTGTGAACAGCAAAATCAAGATTGAGATGCGTGGCTGGATCGATGAAACTGGACATATCGTCGATTTTTCCTGCCTTAACGGTCACGTGGCGAATCTTCAACGGGTCAATTACGAAGGAGTTGTCGCTCACGTTTGAGGCTTCGACGCAGTGGCGAACAAGCACCAAATTCTCATCTCTTTGATTCATAGACGGCTTGGGCGTTCAGCTCCTCAGCCGCTAGGTTTTTGTCGATCCGCAAGACAGACTTGCTGATTTCTCCTGCGGCTTCAAGCGCAGTCGTCTTAACCAACAGTGGATCGATGATTCCCTTCTCCCACATGTTTATGGGTTCTCCCGAGTCAACGTCAATGCCGTATCCTTCAGGAGAGGCTTTCACTTCCATGACTTTTTCAAGGCCGTTGAAACCAGCGTTTGTTAGAATCTGGCGCATTATGCTTTCGAGCGCCACCATTACAACATCAAGGCCTACACTCTCCAGACCTTTGAGTCTTAGGTCCTTTACTTTTCTTACAAGGTGCAGTTCCGCGGCACCGCCTCCCGCGACGACTCCATTGTTTAGCGCGGCTTCAGCTGCGTTTACTCCGTCTTTTGCAGCTCTCCAGCGTTCGAGTGACGTTTCTTTGGTTGCGCCGGAGACGATGATTGTTGTTACGTTTTTGCCGGAGCCGTTTTCTATGTACGTCAGACCTTGATCTTCGTTTTCGAAAATATGGTCTGCTGTACCTAGCATGTTGGGTTGTTTCAGGTCGTCCATCATTCTGATTGGTTTCGCGCCAGTGTAGCGGACTAGTTGATCTATTTCGTCTTCAGCTATCCGCATTGCGAGGACCTTGTTGGAGATCAGCAGGTTCTCAATAAACTGATCCACCTCGGGTGAAGCTATGAGCAGGACATTCGCTCCTGTGGATAATATTTCGTTGACTATTTCCTTTGATTTTTTCAGCTTGTCGGTTTCCATGTTAGTAATGTCTTCGTATTTGCTGCTGTCGGTTATCCAGCTTTCCTTGATTGGTTTCAAGTCCAGCTTGCATATCATGATTTTTGCGTTTTTGATTTCGGTGGGCATTTCCTTATCCATTCGTTTCCTTTCCAAAACGATGCCATTTACTAGACTGTCTTGCATGTTTTCTTTTCGCACAACGCTTATAGCTTTCACAAAATCGTATTTGCCATCGTAGACAGCGTTTTCGCCCACTGATCTTATGGCTGAAATTACTAGAGGCGCAAGCTTTTGCCCATCAAGCTTAGATGCCAAAGAAGTTTTGACTACTTGTTCAAGTTCGACATCATTGATCCCTATTTTCTTGGCTTCTTGCTCAAGCAGCTTGCAGGCGAATTTGACTCCGCTGTCGATTCCCTCGACGATTTTGGAGGGGTGGACGCCCATTTCTTTTACGAATTTTTTTCCCTCTTTTATCATCTCGGCGGCCATCACAACGGCTGTTGTGGTACCGTCGCCTACCATTTCCTCCTGTCTTTCCGCTATCTCCACGATCATTCTTGCCACTGGGTGGATTGTTTTTAGAGAAAGAAGTATGGTCACGCCGTCGTTTGTGACGTGCCTGTTCATAGCCTGATCTATGAGAAGTTTATCTAAACCTTTGGGACCCAAAGTAGTTCTGACTGTTTCTGCCACAGCTAGGACTGCGTTGCAGTTGGACTCTAAAGCGTCGAACTCGACGTTTTGAGCTACTGGTTTCCATACTCCATGACCTGTGCTTGCCATTTGAGAAACACCTTTTGACAATAATAAAAAAGGGGAGGAAGGTATTTAATTTGTTGATTCGTTGCGGTTACGCCATGAAGTATCTTTGTGCCAACGCGAGTTCCTTCGCTGGGCCTACGGTAGCAATTTCTCCGTCTAAGTCTGACCTCGTAAGTTTCGGGGTCGATGGTTATTTTTGGAGTGCTTGAGTTCCACATCATGTCTTTCTTGCCTATGTTTCTGCAGTTCTTTACTGGTAGCACGATTTTCTCTAGTCCCAGTTTTTGTGGGACTCCAAGTTCGATGGCTACTTTTGACATGAACGTGTAGCTGGTTTTTTTCACGGCTCTTCCGATTGCTCCAAACATCGGTCTGTAGTAGACTGGCTCTGGCGTCGGTAGCGATGCATTTGAATCGCCCATCACGGACCATGCTATGAAACCGCCTTTGAATATCATTTTGGGCTTTGCTGCGAAGAAGGCTGTTGGATACATTACTATGTCAGCGTATTTGCCGGTTTCAAGTGAACCGAGATAGTCTGCGACACCGTGAGTTATGGCGGGGTTAATTGTTGTTTTTGCTATGTATCGTTTTGCCCTGAAATTGTCGTTGTTTTCAGAATCTTCTTTTAGTTTTCCAGTCATCTTCTTCATTTTGTCGGCTGTTTGCCAGGCGCGGATTACAACTTCGCCTATGCGGCCCATTGCTTGGCTGTCTGAAGAGTACATGCTGAGAACGCCTTTGTCATGTAGAACGTCTTCGGCGGCAATCGTTTCCGCTCTTATTCTGGATTCTGCGAAGGCGACGTCTTCTGGCACTGCAGGGTTTAGGTGGTGACAGAACATTAGCATATCTAGATGTTCGTCCAACGTGTTGACGGTATAAGGTCTTGTTGGGTTTGTTGAGGACGGAAGCACATTTGGTTCAGCGGCAATCTTCATTATGTCCGGGGCGTGCCCTCCACCTGCGCCTTCCGTGTGGTAGGTGTGAATCGTTCTGCCATCGATTGCGGCAATTGTGTCTTCAACGTATCCGCATTCGTTGATTGAATCCGTGTGGATAGCGACTTGCGTGTCAGTGAGGTCTGCAGCTTTAAGCGAAGCGTCGATGATAGCAGGGGTGGTTCCCCAGTCTTCGTGGTCCTTGAGTCCGCATGCTCCTGCTTCGATTTGTTCCAACTGTGTGGCTAGGCTCGGATGGGAGTCGTTGCCTTTGCCCAGGAAGCCCCAGTTCATGGGGGTATCTTCCACGGCTTCCAGCATTCTGCTCATGTTGAAAACGCCGGGAGTGCATGTCGTTGCGTTTGTGCCATCGGCTGGGCCTGTTCCTCCACCGATCATGTTGCAGATGCCGTTGCTTATCGCATCTAAGTATTGCTGTGGGCAAATCATGTGGACGTGGGTGTCGAAATGCCCTGGTGTACATATGGTGTGTTCGCCAGCTGTGGCTTCGGTGCAGGCTGATACGACCATGTTGGGGTTTACGCCGTCCATTATGTTTGGGTTGCCAGATTTTCCGATCCCCGCAATTTTGCCGTCTTTTATTCCTATGTCGCCCTTGAGTATTCCCAAGACGGGGTCAAGGACAACGGCGTTTGTTATGACGAAATCTAGGGCGCCGTTGGCGTTGGTTACTCCGGGTGTTTGTCCGAGTCCGTCTCTGATTGTTTTTCCACCGCCAAAGACTACTTCTTCTCCAGGGGTTATCAGGTCTTTTTCCACTTGGATGAATAGGTCTGTGTCTGCGAGTCTGATTTTGTCGCCAGTTGTTGGTCCGTAGAGGTCAGTGTATTGTTTTCTCGTTAATTTCAAAACCATTTTTGTTCACCTTATGCTCCTTTAAATCCGAGTTTTTTGGCTTTTTCAAGTGCTGCAGCTTTTACTGTTTCTGATTTTGTGCTCCCCATCGTCAAGGAATTGAAACCGAAAACAACGCTTTTGCCTTTCAATTCGCAGATTTCAACTTCTTTTGTGTCGCCTGGCTCGAACCTTATTGCTGTTCCAGCTGGAATGTTGAGCCTGTACCCGAATGCTTTTTCCCTGGGAAAGTCGAGTTTCTTGTTGACTTCAAAGAAGTGCGTGTGCGAGCCCACTTGAATCGGTCTATCACCGGTGTTCTTCACAGTAAGTTTTGAAGTCTTTCTGTTTTGGTTGCAGAGAACGGGTTCTTCGCTCAGTACGTATTCTCCTGGTATGCAGAATTTCTTGCTCTCTTTGCCTGTTTGTTCGATGTGGGGTTCGTGAGGTGGGTGTGTTTCAGGTTTTTTCGTGCTCATGTTCTCACCTTATTGAATCGGGTCGTGGACGGTTACCAGTTTAGTTCCATCTGGAAACGTCGCTTCCGCCTGAACCGTGTGTATGAGCTCTGGAACTCCATCCATCACATCGCTTCGCTTCAGTATTTTTCTCGCCGATTGCATGAGTTCTGCTACGGTTTTTCCTTCACGTGCGCCTTCAACTATGTAGTCTGCGATGTATGCGACTGATTCTGGATAGTTGAGTTTTATTCCTTTTTCCTTCCGTTTTTCGGCTATTCGCGCTGCTGTCCAGATCATCATTTTGTCGATTTCTCTTGGTGCTAGCATCATGTTCTTTTCTTATCCTCCTTCATTTTTTTTGTGATTTGATGCCCATGATTCTATGAGTTAACTGGGTCTACGGTCTTCCCCATCCTATTCCGAAGGGAACATTCAAGACGAACGGGGCAGCTAACAGGAAAACCCACGTCGTGAAGACAAATGGCCCAGTCAAGGCTGGTAAATTCCACCTGCTAAAGAAATTCTGAAGCGCAGGCATCGTGAACAGACTACAAACAACTGTGGCTGCAATAGCGTAAAGGAAGGACTGCCAAGTCAACGGGAGAAAACTCGTGAGAGCGATCATCACCAGAACTTGATTGAAGCCGTGAATTCCGCCCCTAACCTCCGAGTTCGGAAGCTTGGTCAAAATGGCAAGACCTGCTCCTATCGCCGACCCAATTAGAGCCATCACTCCAGCCAAGAACAACAGAGAAGAAGGATCCCAGCCAGTTGTGTAAGCGTTTGTGAAAACTCGACCTGAAACCAACTCGAACGAAAGCGTTAATCCTACCACCCAGAAGATGCCCGTCTTCCAGTTTTCCAAAAAAGTCACCTGAGAAACCCCATTAAGAACGGCTTTCATGAATTCTTTGGGAGTCCACTTAAACCCTGTCGGTTCTTCTGACTCCTTTGCATGAGGCCAAACGTCAAGCCCATACCGTTTCGTTGCGTACATCATGAACCACGTTGAGAAAATGAAGGATGCTGTGAAACCTGGAATGGCATATCCGCTTCCTCCCTGAACAAACCAATCGCCCATTACGTGCGAAAGAGCCATCCAGATTACCGCGGTGAACGCCGCGCCTACGATGGAGAGCAGGAAAGTTGTCCTGTTTGTTTTGGTAAATGGCCCAGACCAGAAAGCCATACCAGTCAATATTGAGTTGTATCCGAATAAACCGAAGGTGACAAGACCGTAGGGCGCCCCAAGCACCAAGGCAACACCTGCACCTATTAAACCAGACAAAAGCATCATGAAACCAGCTTTTCTGGAGGCTATGAAAACTCCAAGCACTATCAGTGCGCCTGTGAGGACAGAACTGATCAAGGGGACTTCTGATATTCCGTTGAAAATCGTGTAAAACAGATCCCAAATTGGATTTCCTGTGCTGAAACTAGGTGCTGCCAAATTGCTCTCTCTCCACTCCCAATTTGACAATCTTCCAATAAATGGAGCGAACAGCTTATAAGTTTTTCCACTAGGCACATTTTATGTCTCTAATGACCATAGATAATGGTCTTTCCTCGACATTTGTTCATCCACACATGTACCTTCAAAGTGAATGCTAAACAAACATTCAACGCCTTTATGTGAACTTATTTCAAATCTCTAAATATGTGGGTCAAGCTTGATTGGGTCAAACATGACCCCTACCATGAAGTAAATAGTGTCGCCGGGTTCGGAGCTCAGCGGTTCCATTATTCAGACATCTAGGAGACAGGGTACTAGATATAAGAGTCAACATAGCTATTGTCGGAACCGTGCATGCGCGTGCCTATTGCGGAAAAGTCATAACTGAACGGCAACCTGCGCAATTATGAAAACGCCGAAAACGATGCTCGCCGAGCCTGTAACCGCCATGATTGCTTCGTGCACTTTCTCCATGCGCGACGCCGTGAAAGCAATGATGGGACTAATCAAGCACGCAATTCCCACCATACCCAAAATCACACCCGCTCCGAAAACCAAGATGAAAACCAAGCCTAAACCAGCGGAACTCACGGTCGTTAAAGTGACAAGCATCAGGGCCGCGCTCCCCCCAAGTCCCTGCAGAACTCCCGTAACCGTTGACCTATGCAAATGTGTATGCCCTTCGGAATCGGTCAAATGCGTGTGGTGATGCATATGTGCATTTTCTTGGTTGCCATGCAGATGAGGGCAGATTCTTTCCGCGATTAGCGGTTTTACTACGAGTACGCCCAAGATGATTAGCAAAACTCCCCCTGCAAACTCAAACAGAGTGGCGACGTTTTCAGGAATTACGACTCGAAGAACCAGAACAAGGAGTCCCACGAGAAACAGTGTGACCGAGTGACCTGCCCCCCAAGCTGTCGCCGAGACGATAGATTTGCGCAGGCGCGTGTTATTACAGAGCAGCGTGGAAACTGCAACAACGTGGTCGGGGTCGAGTGAATGCCCAAGCCCCAATGCGAATCCAGTTAGAAGCAAAAGGATCGAGGCGGCTTCTGCCATAGCTTCTAAAACACGCAAGGCGGCAGTAATACTTTTCTTTGTTTTAGTATTACTGGATTAATATTTAGTCCACGACCACGATGGCACAGGGGCATTTTCAAAACAAAGGATGTATGAGACCTTAGAGGTACTTTGTTGGGAGATGATTTTGAGATTTGCACCCTCTTTTTCTCTGTTCTCACGACGCTGTGTTACTTAGAATTGCTGGATTTCCAATTTCTCCACGTGTAAAGGACAAGTTCTTTCGGAATGGGGTTCTTGGTTGTCATGGTGGGGCCGCTGGGATTTGAATCCCGATCAAGAATTATGAAACCGCAAAACTTTATACGTAGTTTATTGACCTTGTAAAATGATGCCAACTGTAAAAGATTTTATGACCACGAATGTCATCACAATTGATGTTCAGAGAACCGTGCTAGACGCTGCAAAACTGATGCACCAACAAGATGTGGGTGATCTTGTAGTAGTGGAGGGCAAGGAGCCAAGGGGCATAGTTACTGAAAGAGACTTAGTTAGAAGGGTGATGGCGCAGAAAAAACCGCTTGAAACTAAAGTCTCTGAGATAATGTCAGATCCGCTCATAACGATCGAGGAGGAATCCTCACTTAGAGATGCTGCAAGGAAAATGGTGAAGTATAGAATAAGGCGACTTCCCGTTATGAAAAAAAACGTGTTGGTCGGCATAATAGCTACTTCCGATTTTGCTCGACACCTCAGCAAAAAAACCTTTAGTGAAGAAATACTCGCTGCCATGACCCGATACCCCTTCGCCGAAACCACCCGATAAGCGCGTGTGCCATCCTTATTTGCAGATGACTCTTGTCATGCCGTCCATTCTTAACGGACAAAGAGGCAATGCTTTTTTCGAGTTGAAATCACATTCTTCATCCTCGCTCGGTTTCTTCCGGTGCAAGCGTCATTGCAAGTCGGAAATTGTTGTGCGTATGACTAGCAAACTATAAATACGTCCGACGCATGTCCAGCTAGAAAAAGTCGAGCTATATGCAGAGACTACTGGCTTTCGTAAACATATTCGTGGAATCCCCAGAAATGGACACCGTTTTGAACTCTCTTGCCCAGCTTGAGCACCTGGAAGAACTGTACGAAGTTACAGGCGAATTTGACATCGTGACTTTGGTTTCAGCCTCTGACATCGAGGAGTTTCGAGACATTCTGAAGAACAAGATCATGAAGATTAAAGGTGTAAAGAGCACTGTCAGCTCCATCGTGCTTAAGGCTCACAAAGGACCAAAGTGCAACGGAGACGACGTCTAACCAGGTTCATTCCCGTAGATTCCCTTTTATTAGATGAGTTTTCGAAGAAGCGGTGTTTCCAAATCGCTGGTTAGACAAATTCGTGGTTCAGCAGCTCGTTCTTGGACGTTTGTCGAGGACTAAACGTTTTGGCTCTTCAAAAGGATACTCTTAAATATTTGTTCTGTGTAAATGAGCAGAAAACGTAAAACATTCAAAACACACGTCTGGACAGAGGGAAGAATTGTGAGCGTAGTTCAGAATGCTGGAGATATTTCATGGGTTGCAACGGCAACAGCACTCGTCATGTTAATGACACCGGCTTTGGGCTTCTTTTACGCGGGTCTGGTTAGGCGGAAGAACCTTGTCTCAACGCTCATACAGTGCATGGTTATCTTCGCCGTCGTGAGCATCGTCTGGGCCCTATGGGGCTACAGCTTGGTTTTTGGTCCAAGCGTTGGCGGGTTAATAGGTAACTTAAGCTTGGTGGGATTGAACGGTATTGACATTCACACCGTGGCTGCCGTAGCTCCTCACGTGCCTGAACTCCTTTACTTCGCTTTCCAACTGAAGTTTGCCGCCATAACGCCCGCGTTGATTATCGGTGCGTGCGCGGAACGAATCAAGTTCCGTTCACTGCTCATCTTCATCGTGCTCTGGTCAACGCTGATCTACGCACCCATTGCTCACTGGGTTTGGAACCCCAGCGGCTGGCTCTACAGCTTGGGTGCGATAGATTTCGCCGGTGGCATCGTCGTGCACATTTCCGCGGGGCTTTCCGCGCTTGCGGCTGCTCTGGTTCTGGGGAAGAGACGCGGCTGTGTCTTCTGGAAGGACGAACTCAACAACCTCAGCAGCACAGGCGCCACAACTGAATCGAAGCCCTCGAACATTCCCTATGTGATTCTAGGCGCGGGTTTACTGTGGTTCGGTTGGTTCGGGTTCAACGGCGGATCTGCACTGGCGGCTAGCGACTTAGCGGTTTCAGCCATCGTGACCACGAACCTTGCTGCTGCCGCCGCTGCGGTCAGCTGGATGGTTTTGGACTGGGTTCGGAAGGGCAAGCCATCAGCCGTCGGCATTTCCATCGGTGCCGTTGTGGGGTTGGTGGCGATTACTCCTGCTGCGGGTTACGTGACGGTCACTTCTGCCTTAATCATCGGGTTGCTAGCTGGCATCATCTCGAACTTAGTTTCGAGTTGGCGTTTAGCGAGGACACGCATCGACGACACGTTGGATGTGTTTGCCTGCCACGGTGTGGGCGGAATCTGGGGTTCAATTGCCACGGGGCTGTTTGCGGTTGCGGCGGTGAACGGTGTAAATGGGCTGTTCTTCGGCAACCCGGGTCAACTCGTGAGCCAGCTAATAGCGGTTGGCGTGGTTGCGCCTTTCGCCTTCTTCGGCTCCTACGCACTGTTGAAGGTGATTAACGTGTTCTCGCCGTTGAGGGTTAGTCAGGAAGAAGAGGACACTGGGCTGGACATCAGCCAGCACGGAGAAGAAGCCTACAACTTGGAGTAGCCTTTTCTTCCAAAAGAATTTTCGCCGCCTAGGTGCTCTGTAAACGGTGAACAATTCTGAACATTCTTCTGCAAAGCCCGTCCGGCAAATGCAACCGCTGAAGCAGCCTGAAACTGGAACGGCAGGTTTTGTTCAACAAAGAGAACCGGCCAGCGAACAAAAATATCGCCTAAAACACCACAAATTGGCCATCAGAAGCCAACACATCAACCGTTGCAATTTTACACAATTCTGCGCAATTTTCAGCTATTCCCTGCAATTCCTGAACAATTGGAGAAAAACCCAGTTCACCAAAAGCAACTTGCGCAACCTTCTGAACACAGACTCACGTGACCCGCACAAAAACTACGTCAACCGAGCAAACCCAAAAGTTGACTTCCAGAAACCATCATTCACCCCTCTTCCGCACAATGGCGCACAATGGTGCGCAATGAATCAAACATGACCGCACAATGGTTCAACATGACATCACAATCGTGCGCAATGAGCTAAAAGCTCCATTCAACCAAAGCAGCAGCAGAAACAGCCCAAAACAAAAAAGGTTGTCATTGTGTCACAATGAAAAAAACCATTGTGCAAACCCAAAAATTAAATCTCACCCAAAAAACAGACCCTACAAGCACCTTCACAACTTATTTATCACCGCCACAAACTACTCTCTCAAGGTAACAACCATGAAGGTAATCGCTTTCAACGGAAGCGGCCGAAAAGACGGAAACACCGCCATCCTCATCCGCCGCGTCCTCAAGGTCCTCGAGGAAGAGGGAATCGAAACCGAACTCATCCAACTCGCAGGCGAAACCATCCACGGATGCAACGCATGCCGAACCTGCTACAAAACCAAGAACGAACGCTGCATAATCGAAAACGACAACATCAACGAGTACGTGCAAAAAATGAAAGCCGCAGACGGCATAATCCTAGGCTCACCAACATACTTCTCCATGATGACATCGGAGATGAAAGCCCTCATCGACCGAACAGGCTACGTAGCAAGAGCAAACAACCACATATTCAAACGCAAAATCGGCGCAGCCATCGTCGCAGTCAGACGCGCAGGCGCAATGCCCACGTTCGACGCCATAAACCACTTCTTCCTCATCAGCCAAATGATAGTACCAGGCTCAACCTACTGGAACCTAGGCATCGGAAACAAGAAGGGCGAAGTCGAGAACGACGAAGAAGGCATGAAAACAATGGAGACTCTGGGCAAGAACATGGCGTGGCTAATCAAAAAAACAAGAACCAAGCAAAGAAGACTAAAGTAGTTATGTCGTCGGCCTGATGCCCAGAACCACCGTAACAGAAACTGTGCTGCTGCTTCGAACCGCGGAGATGACCAAGCTATCATGCGGCAACGTATGCTCCTCAAGATAACTCGCCAAGTCATCGTTGTTCCTAACAGTTGTCCCGTTCATGGAAACGATTATGTCGTCAACCTGCAGCTTCCCATCCGAGGGACCACCAGAAACAACGGACCCAATTCTCCAACCATACGTGACGCTTGACCCAATCGACTGCGCCGTAGAATAGTCCATGTCCGTCCCACTTACTCCCAAATACGAATGCCCGCGGTAAGTCCCAGTCAAGATCAGAGCCGAGATTTCTCTCAGAATCGTGTTCGAAGGGATAGCAAAGCCTACGCCCTGAGAGCTCGAAACAATAGCCGTTGTGATACCCACGACTTTACCCAACACGTTCAACAAGGGTCCACCCGAATTGCCAGGGTTGATGGGCGTGCTAGTCTGGATTATGTTCGCGATTGAGTAACCACCCGCAGTATCCTCGATGATGGTTCTGCCCACCGCGCTCACCACACCCGTCGTCATGGAACCCACGAGCCCATAGGGATTGCCTATGGCTATTACAGGGTCGCCCACACTCAGCGTCGAGGAACTAACGATTTCAATGGGGTGAAACTCGCTTGCAGGTGCATTCGCAACTGAGACAACCGCCAAATCAGCGTACGGGTCTGTGCCCAGAACCGTTGCGCCATAGCCATTGCCGTCTGAGAAGGTCACGCTCAGATCGGTTGTGTCCTGCACGACGTGATAGTTGGTTACGACAACGGTTCTGTTCTGGAATTGGTAGACGAAGCCTGAACCCTGCACTCCGGTTCCAGAGACGGTGCCCTGAACGAGCACAACCGAGTCTCGCACACCCGAATAGATAGACGACAAAGCTGTCGAGTTCTGGTAAACGGTCACGTTTTCGGACGTAAAATTGCTGCTGCCACCAGTGAGAACCGAGACCTGACTCTGAAGAACGGCAACCTGGTCGCTAAGGGAGTTAACTTCTTGGAAGCTGATGTAGAAGACGGCGATGCCACCGACTAGCAAGCCTGCCACGAATAGGAGTACGAAGAAGCTCGTGGACGTGTGGTGTTGGTAACCATTTGGCTGCATGACTGCTAACCTCTAGCCTTGACATCTGCGATTACCGAAATAAAAGTTACGCTGATGAAACGACAAAGAGAAAGCGGGAGCTTTACGCTATTTCCTCAGGTCAACAATGTCCAATGCGTCCGGTCCAGTGCCAATCAAAGTGACGGGCACGTCTGAACGCTTCTCTATCTCCGTGATAAACTCCTTCGCTTCCTTCGGAAACGCATCGAATTTCCTCAAGCCAGCGCACTTCGGAAACATGCTGTCAAGCTTCGTAACCGCTGCCTGCGTAGCCCCATTGATCCTCGCGGTCTTCCTCGCCAACTCAAAGTCGAATGGCGCAGAACGTCGGTCGCGACCCGTTCCAGCTGCGGTTTCGAACCAGCCTCGTTTCAGGGCTTCTTCCTTGGTGATTTCTCCCGGCAAAGGTCCCACGCCCACGCGAGTCATAAATGATTTGTAGACTATTAGCACGTCATCAATTCTTGTAGGTCCAACGCCGGCTTCGGAGGCGATGGCGGAGGCGCCTGTGTCTCTTCCAGTCACGTATGGGTAGCCTCCACTGAGGAAGAGTGACAGCATGAAGCCCTGTGTACCTTCAAGAAGCACTTTCTTGCCAGCATCCAACCCGTCGTTGACTTCCTTCACCTCGTCCGCGAGGTAGGGCTTTAACTCGGCAACATCTTTGGCTAGCTTGGCTGTTCGTCTAACCCGTTCCTCCAGGGCAGGCCCAACACCCCAACCCGTGGTGCCAATGCCTTTGTTCACAACGCTCGCCTTGTCCTGCAGGCTGTGTTTCTCCTCGATGATTGACGCGTTCTCGTCGACGCCCATTCTGCCGTTGACCTTTGTCTGTTCCACTTCCTTAAAGAACTGGCCCACATGAACATTTGCGCCCGCCGCGATGAGCAGCCGGGTCTTCTCGTTGACGAAGGCTGCTGGGACCATGTGCAAAGCGTATTTTTGCCCGTCCTTCCAGACAGTGTGTGCAGCATTCACGGAACCTGTTCGCACACAGAAATCCAGCTTGTCTTTGATTGCGAGGTAGCTGATGATTTTGCCTTTGCCTTCGTCTCCCCAGAAGGCGCCAACGATAACCGTGCAGGGCATAATCGTCACCGCTGAAAAGTCGGGCAAGAATTATTTAAGACTGTTGCAACACAACGCGGCAAATCCGATTTGCATGTACAGTGCCTAAAAAGAAAAGCGAGCCCTAAACTATCAATAGTCGCGCATTAAGGTTTCCCTAGTCGACGGTTCTTTGCTTCTTCGTCAATCCTGGCTAGGAGCTTGACGACCTTTTTTCCCCTTTTTCCCTTTTGCTTCTCCGTGAACGAATGTGCACCAGGGCAAACATCATCGACGACTATTCCTTTGTTCTCGTCAAGCATTACAGGGTAGATTCGGCATCCCAGAGGACGATTGGACCGCTCCTTGCACGTAACCTTTTCTGCATCGAAAAAGAAGCAGTTGCCGCTAACATTTCGAAGCGTGGCGTAGCCTTGTTGATCGAACTTGACGAAGGAATCCTTAACGTAGCCTCGCTTCTCAAGGCGTTCTATGTCCTCATTCGATAGAAGCATCTCTGTCTCTTTGCAGCATATCCCGCAACGCAAGCAGTGCATAAGCGGATTCTGTCTTAGTGCGATATATTGAGTTTTTGCTGGAGCGAATCGTTTAGCCTGCGATGTCCATCAGGCTTAGATTAAGCAGTTCTGCCCACGCTACGAATCGGAGTGGAATCCGCGAAATCTTTTCGTTTCGTCCATACGGCATGTATTCGAGTAATCTGGCTTTTCCTACCTCGCCCTTGCGGATTCGGACCAGATGCACGTTGACAATTACGGCTCCATCCTTGAGGTGTAGGTTGACGTTCTTGCCGATGAAGGATTTTGCGCTGTTTAAGCTGAAGCTTTCCATTCTCAATCACCACTCCACTTCTTTGTCTGCGAGGCTGCTCCAGCATTGCCTGCAGATAGGCAGTTTCTCGCCTTTGAACAGGATGTATAATTTGATGTTCTCACTCTTGCAGTTGTGCTTCCAGGGGTTCTTGCAACGTTCCAAACACATCAACTCCAACTTGCTAGGGCTTATCCTTTCTCTGCAAAACCGCTTTTAAACTCCTTGGAGAAACTGCTTCCCGCGACAGGACAGAGGTGGGTTAAAGTAAACCTTATATGGTGTGCAAGGCATCCTCAAGGAGATGAACTGTTTTGCTTTCTGAAGACTTTTTAATTATCGCCTCAACCAGCTTGACGGTGGAAGTAGTTGCTTTCGTCCTGCTTTTGTATGGCTACTCTCAGAAGCGGGCAAGGAGATACCGCCAGCACGGAATTGCCATGACAGGAGCTGTTGCGTTGCACCTTGTGGTGATTTTCAGCTGGATGATTTTTTCTCTAGTCAGCTTCTTCAGCGCCGTCCCATTGGATTTGGGCAATATCCTGCATGTAGCCACGCTCGTCCACGTGACGCTGGGAGCCCTTGCTGCTTCTCTAGGCGTCTGGCTTGTTGGCTCTTGGCGTTTGAGGGCTGACTTGCAGAAGTGTTTTGGACGAAAGCGGTTTATGTTGACAACTATTGCCGCGTGGTCGGGGGCTTTGCTGTTTGGGATATTTTTCTACATCGTGCTCGTCATGAGCTGAACAACGGCGTTGAAGTTCATCAGGAGACGGCTAAGACAGAAGTCATTCCTAAAGTTGGTTGCTAAACGGCCTTCTTGGAGCAAGTTCCTAAATGTGGACTATTTCAGGCACGACGCCATCCCGAGTTATCCTCAGCAAGCCAACAGAAGGCTTAACAATAAATGACGCTGGATTCGTCGGGCTCCCAGGATTGATATAAAGCGTGCTCGCTTCCCACTTAATGCTACTGTTGTGCGTGTGCCCGAAGATGAACACGTTGAACCCGTTCTGCTTCGCGATTTCCCGCATCTTGCCCATCCCGAACATTGTGTTAGGGTCGTGCATCACGCCGATTTTCCAATCCAAAACCTTCAATGAGTTAAGCTTTGGCAACGCACCGCTTACCTCGGGGCCATCCATGTTTCCGTGGACCGCCAGAACAGGTGCGAGTTGCTCCAACTCATCGATGACTGAAAGCTCCACCAAGTCGCCTGCATGGACTATGTAGTCGACTTTCTCAAAAACCTCGAAAACCCCTTTTGGGATGCACTTAGCCCTGATGGGCACGTGAGTGTCCGATATTAGACCTACAGTTTTTGAGGGTTTGGTGGTTGGCATCTCGTGGGTGATCTGAGCTTGTTCGATAGCCATCGCGGTTGCATCTCAATAAACTCGTGTTTAGTTTAGAAATGCACGGATAACAAACATTAAGTTTACTCTTTAATGGGAGGGCTAAAATAAGAAAAAAGGTTAGGCTCGACGGAGCCGTCCGTCTTACGTATCTATGGTTTCTGGTTCGCTAGGTACTTGAAGTTGAAGGGTTTTACTCTGACCCCTGGCTTCAGGTCCAAAACGAAGCTTTGGCTATCCGAGATTGACTCGCACAGTTCTGAGTCTTGGCTGCGTTTGAATTCGACGTAGTCGGTGTAGTTTTCGTGGAGTGAGATGCAGACTGCGTCCCAACCCATTCCTTGTCCTTCTTGAACCATGACGACTTTGGATTGTTTCATATACCAGTCTCGGAGTTTCTGCAGAGTTTTCTCTTTTTCTTCAGCACCAACACGTTCGAGTTTTGTCTTGAGGAAAGTGATTGCGGCGATTTCGAACCCGATTTGTCCGAATTTGGGGATAATGGTGTATCCTTCGATGTAGTTCTTTTCCAACAGTCCTCTTCGACGTGTCACTGTGGGTTGCGAGACTCCTAGAGCTTTTGCGATTTGTCGGTCGCTTCGGTGCGAATCCTTCATGAGCTCGAACAGAAGTTTGTAGTCGATAGGTTTCAGTTCTTTCAAATTAATCAACCTGACTTCCCAAAACAAATTACGTTTCAATATTTAAACTATTCGTTCGGAATTTGGTCTCTGATATTCGGATTTCAAATAAAATGTCAGGTTTTCGAGAAGTCTTTGAGAATCAAGCGGCTTTCACATATACGGAGACGGACATGTTGCCGGCACCAAGACTGGAGGAGGTTGAACTTGATATCAGTGGAATCGTCTCGAAACCTTTAAACCACGTTTTTCCACTGGGGTTCCTATGCTTCGTATTGGTCATCGCGGCGCTCGTGCTCTGGAGCCTGAGAACACGTTGCGGAGTTTCGGGAAAGCGTTGGAGTTGGGTGTTGACGCCATCGAGTTTGATGTCAGGAAGACTAAGGACGAACAGCTTGTCGTGATTCATGATGCTGACGTTAAGCGCACGACGAACGGCAAAGGTTTGGTCGCTGACTTGACACTTAAGGAGATTAAGGCGCTCAGCACTGAGAAAGGCGAGAAAATCCCAACGCTTGAAGAAGCCCTCGACTTCATCGGTGACAAAGCCCGGACGCTAATCGAACTCAAGGAACAAGGCATTGAAGAAAAAGTCCTCCAAGCCCTACGCTCGAGGAAACTCGAGAAAAATGCCGTTATAATCAGTTTTCTCGAAGGCGCACTGGAGAAAACCCGCCAACTCGATAAAGACATCGAAACTGGACTAATCTACGCCAAACATCCACACCCAGAAAAAACTGCCTTAGAACTCAAAGCCAACTACCTTGTTGCGCTCTACCGGTTTACGCACACCGCCAACGTGGAAAAAGCCCATAAAGCCGGCTTAAAAATCATCGTCTGGACGGTAAACACCAAGGAAGAGGCCGAAGAATACATGAAGAAAGGCGTCGACGGCATAGCGACCGACAACCCAGCCATCTTCAAACCCTAGCTGTCAGCCGCAAAAACTCGCTCAATCCTCTCCGCATCTTCCTTACACTCGTTGTTCAAAGGCTTAAGACGAATAGCTCTCGCAGATCTTACTCCCACTCCAAGCTCAGCCGCACGACGAATCTGCTCCAACTCGAAAATCCTGCCATTTCCAACATTTCCCTTCGCGCCATAAATCCTCAGAACAGCTACACCCACGGCATCTAAAGCAACCCTGTCCTTGCTCGCCAAAAGCAGGTTCGGCTCGACAACGTCACCTCGTTCAGGACCGCCATCGATGAACGCGCGAATCCCATCCATCACAACCACATTCACCCCGTACCGCTCGTTAATCTCTGCGATCATCTGCCGCTGAAAAGGCGATGTATGCAACTCCCACATGTAATCATAAACGTCTCCTGGAACACGCTTAGCTACCAACCCCACCGAATTCTTCAAACTTAACGTGAAATGCCCACCAAACCTGTGCGTCTTCAAACAACAAGTCTGCACCACAACATCCGCATCGAAGAAACACCTCGCAATGCAGAACCCCTTCAACCAATGCGTCTCTTCACGATTGAACCGCACCCATTCCCCCTTCCCCAACTCGTCACAGACAATAACGTCAAAACCCAACTTCTTACCCAACTCAAAAACCCCTAACTCCTTCAAGACACGCCTGGTCATGCCCATCCCACTTCGCTCAGCCAATGTTATCCCTGAGACACCCGCTTTCTTCAGAACCTCCACGATGACTCGCAGGGTGTCAGGATGGGTGGAAGCAGGAAAGGGGTCAGCACTGTTGAAGTTCGCCTTCAAAGCCACTCGCTTGCCGGAGAATCTTCGCAGGCCAAACTGATCGAGAAGTTTTTTTACACCGAAATCTCGGTTATCGGTTTTGAGCAAGAAAACATCCGCCTCGCCGTTGGCAGGCACAAAAAACACCCTGCCGTAAACTTGGATAGACTGGGATATTAGTTTTGCCCGAATACTGAACTCAACAACGGCAAAAATATAGAATTAGGAAGACGCCAAAAAGAGTTAAAGAGTCACCTGGCCGGAACCTTCAACTCTTCGGGAACATCAACCACTTGCACGATGGGTTCAGTCTCAACAGTATAAACCGGCAACCCATCATCAGAGTACTTGTTCAACCGCTTGGCACCTTTCACGACCAGTTTAACCTTAATTGTCGAGCCGTCGGCAAGCCTAAAAGTGCTCCAGCGATTCTCTTCCTTCACCTCGGGCTGCCCAGCCTCACCACCGCTCACGCGATTCTTCGGCACTAGCAGGTACACTTGGTAAGCAATCGCCAATCCAGCGATCACCCCGCCCATCGCCAACAAAAGGTGAGCCGTGTTCCAGTATGGAATAGCCCAGTCATAGCTGAACAGAAGCTTATAGTTGTACAAAGTCTGATTTACTATGGCGTCAATCTGACTGAAGGCATAAAGCGAAACCACTGCGCATGCAGCCATAACTGATGGAATGAATCGAAACACGCTCTCGATTGGCTTCAATTTGACCACATTCAGATGAAAGCTTGACCGAGCATATTAAGTTTTATTGCTCATGACTCCAGATTACAAAGTCACAAAACCGAAACCTCTAAATGCCCAAACAAAAACAACATGCACGGAAAAACATGGGCCCGTAGCTCAGTCAGGCCAGAGCGGCGGACTCTTAAGCCCCTAAGGGGACGAAGAAATCCGTAGGTCGCGGGTTCAATTCCCGTCGGGCCCGCTTTCCCAACCTTCAACCTTCCAAACCTACCTGCGATTCGATTCCAAACTAAGCAAGAAAATCTCCTTTGCATATACGACTGCGTCGGATGCAAGACATCACTTGCTGACCAGTTTGACAGTAACCCGTCCCTAAGTATTGCTTCGAATTGAGGTTGCGCTTTGTCCTTAGATTGGGCGCCTTCTGCGGTTTCGCGTTATCGTCGAGTAAGCCACGATTGCCGCGACTACGAGGATGATGAGTGGGAAAACTTCTGGTTGCAGGATGAACTGTGTGAAGTTGTTGAGGAACGTTTTGGCCGCGTCTATGGTTGACTGCGGCGGCATATCCTTCGCAGAGATAGGTATGAACGTGTACTCAATGCTCGAGGGCAATGTCACCTTGTAGATTGGCTGTCCTTGGTTGTCTGCATTATACTGTGTTGAAGTGGATAGCCATCGGAAGACGGTGGCGACCCCATAGATGTCAAGTGTCGAGAGTTCTCTTGTCGGGCTTCCTAGAGTGTACGCATAATACATCGTGTCGCCGGTGTAGTTTGCGTGGCCCAGTCCAAGGAGGTGCCCCAGCTCGTGGAGGGCTACGTTTTGCATATCAACTTCGGTCAGAATGTTACCTAGACAATCATAGGCTGAGAAGTCCAGTGTACTATTGGTGATTATTTTGAGGGAAGTGTACGTTGTCCGAGTAAGTCCCGCCTCGCAAGTTTCGTTTCCGAACTGTTCAACCCACGAGAGGTACGCATCAAAGCCTGGGAGCGAGGTGTTCGAAACCTCTGGGGCTAGTCTGACTCCTGAAATGTAGGAAAAGGCGGAGTAATTTGAGGCGAAGTTACTAAAGGCTTCGTTCCATTGGTCGATGGCGCGTAGACTTGCGTTAAGATACGACGGGTTCCACCACATTTGGTCATACAAGGGCAGGACAAGAATGTTGATGACCGAGTGGTCCCATGTGGGTCCCTCAAGGGCGATCTCGTAAGGGGAGCTTGTCTGAGCTTTGACTACGGCAAACGTCGACAGAGATAGACTGAGAACCAGAAGCAATGATAGTATTCCTTTTTTCGTCACTTCAGCTTCACCAGAATCCGCGAGGCGTAAAAGACAAAGTCGTTGCTTTTAAACCCATTTGGTTGTGTTCACACAACAACAACCTTGTGTTTTTGCGCTGTCTCGGGGGTGCAGGTTTAGCCGCGTATCTTGAGGAGATGCCCTTCGCGGTCCATCTCGCCCCTGCGAATCCTCGTTGTGGAGATTGGTTTGCAGTTTTCTGAGGGGACCATGTTCACGGTTACTATTTTCAAAAGGGGAAGCCCAAATTTCCTGCGTTGCTCGTTTATCTTTATGGCCGTTGACTCTGTTTCCTGACTCACCACAAGTCCCTCTATTGTTTCGTCGGTAGACGTTGGACCGTATGGCTCGTTCAGTGGGATTACCTCTGACCTCTCCGATACGCCAAGGTTGGACAAAAATCTGTTCAGTTCCTCAAGCCTTTCCTCGTAGGACGCTGTTAGATGCGGTTTCGCCAGTTTCTTGACGAATTGGTCTGAGCACAGTCCGATGACAACGTGGTCTCCGATTTCGAAGGCTTTCATAAGCAAGACTCTGTGTCCTCTGTGCAGTTCGTCGAAGGTTCCGCCGACTGCCACTTTCCTAAGCTCATCCATTCCTAAATCAGCCTGGCGCCTTGAAAATCAATCTTCGATTCAAGCACCCTTTCCTCTGGAAGTTCTTGCTTAAAAGCCTCTAATATCTTTTGTACATCTTCTTGACGTGCTACTGCGTGAACGGCTTCTCCTACCATGTTTTGTGCCACGCCGACCGCGCCTGCACTTTCAACTAATCGTACGAGTTTTCGGGTTTTGTCTGTCATGAACCCGGTTTTCTGGGCGAACTGCAGACTGCGTTGCATGAAATTTTCAAGCGATGGCGCCTCTAGGATTAGGTCGAGGGCTTGCTTTCCCCATAGATTGACTTCTCGTCGTTTTTCAGGCGAGGACAAGACTTGCTTTGTCGCAGTGGGTTCGAATGTCCCCGCCACGATTGAATAGTCTTTCGTGATGGGTATGCGGTCTACGACGCCGATTCCTGGCCTCTCCGGGCTCCACGGTGAGTATGCATCCGCCGAGCATGATTGGTCCAACCGTGCCTAGCCCTGTTTTGCACTTGATTTCTGCTGCATGTGCGATTCTTCCCAGCTCGTTGTATGTGAACCTGAGTCCCAGCGCTTCGGAGAGTGCCAACGCCGTGCTGAGTGCTCCGCCTGCGCTCGTGCCGAAGCCTGCGCCGATGGGGATTTCGATTTCGTGTTTGATGGTCACTTCTTGGGGTGTTTTGGCTTTGTGGAGGAGCGTTTCTGCCACGGTTCGGGTGGTTTCGGCTTCAGGTGCTGGTTTCCTGTTTATGAAAACCTGAATCGTTGTTTTTTCGGCGTCGGTGGTTTCGACATGTGTGTGGACGCCTTTCTCGATGACGAAGCCGCCGCCTCTTGCTCCAACTCTGTTCAATTCGGTTATGGGTTTCCCGTCGGGTGTCGTGTCACAGATTTGGAAGAAGCTGGAGATTCCGCCTGGCGCGAAGGCATCTGCAATTCTTGAGCCGGCAATTATTGGTCTCCATTCGGTGGGTCGTGTTCTGCGGAGGGATGGGAATGCGGCGTAGCATGTTTTTATGACGGGTGGACCCGCGAGGAGGACAAAGGGGATTTCGGTGGCGAAGGTCCAGATGAAGATGGCGGGGATGAGTGAGGCCTGGAGTGGCGCTTTAAAGTATCCTGTGGGAGAAGAAGAGTTGGCTATACGCCCAGACCATGCACTGACAGGATAGCCGCTCCGACGCCTTGTCCGATTACTGAGCCTACGCTGTAGCTTCGCCATTCGGGCCATCGCATGGAGACGTAGGTGATGAGGGCGAGGCTTGCGCCGACAGTGGAGAGGAAGACTGCCATGGTCACAATGGTTGATAGACCCGTCACGGCGGCGAATTCTGCTGGGCATGATGATGGTTGGAAGGAGCAAGCCCGCAACGATCACGATGCCCGCGATTACTGTGCCTAACGTGAGTTTTTTGGAGTCGAGTTTTTTCTGTGAGATGTAGCCGATTATGAAGAACATGATGAAGTTGGGTGGAACTCCAGCGGCTAAACTTAGGAGTGGGTCGCCGTGGAAGAGCATGTCTCTTGCGAATATGCCGATTGCTGCGCCTGTTCCGCCAATCCATGGTCCGTAGAGTGCGGCGAAGATGGCGGGGATGACGGCTGCGGGCCAGAATGCGACGCCGATGAAGGTTACGCCGAAGTCTGTTAATCGTCCAATGACTGCATAGAGGGCTGCGCATATGGCTATGAGTGCTATGTCGATGGCCTTCATAGTTGGTTGGGTCCTCGGTGTTTTCTATATGGGTGAGTGTGGGTTTTGCAGATAAAACTTGTGTGAGGCGAGGTTAGGTTTGGTCATGCAACTTATGAATGTCACGTTGGAGGAAGGCTACACGGAGAATGCAGCGTTATTTTTTGTGTCTGCGTATGCGATCTTGGCGTTGTTCCTTGATTCGCCAGTCTTTCTTGCGTTGCGTTTGCAAGCTAAAGCGTTCTTGGCGGGGAGTGTCGAGTTTTCGGTGGTGCGCCACGTTGCGATAGAAGGTTTCAAGGTCGGTTTGCCCCTGTTTGAGAGCTTCGATGTGTTGGTTCATTTCGCGTTTGACGTCGTCTGAGGTTGTGTGGTCGAAGATGTCTGAATAGACAAGGTAGGCGGCGTGGAACTGAAAATTCGAGTTGTCGTCGATGAGGAGTTTCTGAGGTGGGGGTGCAGGGGGTTGTTCTTGCTTGTCGGGTTGTTCCGTCATGTTGTCAAGCTCTTTTGCTGGGTAAGCATGTCTGGTTTCGTGCTTTTAAAACGTGTGGTTCCATAAGAACTTTTGCAGAAAACCGAGCGTGCTTAAGAAATAGTGCTCACGTTAGGCTACGCTCTGCTTATTCATGTTCACTGTATGCGCGCCAGCTGCTTCCCATGCATTTGTAATAGTGAGTTCCAAAAAATCGTAACTGACATGTTTTTTGGTTAGATATTGAGGATAAGCATTTTTCGAAAAAAAGAAAAGGGAAGTTCGTTTAGGTGGGTTTTGTGCGGTCAGTTTATTCTGCCTATGCTGAGATTCTTGGCTCTCGGTTTTCTTTGGAAGAAGTAGATGCTTACTGCAACTGCGACGAACGAAATCAAAGCGATTGGCAGGATTGTTGGAGACTCTGGGATGGCTGAGGGTGTACCGATTTCTGTTCCCCAAGTGCTGGGAGCATTCTGCGATGTCGATGGTGGCCAAGACACTATTCCTTGAGAGGGGTTGCTTGCGTCGTAGGCTGCTACTCTAATCAATGGTTGGTAGCCTGCTCCAGATGTGTCTAGGTTGGAGTCCGATCTGTCCATGGTGAGCTCGAAAATCCAGTGGGCGGTTGCATTCATTTGAGAGCCAGTTATCGTGTTTGCTGCGGAGATTGCGGCTCCAGACGAGCCTGCCCAGGGTGCCCATCCTGTTCCATTGCCTTTGTAGAGCTTTAATTGGTTATGTCCTGTGTAGTTTATTAGAACGTCGTCTGACTGGGGCGCTGAGCCGCCGTTTGCTGCAGGGTCTAAGCAGTATTGGAAGAAGTCGCCTGAGTCGTTTGTTTTGTCCGTGTAGAATTCGAGGAGGACATACCCAATGATGTCGCTGGGCCAAGTCCATTTTTCTCTGAACAGCAGCTGAGAGGGTAGACTGGGTGCGGTCGCGGCGTCTGTCCATTCTGTGGCATTAGTCCATTTTCCATCGACTATTGCGTCAGATGTTGACTCGTAAAAGGAAATTGAGTATGTTTGGGCGCCGGCAAGGCATGTTTGCAGTGATAGAATGCATACAGCAACTATTGTGAAAGCAACTAATATCGATCGTTTCATCTTTGTTGTCTCTCCTTAGCGTTAATGAACCATCTCTATCGACCCAATTGCTTTAAAAATTTTGTCACTGATTAAACAAATGCCGCTACAAATTCATCTTTCATCAATCAATAGACAGACTAATTTTTTCCGCATAAACAGAAGATTTTCGACTGTTCGCTTGAGAAACTCGAGCGGTTATGTTTAATATTGTTCTCGTGCATGTTCACTGGTATGAGTACTTTGATTGATGATGTGGGAAGTTTCCCGCTGCCCCCAACATGAACAGGGAAAACTTCAACAAGGCATACCAACGGGCACGGGAAGTTATCCTAAGCGGGCAATCTTTGCGAGCGGACGCTTTCGCGTGGGAGAACTTCGGCAAAGTGACATTTGATGCGTTCGTGAAGAAATGCCAGACAGGTTTGGACGTAGTTAACTACCCGCAGCAGTACGACGGCATATGCCAAGTCAGTGACGTTGTTCACTTGGCGATGGAAAAGGGAACGTTCATTGTCGACGAGCGCGATGCGTTTCTTCCTGAGGCTCAACTGATCAAGCAGGAAGCGGCGCTAATCAGCGAGGAAATCGGCGGGAAAATCAAGCTGCGGGTCTGCCTGTTCGGTCCTATGGAACAATACCTCAAGGAAATGGGCACCGTGGCTTACGCTGACGTGCTGGACGGGTTTGCTGAGACGATTCGTCGCTTTGCCAAAAACTCGGTACTGAACGAGAAGCACGTGAAGACCGAGGTTGTTTCCATTGATGAACCCAGTTTCGGCTTCCTCGATGTTGCAGCGGAGAAGGAAAAGCTGATTGATGTGTTGAACAAGGCTTTTGATTTCGCCGGCGCCGTTCGGCAGATTCATCTGCACTCGTCGTCAAGGCTGGCCGATTGTCTTACGTGCGAAGAACATCGACGTCGTGTCGTTTGAGGGCGCTGCCTCGCCGCGGAATGTTGAGGCGGTTTCTAAGCGAATGCTGGACGAAGCGGACAAACTGATTCGTGTGGGCGTGTCGAGGACAGACGTCGACGCAATATATGCGGATTTGAATGATAGAGGCATCTCTGAAGCCGACGGCAGAGCAGTTGATTGAAAGTGAAGAGGCGGTAAGGAAAAGGTTCGTGGCGGCGAAAGAAAAGTTCGGCGACCGCCTTGCCTTTGTAGGCCCCGACTGCGGCTTGGGGAGTTGGCCTTCGCAAGATGCTGCACTACTTTTGCTGAAACGCACCGTCGCGGCGGTGAAAAACGGTTAAGTCAAGTTCTGTGGCCCAAATGTTTTTTCCATCATGCTCAATCGGGTTTAATGTGGACGTCCCTTTCAAATCGATCTTAGTCACAAAAATAGGGGAGGTTCGTCAGGATTCAGTTGGAATGTTAGCCGATACCACGTAAACTTCGTAACTGTTAACAGTTGCTTTAATGGCGTTTTGGTCTGCATAGTTGTTGCTCCTGTATAAGGAGAAATCGTAGCTGTCGTCTGAATACATGGGAACCGAAAAGTATCTTGTCTCATTCCAAACTCGGTTACCTGCCTCCTGTCCTGACAATGTAATGTTCAGTTCCCCTTGGAGTTGCAACGTCACGTTGTGCGGCGTTGGATTCCTTATTTGCACAAATAGGTCAACCCAAAAGGTATATGGTTTAAAGTTGGTGGTATCGTTTCCCACGAAAATCGTTCGAAAACCAAAAGTCATTCCTATATCAGGAGTGCTCTTAACGATTTGAATTCGGCTTATGTCTTGCAGCTGGCTTACGGCGAGGTCGCGCTGGCTGACCTGATTCTGGAGAAGCTCCGTTTGATAAAACTCATAAACATTGAACGCTAGGCTGGCTAACAGCAAAACGGCAATTCCTACGGCAACAATTTTCAAGATGTTTCTGTTCCGAAAGCTTTTGGTGCGAAGTCTTGTTCTGCCTTTTTCACCATCTGAGACCGCAACATTTTCAACCGTTTGAACCGTGAGCAATGCATCTCTTCCCTGGTCTGAGAGACAATATTTTCCGTATTCGTCCGTCTTAACCAATGGACCCAATTTGCTTAAGTGATGCTGCAAGTGTCCACTACTTTCGATGCCAGTTTTCTTCTTCAAATCAGCAAAACCCAACGCTCCCTCGCCCAAGGCTTTCAAAATCGTTATGCGGGTGGGATGGCTAAGAGCATCAAAGACCTCAGCGCGATGCTGGTCGCCTTCAACGTCTTCATGAAACGTCAAATCGCGAGTTCTCCATCGAAAACATTTCCTATTGCATTATTTAATGCCTTGTTTGTAGACCATCCGAAAACTCATTTCAGCTCAACTAGCAGCGCAGGTCTATTTTTATGGACAGCACTGCGGACAGATAGCGAATTCACTGTTCACAAACAAAAAAATGCATTGGAGTCGAACTGCCTCGGCGATTAATGGCGCTTCGGACTACGGCTCTTTCTGCGATTTCTCCTTAGCTGGTCCCTTGGGGATTTCTTTTAAGCCGAACGTGCCTATGGGTGGCCAGCCCGCTTCAGGCATTGAGGCGGGAATGAGCATTATTGTGTTTGAGCCTGCCTGCTGTCCGAGTTCGTAGAGGATGTTCATCCATCTCAGCCTTAACCCCTCGTTGCTGGTTTCGTACATCTTTGCGGCTTCAATCATTTTTTGAGCGGCTTCGAACTCGGCGGTTGCCAGCGTGACTCTTGCGATGCGTTCCCGTTCAGCCTGTGCTTGCCGCGACATGGCGTCTTGGAGGTTGCCGGGAATTATGACGTCTCGGACTTCGACGGCGGTGGCTTTTATGCCCCAGGACTCTGTTTTCTCGTCGATGATTTCTCTAAGGTGAGCGCCAACTTTCTCGCGTTCCGCCAGGAGCTCGTTGAGGGAGACTTTGCCGATGACTTCCCGGAGCGTGGTCTGCGAGGCGAGCTGCGTGGCTTGATAGTAGTTCTCCACCTGGAGCACGGCTTTCTCGAGGTCCACTGGCTTCATGTACAGGACCGAGTCCACGTTGACGGGTACGTTGTCTTTTGTGAGGGTGGATTCGGTGCGAAACTGGATTGTGTCCAGCCTCGTCGAGATTGTGAGGGGGCGCGGTCGATGAGTGGGATGAGGTAGATTAGGCCGGGTCCTTTCAAACCCGTGTAGCGTCCCAGCCTGAGCACAGGCATGCGTTCCCACTCTTTCAAAACGCGGATTCCGCTGAGTAGGAACAGTGCGATAGCAACGCCTATGATTGCAAGTATCGGAGCTAACAAATCAATTTCTGCCATATTCTCTTTCTCCCTTCAAACATGTACGCAGGCTGCAAGAGTTAAGCTTTTTCCTCGGTTGCCTGCACGACGAGGAACATGCCTTTCATGCCGACGACTTTCACGTTTTCATCCTTCTTGACCATGCTGTCTTTGGCGGTGGCCTGCCAGAATTCGCCGTTGACTCGGACGGTGCCGTTGGGGTTGAGGTCGGTCGTTGCTACGCCCGTGGAGCCTATGAGGGCTTCTTTGCCTGTTTCCACTTTGTAGCCCTGTGCTCTGAGGGCGAAGTACAGGATGAGGACAGCGATGGCGGCGACGACGAGGGCAATTACGGCTGCGGCTAGCTCTGCCTCGGTTGTGATGCCGTAGTAGGTGATACCGGCTAGGGCGAAGGCTATGAGGAGAACGCCGATGGTGGTGCAGATGCCCGCTATGAAGGCTAGGACTCCGTGCATGCCCGTTTTGCCTCTTAGGTGTGATTGTGGGGTTGACTTATTAAGAATGCGCTCTGTCGTTTTGGCATAGGCCGTTGGGCTGTTAACGGCGGGATGGGCTGTTGGGCTTGAGCGGTGAAGGATGATTTTGACAGGGAAAAAGATACTGTATCCGCGTGACTGGGTTAGGTTGATCTCTTAATTGGGCTTCAGGTATAGGTATATGGTCTACTGCCTACCGGAGATGAAAGTTTATACAGTTTGATATACATTTTGATATACAGTCGTGAGTGCGTATGCCTAAAGGTATGCCTAAAGCGTTTAAGGGTTTCAGGTTTAACTCTCAGCTATATTTGGGTTTCAAGGAGTTGGCGCTTAAAAACGGTTACACTGTGACCGCCGCCCTTGAGAAGTTCATGGCGAGCTCTGTTGAGTTTGGTCTCGTTTTTCCGTCAGCGTGCAATCTGTTCTTGCAGAATTGAGCGTGCATTCATGATTCTTATATAACGACAAACCCAATTGTTATGGTTGACCACGCATGAGTTTCTTCAAGAAGTTCACCAACAAGTTGACCCCGCCTGGGGCAAATGCCACGTTGAAGTTTAATAGTTGCTGCGTTGCACTCGGTGAGAACTTGACTGGGAGCCTGACTCTCTGCTCGAGAGAGGATTTCGATGCCACGGAGGTGCGCTGCGAAATTCAGTGCGTGGAGGAGGCTCAGGTTGTCAAGGAGGTCTATGACGCGGAACTCAGACGTACCGTGCCGAAGTCTGTGGAGGATTCGGCGGTGCTTTTCTCTGCGAAGACTCCGATGAGCGGCGCCTTACACTTGGCGAACGGGGAGACGAGGGATTTTCCATTCAGCATTAATCTTCCTGCGGGTGGGCGTCCGACGTATCAGGCCGTAGATCGAAAGGTTACCTGGACGATTAAGGGTGTAGTGGCTGTGGACGGCAGACCCGATGTCACGTCCAATGTGGTGCAGCTTCAGGTTGTAGCGCCTGCTGCGGCGCCTGTGGTTAAAGAAAGAGAGGTTGTAGTGATGATTCCCTGCAAGTATTGTGGGGGGTTGATGGAGCAGACGTTGACGGTGTGTCCGAACTGCGGCGCAAAACGAACCGTGTAATGTCTTAGACTATGTAGTCGGGTTTCTTCGGTGTGCTTCGTATTTGCGGCATCGGAGATGGAAAGGGTCGCATCGGCATGGGTGCTGGCGTTGGCAGTGGTTGGGGTGGTTCGAGGTCAAGGGGGATTTGGCTAATCATCGTCTTCCTCTTCCGCTTCCTTTGGCGTAACGGTGAGCGTCTCAAGTTTTTCTTCACGGAGGATACTGATTGTGGTTTCTTTGTTGATGACGTCGTCGGTAAGCATTGCGGGTAGGTCGTAGAAGCTGGTGACGGGTTTGCCGTTGAAGCCGACGATAACGTCGCCCATCGTTAAGCCTGCGTTGCGTGCTGGGCTGCCGCGTTCGACGCTGAAGACCATGACGCCCGTTTCCTGCTGTAAGCCTGCTTGTTCTGCGAGTTCTGGTGGGATAGCGACGGTGTTGCTGACGATGCCTAGATATGCTCGCTTTGCCTGTCCGCCGTGGAGGAGGCGATCAGTGATTGTTTTGACTTTGTTGCTAGGGATGGCTATGCCTCGGCTCCAGACGTACGCCGCGTTCATGCCTATCATTCTGCCCGCTGCGTCGATGAGGGGTCCGCCGCTGAAGCCAGGGTTGAGTTTGGCGTCGGTTGCGATGACGTTCTCCATCGCAGTGCTTCGCCATTGTCGAAGTGAGGCGTCGGGGTTGGTGATTATCCCCGTGGTGGCTGTGGGCTGTTGGCGGTTGAATGGGTTTGCGAGAGCTAGCACGAACTGTCCCGTGTTTAGTTTTGAGGAATCGGCGAATTCCATAGGAGCGAAGTCCTGCTGCTTTCTCGACTTTGAGCAGTGCGATGTCGTTGTAGAGGTCGGTGCCGACGACGCTTGCAGAGTACGTTTTTTCGCCTTGCCCCACTTTGACGGTGCTGCATCCTTGGAGTACGTGGTTGCAGGTGGCTATGTAGCCTTCGTGGTTAAGGACGATGCCCGTGCCTTGGCTCATGTGGGAGTTGACGCTGACAACTGATTTGGCGGCTTTCTGAATGAGGGCTGTAGTTGCATCTGACAACGATTGGAGGAGTTCAAGTGGGTTGACTAGTTGGGTCATTTCTTGTTTTACACCTAGAGAATAACGTAGCCTAGGCGGTATTTGTTGACGAAGGAGGCCCCGAAACCAGTCACACTTGTTATGCGGGCATCAGGAACACGTTGGAATCTCCGTAGAAACCAACGTGGGAAGCAACGTGATGTCTGCTTGAGAGAATGCTGCTTATGTATGACATGAGCTGGTAAGAAGCGCTGAGTGCTCGGTTGAGGTTGTTGTCGCGTAGGAATTTTGCTTCAATCGTGAGTGTGGAGTCTTGGATAATTGCGTTGATTTGAATTCCCCCGTCTTCGGTGATCCATTTCATCGTGACGCCGCGGCTGTCTTCCGTGAGTCCGAACCAGCGGAGCAACCCGAACCACTTGCCCTTCACGTTGGCGATTAACTGTTGCACTTGCATGTTTGAAGGCAGATAGGTTTGCAGAAGAGGCACATGTTCTTCTTCACGGTGGGTTTCTTGAAGTCGGAGTTTCGTGAGTTTAGGCGTAACTGTGTAGCCGTCTTTTTCTTTTTTGACGATGCCTTCCTCTTCAAGGCGGCTAAGAATCCGTGATAGCGTCTCAGGATGGAGCCCAAGCCTGCGTTTGAGCCCGTCGAACGTGAACAGAGTCAGCTCTTCCTCATCGATGAGCGAGATTACGTCTGAGTCGCGTTCAGAGATGGCTGGCAGTCCGTGCCAACCTACGGTGAGTACAGGTATCATCCCCAAAGCCATGCGCGGATGGGCTTATTGAACATTGCCCCGAGAGAACTGAAAAGCGAACATCTGCGCGTTTAAGGAATCATGGAAGACGTTTGCCATTCTACGGAATACCACAACACCGTGTTATTCTGGACTGGCAACGTGAGATTTCCGCATCGGTAAGGTTCTCCAACCGTGATGTTGACTAATTTGTCCATTTGTGGCTCAACAAAGACAAGCCCCTTGTCCGTTGTGTTGAAACAGTTAAGTGCGTGACTCTGAGCGTCTGGAAAATACACGAATACGTAACCACATTCGTATCCTGCGCTTAAGGCGTTGCCTCTAAAGTCACCCGCGAAATTGGCACATGTGTAACTTCCTTCCTCATAGGTATGACGACAAGTTTTGTCTGAGGCAACGAACTGTTGCACTTCAAAGTAGGTTGGATTCTTAAGGGTGACGCTGCTTGCAAAAGTCGCAGTCAAAGTGACCAAGAGGCAAACTGACAAAAGGAGAAGGCAGAGTTTCCCCAGACGGCGGGTGAAAATGCGCCCTTTTCGCGTTATCTTGTTAGCGAGTGTCTCGCCTCTCGCAGCACGATAAATTCGTCCTTTCAGGTGCTGTGCCAAGAACATTTCGAACTTGCTCCCGCTTTGTAACTCGTTTTGCGGGTTTCCCTTTTGGAGCAGGAACTGGGCAATCGAGAGAGTGGCAAAAGCCATGCAATAGAAGCGCACAACCCAGACTGTGGACAATGAGAGAACTAGCACTGCGTAGAATGGAGTAAGCAACAACATCCACATGATTTCTAGCAGGTTTCGAGCTTGTAACAAGACGAATCCGAAGGGAGATAGAAAAATGATAGAAGCGATAAACCACCCGAAATGTTCTCGGTAGAGAAGTTTAAGAATTTTGAAAAGTGAGAAATAAACAATCACGATAGTGAGTAAGACAAGGGGAATTGCCCACCAGAAGTCTGCCATCAGTTTTCTTCTTCTTTTAGCTCGTGAATGAACTCACTGCCTCTTTCCCTAACAGTTGTTGGGTCGAACTTTCTCTTAGATTTTTCTGATTCTTTGAGATCAAGTCGAACGGTGGAAGGGGTGTCGAAAAGGCCAAACAAACGCGAAAACGTGGCTCGTGCGTGAGAAGAAGGTTAGAATTGCTGAATTTGGAAGTTTTCAGATTTCGTCAGGATTCTTGTGAGGGTGTTTGTTTCTGGGCTGTCGGGGATGATTCAGGTGCTGGGAGGTGAGAGCTTATTCTGAAGCGCTTCAAGAGCTTATTCTTAGCGCGCTCGTAAACGTAGAGGACGTACTTGCTGTGCAAAGTAGGACTTCTTTGATTTTCAACGTTGAATCGTAACCATACGCAACTCGCTCTGAAACCCGTCTTTAAACGGTTAAGTTGCAAAGCTTATTCATAGGAAGGGTTTGCTGAGGCTTTGGCAGCTTCTTAAAGGAGAAAAGAGAAAATGCAAACTTCCTCTTCACGGCATAAGTTTCTTTTTTACGCCCGAAGCCTTCTCAGCCCCTTTTGATTCCGATATTCTTTAAAAAAAGGGAAAATTGTGGAATTTTTTTTGCCTCTCGCCATCGATTACTTCTTCCTGTAAAGTATTATTCCGACTATGGCGACTGCGACTATCAATGCGACGCCTACTCCAATAACAGCGTACAGTATTGGTGTGTTGTCAAGCGGACTTGCGTGTGTCGACGTTTGGTTGTGTATTGGCTGGCGCTGGACCTACCGAGCATGGCGGTTGCTGCTCCTGAACTGCCGTAGGAGTCGTCTCCGGCGAATGAAGCTATGATTTTGTATGTGCCTTCCGCTGGCGGCGTCCATGCCATTTCAAATGTGCCATAGTACGCGCTGGTTGTAGCTGTGCCTATGTTGATGTAAGTGCCTTTATCGTCGATTGCAGTTAGCGTTACTAGGACGCCGGTCATGGTGATGTTGTGGTTGTATCCGTCGATTGGATGCTGCATGTGCAAGTATTCCATCTGAGTGCTCATTGAGTCTTTTGAGACACAGGGTGTGCCTGGTTGACCCGGAGACTGGTCTAAGACTGTGCCTTTTATGACTACTCCGTTTCCTTTAGGTATGGCGACGTCTGGAGCAGTGACGGTTGTGGCGGTTCTTCCTTTGCCAAATACGTACATGTATCCATCATAGGCGTTGCCAGCTGTTAGGTATCCGTCGGCGACTGCGCCTGGTGCCATTGGGCCTGTTAGGTTCCAGATTTCTTCGCCTGTGGTTGCGTTGAGTGCGAAGATTCGCCAACCTCTTTGGATAGGCTGTGTTGGTGTGTGTTCAGTGTTGTATGTGTAGAATTTTCCATCTGCAATAAGCCCGAGCCGAAGAATGGGTATTCGTTGGTGCCGTTAACCATTGCGTATGGGCTCTCGAATGGAACGCTTGCGTATTGGAAGTGCCAAACTCTTTTTCCTGTCGACCAGTTGTAAGCACATACTCCGTCGTATGTTTGCCAGTAGAACAGTCCGTATGCTGATTCCCCTTGGTATGAACCGAAGCCTCCGTATGGATAGTCGAGCTCTGTGCTTCGCCACACTAGTTTTCCGCTGTTTTGATCATAACAGTCGATGACTCTGTCATCCATTGGTATAGCGATTTTGCCTTCCCCAAAAGAATCCGAGCCAGGGTTAAATGATGAGTCGTCAGTAGTAAAGTTGTACAGCACTTGTCCGGTTATCATGCTGATGCCGACTACACGGGTTCCATACGCTCCGGCGGCTAGGCCAAAGTCTCCCGTTACAGGTGCGCCGTTCGAGGCTGATCCGAAGATGCCAGCGACTGTTCCAATGCAGATGCCTGTGTCGAAATCTGCCATTATTCCTGTGATTCCTCCAGGTGCGCTGCTAACTGGCCAACTTATGTTACTGATTATTCTGCTGGTGAGGGTGGTGCTGGTTCCTGCTGTGGTCCAATTAATCAAACGGTATGTGGCGTTGGCGCCAGAGCCTATTGTTTGGACGCTTACCATGTAGTTGTTGCTATGGAAGGCGCCTGTTGTAAGGGGTGAAATCGATGCATTGAGTGAGATGGCTCCAGTTAGTGGATTTATTTTGTAGAGTCTTCCGCCGCTGATGGTCATCAAATCCACTGTGAAGGCGTTTGATTCCGTGCCGAGTACGCTTCCAGCTGTGGTTGGTTTGACGTATGAGAGGTATGAGGGTGTTATTCCACCTTGAGCTACTGGTATGGAATAGTACTGTTGTCCGCTTCTCAGGTCGTAACAGACTGCGCAGCTTGTTGGAACTCCATTGATTGGCACGGTCATGGTTTGGTAGCATCGACCCATGTAGATTACGCTCGGAGTGCCTGGCGTGCTCTGAAGTCCGTAGATTCCGGTTTCGCCGCCGATAAGACCTGCCAAGGCGACCTGCTGTTTCCAGACGATGTGTGCTGTGTTAGGGGCTTGTGTGAACGGGCCGGCATAACGTTCGGCGCTGTTGTAGTATGACCAGGGGTAGTTTCCTCCGACGGCATACCATTCTCTGTTCTCTGGCGATATTGGTCTGGTCCAATAATCTGTTGGCAACGCCGAATACCACGAAAGCACTTGTGCCTGTATCACTTCAAGCGTTTGCTCTGGGGTAGTGGCGGGAACGTAGTATGTTGAGGGGTAGTCACGCTGGTCCATGAAGCTTGAGCCTGGGGGTGCTGAATTGTTTAGCAATCCGTTGACGTAGCGTCCAGCGGGGTAGTAGTCTCCGGGGTATTTGAATTGGACTTTCCATGTGCCTATTTGGTCAGGGACATACGTGAACCAGTACGTTCCGTCTGCGACGAAGGAGTTCACGGGGCCGACCACGTCGGTTGTTCCATCTGGCTTCGTGAAGGTTACGGTATATCCAGTGTGTGCCCGGTTTGCTCCTGGTGGTGGAATTGACCATAGGTTGACGAGCAGGGTCTGACCTATTCCAATAGTGCTGGGGCTGAAACTTAGGAATGCGTCATCCTTGACGGTGAATGCAGGAGTTACGCCAGCTGGCAAAGGTCCACCCGTTATATTGCCAGGTGTTCCGCCGTGTGCTTGAGCCTGTACTTGAATCACTACTGAGGTGAAGGAAGATATGAGAAATGCAATGGCTACTGCAACTGCTAGTTTTGTTTTGACGTTCGATATTCGCATTTTTGCTTTTTCTCCTAAATTTTATGATACCCATGTTCATTGGTTTCGTTTTTAAGCTTTTCCACAATTTGAACCAATTATTTGAAATAATTGACTCTATACCTGTCTTGCGCAACTATTGCCATTTTATCAATAATTTGTGTGCAGTGTCGAACTGTATGGCAAAGGATATATGATTGGAGGGTTATCGTCTTAAAACTATGAGTGTTGGGTTGCGGCTTGACGAACTCGACGTTATGATTTTGAATATTTTGATAGAAGATGCGAGGTCGAGCCTCAAAAAAATAGCAGAGAGATGTGGATTAACTTCAAGCGCAGTTCTTAGGAGAATAGAACGCCTGAGACGGGAGGGCGTTATTGTGGGGACCCGCTTCGTAACCGATGGAGAAGTGTTCGGTTATCCGCTCTATGCAACGCTACTTATCGATGCGGCAGATTCGTCAGAAGCTCAGGTAAAGCAGACGATAAGAGCGATGGAAAATGTGATCATTTGTGCTGAGAGCATCGGGCGGTACAATTTGTGCACGCTCATTCGGGGACGCGACATCCAAGAGCTCAACAACGTCACGTCGATCATCAAGAATATCAGAGGAATAAACCGAGTTGCCATTAACATATGGTCTGGGGAACCATACTTCAATTACGGCAAAACCTTCGAGCCAGTCAACATAACGAAGGCTGATAACAATGGACGCCGTTGATGTCCAGATTCTTGCCGAACTGATGGCGGATGCGCAGGCACCTTTTTCACGCATAGCGAAGAAGATCGGCGTGTCTCACGAAACCGTCAGAAAAAGGTACGAAAGAATGAAAAAGGAAGGAACAATCAAACAGTGTACGATATTGATAGATGGACACAAACTGGGCGATGAAGGCACGGTCTTCTTGATGCTATCCTGTGCGCGGGAGGTAAAAAAGAAAGATGTTCTGGAGAGTCTCAAGCAAATACCTGACTTGTACATGATCATTGAACTCATTGGAGATTATGATTTTTTTGCTTGGGCAAGGTTGAAGAACATGCAGCAGTTGGCCCAGCTTGTGGGAGATATTCGCGACCTTGGCAATATTGATCGAGTGGAAACGCTGTTGTTGACGCAGACCTACTTTACGTTCTCCTTGGCTCCGAAAGTCGCGATAAAATGCAATGGTATAGACTTGCCCAAAAGACCTTAGCGCGCGCTTGGAAGTCTCTTTTCGTGAAGCCTTACAATTAAGCATTTATGGTAATTTGAAGACAGAGCTTTTTTGTCTGTTTTTTTCGGACAAAGCAAGCGGGGGCGAAACTTGGGGATAAGCCAGCTAGCTAGCTACTGTGAATGATTTGCACAGCGCTCTCGTAAACGTAGACGTACTTGCTGTGCAAGTAGGACTTTTTTGATTTTCGACGTTGAATCGTAACCATACGCAACTCGCTCTGAGACCCGTCTTTAAACGGTTAAGTTGCAATGCTATTCATAGGAAGGGTTTGCTGAGGCTTTGGGGTTCTAAAGGAGAAAAGAGAACATGCAAACTCTCTTTTGCAAACAAAGCTGAAACCGCATACATATGCCTAAAGCCTTCTCAGCCCCTTCCAAACTGCGCAACTGGTTGAAACAAAGAAAAGGGAAGTTGAGTCTTAGCTGCTTTGCTGTGTGTGTTTATCGTTTTCTGCCTATCAGGATGATTGCTACCGCGGCTATGGCAACTGCGATGATTACTGCAATTACTCCGGCAATGATTGTCATTGTGTAGTCAGGCGGAATTGGGTACGTTGGTGTTTCTGGTGTCTGCGGTGCGGGTCCGACGGTCACGGCGGTTGCTGCTCCGGAGCTTCCGTAAGAGTCATCGCCTTGGAACGAAGCAACTATGGTGTATGTGTCCTGGTTAGGTGGCGTCCACGCTTTGCTGAATGTGCCATAGTATCCGTTCGTTGTGACTGTTCCAATGTCGATGACTGTGCCTTTGGAGTCGATGGCGGTCAGGCTTACTGGAACACCAGTTATAGTTTCGTTGTTCCAGAGTCCGTTCTGTGGCAACTGGAAGTGCAGGTACTGCATTTGCGTGGTCATTGAATCTTTGGAGACGCATGGCGTATCGGGCTGTGCCGGTGATTGATCTAGTACTGAGCCTTTTATCGTCAGTGTAGTTCCAAGTGGTACACTTGTGTCTGGTGCGGTGACTGTTGTTGCGCTCTTGCCCTTGCCATAGGTGTACAGATATCCGTCGTCTGGGTTGCCCGTTACGAGATATCCGTCAGAGACACCTCCTATGCTCTGTGAGCCCATCATAGTCCAAATGCCTTGCACCCGTTGTAGCGTTGATGCAGTGAAGTTTCCATCCTCTCGTGCGCGGATATGTGGGCGTGTGCTCGGTGTTGTATGTGTACAGTTTTCCATCAGCAACGAATCCTCCTGTGTTGAATGAATAGGTTCCTGAACCATTGACATCAGTGTATGGCGTTTCGTAGGCAACAGCGGGAGCCTTGTAGAACCAGACTATTTTTCCGTTGGTCCAGTTGAAACAGTAGATGCCGTCGTAGCTTTCCCTGTAGAGAAGACCGTACGCTGACTGAACAGCGTAGGCTCCGAAGCTATCTGATCCCCAAGGATAAGCTCATCAGGTCACTCTTCCACACTGAATTCCCTGTGAATTCGTCGAAAGCCTCGTAGTACCCTTTCTCCATTAGACATGCAACTTTTCCATGGTCTGCGCAGAGACATGCTGTGCTGTATCGGGTTTCGGGGTATGTTCTGTTCCATAGGAGTTGCCCAGTCGCCATGTTAGCAGCCATCATCCATGTTCCATAGTATACACCTACTCCCAGAGGAGCGACACCGACCATCCATATCAACACGTTAGTTTCGAAATCGGCTGCGTAGCCATTGAAGCCTAGAATGCCGCCTCCCCAATTCACGTAGCCCCATGGTAAGGTGACATTGTTTTGTATTCTGGTAGTGAAGTTTGTTGACGTTCCAGCTGTTGTCCAATTGATCAAGAAATACTTTGTGCTCGCACCTGAGCCAGTGGTCTGAACGCTCAAGACGTAGGGGTCCTTGTAGAAGCCGGTTTTTTCGGTGCTGCCTTGACTGCCGCCAAGTGTTGTTGGCGTCATGCCTGTCACGTTAAGTGTCACAGCTCCAGTCCATGGGTTGATTTTTATCAGTCTGTTGCTAGCTAGCGACATAAGGTCCACTGAGTATGTGTTGGATTCTGTAGCTCCCTCCACGGCAACGGCTGTCGCTCGGGTATACGAGATCGCGTAGGGCGTTACACCGCCTTGTGAGACTGGTATCGCGTAGTATTGTTTTCCAGTTTGCAGATCATAGCATACTGCGCAGCTTGTTGGTACACCGTTCACTGGTACTGTCATGGTTTGGTAGCATCGTCCATTGTAGATTAGGCTGGGAACGCTAGCAAATCCACTAATGCTGTATTCTCCTGCTGTGCCTCCGATTATTCCGGCGTCAGCTTGCTGTTGTTTCCACACTATGTGTCCTGTGTTTGGGGCTTGAACGTATGGAATGAACTCGTAGTTGCTCATGTATACATTCGTGTTCGCTGGCCAGTTTGGTCCTCCTCCGACGATGCCGTTAGCTGGGTAGTTGCCTAGGATGGGCCACCATTCTCTGTTCTCAAGGTGCGCTGGTCGTGTCCAGTAGTCGGTTGGTAGCGGTGATGGAGGCCAAGAGTACACTTGTGCCGTCTGCACCGTGAGTTCTTGTTCTGCAGTGGAGGAGGGTTGGTAGTAGGCTGAATTAAGGTAATAGCCTAAACCGCTCGTGTTCGCCACTAGGTATCCATTGTACCATTGTCCCGCTGGATAATATTCTCCAGGGAAATCAAACTTGAGTTTCCACGTGCCAACTTGGTCAACAACGTATTCAAACCATGCAGTAGCGTCAGCAGCATAGGAATTCATCGGGCCGACGACTACTTTGGTGCCGTCAGGTTTCGTGATTGTAACTTTGTATCCTTGATGAAATCGCATCGGACTAACAGGTGAAGTGGTCCACATGTTAACCAGTATGGTCTGGCCAATTCCGACTGGGTTAGGTCTGAAGCTTAGCCAAGCATTGTCGTCAACTGTTATACTGGGAGTAACGCCGGCTGGTAATGCTCCGCTGATTCCTGAACCGGTTCCTGTGGGCATTCCGCCGTGTGTTATGTTTTCTTGAGCTTGGACTGGCTGAACTAGCAGCGCAATTGGAGTAACTGAAGTCATCATAAGAACTATAGCGATTATAGCTGTCATCTTAGTTTTGTTTGTTGAGAGTTTCAATTGCTTTTATTCTCCTTTCAATTTTTGCGTGGGCCAGAATTGTTAGCAAGTTTCTAATAAGCCTCGCTCACCTATCGTGAGTGCCGAAAACGATAACTTTTTTTGAGATTGCGGAGGCACACTTTAAGCAATTACCAAGAGAAAATAAGTGGTTCAGAAAGAACTCCTTCAACGGAAACACAAGAATTTTTCGGGATATTGCAGGAAAACAAAGAAAAGGGAAATTGGGTCGTGTGAGAGCGGTATTTAGCGTTTTCGCCTACCAGAATGATTGCTATTGCGGCTATGGCAACTGCGATTATGACCGCGACAACTCCGCCAATGATTGTCATTGTGTAGTCTGCAGGTGTTGCTTGCTGTGGGATTTGTATCTGTGGCTGGCGCTGGACCTACCGAGATGGCGGTTGCTGCTCGCTGAGCTGCCGTACGAATCGTCGCCTGCGAACGAGGCAATTATCCTGTAGGTGCCTTCGTTGGGCGGAGTCCACGCGCAGCTCGAAAGTGCCGTAGTAAGCGTCAGTAGTGACTGTGCCGACGTTCGTGTAGGTACCGTCGGAGGCTATAGCTGTGAATGTGACACTGGGACACCAGTCATGGTTAAGTTATGCCATATTCCGTCGATCGGCTTTTGCAGATGCAAGTATTCCATTTGCGTCTCCATCGAACCCTTAGAAACACACGGAGTGCCTGGCTGAGCGGGCGATTGGTCTAGCACCATGCCTTCGATCATCACACTTGAGCCTTTGGAGACTTCAGTCAAGGGTGCTGTGACTGTTGTGGCGCTCTTGCCCTTGCCAAAGACGTACATGTACCCGTCCCACGGGTTGGCAGCTGTCAGATACCCGTCAGCGATAGCGCCCTGAGTCATAGGATTGTTTACTTTCCATATGAGTTCGCCTGTGGTGATGTTAATGCAGTGGAGACCCCATCCTCTGGTCATGGGCCAAGTGGGTGTGTGCTCAGTGTTGTATACGTACATCTTTCCGTCAGCAATTTCTGCACCGCCGTTGAATGCGTACTCCTCTTGTCCATCTTCGATGTAGGGACTCTCGAAGTTTGCGTAAGCAGGCGCTTTATAGTTCCACACTATTTTTCCATTGGTCCAGTTGAATGCGTAGACGCCAGCGTAGGACTGTCTAAAGAACATGCCGTAAGCCGACTGAATTGCGTAAGCTCCGAAGCTAGTCGAGGCCCAAGGATACTCCATCGTCTCGCTTTTCCACGCCAATTGTCCTGTAAACAAGTCGTATGCAAGAAAATACCCCTTTTGCGTCAGAAATGCCACTTTTCCGTGATCAGCGATAATGCAACTTGCGCTGTAAGTTCCTTCATCTGGCAGCATCACTTTCCATGACAGCATCTGCCCCGTGGTCAAAGAGGCTGCGGTCACGTTTATCTCCCAATAGATGTTCGATCCTGTTTGGTAGGTTCTAGTGACATATGCAGCTATCCCTGCATTGAAATCTGCAACTAATATGCCGGTTGCGGCTGTGTACGTGTTCGTAGGCAATTGACTCCATGGCCAAGTTATGTTGCTTACTATTCGTGAAGTCAAAGTAGTGCTAGTTCCTCGTGTGGTCCAGTTGATTAAACGGTAGCGTCCACCGGTTGCGTTAGTTGCTGCGGCGCCAAGATCCTGCACGTTCAAGACGTAGCCACCGAGCTGATTGCATAAAGTGCCTCCCGACAGGGGAGATATCGAGTAGTTGCCAGTCATAGCTCCAGTGTATGGATTGATCTTTCTAAGGTACGAGCCGCTTATCGATATGAGCTCCACAGACCAAGTTGCAGAGCCCAATTCTTCAGCACCAATTGTAGTGCCTGATGCTACTGGATTGTAGTATATAACGTCTGTAGGAGTTATGCCGCCTGTTACTTCATAGTATATTTCCCCGGTTCGTAAGTCATAGCACTGTGCGACACTGGTTCCATTTGCCTTTGTAACCGTCTGGTAGCACCTTCCCGCATACACCACGCTGGGACTCCCAGGACTGCTGGTAGTTCCATACTGTCCTGCTGGTCCACCGATCAGTCCAGAAATTGCGCCTAATCTTTTCCATACTACGTGTGCAGTGTTGGGTGCTTGGACCCATGGTATGAAATTGTAAACGCCAGGGCTATCGTATGGGTTGGTGTCAGGGTAGACTGTGTTCCAATTAGCGTAGCCATTGCCGTTATAGCCATTGCCCGGATAGTTTCCTAGGATTGGCCACCATTCTCTGTTGTTGAGCGAAGCAGGGCGTGTCCAATAGTCGGTTGGCAGCGCAGCTATAGGCCAGGACCATACGAAGTCTTGCTGTACGGTTAGAGTCTGCTCTGCAGTAGAACTGGGCTTGTAATAAGCTGAGCCATACAATGTACCCGATGAGTTCGTCACGATTTTTCCATTGTAGTAACGTCCCGCTGGGAAATATGTGCCGAGGAACTCAAACTTGAATTTCCATGTGCCAACCTGATCTGGACTCATTTCAAACCAAGCTCGCAGTAGTAGCAGGCTCGGAATCCAGCGTCATCGAATTCTTGGTTCCGTCTGGCTTCGTGATTGTGATCACATACCCTTGAGGAATTAGCCGATCGTTCGAGGAAACTCCGGGGTTGATCCACATGTTAACAAGCAGTGACTGGCCTAAACCTATCGGGTTTGGTCTAAAACTCAGGAAAGCTCTGGTGTCCTGGGTTGCATCAACCGTGACGCCGCTTGGTAGCGGTCCACTGACTGGCTGCTGTGAGGCTAGTTGAGCTTCGGCTGGCTGAACAAGCAACGCAATCGGAGCAACTGAAGTAATCAAAAGAACTATAGCGATTATAGATGTCAGCTTAGCTTTGTCTGTTAAGAGTTTCAATTGTTTTCATTCTCCTTTTTGATTTTTGCGTGGTTCAGAAATGTTAGCAAGTTTCTAATAAGACACACTCACCCATCGTGAGTACCAAAAAGCGCCGACCATTTTTCGAGATTACGGACGCATACTTTGAAGGCAGATGGCGAGCCAGACGGCTCAGACCCCAAATGGGGCGAGAACCTACTTGAAAACCGCATTTACTTACAAACTAAGAGGGTTTGCTGAGGCTCCGGGCACCCAAACTTAATGGAGAAAAGAGAAAGAATGCAAACTTCCTCTTCACTGTAACAGTATTTTAGTCGCCCGAAGCCTTCTCAGCCCCATTTTGATTCCGATATTCATTCGAAAAAAGGGAAGTTGAGTTGTTTCTCCGCTTTCTGTTTTGCTATCTTTTTCTGAGTGTCAGTACAGCCAGAGCGACAGCGATTATTATTGCGATGCCTACTCCAATCACGGCGTATAGGATTGGTGTGGTGTCCACGACTTGGGTGGTCACGCTTGGTTGTGTGTTGGTTGGTGCAGGACCAACTGCTACAGCGGTTGCGGCTGATGAGCTGCCGTACGAGTCGTCGCTTGTGAAGGAGGCAGTTATTTGGTAGGTGCCTTCTTTCGGTGGAGTCCATGCGTAGCTGAAGGTTCCGTAGTAAGCGTTTGTTGTGACTGTACCTATGCTTATCACGTTGCCCGCTGAGTCAATGGCTGTCAGGGTCACTGGGACGCCTGTCATTGTTATGTTATGCCAAGTTCCATCGATTGGGAATTGCATGTGAAGGTACTCCATCTGCGTTTTCATCGAGTCTTTGGAGACGCATGGGGTGCCTGGTTGGGCTGGAGATTGGTCTAGTACTGTGCCTTCGATGAGGACTTGTGCTCCGTTAGCGATGGTTTTCGGCGATGCAGTGACTGTTGTGGCACATTGGCCTTTGCCGAAGACGTACATGTATCCCATGTACACGCTGTCGAATGTTAGGTATCCGTCAGATACGGCGCCTGCGCTTCCACGGCTGCTGATGTTCCATATTTCTTCGCCGGTTGTGGCGTTGACGCAGTAGAATGTCCATCCTCTCGCTAGGGGCGATGTGGGGGAGTGCTCGCCGTTTGATATGTAGAGTTTTCCGTCAGCCACTTGTGGGCTGGCTCCGAAGAAAGCCATCGATGGATACCATGGAGACTCAAACGGCACGCATGGCGCGATGAAGTGCCAAGCTATCTTGCCAGTGTCCCAATCAAGGGCATAGAGACCAGCGTAGCTAAAGTCGTACAGCAGGCCGTAACATGAAGCCACGTTGTAAGCCCCGAAAGACCCCCAAGGCATATCCTCCGTCTGGCTCTTCCACAATTGTTTCCCTGAGTATAGATCCCAGCAATACCAGTACCCGTTGTCGAAGCGTACAGCGAATTTTCCGTGGTCAGAGCATGCCGTAGCGAAGCTGAAAAGCGGATAACCGACGCCGGATGAAACGTTCCACAGCAGTTGTCCTGTTTTCAAGCTGGCAGCTTCGATGTATACTTCTGTAGCGACGCCCGTTGCACTGGGAGTATACGACAGGGTCGTAACAGCTATCATGGATTCATAATCAGCCGTGCCTATGCTGCTGAACGGATAAGATATGTTGCTCATTATTCTGTTGGTGAAGTTCGTGTCAGATCCTGCCATTGTCCAGTTGATCAGACGGTATTGAGCGCTTGCGCCTGAGCCGAGTGTTTGTACGCTTAGCACGTATGGGTCGCTGTAGATGGTTCCTGAGGTTATTGGGGCGATTGAGATGTTTAGGCTTACGGCTCCTGTGTATGGATTGTACTTTTGCAGTCTTCCGCCGCTTATTGCCACCAGGTTTGCGCCCGTGCCTACTTGTGATTGGCTCGCGCCTGGCACAGCTTCTCCGCTTCCGACGTATGAAATGGCTGTGGGTAGTGCGTTGATGCCTGTTTGTTCCCAGTATACTGCTCCTGTTCGCAGGTCATAGCATTGCCATACGCTTGTGGGCTGGTCGTAGTAGGTGCCGTTGATTAGTGTTTTTGCTGTTTTTGTGACGGTTTGGTAGCATCTTCCCTCGAAGATTATGCTCGGAGTGCCCGCGTAGCTGCCCTCTCCTGAACCATAGAACTTCTGTCCAAAGTCTCCTCCCATGATTCCCGCTATGGCTCCTTGTCTTTGCCAGACTATATGTGCGCTATTTGGTGCCTGGACATACGGAGTGAACTTGTAGTTGCTGGCGTACGAGTTCGTCTTTGGGGGCGGATTCTTCATATGGCCGATGTACGGGTAGTCTCCTGTGATTGAAGCCCACTGTCTGTTCATTGCTGATACTGGGCGTGTCCAGTAGCCTGTTGGAAGCGCAGATGGAGGCCAAGACATCACTTGTGCTGATTGAACGGTGAGTTCCACATCTGCGGTTGACGAGGGCTTGTAGTAGGCTGAATCGAGGAGTGTTGGGCCTCCGAACGCGCTTACAGTGTAAGGGCCTATTGCTGCGAGGCTTGGGTAAACTAGCCCGTTGTAGTAGTATCCTGCTGGGTAGTAGTCTCCTGCGAAGCTGAACTTTACCTTCCATGTTCCAACTTGGTCGACTACGTATTCGAACCATGCCGTTGTGTCTGCACAATAGGAATTCATGGGGCCGACTGTGTCGGTGGTTCCGTCTGGCTTTGTGAATGTCACTGTGTATCCTGTGTGGGCTCGGTTCATTTGCAGTGCAGGTTGAACCCATATGTTGACCAGTAACTGTTCGCCCACTCCAATGGGGTTAGGACTTATGCTAAGGTAGGGAATTGTGTCGACCGTCGCGTTGGGGGTAACGCCGGCTGGTAGCGGTCCACCCGTGTAGTGTGTTTGTATATTTTGAGTTGGAGATTGTGCTTGGACTGGCATCGCCAGTAACGTTACTGAAGCCATCAATAGAAATATAACTATTATAGCTGTCATCTCAGTTTTGTTTGTTGAGAGTTTCAATTGCTTTTATTCTCCTTTCAATTTTTACGTGCGTCCGAATTGTAAGCAAGTTTCTAATAAGCGTCGCTCACCTATCGTGAGTACACTTTAAGCATTCAACGAGAGAAAATGAAATAAAGGCTTGGACCTAACAGACCAGGATTATGTACGATTTGACAATTCGGATAGTAGTAGAAGTCGCGTCTGCAATTCTGTGCTTCATTCTTCTACGTTTCATGATAAAGCCCTATAGGCTCACTGGGGAGGGTCGGTATCTTGGCCTGCCTCTTGGATTTTGTTTTCTTGGTATATCATACGTTCTTGGGGCTATAGCACTCTCCGGGCTATTTTCTTCCTATTTGGAAGTAGCATGGATTCCGCTTCTTGCACGAACATTGGCATTTTCATTCCTAGTGGTTACATATTACTTTTCAAAGAAGGCTTCAAAAAATACTCGATTACTGTGGGACATAACCCTAAGTTTGTTAATTATTTTTCTCATAGCTTCAGTTGCAGCAGTACTTATCTTTCCACAACTTGCAGCCAGTAGTTACATGCCTACTCAACCATACCTTCGGATTTTTGACATAATTTGTCTCACCTACCTTTCTTTCTATACACTCAGAAGTCACGTAAGAAATCCAGACCCGACGACTATTTGGATTCCCTTCGGTTTTATTCTGCTTGGGATAAGCCAGTACTCGTTACTAATTTGGGTCATTGATGCAAGTAATTTTGCATTTACAGGAGCTTTGCTAATTCGTTTGGCAGGCTTGGTCGTTTTTCTTTTAGTTTCAATTAGGACCTTTTACAGCTCTCAAGCAAAAAGGCCGATTAAATGAAAAGAATTAGCCGCAGGGATAAATTGAAAATTTACGGCGACCTTCTGAGTGTACTTAATGACCTCTCTGAAACTGGAAAGATAGTATTAACACGGGTTCAGGTGCAGATTAACGTGCCCTTCGACCGGTTGAAAAAATACATGTCAGAACTTACCGATCTTGGTTTGATTGAAGGGGATACCTCATTTAAGCTTACTGAAAAAGGCAAACAATACCTTGTGGAGTATGCAAGAATCCTTGAATTCATGAAGAACATGGGCCTAACTTACCAATAGCAGAAATGACCAGCAAAACTGTAGCTCTTTTCACGTGAGATGCGTTCCCCCAAAAAATCAGGAGTCTAATCGCGGATTAAAAGGGTTCTTGCCAGGGTTTCTTGACTAAGGTTCAGTCAAGGATTCTTGACCACGTCGCCTCAGCGTTATCTTCGCTGCGGCTCCCGCGGGTTGCAGAACAAAACGCCCGTAACAGGACCTGCAGTACCCTGAAGTGTTGCCTCGGCTGATCGGACGCTGAAACACACACCATTTGACTTTGTCCCTTTTTGGATCGGGCGGGCGTTAGAGAACATGGCCCCCCGAAAACTCACGAGCACTAGTTTAGTTAATTCTCTGCATGTAAGCAATATTTAAGCACTTGACCTCAATTACACATCACGTCCTACCTTGCCCCATGTTACGGACGGAGCGAGCGTGGGATCAATTTTGAGTCCACAAACCCAAACCCAAACGAACTAACTCTCTCAACCGCACAAACTCATACTCTGGTGGCGTGACAGGAGGGGGAGCTCCTGCTTTGAACATAGGTGCCTCAGTCAGAAACGATTACACCTCTGCAGACTTTGGTGCATCCATCGGCAACATAACAGGCAGCTACGTTAGCTCGGTCAATTTGGGTATAAGGTTCTATAGTTGGAACGGTAGCATTGTTGAAGTCCCAAAGGCAAAAGGCGTCACAGTTCCGACAGCCAGCTCTAATACTACGATGGGAGGAGTCGCGTTTCTTTTGGCGAGTGATCAAATGAAACAGGTCATCTTCTATCTGTCTCCTTCTGCGTCAGACATTGATGTTATTGATCAGTATGAAATATACGTCTCTTCGGTTTCAGCTTATTGAAAAAAACATCAAATTCTAATGTAACAGCGGCGCTACTCTCGGACTCGTTAACGTTGGAAAAAAAGAAAAAAAGGGAATGGAGCTTCTTTGTTTTCCAGGTTTATGGCGTATTAGTGGTGACTGTTGGTCGTTTTCGGAAGTACCATGAACCCGCTGCCACAGCTAACATCGTTAGCAGCATTATGGTTCCCACAGGCAACACCTCGGGAATAGCGTTGTTCACGGTGAGCGTAGCGACCGCTCGAGCTCCCCCAGAATCTATCGCGGTGACGTTGTAGTTGCCGTTAGCCAGCCCTGCAGGGACTGTTATCGTGGCTGTGAAGGTGCCTGAGGAAGTCGTGCTTGGGTTACCGGCGAGGGTCACGTTGTATTGGTAGCCAGTATAGGTGGCGGTAAACACTACAGTATAGCCATCCCATGCCGATGTGGTAGAGCGGCCAAATGCGCCTGCAGCATAATTTACAAAGGGGTTGAGAGCGTAGGTGCTATCGGTTGCTAGCGTTCCGTCGCCTTTATCGGTATAATCGGATTCTACAACGTTAGTGTCTGAGCTAACGGTACAGTGATAGCTAAAGGAACCTGGTTTAATCGGAGGATGATTTACTGTGGCCGTAAACGGACCCGTACCAGAGGGACTAGGAATGTTGTGGGCTTCGCCGGTCACAGCTACCTCTGCTCCAAGTCCTATGCCTATAGCTTTTGTCGCGCCGAAGCCTGTGCCTGTAACGGTTACTGTTCCTCCAGGTGCCTGGGCATTCGGAGTTAGCGTTATTGACCCAGCTGCGGACGCCGTAGAGATGAAAGCCATCGAGAACATCGAGAGTATCAGGAAAGCTGTTGCTACTGTTTTTGCGTATGTTGCCTTTGTTTGCGTTGTTCTTTCAATGCGCATAAGTTATTTCTCCTTTTTTTGTCTCTCCCTTAATTTCTGTTGCGAGTTTCGAAGGGTTTGCTGAGGCCCCGGGCGCTTAAAGTACAGGAGAAAAGAGAAAGAATGAAATTTCCCTTAAGGGTAAGTAATATTATAGCGCCCGAAGCCTTTTCAGCCCCTTCACGCATTTTTATTTTCCTTTCAATTTTTTACTTGCGTCCGAATTGTTAGCAAGCTTCTCTTAAGCCTACCTCACCTATCGTGAGTGCCACTACTTAACGCCATAAAAAATGCGAAGCCATAAATCATCAATAACTCTGATGAGAAATCAAGAATTCGCCTCAAATATTATTCGCATGCGTGTTCCCAGCAAGGCGTTTGTGAGAAGCCCACTCAACTTGGGTTTGCTGAGGCTCCGGGCGCCAACCCAAAGGAGAAAAGAGAAAGATGCAAACTTCCTCTTCACGGCATAAGTATGTTTTGACGCCCGAAGCCTTCTCAGCCCTTTTTCATTCCGATATACACTCAAGAAAATGGGAAGTTGAGTTTTTGTTGCCTCTGCCATCGACTACTTCTTCCTATACAGTATAATTCCAACTATAGCAACTGCGATTATGACTGCTATTCCCACACCCAAGATCATCATAGTGTAGTCTGGAGGCGTTACTTGCTCTGGGAACCGTATTGGGGCTGGTGCTGGACCAACTGACACTGCGGTTGACGCTGCTGAACTTCCATACGAGTCGTCGCCTGCGAATGAAGCGATGATCTTGTAGGTGCCTTCGGCTGTGGGCGTCCATGCCATCTCGAATGTGCCGTAGTATGCGCTTGTTGTAGCTGTTCCGATGTTTATGCCGGTTCCGTTTTGGTCTATAGCGGTTAGTGTGACTGGAACTCCTGTCATCGTAACGTTGTGGGCGATGCCGTCGATTGGGTACTGCATGTGCAGGTACTCCATTTGGGTGCTCATTGACTCTTTAGACACGCAAGGTGTTCCTGGCTGAGCTGGAGACAAGTCTAGCACTGTGCCTTTTATCACGACGCCGTTTCCCTTCGGCACAACGAGATCAGGTGCTGTAACTGTTGTGGCACTTTTGCCTTTACCAAATGCATACAAGTATCCGTCGTATTCGTTGGTGTGTATCAGGTAACCCTCTGCAATAGCGCCTTGGAAGATCCGAGAACCTGGAATGCCGCCTTGTCCAAACCATATTGTGTTCCAGATGAGCTCACCTATCGGTATATCCCAAAGATGTTCTCCGGTGGTGGCGTTGAGGCAGTAGAGTCTCCATCCTCGCGTCACGGGTTGGCTGGGAGTATGTTCACCATTGTAAACGTAGAGTTTGCCGTCTGCAGCTTTGGCGGCGCCATGCCAAGAGTAGTTTCCTTCGTAGGGAGTTTCATAGGGATAAGTAGTTGGCGACATAAAGTTCCAGACAGTTTTCCCCGTTTCCCAATCGATTGCGTGAACGCCGACGTAATCATATGAGTATATTAGGCCGTAGGCTGAAACCGTGGAGTAAGCTCCGAACACTCCCCAAGGCCAACCTGACAGTGTGCTCTTCCACACCAATTTCCCAGAGAACAGATCCCAGCAATACCATTGCCCGTTTTGCATGCGTTCAGCGAATTTTCCATGGTCCGCGAGTCCTGGCGTCCCGAAGAAAGTTTCAAGTCCTGTGCTGACGTCAGTTGTTATGTTCCATAACAGTTGTCCTGTTGTCAAACTAGCAGCCATAATGCCTTGACCTACGTTTGTTCCTGTGGCTGATGACAATATTCCTGTTGTAACGACGGCGACGCCAGCTTCAAAATCGTAGGTTCCTAAGCTACTGAACGGCCAAGTAATATTGCCCTTTATCCTTTGAGTGAAATTGTCTGTAACTACGTTGCCAGCGCCCGCAACCCATAACCAGCGTTGTTTTCGATAGTCCAGTTGATCAAGCGGTACCTGTTTGCACCTGCGTTAGCGCCAAGATCTTGTACGCTTAAAACGTAGGGGTTGGCGTACAAATCGCCTGCCGACATGCCTGTGGACGGCCCTGTTACGTTTATGGTTAAGGTGCCTATCCATGGGTCGTATTTTAGCAGTCTCCCAGAGTTTGATCCTGATGGTCCAGTTATCGCATCTAGGTATATTGTCTTGCTGGCACGAGCAGATGCGCCTGGGACTTCTTCACCCTGTGCCGCGTATTCAACGATGTTCGGCTCTGTCTCGCCTGTTTCGAGTGGTCTTTCCCAGAACAAGTCTCCAGTACGTACGTCACAACATCGCCAGTAGCTCTGCGCGGTTTTGTTGACTCCTGGTTTTGTGTAAACGTCGTAGACTCTTCCAGCGAAGATTATTGTTGGGTATCCTCTGACTGGATTAACTGGCTGAGTTGCCGTGACTTGCCCAGCTGTGCCGCCAATAAGGCCTCCTATGTTTAGTTGTCGCTTCCATGCTACGTGAGCACTTTCTGGTCCTTGGACGTATGGAACAAAGTTGTAGTTGCTCATGTACTTATTCGTGTTAGCTGGCCAGTATGTGCCTCCTCCAATGATACCGGTTTGTGGGTAGCTTCCCAGAATCGGCCACCACTCTCTATTTATCGGGTTCACTGGGCGGGTCCAATAGTCTGTTGGCAGAGGGGACATCGGCCATGACAGCACTTCTGCTTCTTGTACTATGAGTGCCACTTCAGGAGTAGACGAGGGTTTGTAGTAGGTTGAGCCCATTACAGTGCCTGATGTGTTGGTTACGATTTTTCCCATGTAATATCGTCCTGCTGGGAACCACATTCCGACGAAATCAAACTTTATTTTCCATGTGCCAAGCTGGTCAACAACGTACTCAAACCATGCGGTGCTGTCCCCTTGGTAGGAGTCAATTGGGCCAACGGTGCTTTTTGTTCCATCAGGCTTAGTGAATGTTACCATGAAAGCTTGGACGAATTGTCGCTGAACATTAATGGGCGGGTGGAGCCATACGTTAATCAGCAGACTCTGCCCCAGACCTATTGGGTTGGGTCGGAAGCTAAGTTGGGGTTCGGTGGTAATTGTAATGTCAGGAGTTATGCCGGTTGGAAGTGATCCGGCGGTTGGTTGTTGTGCCGCAAGTTGCGCCTGAGTTGGCGTGCAGAGCGTTGGCATAGCACAAGTCATCAAAAGGGCTATTGCGATCATAGATGTCATCCTAGTTTTGTTTGTTGAGAGTTTCAATTGTTTTTATTCTCCCTTTTGATTTTTGCGTGGTTCGGAATTGTTGGCAAGTTCTAATAAGCCTCACTCACCTATCGTGAGTACCAAAAAGCGCTAACTATTTTTGAGATTACGGATGCATTCTTTAAAGCCAGATGGCGGGCCAGACGGGTTTAGACCCCAAATTGTGCGAGAACTGGCTTGAAAACTGCTGCTACTTACAAAAGAGGGTTTGCTGAGGTCTTGGACGACTTTTCTTAAAGGAGAAAAGAGAAAATGCAACTTTCCGTGAGTTACAATTTCTTCTTTTTGTCCAAGACCTTTTCAGCCCCTTCAAAATAAAACGGGAAGTTGAGTTTTGGTTTTGCATTGTTGTCTGTTTCTATACTCCTTTTAATTTTTGAACACAGACTTGTTGGCAAGTTTCTAATAAGACTCGCTCACCTATCGTGAGTACAAAACACGTTAACTATTTTTCGAGATTATGGATAAATGCGCTCTGCAGCATTATCAAGAGAAAACAAAATATAGACAATGCCAAACAGACTAGGAGTATGTACGATCTGACAATTCGGATAGTAGTAGAAGTCGCGTCAGCAATTCTGTGCTTCATTCTTCTACGTTTCATGATAAAGCCCTATAGGCTCACTGGGGAGAGTCGGTATCTTGGCCTGCCTCTCGGATTTGCTTTTCTTGGTATTTCATATATTCTTGGGGCCATAGCACTCTCCCAAATATATTCTTCCTATGGGGAATTAGCATGGCTTCCACTTCTTGCACGAACATTTGCATTTTCATTCCTGGTAGTTACATATTACTTTTCAAAGGAGCCTGCAAGAAATTCTCGCATACTGTGGGACATAACTCTAGGTTTGTTAGTTACTGTTCTTATAGCTTCAGTTGCAGCAGTATTTATGTTTCCACAAGTTGCAGCCAGTAGTTATATGCCTACTCAACAATACCTTCGGATTTTTAACATAATTTGTCTCGTCTACATTTCTATCTATACACTCAGAAGTCACATTAGAAAGCCAGACCCAACGACTATTTGGATTCCATTTGGTTTTATTCTGCTTGGGATAAGCCAGTATTCGTTCCTAATTTGGGCTATTGATGCAAGTAATTTTGCATTTACAGGAGCTTTATTAATTCGTTTAGCAAGCTTGGTCGTTTTTCTTATAGTTTCATATAGGACCTTTTACAGCTCAAGCAAAAAGGTCGATTAAATGAAAAAAATGCCCCGCAGGGATAAACTGAAAATTTACGGCGACCTTCTGAGTGTACTTAATGACCAATCTAAAACTGAAAAGATAATATTAACACAGGTTCAGGTACAAATTCACGTGCCTTACGACCGGTTGAAAAAATACCTGTCAGACCTTACCGATCTTGGATTGATTGAGAATTCATTTAAGCTTACCGAAAAAGGCAAACAATACCTTTTAGAGTATGAAAGAATCCTTGAATTCATGAAGAACATGGGTCTAACTTACCAATAGCAGAAATGCATCTCCGACTTGGTGGGGGTTCATTATCTTCTTGGTTCATCAATTTCCATAGATGTTAGGTTACTTAGCTGCAAAAGGGATCTCGCACAGAAGAATCTGAGGTTAGAACAGCCATAGCACTGCGGCTTTCAATGTTCTTTGAGGAGTTGCCTGATTTGTTTCTCGTGTGTTTTCCGTGTCGTCAGCGGGTAGATTTCGCGTGTCAGATTGAAGAACATTGGATCTTCCCCGATGATCTGTGACAGTTGCTCGTCTGAGGTGACGTTTACTACGAGCATAGCTGCCCTGTTGCCCGACAAGGTGGTAGTAAACCTCGAGTGTTTTGTCGTTTTCGAGTTTTTCGAAGTACTTAAACTGCAGTGGAAGAAGCTTGGCCCATTTTTCCAGAGGGATTTCCTGCTTGACTTTTTGCATGATGAGAAATTTCAAACTACCACAATCCACCTAACTTTTCAGACCGAAAGAACAAAAGGAGAAAAGAAACAAAAAGAAAAAATGAACGTGTTACTTCTCTTCTCGCTTCATCATTTCAGGCATCTTCCAGTGCATCTTCGACATGCCTTCCTTCATCGCTTCCATCAGCGCCTCGTTAATCTCCACCTCAAGTGTGACCTTCATCATACCCTTCTTTTCATCTGCCAAACCAATCACCTCCTTAGATGCTGAATCTGTTCAGGTAACAAGTCGTCGATCAGGTAGAACGCTTGTTTTCCAGTCAGATTTAAGTCAACCTCGATTTTGTAGTGGAATTTGCCAAGTCGCCTCGTGTTCGCCTTGTACTCGGAAATTAAGCCTTGCTGTTGCAGGAATTCGAGTCTTCGGGAAATGAAGAATGAAATTGCTGGCGGTGCAAACGGTTCCAAATAAAAAGCATAACGTAGAAAAACTCTGAACAATCTCTCGCTGACTTCTCTCTGCAAACGGTCAACTCCTGAAGAAACGACTCTGTGAACAAGTGTTCTTGCTTGAGGTATACTATTGTAGAATTGTTTTTTAAGGCTGTGTGACTGTCAGTAAACAACCACAAGTGCAAACGTATGAACCTTGACGAATTGAACCTGCAGATTTACGGTTGCCGAAAATGCAGGCTTTGGCAGGGAGCCAAACACGCTGTTCCTGGCGAAGGACCACACAACGCCCGCATAATGCTTGTTGGACAAAACCCAGGCAAAGAGGAAGACGAAACGGGCAAGCCGTTCGTGGGCAGAGCGGGAAAATTCCTCAACAAAGTTCTCACGGAAAACGGCATCAACCGCGGAGACATCTTCGTCACCAACATCGTCAAACACGTCACGCCCGGAAATCGGAAACCGTTGCCAGACGAAATCGAAGCCTGTAAACCCTACTTGGCAACGCAGCTGGAAACCATCAAGCCTGAAACAGTCGTTGTTGATGGGCAAAGTCGCAGCGCAAGCACCCAGGATTGAAGGCGTTCGATACGTGGAAACCGTGCATCCCTCAGCGGCGATGCGGTTCACGAAGATGGGAAAAAAATTCGTGGAAGATTTCAAACAGGTGTAGCGGTTACCATTTTTGGGCGTAGTGCCAACCACCGTCAAACGTGCCCTGCATGCATTTGACACATTTGCCGTATTCCATCGTGGCTATGTTGAAGATTTCGTTTTTTGCCCATGTTATGTTGTAGACTGTGCCGGAGAAATATATTGAGCCTGCGTTGGCTTCGGTGCCTTTGTAGTCGGTGTAGATGCGGGCTTTCGTGGTCGCCACTTGCCCCAATTCCTTGAGGGTTTCGTCGGGTTCTTCGCCGATGGGTAGAATCACCATGAGGTCTTTATCTTTGAGCAGCGGTTTCAGCTCATCCAGCAGTGGCATAGGGATATTGCTGATTCGGATTCGCCGTGACTTCTGGATTTGCCGTTTGATTTCAGTGATGCCTTCTTCTGCCGTGGCGAAGGTTGTGCCGAGTTTCGCTTCGTATTTTCCATCAACGATCGGCATGTTTTATTTCACCTCTGTGGTCTGTGTTGTGTTGTTCCAGCTCATGTTGCTCCAGCCTGCGAAGCACTGATTGCACTCGTCGTATAGCATTTCGTCCACGATGAACTTGTGGTCAACTGGGTCTTCGAAGGCTGTGAACGTTCGGCTTTCATCGAGGATGATGGACATTGAGGGAACTTCTTTGCTTCGGACGATGCTCACGATGGCGATTTCAGCCTCTTTAGTCTCCACGTTGCGCATGCTGTTTGGTTGTTTTTCGCCTGGGTACAGGAGCACTTTGATTTTGGCTTTTTCATTGAAGGCGTCGCTGATTTTCTTTAGGAAGCTGTTGGTGGCGTTGTTGATTTCCACGGTTTTCGCTTTCCTGATTTCCTGTTTCAACCCATCTAATCCCATGTCGAATTTCTTTACGACAAATTTCTCTTTCATGTCTTTTACCTCATTGTTTAGCGTTGCTTCAACGGATTCCAGCAGCTCAGCGTAATCACCCTTGACCTTCTCGAACACGATCTTCGGCTCCACGGCTCTGAACAACAGAGGAACACCTGAGTAGATGCGAACCCACCCCTTCCGACTGCAACGACTCAAGGACCTGGTAGATTCTTGTTCGGGGTACACCTGACTTCTGGGAAGCCTGCGTCGCCGTGTTCAAATGCGTCCTGAGCAATGCAGTGTAGGTTTTGGCTTCGTACTCGGTTAAGCCGAGCTGCAAGAGCTTCTCCACAACGCTATGCATGAAACATCTGAGACAGCAGATGGCACCGAGAAAATAAAAGACTACTGTAACTCAACTGAGTTAAAACTCAAGATAGAATCCAAGTACTTTATGTTTAAGGGTTGTCCTACGCCATGTAACAAGCGTTGTTTGAGGCTTTTAGGACACTCTTGTCAGAGAACCTTGGATAACCCTGCGAATTTAGTCAAGATTTCTAGACTAAAAGGTCTCAATGCAAAAACTTAAATGAAGCCCGAAAGAGTGAAAAGAAATGACCAGCGACCTAGACGACACAAACGCTCCCTTGGTTAGAAGTATGGGAATCCAAAAAGAAGACAAGAATTCAGAGACCACTATCAGAAAATCAAGAAAGCCACCCTATATTCTGGACGATTCCATGCTCCAACGCTTCAGCACGAAGAATACGATTTTCAGCCGCATCCAAAACGACCCCACGTGGAAAGGTTACAACCACATGTTCGATGAGCACACGCTGGAATTGGCTAAACAGGGCAAGAGGGGTTATTCAAGAGTCGATTTCGCCCTGGCAGAAGCCTCTGACACGGTTTACGACGCTTTCGAGGGTGGAGTTTCCCACGTAAAAATCAAACCCTACCGAACCCCTTCGGGCACCGTGGGGATTGACTGGACAAAGGACAAACATGAATCCGATTCACCAGGAGAGATGAGCCGCATCGTCAAGCAGGCAGCCAGACTCTTCGGAGCTTCAATTGTCGGAGTTTGTAAACTGGATAGGCGATGGCTGTACGCCGAAGCCGACGTGCCTGAAACGCTCAATAACGTCGTCGTCATGGGGATTGAAATGGACGCCGAAGCCATCGACACGTCGCCAGCCGGTCCCGCATCCGCCGCCACTGGTGTGGGCTACTCGAAAATGGCGTTCACGCTGTCCCTGATGGGCGAGTTCATCCGCAACCTCGGCTACACCGCCTGGCAATGCGGAAACGATACGGCTCTCAGCATACCGCTGGCAGTCGACGCGGGATTCGGCGAGCTCGGACGAAACGGCTTGCTCATCACGCCACAGTGTGGCCCCAGAATTCGGCTCTGCAAAATCCTCACCGACCTCCCGTTAGCCTCAGACAAACCCGTCTCGTTCGGAGTCAAAGAATTCTGTCGGAAATGCAAATTGTGCGCCGACAACTGCGAGGCAGGAGCCATCTCGTCGAGCGACGAACCCAGCTTCAACGTGGAGTGCAGGTCCAACAATCCCGGGGCGCTGAAGTGGTACGTGAACGTGGAACGCTGCTACGAGTTCTGGTGCCAGAACGGCATCGACTGCTCCACTTGCATCAAAGTCTGCCCTTACAACAAAAAACCTGTTTAATCCTCAGACAGGACGAGAGGCACGAACGCCGCCAGCAGCGTAAAAAGCAATGCGCCTCCGAGGATGAATAGCGGAACCCTAAATGCAAGTTCACTATGAAGCACCGTCGTCAACGACTGACCCTCCAACCAGCCCGCAAGGAGCCCGCCGAGATAGGCGGCGAGAAAGACGCCCGTGAAAGCCACGCCTAAAACTTCAACGACCAAAAGAAACCTGCTCGTTTTCTTGTCGCTCAGCTTCACGACGGCTCTCTCCACCCTTTCATTCGGCGAAGAATCTATTTAACACCACTGTCACGCCAATGCGAGGAGTACGGCAAGCGTAATATATCTAAGAATCCGACGTGACTCCAAAGTCCTCCAAGGGTTCGGTTTATGCCTGAAAATAATGTGAAGTTGCCGCTGAAAATCGGGCTAATCACAGTCGCCGCTGCTTATTTCCTATTCATGTTGCACGCGCTGCTGACGACGTCGTGGGTGGGCGAATGGGAACGTCTCGGAGCACCCATGGGCTTTGTCATCTACGTAGAGGACGTGGCGGCAACCGCGGGGATGATCTTCAGGTTCGTCGCCAGCCTCATAGCGTTCGCAACGGTCGTCGTTTACTTCGCCAGGAAACCGCTTTCAAAACAGGCAATAAAAAGGATCCTGATGGTTGTCCTTGTCAGCGAAGCCGTCTATTGGCTCGGACTCTTACCCTCGGGCGTCATGCCCATCCTCTACCTTAATCCTTCTTTGTTTTCGCTCGTTTCAAGCGACATTCCCTGTCTCATCGAGTCAACAGCTATCCCTCTCGCTCTCGTCATGCTCGTAGTAAACCTGCGTTCAGGCAAGCCCCCGAAGCAGGCGATTAGGTGGGCGCTAGTTTCGGGAATTGTATATGTGTTCGTGTTCTGGTTGGTCAACACGGGCATCTGGATGTCCACGCTGAGGCAGAAGGGACTCGCGTACCTAACGGTTTACCCAGTGAACCTAGTCGAGTTTACGCTGACGGTTTTCGGGCTACTTACGCTGTTCGCACTCACGGCGAAGTTCACGAAGAAATCCTGGGAGGCAGAATCGCTGGAGGTGCTGAACCTGCGGGCGACGGGTGCGTTGATCACGTTCCTCGGGTTGTGGTTTCTCTGGAACTACCTCTCCTGGATATTCTTCGGAACAGACGCGCTCTGGAGCACATGGTACAAGTGGTTCCTCGGGCACAACTTGGACTTATGGCTGCTATCGATCCCGCTCGTCGGCTTGCCCCTTTTATACTCGAAGAGAGAAAAACCGCGGCAACCAGAGACTGAAGGTATAATAGTCCAAGAACGCAACTCCTAGCTGAGGCTAGTTTTTGGTCTGTCACGGCGGCTTCTCACTAAACGAGGCAACAAGACGCACTTGGTTCAACCCAGAAAAAATCCTCCAAGACGCAGGCTTACGCGAAGGCAATGTTTTCGTGGACACGGGCAGTGGCGACGGTTTCTTCACGATGATCGCAGCGAAAATCGTCGGAGAAAGAGGCAAGGTCTATGCAGTCGACACCGATGCCTCAGCCATCGAGAGACTTAAGGATAAAGCCGCCGAAGAGGGCTATACCAATGTCGAGGCTGTGTCCGCAGAAGCGGAAGAGACGATGTTCAATGAGGGATGCGTAGATATCGTGTTCTACAGTATCGTACTCCACGATTTCCACGACCCTGCAAAGGTGCTTCAGAATGCCAAACGCATGCTCAAGGCTTCGGGGAAAGTTGTGGATTTGGATTGGAAAAAGAAACGCATGTCATTCGGTCCGCCCGAGCAAATCAGGTTCAGCGAAGAAAAAGCTTCATGTCTAATGGAGGCCGCGGGCTTCAAGATCCAGAGCGTGAAGGACGTTGGACCGTACCATTACGTTGTTATCGCCAAGTCTTGAGATGTTCATTGCTCTGCTTCCGCGTAGAGCTCTAGCAAGTCGTGTTTGAACTTTTCAGGATTGCCCAGATATGCCGAATGCCCTACGCCGTCGTAAACTGTCAGTTTCCCGTCAGGTAGTTTGCCTGCGAGCGTTCGCAGGTCTTCCGCGGAGGCGATGTTGTCGTCTGAGCCGATGATTAGCCGCACGGGAAATGAGAATCGACTGTACGCCTTGACGAGCTTTTCTTCGAAGACGCGGACTGCGCCAACGAGCAGCAGACCTTTCACAGGATAACGTGCGGCGAACTGCAGAGCCATGTGCGAGCCGACGCTGGCTCCGACGAGGATGGGTGGGGATGAGGCGAAAACAGTTTGCAGTGCATCTTTGATTACGGCGACGTTGGCTTCCACGCTTCTGCTGTGCGGGCGGCAATGGCTGTGGGCTCCGTACGGCATATCCAAGGCTAAAAAAGGCACGCGCTTCTCCCCGAGCATGTCGAGGACGTTTGTCCGCTGCCATGCCTCAGCGGTGTAGGAGTAGCCGTGGAGGAAGACGACGGGGACGCCTGAGCCGGGGTTGATTATGGCGCGGCATTCATGATTGGCTAGCGTGAGAGTTTTCTCGGACAACTATTTTGCCCCTCCGATTGGTTAGAACGGTCGGAGCTTAATAACGTAATCCACGGTTAAAGAAAGGTTTCGTAAGGAGTTCTCTTGGATTTTAGTTTAAGCGCACACGCTTACTGACAGTTGGGATCAAATTTTGGTCCACCACCACCATCCGCAACGCCCTCCTCAGAGCCCACTTCAACAGGCAAGAATCTTTCCCATGGCTAACTGTTGTTGCTGTTTGTGTGACGGTTGCTGTTGTAGCTGCCTTAGGGTTTCTGGTTTACTGGAAGAAACGCTAACAGCAATAAATTTCAGTCCAATCCGTCCAGTTTCGTCACTTCGTCACGTTTTAAAAAAAATATTAAAATTTAATCCAACCACAACCTTGACTGGGCAGCACAAATCTACTGTTCTTCTTGGAGAACGGGGTGTTCTCTGGGGAGAGTAATATACAGATTTGAAATATACTATTTTATTGATGCTGTTATGAAGAAAATGGCATTGGCACTAACAATGCTCATAGGTTTGCTTCTATTCTCAGCTATTTCTGTAGAAAGTCAATTATCCAAACTAGCATTTGCCCAGACTTCTGCAATCATAACCATCAAAGATGATGGAAGCATAGACGGAATCAACCAAATTCAACGTAACGCAAACATCTACACTCTTACTGGCAACATTTCAGGCACAATTCAGGTTAAGAAAAGCAACATTGTAATTGATGGTGCGGGATTCACCCTTAATGGCAATAATGACACAGGAATAGTAATATCAAGCGAAGCAACAAAGCATCCCTCTGAACTTGATATTTGGAATGTAACAGTAAAAAACCTGAGAATAACAAATTTCAAATGGGGCATAAAATGTGATTTTGGAGGCAACCATACCTTCTATGGCAACTACATCTCAAATGACTTCATAACTCAAAATGGAACAAGCAATTTGTCTTGGGACAAACTGGGCATTTTGTTTTGGGGCAGTTCAGGCAACAATATTAGCCGTTGCACTATTGGAGGTTCACCTGCAATCTATATGCATTTTGCTGTTAGCAATAATTTTGTAATTGAAAATAACATTGTTTTTGGTGCTCATTTAGCTATTAGTGGAATTGAAACTTTTGATAGAAACTACTGGAGTGACTATTCCATAAGGTATCCCAATGCGTCCGAAGTTGATTCTTCTGGAATATGGAATACACCTTATGTTTTTGCGGATTCAACTAACTTTGAGAATAGGAAATTTCAAGATAGCCATCCATTGGTGAGTCCTATAGCTATTCCGAATTTTTCAGATACTCTGCCCCCAGTCCAGTCAATTCAAGAACCTGCAAATATTGCAGTTGTGCTTGTGGCAGTTTCAATAATAGCAGTAGTTGTAGCTGTCATAGTCTTGCTTGTTTACTTCAAGAAACGCAAGCGACAAACACATAGCAACTGTCAGAGCAGCTTCCGTGCGTCGTTCACGTCCCAGCAGCAGCATTAAATTTTAGTATCAAATTTTGGTGCAAAAAAAGAAAAATGTTTTGAAAATGAAGTAAAGAAATTAGCTTGTTAGCTTAGTATCTTCGTGGTGGTCTTCGTTTTGCGTAGCACTCTCGGCAGTACACTGGCCTCGCTGGATCTGGCTTGAACGGAACTTCACATTCCTTCCCGCAGTCAGCGCAGGTTGCCTTGTGCATCTCTTTGTTATATCCCATTTATGTTTCAACTCCTGTTTACGACTTACGTGCAAAAGCGTTTTTTTGCACACTGCGATGTAAGTTTACTCTGCTTTAAACCTATCCATTTCCGATGTCACAACTTTCAGCATTTCATACGCTGAAAAAGTGGAACTAATTCCAATTGGTTGGTTGGATTAATTTTAGTCCACCTCCCTCCACCCGAGAGAGTGAACGATGAAGCCAGAAGAAACGAGGACGCTTGAGGAACATCATTGAGCAAACACTATTTGAGGTCTACTCGCTTCAATCATCAAACTTCGTTTGTTTTTCATTTTCGACCATCGTTCAGGACAGGATCATCACAACTCTTCTTTCCCCATCCAATCCATCCCCCGCATTTCCTGCAGAAGAATGGTACACATTTCTCTGCTACTATCAACTCGAAGTATCCAAATGAAACCACAAGTCTAAACCAGAACCCTGCAAATCCTTCGAGAAGACTTGAAGCAATAGATACAGTAGGAGCTATTCCCAGAACAGTATAGAGAGTGCTAAAGACCACTTGAGAAAATCCCGCTAGGACCACTCCCTGTCCTTGGATAATACCAACAACTGTATTGGTAATGAGTACTTTGTCAAACCCAATATTTGTTCCTAGAGCATAGAAAACAAATAACAGAATTAGTACACTGAATATCCCTGATATTATTTGATATGCTGCAGGTTTGATAATCCCTCTTGGATTCTGTCTCATTAAGACAATGCCATCATGGAACTCTTGTATTTGTTTCTTGGTCTTCTCTGTGAGAGACTTGCCCGTTTCTTCACCCTTTATCTTACCGACGACTTTGTAGACTAAATTCAACAGTTTCTCAGTTGCCCTCAAATTCAGGGCTAGAACAATAATCAGAACAAGAGGCAAAGACAAGAAAAGTAGAGTGATTACTACTGCTGTCATTAGGACTCCGTTTATAGAATAGAGAGATAGTAGAAAAACTACTCCAATCAGAAGGGAGCCAAGAATGAAGAACAACTCAAGGACATCTTTGATGATTATGGCAGCTAGGGCTTTTGGTCCATGGACCTTGTCTTCTACGGTTACTAGATAAGTCTTTGATAGATCTCCAACCCAGCCTCCAGGAATTAGGGTGTCGATGAAAATGCCAACCCAGGTTAGTTCAAACATTCTCCAAAAGCCTATTGTCTCTCCAAGAGCACTCAGTATAGCTCTCCAAGCAAGGGCATCAAAGACTACTGTTGCTATCTCGGCTGCAAATGCCAGGAAATAGACTGGAACATTGGTACCACCTATCACCACCTCCACTTCAGTGAAATCAGTGAAGAAGAATAGATAGGATAAGAAAGCAAGAAACCCTATTACTGCTACTATAGACACCCATTTCTTGAATGGCTGTGGTTTCTCCAATTAGCTCACTTCGTCTATTGAGGTACTACATCATTGTTAAGGATAATGGCACAATTGTGACCAAACAGAAAAACCTTTGTGGCACATATGGGTTACTACACTTTTTGTTAGTTTAACAAGCCTTCCTAGCCAGAAGACCTTTCGCTGCCTAGGCAAGAGATTTGTTATCTCAAGCTTCTGCGAAATGAGTAGAATTCACCTTTGCTAAGGAGAGCAAGCAAAGCATAACTCGAACTCTGGTGGTGGATTAAAATTCTAATCTTCTGCTCTTTCTCGAACGTGAACGCGAACGAATACGCCGACGCTCTCCAATACGCACGCGTGTACGTGAATAATGTCTGTCAGTCTGTCTCACAGTCAGTCGTGATTTCACTCAAGCAAAACACTTTAAAATTTTATATACTAAAACGCTGGATACACACTTTTACTTGATGAAAGCGTCGAGTTTGGGAGAGGATCAGCGGAGAGACACTTGAGTTTAGGTAAACTCAGTTGTTTCTGCGCAAGTCTCTCTCTTTGAGCGCCGAGTGCGTAGGGGCGCAGTGACAAGAAATACCCAAAAGAAAAGGAAAAGAAAAAATGCGAAAAAGTAAATCAATCGCACTAGTGATTCTTCTTGCATTAGCACTTGTATCTGCTGCGGTCCCGCTAATTCCCACGGTTTCTGCCGCATCTCCAGCAATAACGCTGGCGCCAACATCGCAAACACCAAGCGCTTCCGTTTCCGTTGCAGGCACAGGCTTTGGAGCAACAAAAGCTGTGGGCATAGGGTTCGGAGTAGAGGTAAACGTGATTAACGAAACAATGCCCGTAACGGGTCCTTTTGATGTTGGTACCGGTCCGTACATTGGCTACTTGTCTCATCTGCCGATCAAACCAGGCACCTTTACGATGTCTGAAAGTTTCAGTCCAACATCCGTCACTTTTTTCAAAATGTTTGACGACGCTGGAAATGGCTCGCTCATCAGGGCAAGTGCAGTATCGCTCGCATCCATTGTCAATGCTACAATGAATTATGTAACAGGCCAATTTGCCGTTTTCACTGTTGGGCCAGTTTCTTCTACGGGGGGCTATGTGCGAATCGTAAACTACACTTACTACCAGTACAATGTGACTCCTGCAGCTGGATTAACCACATCCTCCACAGGAGCCTTCCAAGCTGGATTCACTGTCCCTAGCGTGTTTAACGGAACCCACAAAGTCACAGCAATAGACACGCAAGGGAACACAGCAACTGCCCTCCTCACCGTAACAGGTAGTTCGGTGAAACCGCCCATGTGGAGCAAGACTTACGGAGGAGCAGGTACTGATATTGGAACAGGAAATACTGTTCAGACCAGCGACGGAGGATACGCTGTATCGGGAGACACAGACTCTTCTGGAGCTGGGGGCACGGATTTCTGGCTTTTCAAGACGGATGCAGCTGGCAACATGCAGTGGAACAAGACCTACGGAGGAGCACTCAGCGAGACCTGCGGTGACATGTGCCAGACTAACGACGGAGGATACGCTTTGGCGGGCAACACGGTCTCGTTTGGCGCTGGCGGGCTAGATGTCTATCTCGTTAAGACCGATGCAGCCGGTAATATGCAGTGGAACAAGACCTATGGGGGAAGCGGCTCTGAATATGCATTGCATGTGAGTCAGACCGGCGACGGGGGATATGCGATGGTAGGCTACACAAACTCGTTCGGGGCTGGAGGAAATGATTATTGGCTTGTGAAGACTGATGCGGCTGGCAACATGCAGTGGAACAAAACTTACGGCGGAAACGGCGCTGAAATAGCCTATGGTGTGGTTCAGACCAGCGACGGAGGATACGTAGTGGGAGGCTACACAATCTCGTTTGGCGCTGGCGGCAACGATGTCTGGTTGATTAAGACGGACGCAACTGGCAACATGATTTGGAACAAAACCTACGGAGGAACAGGCAGTGACTATGGATATGACATGGTTCAATGCAGCGACGGAGGCTACGCGATGGTGGGTTACTCAACCTCGTCTGGCGGCACCCAAGTTTATTTGGTTAAGACTGATGCAAGCGGCAACATGCAGTGGAACAAAACCTACGGAGCAAATACAGAAATTGGGCTTCACGCGATTCAGACTTCGGATGGAGGATACGCAATTGTAGGCTGGAATTACCTGAACGGTCAAGACTTCCTTTTGATTAAGACAGATGCAGCCGGCAACATGCAGTGGAAGCAGACCTACGGCGGAGGAGGAGTTGATAACGGATATGCTTTGCTTCAAGCCAACGACGGAGGCTACCTTTTGACGGGTAACACGAACTCGTTTGGCGCTGGTGGCAACGATGTCTGGTTGGTAAAGACTGATGCATTTGGTGTGTTGCCCTATAAGCCTCCGCTTGCCACTTCGGCATTTACCAGCGTTACGGTGTTGCCTGGCTGGACCTGGAGCTTCTTCGTGCACAGCAACGGCGGGGTCGGAGCGCACACCTACCAGTGGTACGAAGGCACAACCCTGCTGCAAGGACAAACATCCATGATTTTGTCGGTAGCCAAAACGATTCCTGGGAGTTACCTATTCTACTGCAAAGTCACCGACTCGGAAGGCACAACAACAACCAGCAACGCCGTAACACTAACCATCATAGGCTGAAGTCCCAAAGGGAAACGCAAAGGGAACCCCCCATTTTTTGTTTCGGAAACTAATGGTGAGCACTATTTATACAGAAATTCCCAACTCTTTAGAGTAGCCCTGTTTTTCTCGCTGGGACTTCTGAAAGTCTAAACCAAAACCTAAACCAAAAGCCTGACAAAGAAAGGGTTAAGAGAACGTGCTACATCAATTTCTGCAGAGAGGTTTTTTTATGAAAGTGAACGTCGGAGACACAGCGCCAGATTTCACCCTAACATCCCAAACGGGCGAAGCGGTGACGTTGTCGCAGTTCAGGGGCAAGAAAAACGTTGTCCTCTACTTCTACCCTAAAGATGAAACCCGCGGCTGCACACGTGAAGCCTGCACTTTCAGGGACAGCTTTGAACTCTTCACGGATTTGGGCGCCGAAGTCATCGGCGTCAGCGCCGACACGGTCGAATCGCACAAGTCATTTGCGGCGCACTACAATCTGCCATTCACCTTGCTCAGCGACATGGACAACGCGGTGAGAAAGACTTACGGCGCCGAGTCATCAATAGGATTCATTCCAGGAAGAGTCACGTTCGTCATTGACAAGAAAGGCATAGTCAGACACGTGTTCTCCTCGCAGCTGCAGCCCGAGAAACACGTTGAAGAAGCCCGCCAAATACTCATCAAGCTCGACGAAGAAGAGAAAAGCCAAAAACCCACGTGACAGCATGCTACGCCTCTACAATTCGCTAACGCGGAAGATCGAGCCGTTCCACGCTGTCGCTGACACCGTGAAGATGTACACATGCGGTCCATCCACGTACATGCGTCCGCATATCGGCAACTACCGCACTTTCCTCTACGAGGACATTCTGCAACGCTACCTCGAACATCTCGGCTGCAAGGTAACCCGGCTGATGACGTTGACGGATGTCGAGGACAAAGCCATCACAGAAGCCCGAAAAGAACACGTCACGCTGGAGGAACTGACGAGCAGAAACGAGGTGCAACTCTTCAAAGACTTCGACCTCCTCAGGATAAAGGTGCCCGAGTACACTGTGCGGGCTTCGACGGTCGTAACGCAGGCGGCGGAACTCGTGAAGACCCTCACCGAGAAAGGCATCGCCTACTGGCACCCCCACGACGGACGGGTAAACGCTTACTTCGAACCCTCGAAGTTCCACGGGTTCGGAAAACTCGCCCACCTCGACATGAACAAATGGCCAAAGCGGAAACGCCGCTTTCACAGAGACACATACCCTGGCACGCCGTGGAACAAAGGTGACTTCATCCTCTGGCACGGCTGCAAAACAGGCGACGTGTGCTGGGACACGGAAGTCGGCAGAGGCAGACCCGCATGGAACCTTCAGGACGCCGCCATCGTGACACAACATTTGGGCTTCCATGTAGACATCGCAGCAGGCGGCATCGACAACCTCGTGCGGCACCACGACTACACACTGGCGATTGCCGAGAGCATCTCAGGCGAGAAGTTCGCAGATTTCTGGCTGCACGGCGCACACCTGCTGGTGGAGGGAGCGAAGATGTCGAAGAGCAAGGGCAACGTCATCTACCCCGACGACCTAGCGCACAAGGGCTTTGGAGGCGAAAACATCCGCTTCTTCCTCATTTACAAACACTACAGGAAACGGCTGAATTTCACTCCCCAGAAATTTGCCGAAGTCGCGAAACGGCTGGACGATTTCAAAAAAATGGTCCAAAACCTGCAAAAAACAGAGTCCACCCGCCCAAGCGAAAAAGCTAAAAAAATCGTGCACGAAATGGTCCCAAACTTTGAGCGGTGCATGAACAACGACTTGGATGTTAAAGGCGCTTTTGACAGCCTGTGGGGTGAAGTCGCCAAACTTGACGCCTTGAAAGCGAAAAGACAACTTAGTGGCGATGACGCGGCACTGGCTCTGGATGCTCTGAGACAGGTTGACGAAGTGCTGAGAGTGATATTCTAGAAAAGGCTCAGACTAGAACGCCGACTTCTTTCACTCTCTGCAGCGTCATGTCCGTGTGTGGGGCGAGCTCCATCTCCTGCGTTAGGTCCTTCCCAGCTTGATGTGAACCCATGTGATCGCCGTACAGCCAGAACGCGCTCTCCGAAACATCGTAGACTTTTCCTTTATACGCCAAGTATGCAGGTTTGCCGTTTTGACCGTTGTTCTGGGCGAGTTCAGCCTGACTGATTTTTCGAGGTTCCTGAGACAAAAAATGTCACCTTACGTGAGAAAGAGTTTGGGCGGAGGCTTTAAGCGTTTAGGTTTAGCTGCGCGTGCCAGCAATCTGATACTGAGCGTTTATGTTTACGCTGCCCAAATTGGTTGTAAGTGTTACGTCAAAATTGTTCCTTGATGGGTAGTTGTTGGATTGGATGGGGACGGTGTTTCCCGAGAAGCCCTGCTGATTCACGTTTACTCCACCGAGCGCTGCGCTAGCGGAGATGCGTGCGCCCACATCGTTCTGAATGTTCATTGCAAAGTTGACGCTTCCTGTGGTTGCTGCTGCATCGACAGTGACGTTGCCAGAAAACTGTTTCGTCTGCGTTATGTTCAACTCTGCCGAGCCTGTGGTGGCGACAACATTAATGGGCACAGTGCCATTGGCTTGTGCTTCAATCCAATTAAGCTCTGCTGTTCCCGTCGTTGCATCAAGCGACACTGCGCCAGAGATCACGGTGTCTTGTCGCAGAGTGGCTGCGACTGTTCCACTCGTTACTTTAAGATTGACATTCTGAAAGACCGCTGCTCTGTCCGCATCAAGAGCTATCGTGCCTGCGCCAGTGCTAACTTGAATGTCCAGCCTTACCGATGGGTCAACGTACACATCGCACGTGACGTTAAGATTTCCGTAGGCGAAGTTTCCGGCTCGCGTGATGTTGACCGAGTACGTGAGGGTTGAACCGGTGGTTTCTTGGTTGAAGGCTAACGCGAGAGGCTTGTCGCTTCCGAAGATTCCCCTCCAACCCGTCGCTGAAACGTTTATTGCTGCACGTTGATTCCCTGGCAGGTCTCTGAGTATCACATTCACGGCGCCTATTTCCGAACCGACGACGAGCCTGAGCATGCCCACGTTCGGAGCGGAAGCTTCGTTCGACTGGCTAAAATTCACCTGTTGGAATGGGAAAAAAGATACGATGAATGCAGCTGCAATAAGAAGTACGATGATAACGATGGCGATTGCGGCTACGGGAAATCCTGCTCTGTGAGCTGGGCGTCGATATTGCGGTTCGGAAGTCGTTGCGCCTCGATATGTGCTCGCGATTTGCCCGACAGGGGTCCCGCAGACGTGGCAGAACCTTTGTTTATCCGTTAGTTTCGTTCCACACTTACGACAGTAAGGCAAGGAAGCAACCTCGCGTACGAGATTTGTGGGTTCTCGATTTAAGCCTTCTCAGGAAACGTTTAGACTTTATTAGGGTGAGATGGAATAGTGTATTGAAATTTACTACACCAACGGTTGGGTATAAGAAATGGCAAACTGCAAGAATTGCGGAAACGAACTTCCCGAAGGCGCTCTGTTCTGTCCCAGATGCGGTGCACCAGTAACCAAACCAGAGCAACCAATGTCCACTTCATCTGCCGGAGTTTCATCCCAGCCAGCCGCCGCTTCGGGAAGGGTCTTGGCATTTTGGTGGGAACGCTTCGTTGCCTGGCTCATAGACGTCATCATCGTGGGTATCTTCACGTCTATCCTGGGAATTCTCGCCTCAATCGCTGGCAACCCTACCGACTTCTCTACTCTGCCGGGCTGGCCCTGGTGGTTAGCCTTCTTCATCAGCTTCAACTTGCAGGGCGTATTCAGACTGCTCTACTGGATGCTCATGGAGGGCTCCAGCGGTCAATCGTTTGGGAAATTGCTCATGAGAATAAAAGTCATGCACCTCGACGGTTCCTCGATTAGTTTAGGCGATGCAGCGGTGGAGAGCATCGGAAAAGCGTTTTTCCTGCCCCTAGACCTGATTATCGGCTGGATACTCTATCCTAGAAAACGACAACGAATATTCAACTACTTATCGCGAACCGTCGTCGTGAAAGTGTCTTAGAGCCTCACCCAATGCTTTGTCCGAGGCGCCCTTTTCAGGTTCCGTAAGCAAACACTGCGAAGACCTCTTCTTTGTCCGCAATTCGGAGTTTAATCGGTAAAGCAACAAGAGACTCTCATCGACATAATTAAGTAAGAGAAAACACATCACAATCCAATCACGATGAGAGTGCGTTAATCTGACAAAAGTTCTCGTCACATCCGCATGGCCATACATCAACGTCACACCCCACCTAGGCAACTTGGTCGGTTCGGTTCTTTCTGCGGATGTCGCGGCACGCTACTACAGGCTCAAAGGTGACGATGTTCTTATGGTGAGCGGTTCAGACGAGCACGGCACTCCCATCGAGGTCGAAGCTATTAAACAGGGGATCACACCCAAAGAGCTCACAGACCGTAACCACGAACGTGTCTCGGAGCTGTTCAAACGATGGGATGCCTCATTCGACAATTACACCCGAACCGAGAGCCCAGTGCACAAGGAATTTGTCCGCGACATGCTCATGAGAATCTACCGAAACGGCTACATCTTCAGCCAAGACACTCAGATGCTCTACTGTGAACACGACCAACGATTCCTGCCTGACCGCTTCGTCGAGGGCAAATGCCCCTACTGCGGCTGCGAAAGGGCACGTGGCGACCAGTGCGACCGATGCGGGAAACTGTTGGAAACGACTGCCTTGGTGGACCCCTACTGCGTAATCTGTAAGAACACGCCCACAGTGAAGACCACGCGGCACTGGTACATCGACCTTTCCAAACTCAGTGAACGCCTCAGCCAATACCTTAGGGCAAACGAGCATCTCCCAGATAACGTCAAAAACTTCAGCCTAAACTGGATCAGGGAGGGTTTGAAACCTCGTGCCGTCACCCGAGACGTGGAGTGGGGAATCCCAGCGCCTTTCCCAGGCGCGGAGGGCAAGACCGTCTACGTCTGGATTGAAGCCGTTCTAGGCTACGTTTCGGCAACCATCGAAGCCTGCCGAAATCTCGGGCAGCCAGAGAAGTGGCGCGAATTCTGGTTCAACAAAAACGCCAGGACACTTTACTTCGTGGGCAAGGACAACATCCCCTTCCACACGATTATTCTACCAGCTCTGCTCCTGGCTTCGGGCGAGGACTACAACCTGCCGTGGAACGTTTCCGCCACCGAGTTCCTCCAATTCAAGGGCGAAAAAGCCAGCAAAAGCCAGCGCATCGGCATCTGGATAGACGAGGCATTGGAAATGTTCCCTGTCGACTATTGGCGATTCTTCCTCATAGCAACAAGACCAGAGTCGAAGGACACAAACTTCAGCTGGGACCTCTTCATCGAAAAAATCAACGCCGACTTGAACGACACGTTCGGCAACTTCATCCATCGAACCCTCACCTTCATCAGCTCAAAGTTCAACGGCGAAATCCCACCGCCCGCGGATTTGACATCGGAGGATGAGATGATTCTCGAAACCGTCAGGGAGAAAGTGGAAACACTATCCCAAGAAATCGAAGAATGCAAGCTGCAGTCAGCAGCGAACACGTTAATCAGCCTGAGCCGAGTGGGCAACCAGTACCTGAACGAGAAGGAACCCTGGAACGTCATGAAAACCGACCGAGCGAAAGCAGGGAGCATATTCTACGTTTGCGCTCAAATCGTGAAGGCGTTAGCCGTCACCTCAGCGCCGTTCATTCCATCCACCGCGGAGCAGCTCTGGCAGACGCTCAACCTCGAGGGCAGCGTCGAGAAAACCCGGTGGATGCAAGCCATCATGCCACTGGAAACGGGGCACAGGATAAACAAGCCGAAACCCCTCTTCAGCAAAATCGACGCCGACGAGAAGAAACTCGACGACCAGCTCGCTCAGATACGAGCGAAAACCGCGAAACCACTCCTCAAAAGCTGACCCTGATGCAGGTTAAAGCCGACCTCCACGTCCACTCGACGTACTCCGCCGACTCAGTCATCACCCCAAAAGAACTCGTCTTCTACGCAAGAAAACGTGGACTGACGGCGGTAGCGGTCACCGACCACGACCAAGTTGAGGGCGCAAGGAAAATCGCCACGGAAACCGACTTCCTCATAATCCCTGGCACCGAAATCTCCAGCCTAGACGGCCACATTGTCGGCTTAAACGTGGATGAACTTATTCCACGCGGTTTGAGTGCAGAGGAGACGGTGGACCGAATCCACTCGGCAGGCGGCGTCGCCATCGCATGCCACCCCTACGCGTTGTTCAAGGGCAGCGTTGGCAGGCATGTAACCAAGAGTTTGATGCGATCGAAACGCGAAACGCTACATCGTTTCCTTTCAAAAACGCTTCACGCAAGGCCGAGCTCATTGGCTCAACGTTTGGGGCTTCCAAGAGTAGCGGGCACAGATGCGCATATCCCGGAGTCGATCGGCATTGGCATACACCCTTCTGGAGTGTGAACCCAATGTCTGACGCAATCTTGAAGGCGATTGTAGCCGGGCATTGCGAACCTTTGGGCGGACCGATACCGATATTGGTAAGGGCTAAGAATCAGCTACGTTTCTTCAAAAAGTTCTTCTGATTGAAAAAAGCAACATCTCGATTAATGATGATGAAGGGTTTCGTCTGCCAAAAGCTGATTTCTGGGTCTTCGAACCCATTTGAGTTTAAATCTCATAACCAGGAGTGCTGAACAGAACCCAAACTTCGATTCCGGGGGTGGGCATCTGACTTGAAATACGATTCCCTACACCGCTTAGACTTCAAAGAAGTGGCTTGCATTCACATTACCTTGGGTCCTCCAGTTGCCCGACTGGTTTGCAAAATGAGCAGGAGGCATATTCTATCTCGGAATAGAAATCGGGATTGTAACTCATCTTTTTCTTCGGTTTTAGTCAAGCTTTCTTGACCGGACAACTCCCACGTTTGCGTTTCTTCCAGTAAATTGTCGTTACCGATAGTGTTACAAAGATGAATAACGGCAGGATTTTCCACGAAAGAAACTCGGGTATTGAAGGGTCGGGTGTTCCATAACCGATAGGAGTGTACTGCTCGTTTGTGCTACTCGGCGCAAAATTCCCTGGAAAACTGTACGTGTGACCTCCAACCACGTAAAACGTGTCGTTTACGACCGCGAGGACCCTTAGAGGCTTGATGGGGAAAACTATTCTGCTTGTACCGCGAAGTAGACTGTGACTTTGCCCCTTCTGCAATCAAACGCCAAATCGCCATAAAGAACAATGCCGTGGGAACCGTTCGACAATAGCGGCAGAGCGATTGAGCCCGATATGACACGCTGAAACGTTAAGGTTAACCCTTCAGGTTTCGTGAGCGTTATCGGCACGGGAACACGTTGACCTCCGTCCAAGCTGTAGGATAGGCAGGGTACGTATGCGTCACCTGAAATTGCGCCACCTGTCACGTTCAGGATTAGATTGTTGGTTGTGTAGGTTTGGTTGGCTGGGGAGAACATTCCGAAAGAGCCCCAAGGTAGCCAGTCTCTCATTCCTTCTGGATAAGCGGAATCTGGAGCAAAGGGGGGGTTCTGGTGTTTGCGTTTGTGCAGGTGAGGAAGGCGCAGATGCAGCTGGAGATGTTGATTGAGATGCCGATGAAAAATTAGAGGAAGAAGTGGCTGGCTGTGAAGGAGATGAGGCGGTTGAGTTGGATTCTTGATTGGGAGAAACTGAGGGTGATGATGAGACAACTGTTGTTGGCGTTGGAGCCTCGGAGAGTGATTCTTGCACAGACGAGTTAACCAAGATAGAGTACGCGAAAGAACCCGTCAAAACTGAAACCAAGACTATTACGGTTAGTGCCACTGCTGTGAATGTTCTCTTCGTGTCACTCACCATAGAGGTTATGGTACAGGATACTTATTACTCTCCCCAGAGAACACCCCGTTCTCAAAGAAGAACACCCTACAAATTTCAGTGTTTGCGTTTCTTCAGGTACACCACGGCGACAGAAGCAACAGCAACCACGACAACAGCAGCGGTTGCCAGAAATATTAGTCTATAATCTGTGGTTAAGTTGTTTTGAGCCTCTGTGGTGTCTTCGACCTTTGTGGCGTTTACATCGATGCTCACGTTGAAACTGGTGCCTTGAGCTAACTGAAATCCTATCATGGTACTCATCATAACAGTCAGCAAAAACTATGATCTTGTGCAAACCGTCTGTGAGGTTGGTTAAGGTTATGTTCCCATCGATGTCGACATAGTGCGCTCTCGGGTCTAAATGGTAATCAAGAAGGTATCTTGCATTCTTGTACGCCTTGTTCGTTGAGAATATTAATTGTACCTCGCTTGAAGTGTAGACTAACTTTCTGGGAGAAATAAGAATCAACTCTGGGTCCCTGTAACTTGAATCCACCGTAAATATTACTTCATCTGACAATTCTTTTCCATCAGAAATTGAGTAAGCACTTAATGTGTGATTGCCTTCACTCAGATTGTACAGTGTTGAGCTGGCAGTAAAAGACACGGTTGATTGCAGCCAGGAAACTTTAGCCCAAGGGTCTCCCTTTGTTACATTGGTTAATGTGATGTTGTTTCCGTTATCTAGACTGTAGCAAATCTGTGGAGTATAATCTCCTTCAACGCTGCTGTTCAGCACTAATACTCCGATCTTTAGAGGAACTGAAACATTTGAGTAGCAACGTACCATTGGTGTGTAGGGAAATATAATCCGAAGAGTTGGAGCTACATCATAGTAAGGGTTACCGACGGTCAGGCTAACAAATTGTGTGTTGGATGACATGAAAAGCAAGACGAGAAGAACAGCAGTCAAAGCTGAAGTTCTCGCTACCCTGTACGTGGTTATCCCCTGCTATAAGCACGTGTGGTTTATGGATTAAAGGGTTCTTGTCAACGTTTCTTGACTAAAACCGTTCAAAACACCTGATTCTAAGTCAAATTCCCTTGACAAGGCGTTCTACTTTGTTGCACGGTGTGCAGTTGAGACGGAGCCGAACTGAAGCAATACCGTCGAGATGCTGCTGCGCAAAGGCATCCGAAGCGACAGAACCAGAATCTAATCTTAGCTCTACTAGGGTTTGAGCGAACAAGGCGATGTGTTAGCGGACAACCGCAGATTCACGGTTCCAGTTGTCAGTCTGGCTATCACTTAGACATTTGAGGCAGTCAAACATCAGTCATTATTTGGAAAGCTTGCGAGATCGCTGAAAGCAAAGTGTTCTAGCCCGTTGTTCGGGGTTTACGCTGATACATTCTTGCACCCAAAACAAAACTTGCAATCGCCACGATTATGATAAGCACTGCAATTTCGATGATTAGCACAGTTGGAAACGGTTCGCCCACGCTGAAATCAATCTGCGCAGTTTCAACGCCTCCAACGCCATCGTACGCGTAGACCTTCAGGTTGTGGTTGCCCTCTGGCAGTCCGATTATGGTCGTGTTCCCGTCAAGGCTTGAATTGGCTTGGTCATCAATGCTGTATTCAACCCTTGAAATCGTATCATCAATAAGGTAGGTCAAGGAGATGTTTCCTACGGGGTAAAACCTATCCTCAGGAGATAGGATCTGAACAGAAGGAGGCAGATCAGAAGGAGGAATTATGTTCGGAGAAAACTTCACAAGCCAAATCTTTTGATTGCCTATATCGTTCAGTCTCCATGTGCCGACAAAAACGTAGCCTCCATCTTGCGTCTGCATTATCGAATTCGGGTCGCTCGCTCCAGAGAAGGCAATTTGACTCTCCACCACACCTAAGGAGTCTGTCTTCCCAATCCAAGTGTAATACTTTGTCGAGGGAGTGACCGCAGGAGACTCAACTGTGGTTCCAGCAAAAATATAGCCACCGTTCTTGGTCTGCGAAATTGAGTCGATGGATGTAGAGGCTGCTCCAAACGTGTAAGTCTTGTCCCAAACCATTCCGAGAATCGGATCGATTCTCAGGATCCAGCTTTTCTTGTTAACACCGAAGCGTCCACCGACGATGAATCCGCCATCGCTAGTTGGCGAAGCACACGTAACGTACGGGTTCTCTTGAGTGTGCGCTTCCCCAAACAGTTTGTAACCCAACGTGTTGCCTTGCGAATCTATACTTACTACTCCGGCTCTTCCACCCGATCCTCCTCTTCCGACGATTCCTCCAACAATGGCGTATCCGTAATTTTTCTCCGCTAATGAAACAGGTCCGCCGAGTGGAGAATCGACTTCTCTGGCAAACTCTAACGTGCCATCAGAGTCTGTCTTGACAAACCATATCTCGTTTAGATACATCATATGACTGAATCCTCCTGTAAAGGCGTAGCCGCCGTCGCTGGTCTGAATGAAGGCACCGAAACCTCCTGTTGATACATCGGAGTAGTTGTCGTTGTAGCTTGGAAGTGTTTTGCTCCACTGGGCGTTTCCGTTTGAGTCTATTTTCAAGAGGTAGAGTCTATTTGTGAAGCTACTCATCTTCCCAGGCTCAGTTGTGTTGATTATTAACAATCCGCCAAGAGCGTAGCCGCCGTCGCTTGTCGTAATTATGCTTGACAATTCAAGGGTCTCTCCTTCAAAAGAGTAAGTCTTTTGCCAAAGTACATTGCCTTCTGAGTCAGTCTTTAACAGAATTGGCTCTTGATGCATGTATTCTCTGTCTCCTTGGCTATTCACCTGTCTCCAAGAAGCATTTGTTCCCGATACCAAGTATCCTCTATCATCCGTTTGAATGACGCTCTTTCCGCTTATCCCGGTCAGCTGTCGCTCCCACTCAACCTCAAAAGCTCCAGACTTAGCATTCGAGGACGGTGCCAGAATTGAGATCAAGACTAGGAGCACCGAAAAAAGTGTTGCCGCTGCAAATACTTTTCTCGTCGTTTCACCGTTTCCAAAACTAGGGATCCACACGTTAAAAGGTTCTTGTCAACGTTTCTTAACCAGGAGCCAGTCAAGGATTCTTGACCCCGCCCACGCCGGAAGCTCTGTGTTTCTTCAGGTACACCACTGCAGCAACAGCAACCACAATAACAGATACAACTACGGTCGCCACGAGCGGAAGAATTGGATAAGGCTGATCTGGGGGCTTTGGAGCCAACCACACATTTGTGTCTGTGAGAACAAAAAAATCGTAAATTGTCTGGTTTAAGTCAGGGTTGTTTCGATTATAGGTGAACATTTCTAACTCTGATTCGAGAAACATACCGGTCTGTGCGTCATAACAGTGCTTGCCGGTGATTGTTACATTAAATACAGCATGATAGAACATAGTCCATCCGAATTCAATAGTAGAAAAGACATTGACTTTCCTCGTAATTTCTCCGTATTTTCTTGTTTCAGTGTAATCAACCTTTTTTTGAGGTCTTTGAATCAAATCTGTCGCACTCCCTCCTCTTGGGTCACCAAAAACAGTGTTAGCCGTATTGTATCCTGTGACCAAATCGTGAATCATGGATTCATTTATCTGCGTACCATTCTGATATCGAATGGTAACCTGAACACCAATTACCGTAGATGAAACATTGTCAATCCTCACAGTAACAATGGAATTGTTTCGCGTGAAGAAATCCGAACTAGCTTCTGAAGCCGCTTTTGGGTCATTTGATATCAAAACATGATAGCGTTCATAAGTGAATGTGTTCCCTTCAGACAGCAACTCCACATTTTGGGCGCCTACAGTACAAATAGGCATAGCAGAAAGCAACAAGAACAAAACGGTTGAGGCAGTAACTAGTTCACTCTTCATAACAACATTTTATCTTCATGGGCCTAATAGCTCTCCCCAGAGAACATCGTGTTCTCCCAGAAGAACACTGCAGAATCAGCGTTTTCGTTTCTTCCAGTAAACCAGCAAACCAGCACTTGCTATGGCAACAATGCCTACAGAAAAAGCAACTATCAAGGTTGGAAAAGGTTCCTTAGTCTGGAATGATACAACCTCTGATGCTGCAATATTTCCTGCTGTGTCATTTGCATAAACTGTTAAAATGTGTGAACCAACTGAAAGTGGGGGGAATGTTGCGTTTCCCGCTATTGTTATGTTTTTTTGTCCATCAAGACTGTACCTTATCCAAGCAACCGGTTCATTAACTGTAAAGTATAGAGGCACACTAGTTGCATCGTAAGGAGCGTTTAGAGGCAGGTGAATCACAATATTTGGCGGTGTCTTGTCAATAGTAAAATAGACTGATGAGGACGTATTCACGTAGAAGGCGTAGTAATCTAAGGTGTAGTGATTATTTAGTTTTGTAAGTTGACCGTAGGCAAATGCCGTTACATTTATGCTATGTCTTCCTTCAGGTATTTTGCTTAACGTTGCTTTGCATACGACAGTTTTGTTTACATAAGCGAAGCCGTAGCTTTCAAAGACTGATACATTATCCTTCTGCCAATCTAATTTGTATGAGACACGGGTAAGACCCTGCACCGCATAGGAGGAATCATTAGACGGCGTATGTTTTGATGTGTTTGTGGTTATTCTAAAACTCAGAGTAATTGTGTCGGTAGCAAAGACTGTGCCGTTTAGAGGAGACACAAAAGAGATTATTGGTAACTCAATATCTTCAGGAGTTGCTACAACAGTAATAGCGAAACTGAGGGGATTTGCTTTTGCATCAATCACTGTAACAGCTAAAAGAATCAAAAGGGGAACTACTGCTATGATCATTTTCTTCAAGTCACGTCTGTCCCCAAAAATATTGCCTTGTTGAAGCGATTAAAGGGTTCTTGTCAAGGTTCCTTAACCAAACGGTAGTCAAGGTTTCTTGACCAAGCCGCCCTGAACATAAGCCGCGGTTAAGCCTCCGCGCCCCTGACTTCTGTGTTGATGGTTTTTGGAGCTGGGGAGAAGGTGTTATCGTACACAAGAACGTACTCGCCCTTCATAGGCAAGTCGGCTGTGACATGACCGTTGTTCACTACTCCGCTGTCGTAGTACGCTTGCACCTGCCGTGGTTTACCTAAAGAAACGCAAACCGCATTCGGCTCGCTCCAGCCTCAAACCCGACACGGTCGAAGTCACTCGGGTATCTGAACCACTCATCTACTCTTTTTCCTCTATGCGTTGGCTCTAACCTCGTTTGAAACAATTGTCACTTAGTGACAATACCGTACATGCGTGTGACAATTCTGAACAATTTTCTGCAAAGCCAGTTTAACCAAAACAGCCCTCGAATCAGCCTGAAACAAAAACGGTTGACTTTGTCACACAATGCGAAAACGAATTGTCACAAACCAAAAATTGGCTTCCAGTCACCGCAAATCTCAGCGCACATTCGATAGAGACCGCTAAAATACTAACAAGAAAATCAAAAGAAAAGGCTTTCAGAAGCCATTGCACAAACCGTTGCAATTTTGCACAATTCTGCGCAATTTTCAGCTATTCCTCACAATTCCTGAACAAACCGTTATAAGCCCGGTTCAGCGAAAACAGCCTCGAAAACCTTCTGAACGCTAGCTCACACACGCTTCACAAAAACTACGTCAACCCAGCAAACCCAAAAATTGGCTCAAGGAAACTTCAAAGGCCCCCTGCATTCTCGCACAATGGCTTGCACAATGGTTTTGCATGCGCTGCACAATGGTTCAACATGACAGCACAATGGTGCGCAATGAGCCAAAAGCCCAGTTCAAACAAAACAAATTGCAGACCAGCCTGAAACAAAAACGGCTGTCATTGTGTCACAATGAAAAAAACCATTGTGCAAACCTAAAAATTGGCTCCCGGAAGCGCCCTTCACACTCTCCGCAAGATTGTTCTGCAGGCTCTGCTCAAGCCGCTCAATTGCCTCGAAGCTCCGTTTAACCGAAGCAGCTTCAGAATCAACCTGCCGCTCAAATTTTGTCAAATTTTGTCAATGGTGCTCAATGTTTGGCGAAGCCCGTTCCAAAAAAGCAACAAGAAAAACAGCCCAAAACAAAAACAGCTGACATTGACACTCAATGGCAAAAACCATTGACACAACCCAAAAATTTGACTTCATAAAACCATCTTCACCGCCTTCTGATTGCAAACACTCTCTAGGAGAAGAACAACAAGAATCCACCGCTTGTTGTTGTTCTACTCTTGAAACTTGACCCACACACCCGCAACACAAACAGCCAACCAATCAAAACAAGAAACGAAAAGAAAACTGACTTAACACACATTGAATGCATCGTTGATGGAGAGATAGAAAGCGCGCCCGCATGAGAGTTTACTCGAGGATCACGCCAGCAAGATACGTGCCAAAGGCTTCCTCGACCTTGACAGTCTTCGTCTTCCCAAGCAGCTCCGCGTGGCTTTTGACGACGATAGGTCTGTAGGCAAAGTTTCTGCCCACCCACGAACCCGCAACCTTGCCCCTTTCATCGATGAGTATCGAACCCTGCCAGCTTTCCCAACATCGATTGCGTTCCAAGGAGATTTCCTTAACCAGTTTCGCCATTTCGCCGCTTCTCCGCTTAATCTCCATCTGCCCCACTTTGCCCGTGGTCATTGAGGCAGCCGCAGTTCCAGGTCTGGCGAAGAACTTGGAAACGTTCACAATATCCGGCTTAACTTCAGTGATGAGCTTGATTGTGTGATCGAACGCCTCTCTTGATTCGCCTGGAAACCCGCAAATCACGTCAGTCGCCAAAGTGACCTCAGGAAACGCTGCCCGAAACGCGTCCACGATTGTTTGAACTCCTTGACAGTGTAGCGTCGGTTCATGGCTCTCAGCACGTTATCGTCACCGCTCTGCACTGGCAAATGCAGAAACTTGAAAACCTTCTCATCCCCAAAAGCCTCCACCAACTCAGGCAGCATGTCTAACACGAAGTTCGGCGTCATCATCCCAACCCGAACCCGAAAATCACCCTGAACAGCACAGACTTCTCTGAGGAGAGCAGCGAGGTTCGTGCCCAAGTCTCTGCCATAACAAGCCATATCCTGCGACGTGAGCCAAACCTCTCGCGCACCCGAAGCCAAATCACACTCGACCCTCCGCACGACCTCGCTTACCGAGCAACTTCGTAAGTGCCCACGCGCAAAGACCACGCAGCAGTATGCGCACTCTCCGAGACAGCCGTAGCTGACAGGAACGAGGCTGACGACTCTGCTTCCTTCGGATCGTGGCAGGCAGCAATCAGGCTTCGATCCCGAGGCCTCATCCAAAGACACGACCTGCTCGCCGCGCAAAACACGATTTACAACATCCACAATCCGCATGCCAGCCGCAGGACCCACAACACCGTCAAATCGCACAGTACTCTGCAATCGCTCGTAGCTTGTCATCGGCAAGCACCCAGCAACGATAACCTTCTTGCCAACTGGCGCACGCTTAATCAAGTCAAGCATTCGGTTCTCCGTCGGACCCTTCACACTGCAACAGTTGTAAACGATCACATCTGCTACCTCTCTTGAGGCGACCAGAGTGAAGCCAGCTTGGGCGAGGCATCCCGCGAGCACTTCGCCGTCTGCCATGTTGGTGGAGCATCCGTAACTCTCTATGCGGATCCGTTTTGGGTTCATGTCTGGGCGTTTACTGCTCATATATTAAATAAAAACGTAGAGGTGCGACATAGCGGGTTTCTACAGAAAAACGCAATAACCACCTTGTGACGTTTATATGCTAGTTGGACGAACATGTTTAAAGCATATTTGCGACATAATATATAGCAGTATATAATGCAACACTCAGTCTCATAGCTCATAACTCAGGGAGAAAGGAAAAGATGAAGTTAATCACGCTCTACCTTCCAGAAACATACATCAAAGCCCTCGACCAACTCGTGGACGAACGCTTCTACCCAAATCGGGCTGAAGCCATCAGAGTCGCAATCCGTGACCTGATTAGCGCTGAGGTTTGGAGGCGAAAAGGCGTTGACTAAACACGATATAGTTGAGAGCGGGTTAAAATGCTCTTTGCCTCCAGAGGACGCTGAAAAGGCGGGCCTGAACGTGAACGACCTCGTGAAAGAGAACGTGACGAAGCTGTACAGCCCGCGGGTTTTCGTCGAGGAAGCACCGAAACTCAAAGCAGTCCAAATGAAAAAGACACGCAGCTACTGAAGCGAAGCAAACTCAGCAGAATCACCCAGAAACTGTACAATCTGGAATCGGGAAATGAACACGAGAAGCATCTGCATATTGAACTGAACCTTTACCAGATGGAAAACTACTGACGAAGAGTTACTTCCCTTCCCAACCTTTGTTCTTGTCTTCTGTTTCGAAACAACTCCTTTCCCTTCTTCGAGTGGTTGTCGATTCTGCCTTCCCTGGTCGAGAGTTAGGAAGGAACCTATAGAAAACCCCTGACTTGGAAACAAGTTAGCCTGGGAAACGACGGATTGTCAACCAACCGTTACTTTCCCATCTTTCACTTCGTAAGTTATGTTACTGCCATGCTTCACGTTCGTCGTGTCAATCTCCTCGATAACGCGGTTAACCATTCTCCCGACGACAAGGACGAACACGTTCAAGCCCCGCTCCGCCGCCAGACGCTGTTGCCCTTGTTATACCGAAGTCAAGGTCAGCAGTTAAGCCAAGTTTGTTAAGGACAGCGCGTCCGACAACACCAACGACGCCGATGCGATCTGGATGGAACTCATCGTAGAACCGCTTGACCTTCGCCAAATCCACCGCTCTAGAGCCGCCTTCAGTTATGCTTGGCAGACGCACCATGACGACTTTACCCTGCCGCGTTTTAACTTTTCCGCGCACTTCACGTAGCCCAACGTCTTCTCCAGCCTCCGCATCCTGCACCGCAATCCCCATTGCTTCTACGTCTGGAAGGCCTGGTTTGACGGCATGGATTACGCCATCCTTCATTATTATGCCCACCGTCTCGCCTTCCTTCACGTGCTTCGTAGCGATGGCTGGCAAAAGCCGCTCAATTTTGAGATCGCTCTTGATTCGCGCCGTGTAACTGCTCAAACTCTTGAGGTAATCATCCAACTTCTCGGTAGCCTTCGGGGTTAGCCTGTAGTCGGCCCGCTCTGAGCCCACGTCGAGGAAGCCTTCCTTTGGCTAGTTTTTTGAAGTGTTTGCTGACGGCCTGCACCGTAATTCCCACCGCATCGGCCACGTCTTTCTGCTTCACGTGAGGCTGAGCACGGAGGACTTCGAGGAGGATTTGGAACTCTGTGGATTCGCCTTTGTCTCTAAGTACGTTGCGGGGTTTGGGTTGTCGCTGCATTTATTCAACCTTACTTTAACTTTAGTTAAACGAAAGTTTATAACCTTTCCGCCGAGTAGCCTACGTGAGGCAACCGCTTGCACATCATGGACGGCATCCTAACACCCGAATGGTGCGCCCTCTGGTTCCTTGTCGCAGCCGCGTTCATAGCGGTCGGTGCACGAAAAATTGTCGAAAAACGGAAGGAAAACCCTTCCTTCATGTCCATCCTCGCGCTGATGGGCGCAGCCGTGTTCATCATCTCCATCTGGCATCTGCCAGTCGCCGTGGGCGGCTCCTCAGGACACCCAACAGGGACTGCGATGGCTGCAATCGTCATTGGACCATTTGCCACCGTCGTAGTCACGAGTATCGCGTCTGTTCTTTCAGATGTTCTTGGCGCACGGGGGCATCACGACTTTGGGCGCGAACACGGTTTCCATGGGCATCATCGGCGCGTTCTCGGGCTACGCCGTCTATCTCGCTGTTGCGGAAGGCTGGCGCTTCGTTCTGGCTCTCAGCAGGTTTCGCTGGGTTCGTCGGCGACATGCTCACCTACGCTACAACGGCGTTGCAGCTGGCGCTCTCACTCCACCCCGAGGCAGTCTCGTCCAACTGGGCGCTGTTCACAGCTGAGTTCTCCGTCGTCCAGATACCCATATCCATTCTGGAATTTGCGTTCACAGCCGCCACCATCCAGTACATCACGACCCACCGACCCGAAATGCTAACATGGTGGCGGAAAGTCACACCAATTCCCATAGGTCCTGCGATGCAACATGAAGAACCCGCACAAACCAAAAGAAAAGGGAGACTGGACAAATTCAACAAGTACGCCCTCGTAACTATGTTCGCCATCGTCGTGGGCATGCTCGTCAGCACTTACGTCGGCTACTCCATCTATGGCAGTAGCATATTCGAAACACGGTACATCACGGTCATCGAGGACCAAGCCCGAAACCTCGGACTCGCCTTCGGACACATCATTGAACTGGGCGCCATGGGCGAGTACGTGGGCTTCACCATAACAGGGTGTGCGGCTGGTTTGGTCATCGGCTACCTGTTTCTGTCCGTGTTCGGCCCGCGGAGGAATAAGTGACGCTGGAGTGGCTGCAGGGCGACCCGCTCGTCGGTATCCTAACCACCATCGGGTTCTTCGTTTTCCTAATAATCGGACGCAACCTCAAACTGCGAAAACTGCAGAAGCAGAATGTTGTTGCCAATGCTGCGGAAAATGCCGCCGCAAAGGTGATTCAGTCGGGCACGTTGGACGCAAGAATTAGACTTGTCATGGCAGTCGCCGCCATATTCGGCGTCGTCTTCATGGTCCACTGGCAAACCACCCTCATAATCATCAGCGCCAGCGTCGCGCTGGTTCTCTATTCGTGCGCATCGATGCGAACCTACTTGAAACGACTCCTCTACCCCAGCTACATCATTATCCTCGTCGCCGTGGTTCAGCCCTTCACGTACGGCTCCACCGTCGCTGCCATTGTTCCCGGCATAGGCTTACCCGTCTTTCAAGAGGGCATCGCTTTTGGCGTCCTCGTCTTCGGTCGGGCCCTCGCCGCCGTCTCCGTCCTCAACCTCCTCGTACTCGTCACTCCTATGGAGACCATCATGGATTCGCTGCGGTGGTTCAGGGTCCCCGACGTGATTCTTGACACGATGATGCTGATGTACAGGTACATCGCCATCGTCTCGGAAGAGAGTGGCAGAATGCGGAAGGCCCAGGAGTCACGTCTCGGCTACTCGAAAGCCGTCAGTATTCGGCGGAAACTGGCGAACTTCGGCACGTTGGCGGGCATGTTACTGACGAGGTCGTTTGACCGAGCCGTCAAGGTTGGGGACGCGATGATTGCGCGGGGTTACGCGGGCACATCAAGTCTCTTCACATATTCCACTGCGAAGCTGAGGCGCAGGGACGCCCTGACGGGTTTGCTGGCGTTAGCAGCCGTCATCGCCCTGGTCCTGCTGGACCTGTTCGCACTATAAGGAGGAAACAAAGTGAAAGCCGTCGAAGCCGTAAACCTCTCATACGCCTACCCTGATGGAACGAAAGCCCTGGATGACGTCAACTTCTCCGTCGATAGGGGAGAGAACATCGCCATCCTTGGACCTAACGGCGCAGGAAAATCCACCCTGCTCCACCAGTTCAACGGGTTATTGAAGCCCACGACCGGTAGCGTCTTCGTCCTAGGCAAAGAAGTCAACAAACAGAACCTCACTGAAATCCGCCAACAGGTCGGGTTGGTCTTCCAAGATCCCGATGACCAGTTGTTCGCCAGAACGCTCGGTCAAGACATAGCGTTCGGTCCCACTAATCTGGGATTGCCCAGGAAAGAAGTTGAAGAACGTGTGAAGTGGGCGTTGGATGTCACCGAGCTCAAAGGGCTCGAGGGTAAAGCGCCGCAGAACCTGAGCACGGGGCAGAAGAAGCGCGCCGCAATCGCTGGCGTGCTCGCCATGAGGCCCGAGATTATGGTGTTGGATGAACCTATGGCGAACCTTGACCCGTGGACGGCGACGAAAATCTTGCGCCTCCTGCTTCAACTCAACAAGGAGCTCGGGATCACGTTGATAATTGCAACTCACGATGTGGATTTGGTTCCCCTCTTTGCAACGAAAATCTGCATCCTCAACAAGGGCAAAATTATTCTCGAAGGCACACCGGAAGAGGTTTTTTCGCAGGCAGAGACGATTCGGAGCCTGGATTTGCGCCTGCCGAGAATCACGCATCTGTTCGAGATATTAACGAAAAACAATCAAGTTAACGCGGGCGAACATATCCCGCTGACCATTGGCGATGCCCGAAGAGAAATCATGGAGCTCTTGGAATCAAAGAATTCTAAATCTTAACCAATGAAGGTTACCAGTCGGAGTTGTCAAACAAGAGACTCGGGTCTGCGAGCATTGCTTCTTCCTCTTCGCCTGAGCTTTCACGAACGAAGAGAGGGAGTTGCAGCTCTTTTTGACCTTTTTCGACTCCACACTCACTCGGATACGTCAAGGTACCTTCGAGGATGCTTTCGGCACCGCCATAGAAGAGTTTAGCCAGACGAGAAGGCAACGCCTCGCTTAGTTTGCAGCAGAAACCGTCCTTCAGGTAACCACATTTGTTGCATCTTAGCTCAGCCATGTTTAAGCCTCTTCCCGCGTTATGGAGCAGGAGAAATTATCTGTCTTACGACTTTAGAATATGGATTCCAAATAGGCACAATTGAAAGCTATAGGTGTATCCTCTTGGCGTGACCATGCGCTTGCCGACGATCCGTGTTGTTGAATTGCCAACGATAATGGTTGTTGCCATGTCAACTTCGCAGCTTGATAGATTTTTCAGTGTCGTCACGACAGTCTCCTCGCCCTTCCTTCCCACTCGCCTCACGATGCCCACGGGTGTTTCCGGCTTTCTGTATTTGAGCAGAATCTCACAAGCCTTCGCTAAAGGCTCCTTTCGTCCCTCGCTCTGCGGGTTGTAGAGAACAACGACGAAGTCTGCTTCACCCGCTGCGTGTAGTCGCCGCTCTATCAAGTCCCATGGCGTCAGGAGGTCGCTGAGGCTTATGACAGAGAAGTCGCTGACCAACGGCGCTCCGAGCCTTGCGGCTGCCGACTGTTGCCGCTGTCACACCTGGAATGACCTCAACGGGAATTCTCGCGTTTTCAAGGTCTACAACTTCGAGGACAACGCCCGCCATGCCGTAGACGCCTGGGTCTCCGCTGCTGATGACGACGACGTGTTTCCCTTCGAGGGCTTTTGCGACAGCGACTTTGGCTCTCTCCACCTCCTTGCCCATGACGCCCGAGAAAACCTCAACGCCTGGCTTGATGATGGACTCAATTAGTTTCACGTAGGTTTTGTAGCCAACAACCACGTCAGCAGTCTCTACAGCCTGCTTGGCTTCAAGAGTCATCTGGTCGATTGCGCCTGGACCGATGCCGACGACGCTTATTCGCCCTCGGCTACCGCCACTGTGACGCCGTTGAGGACTGTTTTCTTTAGGATTAGTCGTGGTTTTTCGCCTGCTGTTATGAGCGCTGCTTGTTCGCATACTCCTCCAACGCCTATGTTACGCTTAACTATTTCTGAATCGGCAGAGAGATCTGGATGCTTGAACCTGGCGAGGGCCTCGACGTCGACGAATTCGAGTTTCAACCCAAGTCTTTCGGCGGCGCTTATCATGCTTTGGCTGTCTTTTTTTATGCTGACGGTGGCTAGGCGGTCGACCCGCTCCAATGGAACATGCGCCTTCGCCAGCGCCGCATTCACCGCCTCCACTACCGCTTCTTCGCTGATTTCTTTTCTTGCGCCCAACCCTGCCGTTACGGTGAGGGGCTTGAGGAATGTCACAGGCTTCGCGAAGAGCTTGCGAAGTAGCACATTTCGCGTTATGACCGCTCCTGCGTCGTAATTTTTCACGATTTCTGCAGCCTCATCCCAGGTGCATGCCTCTCGCACGTCCATGGCAAAAACCGTCGTTAGCGGCATTTCTGCGTCTCCGAATTTGACGAGAACTATTTTGCCGCCGTTCACGATGGCTGAATTTACCGCAACCAAGCTCTCGGGATTCATTATCTTGAGATGCAGAATCCGCGCTAACTCGTCGACGCTTTGCTTGCCCATCACGTCGGATGCCGTCGTCACGACGGGTGTTGCTCCGATGCCGTCCGCGATGAGCCTCGTGAGTTGATTGGCGCCGCCGTAGTGTCCCGACAAGAGGCTTATTACGAATTGCCCCGAGGCGTCGACGCCTATCACTGCGGGGTCCACAAGTTTACCCTGCAGAAGCGGCGCCACGGCACGGATAATTATGCCAGTAGCCATGACGCCGACGATTGCGTCCACCGTTTGGTATCGGTCTTTGACGAATTCGTCGAACTTCTTGTCCAGTGGAACCACGCCTGTTTGGCTATATTTTTCTGGAGCATAAACAACGCCCGGTAATTCTTGCTTGGCGAGGGTTTCTCTTATCTTGAGAGCTGTTTCTACACCGCGTTTCGTTATTGCGACGATGACGATGCCGTTGGAGAACATCACTCTGCGCCTTTGCGAAAGCCCGTCGTGAACCCGGGGTCGTAAAGCTTTCGAGTAGTCGTAGCCCTCGGGGTTTATGACTCTACCCACGAAAATCAGCGCCGTCTCCTTGATTCCCGCAGCCTTCGCCTTCGCAACGATGTCTCTTAATGTGCCTCTTACGATTTTCTGCTCGGGCCAAGTAGCTTTATAGACCAATGCTGCAGGAGTTTCTTTGGGGTAACCGCCTTTCTGCAACTCATCGACGACTGTGGCGAGTTGCGGGGTGCCCAGAAAGATAACCATGGTTGCCTGATGCTTTGCGAGTTCGCGTATGCTTTCTGCTTCGGGTACGGGTGTCCTACCCTTCGGACGTGTCACGATGACGGTCTGCGAGATGTTGGGCAACGTGAGCTCTCGTTGGAGGCTGGCGGCGCTGCCTTGGAGACAGCTGACACCTGGGACGTTCACGTATTCGATGCCCTCTTTTTTGAGGAAATCCATTTGCTCCTGAATGGCTCCGTAGAAGCTTGGGTCGCCGTCGTGTACGCGTGCTACGAGTTTGCCTTCTTTGGCTGATTTTGCCATGACTTTGAAGACTTCGTTTCGGCTCATGGCTGCGCTGTCGTGCAGTTCCGCTCCCGGCTTGCCATATTTGAGAATTTCAGGGTTCAGAAGCGAGCCTGCGTAGATTATGACATCGGCTTGCTCTAACCATTTCTTGCCTTTGAGGGTTATGAGTTCGGGGTCCCCTGGACCCGCGCCGATAAAAACGACTTTGTTCATCTGCTTCACTTCTTGCATTCGCCGTTAAACTTCTTTTTCTTGATAAAGGTCATGGAGAAGTAGTCGTCTTTGACCTTCCAGTTCTTCACGTCGCCCAGCCTGCCCACGATGACCTTCTCCCCTGGCATCGTGCAACGCTGAACCAGTGCGACTGTCGAGTCTTCCGTGAATCCAGAATTCTCCAAAACCTCAAACATATCTTTCAATTCGGGAGCGCCTTTCATGAAGACGAGGTTGTTGGCGTGCTTGGATATCTCCCCCACCTGCACGGAGTCGAAGGTGTAGGGAATTATGACGACCGCCTCGTCTTGCTCAGCTAGGGGTAGCAGGCAGGTTGCAGCACAGGCAGTTAGCGAGGTGACGCCTGGGACTATTTCAAGTGGGATTTCTGGGTTTAGGTTTTTGATGTTTTGGCAGAGGTAGATGAAGGTGCTGTAGAACATGGGGTCGCCCAACGTGATGAACGCCACAGATGCGCCTTTCTTTGCTCTTTCGGCGACTTTCTTAGCGTTCGCCGCCCATGCCTTTTTCAGTGCGGGCCCTTCCTTCGTCATTGGAAAAATCAAGTCCAGAATTTCAGGCTGTTTCTTGCGTTCCTTCAGGATGGGCTGTATCATCGTGAGCGCCGTGCTCATCTTGTCATTTCGCGCCTTTGGAACGCAGACAACATCCACCGTTGCCAGTGTTCGGGCAGCTTTCACGGTGATAAGTTCGGGGTCGCCTGGACCCACGCCGATGCCCACGACTTTTCCTGTCACGGTTTTTTCTCCTTAAGCCTTCGTTGCTGATATTATCGTAATCGGGTTCCGAGCAAGCATCATGGTTCCGCTGTCTATATTCTTTCCCTTAGCCACGTTGATTTGGGTTACATCGATTTCCGAGAAGCCCGCCTTCTTGATTTCGTCAAGCGCCATGAAGGCCGTCTCCAATAGGATAGCGTTGACCACGATTCTGCCATGTTCCTTAAGTTTCGCATGAGCAACTGGAACCATTTCTTTCAGGTTTTTGGTGCCCCCGATGATGACGGCGTCAACGGTGGGCAAATTGGTCAGCGCTTCAGGAGCTTTCCCTCGAATGACTTTCACGATGTCCTGAGCGTCAAATTTCTTCACGTTGTTCGTGGTGAGCTTAACCGCCTCGTCGTCTTCGTCGATGGCGAACACTCTGCCTTTGTAACCCACTTGCAGCGCGGCCTCAACAGTCAAGCCGCCGGTGCCGCAGCCAACATCAATCACATAGAAGCCTTCTTTCAGGCGAGCTTTCGAAATCGTCAAAACCCTGATCTCTTCCTTGGTCGGACCGGGCACCTTGTCGCTCTGCAAGAACAAATCGTCAGGTATGCCGGGAGTCTTGTAAGTCCACATGACACTCGCGTTCCAAAGCTAGTGTTGCGGGCTCGGCTTTATGACCATTACGCATAACGAATCAAAAGCGGTCTTCGAGACTTCGATGAGGGTGCTCTTCACGACTCGCTCGTCGGATAGAGTGAGGTTCTCGCAAACGAAGGCGGGGGTGCCTTCTTTTGCACCTCGGCTCATCAGGAACTTCGCAACTTCCGCAGGAGAGAAATTCTTCGCGTCAGGAAGCAACATCACCGTTCTACCCTCACCAATCGCTTTCGCCATTCGCTCCTTTTCGGAAGCCGATACGCCTTCGTGGAAAGTGAACATTTCGGCCTCATCCCATGGAATTCTGAGACGCGCAGCACAAACCTGCACCGAACTGACGCCTGGAACAACGTTGATCTCGATGTCCTGTCCACGTGCGATTCTGGAAAACGTCCTGAGGAGACCCGAGAAGCCAGGGTCACCTGTTGAGAGAATAACAACCGACCTGCCTCTCTGGGCAAGTTCCACCGCCTGTTTGAGGACTGCGTTCATTGTTCTTGCTGTCAACTTCATCGTTTCGCCCTTGATGTCCTCTGCGAAAAGAACTAAGGACCGGTCAGCACCGACAACAACGTCTGCGTTCTGAACGGCTTTTTCGGCAATAGGCGTCACGTAGTCTTCTGAACCTGGACCTGCGCCAACTATGCTGATTTTCGCCAATCTCCCAAACTCCTAGCGTTCGCGTCAACGCCGAGGACTTCACCGTCCAAGGAGACGAGAATAACGCTGACCTTGATTTTCTGCAGCGTCCGATCCGACACGCGCTCCCTGACGCGCTCGGCGATTCTGTCGAATACCTGCTCTGACAAGCCTGCCTGCTTCAAAAGCGTTATCGCTTCCTCCGTTGTGTTAGCTTGTAGGATTCGGCTCACGACGGAAGCATCAGCTCCAGCAGCACCCGCATGCGCCGCAATGACCTCGTTCCGTGCATCAGCCACCTTGTGATGCGTGTTGAATATGCCCGCCGCCACCTTTGCGAGCTTCCCAGGATGCCCGAGAAACACGATTTCTTTCACGCCTTTCTCGACGGCTTTGTCAAGCATGTAACCCACGAAATCGCCCGTCTGCACGATATCATCCTCAGGCGGGTTGAAAAGCTTCTTTGTTATGCGTTCGCCGATGTTGCCAGGAACAAAAAACAACCGCTCAAAACCTGCCGAGACTGCAACGTCAATCTGCGGAACGAGCGAGCGCCTGCACGCCTCCATCGACAGCGGCTTAACGACACCCGTAGTCCCCAACACTGAAAGCCCTCCAACGATGCCCAGCTTCGGGTTAAGAGTCTTCGCCGCGACTTTCTCCCCCTCAGGAATATTCAAAGTTACTTCAGCGCCCTTGCCAACGGGCAGAGCTTCTTTGACGCTTTCCTCAATCATCCGCCTAGGCACGGGATTGATAGCTGCTTCGCCGATGGGCACTTGCAAGCCCGGCTTCGTCACGATGCCTATGCCCTTGCCGCTATGGATTGTGATTCTGCCGTCGTCGGTTAGTTTGACGGTGGCGGAGATTTCGAGTTTATCCGTGGCGTCGATATCGTCGCCCGCGTCCTTCACGACCGTCGCCGTACCTGTGTCGTCACCGATTTTCTTGGATTCTCTGACAAGAATTTCGAAGCGGATGCCATACGGGCTGGGCACGCCAACCCTGTCCACAGGAAGCTTAGTTAACGCCAAAAGTGCCGCTTTTGCAGCGGCCGCGGCGCAGGCGCCCGTTGTGTTGCCGTACCTCAAAACCCGCCTCGTCTCAACCAACCCCAATTGCTAGTGCTTTTTTCCTTCCGCCATTGCGAGGAGCGCGTTGAAAACTGCAACAGCTATTGCGCTTCCACCTTTCCTGCCTCTATTCGTGATGAACGGCACTTGCAAGGTCTCGATGACCTTCTTGGATTCAGCCGCGCCAACATAGCCAACAGGAGTTGCCACGATTAAGGCTGGTTTGGCCTTGCCTTTCTTCACGAGATCTGCAACTTCGAAAGCTGCAGTGGGCGCATTGCCGATGAGGACAATGCTTCCGTCGATCCCATCTTCAGCCGCGAGTCTCATTGCAGCAGCAGCTCTCGTTAGTTTCTCGTTTTCTGCCATCTTGACGGCACGCGGGTCATCGATGTACGTAAGGGTTTTTCCTCCAAAGCGGCGGACACGTGCGTCGTTGATGCCTGCCTTCACCATCTTGATGTCGGTTATTACATTGGCGCCCGCCTTGATGGCAGCTACACCGGCGTCAACGGCGCCCTCAGAAATTACCATGAGCTTTGCAAGTTCAGGGTCCGCTGTCGTGTGGACGACGCGTTCAATTATCGGCACGCTTTTTTCGGGTGTGTCTTTCAGGGCTTCTTCGATTTCGGGGCGGATGAGGCTCATGCTCTTTTCGTAGATGTTCCTCAAATCCGCAGGGACCATTGATTTTTCTTCTATGCTAGGGCTAAATGAGGCGTGTTGATGTTCCTCAGTTTCTCCGAGCGCCCTCAGTGCTTTTTCCTCCAAGATTACAGCGACGCATTCATCCGCGCCTATGGGTTCGCCGTAGAAAAGTTGGATGCCTCTTGCGGACAGTTGAGATTCTTTGTCTTTAATGCCTATTAGCTCGGGAATTTCCTGCGTCGTGTGCACGCCAGCGGCGAGGAAAGCGGGAACGAGCACGATTTTCTTGATTCCCTGTTTCACGACCTTTTCGATGGCTTCGGGAATTGTTGGTGTGTCTCTTATCATGAATGAGATTTCCACGGTCTTGAACCGGGATTTCGCACGCAAGATTTCTGCGAGTTGCATGAGGTTCTCTCGGTTGTGCGAGAGTTTACTGCCGTGCCCAATGAGCACTAATGCTATTTCATCCATACCTGTCAATCCGTGCGATGGACTATTTAGCCTCTTTCCCAAACAACTTAGTCGCTATGTCTATAAGTTCCTTATCGTTTTCGATGGCTGCTTTCCGTAGGTTTTGAACAATTGGGAGAAATGTCTGCTTCAACAAGACAAGCGTGAGGTCGTCGATGACTTCCTTCTGCTTATCATCCAAGTTCTGCAACATGCGGAAAGCAGCCATCGAGAACGACAAGGAACTTATAGATATAGCGACTAAGTTGTTTGGGATGGAGGCTAATTAGCCTATAGCACGGACTGACAGGTATGGATGAAATAGCGTTAGTGCTCATTGGGCACGGCAGCAAACTCTCGCACAACAGAGAGAACCTGATGAAGTTAGCAGAAATTTTGCGTGCGAAATCGCGGTTCAAGACCGTGGAAATCTCATTCATGATTAGAGACACGCCGACGATTCCTGAAGCCATCGAAAAAGTCGTGAAACAGGGAATCAAGAAAATCGTGCTGATTCCTGCTTTTCTGGCTGCGGGCGTGCATACGACGCAGGAGATTCCCGAGCTCATCGGCATGAAAGACAAGGAATCTCAACTTTCCGCCAGAGGCATCCAATTGTTTTATGGGGAACCCATTGGCGCGGACGAATGCGTCGCAGTAATCTTAGAAGAAAAAGCGCTGAAGGCGCTGGGAGAAACTGCAGAGCATCAACACGCCTCGTTCAGCACCAGCATGGAAGAAAAGGCGAAGACGCCCTCGGATCTTAGAAACATTTACGACAAGAGCATGAGCCTCATTCGCCCTGAAATCAAAGAGACGCTGAAAAACGCGCCAGAAAAAAACGTTCCGATAATCGAACGCGTCGTCCACACGACGGCAGACCCTGAATTCGCAAAACTCATTGTCATTTCTGAAGGCGCTGTTGACGCAGGAGTTGCCGCCATCAAGGCAGGCGCCAAAATAATCACCGACATCAAGATGGTGAAGGCAGGCATAAACGAAGCCCGTGTCCGCCGCTTCGGCGGCAAAACCCTCACGTACATCGATGACCCGCGAACCGTTAAGCTGGCGGAGAACGAGACGCTCACGAGGGCTGCCGCCGCCATGCGCCTCGCAGCCGAAGACGGTATCGACGGAGCCATTGTACTCATCGGCAACGCACCCACCGCAGCGTTCGAGCTTGCAGACATCGTGAAGAAGGGTAAAGCCAAACCAGCGTTAATCGTTGCAACTCCTGTTGGCTACGTTGGCGCCGCCGAATCCAAGAAGGTCGTCGAAACGTTGCCTGTGCCGTTCATCACGAATCGGGGCAGGAAAGGCGGAAGCGCAGTCGCCGTTGCAGTGTTCAACGCGCTCCTCGCCATGGCGGAAGGAAAGAAGCGCTCCTGACTTGGGGTGGTTGTGACGAGGCGGGTTTTGAGGTATGGCAACACGACGGGCGCTTGCGCAGCAGCCGCAGCAAAAGCGGCACTGTTAGCGTTGACTGGTCATTCTGTGGACAGGGTTGGCGTCCCCAGCCCGTAGGCATCCGCTTCGAAATCCTCGTCAAAGAATCCAAGAAAATCGAGTGACGACACCGGCGTCGGCGACGGTCGTGAAGGACGCAGGCGACGACATCGACGCCACAGACAAACTCGAAATCTCCGCCACTGTCAAGCTGACCGACGACGGCAAAGTCACAATCAAAAGCGGCAAAGGCATCGGCATCGTCAGAAACCCGGCTTGCCGGTGCCCATCGGCGAAGCAGCCATCAACCCTGTGCCGAGGCGGATGATTGAGGAAAGCGTCAAGGAAGTCCTGCCCGAAGGCAAAGGCGCCGAAGTTACTTTGAACATTCCTGAGGGCGAGAAAGTCGCGGCGAAGACGCTTAACGCGAAGCTGGGCATGGTCGGCGGGCTTGTCTGTGCTCGGCACCACGGGCGTCGTGAAGCCGTTGTCGATGGAGGCGTGCAGGCGGTCGCTGGTTCCGCAGATTGACGTTGCGGTATCCGCGGGTTTTAAGCGGATGTTTTTTGTTCCAGGCAACATCGGCGACCGCATCACTAAGAAACTGTTCAATCCGCCTGAAGACGACATCGTTCAGACGGGCGATTTTGTGGGTTACATGCTGGACAAAGCCGTCGAGAAAGGCGTCAAAGAAATCGTCTTCCTCGGGCATCCTGGGAAACTCGCGAAGGTGGCGGCGAGCATATTCAACACGCATCACAAGGTGGCTGACGCACGGAACGAGGTGATCGCCGCTCATGCGGGCGCTGAAGGCGCTGATGCTGCGGTCGTGAGCCGGATTCTGCAGGCTAACACGACCGAGGAAGCCATACCGCTTTTGAAGCAGGCGGGTTGTCTGAACAGGTTTTTGACCGCATAGCCGAGCGCGTCAGGGAGCGCGTGTCGGAGCGGACGCTGCAGAAAATCAAGGTCAGCGTTATACTCGTCTCCATGGACGGTGAAGTTCTCGGCGTTGACGGGAACGCTAGGAGTTTGGGAGATTGGCGAAAATCAGCATAGTTGGCGCAGGTCCAGGTTCAGAAGACTACGTGACGCCTACTCCGAAAAACCGTTCAGAACGCAGACGTTGTTGTCGGTGCTGACCGGTCCTTAGTTCTTTTCGCAGAGGACATCAAGGGCGAAACGATGAAGTTGACAGCAAGAACAATGAACGCAGTCCTCAAACAGGCGGTGAGCTTGCCCAGAGAGGCAGGTCGGTTGTTATTCTCTCAACAGGTGACCCCGGCTTCTCGGGTCTCCTCAGGACGTTTTCCAGAATCGCACGTGGACAGGACATCGAGATCAACGTTGTTCCAGGCGTCAGTTCGGTGTAGGTTTGTGCTCGCGTGTCCAGAATTCCATGGGATGAGGCCGAAATGTTCACTTTCCACGAAGGCGTATCGGCTTCCGAAAAGGAGCGAAATAGCCAAAGCGATTCGTGAGGGTAGAACGGTGATGTTGTTCCTGACGCGAAGAATTTCTCTCCTGCGGAAGTTTCGAAGTTCCTGATGAGCCGAGGTGCAAAAGAAGGCACCCCCCGCCTTCGTTTGCGAGAAACCTCACTCTATGCCGACGACAATGAT
>CAWGAW010000024.1:0-33643 GCA_963820675.1 Candidatus Bathyarchaeota archaeon | reverse complement strand
AATGGCAGGCGATATCCGGCGTTTTTCCGCATCAACTTTTCGCGATGTATTTTCTGCGGCTTTTGCGAGGAGGCGTGCCCGACCTATGCGATTCAGTTGACGCCCGACTTCGAAATGGGGGAGTATAACCGGCAGGAAATGGTTTACGAAAAAGAGGATTTGCTCATTGCCGGCCAGGGCAAATACAGGGATTACAACTTCTATAAAGTCGCGGGCGTCTCGATAGCCGATAAGGACAAGGGTCAGGCAGCAAAATGAGTCGCCGCCGGTCGATATGCACGACCTGATGCCTTAGCATGAAGATTAAAATTACGGATTACACGATATGATTATCACTTTCTACATTTGTGCAGCTATCGCAATTATTTCCACTTTGATGGTTATAACGGTCCGCTGCCGAGGGGTGTCCTGCCGGCTGAGTTCCCTATTCAACCTTAAGCACGGCAAGAAAGGCTTCCTGCGGAATTTCTACCTTGCCGAGCCGTTTCATCCTTTTCTTGCCTTCCTTTTGCTTCTCCAGCAATTTACGTTTGCGTGTGATGTCTCCGCCGTAACACTTGGCTAGCACATTCTTCCGTAGCGGTCTTACCACCTCGCGGGCGACGATTTTGCTTCCGATGGCAGCTTGAATGACGACCTCAAACATCTGTCGCGGAATAAGCTATCCCTTCATTTTCAGGGCGAGCGCTCTGCCCCTGCTCTGGGCTTTTATTACCTGCTCCGGCAGCTCGATTCTTCTGTAGAATGTTTTGCAGGCGCGTTCTTTGCAGATGTATAGTTTGCCTTTATCGTCGTATTTCCATCCTGCGGTGCCTGTTATTGCTACCGAGTTCTCCTGCACTTCGATTTCGATGTCTTCTTTTTTGAAGCCAGGCATCTCCACGTTCAGGGTGTACTCTTTTTCTCCGTCTTTCAGGTCGACCGCTGGAACTCGGATTTCGGGGACAAAAGAAAACGTTTTAGCCAAACTTGCTGGGAAAAGGATGTCTTCAAAATCGCTTCTGAATCTTGCGAATGTGTCGTCAAAGGCTTGCCAAACATCTGAGGGTGAAGCGGGTGCTAATGTGGATCTTTTCTTTGAGGGGTTGTTGATTATGGTTGGCTTCTTTTTTGCGACTGCTATTTCAGCTTTCTCAGTTTCTTTTTCTTTTACAGGGGGTTTCTTTTCAGCCATGAGAATTCACCTGTAATAAGATTGCTAGTGCAGAAATTTATTGTTTACCCAATTTGTTTTCTGGGAAAGTTTTTGTGATAGTGTAGGAACATTTTAGCACAGTAATTCTGCATTCATCGATGTCTCCCGCACAACTCTATTTTTCTTTCTTAAATTTCGAAATAACCGAGAATCGCTGCTATAGCCATTATTCTAATGATTAGAAAGCGCTAGTTGAACAAAGGCACAACTAACCTAATTTTCCATTTTTTGTGTTAGTCCGCAGGAATTATGGGCTGATAAAGCTGTACATTAACAAACCGTAAGCGTCAACCTGCTGGGTTTCTATTCGGCAAGAATGGCTGAAGCTTCGCGAACACAAGGTCTCCTGAGCGTAGCCAGATTTTTGAAAAAGAAGGGGGAAATTGGCGTCTGAAGGCGATATCTTATCTTTTTCTGACTATCAGGATGATTGCGACTGCGGCTATTGCGACTGCGATTATGATGGCGATTGCTGCGCTGAGTATGGTCATCGTGTAGTCTATTGGCGCTATCTGTTCCGGTATCTTTACTTGTTGTGGAGCAGGACCCACTGAAATAGCGGTTGATGCTGCTGAGCTGCCGTAAGAGTCGTCTCCAGCGAAAGATGCGATTATCTTGTAGTCGCCTTCCTTCGGCGGTGTCCACGATTTGCTGAACGTGCCGTAGTATCCGTCCGTTGTGACAGTACCAATGTTAATGAAGGAACCATCTGAAGCCAGTGCTGTCAGAGTGACAGGAACTCCAGTTACCGTTTCGTTATGGTTGAACCCGTCGATCGGCCACTGCCAGTGAAGGTATGCCATCCACGTGCTCATCGAATCTTTGGATACGCATGGAGTGTCAGTTTGAGCTGGAGACTTGTCAAGCACCGTTCCCTGTATTACGATTCCGTTTCCTTCTTGAACCACAACTTTTGGTGCTGTCACAGTCGTTGCGCTTTTGCCTTTGCCCACTACGAACATAGTGCCAGAGTATCTATCACTCATCGCGAGGTAACCGTCGGCCATAGCGCCTTGAAAGACCCTGCTATCCACTCCGCACCCTGGTAAATTCCAGATTTCTTTGCCATTCGTGGCATTGATTGCAAACCACTTCCATCCTCTGGTGATTGGTTGACCCGGTGTGTGCTCGCAGTTATACGTAAAGATCTTTCCATCAGCCACGTATAGAGAACTGTGCCAGGAGTACACTGTTGAACCATTTGCGTCAACGTAGGGCGTTTCAAATGGGTTTGCAAGCGCTTCGAATTTCCAGACAATTTTTCCGGTGTCCCAGTCGAATGCGTAGAGATTTTCGTAAGTTCCACTGTAGATCATTCCGTAGGCTGATTCCGAACTGTAACTCCAGAAGTTGCCCCATGGAGCAGCTGTCTTTTCGCCTTGCCATAGTAGTTTTCCGGTGTATACATCCCAGCATACCCACAGCCTATCTTCCAATACGCCCATCGCCACTTTTCCATCTTCGACAAGTACTGCGCCTGAACTTGTTTCAATCCAGGGGGTCACGAATTTCCATATTTCTGCACCGGTCTGCATGTTTGCAGCTTTCAATTCTGTTCCGACGAATGCGTTTCCCGACTCTGGGCGTCCTGCTGCAACAGCGATGCCAACATTGAAGTCTTGGGTGTTGCCTAAGTCAGCCCAAGGCCAGGTTATGTTGTTTTTTATTCTTGATGCTAAGTTGCCGGTCCCATAAGTGGTCCAGTTAATCAAGCGATATAGACCCGCGGTAGCGTTGATTGTTTGTACGCTCAGGACATATCCGTTCATGTAGTACTTCGCATTGCTTAGGGGAGCAATTGAAGTGTTGCTGGTCATCGCTCCCGAGTTTGGATTGTACTTTCTCATGTAGTTGCCGCTTATCGACAGGAGCGAAGGTGTTGTCGGTGATGTCCCGGCTCCAGGAACTGCCCCAACGTTTTCGCCCCCTTCACTTCCGGAAGAGTACTCGATGAGCGTTGGTGCGGATTCACCCGTGTAAAGTGGTCTTTCCCAGTATAGTTCTCCTGTTCGAATGTCATAGCATTGCCAGTAGTTTTGACCTGTCGGTCCGGTTGGAGAGACTTTGCTCACAGATTGGTAGGCTCTTCCAAATAGAATAATCGAGGGAACACCTGGATTGCCCTCTAATGTTTGTGGACCTTTGTCTCCTCCAACGATGCCTGCAACGGCTCCTACGTTTTTCCAAACGACGTGTCCACTGTTTGGTGCTTGAACCCACGCTGCGAATCTAGCCATGGGTTCTCTGCTTATTCCCATTCGATACGGCTTGGTGTTAGGGTAGAGTTGGTCCCACATCGGGCCCCCTCCTGGACCGAACCATGGGAAGTTGCCTGCAATGGTCCACCATTCCCTATTTTCTGGAGGTATTGGTCGCGTCCAATAGTCCGTGGGCAATGGAGAGACGGGCCAAGAGGCAATCATATTCTGCTGTACCGTTATCGTGTATTCTCCGGTTGAGCTTGGTTTGTAGTAGGCTGAGCCGAGTAATTCTCCAGATGAGTTGGTTACGATGTAGCCGTTGTAGTACTGTCCTGCTGGGAAGTAGGTGCCCTGGAACTCAAATTTGAGTTTCCAGGTTCCAACCTGATCAGCTGTGTATTCGAACCAGTTGGATGCGTCTGCGCAGTAGGAATTCATTGTGACAACGTTTTTTGTTCCGTCTGGCTTCGTAATCGTTACCTGGTAATTTGGTTGAAATCGTTGAACATGAATGGAAGGCGACGTCCACATGTTCACGAGGAATGCCTGATTAATACCGAGGGTTTTGGGTCTGGCGCTAATGTAGGCAACAGTCTCGACTGTGTTGTCTACGGTAACGCCCGCTGGTAATGGTCCACTTACTGGTTGTTTTGCGGCGAGTTGAGCCTCTGCTAGCCGGATTGGCGCTGTAAGACCTGCAATAGATGCCATCAAAAGAACTAATGTGACCAAGGTTGCCATTTTTCTTGGTAAATGCATTTTTCCTTTCTCCTTTCATTTTATCGCAAAGCTCGCGAAAAAGCCTTGCAAAAAATAGGTATGTGCATGATTTGCACTTAAATTTTGTTTAGAAAAGCTCAAACTGTCGAAAGCAGAACGAGCACCTGATTCTCCACTGGAAGGCAAGGCCTGTGCAGTGAAAATGACAAGAAAAGAAAATGGGAAATTGAGTTTTGTCGCTTCGTTTTGGCTAAGGTTTCTTTCTGTAAAGCAGGATTCCGACTATGGCGACGACAATCATTATGGCGATGCCCATGCCTACGATAGTCATTGTGTAGTCTATTGGCGCTGTTTGCTCTGGGAACTGTATTGCTGCTGGTGCTGGACCGACCGATACGGCTGTTGCCGCTCCTGAGCTGCCGTAGGAGTCGTCTCCGGCGAAGGAGGCAATTATCTTATACGTGCCTTCTGCAGGGGGTGTCCACTCCATTTCAAACGTGCCGTAGTATGCGCTTGTCGTTGTTGTTCCGATATTGATTCCACTACCGTTTGCGTCGATGGCGGTCAGGGTGACTGGCACTCCTGTCATTGTGACGTTATGCCAAATTCCGTCGATGGGGTGCTGCATATGCAAGTACTCCATCTGCGTCGACATCGAATCCTTTGACACGCATGGTGTGCCAGGCTGAGCTGGGGACTGGTCTAGCACTGTACCCTCAATGACTACGCCTGTTCCCTTTGATACAACAACGTCTGGCGCTATTACTGTTGTCGCACTCTTTCCCTTTCCGATGATGTACATTGTGGCGTCATAAGAGTTGGAAGCTGCCATGTATCCGTCTGCGAATGCGCCTGCAAACGATCTTCCGCCTCCGACATTGGAGGAGTATGATATGTTCCATATTCCTTGGCCTGTGGTTGCGTTGATGCAGAAGAGCCTCCATCCGCGGGTTATGGGTTCAGAGGGTGTGTGTTCGTTGTTCCATGTGTAAAGTTTTCCATCAGCTACGATTCCGGCGCTGTGCCAAGAATAGTCTCCTCCATAAGGAGCCTCGAATGGTACGGCAGGTGCTCGGAATTCCCAAACTAATTTTCCTGTATCCCAGTCAATTGCTCTGATTCCGTAGTAGTCATTTGACATTATCAACCCGTATGCAGATTGTATATCGTAAGCTTGGAATACTCCCCATGGCCAACCTGAAATATCGCTCTTCCACAGTAGCTTTCCTGTATATTGATCAAAGCAGTATTCTTTCCCGTCATCTCTGCCACGAACAGCGAATTTTCCATGGTCAGCAAGTGGCAGGGCCGTGGAGAGGTCTTCGTAGCCTGAGCTTGCATCCAGTGTTTCGTTCCACAGTAGTTGGCCTGTTTTTAGGCTTGCAGCCATGAGTATTGTCCCTGTTGTCACACCGGTGGAAGTAGGCGTTATTCCTGAAGTGACCACGGCTATGCCAGTCTCGTAGTCCACGGTGCCCAAACTGTTGAAGGGCCAAGATATGTTACCCCATACTCTTGCAGTGAAATTGTCGACGACTGGTTGGACGCCGAGTGAGGCTCCAACCACATTTGTGCCGGCATTGTTAGCGATTGTCCAGTTGATCAAACGATATTGAGCAGTCGCCCCTGAACCGATTGTCTGTATGCTCAAGACCCAGGGATCTGCGTAGAAGGTACCCGCTGTCACGCCGGTTGGAGGTCCAGTAAAGTTTGCGATCACTACTCCGTTCATCGGGTTGTACTTTACCACTCTGCCGGGGTTGCCTCCAGAGGGTGAGGTTATAGCTACAAGCCATACTCTCCATGACCCGGCGAAAACTTCCGAGCCGAGGACTTCTCCGCCTCCAGGTTCATACGTGATTATTGAGGGTGCTGTCTCTCCTGGATACAGCATCCGTTCCCAGTACAGTTGTCCGGTGCGCAAGTCTAAGCATTGCCAATAGTTTTGACTGCCTGTTCCTGTTGGGCTCACTTTTGAAACGGTTTGATACATTCTTCCGTTATAAATTATGCTTGGAACGACGGCGTCTGCTTCGAGTACAATTGAAATTTGACCCACGGTTCCTCCTATGAGACCGCCTAAGCCGTACTGCTGTGTCCATACAACGTGTGGGCTGTTTGGCGCTTGGACGTAGGGTGTGTATCTGTAGTTGCTCATGTATTTGTTAGTTTTTTCTGGCCAGTAGGCATTTCCTCCTACTACCCCTGTGGAGGGCCAGTTGCCGAGGATTGGCCACCACTCTCTGTTCTCTGTGTATGCTGGTCGTGTCCAGTAGTCCGTTGGCAAGGCGGCAGGCGGCCAAGACATCACCTGGTCTTGTTGCACGATAAGTTGTACCTCCTGGGTGGAGGATGGCTTGTAGTAGGCTGAACCGAGCTGCGTGCCCGATGTGTTCGTCACAATTGAGCCCATGTAGTATTGTCCGGCTGGGAAGTACATTCCGAGAAAGTCGAATTTGAGTTTCCACGTGCCGATTTGGTCGGGCACGTAGTTGAACCATGCTGTTGCATCGCCTTGAAATGAGTTCATGGGACCAACCGTGTCTTTGGTTCCATCGGGTTTTGTGATGGTGACCACGTAGGCGTTGAGAAATCGTCTGTTGACTTGGATTGGAGGTGTTTGCCATATGTTAACCAGAAGAGTCTGACCAACACCAATGGGGTTGGGTGTGAAGCTTAGAAATGGGTTTGGATTGATAGTGGTGGTTGGAGTTACCCCTGCTGGCAACGACCCTGCGACTGGTTGAGTGGCAGAAAGTTCAGCATGAGCCTGCTGAACTGGCATGGCCATCAGCGTGACAGAAGCCATCAAAAGAACTAATGCGGTTACAGTTGCTTTCGCCATATTCTCTGGCAAATGCAATTTTTTTCTCTCCCTAATTTTATTGCGAGGCTTGGAAAGAGCTTCGCAAAAATAGGGTATGTCCTCATCAGGGTTTTTAAGCCTTGTTAGAGTCAGGGATTGACTGTGGAAAAGCAGAACTCAGGCACCCGATTCTCCGCTGCAAGAGGCAGTTCCTCAATGTAATCACTGCAAGAGGTTTCTGGGAAAGATAAATTGCGCCCGAGTGCCAAAATCTCATCAAACTACTGTTCTCTGGAGAGCCCCTTCGCAAATTCTAAATGCAAATGCCCGCAAAAAGGGAGAAATTAGGGAGTTGTTGGGTGTCCTGACAAAAAAATAAATGCTAACTTACTGGAATCTTATTGACAGACCGTTTATAAATAGCTTGTCGATGCACTTCCAGCCAGTATATTAATGAGATGAAGATAAGCCCGCTTAGAAAGAGTCAGGCTAAGGTTCTTTCACTGACTCGGTTTGACGAGCGGACCGTTACCGATTCAGGTTGCGTCTGTTTGTCTTTGGCTCTGAAGTTTAATGGCAAGCCTTGTCCTCACATTTATACGCATCGACTTCACAAAGTCAATTACAGCATCTTGGTTTTTCGCATCTCTCTCGGAGCTCGTTCTTGGGGTCCTTCGTTGCCATCTGCCGCTTGTTCCTTGATTCAAGAGATTGTATTATAGGCTTAAGGTTCAGTCTCACGAACGCTTTCATGTTGTTGCTTCGACCAATAATCCTTGCCAAAGGAGGGCTTACGTCATAGTACAAGTGAACAAGATGTCTTCCCAGTAGATGCGGCTCCATCTCTTCATCTCTGAATCTTCTCAGTGTGCTAATTTCTTCGGCCATTGGCGTACCAAAAGCGGCAGTCGCTATGGCGCAAATCGGCTTTTGTGGCTCCTTGATACCGGTAGCACGCGAAATCAGCTGTTTTATGTTGGGTCGATTTCCAATTCGCTGGGATGCGGGTCGTCCAAGGGTATCCTGTTGCGGTGACCCCGTCGTTCTCAGGCAGTCCCGCGCCTTGGCGGGCGTCATTGGCGATTTGGTTTGAGCACGTAGGACGCCTTGCACGCAGGCTATCGCGCCCACCACAATGGGTGAAGCGCTTGAAGTTCCGCTAAAAGTGTCGGTGTACCAAGCGTCTTCGTTGTTTGTTCCCCCTTGCAGGTCACCGTAGCCGCAAGTCGTAACCTCGCGTCCCCAACCTTGCGCATCGAACGCTGAACCATAGTTCGAGAAGTCGAGACGTGACCGGTCAGGGTCCAAACTTCTTCCATGAGTTCCTAGAGGGGAGCACCCGCCCCTACTATAATCGCGCCTGAATCGCGGTTTGTCCGATTAAACGGATTTGTCCAACTAGCGGGAAAGCCCGCGGGTCGCGTATTGTAGAGGGCGTCATCAAGGTTTTCGGCTCCGTTTCCACCTGCTTCCACAACAACTACGCCTTTGTTGGTTGCATATTTAATTGCGTCAAAGTCGTCTGGCCACCACTCGATAGCGATGTAGCCTTTCTGGTCGTTCCTGGTTTGGAAATTGAATCTTGGGCCTGGTCGATGGAGCTCTATTAGGATTATGTCGCCTGGGCTTAGCATATCAGCAGCTTGACGAATAGCATTGGCGCTGCCAGTTCCACCAAATATGGATATTGCGCGTACGTTGGCATCGTAGCTGATGCCGGTAACGCCGTAACTGTTTTTGTCAGCTCCAAATTCTCCAACCACCGCTGTCCCGTGATTCCTCCACGCGATATCAGTAGACTGGGTGCCTCCCACGACCCCTCCCTGGTTTTGCAGTAGGTCTTCATGTGTAAACCGCCAAGCGCCCTCAATATCGATTATCCTCACTCCATCTCCATTGCCGCCAGGTAATGTCCACGAGTAACGAGCTTCGATTCCGCCTGGAGCAGCTTCGAGATATCCTTGACGCGAAGTGAGGTCAGGGGTCACAGGCGGTGCGTCTTCTGTTTTGGGAACCATGTCGTTGATCATTTGCGGGAGCTCAGCTGGGGGTTTCACGTATGCCGCTTCCACAACGTCAAGTTTGCTGATTTTCTTCGCGAGACCGTCGAGGCGATTGTCGGCTGCTCGTATTCTGTAGTAGACAGACAGATTGGGCAACTCTACCCCAGTAGAAGCCGCAAAAGATGCAGCTCCAACAGATAGTCTTTCTTCTTTTCCGAAAAGCGGCTCAAGAGTGATACCTTCAGACTTTATGAAATCTGCCAATGTTGAAATATCCGCTCCTACTGCAGAAGTGACTCCTTCTATTGTTGCTCGAATGCCCGTTTCCGGTTTAACGTATATTATGAGTTCGCGCTCGGTCAAAGATTTTTTCTCCTACCATTTTTTTCCGAACAGGCTCAGGGTAGCTCATCAGGCGGTTTAGCGTATACAGCTTCTGCTGCTCGGCAAACTCGAAAACGTTCTGCGACGCGTTCGGCTTCACGGTAGTCAGAAACCTCAACGACGTAGTATGACGACAAAACCGGGTCCTTCACGCGAGGGTGCATTGGTCTAAGGTCTACGCCAAGTTCCTCGGCAGCCTTAAACAATTCGCGAGCCTCTTCGTTCTGTGAGTGACGGTTTTCCAGGTTGATTGCTATATCTCTCCTCACTTTGATGACTACGTTCATACGTGTCTCCCTCCCTCTCTTTGGGTTGATGAAGCCCCCAGCGCAGCGCAACGTAACGTTAAAGAAGCCTGTTTTGCTAATCTGAAAACCTGGATTGGTTATACTCGCAAGTTGCTTTTATGTTTTTGGCAGTCTATGTGGCTGTTTGTTGTGGGACTGCAACTGGAATTTGGACTCACGCCTCACTTCCTAGCATCTTCTTAGACGGATGAGTTCGCTATGTTCACATCTTCTTTAGAGGGATAACACTACCCATGAAGGGTCGTGGTCGCTTCCATCCTTTGTGAGTTTGCCTCTGCGGTTTATCCAAGCCGATTTGAGTTTCGTAGCAAGTTCTTTTGTGAGCCATATCTGGTCGAATAGTTCGTATTTCGCTGGTGAGCCACTTTCTTTGAACCTGTGAGTCCATGCAACCGATGCGGGCGGGTCGTCGCGGATTCTTAGTGGTTGGTCTTCGGAGACGTTTTCTAAGCCGTTTTGCAGTTGGAGCTCATCGTTCTCGGTGAAGGGTTCGAGAGTTGGGGAGTCCAAGCCGGCGTTCATGTCGCCTAGGACCAGAAGTTGTTGTCCTCTTTCATTCGGTCTTTGACGATCTGGGCGACGACCTCGGATTGGCGGAGACGATGGGCGTCGTTGGCTTTGGTTGCTTTGTCTTTGTCTTCCCAGTAGTTTATGAATTGGCTCTTCAGGTGGTTGACGAAGAGTGTGAAGAGTCTTTCTGATCTATCTTTGCTCTCTATGTCCACCTGTAGTAGGTCTCTGCTGAACACCTTCTCATTTGGCGTCGATGGATGAACTGCGTATTGCCAGGAAGTAACTTTGCCGATGGGATACTTTGAAAGCAAGCCTATGTCGATTAGTCGTTTGTCGTTTCCCTCGATGAGCACGTCGTCTGAGTATAAGCTGCCGAGTTGGTCGCTGTTGAATGCGCGAAGCGTGTCTATGTCTTCGACTTCTTGAACGGCCAAGACATCCAGGTTCATCTTGAGTATTCGTTCTGCGATCCTTTTCTGTTCGGCGTCGCTTTTTTTGTTGACGAGTTTGCCGCCGTAGGTTCGAAGTCTGCATTGCTCATCTTTGGTGAATACGTATTGGATCTCGCTGTTGACTTCTTTCTTGTTTGAGTCGGTTAACTCGGCCTTGAAATTGAATCTCGAAAAGAGGTTGTTTAAGTTGAATGTGCCTACGGTTATTTCCAACAATTGTAACCTCCTGCGATTGGTCTCTCTTGTTTAGAATCAGTATATATGGTTTGTTTATGAATCATATCTCACAATAGGACCAGCCTCGTGCACGTTATATGACATGTTGGCTCTTGCGATTTGGGTTCACAGCCTACCCAAATGTTACTCAAAGGAACCCAAGTCAACCAAACGTTGGTTGCCGGCCAGATTTTAACCCGAGAGGCATGATTACTCTGCCCAGAGACAGTACGAGCGTTTGGACAAGCGAAAGTTCGGGTGAAGTTGAGATACAGATTGCTGATGGAAGAACTTATTCGAGCACCGTGATACTACCATAAGTTCTCACCAGATTATTTTCTAAGCGATCTTCTTTCACCAGGCTCGCTCAACTTATCGTGATGCCTCTCAGTCCGATTTTTTGGTCTTCTTTGATTATCCCAAAAACAAATTGAGAAACAATCAAGCCACTGGGCAGTTGGCAATTCTGAATTCAAGAAAAACAATGGAAGTTTGGCTGGTGCTGATTCCACTGATCCTGTCAAAAGCAATGCTGGTGGCGCCGGGGAAGGGATTCGAACCCCTGCGAGCACGAGGCCCACTGGCTGGCTTGCCCACTTCTATACTACGAGGATCTCGAGTCTGGTCCCCACACCTACGTTGCGAGGAAGGCCAGCGCGATAACCACTCCGCCACCCCGGCACAGCCTAAACATTGCTGTAGCGGTCTAAAAACGTTTTCAGTCCCCGCTCAGTTCCTGGGATCCTCGTAGTAACCCATAATCAGGAAAGGCTATTCAGTTCACTGTGAATGTTGTCTGCCCTGTTCCTGGGTTGTAGCCTGTAAGTGTCACGGTGGCTGAGGCTTGGTATGTGCCTTTGGAAGCGGATCTTGATATGTTGTATGTGAGTTTGGCTGTGCCTGTTGAGTCGGTTGTTGCGCTGCCCGTGTAGACGGTTTGGCCGTTTCTGGTGATTTTCATCGTAACGGATGCGCCAGAAAGCGGCGTTTGGGCTGCGGAGTCCTTAACGGTTACCGTCACAGTAACTGTTGCTCCTCGTGTGTAAGCGGTTTTGTCCCTTTTCCAATACCCCCCATCTTTGATATAAGATTTTGCAGAAAAGACCCTGGTGACTTGGAAGATCATTGACAAGGCGTTCATAAATAGCTTGGAAGTGCATTGACAAGCTACTTATAAATAATTTACTACGAGGATTACAAGACCCGGCGTTGCTGTCGCCATCAACTTCAGCTCAACAAAAACCAACCCCAGGATCTCTGAAACCCAACTCGCCAAAACCTCCTTAACGAAGCCAAAGCCAATTGAACCAACAAGGCATCTTACCCCAACCGCCGCCCAGCAATGACTCTCACAATTACCAGCATCATTTGAAATTGTCACAAGTGACAATTCTGCACAATGCTTTATTGCAGACTGGCACTAGACGCACAATACCTTTGTAACGTAACATGTTGTTTCAGCACCTAAACGTCAATAGCACCCATGCAGAACGGCGCCAAACTGCATCATTGAACAGCAATGCCAAAAACCATTGACACAACACAAAAATTGGCTCTCAAACCCATCTCGAACCTTTACGATGCAACCATGCTCTTTCACTACGGATGACACAATGCTGCACAATGAATCCAACATGTCTGCACAATGGTTCAACATGGCAGCACAATCGTGCGCAATGAGCTAACAGCTCAGTTCAACCAAAGCAAACTGCAAATCAGCCCGAATCAAAAACGGTTGTCATTGTGTCACAATGAAAAAACCACATCGCAAACCCAAAAATTGATTCCAAAAGCCAAAAGGGCAACCATCTTAGAACACTTGCCTAACAAATCAAACCCATACTAAATACCTCGTCGAACAGAATTCTTATAACACAAACCAACAGTAATTCCCTACTCGCAGAAAAACCAAAACAACACACAGCAACACCAAACCGGAGCACCCACAAAGTGACAGAAACCGACAAACTCCAAAAAGCAGTCGAAACCACAATCCAAGCAGGATACCAACTAAACAGCGAAGCCTTCGCATACCTAACCCAAATCGCCCAAACCGAAGACCCAACCGAAATCGTCAACAGAGCACTCACGCAGATCGAAGAGCTGGAGGAGAAACCCTTCTTCATCGAGAAAGCATTCCTGGAAGAACTCTATGAAGAAACCCAAAACCAAACCCCACAAACCCAACCACAACCCCAAGAACCCACCCAACAAACCGAAACACAAACAACCCCAGAAGCCACACCCTATTACGAACCATACGCCAAAACCATCCAACCCCAAATCAAAATAATCGACGACCCCACCAAAAAACTCAGCTCAAACGGCACAATCGAAGACTACATACACTACTTCCAAGACCGCTTCAAACGCCTCGAAAAACTCCTCAGACAAAGAATCGACGTCAAAGCCGCAACCCCCATCATCGAAGCCCTCAAATCCCCACCCAGAACCAGACTCAAAATAATCTGCATGATCAGCGAAAAACGCGAATCAAAACAACAAACCATCCTCACCGTCGAAGACCTCCAAGCAACAGCCACAGTCCTCATCACCAGAAACGCAACCGAAGAACTCCGCAAAAAAGCACAAGCACTCATCCTAGACCAAGTCGCATGCATCCAAGTCATGAAAACAAGAACCAAACTCCTCATAGCCGAAGACATCATCCAACCCGAAATCGGAACAAAACCCCAACACAGAGCCACAGAACCCATCTACGCAGTCCTCACCTCAGACATCCACGCAGGCAGCAACAAATTCAACAAAGAAGCCTTCAAAAAATTCATCCAATGGCTCCAAGGCAAACACGGAAACGACCAAACCCGCGACATCGCAAGCCACGTCAAATACCTCCTAATCGCAGGCGACATCATCGACGGCATCGGCATCTACCCCAACCAAATCAAAGAACTCACCATCAGAGACGTACACAGACAATACGAATACGCCTCAAGCCTACTCGCACGCATACCAGAACACATCGAAGTCATAATATCACCAGGAAACCACGACGCACCAAGAAAATCCCTACCACAACCAGCAATAGCAGAAGAACTCTTCAAAACCCTCAAACAAAAACGCACCATCCACAACCTCGGCGACCCAACAACACTAAGCATACACGGAATCGAAGTCCTCATGTACCACGGCCGAAGCCTCGACGACATAATCGGCACCATCCCAGGAATCGACCACAACCACCCCGAAAAAGCCATGAAACTCCTCCTCCAAACCCGCCACCTAGCACCACTCTACGGCGGAAAAACCCAAATCATACCCGAAAACCGAGACTTCCTCACCATCGAACACCCACCAGACATCTTCCACGCAGGCCACATCCACGTCCTAGGATACTGCAACTACAAAGGAATCCTCGTAGTAAACTCCGGCGGATGGCAAGAACAAACCGACTACATGCAAAAACTCGGGCTTATGCCAACTCCAGGAAAAGTGCCAGTCATAAACCTACAAACCCTCGAAACAACAATCCTCTCATTCGCATAACGCTCGCTACCTAGAAGCCTTAGCAATGCACTTCGGCTCATAATCCAACAACCGACCAAGTCGCACATCACTCCCGAACACATCCTTCAACAACGCTCTACCAACCTCCAACCTAATCTTCTTAGTCCGCCCATAACGCCCCATATTCACAATCCTCGCATTCACCAAACCCATAGCATCCAACTCACTAACCAAACTACCCAACCTCCGCTGAGTCAACAACCCCACACCCAACTCACCACACAACTCACTGTACACATCATAAATCTCCCCAGTCGAAGCCGCAGGCTTACCCAAACGATAAACACTCAGAAGCACAAGCTTCGAATGCAAAGTCAAATTCTGAACCGCCTCCAAAACCCGATTATGCTCAATCCGCCTCTCAGCCTCCCTCACATGCTCCTCAGTCACAACCACCGCACCCATACGCTCAGCCACCTCACCAGCAACCCGAAGAAGATCCAGAGCACGCCTAGCATCCCCATGCTCAGCCGCAGCAAGAGCAGAACAAACACTCAAAGCACCCTCCGAAAGAACACCTTCTTTGAAAGAAATCGCAGAACGCTCCTGAAGAATACGCCTAAGCTCCCCAGCATCATAGGGACGAAACACCATCTCCTCCTCACTCAAAGAACTAAAAACCCTAGGATCCAGAAACTCCTTCAACCTCAAATCGTTAGAAATCCCGATAATCGACACCTTGCTATGCTCCAAAGTCTCGTTAATCCTCGTCAACTCATAAAGAAGACCATCACCCCGATCCTTAATCAGCGCATCAACCTCATCCAAAGCCACAATCAAAACCGCACCCGTTGCCTCCAAACCACTCCGAAACCGATCAAACACCTCACCAACAGCCAACCCAGTAAAAGGAACAGAGACACCAACACTTTGGCTAAGGCTAGCGAAAACCCTGTACGCCGAATCCGTCATTCGGCAATTAACATAACAGAATCTCACGCGCGTCCCCAACTCTTTCGCCTTACTCTCCAGATGACTCATGACGTACTTAGTCACAGCCGTTTTCCCAGTCCCAGTCTTACCGTAAATGAAGACATTCGAACACCTATCCTCCTTCAAAACGGGAGCAACAGTCGAACCCAAGAGCCGTATCTGATCCTCTCGGTGAGGAAGCTTCTCCGGCAAGTAATCATGCCTCAAGAAGTCCCGATTACTGAAAATATTCGGGCCCTTCACGAATTTCTCGAACACATCGTCCAACACGTTAGAGCTATCCATTGCCTTCCCCCAATCTGCAGAGGCAACACCCTTATTTCAAGTGGAAAAGATAAAGGACACAGTACAAAAAAATAATCTTACCCTAGAACAATCCTGCAACGAAATGAGAAAATACCTCAGGAAAAAGGATTCTGAAGACACCCACCATCACTTCCACTGGAAAAGGCACAAAACACCTCCAAACACAAGGAGAATAGCCTAATACAAACTATGTTAGAACTACTCTCCGCTAGTTTAGAACATGCGATACGCTCTTAACGGTAGTTATCAAGAAAAATAGACACAACAAAACAAAAAATTACTACGAGGTTTCACAAGTTTCTCTTGCCAGCCAACTCCAGTAGAAATCAAGGGGTGAGTGAGTCCAAACATGGACAGAAACGGTCTAAAGATCTTCTCCATCCCAAAATGCATCATTTTCGCCCAGGCTTTAGCCAGAAATCAACGGACTCACCAGCATCCACTATGCTTCTCCTCTTGACCTATTCTGCACCCACAGAGAAAAGCCATCAGAGACACCTCTCATCTGTTTCGAGTTCACATTTCTGTGAAATCCATGTGAAGTTGCTGCCCTGCTGTTGCTTTGCCGACTCCCTTTTGCTCAAAATTACCCTATTAGTGTCGCTTTCCAGTGAACAACACACCCCTACGCTTCTACTGGAAAACACCAAACACCAGCGCACCGAAATCTTTTCTCAAATGCCTAAACCTGTAGAGCCTGTAATCCCAAACTCTCAGCAGTTTCCCGCTATTTCCCAGAATACCCACTGTTCTGCACCTTTCTACACGACTCCTGTTCACCAAAACGGCTTTAAGATGTGAAGTTAACAGCTTGTGAACGTCCCGTTTGGGTGTAGACCGCTTGCCTGCGAAGAAGATGCGCGTAGAGCTGTTCGACAGCGAAGGAAATCGATACACGGTAGCCTTCGAAGGACAAATAACCAGAGACAAAGCCCTGCGTCTGCTGGACCTCGTCGAACTTCTCGGCGGCATGCCAAACGAAGCTGTAAACAACGGCACAGAACCTTCCCAGAACCCTAATGCCATCCTCGCGATTCGAAAAAGTCAAATCAGTAATCCAGAAAAACTTCCCATTAGTATGGTTCTCCTCCCACGACGTCCAATCAATCTACGAACAAGAAATGAAAGAACCGATAAGCCTCAGCACCGCGTCAACCTACCTATCAAGACTAGCAACAAAGGGATTCCTAGTGAGGACCGGAGACGCCAACAACCTAAGGTACAAAACAGTAGCGAAAATTGCTCAGACCACGATTCCCCGCAAGCGAAATAACACGGACATCACATAATTCCAGCATTCAGAAGGCTCGGAACTCCGTTTTTCTCACAAAACATAAAACTAAACAACATACAACTGTAGAAACAACAACGAATTCCTACCGCGGCGCAAACCAATGAACCAAGCCCTCACCAACGACTTCACCGAAATGGAGAAAAAACTCAAATGCTACGTCGACAAAGGCCGCATCTCAGGCACCACAGACCCCCAGGAAGAGCCAACCGCAAACGTCACCCCAGACGCCTCCCTGATTCGACCGCTCAAACGACAAACCAGCTTCAACGGAAACTTCATGGCGGTTGACTGCTCAACAAGGACAATTAAGCGCGCAAACAACTGGGGAATCTACCTAATGCGCCCCTCATTCGCCATCGTCAAGAACCGCACCGTCAACTGGGGATTCAAAGAACGAATCTACACAGCAATCGGCGACGCCTATACTCGTAGTAACTACCTCACAGACGTCAGAATCGAACTGGAGAGCGAGATGGCACTAGAGCTACTTCACAACCAAAATAACGACTCTTACTACGAGGATTCCAACCCTCGTAGTAACTACCTCCTCCTCGACGGAGGCGGATACTTCGGCGGTGAAAGAAAATTCCGCGTCTTCCTATACGAAAAGGCCGAGAAAATGGGACTTCCACTGCTGGCTTTGAGCAAAAACTCGCCGTCACTACACGACAACAAAGGCCGAGACTTCGTAGCAGCCGCGTACGGGCTCGCCCCTCACGGCGTATGGATTTATCACCCCGTAAGAAAGGCGAACAAGGACGAGAGCCTATACGGAGACATCGCCGTCGTCAAGCTGTCAGAAGCGAGCGAACGTGTTTTCCGCTGCGACGTCATGGAATACCTGGCAGAGCAAGACGTTGCAGAATTGGTCTCCCCGCTCACATCCATTTCGGAAGACCCCCGATGCCTCGGCTACCCCATCAGCCTATTCCTGGCACACGATTTCTCAGCGCCCTCCGATTCAATGCTGCTCTCCTACCACGACTTGGTCGAGGAGAAGCTGAAGGAAACCGACCTACTTGAAAGCCTGCGCCGAGAAGAATCGTGCTGTAGCTTCGCCGACGAACTTCACGGTCTGAAACACGCGTTTCAACGGGAGCGATGGAATGAGCAATACTGAACCCATAGGGTTTGTATGCGGAACAAAAGGCGATTCTGTATCCTTCCTAGTCAACAAAGCGGTCTGCCTCTCCTTTGGGCAGATTGTGCGCATAGAATCAGGCGAACGAACCTTCTACGCCCGAGTCGTCAACTCGGAAAGCAGCTCCACCCTCGAACTGGTTGAGCAGCTACGAGAAGCTGAAGGTAAGGAAGCGTTCGGTCCATACTCGGCCTACCGAAACGTCGACGCCATGCTCTTCCTTGAGAAACGGCTGAACCGTGTGCGCTCCCCAACCTTCAACCCGAACTATCGAGACAGAGTCTTCTCTGCCAGCGAGGAAGACTGTGCGATCCTAAAGCTATCAGGCGACCTCGAGGTTGGCCGTTTGCGTTCTGAAGATCAACTCTTGGGTTCGGTGGGGATTAACGTTGAAGCAGTCCCTCGAATGATGGGCATGTTTGGCATGACAGGCTCCGGCAAGACCAACACCGAGCTGATCCTGAACGCCCAGATCATCGACCAAAGCCCAAAGGCCGTCGCCTTGATCTTCGATTTCGCAGGACAATTGCTGGACGGAAAAGAGATCAAACCTGAACGTGGGCTAAAAAACCATCCGTTGTTCCATACGAGAGTTCAGTACTATTCTTCGAGAGATGGGAAGATAGCTGTTGGCTTACACACCCTAACTCCCGGTAAACTAGACATACTATTCCCTGATATCCAACCGCCCCAAAAAAGACTTGCTTGGGACCTCTACAGGCAACTCGGAGCTACCTGGATTGACAAGGCAAGAGAAAGCCACCGACTAAACGGAAAAGTCGGGCCCAGCGCACACAAATCCGCTGTCGAAGCGCTCATGCAGAAACTTTCCTCCCTTCCCAACGACCTTTTCCCCGCCTCAGACTACACCTTCGTTGACGCAGTCCTCCAAAATATCTGCGCTGGCGTAACCTGTCTGGTCGACATCTCAGGACTGCGTTCGGAAGACCAAAACCGTGTTGTCAGTCTATGCGCCTCAGCAGTCGCGGAGCATTACAAGCATGCATGGGAGGAACACTACGAGGATTGGCGCAAACTCCCAACTCTCCTAATCACGTTGGAGGAAGCCCACGAATTTCTCGACCCAAACAAGCCAACAACAATCTTCTCCGACATCGCACTAACCTACCGCAAATACCGCGTCGGCCTCAACGCCGTAACGCCCCGACCTTCACGGATCAACTTTGACGTGTTCGCCGAACTTTGGACAAAAGTCATAATGAAGACCGAACTGAAAAAGGACCGAACTTACCTAACTGAGAACACGCCCTACATGGAGTACAGTGATACGGAGATAAAGATGCTCGACGTGGGCGAAGCCCTACTTATCTCTGAGCCGAAGATCAAGTTTGCAGTTCCAATCAAAGTCACGCACTACCCAGAATACCTAAAAAACGCCAGAAAGCGGACTACTCTCTCCCAGACAGCCCAAAACTCACAGAGATGGATAAGCGACTGCGACGATTGAACAACCTAGGAAAATCTCCGCCAACGTAATCAAGATTGAGGGCTCTCCGGCTTCTTCAGAAACTTCTCCATCTCTTTCTTCACGTTGTACCTGAACGGGATTTTTCCTGTCTCTCTTTCCAAGTAACCCTCTTCATAGAGCTTCTTCATCAACCTCGCCGTATGCTCCCTGCTCAGCTGAACCCTCTCCCTGATTTGGGGAGCAGTCTTAGCCCCCTCCGCTGCAAGCATTTCGAGCACCGCTATTTCAGTGTCGGTGAGCGAAGCCATCGCTTTGTCCCTCTTGATGGGAATCACTGGCTCCGACTTCGCCTCCGGGAATGCGGCGAGTTTGTCCACTTGCTCTTGTAGGTTCACTATCCTCCCCTTCAGGCTTTCATGTTCTTGAGCAAGGGTGCTCACCTTTGCTCCAGTTTCCGTAAGAGCGGCTGCGATTCTCTGGGAGCCGTCAGAAACCGCGGCCAGCTGGCCGTCCAGAGGAACGACTCTTTTTTCAATTTCGCCTACTCTCTTGAGAGCCGTATCAATTCCCGCGGTGTTGCCCTCGATTCTGTATCCAATGGTATCCAGTTTCTCGACGTCCCTTTTCAGCTCTCTATTGAAGCTGCGCACTATCTCCTCTACAATGTCTCTTGCTTTTCGTACTCGAATCGAGCCTTGCGCAGCATTCTATAATATATAGTCCCTATAGCCATAGTGATCGCTATCAGTATTGCTGTTGTTATAAAAATAGCCAAATCGGCTAATTCGACCAACTACACCGCTCCTTTGTGATGAGGCTGTGACGTGATTCGTGGCATCACATATCACAAGAATTCCATGCAGATTTAAGTGTTTTGGTCACGTTTTTCTAAGCGTTTATGATATCACATATCACATCTCTTTCCACATTGAAAGACCCTAAACGATGGCCAATCTGAATAACCTCTATTTCGCCTTATTTTTGCCTTAAAGCCACAATTTGGATGCTGCTTGGAAGGCTCTTGCGATCACCTTTATGCAAGAACAACCGCTCTCTTTTCACTGTGATTTGTGACGTCACAATAGGCTATGTCATGGGCTAGAAAGCCTTTTCAGGCTCGTTTCAATCTCCTCGCGGATGATTTCTATGAGTTTCTCATGGTCTTTTAGTTCTTCCTGGCTTCTTGGTGTGTCGTTATGAGCTTCCACGTATTCATGCAATTTGTTGGCGATTTCGACGAAGGGATCCAGTTTTGTGCTCTCAAAGACTCCTAAGTAGCCAAGAAGCAATACTGTATAAACCGACCGAATGACATTTTCTTTAGCCTGTTTCAGTGTCCTATTGAAGGCTCCACGGCTTATTCTTGCCTTGGTTAGCCTTAAGTTAGCTTTTTCATCGTATTTGAGATGTTTGTCCGATAAATTTTCGGCTAAAACATCTATTAACAGGGTTTCGAGCTGAGTTTTAGTTAATTGACTATTTTTGGTCAGTATTTCGACTATGGGGTCTGAAAACGCCCCATTTAACCATGCTTGGACGCCGTCTTTTAGCTTCAAACTATGCTGCACGCTCTCATGCGAAATGGATACGATTTTGTATACGCAGTCTGTCCTTTTTAAGATTGGTGGTGATGTTGGCGAAGAATTCGGTAATTCATTGGTCAATAATTTACAAATTTGGGCAAGTTTTCGGAATTATGCTCTATTTGGCTTTATTTTTGTGATTACAAGGCTGAATCACTGTTGTTAACGCTTTTATGCTCAAATTCTTGTTTATCCTACGTTTCATATCTGCCTTTTTGCGGGCACATCAAAGATTAGTCTGCTCGACTTGAGAATGTTTGGACGCCTTCCTCGATGAAATTTGGCTTGCGCTATTGATTCTGCGGGTATCCCTCTGCACTTTTCTCGATGTACTAACAAGTTAGCTTTCGTGTGTCCGGTTCTCGCATGCGATTATCACGTTGCTGTCACATGTGATTGCGAAAAAGGTGATGTCACGCGGGTGTGATGTGAGTGTGATTTGTAGACGACTAAAGATTCTCAGCACTTCTTCTCAGTTGTTCAAACAGTTCTGGTCGCAAGTCCCTTAGTGTGGGGATAAACGGCTCTGCCATTTTCAGTTCCTGATAGTCCACTTCACAGACAACAAAATCCTCTTCATCGTATTTTGCCTTAGCCACAATGTCTCCTGTAGGGTTTACCAATCTGCTACCACCCCAGAACTGCAGTCCGTCCTCAACCCCAGCTAAGTTCACATAGGCAAGGTATGCAGTGTTTTCAAGCGCCCTTGCAGTCGTCAGGGTCTCAAAGTAACTTTTCCGGACTGCAGGTGATGCTGATATACACACCAGCAGCTGTGCACCAGCCAATCTGGCGAGTCTCGTGACTTCAGGGAAGAAAAGGTCATAGCAAATACACAAACCAAGCTTTCCGATTGGTGTGTTGAAGACTGCCGATTGATAACCTGCTCTGAAGTAACGCTTCTCTTCGAAGACGCTGTGGGTTGGGAGATACATCTTGTGGTATTTCCCGATGACTCCGTTTGGTCCGACAAGGACTGCGGTGTTATAGAGGGTTGCCTTCGTCTTCTCACTCAGTGCAGGCATGCCAAAGACAATGTGCATTTGCGTTTTCTCAGCGATTGATGCGACTCTGTCTGTTGACGGTCCTGGTATCGTTTCAGCCAACTCGTAAACTTGGTCTTTGATGACATAACCTGTCAGACACATCTCGGGAAAGATTGCTAGGTCTGCACCCTGCGCCTTTGCGCGTGTTGATAGCTCCTCTATTTTCCCTAAATTGGCTTCTTTGTTCTCGCGTTGGCTGCTTATTTGCCCAAGGGCAATCTTGAAGCGCTCCTTTTCTTTCATCCCTCTTCCTCTCAGTAGTCGTTTCTGGGGAGTCTGAAATCGTGACCCACTGTTCTGTATCCAAGCTTGGGTGCCAACAAAACTCGCCTCTTGTGTTCAGCTGATAGCCATCTTCTCTTGACCGTTTCCACTAGCTTGCAGTCAAGTTGTAGTTGCGCAGCTATGCCCTCGGTGCTCATGAAACGCTCAAGCCCGAAAAGGATCAGGTCGAGGGTTTCGTACCTTATTCCCAGTTCTGTTTCGGCCAGTTGATTGGGCCAGAGCGCAGGCGTAGATGGTCTCGCAGCCAGTTCTTTGGGGATGCCCAAGTGTTGGGCTAGTTTGCGAACTTGAGTCTTGTACAGGTCCATGATAGGGGATATGTCGGCGGCAACGTCACCCCACTTCGTGAAGTACCCCATCATAGTTTCGGACTTGTCGGAGCTTCCGCAGACGATACGGTTGAGTTTGTTAGCGTAGTAGTAGAGGGCTATCATTCTGGTTCTGGCTTTTATGTTTCCTTTACAGAGGTTATCAGCGGCATCAAAGATAGGAATCGTTTTGTAAAAGGCTTTAATTACCTTCGTGATGTCACAAACCTGCGTTTCTAAACCAAACCTATCCGCAACAATCATCGCATCGTCAATGTCCTTTTGATTGAAGGTCTCCTGTTCAGGCATTAGAAGTCCAAGGACTTTTTCTCCGCCAATTGATCGACTGGATAGTGCAGCTATAGTGCTGCTGTCGACTCCTCCCGATAGGCCCAAGACGACGCCGTTTGCCCCTGCTTTTTCTACGTACTCCTTTATGAAACGCGTGACTCTCTTCTCAGTTTCTGGCAAATTCAAGTCGAGAATTGCAGCGGTCAGGTTCACTTTGGGTCACTAATCGTCTGTTTTTATTTGGGTAGGCAAGTATTTAAGGACAAACACGAAATATTCAGCATTCGCTACGTAATTACGGAAGGCTGTGTTGATGGGAAGAAGAAGACGGAAAGTAGTTCACATCCCCAAAAAGCATCTGCCCAAGTTCTTCTCCTGCCCAAGATGTGGGAAAGAAACCGTGAGCATCGAGATTCAACGTGATGAAGCACGCGCAATAGCGGTCTGTAGCAACTGCGGCTTGAAGGAGGAGTTCCCCATAAAGCCTGCTCAGGGTGAGGTTGACGTTTATTGCATGTTTACGGACAGCATCTACGGTTCTTCACGAAGAACCTCCAGTGCAAAAGCTGGCGAGCGATAGCTGAGGACTGGCGATGCTTGGTCGTGTAGAGAAGTATCTTCTCCAAAGAATCAAGGCTGAAGGCTCCATTCACGTCACGCTCATCGACCCTGAGAAGGTCACGTCGGCTCAGGCTGCTAAAATTGCTGAAAACTCAAAGGCAAGTGGGACCTCGGCTGTGATGATTGGTGGGTCAACGTTTGTATCTCAGACTCATCTCGACGAAGTTGTCCAAGCGATTAAACGTGTTAAGATTCCGACAATTCTTTTCCCCAACAACGTGACAGGCATAAGCCGATGCGCAGATGCAATCTGGTTCATGTCCCTTCTCAACTCCGTGGACCCGTATTTCGTCATCGGCGCGCAGATACTTGGCGCTCCCTTGGTCAAGAAGTTTGGTTTAGAGCCCATCTCCATGGGCTACGTCATAGTCGGTGAAGGCGGAACCGCGGCCATAATGGGAAAAGCCATCCCTGTTCCCTACGACAAACCCGAACTCGCGGCGGCTCATGCGTTGGCGGGTCAATACCTTGGCATGCATTTCCTTTACCTTGAAGGCGGGTCAGGGGCGAAAAACCCTGTGCCTCCGGAGATGATTCGAGTGGTGAAGCAGTGCGTCGAAATTCCGCTTGTCGTGGGTGGAGGTATCAGGACCAGAGAGCAAGCGTTGGCGGCGTCTTCTGCGGGAGCGGATATTATCGTCACGGGCAATGTGGTTGAAACGGGAGATGCTAAGAGCAAGATTTCCGAGATTATCGCAGGAATCAAGGCGTCACACAGTTCTTAATCGAAAGACTCGAACTTGGTTTCTTGTTGTGCGCTGTTTAAATCTGTTTTTACTAGAAAACCAAAATAACTGCAAAGGTACTTGAATTGCTGGGGCAGTAATGGGTTGAAAGAGGTCATCAGCGAGAGTTATCAACGCTACGCCCAGACGTTGACAAGTGGTCTTCAAGAGCTGTACGCTCTGAGCGAAGCCGCTCGTTCCAAAGGTCTCGACCCAGCCCTAAAGACGGAGTGCATCATCGCTCAGGACATCGCTGACCTCGTGGAGGGGCTCGTCGGTCCACCCGGCGTAGCTCTAAGCATAAGAGATTTCGGAAGTCGTCTACAGAGGGAAGAAATAGCCTTTAAGGTCGCCGAGGAAATCGTCTACGGCAAATTTGGGCATATGGAACCCGAGGCTGCTGCCGAACAAGCCATTCGGACTGCGTTGGCGATTTTTACGGAAGGTCTGACGGCGGCTCCGATACAGGGCATTGCCAGTGTGAAGATCAAGACAAACCTTGACCGAAGCCGATATCTTGCGATCTATTTTGCGGGTCCAATCAGGTCTGCGGGTGGCACAGACCAAGCATTGACGCTGGTGGTTGGCGATTTTGTTCGGCGCCTTCTGGGGTTGGATCGATATAAGCCCAGCGATGATGAGGTTTCCCGTTTCATCGAGGAGCTTAGATTGTACGAGCGCTCGGTGGGTCGTTTTCAGTATCATATTCCCGACGAAGAGTTGAAGAAAGCACTTGAGTTGCTGCCGGTCGAGGTCACGGGCACCGAATCTGACCCTGTCGAGGTTTCTTCTTTTAGGAATCTGCAGAGGGTTGAGACAAACCGAGTCAGGGGTGGGGCTCTCAGAGTCGTGAATGACGGAATTGTTGGGCGCTCGCTAAAGGTTTTGGTTATCATCGAGAAGCTTGGTTTTCAGGGGTGGGACTGGCTTCGGGAATTCCGCAAGAAGTCAGAGAAGAAATCAGCTGGCTTCATGGATGATGTCATAGCTGGGCGCCCGATTTTCTCATTTCCAGCCAGACGTGGAGGGTTCAGGCTCAGGTATGGCAGGTCGAGGAACACTGGCCTTTCCGCAGTAGGAATCCACCCAGCGACTATGCTTGTTTTGGAGAATTTTTTGGCGGCAGGAACGCAGATGCGGTTGGAGCTTCCTGGGAAAGGCGGCGTGACTGTCCCAGTTGATTCTTTGGAGGCGCCTGTTGTAGCCCTCAGCGATGGATCGGTAGTTCGTGTATCCCTCGCAAACTTCGACCAAGTCAAGAGCAGGGTAAAGAAGATTCTGTTCTTGGGTGACATTCTGATAAGTTACGGTGATTTCCTTTACACGAACAAAGCCTTGCTGCCATCTGGCTACGTGGAAGAATGGTGGATAAAAGATGTTGAAAGGGTTGTGGCTGAAAAATTCAAGGGAAACATCAATGAGGCAGCTTCGGCGGCGCAGGTTTCGGCTAATATGCTCCGCAGTCTCCTGAATGACCCCTTTGCTTTTGACTTCAGTGCCAAGGAAGCGGTTTTGATCTCCCGAGGCTTAGGCATTCCCTTGTATCCAAGGTTCACTTTCTTCTGGTCGAACCTGACCCAAGCTGAAGATATCAAAGTCCTAAGGGATTGGTTGTCGGCATCTCAGGTCATCATGGCTGAAGGGTGTGCCAAGATTGTTGGCCCATTTGAGCCAAGCGCCGCACGGGTTTTGAGAACGATTTGGACGCCCTTCCGTGTAGTTGACGGCAACGTGATTTTGGAAGGAGACGACGCGTTTGCCCTAGCCACCTGTCTTGGCTACGGGGCCCATCATGAAACAGTGGTTACGGATGGAACTGTTCTCGGCGAGATCTGTAGACTTTCGGGTTTGGAAGTGCGAGATAAGGCACCAAGCTTCGTGGGTGCGCGTATGGGGCGTCCCGAGAAGGCAAAGAGGCGAGAGATGAAGACACTCGTTCACGTTCTGTTTCCGGTCGGTCTAGGCAGGGGGTTCACACCGAGATTTGATGGCGGCTATCAAGAAGGGACCGACGTTTGTTGAGTTTGCAAAGCGCAAATGTCCTTCCTGCAAGGCTTACACTTTCAAGGTGAAGTGCCCTGAATGCGGCTGCGAGACGTTGCCGGAGAAGTGCTGTCCACGCTGCGGGAAGCCCGTCAAGGAGAATGAGTGTTCAGTGTGCAAGGCTGGAGGTGTGGGTTACCAGAAACAGTCGGTCAACTTCAAGGATTTGCTAGACGAAGCTTGCTCCTCGCTAAAGGTGTCGCCTCCCAAGTTGTTGCGCGGGGTTAAGGGTTTGATGAACGAAGACAAGATTCCTGAAATCATAGAGAAGGGCGTTCTCAGGGCGAAGTACGACTTATCGGTGTACAAAGACGGGACGATTCGTTTCGATGCGACTAACGCTCCGTTGACGCACATAAAGCCGAAGGAGGTTGGGGCAACTGTTGAGGCTCTTTGGCGATTGGGTTACACACATGATATTTACGGGAAGCCTTTGACTGCTTCCGACCAGATTCTTGAACTCAACATTCAAGATGTCGTGATCCCGAAAGCAGCTGCCGCGTATTTCGTGCAAATCGCAGGGTTCATCGATGAACTTCTCACGAAGGTGTATCACCTTCCAAGCTACTACCATGTGAAGCGCACGGATGATTTGCTTGGGCAATTAATCTTGGGTTTGGCTCCTCATACCTGTGTGGGCATATTGGGAAGAATTATTGGTTTCACAGACCTCAACCTATGCTATGCACATCCGATTTGGCATTCTGCAAAGCGTCGTGACTGCGACGGTGATGAGGATACGATTATGCTCGCGATGGATACCCTGCTTAATTTCTCACGCCGTTTTCTGCCGGCTCAGATCGGGGGAATTATGGATGCGCCGTTGTTGTTGATTCCGTTTGTGACTCCGAGGGAGGTGCAGAGGCAAGCCCACGACTTTGATGTCGACAGGGTTTACCCGTTTGAGTTTTACCAGAAGAGTCTGGAGCACGCTGAAGCTAGGCAAGTTAGTTCAGTAATGGATTTGATTAGTCACAGGCTTGGGACTGAGTCGCAGTTCGAGGGTTTCAACTTCACAACGCCCGTTTCAGACATAAACGCTGGCAACGCGGAGAGTTCCTACAAGCAATTCGGGTCGATGGTGGAGAAATTGCATAAGCAGTTGGAGTTGGGCGAGAAGATTGAGGCTGTGGACGTAAGGCGTGTGGCTTTGAAGGTGCTTACGACGCACTTCCTGAAGGACATTGCGGGAAACATGCGTGCTTTCTCAACTCAGGCGTTTAGGTGTAAGTCGTGTAACAAGCGTTATCGTCGTTTGCCTCTTCGCGGCAAATGTGCCATATGTGGTGGTCCGCTTACGTTGACTGTGTATCGCGGTGGGATTGAAAAGTACATTGATGCTGCGCAGGATTTGGTTGAGAAGTACGATTTGCCGAAGTATTATGCTCAGCGGTTGGAGTTGATTAAGGAGGAGATTGCTTCGATGTTTGATAACAACAAGCCGAAGCAGGTGTGTCTGACGGATTTTTCGTAGATGTAGAGTCAAGTTGCTATCGTTACGCTTTTCTTCTTGTGGTTGACGAGGTTCTTTTGTTGGTGGTGTGTGGACCAATTTTTGGGTTTGTACAATGGTTTTTTCCATTGTGTGACAATGACAACCGTTTTTGTTTTAGGCTGATTTCTGCTGCTGCTTTGGTTGAACGGAGCTTTTAGCTCATTGCGCACCATTGTAATATCATGTTGATCCATTGTGCGAAGTCATGTTGATTCATTGTGCTTCATTGTGCGCTATTGTGCAGAAAAGCGGTGCGGTTGTTGCGGAGAGTCAATTTTTGGGTTTGCTCAATGGTTTTTGCCATTGAGACTCAATGACAACCGTTTCTGTTTCAGGCTGTTCTTCTTGTTGCTTTTTTGGAACGGAGCTGGCCAAACATTGAGCACGATTGACAAAATTTGACAATTTTTGAGCAATGGATTGTTTTTCAGGCTGCGTTGGTTGAACGGGGCTTCGAGGCAATTGAGCAGATTGAGCAGAGCATTCAGGTCATTGTTGGGAACCGGGCGAAGGATGGTTTCTTGGGTCCATTTTTTTGTTTGCACTTTTCCTGTGGGTTTTGTGGCACAATTTCTTCTGTATTTGTTTCCGCAACACAGAATGTAACTTTGGAGAGTGTGACTTTAGACTAGACTAAACCTTTTCAATGCAACCCAACAATTGTATCCTCGGTGAGGTTCCAATCAAAGAGAGTTACCATCCGAACGCATATCTTCTGTCGGTGCGAAACGTGAAGAACGGTTTAGCTGCGAGAACTCTAATTCTGACATCCCTGGAAAAGCGAGTTGCTGATGCGAATGCCATCGCCATAGACACGTCACAATCTTATGAGGCGGTGCTTCACCACTTGCGCCTGCTGGAGGCGGAGGGCACCGTCATGCGGAGGGGCAAGAGACCTTATTCCTGGGTGCTCACAGGTCTCGGTCAGAAGCGGCTGATTGGTTAGAATTTGCATTTGCAGGGTGCGTGCAGGCATTTTGGGCACTTATGTGGGTACTTCTCCAACGCTGCGTTTTCCAGGTCAACTCCTGCGATGTTTGCTAGGGATGCAAGCCAGGCGATTACGTCGGCGAACTCTTCTTCCGTCTCTTCCTTGTTGCCTTTTTCTAAGGCTTCGCGAAGTTCCTCTACTTCGTCGGCTGAGCCAGTTGAGGGTTTTTTCGATTCCTCGTGCGGAGTCTCTTTGGAAGTACAGTTGCCGCATCATTTCTTGAAACTCGCGGATGTGCATCGGGGCACGACCTTGGCTTTTTAGTTTAGCTCAGAAGGTTTAAGTCTAGCTCTTTTCGTCGGGTGAGACACAATGTTAATAATGCAGAAAGACCATAGCTGCTAACCGTTTCGTGGAAGTGTGACGGAAAGTGAGTCGCAAGAAGAAGGAAAACAAGAGTCCCATGCCTGCTGCGAGTGCAGGGCTACTCAGGTTCTTTGAAGAGGAGACTGAGGGCATCAAGATTAGGCCTGAGTTGCTCATGGCGTTGGCAGTGACGCTTGTCATCGTTTCCGTTATAGCAAAAATCTTCTTCCCGTCCTAAGCGCATCGGGTTTCAGCGTCGAAGCGGATGCAGTACTTCTATTCGTTGAACGGAGTTTAGGTGCAGAAAAATTTCGCTCATTTCTTGTCGGCTGGCGACTTGTGGGATGGGCTGTGCGATTGTGGCTCTGAGCACGATTGCTTCTGCTTCTGAGAGCCAGATTCCTGCTGGCTGGTGTGTTACAGCAGTGAGAGTGCCTTCAAAGCCGTATGCTGGGTCGAGGATTACGCGGATTTTTTGGCCCATGTTCTTCTCGAGCATGTGGAATATCGAGAGAGGCAGTTCAGACTCGGGCATACGCTTCGCAAAACATTATAATTAGCGCTCTAAAGATAAAACCATTGCTCCTGCACTGGGTTGTTGGTGAACCGTCTTTTTGGCAAACGGCGGTTTCTAAGTAGTTTGTCTCTTTACTTTTCCATGCCAGAAATGTAAAGCAATTTCGCTGGTTTTGAATTGTTTATGTCTGAGTCAGCAAGCTTGAATATTGAAGTTAGCTAGGCTTAATAGGCAATAAGATTTCATAATGAAACTCTGCTGAGCTGGTGTGTTTGGCAACTGAGAATTCGATGAATGAGTCGATGAACAGCGCGACAAAGCACTATTCATCCCTGTTCTTCCTGCCATCGCTCAGGAAAACGCTCGCAGCCCTCGCAGTCATATGCATAGGCGTTGTAGGGGCCCTTTTTTCCGTTGGCAGCGTGTTCTACGGTTTCGCTTTGGGACTGTCCCTGTTTGCTTTAACCCTCCTGTGCGACTACCTCGTGGTCAATGGCATCCTGGGGGATGACGCGATTTTTGTGATGCGGAGGACATCTGGGCTTTCATTGGTCTGCTGGGTTGCCTGGCTGGCTTTCATCCTTCCCGGAACCTTGATCGGTTTGTATGTTGGCTTCTGGCTTTTGGTGAAGCTCAGCTTGCTGGGTTTTGGGGCTGTTTTGACATTGCGCGTGGTCGTCTTCTTTTCCGTCTCAGATGCTGGACGTGTTCGTAGAGTGTTGGCTGCGTTGCTTCAGCCTTTTCTTTGCATTGTTCTGTTCCTCGTGTACTGGGAGTTGTTTTTCCAGGTGGGCGTGGTTGATGTTCTAGTGTTCTTGGTTGTTGCGTCGTTTCTCGCTTTAGCTTCCGCCAATTTCTTGATTTCACTTATCGACCGTTTGGGTCGCAAAGCCTACGGCGTGTCTGCTATGTCGCTTTTCAGGGGTTTCCTGCTCAATTGGACGTTGGGCCTTAGCGCGCCCATTGAGCGTTACTTCGAGAAGTTGGGTGAAGACCGCGACATCGAAGTGTCCCTGCTGAGGTTTGATGCGGCGAAGACGAAGGCAGCAATCATCGTTCCTTTGGTTCATCCAGGTCCCTTCAAGAACCTCGGGAGCAGTCTTCTTCCATCCTTGATGAAACGTGAATTTGAGAGGGCGTTTGGTGGCGAAGCCTGTGTTCCTCTCGGGATTCTTGGGCATGAGCTTGATTTGGCTTCGCAGGAGCAGAACCAGAAGATCATAGGCGCAGTGCTCGAGTCAGCAAAGGAGACAGCGCTCCACGACAAGGCTAAGCCTTTCGTCAAGGTTACGCAAGGCTTTGTTACTGTTTGTGGTCAGGTTTTTGGGGATGTTGCTTTGCTCTCGTTCAGTCTGGCTCCGAAGACTACTGAGGATTTGCCTCAGGAGTTGGGTCGTTTCGTTCGTGAGGAAGCGCAGAGGCTGGGGCTGAGGGATGCCATCGTGGTCAACGCGCACAACAGCCTAACCAACGAAACTGAGATAGAAGAGTCGCTGGAGTCTTTGGAGGCTGCGGCTTCACGTTGCTTGAGCAAAGCGGTCGCGTTGGCAGAAGGCTCGTTCCGAAGTGGTGCAGCCACGGTCTACCCTAAGGAGTTCAGTTTGGAGGATGGGATGGGAGCGGGAGGGATCACAGCTGTTGCTGTTGAAGTCGGTTCACAAAAGACGGCGTATGTTGTCATTGACGGGAACAACATGGTTTCGGGTCTGCGTGAGAAAATTCTTTCAGCCTTGACGTCTGTGGGCTTCGATGAGTGCGAAGTTTTCACGACGGATACGCATGCCGTTAACGCGCTGGTTTTGGGGCGTCGTGGGTACCATCCCGTTGGCGAGGCGATGAATCACGACTTGCTTCTAAGCTACGTCAAAGACGTTGCCTCTGCGGCTGAGGCGGGGCTTGAATCCTGCAGGTCAGGCTGGCTTTCGTTGACAGTGTCGAATGTGCGGGTGATTGGTAAAGCCCGCATCGAGGGGTTCTCCGTGCTCATTGATCAGGCGTTGCAGAGGGCAAAGCGTGTGGTGGTGCCGATTTTTGGTTTGGAAGCGCTCTTGCTGATTCTGCTCTTAGTGGTGCTTTGACGGCGTAGGCTGTTTTGTAAAGGTTAATATCGTCTTGGCGCTTCGCTATCTTCGGGTGTGAGTGCCATATGGTTGATTTTCCACGTATCGTTGTTTCTCCGCCTGGGCCAAAAGCGCGGGAGTTGTTGAAGAAGGACGAGCGATACGTCTCCCCCTCTTACTCGAGGTATTATCCGCTGGTTGTTGACTCGGGAAAAGACTGCGTCGTGAAGGATGTTGATGGGAACGAGTTTATAGATTTCAACGCTGGTATCGCTTGCCTCAACGTGGGTCATAATCACCCCAAAATCGTTGATGCCATCAAGAGTCAGTGTGACCGTTTCCTGCATTACTCAAACACGGACTTCTACTACGAGCAAGTCATAAACTTGGCTGAGAAGCTCGCTGAATTGACTCCTGGCGTTCCGGAGAAGAAGACCTATTTTGGTAACAGCGGAACCGAGGCGATTGAAGCTGCGGTGAAGCTGGCGAAGTGGCATACGCGGAAGCAGCTGTTTATTGCGTTCACGGGTGCTTTTCATGGTCGGACGATGGGGTCGCTTTCTTTCACTGCGAGCAAGCCGACTCAGAGGCGGCATTTCTTCCCGTTGATGCCAGGTGTTACGCATGTGCCCTATGCCTACTGCTATCGGTGTCCCTTCAAGCTGACGTTTCCAGACTGTGATTACTGGTGTGTGGGCTTCATAGACGAGATGGTTCTGCAGAAATATGCGCCTTCCGAGGATGTGGCGGCGTTTGTTTTTGAGCCTATTCAGGGCGAAGGCGGGTACATTGATCCTCCACCGGAGTATTTTCAGAAGTTGAAGAAACTTGCCGATAAATATGGCATCTTGATGATTGACGACGAGGTGCAATCGGGAATTGGGAGAACGGGTAAGTGGTTTGCAATCGAGCACTGGGGTGTTGAGCCGGATATTGTCTGCAGCGCTAAAGCGTTAGCGTCAGGATTACCCATAGGTGCAGCAACGGCAAGCTCGAAGATTATGGATTGGCACGCAGGGACTCATGCTAGCACTTTCGGTGGCAATCCGCTGTCGTGTGCAGCTGCACTTGCTGTGATAGACGTGATGAAGGAAGAGAAGTTGCTTGAGAACGCCAACAAACAGGGCGTTTATGCCCTAAAACGGTTGAACGAGTTTGCGCAGAAGAACTCTGTGGTCGGTGAGGTTCGGGGAAAGGGTTTGATGATTGGTGTGGAGTTGGTCGAGAACAAGGAGGACAAGAAGCCTGCTTCGGAGAAAGCTCGTGAGGTGATGGTTCGTTCGTGGAAGCGTGGGGTTGCCATCGTTACGTGTGGGGTTTCGACTCTGCGGTTGTCGCCGCCTTTGACGATGCAGAGAGAGATGCTTGATGCTGCTTTGGATATCGTTGAAGACTCGATAAACGAGGTTGCAGCTGAAGCTTAAGAAATCCCGTTTTGGTTGTTTACGGTTGTGTTCTTGGGGTTTGTGTCTTTCGCGGTTTCCTCTTGAGCTGCGTTCCACAGACTGTGCACTCCGTGACTTTGGAGTTTGCTGCGTATTCTCTGTGGCAGGCTGGACAGTACCGAATCCATTCGAGGACGCGGCGGATGCCGAATGTGGCGAGGGAAACGAACTCTATGCCGAGGCGTTTGCCGACGTTTTGTATGGAGTAATCATCCGTGACTATCTGGGGTTCGCAAACGGAGGTCTTGAGTTCCAGCGCTAGCGCCAGTAGGTTCTTGTCTGTTTCTGATAGGAAGAAGGTGTCTCCGATTTCTGTGGCGCATTTCTCGACTTTCTCGAGTGCGTTCTGGGTTGGGCATCTCACGGTGACTTTTCCGCTGTCTGTTGCCGTTTTGAAGCGGAGGTAGGTCATCGAGTTTGTTCTTATCTCCTCCTCCACGTTGGGGACTGTGACTTGCTGTTCGTTTACTCGAAAGGGGTCGTAGCCTGCGAGAAAAG
>CAWGAW010000023.1:0-298308 GCA_963820675.1 Candidatus Bathyarchaeota archaeon | reverse complement strand
CTGCATGAGGTTCTCTCGGTTGTGCGAGAGTTTACTGCCGTGCCCAATGAGCACTAATGCTATTTCATCCATACCTGTCAATCCGTGCGATGGACTATTTAGCCTCTTTCCCAAACAACTTAGTCGCTATGTCTATAAGTTCCTTATCGTTTTCGATGGCTGCTTTCCGTAGGTTTTGAACAATTGGGAGAAATGTCTGCTTCAACAAGACAAGCGTGAGGTCGTCGATGACTTCCTTCTGCTTATCATCCAAGTTCTGCAACATGCCGAAGGCTTTACCCAGTTCCCGCTGACGAACGTCCTCCGCGTTGCCCAGCAAGTAAGAGACAAGGTCCTTAACCGCCTGCGCTTTGATATCCTTATCGAGCAAGACGAGTTCTTCTTCGACGATTTTCATCGCCTGCTCAGCGCTCTTCTGCCGTTCCTCCTTGTTCTTGTCGGCAATCGACTGCAAGTCGTCGAGGTTGTAGAGTTCCACATTCGGGATTTCATTGATGGACGTTTCGACGTTGCGGGGGTTGGAGATGTCTATGACGAAGAGCTTGTTGGGGTTTTTTCTCCGAGTCATCACGTCTTTAACGATTTCTCGTGTGAGCAGATAGTGCGGCGCCGCGGTTGAGCAGATCACAACATCGGCGTCTTGGAGTGCCTCTGACAATTTGTCGAACTTCACCGCCTTGCCAGACAGTTGTGCAGCCAGCTTCACGGCTCTTTCGTAGGTTCTGCTGGCAATGAATATGGCGGATTGCGAGCGCCTGGTCAAAGCTTTCGCCACAAGGGTGCCCATTATGCCCGCGCCCATTACTAAGACCTTTTTTCCCTCGAACCCTCCCATCAATTTTCCCGCAAGTTCCACGGCGACGGTGCCTACGGAGATGGCGCCCTTGTTTATCCCCGTCTCGTTCCTTACGCGGAGTCCGACGCTGGCTGCCTTGTTGAAGATGTGTTTGAGCACGGGTCCAACTGTTTTGGCTTTTTCCGCAACCAGAAACGCGTCCCATAGTTGATTAAGGACTTGGTCTTCGCCGACAACCATCGATTCCAGGCCTGAGGCCACCCTTAGAATGTGTCTTAGTGCATCTTGGTTCATTTCGACTTCGATAGCTTCTAAGGCTTCTTCGGCTTTGACTCCTGCTTTTTTCGCCAAGAACTCTCGCATCTTCTTGGCGACATGTACTCCGTCCTTGTTTACGAGGAAGATTTCAAGACGATTGCACGTTTGGAGTAGCGCACATTCGTCGCAAAATCCGAGCGATCGGATCTCTTTTAGAGCATTCTCCTTGTCGTCAAACGCGACAGCTTCCAGCAATGGCACATCTGCGGTCTTGTGAGTTACCCTCACGTTAACGATGTCAATGTTTGCCACGGAGGAATGCATGTTGGAAAGGAACCATGCGGCTTAAATATAAGCTTTATCTTAGTCCCCCGACAAGTTCGTTTAGGGGAATAAAGCTGAGACACAGGGTCGGATTAGCCTATTTGCCAGGGGCGCTCCCATGTTTTGAAGAGTTTGGGCACCTCCCGACGGACATCGTCCGCGAAGACGGGCTTGTTGAAGGCAGAAAAGCTTCCGAAATTCTCGACCTCATCATTATTCCAGGTGGCAGCCTGGTCGAATCGCAGAGCGTAAAACCCGATTTGGTGCGTGAAATCCTTACGATGGCTGAGAACGGGGGGTTCGTTCTTGGCATTTGTTCAGGCTTACAAATCCTCTCCAAGGCCACCGACATCGGGCGGTTATCGGCTGAACCCATCCTGCGGGAAGGATTGGGGTTACTCGATGCAGAATTTCAACCGTTGGTTTGCACCGACCGTGTGTCAGCTACCGTAGTTGGCAAGAGCTTCATGACCGCGGACATCGGCGCAACAGTCACGGGTTTCCACTGCCACACCTACGGCAAACTTGTAGTCCACGACAAGGCCGCTCCCATTCTCGTCTCGCATATTCAGCGAGCCAACTACAAGAACGCCCCGCAGGACCTCGTGTCGGGCGTCGCAAACAGGGAGGGCAATGTCGTTGGCGTTCTCATGCACGCTCTCCTCGACAGAAATCCATCGGTGATTGAGAGCATCACGAAATCGCTTAATATATCCGACAAAGACCTTGCGCACATCAGGGAAGCCAACGGGAAACTCATGCTGGAAGTCAGGCGAGAAGTGGGCATCTCCACGGGGATCAAAGCCAAAAGCCGACGGCAAGAAGTCTCCGAGCGAGCAAGGATTCTCTTGGTCACCGCAACGGGCAGCGGATCGGGTAAAACCTTTGTCGTCACGGGCATCGCAGGCGCCCTGAGAAAGCAGGGGCTGAACGTTGGCTTGGTAAAGGTTGGGGGCGACATACGCGACCTTGTGCCCGCCCTGTACCTCGTCAAGGAGCCAATCCGAGATTATTCTTCTATCAAGATTGGCGAGAGCGGCTGGACACCGTTCAAGAAGGCGTTGGAGGAGGCGAGTCAAAATCACGACTTCATCATTATCGAGGGAGCCATGAACGCGTTCACGGGCTTGTTCAATGAGAAAGCCGCACGACCAACGTCTACCGCTGAGGTCGCGCTCGCGCTGAACGCGCCCACAGTTCTTGTTGTTGCCAGCGATAAGGAGGGGCTTGAGGGCGCTGTTGTGAACGCGTTGAGCTATGCGATATTGATGAAGAACCTTGGAATCAACGTGAAGGGCGTAATATTCAACAAAGCCCGCGAGAGTTACCTAACCGAAGATATGCGAGCCTTCGTGAAACGAGCCTTCGCCAACCTCGGCGTCGAAATGCTCGGAATGGTTCCGCGAATCGAGCTCGAAGGTCGAGGCATGATTCCCGAAGTGGAGATAAGATATGAGGACTTTGGAGCCAAAGCCATCGAAACCATCGAGAAGGCCGTGGATTTGAAGACGCTTGCTAACCAAGCCGAACCACTCGGGAAAACATCGAAGGATTACGAGAAGCTGCTTGAAAGGTTCAAGAAAGTCATCACTGCAGAATCTGAGCTTAGCGTCATAGGGGAACGAAAGAGTTGATCATTGATTTCAACTTCAACGGCAAATACGTCGCGGTGGTCGGGGGCGGTTCAGAGGCGTTCAGCAAGGTTCAGAATTTCTTGGACGCAGGCGCCAGAGTGCTCGTGATAAGCCGAAACTTTTCTGAGGGCATTCTGAACCTCCACACTAACAAACGCATTGATTTGCTTAGAATGGAGATTAAAGATGGCGAAGCCTTCGTGAAACAGCTCAACCCCAAGCCCGACCTGCTCGCTGTCGCAACAAGCGACCACGAAATCAACGCTAAACTCGCCAAGGGTGCCAAGGCGGAGGGATTCATGGTTTACGTGGCGGATAACCCTGCCATGAGCGACTTCATCCTGCCTGCGGTTTCCAAAATCGGTGACGTACGAATAACCGTGTCCACGGGCGGGAAAAGCCCAGCTATGGCGAAGACCCTCCGCGAAAGAATCGAGCGGTTAATTACTAAGCAGGACCTGCTCCACATAGAACTCCAGGAGCACATGAGGGCGGTCTTAAAGAAGCGGGTTGGGGAACAAAAAACCAGAAAAAGAATCCTTTACCAAATACTGGAAGATGAGCGTGTGAACGAGTTGTTGAAGGAAGGAAAACTCAACCAAGCAAAAAAAGAAGCGATGAAAATCATGAAAGAAGCCATTGTGAACGAGAAGGAGGCGCAAGCGTGACGTATCCGACCGTCAGGATGCGGAGACTCCGCAGAACCCCAGCACTTAGGGCGATGTTGCAACGGGCGAACCTCCGCCCCAGTGACTTGATTTGCCCTATATTCGTGGACGAGAACCTGAAGACTCCCCGTCCGATTGAATCTATGCCCGGCTACTGCAGACTCCCTGTTACGGGCGTCGTGGAGGAAGCAAAACTCATCGTAAAACAAGGCGTAAAAGCAGTCCTTCTCTTTGGATTGCCCAAAACGAAGGATGAAGAAGGTTCGGGAGCTTACGCCCAGTCTGGCGGAGTCCAAAAGGCAATTGCCAGATCTGAAGAAAGAGTTCGGCTACGACCTCGTGGTCATGACGGACGTGTGCCTCTGCGAATACACCTCAACGGGGCACTGTGGCGTCGTTAAGAACGGAAAGGTCCTGAACGACCCCACATTGAAGGTGTTGCAGAAAGTCGTAGTCAGCCACGCAGAGGCAGGAGCCGACATCGTAGCGCCTTCAGGCATGATGGATGGACAGGTCAAAGCCATACGTGAAGCGCTTGATGCCGCAGGTTTCGCTGAAACGGCGATTATGGCTTACTCGGCGAAATACGCTTCGTGCTTCTACGGACCTTTCAGGGACGCTGCGGAGTGTGCGCCGCAGTTCGGTGACCGCAAGAGCTATCAGATGGGCTTCGGAAACGTGGACGAGGCTCTGAGAGAAATCGAACTCGACGTGAACGAGGGAGCAGATATAATCATGGTGAAACCCGCTCTCGCATACTTGGACATAATTCACGCTGCGAGGTCAAGGTTCGATCTGCCAATTGCGGCTTACAACGTGAGCGGCGAGTATTCCATGGTGAAAGCCGCCGCTCGGAACGGGTGGATAGATGAGAAAGCTGCGACCCTCGAGATTCTGACTGCCATCAAGCGAGCTGGCGCCGACCTTATCATAACATACTTCGCCAAAGATGTGACGGCTTGGCTCAAACAAACGTGAACAGGTCTACTGGAAAATGAAGTTAATCGTTGGCACTCGAGGCAGCAAGCTCGCCCTGACGCAGACAAACTCGGTTTTGGACAGTTTAAGAGCTTTTCATCCAGAAGTAATGTTTGAGGTAAAGACGGTCAAAACCTTCGGAGATGAAGACGCAAAAAATCCCCTCTTCACGATTGACCGAAGAGGCATATTCGAGAAGGAGCTCGGCATCGCCATTGCAAAAGGAGAAATCGACCTAGCTGTGCACAGCCTCAAAGATGTCCCAAATGAGGAGTCTCCAGACAACCTGATAGCGGCGATTCCGAAGCGAGGCTCACCCCACGACGTTCTGATTTCGAAGAATCGGGTTCCGTTGGAGGCGTTGCCCGAGTGTGGAGTCGTGGGTACGGGAAGCCTGAGGAGGCTCGCTGAAGTCAAACACGTTCGTCCCGACCTGCAAGTCAAAGCTATACGAGGTAACGTAGACACGAGAATTCGGAAGGTGAACGAGGGCGAGTTCGACGGCGTCATCGTCGCAGAAGTGGGTCTCGAACGCATGGGCATAAACAAACTCATTGCCGAACGCTTCTCGCTGGAAAGGTTCACGCCTGCGGCGGGACAAGGCGCTCTAGCAGTGACCGCAAAGAAAGGGAACCGGGAAGTCATCAACATTCTGCGCCCCATTGATGACCCGCTGACGCGAGCTGAGGTCGAAGCGGAACGAAGCCTAGTCCTCACGTTGGAGGGCGGTTGCAGGGTTCCCATCGGCACGATAGGAAGAGCGAACGGGAATGGTCTCTCGCTGTACGCTTGCGTGTTTTCACTGGACGGAGCCGAGAAAATCTCCTCGTCAGCCGACGGCTCGTTGTCCGACGCTGAGGCGCTGGGCAGACAAGTCGCCAAAGACCTTCTGAGGCAGGGCGCCAAAGAATTCGAGGCTCAATGGAGGCAGAAATATGGTCCATGGTAAAGTCTATCTTGTGGGGGCTGGACCCGGGAGACCCGAAGCTTCTAACATTGCGAGCCGCGGAGCTTTTGGCGAAAGCGGATATAGTGATCTATGACAGACTCGTCGGATCGTCCATCCTCAAACTTTTGCCGAAATCGGCGAAGAGAATCTACGTGGGCAAACGCTCGGGCAAACATGATGTCCCGCAGGACAAGATTAACGAACTCCTCGTAAAAGCCGCAAGCGAAGGGCGAACAGTAGTCCGACTGAAGGGCGGCGACCCGTTCCTGTTCGGGAGGGGCGGCGAAGAAGCCGAAGCTCTACTGGAAAACCACATCCCTTTTGAGTTGGTGCCGGGTGTAACCTCAGCCATAGCCACTCCTGAATACGCAGGCATTCCTCTAACGCACAGAGACTACGCTTCAGCAGTCGCTGTCGTCACCGGCCACCGCGCAGGTGATTCAGGAAAACCCGTGAAATGGGACAAACTCGCTTCAGCAGTCGACACCCTCGTCGTCCTCATGGGGATGGAGTCGCTTGAAGCCATCGTCAAGAAACTCGTAGAAGGCGGCTTAGACCCTGCCCGACCCGTCGCGATTGTGGAGCAGGGAACCACGCGTAACCAGAGGGTTTTCATCGCCAAGCTAAGCACAATCGTGGACGAAGCAAAACGGAACAGCGTCAAGCCACCCGCCGTAATCATCATAGGCGAGGTCGCCGAGCTGGGCAGGAAACTGGCATGGTTCAAGAAGACTACACACTGAAAGGGCGAACAGTCGTTGTTACCCGCCCGCGCAACCAAGCCGCAGAGACACTAAAGGCAATTGAGCTACGAGGCGCAAAACCGTACCTTCTCCCAACGATTGAAATCAAAGCCCCTCGCGATCTTTCCGCTGCGACGAGATTTTTCCAAGACTTAGCAAGCAAGAAAGCGGACTATGTTATTCTAATGAGCGTTAACGGAGTGCAACAACTCCTCGTTATCGCCGAAAGTCTGGGTGTCGTGGAAGAATTCAAGAGTAACCTAAAAAACGCCGTCGTAATGGCTGTCGGTCCAAAAACAGCGCAGGAACTCGAAAACAACGGAATCCACGTCGACCTGGTTCCAGAGAAATATACCTCAGAGGGAATCCTCGACTGCCTCCAACACCGCCACGTCAAAGGCAAGGCAATTTATATTCCCAGAACGAGCGAAGCGCCTCCCGAACTTGGCTGAGAAGCTTAGACAGATGGGTAACCGCGTGGAGGAGATTCATGTTTATCAGTCGCAGTTACCAAGTGACGAAGGTTTGACGGCGAGGTTTCTCAAAGATTTGACGGATGGAAGGATTGATGCAATTCTATTCACGAGTTCGCTGGGAGTCAGGAACTTTTTTGAGATGCTCAAACTCAAGGTTCTCCGAGGAAAAGCTCAAACAACTGATCCGGAAAGAAACTGTTGTGGCGGCTATCGGCCCGACAACCGCCAAGACTCTCACGGAAGCAGGTGTGAGCGTTGACGTAATGCCCGAAAAACACACTCTTGACGACGCGCTCGACGCCCTGGCAAAATATTGGGCTGTCAGAAAATAGATTTTAGTTGCAGAGTCTTGGATGGATGAACCAACCAAACGTTTATATGAACCAGACTTAGAATCCGTCACCTTGAAAACCAATAAGGATTCGTGGGCAAGGGTGAAGTCAGCTTCTGCGCAGGCGCGGGACGAAGTGAAACGGCTGATGCAATGTGTCCACGGAGGAGATGTCTGGGATATTGTCGAGGAAAACGGCTTAAGCGTTAATGATTTGGCGGATTTCAGCTCGAGCATTAACCCTTTAGGCCCTTCACCCCGTGCGCTTGAAGCGATTAGGAACTGCCTTAACCAATTGCCCTTCTACCCCGATTCCAACTCAACGGCCTTGCGGGAAGCCTTAGCGAGCCACTTCGGCGGCATAAGCAAGGACAACGTTATCGTCGGAAACGGCTCCACCGAACTAATCTACTTGTTCGCCGACGTTTTCTTGCAGAAAGGCGACGCCGCGCTTATTCCAGCGCCTTCCTTCGGGGAATACGCCACTGCAGTCGTGAAAAGCGGCGGAAAGCCGAAGCTCGTGAAGTTGAACCAAACCTTTCAAGTCGAACCTGAAGTTTTCGTCAGGGAAATGAGGGGGGCGAAAGCGGTTTTTCTCTGCAACCCGAACAATCCCACGAGCATGCTAATCCCGCAGGATGCGCTTGTCGAAATCGTCGAGAAAGCACTTGACGAAGACGTCGTGGTTTTTCTGGATGAAGACTTTATCGAATTCGTAGAAGACGAGCAAGCGCATTCTCTTGTGAACTGCCTTGGAAAGTATCCCAACATTTTCGTTTCCAGAACCTTCACGAAATTCTACGCGCTCACTGGATTGCGCATCGGCTACGGCATGGCTGACCCGGAAACTGTCGATGTTTTCTCCAGGGCCAAGATGCCTTGGAATGTGAACAGTTTAGCACAAGCGGCGGCGGTAGCAGCTTTATCCGACGAAGACCACTCCAGAAAGACGCTTGAACTCGTCAAGACTGAGGAGACATTTCTAAGCGACGAGTTGGCTCGAATCAAAGGGTTCAAGGTCTTCCCCGCCGACGCCAACTTCATCTTCATCGACGTGAGAAAATCGGGCTTAACAGCTTCAGAGCTAAAAACTAAGATGATTGCGCATGGGGTTTTGGTGCGAGACTGCAGCTCCTTCACGGGTCTTGACGGTTTCTACATTCGAGTAGCGGTCAAGACGCGGGGAGAGAATGAGAAACTGTTGGATTCATTTAGGAAGGTCTTGAACCTTGCCAGTTAGTTGTCCGCTCAGATGTTCGTTTTTCGTGCAGCTTGAAAAAGATGAGATTGATGTTGGACCATGCCCTTGACAGATTTCTCGTTCCTCATCGACTCGAGTCTAATTCTGCTCATCGCCCTCTTGATTGATGCAGTTTTCGGAGAGGTCCCCGACAGGGTTCACCCGACAGTATGGATGGGCAAAGTCATCAGCTTCCTCAGATCGCGAATTCGAAACTCAAATCCGCGCGACGAAAAAGCTGGAGGCGTTTTGCTGGCCCTATTCGTGATGGCGCTATTCGCCATCCCCGCCTTTGTGATACTGTTCTTTGTGAGGCAATTCTTAGGCTGGGTTCCTTACATCACCGTGGCAGCAATCATTCTTAAGATGACGTTTGCGGTGAAATGCATGGGCAAATACACAAAGCCCATAGCCACGTCGCTGGAAAACGGCGACGTCGACAAAGCGAAGAGCTTCCTCCATTTCATCGTGCGGCGTGACCCCGCCCCGCTGGGCGAGCGCCATGTAATCTCCGCTGCAGTAGAATCCATCGCTGAAAGCACCACAGATGGTGCAACGTCCCCTTTCTTCTATTTCGCGTTGTTCGGGGTTCCAGGCGCAGTCGCCTATCGCGTCGTGAACACGCTGGACTCCATGGTCGGTTACAGAGATGCGGCTCACATGAATATCGGCTGGTTCAGCGCAAACTTGGACACGATTGCCAACTATATCCCGACTAGGCTGACAGCGGCGATGATGGTCTTATCCGCCATGCTTCTGCGTGAGAACTGGCGGGATTCGCGGCGAATAATCCAGAGAGACAGAAGGGTCGTGCAGAGCCTCAATGCAGGCTGGACCATAGCCGCCATGGCGGGGGCGTTGAGCACGCAGCTCGAGAAGCCAGGATACTACAAACTGGGAGACGACCACGGTTTGTTGCTTAGTCACATTGGAAGGGCGCTGCGAGTGATGGGCTTGACTGTTGTCTTGTTTTGTGTGATTGTAGTCTTGCCGATTCTCCTTTTGAAAGGGCTACTGTTGTCCGCCCAGGGCTTTGTATGGGTGCCTTAGAAATAGAACAAATTCTAAAGTGTTCTATGTTTTTTGTCGGATTGCAGCTTGTAGGCCAGCCCAGTGAACAGAGCCACAGGCTTGCCTTCCTTGTTAACGTTGATGTTGCACAGTGAGAAGGTTTTGCCCTCAGAAACTACTGTAGCCTCAGCGGTCAACGTGTCTCCCTCGGCGCTGGGTTTGATGTAGTTGATGCTGACTTGAATCGCCACTGCTCTCTTCTCTCCATAATTTACTGCCTCTGCGAACGCGCAGTCCGCTAGGGCGAAAACTGCTCCGCCGTGGGTGGAGCCCGCGAAGTTCAGGTGGTCTTTCACGACTTGCATCGTTAATTTCGCATACCCTTCTTTCACTTCGACAACTTTTACGCCAAGCAGTTCTCGGAATTGGTCATGTTTTTCCATGGGGTTTCGCCCTCTTTGTCGACGTGTCCTCTCGCAGATAATCGTATCCTTTGTGAAGCAGTGAAGTTATGCCTTTTGGGAGAAAGATGACTACGACGATGAGGAATAATCCTAAGCCTAAGAGCCGTAACGCCGGTCCAGGATTGGTCACCCCACGGAATAATGGACCCAGGGGTTGCAGATAGTTATCGGTGAGAGGCAAGAACGAGTTGATGGAGACTATGATTACAGAACCGATCAGGGGTCCTTCCATCGTGCCCAAACCCCCGATAACTGACATTATTAGCGGCAGAAAAGAGTAGTATGGTTCGAAGATAGATATTTGAATGAACTGCATGGATTCAGCGAAGAGTCCGCCTGCCAAACCCGCGAAGAACGTGCTGATTACGAACGCCAACAGCCTGTACTTTCCCGTGTTGATACCAATCATCTTCGCTTCGAGTTCGTTCTCGTGAATTGCTTTGAAAGCTAAGCCCCACTTAGACTTAATCACAAAGAAAATTGCCCCGATGGAAATCAGGGCTGTGGCTAACGTGGCATAGTAGAATGGGACAACTTGTGGAACGACTGAAGGTGTGGGAAACCCTATCATGCCCCCGAAAAAGGCATCAAATTGGCTAACTATTGTAACGATAATCACTGAGAAGCCGAATGTAACCATCGCCAGGAACCATGCCTTCAATCTGACACACGCCAGACCGATCAGGAAACCTATACCCGCGGAAACCAAGCTGCCCAACAAAAGCCCCACGACAATCGGCAGGCCTGATTTGACTGCTAGAAGCGCTGACGCGAAACCGCCGATACCCAAGAAAGCCGCATGGCCTAGTGAGCCTTGACCCGAGTAGGCTAGAAGATTCCAGCTGGAAGCATAAATGGCAAAAATAATCATGACCGTGAAGACTTGACCGATAATGTATTCGCTTTTGACGAAAAACGGAAGGAGACTTACGAGGGCTACAGCAATTAAAGCGTAGTACAGTTTTTTCGAACGGAGAAGTGAGCCAAAATCAGTTTTAATCTGCATCTATTCACCCTTTTCGCCGAATAGCCCTGTGGGTCGGATGACGAGCACAACGATTAGCAGAGCGAACGCGACGGCGTCCGTCCAGATTCCATTCGTCAAATAACCTGCAATGTTCTCCGTGATGCCGTAGAGCAGGCCTCCAACTACTGCACCCGGAATACTTCCGAGCCCACCGAGTATGATGATTGCGAAAGCTTTGATCGTCGGCAATGCTCCTGTGGTTGGATCAAATGAAAATAGTATGCCGTAGAGCGCGCCAGCCGCACCCGCCAATCCCGAGCCAACTGCGAACGTGGAGAGATAGACGCGGTTTATGTTTATGCCCATTAACATAGACGCATCGCTTTTTTGACTGGTTGCCCTCATGGCTAGCCCAAATTTGGTTTTTTTAGTCAACACGACTAACCCTATGAGTATCACGATCACGATGAGTACGGCGAGTAGCAGGTCGTAGTTTAGTGACATTTCACCGAGCGAGAGACCGAGTCCGCTGAGGGGGCTTGGAATTCGGATGCTGTAGTTCTGCTCCCAGAAGAGGGTGGCAACGCTTTGAAACACGTAGATTAGTCCGAGGCTAATGAAAATTTCATTAAGTTTGTCGGTTCCCCGTATTTTGCTAAAGGCAAATTTCTCGAGAACGACGCCGATAAAGGCTACCGAACCTATTGACAGGAGAATGGATGCATACGGGTTTATGCCAGCTATCGTGGTTGCCTCGTAGGCTATGAAGGCTCCGACCATCAACAGTTGGCCGTGAGCGAAGTTCACGAGTTTCATGACGCCGAAAATTAGGTTTAGCCCCGTTGCTAACAGGATGTAAACGCAACCATAAGCGACTCCCCAAAGCACCGTCTCAGCAAGTCCGATTGGAGTTATGGCGACCATGGTGAGTCAGCTTTAGGTATTTTCTCATGTTGGCTATTTAAAACATGCGTGATAAATCAAAAAAGAAAAAAAGATGAGAAGAAGAAGCCTATGGGCTTCCAGGTGCGTAGTTATCTGGTAGGACGAAGTCGCCTTGCTTGAATGGATTTATGAGGGGCAAAGATGCAGGATAAACGACTAAGGGCTTCAGCTTTTGACTTGTTGCGTCCCATTTGAGTTGTTCAATGAATGTGTTCACCAGTATCTCGTGATAGTTTGTGCCGTTGCTGAAGGTGATTCTCTGGTTTTGCATCAGCAGCAAACTTTGTGGCATGTCGGTGGTTTCGAGCGAGTCTCTGATATTGGTCTTGTTTGCTGTTCCGGCTCTCTCGATTGCGTTCTTGTAGACGTAGACTGCGTCGTAGGTGTCAGCGCCTAGCATTCCAGGGATTATGCCATTGTACTTGTTCTTGTAGTCTTGGACGTAGGTTCCGACTTTTGGCAGGTACCATGTGCTTCCTGTCCATTGTGTGGCGATTTTTGACTCTAAGATTTGGTTGTTTCCAGTCTGGCCTAGGAGGTCGTAGAATGCTGGGTCTTCGCAAATTTCCACTGCCATGTACACGGATTTCAAGCCTTGGTCGTTTATTCCTTCCTTCATTGCTTCGGCTGTGTCAGCGGCGAACCCTGCGATGTAGACGGCGTCGGGTTTGCTCTCCTTGACTGAGATGAGCTGAGATTCAAAAGTTGTGGCGGTTGTGCTGTACGATACATTTGCAACGACCTGTATTGGTAAGCCGTCACTGGTTATGATGCTCGAAGTGATGTCTCTGACGCCTGTTCCATATCCGTCGTTTCGATAGAGTACTGCAAGTCTAAGTTTTCTGGTTGAATCGAAGTGGTATGTTGAATCAAGTTTCGGCTTGACGACGTCGTTCAGGAAATGCGTTACAGTCACTGTGTAATCGGAGATGATTGTGCAGTAGTGGAACATGTAGCTCATTCCTTCGGTATCATTGATCAGCAACAAATTGCCCGCTGGTAGACTACCTCTTCTTGTCACGAGGTTCAACGAAGCGCCGGTTATGATGAACGGAACTCGGTTGGTGATTGCGGGAATCTGACCGTTAAGGGTTCCTGCTGTGGTGGCGCCGCCGATGAGAATATCCACCTGTTGGTCGGTAATTGCGCGTGTCACTGGACCTGCTGTGCTGCCAGCGGCATCGTCCACTGTGTCAACAGTTATTGGCTCAAGCAGCACTTTCGTGTGCCATTCATCAACCCACACGCCTCCTTGGGCGTTGATTTCATCTATCGCTAAGCGAGCGGCGCGGTCAATATCTTGCCCGTCTGCTCTTTGCATACCTGCGACTATTCCTATCTTGATTGGTCGAGCTTCGGCAGAGGGTGGAGGTGCGAACACGTTTAATTGCCAGAGTGCGACAACTGCAGCGATTGCGATGATTACTATCACTAGTGCAGCGAGTATTCTATTGTTCATTCTGTCTTTTCCTCTTTTTTCTTAACCAGTTGTTCGCGAACTGTTTATAAGATTATCCTAAATTCGCGCCTTCCCTGCCCCGCTGAAAAGCCTGCAGATTTATTTTGACGTATTTTTCTTTGAACCTGTCCGCGATTGCTTTCTCAAAAGACGCTTTCTTAACGGGTGTTTCGGGTAGAGCAGACAAGGCTCCGAGCAGGATGGTGTTCACGACGAGTGGGTTACCGAGCTCCATTGCGATGCCCACAGCGTCAATTTCACGCACTCTCAAAGCTCCGTTCCTGATTACCGCGGACAGCTGCTTTTGTGTGAGCGGTTTGCTGTCGCCAGGGGCGACGGCGCATGGGGGAATGTACTTTGCGTTGACGACAATTGTTCCGACTTTCTTCAGCATCGGTAGGTTGCGCGCTGTCTCAAGCATTTCGAAGCCTAGAAGCACGTCAGCCTTGCCACGCTCGATTAGCGGCGATTGGACTTTTTCTCCGAGTCGAGCATGGGCAACGATGGAGCCGCCACGTTGAGCCATTCCGTGCACTTCGGCTTTGGCTACGTCAAAACCGTCGAGAATGGCGGCTTCGCAGAAGATGTCGCTGAGGACGACGACGCCTTGTCCACCGACTCCGCAGAAGACAACGTCGAGATTCATGCTACTCGGTGCTCCTTATTGCTTTGAATGGGCAGACTTGTTCGCAGACTCCGCAGCCGTAGCATAGTGTAGGGTCGATTTCGGCGCGTTCAGGTCCGAGGGAGATGGCGGGACAGCCGTAGGCTTCGACGCATACGCCGCACCTGTTGCATTCTTTGAGGACTTCTCGAACTTTTCCTTTCTCCACCCTTAACGGGCAGGGGCGCTCCGCGATAAGCACCGATGGACCGTTGTACTCCAGCGTCTCACGCAACGCAGCAGTGGTTTGTTTCAGGTCGTATGGGTCAACCACTGCGACCTTCTCTATCCCCAAGCTCCTCGCAATGTCCTGAAGCCGAACCGATTTGGCTGCCTCACCCATGAGGTTCTTGCCCGAACCTGGCGTCGGCTGATGACCGGTCATAGCTACAACGTGATTGTCCAGGATGACCACGCAGACGTTGGACTTGTTGTAGGCAATGTTCAGCAGTCCAGGCATGCCCGCGTGGAAAAACGTGGAGTCCCCGACGACCGCAAACACTTTCTCCTTGACTCCCGCGTGAACCATCCCAGCGGCTTGGGAAATCCCAGCGCCCATGCAGAGGCATGTGTGAACCGCGTTGACTGGCGGCAGATAACCAAGTGTGTAGCAGCCGATGTCTCCTGTGACGATTTTGTCCGTGCTCTTTCCCTTGTAGCTTAATGCTCCTTCGGGACACCATTGGACGCACTCGGGGGCGCCCTCGCAGGCATCGCAGAGCATGGCTTTCCGAGATTCAGGATGCAACGTTATGGCGCCGTACTCGCAGGGGGCAATGCACCAGCCGCAGCCGTCGCATTTCTTCTCGTCAACTTTAACGATGCCGCTCTCTGTCTGCTTCAGGGCATCTTTGGGACAGGCTGCAACGCATGGTGCATCCTTGCAGGTTCTGCACGCCACGGCCGTGTTAAACAACGGGTTAAGCCTGACCGCCCTTATCCTCGACTTGGTCGGGTTGAACGTTTTTTCCTTCTCAACCGAGCAGACGTATTCGCAGATGTTGCAGCCGATGCATCTGTCGGGGTCGCACTCGACGAACTGACTTAAGGAGTTTAGAGCGTAGTAGAATGCTCTGTGGGCGCAGCCTGGACAGAGGACGGGGGGACGGGGAGGAAGGTTGAGGTCCTGCCGCTTCTCAGCTTCTTGACAGATGCCCATGCGGGCGAATGCTTCTCTGACGAGGTCGGGGGTAAATTCGCCAATCTCGGACAGCCCAAGCTTGTTTTTTCCCACGATGTCAGTTTGGACACAGTTGATGCTGTTTTCTATGAATGGTCTGAGCTCTTCCACGACGATAATTCTCTTGACCTTCGACGCTAATTCTTTGACGAGGTCAATTGGGAAGGGGTAAGCGAACCCGAGTTTGAGCCACGAAAACTCCTTCGCATCTAAGATTGACCGTGTGTAGTAGTAGCCGATTCCGCTGCCGATGATGCCCACGTCTTTCCCGTTGTCTTCCAACACGTTGAACCGTGAGTTTTCAGCCAGATTCTTTGCTCTCGTGAGTTTTTCCGTGAGGTTTCGGTGTTGGAGCATGGCGTTCTGAGGCACCATGACCCACTTGGAGCCTTTTTTGTCGAACTCTGCTTTTCTTGCGGGACTCCGTACTTCGCCAACTTTCACTCGGGCTTTGCTGTGAGCTACTCGAGTCGTCAAGCGAACGATGACTGGCAGCTTCAGTTTCTCGCTGAGTTCAAACGCTTCCCTAGTCATGTCCAGCGCCTCCTGCGGGTTGCCAGCGTCCAGCAAGGGGAGGTTCGAGTGTAGGGCAAAGTACCGCGTGTCCTGCTCGTTCTGGCTGCTGTGCATACCCGGGTCGTCACAAACTGCTATGACCAATCCGCCCTCGACGCCCGTATAAGCCAAAGTCATCGCTGCGTCAGCTGCCACGTTCAAACCTACGTGTTTCATGGAGACGATGCTGCGGATGCCAGACATCGAGGCACCAGAGGCGACTTCCATGGCGACTATCTCGTTTATGCTCCACTCCACGTAGACTCCCAATTCTCTGGAGGCTTCGGCTAGGGTTTCCAGAATCTCGGTTGCCGGGGTTCCTGGATATGATGTTGCTACTTTGACGCCTGCTTCTAAGGCTCCTCTGGCGACTGCCTCGTCTCCATTGAGGAGGAAGAAAGTATTGGGCTTGCCTGCGGCGATTTTCGAAGCCATTGCGGCGTTGCCTTCAAGTCTTGCCCTGACGCAGGTCTAGAACCCTCTTCGCCTTGCCCTCCGTCCTTGGAATCGCGCCTGGCTTGAGGAGTTCAAGGTCTGGGCAGAGCCCCGTGATGTTGTGAATTCTCTCTAGAATCCTGCGCTTCAAGTCGTTCAGGTCTGCCTGTGCGTCTTTCGCTGTTTTCTCCGCCAATTCAACCTTGACGGTGAACGTATCTAGGGCTCCTGGGCGGTCGAGGACGATGAGGTATTGACAGGCGAGTTCAGGGAAGCCCATAATGGCGTACTCAATTTGGGAGGGGAACACGTTGACGCCTTTTACCTTGAGCATGTCGTCAGACCTGCCCGTGACTTTGAGCATGCGGGCGTGGGTTCTGCCGCAACTACATTTTTCGCTCTCGAGCACCGAGATATCTCGGGTCCTGTAACGTAGGACGGGCAAGCCTGTTTTTGTGAGTGACGTGAAGACCAACTCGCCTTTTTCGCCCGCTGACAAGACCTCGCCTGTCTTGGGATCAATGGTTTCGGCGAGGAAGTGGTCTTCCCATATGTGGAGCCCTTTGTGGGCGTGGCATTCGATAGAGACGCCTGGACCGCACAGCTCAGTCAATCCGTAGACGTCGTAGGCTTCGATTCCGAGTTCGAGCTCGATTCGTTCACGTATGCGTTCTGACCATGGTTCGGCTCCGAAGAGTCCAAGTTTGAGTTTGAGGTCGGCTCGGGGGTTGATGTTTTCGGCGCACATGGTCTCAGCGAGGTAGACTGCGAAGCTCGGGGTGCAGCAGAGGACGGTGGCGCCTAGGTCCTTCATGAGTTTGACTTGCCGCTGGGTCATGCCGGCAGATGCGGGGACGACGGTGGCTCCGACGCCGTGGGCTCCGTAGTGGAAGCCCAATCCACCAGTGAACAAGCCGTAACCGTAGGAGATGTGGACCACGTCGGTGTTTCGGACGCCCGTGGTGTAGAGGGAGCGCGTCATGAGTTCTCGCCAAACGTCCAAGTCATTCTTCGTGTATGCCCCTACGACTGGGTTGCCCGTGGTGCCGCTTGACGAGTGTATTTCGACGATGTCATCGGCGTTCACGCAGAGCATGCCGAGAGGATAGTTTTCTTTGAAGTCGTTTTTGTCTGTGAATGGCACTTTCTGGATGTCTTTCATGGCCTTGATGTTGTCGGGTTTGATGCCTGCCTTTTTGAATTTTCTCTGGTAAAACGCGGAGTTCTTGTAGCAATACTTCATCCGTTCCTTGAAGAGCTGCAGTTGCTTCCTTTCGAGTTCTTTTCTGGGCATGGTCTCGATTTGTGGGTTCCAGTATTTCTCGTCCAAGGCGCACGGTCTCCTAGATGCCTAAATAAACTTCCTTGATATGGTCGTTGTTGAGCAAGTCTCTCCCTTCGCCCTCTATAATAATCTTGCCTTCCTCCAACACGTAGGCTCGGTTCGAGATGCCCAGTGAGTCGCGGATGTTCTGTTCGACGAGGAGGATGCTGACGCCTTCCTCGTTAATCATCTGTAGCGTGTCGAGAACTTTCTCCACGATAATCGGGGCTAAACCCAGCGACGGTTCGTCCAGGATGAGCAGTTTCGGGTCTGCCATGAGGCTGCGGGCTATGACGAGCATCTGCTGTTCCCCCCCGCTGAGCGTCTGCGCAGAAGCTTTTTCCTTCTTCTTCAAGACTGGGAATATGTCGTAGACTTTTCCTTTGGATTTAGTGATTGTGGCTTTGTCGTTTATCGTGTATGCGCCTAAGCGGATGTTCTCATCCACGGTCATTCGTGGGAAGATTTCCCTGCCCTCGGGAATCAACGTCAATCCCCTCTTGACGATCTCGTACGGCGGGAGTTTTTCGACGTTTTCGCCCTTGAAGCGGATTGTTCCCGTCCTTGCGGGCAGCAGTCCCGCAATGGTTTTCACGAGTGTGGTTTTGCCTGCGCCGTTAGGTCCGATTATGCTTACGATTTCCCTCTCCTTCACCATGAAGGAAACATCCCAGAGGATTTGCACCATGCCGTAGCCCACGCTGACGTTTTCCACTTCCAGCATCCTGTCATTCTTCCTCGAATGAGAATTTCTTGCCCAAGTACACGTCAATCACGTTCTTGTCGCTGCACACCGTTGCAGGGGTTCCTTCGCAGATTTTCTCGCCATGATGAAGCACGGTGACTTGCTCGCAGAGCCCCATAATGACTTTCATCACGTGCTCAACCATTAGGATGGTAACCCCTTGCTTGTTGATGAGCCGCACGAGGGCTATGGCTTCGTCACATTCCTTAGGCGTCAAACCGGTTAAAAGCTCATCGAGCAGGAGCAGTTTGGGCCCTGTTGCCAATGCCCTTGCGAGTTGGACACGTCGAAGTTCCACGACGTTCAGGTTTTTGGTTCGCAAAGTGAATTTCTCTGGGCTTAAGCCGACGAAGTTTAGGAGTTTCCTGGCCGTAACCTCAGAATCAGCCTTCTTGTCTTGTCTCTCAGCAAAGAGGACGGCGATACGAACGTTCTCAACTGTAGTCATGTCAGGGAACGACTGCACCGTTTGAGAAGTCTTCGTCACGCCTCGAGAGCAAATCGCGTAGGGCGGGAGCTTTGTGATGTCTTCGTTCAGGAATAAGATTTTGCCCGAATCAGGTTTGTAGACGCCACTGATTACGTTCAACAGCGTGGATTTTCCGGAGCCGTTTGGACCTACGAGTCCCGCGATGGCGCCCTCTTTTACTGTGAGGTCTATGTTTTTGAGCGCTTGAAGTCCACCGAACTCTTTCGAGACGGCTACACAGTTGAGCAAGTTTCGCGGTCTCCGATTTTATGGAAGTACATGTTACGGATGTGAAGATATAAATATGGCTGAAATTTCACGAATTGCCGTTGGCTGAAGATTTTTGACCCCAAACCTGGCGGGTCGAGCGGAGGGGCAGGTATTAAGATACAATCCAGTCTGCCATAAATTTACGATTTGTCAGTAAAGAGAATCGATAACTCCAGCAATGCGGGTGCTAACAGGTTTCGGATAGGTTTACTGCTGATGTTGCCTCTCCGTGACCTCAACGTGCTCTATCACTATCACAGCACCAATGACAACTAATCTGTCAACATCTCCAGTTATCGAAACCTCAAGGGTGTCCCGAATTGACACCCACTTCCTATGAACAGAAGCAACCTGAACCCCGTTGACCTGCATCTGATAATCATGCTCCGTGAAATCACCATAGATACGCATAAACTCTACTCCGTCTCTTTCAACCCAAAACTCTTCCCCAATCAACTTGACTATCTTCTTCTTTATGGTTCCCAGTTCCACTCCAGAATCGTCGTAGAAAGTGAACTGGTTTCGAAGCGAAATAATCTTCCCTTCAAGGCGCATCAACTCAGACCCGTTGGCGTCGATAACGACAAACTTGGCGGGGAATTGCAGGAGATTGCCATCAGCCTCTCCCAATTTCGTCCCATTTACATCCTCAAGGTCATAGTGCTCACGTACAGAGAGTATCTTCTTCTTAAGAACGATGTCGTTCACTCCAAGAAGAGAGTTTGTGCTGTTCATTTAATCACTGGGCATCAATAGTGCCACTGTGACTAAAGTCTTTTCTTCTCTACTGAAGACATTCTTGTTGAAAATATTGTATGTTTTCACGAGGAGGTGAAAGAACAGCCCGTATGCTGGTTACCAAAAAAAGGAAAGCCAAGTTTCAGACGTGAGTTTCTTGTTCCTCTCATGGCTTCATTACAAAAAACTTTTACGAGAACTATATAGAATATTTGGAGAAGACTAAATAGCGTTTCAGAACTACGATGTCACAGGGTCAGGTCGCTAGCGAGGTATTAACCTCCCGAGAGTCCCCCTCTCGAAAGCCTTGCTAGTAACCTGAAATTACTTTTTAGCAACACTCATTAGAAACATAAATACATGAAAACGAGATGTAAGATTCAAGGTCTGCGAGAAGTGCTGGAAGGAGTAGAGAACGTCAATGGCTAGCCTATGGTTTAGATTGATGGCTTTAGAATTTAGGATTCGAGATTATCGTAGCCCCAGAGCCAATATACTGAACGAAGTCGGGATAAAGAAGAGTTTTCAAGTGCTCGACTTTGGTTGCGGCCCAGGCGGTTATGTGCTCCCCGCATCCAAATTGGTTGGCGAAACAGGAAAAGTGTATGCTTTGGATATCATTCCTCTAGCGATTAAGATGGTGAAGAACATAGTTGAGAAGAACCGCTTGAAAAACGTTGAGACGATCCTTTCTGATTGCGCTACTGGATTACCTGATCAAAGTTTGGATGTAGTGTTATTATACGATGTTTTTCATGATTTAGAAAACCAGAATGTAGTTTTGGAAGAGCTTCATAGAGTATTAAAGCAACATGGGATTTTGTCTTTTAGCGACCATCATTTGAAAGAACCTGACATTATTTCAGTGGTGACTAATGGCAAACTGTTTAGGTTCGTGAAAAAAGGAGAATATACATGCAGTTTCGTGAGAAATTAAGGGAGCGTTGCAATTTGAGGGAATACCGTATGAATAAGGCTTTGATTGTCTATGGAACTCGCTATGGAACGACTGCAAACACATCTGAAATTATTGCAGATACTCTTCGACAAGAAGGTTTTGAGGTTAAAGTTGTTGATGCCAAAAAAGACAACGTGCAAAACCTAGACGAATTCAACCTCATCATTGTTGGCAGCGGAATCCAAATGGGCAAATGGACTAAAGAACCCGAAGAATTCCTGAAGAAATATAGAAATGAATTATCAGAAAAGAAGGTAGCCCTCTTTGTGTCTTGTGGCAGTGCAAACCCGTTGTCTGAAGGGGAACAGAAGAACGAGGAAATGGAGGGGGCTAAAAGGAAATATCTTGAAGACAAATCTGTTGAGTACAATGTGAAACCTGTTGCGTTGGGTTTCTTTGGAGGGTGTTATGATTTTAACAAGATGCCGTGGTTTTTTAGGAAGACCTTGTCGTCAGTGAAACCTAAGCTTGAAGCGGCTGGCTATAAGGAAACAGAAGCTGGGGTTTATGACTTAAGAGCTTTGGATGCAATTCGCGATTGGGCAAGAGAAGTAGCTAAGATGGTTGACCCATAACTTGGGACCATGAGGGCTGGGTTCAAATCGCACCTCCATCTTTACACTACACTGACCTAGTGTCGTTTGACAGAGTGATGAACAGTATGAAAGCCTCTTTTGGTTCAGCCAAGATATTCGGACGTATTTACAAAGAAGACATCATCGTTCATGTTGACAGAAGTGTCACCAAACGAAAGAAGAAAAAATCCAAAGACCTTAAACCAATTTACGGTCACACTCCTTTGTCTGAAAAGGAACTGGACTTTCTATGGGAAGAGAAGCCAAAAGTCGTGTATGTTGGAACGGGCTATGAGGCTGCTTTGCCCATCACTGAAGAAGCCCAGAAAATACTAGGCGAGTACGAGACATTCGTGATGCCAACTCCAGAAATCTTGGACAAGGTTGAACATGAAAAAAGGAAAGCAGTCGCCATCATTCACGTAACCTGCTAGACCCTTTCCCTAATTCCAAAATGCTTTTAACTGGTACTGCAGATTAACATGTTGAGGAGATTCTGTATGCCGAGAGCTTTTGTCCTAATAAACGTTGAATCTGGCTCTGAAGACGAAGTCCTGAAGGAGCTAAAGAAGATGGAAGGCGTTGAAGAAGCCTACTTCTCTTACGGCGTCTACGACCTGATAACACGCGTCAAAGCAGACACTATGGAGAACCTAAAAGATATGGTTTCCCGAAGGATTCGAACGCTTAACAAGGTCCGATCCACTCTGACCCTTATAATGATGGAAGAATAGCAAAATCCCCATCCGTTTTTTCGCGTTTCTGCACATCCAGCTTTTTAAGCTCAGAACACAATAGGTGACACCAAAGTCTTTGCGAAGGAAACTTTCATGCAGAAAAGTTATTCACGCCTCCTAGGCGTCGTCGGCAAACCTAACACAGGCAAATCTACCTTCTTCAGCGCAGCGACGCTCGCCCTGGCGGAAATCGCCAACTACCCCTTCACGACGATAAAGCCCAACCGGGGCATCGGCTACGTCAGAACACCATGCGTGCATCCAGAATTCAAAGTCCAAGATAACCCTAACAACAGCATGTGCGTCGACAGCACACGTCTCATTCCCGTTGAACTCATCGATGTGGCAGGATTAGTGCCAGGTGCGTGGGAGGGAAGAGGGTTGGGAAACCAGTTTCTTGACGAGATTCGCCGTGCAGATGCGCTCATCCACGTCGTCGACGCTTCAGGAGGAACAGACTGCGAGGGACGTGTATGCAAGGCGGGCGAACACGACCCGCTCGAAGACGTCAAGTTCCTTGAACACGAAATTACGATGTGGATGACGACAATCCTCAGAAAGGATTGGGCGAAAATCTCCCGCGCAGCAGACGCTGACAAGAAAGGCATTTACATCCTGCTCGAAGATCGCTTCAGTGGCTTAGGCATAAAACGCAGCCATGTCTTCGAAGCAACAAGAAAAGCGGGCTTAAACCCCGACAAGGTGACTGCTTGGAGCGACACCGAATTCGAAAAATTCGTCGACACACTTCGACGCGTTGCGAAGCCTATGCTCATAGTGGCGAACAAAGTTGACCTGCCAACCGCCGCAACGAATGTGGATCGCCTCGAGAAACTAGACTACACGGTCATCCCATGCTGCGCCGAAGCCGAGCTTGCTCTCAGACGGGCGGCAGAAAAGAAGCTTATAGACTACAAGCCCGGCGATTGCAACTTCAAAATCTCTCAACCTGACAAACTCACGCCCAACCAGATTCGAGCTCTGGAAACCATACGTGAGAAAATCCTGGTCCCAAACGGCACAACAGGCGTTCAGGAAGCCATAAACACCGCTTACTTCAAACTCCTCAACATGATCACCGTGTACCCAGTTGAGGATTTGGAGCATCTGAGCGATCACAATGGCAGAGTTCTGCCAGACGCCTACCTTGTTCCTTACGGAACCACGGCTCACCAGTTAGCGTACATAATCCACACAGAACTTGGCGAAACATTCCTGTACGCCGTAGACGCCCGCGAAAAAAGACGCATCGGCGAAGACGCAATTTTGAAAGACCGGGATGTAATCTCAGTCGTAAGTACGAGAAAACGTGCCTGAAACGCCTTAGGCGCCGAACCGTCGCTTTCTACGCTGATACGTCCTGAAAGCGCGTAGCAAATCAATCAGGCGAAAATCGGGCCAGTAGACATCGAGAAAACACAGTTCACTGTAGGCTGCCTGCCACAGGAGGAAACCACTCATTCTCTCCTCTCCCGAAGTTCTGACAATCAAATCGGGTTCCTGATTGGGCATATGCGAAGTGTACAAGAACTTCTCAAACGTCTCTTCGTTGACATCATCGAGGGCGAGTTCTCCGCTTTTGACTTTTTCAGCGATTACCTTGGCGGCATCCACAATCTCTGCTCTGCCACCATAAGCAAAAGCGAAGTTCAAGAACTCTTTGTCGTAGTCTTTTGTGGCTTCCTCCACGTCGGCTATGATTTTCTGGAAGCTTTCGGGCAGGAGACTGACTCTGCCAATCACTTTGACGTGAACCTTGTTCCTGTGAACACGCTCATCGACCAGGAGTTTGTGGAACTTCTCCTCGGCGATCCTCATGATTTCCACAACTTCCTCATGTGTTCGCCGAAAGTTCTCGGTAGAGAAGGCGTAGAGGGTTACGGATTTGACGCCAAGTTTCTCACACCAATCCAGCAGTTGCTCTACAGTGTCTGCGCCCTTCTTGTGGCCCAGCCAGGGGTTGACGTCTTTTTCGTTTGCCCATCGTCGGTTTCCGTCGAGGATTATGGCAACGTGTTGGGGGTTTCCTGGGTTCTTGACTTGGTAAAGCAGCCACTTCTCATACGCTTTGTAGACGCCCAGAACCGAGAGAACTTTCTTGAGGACTATCTCTTAACTCCACCTGCAAATACGTTGATGGGAAAGTATGGCATGTCATACGCTAACGCTCCTGCGTTTTAATTAAGCCTTCCCTATGAAACGTTGAAACCCTTCAAGAAAGAATCGGAGCCGGAAAACCCCTTTCAGTTCGTAGCTTGGTTCTGGTGACTTGGTGTGGTTCAGGGTTCACGGTGACAATTGAGAACAAGATTGCACATATGCGTGAGGTGGAAAGTGCGATTCAAGGACTCACGTCTCCTCCAGCCCGCTCCACACGCCCAAGACTTCCCTCCACCCAAATAGCCACAACCCTCGGAAGGTTTTTGAGCAAAATTTTGAGCAATTCTGAGCAAAATTTTACAAAGCCACTCCAGCAAAAGCAATTATCGTAACTGCCCAAAACAAGAACGGTTGAAATTGCTGAACAAAAGCAAAGCGAATTGCTCAAGCACAAAAATTGAATCCAGAAGCCCTCCTCAACGCTTTGACCGCAAGCTTTCCAGAAGAAGATGAACACGCAGTCTTTCCACTTGTTCATCTTCTACTTCTAAGACCTGACCCACACACCACAGGACAAACAACCAACCCAAGACAGTAAACAGCAATCATCCAACAACAAATTATCAGAACTCGTAACTTGCCAGTTAAATCGGCGGTTTCTTCAGGCTTCGAATCTCAGCGGGTTCATTCATCCACTTCTCAAACTCCTTGGAAGGCGGCAGCTCCTCGAAAAGCTGCTTTCGCCGAGACTCCAAGAAAACATTCTCCAAGCCCGCATATTCTGCTGCGGTTTGGACGACGTTTCCCGCTTTCTTCGCCGACTCGAACACCTGACGAGTCCTTTCACCCCAAGATTCGTCCCTCAGCGCATGGTGCTCCAGAAGGAGCAGCGGCACCGTCTCAGCCAAACTTGCCAGGTTTCGCACGCCCTGCAGCAACTCCACCTCAGCAACCTTAAAGCTGCCCAAATAGAAAGGCGGCCCACCCACCATGACGACATCGGGCTTGGCAGTCTTAATCAGCTCCAACGTGTGGCTCGATATCGGTCCCTGAACATCTGGCGCGAACAAGAAGCTTTCCCCGTCGCAGGTAATTTCCGCCATGATGACCCAGCCGAGCGCCGCATTCTCAGGACCATGTGTGACGGGCTCGAAGAACCGCAACATAGTGTCCTTTCCGAACGTGAAGGCTTTGCCGTCCGCAACCTCAAGCGACTTCGCGTGTTTGCCACCCGTCTTTTGGAAGAGCCAAGCTCTGTGTCGCTGGCTTGGGTTAATTTTCTCGCGTGGGTTCTTGAGCAGAACACGTTTATCCTGGTAAATCTGTCGCGCGGTCTCCTTAGCCTCAGTCCAGTTGATAAGCCAATCCTCGAACGAAGGCGTGTGATGGTCAAAATGGTAATGGCTAATCGTGACGATTTCGGCTTTATCGGCGGACTCAGCGATCCGTTTGCGGAGTCGGGCAATAGTCTCGAATTCGAGGGGGTGTGGTGGAAGTCCGAAGCGGCTCGGCGGCAGCGAGATACCAGCGTCAAGGAGTAACCTCACATCTGGGGTTTCGACATAAGTACACATCGACCTCACGCCGAAGCTCTCCGACGCTAGCGGAGTCACTTTAATCTTGTTGAGCAAAGGGGTTTGCCTTCCTTCCAGTTTCTGGCAGCAAGAAGCCTAGGATGAGCATGCCTTCACCGACGACGGCTAACAAGAACATCGAGGGTAAAAATGTTCCGCTGGCGTCACGAAGTGTACCGACTATAGTGGGTAGGACGAAGGAGCCGAGGTTGCCGAGGGAGGCGACGATACCGAGCACGCTCGACAGGCTCCGTGATAAACTGGGTGTTTCCACGGGAATCGCGAGGATAATCGTGAGGACGCCGACGGTGAAGAGCCCCGAGAGGAACACCATCACGTATACAGGAAGTCCAGAGGCGACGCCCGTAAGCAACACGGCTGGACCGCTCGCGGCACCCATCACGAGCACAAACGGCTTCCGCAACCCCAACCTGTCTGAGAACACGCCGACGACGACGGCTGAGAACAAAAAGCCTGCTGGAAGCATAGTAGCCACGAACGAAGCTGAAAAAGCATCGAAGCCCTTTGCCTGCATAACGGTGGGCAGCCACACGAGCAGTGTGTCGTAACAACCTCCAGCACAGAAATACAACCCCGTCAAAACCCAGACCATCCTGTTCCTCAGGAGTTTTCCGAATTCGCTTCGCAAGCTGATCTGGGCTGACGATTCGCGCGGCACTTCGGTTTCGTGGGCGAATCTCCACCACAACACGACCAGCAGCAAGCACCATACACCGTAGGTTTGGAAGACCATGCGAAACCCGCCGAAAACCGAGACAAGCAGAGGCGTGAGACTCAGCGCCACGAAGTCGCCGATGGGGAAGCCTGCGAGACAAATGCCCGTTGCCAACCCGATTTTCTGCCTTGGGAACCAGCAGGAAACCAATCTCGGGATTGCTGGGATCACGCCAGACAAACCAACGCCAAGGAAAAACTGAGTGACGAGTAGCGAGGCGTAGTCGACGGCGAAGCCTCGTGCCAGCCCGAACACGCCCATGAGCAGCAGGGCGAGCGTCATGGTTTTCTTGAAGCCCCTATGGTCGAACATGATACCCCAGGGGATTCTGAACACCATAAGCGTGAGGATGGAGACGGAGAAGAGGAAACCCGCCTCCGCGTTCGATAGTGCCAACTCCGCGGTAATGCTGGAAACGAGGGGCGAGTAGCTGAACATGAGCAGGTGAACGTTGAAGGTGGCTAGGAAACCAAGAGATAGCATCGTGCTTTGGTTTCGGTTCGTGCTCATTGTTGTCCCGGTGTTCTTGATTAGGTTCCTTTGTCCGGCAATGTTGTATAAGCGTTTGGTCAAATTCATTTTGGCAGTGCTTTCAGAACAAGGCTTTTCAGCAAGATAGCTTACTAGCTGTTGTTTTCAAGCTCGTTCTTGAAAAAAGGAGAGATTGGAGTGCAAGACACCGATGCCATCATGCACTCGCGCTACAGTTTCGTTACGGTCACGTTTGCGATTTTCGGCCGTTTTCGGAGGTAGTAGAATCCCGCCAGCACAGCAACGGATGATACTAGCAATACAACTCCTAAGCTGAAGCCCTCTGGTATTGGGCCCGAAACAAAGGTGTCGAGCATTCCCCACGAGTTTGGATTGTTCGCCGTACTGTTTGGTGCCCATGCTGCAAGTTGGTTATTAGCAGCATCAAAAGCCGCAACTCTCATTCCAGTTGGCGGTGCATCAGGAATCGTTACAACGCCCTGCGTCTTGTCACTATCTTGGATTTCTAAGATCCAGTGGGGTGTACTGCTCCACATGGAAGTGCTATTCGTGTTAGCCCATGTTATTTCCCCCGCCGGAACGGAAACGAGAGCCCAGCCTGTGCCAGTTCCTGAATACACTTTCAAAGAAGTATGTCCATCAACCTCCAGCATGAAGTCGCCAGCAGAAGGAGCAGAGCCTCCAGAATTGGCGTCGTCGAAACTGACTTGGAAGTAGTCACCAGTATTGTTGGTGTTGTCATTGAGCATTTCGACAATCCACTGTATGGTATATGAGGTAAAGTCTACTATTTTATACGCGAATTTTCCGGTGCCGTTGCCAGTCATGAAAGTGTGTGGGGAATCAGTCCATTCACTGGGAGAGGTCCATTTTCCATCAATGGTTGATGCTGAGCCAGTCTGATACTCTGAGATGAAGTAGGCTGCGTTGCCTGCATTAGCGATTCCTACTAACATCAGACTACAAACCGTGAGTACGCAAAATGCAATCGAGAAAGTTCTTTTCATAGCAAACCCTCTCTTGTTGTTTTTGAGCGAAGTCTTATTTGTTCAGTTTGCTTTAAGAATTTTTCCATAGCATAGACGTCCCTGAAAAATAGTCGCTTTCGTTTTTGTCATCTTCGCTCATATTAGGCGACTCTGGTACTTTGGAATAAAGAATGCAGTTCGGTGAACGTAATCGCTCAGTGACTGTGTGGTAACAGCCACAAACCGTTAAGTGAACCCCTGTCTTCCATGTAACAAACGGTTGATTCGATGAATAAAAACCCCGAAACAAAGAAGCTGGAGACGGCGACGCTTGCCAGCGGCTGCTTCTGGTGCACCGAAGCGGTGTTCAAAATCGTAAAGGGCGTGGAGCAAATCGACCCAGGCTACACGGGCGGAACGATGCCAAACCCCTCCTATGAGGAGGTTTCCAGCGGCAGGACTGGGCACGTCGAAGCCGTGCAATTAACGTTCGACCCGACTGTAATTTCTTTCAAGGAGATTCTGGCGATTTTCTTCGCCACACATGACCCGACGACGATGAATCGCCAAGGACCAGACGTGGGTACACAGTACAACTCCGTCATTTTCTATCACAGCGAAGCCCAGAAAAACACTGCTATGGCGCTTGTCGACGAATTGAACAAAGAAGGCATTTGGGACAAGCCCATCGTCACACGAGTCGTGCCCGCCCAAACATTCAACAAGGCAGAAACCTACCACAAAGACTACTACACGAAGCATCCTGAGAGCGCTTACTGCCAGCAGGTCATCACGCCAAAAATCATGAAACTCCAGCAACGCTACTACAGTAAACTCAAGCCCGCGTGACTGGGTTTGGCGAAAGCCGACAATGTCCTTAGCGAGATTGAGGCGATGACGCAACACGGGTTCTTACCCATCGTCGGACCACGCAAGGGTAAAATTCTCGCCGAAGCCGTGAGGAAAGCCAAGCCAAAACACGTCCTTGAGGTCGGCACGTTAATCGGGTACTCAGCCATCCTCATCGGCAAAGAACTCGATGCCGATGCTGAGTTAACGACGATTGAAATCCATGCCAAAGAAGCCCATATGGCTGAAGAAAACATTCGGCGAGCCCACATTCTCCCAAGAATCAAAGTAGTCGTGGGCGATGCCATCGAAGTGATCCCATCCTTGAAGGACAGCTTCGACGCCGTATTCATAGACGCCAAGAAAACTGAATACTACGAGTATCTCAAGCTTATGGAAGACAAGTTGCACAAAGGAACGGTTGTGGTGGCGGATAACGCAGGCATATTCGCAGACCAGACGCAGTACTACCTAGATTATGTCCGGCATTCTGGGAAGTACAGGAGCACGTTTTTCCAGGTTGGCGAGGACAGAGTTGAGGTCAGCGTCAAATTGTAAACATATCTTAAAGAACACCAAGCGTCCGCAGCGCGCGGTTGAATCCCCTGTTCCCCCTTTCGGCTTAAGTCGTCGTTGGGCTCATGGTATTCGTCAAGGTGTTCGTCTTCGTAAGGGTGATGCCGCGGAGTCTTCTGAAGCAAATCTCCAATCGCGGCAGAAATCAGGGTGACGATGAGGAAAGTTATTCTGCCCAAAGGGGCTGTCTGTGAGGAAGAAGACGGCGATTGCTGCCAAACCAGCGATTGGGATTGCCAGGAGGAAGCCGTTTGCGATGAGCCCGTTTATGAGGATGATAATGAGAAGCTATCCAACTGTGGGTCGCTGAGGCTAATCACCTGCAATGGGAACAAAAAAACACCTTTCTCTGTCGCAGCCTAAGTAAATCGCTATATAATCTATTGTTGTTGGCGTCGAACAGTCACATATTCTTAAACCACTTGTTATCCATCGTCTCCTTCGAAGTGAATCTACTTGTCTGAAAAGAAAATGAAGAAAGAAGCAGCACCGGAAAAAAACCCCATCGTGCCTGCAAAAACCAGGAAACGACCCGCATCGATGATTGAACCCCGCCGCGAATCCGACATCTGGATGGACTTCGACCAAGCCTTCGAACGCTTCAGACGCGACTTCGAACGAACACTATGGCCACACGAACACGTCATGGAACAAAGGCTACCCATGCTAACGGACATGGAAACAACTATCCCCTACATCGACCTCGAGGACAAAGGCAACCATTTTGTCCTGTCCGCCGAGGCACCCGGGTTTAAAAAAGACGAGATAGACATCAACATCTGTGGCAACTCGGTGGAGATCAGCGGCTGCAAAGAAGCCACGGTTGACGAGACGAAGAAGAGCTACGTTAGGAAAGAACGCATGTCCGAGTCATTCTACAGAACGGTGACGTTGCCTGAAGAAATCAAGTACGAGGAAGTCAGCGCAGACTTGAAGGACGGCGTGCTCGAGATAGTGTTGCCGAAAAAGAACCCGAAACAACGGAAAAAAGTGAACATAAAGTAAAACCGAGAGCAGCCTTCCATTCTTTTTCACTCGAGAGTGGAGACCTTAAACCTTTAATCCACGCTTCGGCATTCTGGATTGGTGGGCGATGACGACTCTGGCCCCGAAGACCCTCGTGGAGTGATTTGGATCTTGAGTGCGACGAACCGTTTAGGCTAGCAATCAAGTTCGCCTATACGGTTCACGAGCCCACCAACTAATGCTTTGTTTTGTCAGTCGAAAACTCGCGGTCCACTATTGTCATTCAAGATCGCAGTGAAGACAAACCTAAAACTTCTTTCCGTCACGTTCAGAGGATCTCAACCTCTTCGCTGGATGAGGTTTTGCGGTACCGATAACATTTCAGGACTGACTCCATCAGCTCCATGAGTCATGGGTGTTTCCACTGGCTCGAAGGATGCCAACTGCCTAAGCCGTTGTGCGATGCCTCTTTTACCGACGAGCGCGGCGTTTCAGCAGAGACCACAGAATTGCGGTGAAAACAGGAAGAAGCGTCAAAACCGCCAAAGCATAATTGAGCCCTGGGCTTAATCCCAACGGAAAATCTATGGTGTTGATAAATTCGCGGAAGGAGTATTCCCAAACCGCAAGGTAGGCTATTGTGGCTGAAACGACGACGGCATCTATGCTGAGTCGGCGGGCATTTCGGATTTCAAGGATGTCTATGTGTGCGCGGTGGGTTTCAGTTCGCACGGCGATGTGCTCACTTAGTTCCTCGATTGTGTCTTTTATCATTACGTTTAAGTTTGGATTTAGGGCCTGCACCGAATCTTCCAGAAAGTCGTATTCATGGGAGAGGTCGAGAACTAAGAGTTTTTCCTGTTGCAGTTGCGTGTATTCTTGCCAAAGCTGCTGTTCGTCCTCGTGTGATTCTCTCTTCAGGACGGGTTCAAGCTTCAACGTGATTTCTCGCATTGCAATAACGAAGGAAGTGAGCTTGTCGACTAGATTCTTGTCAACGTTTTGGAGTTTAGCTATTTCATTCAGGACTTCGTCAAAGTTCACGTGGATTATAAAGGCATCACTCAAATCAGTTCCTCCTGATATATCCAAGGAGAATAGAACAGCTCCATCAAAGGCAGAATGATGATGACTCTTGCTTATAAGGACAGTTAGGGGGAAATTGAGCCCAAACACGCTTATTATTAGCGCGCAGTGAGGGCAGACCCAAAAACTTGCGGCCTTACGGAGAAGATTACACAAAGAAAAAGGGAATGAATAGCTTTTGTTTTCCAGTTCTAAGTTGGGGCAGGTTTGACTATTGGGCGCCTTCGGAAATACCACGAACCCGCTACCACCGCAAACATCGCAAGCAGCATAACAGTTCCCACCGGCAAAACCTCTGGAATGGCGCTGTTCACGGTGAGAACCGCCACAGCGATGTTTCCTGATGTGTCCATTGCCGTGACGTTGTAGTTGCCATTAGCCAGTCCTGTGGGAACAGTGATCGTCAGTGTGAAGGTGCCTGTGGACGTCGAGTTTGGATTACCGGGTGGGGTCACGTTATATTGGTAGTATTTGTAGGCGGCGGTAAATATTACTTCTGAGCTTGATAGATCCATTGTAGAAGAACGGCCAAATACGCCTGTCGGGTAATATAGCCAGCTGCCGGCGTCATAGGCGCTTGTGGTTGAAAACGTTCCATCGCCTTTATCGGTAAAATCGGTTTCTGAAGAACCAACAACATTTGAGTGAAAGCTGAAGGAACCTGGTTTGAGCGGATAATGATTTGTTCTGGTCATCCACGGACCGGTTCCAGAACCTGTTGGGGTGTGGTCTTCGCCGGTTACAGCCACTTCTGCTCCGAGTCCTATGCCCAGGGCTTTTGTTGCGCCGAAGCCTGTGCCTGTAACGGTTACTGTTCCTCCTGGTGCCTGGGCGGTTGGGGTTAGCGTTATTGATCCGGCTGCGGATGCTGTTGAGATGAGAGCTATCGAGAATATCGAGAGTATCAGGAAAGCTGTTGCTACTGTTTTCTTGAATTGCATTTTCTTCATCTCCAAGTTCTCTGAAAGCTAGCTATAGATAGGGCGGGGATTTAAGATTTGCGACCAAACGTATGCTTAATTCGATTTGAATGCATATGCCCTTCGAACTGAGTTAACAGGCTTGAATTTAATTAACCAAAACTGAAAAAAAGAAAAAGAGAATATGTATTGTTTTCTGCGCTTATGCTACGTTAGTCTTGATTGTGTGACGCCTTCGGAAGTACCAAGAACCCGCCACAACTGCAAACATAGAGAGCAACATTATTGTTCCCAGGGGTAATACCTCGGGAATGGCGTTGTTCACTGTGAGGTTTGCGACTGCCCGATTTCCTTGAGCATCCACAACAGTCACGTTGTAGTTTCCGTTCGTCACAGCCGTGGGAACAGTTATTGTAGATGTGAAACCGCCCGCCGAATTCGTCGTTACACCAGCAGCAGAGGTTACGTTGTACTGATAGTACGTGTAGGTTGCGCTGTAGAGCGCAGCAATGCCTGTAACATCCACCGTGGTAGCGCGATACCATACTCCTGTTACGTAGTTTATTAAGCCCATAACTGAGCCATCATACGACCACGTGCAGGTCCCATCGCCCCTATCGGTGTACGTTGACTGAATACCGCCACTACCTGTGTCTGATGTAAAAACGTAGGAGCCTGGTTTGACGGGATAATGGGAAAGTCTGCCAGTCCAATTCAAACCGCCACTGCCGCCACTGCCGCCAACCTCAGAATAAGCCATGTTTGAGTCGCTACCTGCAACTTCTGCTCCTAACCCTATGCCTACTGTTTTTGTTGCCCCGAAAGCTGTACCAGCAACGGTGACGGTGCCACCGGGCGCTTGAGCTGCGGGCGTTAACGTTATCGAGCCAGCTGCCACTGCCATCGTGATAAGAAGCAATGACAATATTGACAAAGTCAAAACGATTGTTACAATTGCTTTAGTTTTATTTTTCATTTTCTCTCATCCCCGTTCTCTTATAAGAACGAAGAACTATTGTTACGGGGAAGATTTAAGATTTGCGACCATGCAAAGTCATCATTCCAAAGTTTCGCCTTCAATAGCAAGCGAAAAGCACAACAGAGCGGCGGCGTTGTCCCCAGGCTTTCCACTGACAGATGGAGGCTCACAACGTTCCTTTGCGCCAAGCTTCACAATCACCCAACCAGATAGGCCAAAGCTTGGGAAGAGTCTTCAGTCCGCCCCAATAAAACCGCTTCAATCAAGCTTCACTAGGCAAATCTGCGACTTTCAAGGGCCATCTTTGAGTCACATCCAAGCCAGCCCATCTCTCCAATCTTTTCCCACCTATATGGCTGCAATCTCTTTGAAACAATTGTCGCTACAACAATCCTGCAACAATTCTGCGCATGCAAGTGACAATTCTGAACAAAGCTTGTATGCAGACTGGCACCCGACGCACAATACCTTTGTACCGCAGAATGTTGTTTCAGCACCCCGTTATCAATAGCACCCATGCAGAACGGCGCCAAACTGCATCATTGAACAACAATAGCAAAAACCATTGACACAACACAAAAATTGACTCTCATCAGCGCGGTCAACAGCCGATTCCATGCAAGCCCCATGAGGAGAGAGATATTGACAAAAATGGCACTGAACCAAGCTATTCTTTTTCTGGTTTTTTCCAAAGCTCCAGCTTCTGCTTCTTCAATTCATGCCGCTTCTTCGCAAGATACCCATAAACCGAGTGATGCTGACAACCATCAATCAACATCTGCACCGCGGTTCGCGCAATATTGGCTTGCTCAAACGTGCCAATCATCCCCACAGTATGCCCATACACAACCACATCTGAACCTGAAAGATCCTCAATTATCTTCCTAGTTTTGCCCTCCATGCCAATAATTCTCCCCTTTATGCGCTTAATGTCAGATTCCGACCTGCCAAAAACCTCCCGCAAATCAACCACATCGAACACAGCATCCTCATCACGAATTAACCGAAATGCCTGTTCGGGCGCAAACCCCCTCCCAACGGCAGTCACAACATCCCTTGCCCTAAACAGAGCCGAAGGATCTTCAGCATTTTCCCTGAGAGCGATATGCACGTCACCTAGCTCGCTGTCCACTTCCAGCTTCACGCAGAGTCTATCCTCGATGTACTGCTTCACCTTGCCTTCAGGACCAACGAGAACGCCTACACGTTCTTTCGGAATGCGTACAAATCCAGTTGGCTTCGACATTCTTATCCCACAACCTTCCTGTATGCTTCATCTGGCGTTAGGACTTTGACGCCTAGCCTGCTGAAGAACCTGTTCACGTTCGTTAAATCTCTTTCTAGCAAAGACTTCGCCAAAGGATGCGACGTTGGTACAGATTGCGACATGTCAAACACCACTGGTTTGTCCTTCCAAATCATGACGTTGTACTCGCTCAGGTCGCCATGCACAAGATCAGCCTTTCGATAAAGCCTCGACATATTCGTCAACAACTGCCGGTATATCTTTTCAGGGTTTGCAGGCACTCGCTCCTTCATCGAAGGTGCACTCACGCCTTCTTCGCCGATGAACTCCATCACGAGCACGTTGTTTCTAACGGCGATTGGTTTTGGAACGTTGACTCCTGCACGCGCAGCCTCATCAAGATTCCTGAACTCTTTCTGTGCCCAAGCAAAAATCAGTGAACGCGTATCATGTTTTACGCCTTTGAACCTGTAGTCTCCGTCGATGTACTTGTACATGCCTCTCTTGAAATCGGCAGAGGTCGTTAGGTAAATCTTAACGGCCAAGTCTTTGCCTTCTTTATTCTTGCCCCAGTAGACTCTCGCTTCTTTTCCAGCGCTTACGACGCCATGAACCTCGTTGAGTACTCCTTCGGTTAGAAACTTGTAGATTATCAGTCGTGTTGCTTGGTCGAAGACTTCTTCCAGTGTTGCCCTTTCGTGTGAGAAGTCATGGATGAGTTTCCTGTCTCTTCTTTCCACTCTTCTTTCTGTGTGTGCGATTCTTTCGCGGGCTTTCTGCGACATTGGATTTCAACAAGCACAACGGTTGCCCCATATTTAAGAATCGTTTAACGCGTCTGCTGTTTTAGTCGCCTTTAGTGTTTCCCCAACCGCTGTCTTCGAGGAAAAAGTCGATTCGGGCAGCCTTAGACGGTTAGGAGCCCTTTTCTGCGGAGAGTGTCCGCTTGAGAATGCGTGTATCGCCACACGACGTCGCCTCGTTTGTCGGTTTGGAAATCCCAGGGTGAGACGATGACGATGTCGCCCTCGCGAATCCAGACGCGACGCTTCATCTTGCCTCTGATTCGGCAGAGTCGTTCGTTGCCGTCTTGGCATTTGACCATGATGCGGTCGAAGCCGAGGAGTTTGGTGACTACGCCCAATATTTCTCCTTGCCCTGGGTATGTCATTTCGTTGAGTGCGCCTTCGCTTAGGACTTTCTTCTTGCCCATCGTCGTGCCTTCGTGTTTGCTGGTATGTTGGTTGTTGTTGCTTAAAAGCGTGTTCGTAGAGGATAGGTCGTTGTTGGGTAAGCTTAAATTTTCGAGTGCACTGAATGTTTTGAGCGTGGTCTGTGTTGTCTTATGTTTTTAACCTGCCTTCTCGCGGGAACGTGAAGCTGGAGGCAGTGATGGAAAAGGTCAAAGCCGATGCAAAGTTGCGCACGTTTTGGAAGTGCTCAAACGTGATGGCGATTGATAGGATGGGCTACACGGACCATGGTCCCACGCATGTGAAGATTGTGGCGAACCTGGCGTTAAAGTTGCTTCGGATACTCGTGGGTCAGCAGGTTAAGCCGAGTGTGGTGAAGAACTACGGCATGGGCAACGATGATGCGGAAGTGATTGTGGTTTTGGGGTCGATTCTGCATGATTTAGGCATGGCTGTCATTCGTCATCATCACGAGATGTACAGTGCCATGCTTGCCGGGGAATTCGTTGAACGGTGTTTGACGGGCGTTTACTCGGAGGAGGAACGAGCCATAATCACTTCGGAGGTCCTGCATAGTATTGTGGCGCATGAGCGTCCGAATCTGCCGTTGACGGTGGAGGCTGGGATCGTGGGAATTGCTGATGCGCTGGATATGGAGGCGGGGCGTGCGAGGATTCCTTTTGAGTCGGGGAAGATTGACATTCATGCGGTCTCTGCTTTGTCCATCGAGAAAGTGGAAATCGTGGAGGGTGGGAAAAAGCCAATCACGATAAACATTAAGATGTCGAACTCTGCGGGTGTTTTTCAAATCGATGAGTTGCTTAAGCCGAGGATTGAGATATCGGGATTGCAAGATTACTTCCATGTTGTGGCAGAGATTACGGGGGAAAAAGAGAGGCGAATCATCGACAAATTCGAGATCTAGCGCCCAACTGTCTTCTCGTAATTGAAATGTCGCCTTCGAGAACGATGGCAGCGTCTTCATTTATCGTTGTGTTTTTGGGTGTTGCCGAAAAGTCGAAAAATCACCATCAGAACCGAGGCGGAAAACAGAAAGAGGTAGAAGACGTGTGGCGGAATCAGGGCGGTTGGGACGAGGATGGGGTAAGCGATGAATGTGGGTAGCAGGACCGTGGCGATTGGTATCACCAGGAGCAGGTTGGATTTGTGATTTTGGAAGAAGCTGTGGAAATCTTTAGCTTTGTACATCACGACTGTGGCGATTGCGAATAGGGTGAGTTCCAGGGCAACGTTGGTTGGGCTTGTTATCGGTATTCGTGGTATGGGTGGTGGGAGTGTGATGTAGTTTTGTGAGATTGGCCAGAATAGTTGGATTTTGCCGCCGACGATGAGGTCTCCGATGGCTCCGTGTGAGAGTAGTGCTAGGAAGTAAGGTATTGCCTTTTTGCGGTAGGCTGCGAAGAATGGGATGAAGAGGATTAATGCTAAAATCGCTGAGTGTGTTGGGCCTCTGTGGTAGAGTCCTCCGGCTAGGAGCACGTCTATGTCGGGGATGATGGAGAGGACTAAGGTTGTGGGGATGTTTATGTTGATTTTCAGTCGGGCGGCTGATGTTTTGCTGAGGAGGTATCCGAGTGCCATGTGTCCGACTGCGAACATGTTGTTGCCTTGTTGGTTTGGGTTTTGTTGTATGGTGGTTTGGTTGGTGGCTTTTAAGGTTGCTTCTCTGTGTTGGTGGTGGGTTGGGTGTGTTGCTTATTTGTAGTTATGTTGTGCGCTTGAGCAATAATGTTTATTAAGAGTTGAGACTTCGGAGTTGAGATAACAGGGGATTAACGCATATGCCAAAAATCACCATAGCAGCCGTAATAGCTATAGCCACTGCAGGACTCTTCCTTACTGTAATATCAGCGGGTGTTCTCACTGACTCACAGACCGTTTATTCCGCAGGATCGATATCCAGCGTAGGCGTCGGAGTCTTCATCGACAGCACATGCACGATAAACTGCACCAGCATAAGCTGGGGAACCCTCGCTCCTGGGAGTAGCGCATCGAGAACGGTTTACGTTAAGAACACTGGCAACTTACCGGTTTCGTTGAGCATGGCGACATCGGGTTGGAATCCGTACAACGCAAACGCCTACCTGACTCAGAGTTGGGATCGGACGAGCTACAGTTTGGGTGCTGGTGCGAGTGTCTCGGCATCGTTGACGTTGACGGCGTCGTCTGGTGCGGGTGTTCTGAGTTCGTTTGCCTACAATATCGTTATTACGGGTACTCAGTAGCAGCGGCGAAAAGTAATTATTCTCTTTTTTTTCTTTTTTTGGTTTTGAGAAGCAGTTGAAGCTATGCATTTGAATTGTGTCTTACATGTTGGTGGTCTTGACGGTTTTCGGTTGGATTCGTGGGGTTGTAGGTTTTGTTTTGGTTCAAGGGGGTGGGTTTGGGTGTGGATTCGGCTTCTGGATAGCAATTTTTGGGTTTGCGCAGTGGTTTTTTCATTGTGACACAATGACAACCGTTTTTGTTTCAGGCTTGTTTTGCAGCTTGCTTTGGTTGAACGGAGCTTTTAGCTTATTGCGCACGATTGTGCTGTCATGTTGCACCATTGTGCGGATATGTTGGATCCATTGTGCAGTATTGTGCAGTCCATTGTGCGAGAATGTCGAGGACGGAGGCGTTGAAGAGGCTTTGGAAGGCAATTTTTGGGTTTGCTCGGTGGTTTCCCGCATTGTCACTGCAATTATGCTGTTTGGCGCTGTTCTGCATGGGTGCTCTTGTTAGTTTGGTGCTGAAACAACATCCCGCATAACAATGCCATTGTGCGTGAGGTGCCAGTCTGCAATGAAGCATTGTGCAGTTATTGTCACGCCTAAGCAAAGCGTCGTTGCAATGGCAATTGTTTCATGGAAATTGCTGCCAGATGAGCGGGGAAAGTCTTGGATGTGTGGTTTTATCGTTTTTGTTTTGTGTTGTGGTTTTGGTTTTGTTTTGGCAAGGCTTTTAAGGGCTGGGTTTTTGTTTAGGTGTTATGACGTTAGCTGGCGCCTTCGTTGCGATGCTGCGGAGCAGGCGGTTCTGGGTTTGGCAGGTAGTCGGCGCGATAATCTATGTGATTCCCGTGCTCATTCGGTACGGGACGGGTGATGTCGTCATTCCTGTTTTGAATTTTCCAGGTTTCTGGATTGGCCACATTATCCCGGGCAACCTGCTGGAGAAAGTTCTCGTCAACGCTTTTTTCCCAGGTGGCGCGGGCGCGGTTGCGGGGGAAATCTTTTTCGTGAACTATGTTGGCGGAGCGGTTTTTCGCAGAAGTAGATACTTGTCGCGCTTAGGCGGCGCATTGGGTGAGACGGCGGCTTGGTCGGTCTTTCAGTTTCTGGGTTATATGTTGATGATTAGCGGTCCTAGCGGGGCTCACGGGTCGAACCTTTTTGAGAGTGTCTATGTGTTCCCGATTAACTTCGTGCTGGCAACGCTGTCCATTTTTACGCCTGACGTCGTCAATCTCGTTGCCCAGGGCGTTAGGAGAATCCGCCGAAAACTGTAAAGTTAATATCTTCTCCTACCCAAGGTGGTGGCATGTCATTTCATGTTCTCCGCAAAGACCGAGAAGTCACCGACTTGGAAGCCATGCGAAAGGTTTTGAAAACCGCCAAATACGTGACGGTCGCGCTCTGCATGGATGACCAGCCGTATCTCGTCGCGCTCAGCCATGGCTACGACGAGAAACGTAATTGCCTATATTTTCACTGTGCCAGCCAGGGCAAGAAACTCGTGTACGCCCGAGCCAACAACAATGTCTGGGGACAAGCGGTGCAGGACTACGGCGTCGTCGATGAATGTGACTACGCATACACCAGCGTTCACTTCCGTGGCAAACTCTTCATCGTAAACGACCCAGAGGAGAAACGGCACGCATTGGAGGTGATGGTTCGTCAGGTCTCCCCGAACCCCGAGGCGAAGCTAGCGAAGATTAAACCAGAAAAACTCGCCACAACGACGATGGGCAGAATCGACATCGAAGCCATAACGGGCAAGCAGCACCTCAACCCGAAAGTAAAATAGTTTTGCGAGAAAAGTTAATTAGCTGAAGGAATGTGTATTGTTTCGGCGCTTAGGCCATTTGACAGTTGCCCAGGTAGTATAGTCCGGTCTAGTATATGCGGCTGTCGCCCGCAGGACATCACGAGCTAATTCTCGTAACCTGAGCCGGGTCCGAATCCCGGCCTGGGCGCCAAAACCCTCTATTTCACGTCATTTTGCAAAATAAGGCTGCAATATGCTTACTTTTCGACTTTGTTCTTGAGGACTAGGGCGGAAAAGTCAGGTAAAGATTCGATTTACACTTTACTTCAATGAGGTGTGCCCCTTTTTTTTAAGTTGTAAGAATCTGTTTTTGTAACTAACTGATTTAGGCAAAAGATTTATGCAACGAGTCAATAAGTCGCAATTTGGGAGGAGGACTTGACAAGAATTACTGTTTTCGGAGCAACAGGCGGCACGGGCAAGCAACTTGTAGAGCAGGCCTTGGCGGCAGGGTACGAAGTAGTCGCCTATGCACGTAATCCATCTAAGCTCAACATTACCAATGAACATTTAACGGTTGTTCAGGGTGAATTGTCTGATCAAGCATTGATCGGAAACGCAATACGAGGCACGGATGTAGTGCTTAGCACTTTGGGTCCGCGTGGAGGCTCAAAGAACAAGCCGATTACGCAGGGGATGCAAAACATTATTGCAGCGATGAAGAAACAGGGCGTGCGCAGATTGATCATAACCTCAACCCTGAGTGCTAAGGACCCAAACGATAAGCCTACCTTCCGTACCAAAGCCATGGTCAATCTTGTTAAGACCACGATGCACGGTGCATACGAAGACATAGTCAGTGTCGCCGGAAACGGTGCGCAAGTCCGATCTTGACTGGACAATCGTTCGGCTGACAATGCTTAACAACGATCCCAAATCTGGAAAGGTTAAGGCTGGCTACGTGGGCGATGGAAAGTTGGCACATGGATTTCCCGAGCAGACATCGCCGATTTCATGCTCAAGCAGATAGACAATGCGGAACACTTGCGGCAAGCGCCCGCAATAAGCAATTAACGTTGGTGGAAGAGTAAGAGAAGAAAGAGAATAAAGAGCGGAGGTGAAAAGATTGACTCTTGTTAAAGTTGCTGAAACTTCAGAGGTACCTCTTGGACAAGTAAAGGTGGTTAAACTTGCGGAAAAAGAAGTTTTGATGGCCAACGTAAACGGCGTCTACTATGCCATCGGAAACATTTGCACACACATGAGTGGCGATCTTTCAAAAGGAATCTTGGAGGGAAACACGGTGACCTGCCCCAAACACAAGGCAAAATTCGACGTCATAACCGGCAAAGTTGTCTCCGGACCGAAAATTCCTTTGATTCACCCAAAAATCAAAGATGAACCTGCTTACGTTGTGAAAGTTGAAGGGAAAGATATTCTGCTTGAACCTCAGTAGCCAATTCACGCGTGTTTATTGATAATCCTTGAAAGGTTCCGACCCCATTTGGGGTGTAGTCCCGTCGGTTCCGCCGGGTATGAGGTTTATATTTTCCGAGTTAAAACCCGAGTATGGACCCGGGTCCGAATCCCGGCCTGGGCGCTTTTTCCTCTCTTCAATTCCGCGCACGCTATGGGCATAGCTCACCGTACAAGCCTTTCATAGGTTTTCTTGCTACTTCGCTCAAAGGCTGAACTGGTCTTACTTCAACGGCCATTTGACCGAAAAACCTTGAGACTGCTAAAGCGTCATCCGCTTCTAATGTAAAGAAACCCTTGTGATCAGGTGCAGCGTCTTTCGGGCAACTCATGTAAGCTGCGGCTATTTTGACCCCTGATTTCTTGACGTTTTCGTCGGCAAACATCTTTTTGAGCATGGTTTTTCCTTCTGTCGTCAGCAGAGGGCACTGAGTTGCTTTATGTATATGGGTTGCCTCAAATAGCAAATTAATCATCTCCTTTTTCGCGACGAAAGGAAGAGTCAAATCGCGCTATTCTGATTTTGCTTCGAATTCAATTTTTACCGGGATTGGCTCTTTGAAAATGGATACGACTGGACAGTTAGCTTCGGTTCTTCTCCAAGCAGCTTCCAACAGTTCCTTTCTTGCTTTTGCGGAAACGCTGACCTTCAGAGTGACTCCAGTTACTATGGGCGAGTCTGGGGATTTTTCAGCTTCAACAGTGGCCTCAGCTTTACCGAGTTCGATATTGCTTTTCTTGCAGACATCGGCGAATATGGTGACGGCGCAATCAGCTAATGCCATCAGGGCCAGCTCATTTGCTGTTGGACCGCTATCGGTTCCACCTGCAGGTACAGAAAGGTCACAGACGATGCTGTGCGTTCGTTGGTTATCAACTACGGAGCGAACATTCTCTATCCATTTTGCTTTTGTCTTGAATTTTGGCATTCATTTCACCTACCTACTAGTTTTCAATTGGCTAACGGTCTAAGGTTGTTTAGCAACTTTCTTTGGGATTAATGAGTGTGATGATGCGCATGTTCACATCCATCTGCAAGCACTTCCAGTTTGCCCTGTTTATAGGAGGCAACTATTTCCTTAACTCTGTCTGCATTGGCTTTCAGAACTGCTATTCCGCCGTTTTGAAAGCTTGCCAAACCACCAGGTCCCATGCCACAAGCGACAATTACGTCCGGTTTCAGTGCAAGAAGATTCTCGTGGGGGTGCCCTGTGCCTCCATGGTGTTCGCCCTTATTCGCTTCTGTCATCATGCTCAAGATTTCTCCGTTTTCATCTAAGTCAACGGCGGCATAGAATGGGGCTCTTCCGAAATGTTCTGCAACAAGGGATTCCAAGCCGTGTTCATCTTCAACTGGAATCACGATTCTTGTCATTTCAAACAACCTTCTTTTTGGCCTTTTTCCCTGTTTCGTTAGCCACTTTGTTTATAACATAAACGCTATTAATAGGTTATGTTTATAAAATAAACTGGTGCGATCAGATGGACGAGGTTGACAGAAAGATAATCTCACGGCTTCAACTCGATGGCCGAACAACATTTGAAGACTTGGCCAAGATTATAGGGTACACAAGCATGGGAACTAAGAAAAGAGTGCAAAAGCTGATGGATCAGAAGACACTTAAGATATCGGCTCTACTTAATCCGGTTAAACTCAAACTTCATCCAGCAATTGTAATGTTAGAGATGGAAAGCGCTGAAGCAATGCAAAACCTCATCGACCGATTCAAAGATTGCCCAAGAGTAATCCATATGTTCAAAACCATGGGCGGCTACAACCTAATCGCACTCATCGTTGCAGAAGATCAGGACACGCTTGAGAGCATATCTATGGAAAAATGTTCCTTAAGAAGCAACACGGGAATACGCAGATCTGAATTCTATCCAATAAGTGACCTGGATTCTTCTTCTTTTCTTCAAATCAGGGAACATCTTACGCACAAGGACAGGACCGTGACACCATGCAATGTGGATTGTAGACCTTGCCCTCGCTACAAAGCCAAAACCTGCGTAGGTTGCCCCACTACGAGCTACTACAAGGGCACGCTTTAGCAAAGAAGCGTCCCATAATAGGGTAGCCCTCGCCGCTGCAAATAAGAACCAAGATTCAAAGCTTTTGATTGTGTTTTCCGAGTTAGAATCCGAGTGTAGAACTAGGCGGGCGTTTTTCCTCTCCTTCCAGATCTTAACCAGAAATTCACGCGTGCTTAACTCCTTGGGGGTCACTACGGAGCTTCCTTGATGGGGCAGAATTCCTTCAACTTTTGGGGAGCAAGATGGTTTTGAGTGTTAACAAGTGGCAAATATTTTTGAGGACATGGTTCCCTGGGCAGTGCGCTGGCGCTTTTCTGTAAATTGGTGCCAGAATCCCCACTAACGCCTGATAAATTCCTACACGCGTTTTTCCTACAGGCAGACAGGTAGGTCTACCTTCCAGAGAACGGGTCAGCCTTTTTAATGGCAGCTTAGTTGGTCCAAAGATAGCGTTTGAATGCCAATGAATTTACTGGGCAATGTCTGGAGCATGCAGGTTAGTGCCTAATCTTCTAAGTTTCAAGAAGTTCCTGAACTGCCGTCCATCTTGTTATGTATTCTAGTCCTTTGCAGGTTGTCTCGTATTTTCTTGTGCGTTTGTCTAAGGTGAGCAATTCAAAGTTTCTAAGTTGCTTCAGAATTGTTAGAAGGGTATTGTAAGATAGGTTTGTTTGGTACATTATGCGTGTCTTAACTGTTGGCTTCGCACAGAGTTTGAGAATTTGGGCGAAAATTTCGGTGCGGTCTCTCTTAACCTTGGAATTCGGCACGTTATACTCCCACATTCATGGCGTGTTTTTTCATTCTTAAATTTAGCGGAGGCGCCTTTCTGAACATTTCGCTATTGATTCTTCAATGGGTGAGTAGGGCATGCGTACCAGTTCCAGATGGCTGCCAGTTCAGAATAGCCATTTTTGCGCAGGGCAGATTTTAGCGAAGACTCTGTTTTCTTGCTCACTATCAGCCACGAGGTCCACAGTAAGTTCGGGAAAAACAATGATAAACATTTTGATAATGAATCTGACTTGTAGATACGAACAACACAAATACAGTTGAAACAAAGTTGAGCCTCGTACAAGACAACAGAACCATGTGTTAGAAGGAGAGTCAGGAGCAAACCGCAATCGTGGCTTTATCAGGGGGACAAAGGAAGGAATGCAAATTGCCCCCAAACTCTCGAGAAAGAGTCTAAAGTCATCAACATTTAAGGTTTTGCCGAAAAAAGAAAAAGAAAGTTATTAGCGGCAACAACCTCACCTTTTCGGGATGTCTCCGCTCAGCGCGCCAATTTTAGTAAATCACCAAAAAAGGGGGTGGAAGTGATTCCTCTTCACCTGCTCGATAGATACTTCAAGTTTACTAGAATGGTTTACCGGGTTTGAGCTGCGCATTTCTCAGTTTCTTTATGGTTATGGCTGCTGAGGCTACGATGAATATCGCCAGCATGTAGAGCTCCGTGTGGAACTCTGGAATCGGTGTCCCTGTTGTTTGCACGATACCTGAGATTCTACCCGAGGCTATCGCAGGCAGTTGGAAGTTGACGTTGGAAGTCACTTGTCCAATGGTGACGACTACCCCAACCTGCGACACAGAGGTAAACCCAGTTGCCGAAGCTGTCACGTTGTATGTTCCAGTTAGCAGACCAGTGTTTATAGTGTAGTTCCCGTTGGCATCTGTTGTCGCTGACCCTGAACCAGTGAGGCCCGTTGCGCTTACTGAGGCGAATGATATTGGAGAACCCGTTGCGTTCGTAACTTTTCCCGTTATAGTGCCAGAAGGTAAGAGGGTTAGCTGTAGGTTCACGTTGCCAGTTTCTTGACCCCTCGTTACAGCCACTCCTGTCATCGTTGCGAACCCGCCGCCGTAGCTCGCGAATACCGTGTACGATCCTGTGTCCAGCCCGTCGGTTATCCTGTAGTAGCCCGTGGAGTTCGTGGTTGCAGAACCAAACGAGCTTCCGGCGACTGCCGTGACAGACGCTCCAGACACGGGCGCGCCTGTTGTTGTCGTTACTCTTCCTGAGATTATGCCAGATGGATCGAGGGCTAGATTGACGGTGGTCGTGCTTCCAGCGGTGACGCCGACATTCGCTATGGTTTTCGTTATGTGCCCTGTGGGCAAAAGTACGGTCACGTTGTAGTTGCCCGTGTTGAGATTTGTGTTCATCGTGTATTTCCCGCTCGAATTAGTTGAGGCCGATGTAACGTATGAACCGCTTGAAGATATCTGCATAAACGAAGATTCCAGATAACACTGCTGAACTCGCTGAGTCCGTTACCGTTCCAGATATGATTCCTGATCTCGTGAGAGCGAAGTTAACGTTGCTCGTCGTTGCACCTGCTGTTACCAAGATGTTGGTGACGGTTTTTGTCAAGTAGCCAGTGGCGATTGAGACGGTGACGTTGTAGCTTCCAGTTCCCAGGTTCGTGATACATCTGGTAGTTGCCGTTTGCATCCGTTAAAGCGAAAGAACCGGAACCTATGTTGTTGGTAGTGTTAATGGCTTGAACTGCTACGAACGACAGTGGTGACCCTGAAACCGCGTCTGTTACTCGTCCGGAAATTCCACCAGAGACGGGCAAAACTATGTTGGTGTTCGGGGTTTCCTGTCCCGTTGTGACACGGACATTTTGAACTGTCGTGTCGATGAACCCTATTGCGCTAGCGGTTACTGAATAGTTCCCTGCGTCCAAGAATGAGGTTACGTTGTAGAAGCCTTGGGCGTTGCTTGTTGCGGTTCCATAGCCGACGCCTCCCGTGGTTGATGATGCAGTCACGGAAGCTCCCACAACTGGCACGAGCGCCTGTGCGAAAGCAACTTGATTTGCAAAAGCACTTGCAGTCAAAGAAAGCAGAATCAACAGAACATAGAGCTTTGGCGCTAATCTGCAACGTTTCGACGGTATCCTTCGTTTTCCTGAAGTCTCTTGGAGGTTGTTGACCCTAAATTCTCTTTCAGTCGACAAAATAAGTTTCGTTCAAAAACACGCTCCTCTCGTATGTGCGTTCTAACCGTTTAGTTGTGGGCAATGCCTTAAAAACGCTACGGTCCGCTAACGTCAGCGCGCGCTGGCAAGGGTAACTTTTGTGACTACTCTGGCTTCCCGTCTATCATGGTTTGTTGTTGTTTGAAGACACCACATATGTGTACATAGTCAGTTTTCTAACTGGACACGACGGAAGGCAATATTATGGATCTCTTTGGCCACAAAAATGAAATCAACGTTGCGTTGACTTTTGATGTAATTAAGGAATGCAAGTGTGTAACTTGTTCAGTTCAAGCTTGTAGCGCATGCGCCAAGCGGTTACTGCTAACTTATTTGCCCTAGGTGTCATAAAAAACTCAGAAACCATGACAAAATATTCTTCTATCATGGTGGGACATTGTGACTGGCGCTGCACTACTACAAAAGAAGTGCGCCCTTCTATCGGACTGGTGGAAGCAGGATTCGATTACCTCACCGAGTTTGAAGGACAAGAGTGGAAAGCTAGTCCGTTTCGCCAAACCGATTTTCTTAGGCATCGTTTACCCGTTTCAACACATGGTGAGGAAGCCGCTGATGTTTACGACGTCTTTCTCTCCGCGTTCCACTTCTTTTTCGTCGATGTAGACGCTCACTTCTAACCTTTATTTCTCTCCCCACGCGTAAATACGCAGGTTTGCTTATGAACACCCATAAAAGATTCTTCTAGCGCGCTGCCAAAATTAATGAAAAACTGGGCTTTCTTCACACCATTTCTCTCGGAGGCATAAGTTAGCTAACGCTTCGCTTAACTTTGCACCGTGCCAGAACTGTAGTTCTGTTGGGCAGATATACAGTTATGAACAGTCAATATTAATGCTGAATAAAAAAAGTACATATACGCTAAATCTCAATCCTTCATCGATGACAATCCAGTTTACGATAGCGCGCGAGCAGAAACACTGCCCAAAATGCAAACAGGACTATGATGAACCCCAACTGGTCAAATACTATGTTTGCCCCAAATGCCATGCCAAAATAGAGGAAGAACAAAAAACTGGCTGCAAATATTGGTTCGGCTACTTGAATAACAGGGACAAAAGTGAACCAATACCTCAAGACTGTGTTGAATGCGCAAAAGCAATAGAGTGTATGCTGAGCCAGGATAATACTTCTCCTGCTGCAATTGCCCACATCAAAGAATGGTACTAAAAAATCCTATTTAGAGTTAGATACCTTTTTCTAAAGCGCGTGCTAAAATTAGACTGAAAAATTTAAAAAAGTTCCACCAGACTTTTGTGTTTTTGACCCAACGATTCCACCGGTTACGCGGTTTTGTTTTCAGAGTTAAAACCCGAGTGTAGACCTAGGCCTGGGCGCCATTTATCTCCATCTGAGAGGTTTGTCCAACTTCTAGCTCAGCATTAAGATTGCGACGCCGACAACGGCGATTACAGCTCCAATTATACCACGCCTGTTCGTTCGTTCGCCGTATATTTTCCACATTAGCGGAATGATGATCAGTGGCTCCAGGGAGAGCAACGTCTGGGCAATGCCCGCTTCAGTGTAAGATACGGCAAGCAACGAAAGAGTCATGCCGATAAACGGTCCAATCAAGGCGCCACCGGAAACAAACTTCAACCCCTGCCTATCTCTTGCAGTTTTCTGTAGCTCTGGCAGTTTTTTCAACGACAACGCGGAAACCCACACGAACACTGTTGCAATCATCATTCGAATTAACGCGGCCGACACAGGGTTCATAGCCACGCTCTCGCCCAGGTACATCCCTTTCTTGGAGAGAACCAAGCCTATCCCTTGACCCGCCGCAGCAACCACGCCTGCCAATATTCCCCACGTTTTCCGCTTGCCCAAGCTGGCAACATCTTGAGCAGCATGGGCTTCCCTTTCGAGTAGAACAACAAATATCCCCAGCCAAAGTGACAGCCACCCCCAAAACGGCGAGGTCTGGGAAGGTTTCTCCGAGCATGAGAAACGCGCTGACCGACGCAAAAATTGGGGAAGAAGCCATTAGTAGGAGCGACAGTCGTGGGCCAATCAGAATGTAGGCAGCGAATAAGCCCAAATCACCGATGCCTAGTCCGATGATGCCGCTTAAGCCCATCCAGAACCACTGTGCTCCGCTGGCAGCTGGCAGAACGTAACCTAGCAGTACAACGTGGGCGCAGACGAGCATGCCGACAGTGATGGCGGAGCGGTAAGCGTTGACGCTGAAGAAGCCTATCCGTTTCCCGGCGGACGTGAACAGAATGGAGCTTCCAGTCCATAGGAATGCTGTGAGTATCGCTGCGGAGTTGCCAATTAGAGATGGGTCCAATTTTCCCCTCAGTCTTTAGCCAAAACTGGACTGGTGTCTCTTTAAGTCTTTCCCGGATGGAACGACTTCTGAATGTGTGAATGGCAGAAAGAGTCAAAGTTTTGGCTCGACTGAATTTGACCTATGCATTTCGCAACTGCCGAAGATACGGTTATTTTAGTAATTCCTGCATTTTATCGAGGGAAGTTTCATTGGAAGGGTTGCCTTTGCAGAAAGTTTCATCTATCCAGCGTCGTATTTCATCCCGCACCAGCCTGACTTTCGCCAAGATTTCTTCGTCGGTTCCCGTGAAGGTGGCGGGGTCGGCGAAAGCCTTGTGGATTTGCTTGTCTCCCGGAAAGAATGGACATTGTTCGCGTGCTTGGTCGCAGACGGTCACTACGTAGTCGAACGTTCTTCCTTGGAATTCCGTTATACTCTTTGACCGTTGCTTAGACATGTCAATACCTGCTTCGGTCATGACTCGCTTCACTTGTTGATTAATCCCTGTAGGCGTAATTCCTGCGCTTTCCGCCCTGAACTTGTCGCCGCAAAGGTTGTTGAGGAAGGCTTCTGCTATTTGGCTGCGGGCCGAGTTGTGGGTGCATAGAAAGAGGACCGTCTGCAAATGTCTTCACCGAAGGCGGTTACACGGTTTTGGAATTTAGCTTTTTCCTATTTGATGTCGACATAGGCATACATCCTTCCCAATTGCTTTTTTCGCGTGCTTTTTGCTAGTTTCGATTGCAATAAACATATGAATCCCGCGCCGGCTCATCAAGGAACAATTATGACTCTCACGATTCAACACGGTAGCCCAAACGTCACAGACAACTGGGTGAACAACCTCATCAGGCGCAACAACGCTCAGTTGGAGGAGTCACAAGTCGTGGCGCGCGCTCGCCAGAGTAGCCTCTGCGTTGTCTGCAAGGGTGCACGTTTTCTCTGCGGCAAAACGCGCTGCCCCATCATGCTTAAAGTCAACTATTTCCTCAAGAGCGTGCCCCTGATGTCGTCGGAGGATGTGGCGGGGTTTTCGCCGCCGAGCGTGTTCATCGGCAGAATCGGCTACCCACACGTGTACGCGGGACCTCTCGTGCCGCCAGTCGATGAAGATACGAGCATCTTCGACATGCCTGAACGATGGTTCGGGCGAACGATGGATGAAATCGTCGGATTTCGCTCTCTGCTCGTCCGCGGCAAATACCGAGTGCATGTGCAGAAGTTCGAGGAGGCAGGCAAGATAATCGAGCAGACGCGAGAGCTGGCGCTGGCTGAGAACTGCGTCGATATGGAGCTGAACCTCACGAAAAAGCCACGTGGCTCGATTTTCATGGATGACGAGGTGCAGCCGTTTGGTCCCTCCGCACCAATACGTGACCTGCATTTGGGCAACGCCAAGTTTGAGCACCGTGTCGAAAAGGCGTACCGCGACACCGACCTCAAAGCAGGAGATGCCGTCAAGGAACTTTATGGCAAAGGCGTCTTTGTCACGAAGATTCAGCGGGCGTTCAGCGTGGGAGCCTTCGGGCTCGAGAAGAGTAGGAAGCTCGTGCCAACACGGTGGAGCATAACCGCCGTGGACGACATCATCGGCAAAGACCTCCTACAGGAAGTGAAGACGTTTCCAGAGATAAATGAGTACCGAGTCTACGAATCGGTCTACTTGGACAACGTCTTCGAGATTCTCATGATTCCCGCCCAGTGGAGTTATGAATCCATGGAAGCCTGGTTCCCAGGAACTACTTGGAACCCCAACGGTACAAGCACAGCAATTTTCTCAGACTGGGAGGGCAACAACGGACGAACAACGTACGCAGCGATTGGGGGCTGTTACTACTCCGCTCGCCTCGCGGTCTGTGAACTCCTCTTGAAGGAACGCCGCCAAGCCACGGTGGTTGTGCTTCGTGAGGCGCGTCCAGGCTACATCATGCCCGTCGGCGTATGGCAAGTGCGCGAGAACGTGCGAAACGCGATGCGACAAACGCCCTTTAGGTTCAACACATTGGATGAGTCATTGAAGTTCATAGGTAGTCGATTCGAGATTCCCCTGAAACGGTGGATCCATCAGAGCGAACTCCTGAAGCGTGCACTCTTCCAGCGGCGAATCTCCGACTTCTTCGCACCCAGCACGGTGTTTCATGGCAAGTCTTAAAACAAAACTAAGCGATAAACAACACTGGGTAGGACCTTTATGTCCGAAGGAACAACAGCTAATCAGCGATTTTTGCCATTCCACGTGCTATCCGAGAACCGTGGCGTGCCGTTCACTCCCGATTTGGAGGCGGCAACAATTTTCACGTTAGCTGAGCTCGAACGGGGCAAGGGCGGAGGGTTGATTTTGAAGCAGCCCGAAGAAAACATAAAATTCATCGCCAAATTGGGCTATCCACTCTGGGTTTCTCCCTGGCGGAAAATCGCCCTCGTCTTCGACGGGTTAAGCCAAACCAACTGTAAATTACCTTTCCTCTCATTTCCCGACGTAGACAGTTTCGTAGAGAATCTGAAGCGGGGAGCGAGAACGCTGGAGACACACCAAGCTTTCCTCAGTGATCACCTGAACTATTTCCAGGTGCCCGCCGCTGAGAAAAGCTTAGTCGTTAACGGCTTGATGACAGACGCCCAGTTCGTGACCGAGTTCAACTTGTGCCGCCGCGGAGCCGAAGGGGGAACCGGAGAAGAAGAGGAAATGGGTTTGATTCCGCCCAGCTTGGACGAATCCGCAGTCTCTGCTGGCATCCGCGATTTGGAAACTCTACGTGAAAAGCTCCAAGGAAACGCCTACAACCTCTACAAGGGCATAAGATACCTCCACAGGACCTCTCAGCAATACGTGAAAGAACTCCACGCTCAGGCAGGAGCCGTCAAAGAAGAATTCAGCGCCAAAATTCGACAAGAAGAAAAAGCCGTGGCGCCCAAGGTCACTCAGCTCAAAGACGATTATGACTTTCGGATGAACTCGATGGCGAAGAGCTACGAGAAACGCCGCCTACCCATCCAACAAGCAAAAACCAAGCTAGAAAAATCCCGCGAACAGGCCGCAGCGAGACTCGAGCAGTGTAAAGTCGAAGCGAAGGCTCATGCTAACAAGGGGCACGCTGCCTCGGAGCGAAAGTGGAAGGATAAAGCCGACGAAACGCGGAAGGAGCTTTCGGAAATCGAGAAGCAACTGAAACAAGTGGAAAAAGCCTTGAAGGACCTTGAGGAGCAAAGGTCAGTGGAAACCATCAAGCTCAGGGATGAGTTGGAGACAAAAATCAGGGAAGCCAGAAGAAACTTGCTGGAGCTGGAATCGACCGGCGACGCCAAAATCCTCATTCTCAACCAAGAAATCGAGAAGCTGGAGACCCAGACCAAGATGATTTGCCACCATGCCTCGAACGCAGCGAAACAATTGGAAGCCAACGTGTCACAGTTTGAGAAGCTCGGTGTCGAGCGAGAGTTGGGGCTGAACGGAAGCCTGCTGTGCTACGTCCCATTCTATCTTAACTGTTTCCAAGCAGATTCGCAGAAACGCTTCCTGACTATCCCACCGTCGGTGGTGAACAACGTGAGCGTTTTCACGAAGCTCAAGGGCGCCCTGAGAATGTCCAAAATCAGCAGCCTCCTAGCCCCACGATTCAAAACTCTGTCGTCACTTGTTGAGAGCGTGCAAACGCTAGCTGAGAGGAACGCTGCGTTTGAGGCGGAACTGATGGAGCTGGGCGCGAGGGCCAATCTTCTCACAACCAAGGATGTGTCCGACAGCATCATTGAGGGGCTTAAAGGCTTAAGGACTGAGGGTTGGCTGTCGGAGAAGGAGTTCGACGACGTTCTAAAGAGAGTCATCTGACCTTTTTCTGTTCGGTTCGACGGGTTCAGCGAGTTTAGGCGTCGCGAGGAAGAGCAGGGGCTGCCTAAAAACTGCGCAGATGCTCGACCCGAGGGTTCCCTTGACTCATAAAATGGTGCTGCTTAGTCTTCTTCCTTTCTTTTTCCTTCCCCCGAAACTGCTGCAAACTCGCGCAGCTTCGCCGCCATGTCCTTCAGGTGCTCGTTGACTCTGTAGTTGACCGTTCCCTCTTCGTAATCGCCTTTTTTGTCGCGTTCTCCAGCTTTCACGTCCGTGAGGACTTCGATGCCTTCGTCGATGGTTTTAACGGAGTACAGGTGGAATTTGCCCTCCTTCACCGCGTCCACGATTTCCTCCTTAAGCATGAGGTTCTGCACGTTGCTCTCGGGTATCATCACACCTTGCTTGCCAGTCAAGCCCTTGGCTTTGGCGACTTCGAAGAAACCCTCGATTTTCTCGTTTACGCCGCCGATGGCTTGCACCTCGCCCTTTTGGTTTACGGAGCCCGTGACCGCGAGGCTCTGTTTGATGGGCAACCCCGACAAGGCGGAGAGTATGGCGTACAGCTCGGTGCTTGAGGCGCTGTCGCCCTCCACACCGCCGTAGCTCTGTTCGAAAACCAGTCTCGCAGACAAACTAAGTGGCTTGTCTTTGGCGTATTTGTCGTTGAGGAAACCGCTCAGGATAAGGACCCCCTTCGTGTGGATCGGTCCTCCCATCTTGGCTTCCCGTTCGATGTCGATGACGCCTTCTCTGCCCAACCCGAGGCTGGCGGTGACACGTGAGGGCATGCCGAACTCGAAGTCCCCGAGACCGGAGACGGAAAGTCCGTTTACTTGTCCCACGACTGGCATCTTCAGTCCCGATGAGGATTACGCCTCTGGTAATCATCTCTTGGATTTTTTCTTGGATGAGTTTTGACCGGTAGATTTTCTCTTCGATGGCTTTCGTTATGTGTGCGCCAGTGATGTTGTCGGATTTGTCTTGGACCGCGTAGAAGTTGGCTTCACGTATGATGTCAGCGACCTCGGCGAACCTCGTGGAGAGCTTCTGCTGGTCATCTGCCTGTCGGGAACTGTGTTCGACGATTTTGGCGAGGGCGGAGCCATCGAGGTGTTTCAGTTTCTCTTTTGTGCAGAGCGCGCACACGAAGGCGCCGTATTGCTGCACGTTCTCGTCTGTTCGGGGCATGGTGGTGTCGAACTCCGCTTTGACCTTGAAGAGCTCGTTGAAGTCCGTGTCCATCGTGAAGAGAAGTTGGTAGACTTCGGGGTCTCCGATTATTATGACTTTAGCGTTGAGTGGGATGGGTTGAGGTTTGAGGCTTTTGACGCTTATGAAGCCGTACCGTTCCTCGGGCTCCTCGATCAAGATGCGTCTGTCCCTCAATCCGCGTTTTAACGCTTCGTAGGAGAATGGGTTTCGGATGAGCTCTTCGATACGGACAATCAGGTAGCCCTGATTCGCTTTGTGCAATGCGCCGCCGCGGATCATCGTGAAGTCCGTGATTAAGGCTCCGAACTGGGCTTCCTTCTCGGTTCTGCCGATGAGGTTCTGGTACGTGGGGTTTGCCTCGATGATGACTGGCGCGCCTTTAAGATTGGAGTTGTCCACAATGACGTTGACCTCGTACTTCTTGAATGGGGCTTCCTTCATCCAGGGCAGCTGGAAGGGCATTTGAGGTTGCTGGGCTTCCTCACCCTTAACGAATTGTGCCAAGTTGTCGAGTATATCGTTCTGCACTTCTTTGAAGTAGGCGGTGACTTCCGTGGAGTCTTTGTATTTCTCGGTTATATCGTCGACGAGGTGTCCGATGGCGTACAAAGCGACGTCTCGGTTAAGTTTGCGAAGTTCCTCGCTTATTCTTCTCTCCATGTCCAAGAACTGCCGCATGGTTACCCTGAGCTCCTCCTCGAGGCGTTCACGTTTCCCCTGAATCTCGTCCTTCGTTTTCTGTGGCAACGTTAACATCTCGTCCTCGGCGACTGGTTTGCCCTTGATGACTGGAATGAGGAGTAAGCCGATGGGGGTGCTTTGAATAACAAAGCCTTCCTGCTGAGCCTTCGCGTTTAGTTTGTCAATCAAGTCCTTCCGTTGACCCTCCAAACTGCGGAGTGTGGCTTCTCGTTTCCTGCTGTAGTCCTCGCTCTCGAACGCTTTGGGCAGGGCGGACCTGATGTTCTGAATGAGGTCTCTCATGTCTTTCTGGAACTCCTTGCCCTTACCCGCTGTCAGTTGGATGGCTTTGGGCTCGTACTGATTGCTAAAGTTGTTCACGTAGCACCAGTCGGGCGGCACGGGTTCCTTGCTGGCGATTTCCTCCACGAAGTTCTTGACCGCCGTGGTTCTGCCCGTTCCTGGCCATCCTGCAACGTAGACGTTAAAACCGTGTTCTCGGATACCGATGCCAAATTTCAATGCTCGGACCGCTCTTTCTTGACCAATAATCTCCCTGAGGGGTTCCAATCCCTCAGTTGTTTCACAGCTCATGACATCTGACTTACATGTTAACCTGATTTTTTCTGCGGAAAGTTCGTCGACCATTCTTCATCTCACCAGTTTAACCTTCGAAAACTCCATCTGTAAACTCTGAATTCTGTGGGTATTATACTCTTCGGTGCCCGCTGAATTCGAAGACGAAACGCTGCAGAATTTCTGGGTTCCTAACCTCAGGATGAAAAAGCACACCGTAAACGTTTCGCTGCTTGTGCTTGATGGCTTGAATGCATTGAGCAGACTCGGCTAAGACTTCAAACTCTTCGGCTGGTTCGACAGAATAGTTGTGCAGCGTATAAGCCTGGAACTTGTCGGAGAACAACCTGTTCTCTTTCACCGTGTTTATCTCAGCCATGCCGATGCCCAAACACCTCTTCAGCTGCGCCCCGAAAACCAACCCCAACGTTTGGAACCCTGCGCAGACGCCAAGGATGGACTGGTCGCAGGTCTTTATCCACTCAAATCTGCCGAGTTCGTTCAGGGTGGTATTGTCTTTGAGCGGTGTTCCCGAAAGAATGACGGCGTCGCAAGGGGCCAAGGCTTCTTTGTTGATGTCCGCATAATGTTTCACCATACATGCATCCAGTGCCTTGACGACGGCGATGATGGGAAGTACAAATTCGTAGAACCCCAGCGAATTCCTCTTCTGGTTCATGTCGACGACCAGAATCATTTGGGCACCAGCCTTGCCTCGGTTGCGTGGAACACACCTGAGTTGCCGCGCGCGTCCGTTGTGTGGTTGAGGATTTCGATTTTCTTCTTGAACATCGGGGCATCAAGCACTGTGGTTTCGATTTCGCCGCCTTCACCCGACGGGCTAATACCAAACTTATCCTGCAAGTCAACCAGCTTCGCAATCATGTCCGAGCTGAGTTCCTTCCCAAGCCAGGTTTCATCCAATGGGTACGCGAACACTCCTGAAACGATCACCCTGAAACGTTTCTCAATGAGCTCTTCCAGCAGCTCCTTCTGGTTACGTTTCCAAAGTGGGTTGAGGCACCAGAGGTTGAGGCGGTGGCAGATGCGTTGGACACGTGTAGACTGGTAGACCGATTCGACTGCCCCTGTGACGACGCCCTCAATCTGGAAATGGCGGACAGCCTCGACGATTGCCTGCTCAAGGTCGGAGAGTTCCTCCTCTTTCCTGCCCTCCGTAACCCGTGTGACCAGCGGGAGTTGGAGGGCTTCGGCTTGCAGGTTCGTCAAGTCGATGTTGGGGGTGTGGAACATGTAACTCTCCTTGTTCTCGGAAAGCAAAGTGATGAGGCAGGCTACCGTTTCGTGTTCCGCCGCCATGTGCAAGGCGAGGGTGGAGTCTTTTCCACCCGAAAACAAGATGCCCAGTCTCAAGAGACCACTTCTCATCTTGTGTCTGGATAAGCTAGTTCTTCTCCTTTTCCTTTTCCACAAATCCCAATTCTCATAAGTGAGAATCCATTAGCGTTTGAAAGTGTTTCAAATTGTTTCATGCGTTGTTTCAGCCAACCCATAAACCACCCGCACGACTACAGTTATGTCAGATGTGAAATGCATGACAAAACAGGAAAATAATCACCATCATCGGCGTCGCCATCGTTGCGGTCGCTCTCATCACCGCCTCCGCGTTCGCCTTCATGGGCGCGCGAGGAATCTACTCGCCATACGGAACAATCGCGGGAACCGCCACCCCGTATGGGACCTTCGGCGGAATGATGGGCGGCATGATGAACGGCTATGCCAACGGCTACCCAACGACCACGCCGCCAGCGTACTCTGGACAGTACATAACGGGCGGATGCATGGGTCGCGGAGGCTACTACGTCGGTACCCCAGCCTCTTCGTCTGCTACGTCCATAAGCATTACCACAGCGGTGGGCATCGCACAGCAGTATGTGGGTTCCTTGAGCAACAAAGACTTAACGGTCGACGAGGTCGAGGAGTACACTCAGAACTTCTACGTCCTGGTCAAAGAGAACAGCACCGGCAGAGGCGCATTCGAACTGCTAATCAACAAAGTCACCGGCGCGGTCTCGGCGGAGCCTGGTCCGAACATGATGTGGAACACGAAGTACGGCATGATGAGCGGCGGAATGATGGGCTGGATAACAGGAACCACAACAGCGGGACCAATGACAATCACGGTTGACCAAGCAAAAGCTGATGCCCAAGCGTTCCTCAACGCCAACTATCCGGGAACAACTGTTGGGAACGTGGACACGTTCTACGGCTACTACCACATCGACGTGGTCCAAGCAGGCACAACCTACGGCATGCTGAGCGTCAACGGTTACACGGGGCAAGTCTGGTACCACACGTGGCACGGCGCCTTCATTCAAGCAGTCGAACTCTAACCCCTAAACCTCTTCCTGAGGAGACCTTTTGTCTCCCCAAGATTTTTGTAATACAACAAATTTTCGTAATTAGCAATAGCCGCCGTTAGGAGGTGGCAGCTCTCTGTATTCGGGTCTCTGCTCGATAATTCTTGTCATAAGGTTCGCTAGTTGTGTGAGGTTTTGTTCGATTCCGTTGACTTCAGAATTGGAGTTCCAACTTACCTCTTTAGTGGTGGATCCGTTTTGTGCCTTGATGTAGAAGTTATCCTGTGGTTCAACAAAGGCCCCATAAGAGCGGGGCGGCAGGGCTTCTGGAAGGTTGAAGAAATCGATTTCGGTCATTTTCTGCTTAATCTGGTTCATCTCTTCGTCGGACAGGTAGAGCCAAATCGTGATGGGAGGATCCAGTATCATGTCTTTTGTATACGTGTTGTTGAACGTGTTGAGTTCGTTCCGAGCTGTGACTCCGTACTTGAATTGTACGTTGAAGTCGTTGTTTTCTCGCGGAGGAATATATCGGAATTGCATTTGAATGTTGGCAAAAAGGAACGTGGTTAATACCGTGACGATGACGATGCCGAAGATTATCTTCCATTTAGGAAGCAAACTCATCCTCTCGTCAGTTCTACTATGTCATATCTGATATTTGATTCTGCCGACAAAAGACTGTAACGCGTCAATTTCTCAAGGTGCGAGAGGACGGCAAAGTTCATCCGTTTGGTTGAGATGCCACGCACAAGCTCTTTAAAAGCCAGAGCAGAATAGTAAACTCTGGAGTGCTGCTTGCAACATGCGAATCGGCTTTTTCGTCTGGGAATATCCACCGTCAATCGTCGGCGGCTTAGGAACCTACGCTGAATACATAACGCAAGAGTTCCTCGACATCGGACACGACGTCTCCGTCTTCACGCTTAACCGCGGCGGGTTGAAGACTCGCGAAATACTCAAAGGCGTCGAAGTTCACCGACCTCTCATAGCAGACGCCTCCAACGTGTTCCCGTTTTTCGTGGTTGACGACTTGAAGAAGTGGGGAACGAACATCAAGTTGTTCAACGACATATTCATCTACAACATCCTAAGCGCCACGAAATTCATCAACGGGCTCATCAAGAAGGAGGGGTACAAGTTCGACGTGGTGTGTGTTCACGACTGGCTCAGCAGCATCGCAGGGTTGGTCATAAAAAATGAAACAAAAATCCCCGTTGTCTTTCATGTGCACAGCACGGAGTGGGGGAGAAGCGGCGGGCAAGGCTCCGAAGTAGTCTCTCACTTTGAGGGTGCGATGGCGCAGAACTCCGACAAGATAATCACCGTCAGCTACGCTATGCAACAGGACTTAATCCAGCATGGTTGGCTCCAGTCAAAGATCAGCCCAGTCTGGAACGGAGTCGACGCCGAGAAGTACGACCCGCGCAGGGTGAAAAAAGGAGATGTGATGGCGATTCGCACTCGATACGGGATTCCTGAGAACTGGAGCATGCTCCTCTTCGTGGGCAGACTGAGCTGGGTGAAAGGCGTCCGCAACATCCTCATGGGCTTGCCCTCCGTGCTCAAAGATTATCCGAACACGAAGCTCGTCATCCTCGGCAAGGGCGAAGAGCAGAACGATATTGAAACAACAGCGGACCGCTTGGGCGTCAGGAATAACGTGGTTTACCGCTTCGACTTCGTGCCCGAACAAGAACGAATTCTACACTACGCCGCTTCAGATGTTTGCGTTTTTCCGTCCACCTACGAACCCTTCGGCATCGTAAGCCTCGAAGCCATGGCCATGGAGAAACCCGTCGTTGTCGGCGCCCGAGGCGTCGTGGGCTTCAAAGAACAAGTCATCAGTAGCGGCACCGACCAGAACGGCGTACACGTTAATGGCGAAGATCCAACTGACATCGCTTGGGGCATCAAAGAAGTTTTGAGGAACCCTGAGAAGGCGAAGAACTGGGGTGAAAACGGGAGAAAGCGCGTTCTCGACGTGTTCACCTGGCGTAAGGTCGCAGATGAAACCCTGAAAATATACGAATCCCTAACGTAAACTCAGATAGCTATGTTGAGAGCATCTCTGCGAGTTCAATTAGATTTCTGTCTAGGGGTTTGGTCTTGTCGCGCACGTTCGTGAATGGCATGCTTTGCACCTTACCGTTATGCAGCGCGACCGCGAGATTTTCTCTGGTTCTGAAGGAGAAGGTCAACAGCTTTCTCAGCGAACAAGCTGGCTAAGAAACGGCTTCTTGCTGTTGGGCTGCCGCCTCTCTGAACATAACCGAGTATGGTGAGTCTCACTTCGGAGCCCGTTTTCTCCTCGATTTCTTGGGCGATTTCGGTGACTTTTCCGCAGCCCTCCGCCGCAACAATTATGCCTGCTTTCTTTCCTTTACGAGCGTTCTCCTTTATGATGCTGATGACGTCCTCGGTTTCGCATTTCTCCTCTGGGATGAGGATGATTTCTGCGCCCACGGTTATCCCAATCGTCACCGCAAGGAAGCCTCTTTGCCTGCCCATTACTTCCACGATGAATATGCGTTCGTGGCTGATGGCTGTGTCCCTTATCTTGTCTATCTCCGAAACTGCGGTGTTCACTGCCGTGTCGAAGCCTATTGTTTCGTCGGTGCCGTAGATGTCGTTGTCAATCGTTGCAGGAATCCCTACAATCAACGTGCTCGTCTTCTGACTGAGCTCCAAGGCGCCCCTAAAAGACCCGTCGCCGCCGATGACCACGAGTCCATCCACACAGTTTACTGCGAGTGTTTTGGCGGCTTGGTCGAGCCCTTCCTCGGTCTTGAATTCGGGGCACCTCGATGTGTGGAGAATCGTGCCTCCCAGATGGATGATGCCTCCCACGCTTCGTGGGGTCAGACGCTGAAACTTGTTCGTTATGAGCCCTTCCCAGCCTCGTTCGAAGCCTAAGACTTCGAAGTTTTTGCTGTAGGCGATTCGTGTTACTGCTCGTATTGCGGCGTTCATGCCTGGGGCGTCTCCGCCCGACGTGACAACTCCAATGGTCTTCAAACTTTGTTGCTCCTGCCAGTTCACGTTAGTAGCGTGTGAGAAAATAAAGTTGACGTTATGCTGTACTGTTCGCACTGTGCAAAGGCTTTTTAGCTCTGCTTCCTTTCCTCTGAACTGGAGACGTTCCATGGCAACCGACTACATCATCGTCTTGGTCACGGCGGCGAGCAAGCAAGAAGCAGAGAAAATCGCCAACCACCTCCTAAACGACAAACTCATAGCGTGCGCAAATATCGTCGGACCCGTCACCTCGCTCTATCGCTGGTCGGGAAATATTGAACACAACGAAGAATGGTTGACGATAATGAAGACGCGGCAAAACCTTTTTGAAAGGCTGACTGAAGTCGTGAAGACCCTTCACAGTTACGAAGTGCCTGAAATCTTGGCGCTCCCCATAGTAGAGGGGTCAAAAGACTATTTGGATTGGATGCAGAGCTGCCTGGTTTAGCCAAAGAAAAAGAAAAGCGAGGTTGAAGCGTCCATTTTGACTATTGTTTGGGCGCTTTTCTTCGTCTGAATACCAGCGTACCCACGACTAATGCGACCGCGACAACGACTATAATTACGACGATGGCTCCACCCTCACCAGTTGGGCTCGCGTTTGGCGGTGCCTCCGACGTTGCAATGTATGCCGTGAGCACTGGATCTTGTTCGACCCTGAAGCCGCTATACTGCGGGAACGATGTGATGTAGAAGTAGTTGGCTTTGCTCATGTTCTCGACGGTTGCGATGGATTTAGCGAGGAGCGCTGGATACATGTGCGCCACGACTAAGGGTAAGAACTCCATGAGCCCGATTTGGTACTTGAACAAGCCTGCGTTACCCGCAAAACCCTCAATCTTGGCCGTTCGGGTGTTCGAGTCGTACGTGGTGAAAGTGCTCTCGGTCGGGTCTATGCTGTAGTCGTAGAGTTTGTAGGTTTTCTTGTTTGCGAAATCGGCGCTGGCGATTCTCTCACCGTCATCGGTCAACGTGTTGACTGACGTGTCCGTTATTGCGGTGTCAGAGTCGGTTACGTTTTGACCAGACGGAGTCTGACTGTACGTGGTATGGTCTGCCATGACAGAGGTTTGGAAGTCAATTATGCTCATCTTCAAGCCGTTGCTGCTGATGTAGTTGTAGATGGTTTGGTCGTCGAGTTTCCTGCCCAGCATCCCGTAGTGTCCGGTGCTGTTGTAGTAGGTCCAGAGCAAGGGGAGTATGCCGACGATGAGGTCCCTCATCCTGCCGATTACGTGGTTTTCTGTCAGAGTCGCCGTGCCCGTGGTTGGGTTGATGGTGAGCGTGTATGTGAACGTTAACTCATCGTACGTCGTAATTGCCAGTGGTAGGCTGTTGTCGAAGTGCGGGTTCGTCGGGTCAATCCAGGTTCTCCACCACAGAGCGGTCAAATTTGTATACTTCATTCCCCACGACCACGTGAGCATATCGTCCGAGTGGGTGAGCGGGATGATTTCTGTCTTGCTGTTCAAGCTTGGGCGGATTGCATTGTAAGCACTGAGGTCGAAGCCGAGACTGAAGGACGCGTATAGGATGTCGTTCACGTCAGGTGAGTCAGGGAAGCGCGAGGCTGGGGTTTCGTTGAAAGCCATGAGCATCAGGAACGTGGAACCAAGGATGACGTCGCGGTTGTTTTGGTTGGTCTTGTAGTGCATTATGAAACTCTGCATCGGAATGCGTAGTGCGCCTTCATTGCCGAACGTGATGTCCTGGAGCCCAGCGTACAGCATCTGCAAACCGCTCACGTTGACATAGGTCATGTACATGTCTGCGTGCCAATTATCGAAGTTCGCGGGTGTCTGGATACCGTTTAGGGCGGCGTAGGCGCGGACGTAATCGTAGTAGTCAACGGTTTTGGCGAAACTCTGCTGCTCAAAATCGCTCTTAGTAAGGGTGTCGGCTGAGGCGAGCGGCGTTAATGCGGATAGCAGTGCAATCGTGACGAAGAGGAATGCGATTATTCGTTTGTTCTTCACAGAACTTATTCTCCTATTAATGTATTGAGTCTTAATACACTGCGCTTTATTTAAAGAATTACGCATCCAGAGTATACACCAGAGATGAACCCGCGCGTTTTGAAAAAGTTTTATAGCCTCCGAACGCTTTGCATGCGTGGCAGTGGGTCTTAGGCGGTGGGGTAGGGGTCCATTGTACCGTAAACCCTCTATACGACGGGCTGACAGCGGAGGATGAGGCGCAAAAGGCCGCCTGGACTCTCATTTCCGAACCAGTGACTATCCGTCCTTTGGGGCTGGCGGTCTCCGGGCGGCTTCCGTAGGGGAGCCTGCTCCGGGGTTCACCAGGCGAACCCGGCTAGGCTCGGGAGAGAGCAACCTAAGTTTGGACGTTTAGCGCTCAAGGGGGCGCGGGTAATAGGCTAGGGCTTGGGGGTTCCAGGCGGAGTCTAGGCGTCGAACCTCTGTGGCCCACTGCTACTTTTGCCATTGGCCCAGTATTCACGGCTGCGGCAGCGCAATTTTAGATAAGTATGGCATGATTGTTTTGTGAGTAGATGAGAAAATGGTAATGGTCGGACTACGACAGCTTCAAAGCCGTATTTTTTCCACTTCTAACCTGTTGGGTCGTTTCACGATCATTGTTTTATTTTGCTTTTCTCCGCCGTAGCACACCTTCACCGTGTCGGTTTTTGCATCTGAATAGAACGCTGTCAAAGCTGCCGCAGCTTCAACAGCTTTCTTGGTTTTCTTGCCCTGAAGAAGAGTGATTGGACCTGCAATATCTGGGACTTCGAAAAGGTAGTCGTTCCTCGCTTTCCCAGCCAAAAGAGCCTTGTTCTCTTTCTCGTTTCGTCCCACGATAATCTTGTTCTCGCCCAACCTGAAATGCCTCCCCAAACGCAGCAAAGCCACATCAGCCACGGTGCAGCGTCTGCGGTGCTGCAAGAGGTCACGCAGTCTGTTGGCAAACTCCGATTCTGTAAGCAGGCAGCCTCCAGCAGGAGAAGGAAACGACGTGACACCCAATTCTCGGGCAAGCGCAATCTGAGGCTTCCTCGACCTGCCACGAATCGCCAACAATCTTGTTCTGTCCACAAGTCCCTTCTTCTCAACGATGGTTTCAGGCAACAACTTTGCCGACAAAGGTCTGAAGCAACCTTCCATGTAAACCGCTTTCCTCTTCGATTGTCTTCAACTGCGGATAATGCTGCGACATCGGACGTTCATCGAGAACCTCACCCGTAAAAACGAACGAAGCCTCGATTTCTCTGGCGTATTTCTTTGCTTCTTTGAGCATGAAGATTTTGCAGTCCACGCAAGGGTTCATGTTCCTGCCGTAGCCGTGCTTCGGGTTCCGAAGCATCCTCAGGTACTTCTCGTCAACCTCCACGGTTTTGAGCTTGACTCCAAGACGCTTCGCCGAATCCGCCACACCGCTTCCAGCCTTGCATGAACAGAAGAAACCGCAGAAGTTCAACGCCTCAACTTCGATTCCCTGCTGCTGGATGACTCTGATCGCTAGGATGCTGTCCAACCCGCCCGAAAACATCGCCAAAGCCTTTGTACGCACCATGAGGGTAACTAATTTTGCTGAAACTTAAAAATCATTCATGGATCCGACGAGAATTTCACTTCCCAGAACGTGTCAAAACGGGCATCGCCAAAGATTCCCTTTAATACCTAAGGCGCCTCAAGAAAAGGACCATGCTCATGCTCGGACCCACGCTGGCAATTCTCTCAGCCGCAGCCTCAGGCTTCTCAGTTGTCATAGTCGGCAGACACTCCACCGAGAGCAACGCCTTCAACATGAGCGTCCTAATCTCAGCCGTTGGACTCGCAATCCTCTGGCCACTCGCATTCGCACTTACAGACTTCAGCGCCGTCAATCTCGCAGGTATCGCGCTGTTCGCAGTCGGCGGTTTCCTCACTCCTGGCTTAGTCAGACTCTTCTATTACAACGGTTTGAAAAAGCTCGGAACATCCGTCAACAGCTCCATCTTCTCCATCTACCCCGTCTACACGGCTTTTCTAGCGTCGCTCGTTCTGAGCGAAATCTTGACTCCACAAAACTGGATGGGCGTATTCTCCATCGTCGTCGGAGTCGTGTTCGTGGAGCTAACCTTTAAAGGAAACAACAACAGCCCAAGAGCTTTGACTAGAAGTCTCGCTTTTCCCAATCCTCGGCGGTGTGACGTTGGGTGTTTCATCGATTTTGCGCAAGGCTGCGCTGGATCTCTTCAACGCGCCAATCCTTGGGGTAGCCGTGGCGTACACTGCATCATTCTTGTTGTACTCCGCTATGCTCGCAGGTTCAAAACCCCTACGACAGGAGCTTTCGTTGAAACGGGATTTACGCCTCTTCTGGCTCGCGGGCATTGGACAAGCGTTGTCGTGGATTTTCTCATTTTACGCCTTGAGCTTTGAAAATGTTTCCGTCATAACCCCGCTGTTGTCGATTGAACCGCTGTTCGTGGTGTTGCTCGCCTACCAGTACCTTCGTGGAAAAGAACATGTGTCGCCGAAACTCATAATTGGCGTCTTCCTTACGGTTCTAGGCGTAATTCTCGTCACATCGGGCGTCTAACGGGCTTTTCTACCGAAGAATTAATAAATACAGAGACCAAAAAATTACACGCTAGAAAGGGTGCAAAAAACGGCCGCTTTAACAGAAGTCAGTATCTTCATTCCTGTGTTTAAAGAATCTGAGCAACTGCCCAGCTTGCTTGAGAAACTTGTCGGGCAAGACGTATCCAAGGAAATCATAGTCACGGTAGATGAACCCACGCCAAGGTTCCTCGAAGAAATTCAAAGGTTCAAAGACGTGATGCTTCTCGTCAACGAGAAACGCGTTGGTAAAGTCAACGCCTTAAACAGCTCCTTCAGTCACTCCACGGGCAAAGTACTCGTCTTCCTCGACGCTGACGTAGAACTGGATAATGACCCTACTTTTTTGGCTAAAATTGTCGAGAGAATGAAGAATGTCGATGTTCTCGACATAAAGAAGAAAGTAGAGCGAAACTCCTTTCTCGCAAAGATGGCTTACTACGAGTACTTCACTTTCAACATCAGCTCTTGGATAGCTTCACGGTACCTGCAAAAGTGTCCAGCCACAAACGGAGCAGCCTTCGCCATAAAACGGACGACGTTCGAAGACGTTGGTGGATTCAATAAAGTAGTGGCAGAAGACATCGACATCGCAACCAGAGCGTTCCTGAAAGACCACTCATTCGCTTACACTTCAGATGTTGAAGTCAAGAACGTGGTATTCTCAAGCTGGCGAAGCTGGTTTAAACAACGTGAGCGTTGGGCAGTAGGGCAAGCGCTCTGGCTGAAGGACCATTACAAGGCGTTATTTAACAAGTGCATCGGGAAGCCCCAAATATTCCTACCAGCAGTGTTCTTTCTCTATCCGCCTTTAATCTCGTTGTCGCTAAGTCTGCTGTTGCCCAGTTCATTGATGTCCGACTTTTTCACGGTTGTCTCATGGTTTATATCAACCAAGTTAGGGACTGTTCTGCCAATCTTCTTGGTGTCCATCCCAACCGTTGACATCCTGAAGAGTGTCCTCATAGCGCTTTCGAGTTTCGCGGTAACATCGGTACTTTTCTACAGGTTTTCAAAGAAACTGGGATTCGAGTTCAAATTGCACGAGGTTTTTGTCTACTATTTCTTCTACTCGGTTCTATGGCTTGCCGTGATATTCGTGGGGTACTTCGAAGTCTTGGTTCTGAAGAAGAACACAGCACCAAACTGGAAAGTATGATAAGGTCTTAAAATTCGTGCCAGAAACTCACAGGAATGGATAAAAAAGTTTATTAGTTTGCACCGTAGCTTCTTGTTGTGCTCTTAAAAAAATGCCTCTTTTCGAGTTGGCACCCTAAACCAACATCGGAGGTAATCGAAAATTTGACAAAACCCGCGCAAGAAAGGAACGTTCACTTTCAAGAATTAGAGCGGCGGGAGATTGATTAAATTGACTGAACTTTCAAAAGAAGACACCCATCTGCTGCTTAAGACTTTCTTCAACGAGAAGGGTCTCGTTAGGCAGCACCTAGACTCCTATAACGAGTTCATCGACCACGGACTACAAGAAGTTGTGGATGAAGTCGGCGAAATTCCGATAGAAGTGCCAGAGAGCCCCTACAAGGTGAAGTTGGGACAAATCTGGGTTATCGACCCGCAGTCACGAATCACCGGACCGTACGTCACTGAAGTCGATGGAACTAAGCATGAAATCTACCCCATGGAAGCGAGACTCCGCAACTTGGCCTATGCAGCACCCATCGCGCTTGAGATGACGCCCATCATCGACGGCAGAGAACAGGATACTGAACTCGTCTACATCGGCAACATACCCGTCATGCTCAAATCCAAGCTCTGCTTCTTGTCACAACTTTCACGTGAGGAGCTGATTGCTGCAGGAGAAGACCCTGATGAGCCAGGCGGCTACTTCGTCGTGAACGGCTCCGAACGCGTTATCGTCGCCATGGAAGACCTCGCGCCAAACCGAGTCATCGTGGACATCGACGACAAAGGCACATCGCCCGTTTATCAGGCTAAAATCTTCTCAACCACCGTCGGCTTCAGAGCACGAATTGAGTTGAAGCTGAAGTCAGATGACGCCATCTACGTTTCCATGCCCGGCGTACCCACAGAGATCCCGTTTGTCGTGATAATGCGTGCCCTCAGCTTGGAGAAGGACAAGGACATCGCCGAAGCCGTCTCGCTGGACAAAGAAATTCAGGCTGAACTCGGTGCTTCGTTCGAGAAAGGCATTGGCGTGGACAAGCCAAGCGATGCCATCCTCTTCATCGGCAACCGTGTCGCACACGGTCAGGTTGAGGAGTATCGCCTGCAGAAAGCGGAAACCGCGTTGGACAAGAACTTCCTGCCACACCTTGGCAGGAGCGACAAAAACCGACGTGACAAAGCCATATTCCTCGGCGAAATGGCGTACCGCGTTATCCAAATAAAGCTTGGGCGAAGGCAAGAAGACGACAAAGATCACTTCAAGAACAAACGCTTGCGCCTCGGCGGACCCCTACTTGCAGACCTCTTCCGCGTGGCATTCCGAAACTTGACACGCGACATTAAGTATCAGCTTGAACGCATCGGCGTCAAAGGACCCTTAATCAACGTTTCAGTAGCAGTTCGCCCAGGAATCATAACAGAGCGTTTCTCGCACGCATTAGCAACAGGAAATTGGGGACGAGGTAGAGTTGGAATTACTCAGCTGTTGGACAGGACCAACTACATTTCCACGTTGAGTCACCTGCGCAGGCTCCAATCTCCGCTGAGTAGGAGCCAGCCGAACTTCGAAGCTCGAGACCTCCATGCCACGCACTGGGGCAGACTCTGTCCAAACGAAACCCCTGAAGGCTCAAACTGTGGTCTCGTCAAAAACCTATCATTGTCTGCTTTGATTTCCGTCGGCGTCAACCCTGATAAAATTAAACAGCTTCTCTTCGAGATGGGCGCTGTTCCAGCGTACGAGGCTGATGAGAACCTGAGGCTCTCAGGCGCCAAAGTGTTCGTCGACGGCAACATTATCGGATACTGTAACAACGCCGCTGAAATGGTAAAGTCGTTCCGTCAGAAGAGACGCGAGAGCGAAATCTCCACAGAAGTCAACATAACTTACTTCTCCAAGGCGATGAGTGAAACCGAGGAGGTCCACGCCAACTGCGATGAGGGACGAGTCAGACGACCCCTAATAATCGTAGAGAATGGTTTACCAAAACTTCAAGCCAAGCACCTGGAGAAGATTGGTCTTGGCGAATGGACTTGGGAAGACCTCGTTAAAAACGGGTTGGTCGAATACCTCGACGCTGAAGAGGAAGAAAACGCATACATCGCACTATCGTTAGGCGATGTGACGACTGAAAAGACGCATGCGGAGATTGCCACGTACACGATTCTTGGCATTTGCGCCTCCACAATACCCTACCCAGAGCACAACCAGTCACCCCGCAACTCTTACCAAGCAGCAATGGCGAAGCAGGCCCTGGGTGTGTATGGGACGAATTTCCATAACCGCGTGGATTCACGCTCCCACATACTGCACTATCCACAAGCCCCCCTTGTCGAGACTGAACTGATGGAAGTCATGGGATACAAGCAACGCCCCACTGGACAGAACTGCGTCGTTGCCGTGCTCAGCTTTGAAGGCTACAACATGGAAGACGCAATCATCTTTAACAAAGCATCCATCGAACGAGGTCTAGCGCGTTCGACGTTCTACAGGATTTACGAAGCCGAATGCCGCCAGTACCTCGGTGGACTCAAAGACAAGTTCACCGTCCCTGAGCCAGGAACACGCGGATACCGGGGCGAGCAGTACTACAGGCTTTTGGAACCCGACGGCATAATCAGTTTAGAGTCTTCGGTCGTCGGAGGAGACGTCCTCATTGGGAGAATCAGTCCTCCTCGATTCCTCGAAGAGTACAAGGAATTCGAAGTCAAAGGACCCTCAATGCGGGATACATCGGTTGACATGCGTCCCTCAGAAACGGGAGTGGTCGACGGTATCTTTATCACCGAATCGGGAGAGGGCAGCAAACTCGTCAAAGTCCGAGTCCGCGACCAACGTGTTCCCGAACTAGGCGACAAATTCGCTTCACGCCATGGGCAAAAGGGTGTCATTGGACTGATTGTGCCGCAGGAGAACATGCCGTTCACCGAGGATGGCATCGTCCCAGACCTTATAATCAATCCACACGCCATTCCGTCAAGAATGACGATTGGACAGTTCATCGAATCCTTAGCTGGAAAAGCCGCAGCAGCCCGAGGCAAACCAGCCGACGGCACACCATTCGCCAACGAAGGGCCCGACGAAGTACGAAAGGACCTCGTGAAACTCGGGTTCAGCCATACCGGTAGCGAAGTCTTCTACAGCGGTATCACGGGCGAGAAATTTGTCGCCGATATCTTCGTTGGCATCGTCTACTACCAAAAACTGCATCACATGGTCGCCGACAAAATCCATGCCAGGGCACGTGGACAAGTTCAGATGCTCACACGTCAACCCACTGAGGGCAGGGCAAGAGGCGGTGGCTTAAGGTTTGGCGAGATGGAGCGAGACTGCCTCATCGGTCATGGCGCCGCCATGCTGCTCAGAGACCGGTTGCTGGAAGAGTCGGACAAGTACACATTGTACATCTGCGAAAACTGCGGTCAAATCGCCTACTTCGACATGAAACAGAGACGATACGTGTGCAAAATCTGCGACGAGAAAGCTAGGATCTCCCCAGTCACGGTCTCGTACGCGTTTAAGTTGCTGTTGCAGGAGCTCCAGAGCCTCTGCATCGTGCCCAAGTTAGCGCTGAAGGAGAAGGCGTAAACATGTCACAAGAAGAAATAGTTCGCAAAGTTGTAGACGAAATCTCATTCGGTCTAATCTCGCCGAAAGACCTCCGCAAACAATCCGTCGTAGAAATACAGACACCCGACACTTATGACGAAGACGGTGCCCCAATCACCACAGGCTTGATGGACGGCAGACTCGGCACACTCGAACCGAGGCAAAGATGCAAGACCTGCGGTAACACAGCCATCCGCTGCCCGGGGCACTTCGGACACATCGAACTCGCGGTTCCAATCGTGCATATCGAGTTTACGAAGATTATCTTCGACCTGTTGCGGTCGACTTGCCGAAACTGCGGACGCATCCTGCTCTCCGAAGACTCAGCAAAGAAAGTCAAGACAAAAATCGAAAGATACAATGAACTCTTGGGCGCTATCCCAGACGAAGTGTACAAAACCATCATCCAAGACATCAAGACGAAGCAGTGTCCTCACTGTGCAGCTCAGCAGTACAAGATCACGTTTGAGAAGCCTACGAAATTCATTGAGCAGACCGAACTAGGTTCTGAGCCGTTAACGCCAAGCATGATTCGCGAAAGGCTCGAACGCATCTCCGACGAAGACCTGGAGTTATTAGGTTTCAACCCGAAAGTTGCGAGACCAGAATGGATGGTCCTCCAAGTCCTTCCCGTGCCCCCCGTCTACGTGCGCCCCTCAATCACGCTCGAGTCAGGCATCAGGTCCGAGGACGACTTAACACACAAACTCGTGGACATTATCAGAATTAACCAGCGCCTCAAAGAAAACATGGAAGCAGGAGCCCCAACACTCATCATCCAAGACTTGTCCGAACTCCTGCAATACCACGTCACGACATACTTTAACAACGAGGCTAGCGGAATCCCTCCAGCACGCCATCGTTCAGGGCGTGCCTTGAAAACGCTGTCGCAGAGGCTTAAAGGTAAAGAAGGAAGATTCAGAAGCAACCTCTCAGGGAAACGTGTGGATTTCTCGGCGCGTACCGTGATTTCCCCCGACCCCAACCTCGACATCAACGAAGTGGGCGTCCCCGAAGAAATAGCCATGCGCCTCTCAATTCCCGAAAAAGTGACGGCTTGGAATATCGAAGAATTGAAAAAGTTCGTCGTAAATGGACCCGAAAAGTACCCAGGAGCGCTATATATTATCCGACCTGACGGCAAACGGATACGCCTCGAGTTCGTCGTCGACCGAGAAAAAATCGCCGAAGCCATCGAGTTGGGCTTCGTCGTGGAACGTCACCTGAAGAACGGTGACATTGCCATATTCAACAGGCAGCCGTCGCTTCACCGCATGTCCATCATGGCACACTACGTGCGTGTTTTGCCCTACAAGACTTTTCGCCTTCATCTCTGCGTCTGCCCGCCGTACAACGCTGACTTCGACGGCGACGAAATGAACCTTCACGTTCCCCAAAGCGAGGAAGCACGTACTGAAGCGTTGCTACTTATGCAGGTGCAGGACCAGATTCTCTCGCCAAGATTCGGTGGGCCCATCATCGGCGCCATCCGAGACTTCATCACAAGTGCGTACTACTTTACGCGCAGGGGCAGCTACCTCATTGAATCCCAGGTCAACAGGCTCATGATGGCAACCAACTACGAAGGGAAACTTCCCGAGCCAGAAATCAAGGAGCCCGTACCGATGTGGTCGGGTAAGCAAATCTTCAGCCTGTTCCTTCCCAAAACGTTGAACTATGCTTTGAAGGCGAACATCTGTCAGAGCTGCACGAAATGTGAGGAGGAGCTCTGCGAGCACGATGCTTACGTGGTAATTAGGAACGGTCAGCTCATCTCCGGAGTCATCGACAGAAAATCAATCGGCGCCGAGCAGTCAGAAAGCCTGCTACATAGGATAATTAAGGATTACGGGACGCAGGCAGGGCGAGAATTCCTCAACAAAATCACCCGAATGCTGAAACTCTTCATATCCATGCGAGGTTTCAGCTACACTTACGATCAACTAGTCCTGTCACCTAAAGCGCGCACCAGAATTCAAAAGACAATGGAACGTATTGACAAGAAAATCGAACAACTAATCGAAGAAAAGCGCAAAGGCACCCTCCCACGCTTGCCGGGACAAACCTTGGACGAGTCGTTTGAAATCTACGTCATGCACGAACTCGCCACCGCTCGAGACGAAGCAGGCAAAATCGCCGACCAAGACTTCACGTTGGAAAACTCGGGCATCGTCATGACTCGCTCGGGCGCCAGAGGCAGCAGCCTCAACATCGGTCAGATGTCGGCATGCGTTGGGCAACAATCAGTCCGTGGCAAACGCATACTACGAGGATACACAGGACGTGCCCTGCCCCACTTCACTGAGGACGATGCCAGACCCCGAGCGAGAGGCTTTGTGCTGAACTCCTACCAAACAGGTTTGGACGCCATTGAATTCTTCTTCCACGCGATGGGTGGCAGAGAAGGCTTGGTTGACACTGCAGTGCGAACGCAACAGAGCGGCTACATGCAGCGCAGACTCATCAACGCCCTCGAACACATCCGACTGGAATACGACTCCACCGTTCGTGATTCGGCAGGCGACATCATCCAATTCCAATATGGAGAAGACGGTGTTGACCCAGCCAAGAGCGACCACGGCAAAGCCGTGAACGTCAGTCGACTCATCGAACAAATAAAACTCGGCGAGGAAAAAGGCGAACCCGCACCCGCAGAATACTTGAAAACACACCTCGAAGAAGTCGAAGGGCAACTAACGCCCATACTTATGAACCAACTCAAAACCGACTTGGCAAAGGCGAAGCTCACGAAGAAGAACGTCGACAAGGCCATAAGTTCGACTGCCGAACAGTATGAACGCGCCTTGATGGAGCCCGGCGAAGCCGTCGGTATCGTTGCAGCGCAATCGATTGGTGAACCCGGCACGCAGATGACCCTCAGAACCTTCCACTACGCCGGAGTTAAAGAGCAGAACGTCACCTTAGGCTTGCCACGCCTCATTGAAATTGTGGATGCTCGCAGAATTCCGTCCACGCCCATCATGATAATCTACCTAATGGGCGAACACAAGAAGAGTCGCGAAAGCGCCGTCGAAATCGCACGCAACATGATCTATACATCACTCGAAACCTTGGCCTCGGCGATTTACGAAGACCCAATGAAAGAGGAAATCGCAGTTGAGCTAAACAAACCCATGATGGAAGACCGCGCCATCACCATTGACGAGCTCAAAGAGCGATTGCAGCTCCAAAACGCCACAATAAGAGTCAAAGAAGACACCGTTTTCATCAAACCCAAAAAAATCGAACAGCTCAAACGCATGCTCACCAAGATTCCCAGCTTGCACGTGAAGGGTGTCGTGGACATCAAACGAGTACTAGTCACCGAGGAAAGCGGCGAATGGGTCATACACACCGATGGCTCCAACCTCTCTAAGATCTTGGAGATTCAAGGTGTAGACACGTCGAGAACGACAACCAACAACATTCACGAAATCGCCAAAACCCTCGGCATCGAAGCCTCACGGAACGCCCTCATTAACGAAGCAAAAGGCGTCTTGGAAGACCAAGGCTTGGACGTTGATGTACGTCACGTCATGCTCGTGGCTGACATGATGACTACGACTGGCGAGGTTCAGCAGATCGGCAGGCACGGCATCAGCGGCAAGAAAGCGAGTGTCTTGGCGAGGGCAGCGTTCGAGATCACAGTGCCCAACATCGTGGAAGCCGCAGTGAAGGGCGAAAGCGACCCGTTAGCGGGAGTGACCGAGAACGTCATCGTCGGCCAATCAATTCCCATCGGCACAGGCCTAGTTGAATTGTACATGTCAACATTTGAGAAGCAAGAAAAAGAAGAAGGAAAGACAGAAACATGATAGATGTAGACAAAGCAATTGCCTCGGTCGTGAAAACGGGGAAAGTTTCATTTGGAACAAATGCTGCCCTTCAAAGCGCAAAGACGGGGAAGGCAAAGATGCTCGTTTTAGCCTCCAATTGTCCAAAAGACATAAAAGAAGATATCGAACACTACTCTAAACTCTCGGGAATCCCCGTGATATCATACAAGGGTACATCCATGGATTTAGCTGAAGTCTGCAAGAAACCATTCATCATCTCAGCCCTAACAATCAGAGAAACTGGCGACTCGGAGATTCTGAAGACAACGGAGACGACCGAACCGCAAGCGTAGCAATGGTGGCGTTGAATGGCAACAGGCATCAAAATCACCGCAGATGAAATGCGCTACATAGCCTTATTCGAGAACGTCAGCGGCGCAAGCGTCAAAGACTGCATCGTCGACGAAGAACAAGGGCGCGTCATCTTCGTCGTCAACCCCGGACAGGTCGGCATCGCCATAGGAAGAGGCGGACGCAACATTCACCAGCTGGAGAAAATGACTGGTAAGAAGCAGGAAATAATAGAGTACTCCGAGGATCCCGCACAATTCATCAGGAACTCTTTGAAGCCGGCGGTCGTGAAAGAAGTCCGTGTTTCCGAGCGGACCGACGGCAAGAAAATCGCTGTGGTAACCGTGGCACCCAAGGACAAGGGAGTGGCAATCGGCAAGAACGGCAAGAACGCAGAGCGGCTCAGATTTTTGGCGAAGCGGTACTTCAACATCCAAAACGTCAGCATCACATAGGCTCGTTCAACTTTTTTCGATTTTTATGTCGTTACCCAAACCCAGGAATGCTAACAGAACTTAACCGAAACGTTAGCTATCAGCCGCCAAGAACCGGTTTGGGCGATGCATTTGTATACAGAGTTCAGGAATAAGTAAGAATTGCTTCATAAAACACGTAGATGGCAAACGAGTATTCCATTTTTGATAATATGTCGCTTCTTGGAGTTGCGGTTATATGCTATCGTAACTCTTGCTAAACTCGGCGAAAAATATGCCACCTGCCTCATCCACACATGTGCACCAGCTCTCCGATGCCCTCCTTTCCGAGCTGGAAAACACAGATGCAAAAAAACTAAAATTTGCAAAGTGCCCATCCTGCAAAAAAATGAACTGCTACAGATTGGCTTCGTTAAAAGACTCTCCTCTAACATGTAAATCATGCAACACAACAATTCCCATAGAACGACACGGAAAGCCACAAAGGAACACCACGGAAGAGGATGTCGTTCATGAAGAAAACATCTGATAAAGACTTTCTCGATGGCTACGACAAAATCTGGCAGAAAGGTCCAGAAGTGAAGCATAAGTATTCGAAATTTGATTGGGATAACACCTCTTAGAGATATTCTGGTTTGGTACGCACCCTTTAGCTCTACAGTGTTCTAATTGGCAAAAATGGCTCTCTCACACGCATGATGCCACGAGGTGAATGGGAAGGGCGAGAAACTAAGCCTTCGAGCAAAAAACTAAAGCGCTCCCGGTTGAACTCCAGGAAACGTAAACCACAAACCTGGAGCGTCAATATTTGCCACGAATTCCGAGTACTCATTAGCGTCAAATCACAGCCTCGCAAAGAATTGTGACGGCTCTCGAGAAGGAAAAAGAAGTGTTAGCATGTTGACGCTCCTCTGTTATGAATGTGAAGAAATGATGAAGACTTAACGGATATTGCAAAAAGGTTAAAGAGTATTTGTTGACAGGCTAGGCAAAACTGTATTGTGCCAAAAATGTGGGAAAATTTCGCTGCCCTATCAGGTGGGATTATCTTGCCAGAAGAGTTAGCTTAGAAAGACTCGCAATTGGTTAGCGCGTCTTGTCCAAATCCTGCCACTGCTCATAGAACCACATTCCTGGCATTTGTAAAATCAAATAAAACGTTAGCTAACTCATGAGGTGCGCTCGTTTTCCTATTCTTTAGTAAGGACTATTTCGATGGTTGAAACCATCCGTGGCTTCGTTTCGCCTTGTCTTGGCGGCATCGCTTCTGTTCCTATTACGATACTGCTCACCTTCAGGTCCTTTAGGAAGCGATTCCTTGCTATTTCAGCTGCGTCAACCGCAGTGGTTATTGCCTGTCCTCTGGCTTTCAAGGTTATTGCTTTTTCATTGCTCGCGGATAATCCTGTCATTATGGCCATGACATAGTCCATTGGCATTTTGTTTCCGACAAAGACAATTTTTGCTTTTTCTGATGAAGCAGGACTTTTGGCTGTGGGACCCGAAGTTTCCGTGGGACTTGTTGCTACTGTTGGAGTTTGCTCTTCTTGTGGTTTTGGCGATACAGTCAAATCTTCAACTTCTGCGTTACAACTGTTCTTAAGCACGCCAAGGGTTCTTAGGCAGTCTTCCTTTGTGGAATAACTTCCGCTTTCAGCTATTATCTCACCATTTGAAGCCTTCAGGTGGAATCTATATTTGTCTGTTTTGTCCTTGAAAATTTGGTATTTTGGGTTCGGCAGCTTAGGTCCGCCTTCAATCGTTAAGTCTTCGATTTCTGAACCGCAGTTTTTCTGCATGCTCTTTATCCCATTTAAGCAGCTTGCATGTTGTTCGTAATCTTCGCCAACCGCCACAATCTGGTCATCATCGGCACGAAGGCGAAATCGGAATTTTCCTGAAACGTCTTTGTATACCTGGAATTTTGGAGACATTGTAGGTCACGAGGGCTTATGGAAGCGCAGTTGCAGAAAAAGGTTTTGGCTGGCCTTGAAATGGGCGGCTTTTCAAGGATCTCAATACCTCCACGCACTACCTAAAAAGAGGGGGTGGCGAAGGACTTCGCTATCAAACTATACCTGCCTTTGCTTCGACAATTTTTGTGTTTTGTTTGCTGTAATCCTTTGCCACGTGGATGGGCTCCACGGAAATGTAGAAATACCATAAAGAGGTTATTCGTGTGGGTTGGCTTTTGGTTCTGCGAAAGTATGTATTCTTCTTTCTCATCATCGGTTTGTTCCTCTTGGTAAACGTGACTTCAACCATGCTTTTAGCTGCGTTCGTATCAAGCGAGTTCTTAAGGTCACTCATGACGTCTCTGGTTTCGAGCTTGAGTTTTCTCTTCACCTTCGTCGCAATCACGTGGCACTACATACCAAACGTGTCGTCGAGATTCTGGGCGAAATTCCTCCTCCTAGCCTTGGTCTTATTCAGTTTCTACGCGTCTCTGTCCCTTGCGTTCGGAGAACCTATACTTACTGCCATGGGCTTCGTGGTGACGCCAGTCCCTGCGAGCTCGCCCCTTTCACCAAGCGAGTACGCCACACTTTCGTTCTTCACATACGGCTTTTCCTCCATGACAAACGGCTTGGTATCAGTGGCCGTCGCGTATCTGCTTCAGAAGTACATGGTTCGAGGAGTTTCCTACTTGTTCAAACGTGCGACGAAATACGAAATATTCTTCGAGGCTGACGTGAAGGAAAGGTCATCGGTTTTCGTCGTTGTGTTGTGGCTGCTGCTGTTGCCGTTTCCGATCCAGAATGTCTTGTCGCCCACCCCTGTGGGGGTCAGTGCTCTCGGAACGAGTTTGTACTTGGTGTCGACTTTGGCTTTGTTTGCTATGTGGGGGCTCGGATTGTCGCGGCTGGTGGGAGTCTCGAAAAACAAGATTTTCAGGCTCTACCCAGCAGCCCGTGACACCCTGTTCTGGTTTCTGGCTATCCAGTGGGGATCCGTGTTCGTCTATTCCGCCTTCGCTCCTCCAATCCTATACAGTGCAACCGTTAAGGTTAGTCTCCTGCTGGTGCGAGCGCTTTTTGCGTTTGCTCCTCCGGCGCTGATAACAGCCTACCTTTACAAGCATGTCCTTGAGCCCCGGTCAGAAACACAAATAATCGAGCACATCGCGCAGAAAGAGAAAATCGAAACGGCAAGAATTACCGTCCGAGCCGAACGATAAGCAATAACCGAGTCATATATGCCATAAATGAACGGTTATAGCAAAAATCACAAGGCTAAGGTGCAGCCGGATTGTTTTCGTCTCGCTTTTCAGATACTTCCTCGGCGTAGACTTCAGTCGCTTCCTCTTCGCTGTCTTGCTCTGATGTTTCCGTAGGCAGCTGTGCCTGCTTCTCAGCGCTTAGCAATGTGTCAATCAGCGTTTTCTGGTCTACTTCTGCCCTCGTTCGCCAATCCAGATACAGCTGTCCGTTCTCATCTTCCGTTAAGTAGCCGTAGCGGATGTATCTTTCGAGGTTTAACCCGACCTTCCAGCCTGGCAGTTTCTCCGCCAGCAAATCTTCAACGTCTTTCCGTAGTGCTTGTCCTTTCTTGCTTATGATGCAGCTGATCGCGACGGCCAAACCGGCCAAATCGTCGACACGCCAGCCTATCATCTTTGCTTCTTTTGGAGTCAAATCACCCCGCAGCGTTACATAGAATCGTGCTTTGTCGAGCTCTTCCAAAGTCGGCTTTTCTGCCCGTTGTTTGTCGCCTTCTTCGAAAACGGTTTTGACCTGCAAATCCAGATTCTTCAGGTAATCATCTAGCACATCCAGCACTTTTTGGTAGTCTGAGCCAAGCGACTTGTGGAGTTCCCAGCCTTTTACGCCCGGCTTCATGTGTCTCCTGAAGAACAGCATGTGTGTGGCGCGCTTCACTTTCGCTGCGTATACACCTTTTCTCTTGCTCATTCCATCTCGCCTCTCTTCCACTTCTGCCAGTCGTCGCATGTGACCGCTATGGGAATCGAAACCGCCTGTTCAGCGCTAACCTTCATCTGAGGCTTCTCGAACGCCTTGATGAACATGAGTTCCTCCAACGGATGAATCTCCAAAGTGGCATAGCCGTACGTAATCAGGAAGCTCGTGAGGAACGCGCGTTCAACCGTACACTCGTATGTGTCTGCGCCGATGAAGTCCCAGTACCGCAGCTTGCCTTCCTTGCCCTTCTGCGCAACCGCGGTTTTGAGCTCCAGCCAGAATTTCTCCAGCTCTTCCGAGAACACCTTGTCGCCTAGAACTCGCTGTCTGACGAGCTCGTCGCGGCTCACGACGCCAGTCGAAACCTCACCCGGAGCCAGCTCTTTCCACCGCTCGCTCATGGGCACGAGCGTCTCCCAGTATCGCATAGCTTCCACGAGGCTGCGAACGCTGATCTGCTCCAACTCAACGACTGGGCGCCACCCATGCAAGAAAATTCTGAGCATCTGGTCTTTGTCAGCTTGGTTTATCTTTTCTTCCAGAAGAAACGGGTCAGTGTAAAGCGAAGTAGAACGAGACTTTACCCACTCGCTCTGTAGCTTGATGACCGAGGCCAGATGATGAATCGTCTCTGCGTCCAAGGTCAGGTCTTCGGGCTTCTTCCAATCAGGAAAGTATTCCTTTATGACTTTGAGGATTTCGTCCACGTTTAACATGAACGGGTCCACTTGATGCCCTTCGATGGCGGTCAACATTTCGATGATGCGCTGCAGCTTCTCCCTGCCTGCTTTCGTGTCCTTGAGGGTTTTCTGGACTTGCAACTTCACGCGACTCCTCGGACGACGGATTTTCCTTCGATGTTCTGCACCGTGATTACGTGCGCATTTTCCTGAGCGAACGTTATTTGGCTTGGAGTAATCACGACGTACTGCGTCGTGGCTTCCTTAATCATCGATAAAAGCATATGTGCTATCAGTTCTCGGTTTTTGGGGTCCATGTGAATGTCATACTCATCCACTGCGCGGAAAGGCGATCGCACATGCTGTTGTAACGCCAGCAGAAAGCCCATTGTTGCCGTTGTTCTTTCTCCGCCGCTTTGCGTGTGGCTGTCTAACGTGACAGGTTTTGCGCCCTTGAAGCCGATGAGGATCTCCAGACTCGCCGCTTCGATGTCCTGAGAATTCTCGAGTCGCACCTCACCCGTTGCCAACGCCTGGTTCATGATGCGTTGATACTCGAGGTTTACGCGGTCGATGAGGTTCTGCATCACTGTCCGCCATGACTGCAGTCTCGCCTTTACTTCTTCAAGGGTTTTTTCGCGGTTCTCGGTAACGATTTGCGCTTTCTCCTTCAACTCCAAGTACAGTTTTGAGTAGGATTCGTACATGCGCTCGACGTCCTCGGAGACATCAACGAGCGCTGCGAGGTGTCCATCGGTGAGTTTGATTTCGTCGAGAATTTCACTCACATTCTTGACGACCGCTATTCGCGGTCCCGACTGTTCAGCCTTGGCGGTGACGGCAGCGACGTTGGTTTTTGCATCTTTTAGCGACGAGTTGATTCTATCGAGTTCTTTAGCTGCATTTTCCTTGCGATACTCCAGCAGGGCAAGCTGAACACGGTTATCCAGAACTCCCTCGAAAACCTTTAGGCTTGACTCGCCGCAACCGGTCTGTCTTGCCTGGTTCTCTTTTGCTTTGTCCGTGAGTTTCGTGAGGTTTTGGCGAGAGTTTCGGAGAAGTTCCTTAAGGTTTTCCGCCCTCAGAAGCTTGAATTTGGATGAAATTCTGTTGTCGTTGACGGTTGATTCGAGGACCGATACTTCTTCGAGCAGTTGCTCGTATAGTGTCATGTTTGACTGGTTTTCGGCTATTCCCCGTTCGAGGTTTAGACGTTCGTCAAAGATGACTCTCTCCTCTGTCCTCAACGTCTCCTGCTGTTTCTGCTGAGTCTTCAGCTCAGCTGTGGTTCTTTCGCATTCCCGGTCGATGCGGTTCAGGTTTTCCTGCTCTTTATCCCTGTCCATCTCAAGGCTTCTGGAGATGCTTTCCCTGCGCTCGACTTCAGCCCATGCTAGTTCACGCTCTAGGAAGCGCCGTTTGGTCTGCAGCTGTTTTTTCTCTTGGAACTTGTCGTATTGTTCTCGCCAATAATTCAGCGTCTGTTGCGCGGACTCGAGCAGTTTGCTAACTGATTCTTCTTGGCTCACGATGCGTGTGAGTTTGCGTTGGGCTTGGAGAACGTTCTCACGGAAAGGTTCCAGTCCAACTGCGGCTTCGACCATACGCAACTTGTCAACGTTCGAGAGCAACGTGAACTGTTCTACCATGCTCTGGTGCATGATTATGAGCATGTTATCTGGGTCAACGCCCAACCTGCCCAACAAACGTTCGACGTCCTGTTTCGTGGCTGCGCGGTTCTCGAGTTCGAACCAGTAATTGCCATCCCTGCGGACCACTCGGGTGAGGAAAATCTGGTCCTTGTTGTACCGTGGCACAGGGCGTTTGCCGCCCACCTTGGTGTTGTCGAGGATGAGTGTGACTCGTGCTTGGTCTTTGCCCCAGCGGATGAGGTTGCTGAGTTTCTTGGAGCGTTCCGTGTACGACTGTCCCAAGCGCCACTGAAATCGCCAGTAGCAGCGAGCTTTTTCCTGCTCCGTTGGGTCCGCCGATGACGTTGACGCCGGGTTTGAACGGTACTCTGGCGTATTCGTAGCTCATGAAATTCTCGAGGATGACTTCTTGGATAAGCATCGCGCTTTTTGCCTCTTCTGCAGAGCGGCTTAATAAGGTAAAACTCTATTATTTAACTGATTAGCCCATTGCAGAAGCAACTTTTGATGCTATTCTCATATTTTGAACGGATGGTGTTGTAGTGTGAATGTCATCTTCTACCAGTCTCGCATTATGTTTCTCGTTAAGTGAATCCTGAACGCCTAAATTCTGTTAAAATAATCAAGCGGAGCGTACCAGTAGATTGTGATCCGCTTGTTACATTCTGGGTTTTGGCATCTAAACCTCTTTATCAATACTTTGCCATGAAAAATACTAGCTATCGGTTTCTTCAACGAATAAGCTGTATGAAGTTTGTCTGGTGATTCGGCTTCAAAGATTTTGCTACAGAAGGGGCATTCAAGGACAATTCTGGAAATAGCCATAAACACCCTCAACACAAATAATACCGCGGTCTGACGTAAAAACTTGCCTCAAGCGCGGCAACCGTTGAATCTTTATAAAGAATCGAAAACAACCTCAGACAAGATCCTCAAATGGCAAACGCAAAAACCTCTCTCAGGCAGAAGAAAATCGTTGTAAAGGTGAGAAAAGCTCTTCAACGTCCAGCCACGTACATTCTCCTCACGTCCCTCGTGTTTATAGTCTATCAGATTTACCTTTTGCAGAACTCGTTCTCCGCCCTCTACAACATCGCGTTGACCGCAACGTCACGATGGCAGACAACTGGTTCCGTCTGGAATCTTGTCTGGCTGGCATCCGAGTCCTCTGGCGAAGTGGGTTTGCTGCTGAGGTTTGTGGGCGCCTGCCTCTTCATTGCGGCAGCATGGCTCCTGTTCAAGGAGCAACGGTTTTCGGTGCCCATCGTCAGAAAGAGCGGTGTTTCTTGAAGCCACGTATTTCCTCATGTACATTCCTTTCGTGGTATATCTGCTGACGCGGCCGAGCAGTTCGTGGGTCGGTGCCGAAGCAGGCTTATCATACGCTTTGCAGATGCTTCTTGTCTCGCCCAGTCTCTTCATACTGTACCGCAAGATGGAAGGATTCGAGCTGGGAGACGACAGGGCGCAGGTTGTCCGATGGTTCGGTGTAGCCTTCTGTTCCTACCTTCTTGCATTATGGGTGAAGGGGTTCCTGTTCGCCATCTACGCCGTCGGCATCGACTTCTCCAACCCCGCCTCGATTGTTTGCTTCTTCAACTCCATGGTGGCGTTACTTGTTGCATCATTGGGTGCTCTAGCGCTTCTCCTTCCTGTAATACGGGGAAAACGTGCCGATTTCAACTGGAGATGGTTGGGTGTTGTCTTGGTTTGCGCGGGAGCGTACTTCGTTATTTTCGATTTAATATCGTTGGTAAACGCAAATTATCTGAAGTGGGTGAGTTTAACGGAGTGGTGGGCGGCGTCGTTCGTCATTTTGGGCTTGATTCTTATCGTGAGAGGCAAAACTCGCCGAGTTTGATGACGTTTGCTGGCGTTTCCTGCGACGCCTTGAAAGGACGATCAGACCGCAAGCACCCCAGAAGAAGACGAACACGCGGTCTACCCACTTGTTCATCTTCTTTCAAAAATTGGTCCCCACACAACAAAGCAAATCACTGTGCCTCCACCACCACGTCAACACTGTGGCGTTACCAAGTTGACTTGACCGTAACCAAACTTTCTTAAGTCGCCGCTTTCACAACTTCACAGAGGTTTACGTTTATGGTTGTTGCAGGAAAAATCTTCAAACTTGCCGAACCCCGACCCATCGCAGAAATCGCGGCAAAACTCGACGGATACAAAACAGAAGAAACTTTCGAAGAAGGCGAATTCACCTTCCCAATCGTCACCGAAGTCACCGGGCTACTGCCAAAAGGCAAAACAGTGACTGGCATCTACTCACACGACTACGTGCTCCACGTTTTCCACAGGGGCAAGATGTCGCCTCTGCCGCGAACGGTCGAAGCTATGTTCAACTTCGCAGAGGTCCAAGGCACTGTTTTCTTGGTTGTGGTCGAAAAGAAGCGAGTGGCGAACTTCATCGCCAACAAGCTCAGCGAAATCATATTCGACAAAGTCGGCGGAATCCTCGAAGCCCGCATCCCACCCGAAACCCTCCGCGAATTCCACCTCCAGAATCGTGAGGACACAAAAATCACGTTCTTCGACAACGTCGACATCCCAAACGTAGACAAACTCAGCCTTTACGGACCAGACTTGATCAACACATCGCTCTTCGAAGACTACACAAAACACGGCGACCTCTGGTACGTCGTCGCACGATCAAAAGAAACCGGTTACGTCGTCGGCGTCACAAGGGACGCGTCGGTAACCATTTTCAACCTAGCAGACAAGCCGAAATACATCGAGTACGTGAACAAAGAGATTTATCCGGTCATCCTCAAGGGCAAAGCCTAACTCCCAGTCTCCTTGGCTGAGGATGGAGCCTTCGAAATGGGGCAACCGTCCCTATAGGAGCAGCGAATGCCGTACTTCCGCGCACAATTGAGGCAGAGCATCGGGTCACAGAGCGTCGTAGACAAATACTTTTCTCCACCGTCAGGAGCTATGGCCACGATGACGCCCTTAGGAATTTCTCGTGCTTTCTTCAAAGCCACATGAAGTATAGCACCCGAGCTCGGACCGACGAAGACACCCTCCTGCAACGCAAGGCAGCCTAGCCGCATCCTCCGCCTCCCGCGGCTGCACCTTATGGATTTCGTCAACCAGCTTCTCATCCCAGATTGCGGGGACATGCTGTGTCTCGAGGTTTTTCAAGCCTTGAATCGCCGTGCCATTCTCCGGTTCGACAGCGATTATCTGGACGTTAGGGTTGTATTCCTTGAGCCGCTTGGAAACCCCCATGAGTGTACCAGTCGTTCCAATGCCACCCACGAAATGGGTCACTTTGCCATTTGTATCTCTCCAGATCTCCTCACCTGTCGTCTCATAATGCGCGAGCACATTGGCTTGGTTAGAGAACTGGAAAGGCATGAAATATTTGCTCGGGTTTTGGCTGACTATCCGGCGAGCGAAATCTTCGGCCCCATCCATGCCCTTATCGGCTTCGCTCAGGATAATCTTGGCGCCAAAGGCGTTCAGGATTTGCCTTCGCTCGACAGTCATGTTCTCTGGCATTACGAGGAACAGGTCGTATCCTTTCACCCTGCAAACCAAAGCTAAGCCTATGCCAGTGTTGCCGCTTGTGGGCTCGATGACAACCTTATCCTTCGTAAGCTCCCCCGTCTTCTCGGCTTGTTCAATCATGTACTTGGCTATGCGGTCTTTCACCGAGCCGCCTAAGTTAAATTTCTCGAGCTTCACAAACAACTCGACATCGCAGTTCGTATGAAGTTTGCAAATCTGGACCATTGGCGTGTTGCCGATGAGGTCAAGAACGCTTCTGAAAATCATAATCGGTCCTGAAACTGGTGCACTTGGCAGTCTAAAGGGTTTTCTATCCACCAGCGAAAAACCCGAGTTAACGTTCACGAATGGATTTTTATACTAACAGCGCCTAACCATCAGCCATGACAACGTTGCTCACCCCCGAAACATTTGAAAGCCTCTTGATTGCAGTGGCTTTTGGCGCAGTGGTCGGCATCGAACGGGAACACGCCCATAGACCTGCTGGGTTGCGAACCCACATGCTCGTCTGCCTCGGCTCTTGTCTCTTCACAATCATGTCCAACTCCTTCAACGCACAACCAGCACAGGTCGCAGGCGGCATCGTGGCAGGCATCGGCTTCATCGGCGCGGGCACAATCTGGGCGGAAAAAGACAAAGTTAAGGGCATTACGACAGCCGCCAGCCTCTGGGCAACTGCAGCCATCGGCTTGACCACGGGGCTCGGTGACTTCCTCCTCGCCGCCACAGTCACATTACTCGTCTTCCTCATACTCGTCTCCAAATTTCTTATTCTGGCGACTCGGCATCGAGAAACGCGAAAACCCTGACCCTCCCCAAAACGAGTAAACACTGTTCATTCGAAACTTAAAAGAGGTTTTTTTTCACCGAACTATAGAGAGTGGTAGTGCTTTGAGCAACGCTTCGTATGCACTACTTTTATCTGCAACGCGTCGGTGTATAGTTTGACCTTTTATGATTTCAATCATTGGAGCAGGGAGAGTTGGGAGCACCGTGGCCTTTGACCTTCTCAAAGACCACATCGACGATGTCGTTCTCATCGACCTTGCAGAGGAATTGGCGAAGGGCGAAGCATTGGATATGATGCAAGCAGCTCCCGCAATAGAGTTTGACGGTCGAATTCGCGGCACAAAAGACCTCTCGGAAATGCAGGGCAGCGACCTGGTCATCGTCATCGCAGGGCAAGCCCGCAAACCTGACCAGACACGCATAGACCTTATGAACAACAACGCCCGAATCATCCGCAGCATCGTCAAAGACGTCGCCAAGTACGCTCCAGACTGCAAACTCATGGTCGTCACCAACCCAGTCGACATCATGACCTACATCGCACGCAAAGAATCAGGCTTGCCGCCAAACCACGTTTTCGGCATGGGCAACATCCTCGACACCCAACGCTTCCGCACATACATCGCACAAGAACTCAACGTCAGCCGAGAGGACACAAACGCACTCGTCATCGGCGAACACGGCGACACCATGGTTCCACTCGTAGAATACGCATCCGTTTCGGGCATCCCAATCACAACGTTGCTCACGAAGGAACAAATCGAAAAAATCGTCCACGAAACCATAACCTCAGGAGCAGACGTCATCAAACTCAAGGGCGCAACAACGTTCGCCCCAGCAGCCGCAATCGCCATTATGGCAGATGCAGTAATTCATGGCAGAAACCGAGTCATCAGTGTCTCAACTTGCCCACAGGGCGAATACAATTGCTCCTACGTCTCCATCGGCGTTCCAGTTGTTCTTGGAAGAAACGGCGTCGAAAGAATAATCGAACTCAAACTCTCAGGCGAGTCTCAACAACGCTTCGACAAATCAGTTACCGCGATAAAGCAGGCAATCACGGCACTAAAAGACTAAGCCGCTACTTTCGCAGTTCGGCTGCAACCTCGATTATTACGTCCAAGGCTCCTTCGGCATCTGCGCGTTCAATTCCCCAGTGAGTAACCAGTCTAATCTTGCCTTTGCCGACCGAACCCGCCAAAACACCTTTCTCCTTCAGTTTCGAACAGAACACCATCTCATCAGCGACTTACACTGCTAACGTCCAAGACAACCATATTCGATTGCACCCGAGTCAAATCAACACTCAAACCGTCAACCCTCGCACAACCCTCTGCCAAGAACCGAGCGTTTCGATGGTCATCCGCAAGTCTGCTAACCATCTTGTCCAGTGCCACGATGCCCGCCGCCGCAATAATCCCAGCCTGACGCATTCCACCACCCAAAACCTTCCTGTTCTTACGCGCTCGCTCCACGAAATCCCTGTTACCAACGACGAGTGAACCCACGGGGCAGCTCAAACCTTTCGAGAGGCAGAACATCATGTTGTCCACGTGCTTCGTGAACTCTTTCACGTCAACTCCCAGGGCGACTGCAGCGTTGAAGATTCGAGCCCCATCCATGTACAAACGCATGCCGTGCGCACGCGCAACCTCCCCCACAGCCTTTAATTGTTCAGGCTTTGCCACGGTTCCCCCATGACGGTTGTGCGTGTTCTCCACGCAGACCAAAGTTGGCTCAGGAAAATGGATGTTCTTGGGTCTAATCGCAGCTTCAACATCGCCGGGGTCCAACATACCAAAATTGCTCTTCAACGGCCAAGGCAACAGGCCAGCAATCGCCGAGAGTCCGCCCACCTCGTACCAGTACATGTGAGCTTCCGCCTCCAGAATCACAAGGTCACCGCGCTTCGTGTTGCTCATAAGCGAGACCAAGTTAGCCATCGTTCCGCTAGGAACCAACAGTGCCGCTTCTTTGCCCATACGTTCAGCAGCCTTCGCTTCGAGTTCATTAACGGTTGGGTCTTCTCCATAGACATCGTCGCCAAGTTTCGCATGACGAATAGCTTCGAGCATTTCTTCCGTGGGCAACGTGACCGTGTCGCTCCTCAAATCCACGAAGTCAAGTTTGGACATGTCATAGCCTTCGCAAAAGTGTTGCACGAACAGACTATTTAATTTTCCACCGAGGCCAAGCATGAAAAATGTTAATTACCAGACCAACCATTTCCACACAGGTAACCCACTTGGAGTTCCGAGGAAGAGACATAATCTCAATCGAAGACTTCAGCTCGCGAAGAAGTCGACTATATCCTCGACATCAGCAAAACCATGGAACTCCAAGCATCGAAGCCTTCAGATATGCTTAAGGGAAAAATCCTTGCAACCCTTTTCTTCGAACCAAGCACCCGCACACGGCTCAGTTTTGAGTCTGCAATGCACAAACTCGGAGGATCAACAATTGGGTTCGCAGAGATCGAAAGCGCATCGGTGAAGAAAGGAGAGAACTTGGCGGACACAATCCGCACCGTGGAAAACTACGCTGACGTAATCGCGTTGCGCCATCCGTTGGAGGGAGCAGCGAAGTTGGCTGCAGAATTCAGCAAAATCCCTGTCATCAACGGTGGAAGCGGCTCCGAAGAACACCCGACGCAAGCGATGTTGGATTTGTACACGATGCAGAAGGAGAAGGGCAAAATCGACGGCTTGAAGATAGCTTTGGTTGGCGACTTGCGCTATGGCAGGACTGTGCACTCGCTAGCATATGGGTTGTCGCTATTTGACGTAGAATTGTGTTTGGTTTCTCCTGATTCTCTGAAGATGCGACGCGAAGTCCTGCGTGCGATAAAGGACAAGATTCCCGTGACCGAGAGCTCGAACTTGGAGAAAGCCGTTGCGCAGGTTGATGTTCTATATGTCACGAGGATTCAGAAAGAGCGGTTTCCCGACCCCGCGGAATACGCAAAAGTCAAGGGCGTGTACCGCATAGACATGGATACCCTGAAGAACGCAAAGAAGGACCTGATTATTCTTCATCCGCTTCCCAGATTGGACGAAATCGCCCCCGAAGTCGACGCTACACCGCAGGCAAGGTACTTCCAGCAGGTCTGGAACGGCATCGTAGTTCGAATGGCCCTCTTAGCGTTGGTTCTGGGCGCTGTGAAATGAGCTCTAGGATTTCGCGAACCTGTCGTATACCGTTAGAGTGCTTATCGCGCCACACTGTGGACACTTTTGCAGGTTGCCCAGCCAGCTTTTTTGGCAGTTGCTGCAGAACGTTAGGGCTCGATTGTACGTGAAAAGCTCGGCGGCTTGTGTCTCCACAAGTTGTGCGGTGAGGTTAAGGAGTTCGTCTGGTTTGGTTTCTGCTTGGTCCAGCTCGATGACACTCAGGTTTCCTCCAGAATTCAGAATGTTGAGACTTTGAGTTGTCGCCAAGGATTCGGGCTTAAGTGTAAGAGGCGTTCCCATTTGGATTCGCATTCGTTTGACGGTTGTGTAGTATGGCTTTTCTCTGGTTCCGGAGAACTTCACCTTTGCCACTCCAAATTTTTCGACGTCGAGTTGCGCTAGCCTTTCGGATGCTTCGCGGCTCTGCAGGATGACGGGGAAGAAACGTTTTCCGTGTTTTCGGCCCGTTTTTGACTTGAGATTGAGGATATTCTGGGCGATTTCCAGTATGAATGCCATAACATCCTGTTGGGTATCATTTTGTTCGCAGAATGCTTCTGCGGCTTCGCGCAATCCAGCAAAATTGATGAGGTTTGAGCAGTCTCCCAGCCTGAGGTATCTGTCTCCGTTTCCGTTCTGCACAAGGAATGGAAGAACCATCTTTTCCCGTTGCTTCAGTGATCGTGCCTTGATTTCCAAGGCGCGGGTTGCTAATTCGTATCTTTCTTTCAGTATATCGAAGAACTTTGCCCTCTCTTTCTCGCTCTCGCAGACTATTCGTGGGAGGTTAATCGTCACCATTCCCAAGCATCCTGTCCGCAGCGTGTCAGTTTCCCAATCTCCTGTTAAGTCAGTCTCGAATTTTGCTCCCGTAGCGGAGAAAGTCGTGTTTCTTTCTTCGGTTGTGTTTGCAAAGTACAAAATGCCTTTTGCTGCGACGAGGTTGAATGCCTTCTTGAGGATTTCTTTTGCAAAGTCGTTCGCGAAAGTCTCTTTGCTAATTTTTAGAATGATTCTTGGGTTCAGGAGCGGTTTCGGATTGCTTTCTTCCTCGGCGATTTCTAAAATTTGGGATGCTAGAAGGCGCGCTTCTTCGGCGAAATCTGCATACCTGCCGTTTGGCTTACCCTGAGGTCCCGTGGCAGGTTTATCCGCAATATAAGGAGGAACTGTCAGGTTGAGACTTATTGCTGCATCAACGTGTTGGTTTAAGTTTTTGATGAATTCACGCAGGTTTTCCTTCGTGGCCGCTGGGTTTGCGTTTCTTGCGTACGGCGCAAAGAAGAGATTGAACTGAGGCAACGTTTGGAGTGCGTTGACTTCTTGGCTTGCATACAAGAGCACGTTGAATGCAAGGGACAATGCTTGTTCCAGGGTTTCGGGTGGTTTTTGTGTCAGTTGCATTAGGGCATTTGTGGTAAGTCCATGTTGGAGGAAGAACCGCATATCGTGTATGATTTCGTTGGGTTTCAGGAGCCACGTGCTGATGTCGTTAACGTGAATTGCGCCTGCCGTGTGAGCATCTGCGATGTCACGTGGAAAGACGTTGAGGAGAGTATACTCGCTGAAGACCGCTTGCCCAGCTCTCGTGAGAATTTCAGTCGGGTTTTGCGGGTTGCCGTTGTTTTCTATGAGAGCTGTGACTTCGTGAACCGGCAAACCTAAACGTGTAAGCTTGTGCCGGTAATCTTCTTGTCCCTTTTCGATGAGGAGCGTGTTAACGATTTCCCTGATGAGAGGCGCTGTGACGTACTTGGTTTTGGATTTTTGCAGAAGTTTTTCGGCTTCCTTAGCCGTTTTTTGAGCGTCTTCGGGAGGCACCCTGGCTTCTCTTATTAATGAATGTGCGATTTTGTTAGCATCGAATTCTTCCAGCGTGGAATGACTTGTGCGAACGAGCATGGCTTTGGGTTTTTGAGCGTTTTTCTCAACTTGGTCTGCGATATCGATGAGCATCTTGCCCAAATCGGTGAGGTAATATTTCTTCGTATTGACATCTGCTTCAACGAGATTCGCTTTGAGGAGGAACTTAAGGTGGTAGGCGAATCTTCCTGCATCTCGGCTCGGGTTCATCTTCAAAACATTCATAAGCTCGGTGTACGAGAGGGCGTTCTTGTCGAATAGAAAATTCAGAATCTGCAACCTCTGGGAGGATGAGACTGCCTTCAGCACTTTAACGCCTCTTGTGCGATGCGGAGCCGACATTATCTTTCTCCCTTTGATTGCGAGTAAACTGTAGGTATTGCTAAAGGTAGGGTTTAAACTTTGGGCAAAACGAGATGCTGAAGAAAAAGTCTTCACACTGAACAATTTCACTTTAATTGAACTCAAAAAATCGCTTCGTGCTACTTCGATAAGGCTTAATAGCGTCTTGCTCCGAGCTATTTCCCGTACACATGTGTGTGTGATGATGTTATGGTTGATGTTTGGTTACCATATGGAAGAACCGACGTATGCGTGAGGATTCCTGCGAGGAACTTCCTAGGCTCTATTAACCCGAAGGAACTGCCCGCTGCAGAGAATGCAAGGGCAGAAATCGAACGCGCCCTAGCCAACCCCATCGGCTCGAAGAAGCTCAGCGAAATCGTCAAACCTGAATGTAAGGTTGCTATCGTCGTAGACGACGCCACGAGGCACGCGCCCAGTGACGTTATGCTCCCTCCAGTCCTCGCGGAATTGAACGCTGCGGGCGTTAAGGACGAGCAGGTCACGGTCATCTTCGGCTGTGGCACCCACCGGGCAGTTACCAACGAAGAAGCCCACAGGCTCTTGGGCGAGGAAGCCTGTAAGCGCGTGAAAATCGTCAGCCATGATTGCCGTGCCGCCGACCTTGTACATATCGGCAACACCCGAACCCACGGTAACAAGATTTTTCTTAATCGTGCGTTCGCCCAGGCGGACGTAAAGATCCTGCTGGGTGACGTCGGCTTCCACTATTACGCTGGTTATGGCGGAGGCAGAAAAAGCGTTCTTCCCGCGGTCGCGGGCGAAGAAACCATCAAACACAACCACGCTATGCTCCTCAACCCCAATGCACGAACAGGTATCCTGCAGGGAAACCCTGTGCATGAGGATATGACCGAAGCTGCAGGCCTAGCGAAGGTAGACTTCATCGTGAACACCATCGCGAACAGCAGGGGCGAAATCGTCAAAGCCTTCGCAGGCGACCTAGAGCAGGCGTTCAAAGAAGCCGTCAAAGCGTGCGACGAAATGTACCGCATCACCGTGGACCGCAGAGCCGACATCGTAGTTGCCAGCCCAGGGGGCTACCCTGCAGACATGAACCTGTTTCAGGCATACAAGGCACTCGACAATGCCTTGGGCATCGTTAAACGGGGTGGCATCATCATCCTCGTCGCCGAATGCACTGAAGGCCATGGAAACCAGGTTTTCTATGACTGGATGCAGCGGCTGGGCGAATTGAAGAACGTTGAACGAGAAATTAAACACAACTTCGTCTTAGGTGGACACAAGGCGTACTATCTGCTGAGGGCGCTCCAGAATCACATAATAATTCTTGTGTCGTCGCTGCCGGACTACTATGCCTCTAACGTCTTCAAACTCAAGACTGCCCGAGCCGTCAACGATGCCTTAACCGAAGCCCTCAAAACCGCAGGCTCCGCCTCCAAAGTCTGGGCGATGCCCTACGGCAACTACATGCTGCCCGAGGTTAAAGCCGCCGAAGAACAGAGCTAATCGTTGAAAGGGGAAAACGATTTCGTGAAACGCAAGCTTTAAGTTATAAACGTAAATCTCGTTTAGGAAAGGAGATCAGATGCTGGAAACCTTCAAACTCCGCAAATTCACCCCAGACGACCTGCAAGCGGTTATTCAGATAAACCGTGAAACTCTCCCCGAGAACTATAGCGACTACTTCTTCATGGATCTCTACGAACGGTTCGCCGAAACCTTTATCGTGGCGGAGGATGAAGGAAAAATCGCAGGCTACATCATGTGCCGCGTCGAAGTCGGCTTAAGCAACTTCGGCTTAGGCGGGTTGATCCGCAAAGGACACGTCGTCTCCATCGCCGTCCTCCCACACTACAGACGGAAGGGAGTCGCACAGGCGCTGATGAACACAGCGATGGACGGCATGCGTTTCTACAAGGCGAAGCAATGCTACCTTGAGGTGCGGGTCACAAACGACGCCGGTGTGGCACTATACAAGAAATTAGGTTTCGAGGTTAGCCGCAGCGTACACGGGTACTACTCAGACGGTGAAGACGCCTACGTCATGACCAAGAAACTCGCAGAAGTTACTTCTTCAACCGTTTAACTTCAGCTTCTAGATCTGTAACGCGTTTCTTGAGCTCCTTGTTCTCCCTCTCCAACACCTTCAACTTTGTCAACACTTTGGCAGCTTTCCTTTTCTGCTCTTCTTCCTCGACGCGTTTCTCGTCAACCCACGGAGGTGTTCCTGCACTTCCATAACCCATAAGTTCTCAACGAGTTAGAAGGGCAGCTTTTTAGGATTTAAAGCCTTTGTCGGCCCGCTTAGCGCTGAACAATTAACCAATCACCTGCACATATTTGAAAAACCATGTTAAAGAACGCAGTTTTCTTCGAGCACCGAATCCGCACCATATAGAAGAAAGCGCTGCTTCCGCGTCGATTTTTCCCCCCCTCAACCCATCTGGCTGCGGTTTCCTTGAAACAATTGTTGTGGGTGACAATTCTGAACAATGCTTCTATGCAGACTGGCACTAGACGCACAATGCCTTTGCAGCGCAGAATGTTGTTCCAGCACCACAATAACGAGAGCCATCCATGCAAAACGGCGCCAAACTGCATACTTGCCAAACAATGCAAAAACCATGCTCACTACTTCAAAAACTGGCTTCAGAAAGCTATCTTCACCGCTTTCTGCACAATGCTGCACAATGAATCTGCATCCGTTGCACAATGGTGCGCAATGAGCTAAAAGCTCAGTTCAACCGAAACAGCTGCAGAACCAGCCTAAAACAAAAACGGTTGTTATTGTGTCACAATGGAAAAAACCATTGTGTAAACCCAAAAATTGACTCCGAAAGCCCTCCTTCGCTCCGTTCCACTCCTTGTTCTGCACATTCTGCTCAACCTGCTCAATTGCCTCGAAGCCCCGTTCAACCAACGCAGCCTGAAAACCAACCCGTCGCTCAAAAATTGTCAAATTTTGTCAATCGTGCTCAATGTTTTGCCAGCCCCGTCACAAAAAAGCAACAGCAAAAACAGCCCAAAACAAAAACGGCTGACATTGACACTCAATGCCGAAAACCATTGACACAACACAAAAATTGGCTCCAGAAGCAGCTTTACCGCTTTTCCGTCACAACCATGTTCCTGCATCGCGGTTCGCACGATTCCTGTACAATGCCTGTACAATTCTGTACAATTTTCTAAAAGCTCAGAACAACCAAAACAACAGCAGAAAACCCCTGAACCAAATTCAGTTGGAATTGTAGTACAAAAGCAAAACACATTGTACAAACCCAAAAATTGACCCCATAACATCACTAATAACATCACGGATTGCCCTAAAGCCCAGCATAAACACGTAAGGTCAACAACTCGATTTGACATAGCCCCCCAAGATTCTAAGATAACTATTTAGGAAATCGTTAAAGACCAGTTCACTCAAAACGTAAACACAGACAGTAGGCGAAGAAAATGCCAGCAAAAGCAACCATAATGGAGCACAGAAAAAGAATCGCCCTCATCGCACACGACCACAAAAAACCAGACCTCCTCGAATGGGCAAGGTATAACCGAGACACCCTCCTCAAACACGACCTCTACGCAACAGGCACCACAGGCAAATTCCTGGAGAAAGAACTCGACTGCAAAATCACCACTTTCCAGAGCGGACCACTCGGAGGCGACCTGCAAATAGGCGCCCGAATCACCGAGAACCAAATCGACTTCCTCATCTTCTTCTGGGACCCATTGGCTCCGTTGCCACATGACCCCGATGTCAAGGCACTCCTGAGAGTCGCAGTAGTGTGGAATATTCCCTTTGCCTGCAACCGCGCCTCAGCGGACTTCCTGATCTCTTCGCCCCTGATGAACGAAGAATATTCGAGGATGCTTCCAGACTACGACGGCTACCGCCAAAGACTCAACAAGTAGCTTTAGGGCTTGAGCCCGCTTTCTGCACGATCTGCCATGAAGTTTATCGCCCGCATCACCGACCGCGCCAAACCCAGTAGGCTGAGCAAAGCCACAATTCCATAAATGGTCGTTAGGTTAACGGTCAACGTAAAACTCGAGTAACTTAGGTTGAACACGCCATCGCCCAAAGCGAAAACCATGAAAGCAATCGTGAAAATCGCCCGCCCCGCACCCAAGAAACACGAGTAAACAGTGTTCGCTGTGAGATCACTCAGAATCATAAGCACCACGTTGACAGCGATGAGTAACTCGACCATTTCGCTAAACCCCGGTACGAACGTTGACAGTGAGCCCAGAAACGGCGACAGCAAAAGATAAATCAAGTACACCAAGACGGCTATCGTCGCTGACCGGGCAAGCCTGAAAGCAAAATCCCTGACCCTGTTGGGCTCTTTGGGTTTCTTTTCAGCCGTAGGGAATCACCACGGGTCCGTAATCAAACATAGTCGTGGAAAAGTACACTTCGAAGTGCCCGCTTAGGCTTCCCGTTGAGACAGCGGACGCAGGCACAGAAAAACTCAGGGAGCCGCTATAACGCGTGTGATTTGCTACGTTTATGGCGGTTTGGCTCTCTGCAAGGAAGGTATCTTGCCCTGTGAAGAGTTTCACGGTGACGTTTCCACTAAGGTCGAAAGCAGCGTGGTTCTCGAAGCTAAGCGGCACCTTCGCCGCAAAATAGGTTGGGTTGCTTCCACTGACTTGAGGGTTCCCCAATTTGAAGTTGTAGAGTGGTGCGCCCCATGGGAATGTGACGTTTGCAGACAGTTGCGCGGGGACGATTTCAGCAAAATTCAACGCAGCCGTGACTTGGCACGTTAGATTTGCATCCTCGAACAAATACTGGCTTGCGTGCATTGCCATGCTATCCAAGCTGAGTGTTGTGTTATGAAAGATGCTCGTGTTCTGCCCGCTCGGGATAGTTGGTAGAAATGATGAAGCTCTCGAAATCTCAACGCCTTCGGCATTGGAGAAAACCGTTGTCAAGTTGAAGTTTCTCAGGGTGTCATAGCCTCTGTTGTCGATGAACAGGGGCAATGTTACCATAAGGTCGTGGCTGGATGTTGCAGAGAATCGGGGTTGGCCAACCCCGAAGCTAAGTTCCTTCAGCGAATAGGCGGCGGAGGCGAGGAATGCAGCTAGGATTATCCAGAATATGGTTGTGGCTATGCCTAGTATCCGAATTGGCACGTTCATAGCGTTCTCTTCCCGACGCACGAACAAGTGGCGTTATTTGTCTTGCTGTTTAGGGGTCTGTTGCTTTTCCATTTCTTCCAGCGGGATAACACCGAACTCCAAGTCCCCCGGCGTCTTTGTTTTCTGTTGAATTGGCTGTGTCTTCTGAATAGTTACCTGAGCGGTTTTCTGTTGTTCTGGAAGCTCAGTTTTTGGAGCGTTAGCGATGATTGTGACGCCTCTAATTGTTATCAGCGAGCCTATCCAACCCATGATTCCCAAGTACATGATGCGAATGGAAGCCGCTATGAGCGGCGCGAGGGAGTCACCGAAGGTCTGCGCGAGATCTTGTGACGAAAGCACCTGCAAGTTGCCCGTGAGGAACGTGAAGGCGCTGGCGAACGTAAACACGAGGAGTGTTACACCTATGGCTAGAACTGTGATTCCTGAGAAAGCTATCTTGCCCTTGAAAGTTTCGAACATGGTCGATTGCCTTGTCAAGTGTTGAATGTTACGATTTAATAAGTTTCCGAAACCCCGAACAGAATCAAAACTAACTATCTAGACTCAACCCTGCAAACCTAAAGCCCCAGCTTACGAAAAACCCGCAGACTATTCTCCTGGGCCTTAGCGGCAACGTCACGGAACAGGTTGTTCCCAAACGAGTCAATTGCGACAACCAACGGACCAAACCCATCCACCTCGAGCACCCACATGGCTTCAGGCATGCCCAAATCCAACCACTCCACGTTCACAACCCGTTTGATGGCGTTTGCAGCGAGAACCGCAGCCCCGCCCGTAAACCCGGCGTAGACAGCACCGAACCTAGCCATCGCCTCCGTGGTTTTCTCTCCCATCCCACCCTTCCCGATGACAACTCTTGGCTTGAAACGCTTGATGAATTCAGGCTCGACAGCTTCCATCCTCGAACTCGTGGTTGGACCCGCAGCCACGACGACCCACCTGTCACTCTCTTTTCTCATGATTGGTCCGCAGTGGAATACGGCTAACCCCTCAAGGTTTACAGGCAACGGGACGTTTTTCTCGGCGCATTCCAAGGCTCTTCTGTGGGCTTGGTCGCGTGCGGTGACGATTGTTCCAAAGAGGTAAAGAGTGTCATTGACTTTGAGCTTGCGGATGTCTGCTTCGGAAATGGGCGTCGTCAGCCTGAACACAGTCACGTTTGTCTGCCCCTCTTTACTTTAGATAGGTATGAAACTTCGTCTTTGGCGCTGATTCGTGCCGTAGCTCGTCTGTCGCACCAGCAACTAAAGACTACGGCGACAGGAAAAGATGCGGGATGTCTGTGAGCGTAATCAACGTGAACAGCTAAAGCTGTGGTGTCGCCGCCCAGCCCCATCGGTCCGATGCCTATCATGTTCACGGCTGCGAGCAGTTCCTCCTCTAGCTTGGCGAGCTGGGCTTCAGAATTTCTTTTGCCCACTGGTGTAAGCAGGGCACGCTTTGCCAACTCCACCGCCACTTCTGCACCGCCGCCAACGCCTACCCCCAAAATGATTGGTGGGCATGGCTGTGCCCCAGCCTTCAAGACGGCGTCGACCACGAATTTTTTTAAACTTTTCACACCTACACACGGGTTCAGCATGCCGAGTGCGCTCACGTTCTCGGAGCCGCCACCCTTCAACATCACAGTGAGCTCTAGGCTGTTTCCTGGCACGATTTCCCAATGCACAATTGGCATGTGTCGACCCGTGTTGTTGCCGCTGTTTTTCTGGGTAAACGGGTTGACGGCGTTCGGTCGCAGAGGAATTTCCTCGGTGGCTTTTTGAACCGCTTTAGTTAAGGCTGCTTCGACCTTGTCCAAATTCTTGGCTCGTGAGCCTGCTTTTACATAGAACGTAATCGTGCCCGTGTCCTGACAAATAGGGACCTGCTGTTTCTCCGCAAGTTCGATGTTTTTGAGAATTGCTTCGAGCTGTGTTTTGCCAATCTCGCTAGTCTCGTGCTCGCAGGCCTTTTGCAACGCTTGTTTGACGTCCTCGGGCAGGAAAATTGCTGCTCTCTTGATAAGATTGAACGAGGCGTCAGTCAGGGTTTCAGGGTTCAAAGAGCTTCTCACTTTATTTCAACATACTACCGTGCGAGCTTATAATTCTAACACACACCAGTTACGCGTTCACTTTAACCGCCCTCTCCACAGACAAGACAGGCTTATTTTTCGTGCGTTTTAAATAGGTCATACAGCCACTCTATCCACGTCACATTTACGACGTGAAAAACAGATGACAGAAGACGAACAACAGCCCGAAGCCCAAAAAGAAGGCGAAGCCATACAGCCTGGCAAGAGATACGAGTTCATAGAAGACCTCCCCGGAGTCGGACCAGCCACCTCGCAGAAGCTACGCGACCTCGGCTACCACACCGTGGAGTCGCTGGCGATGGCGACTGCCCGCGAGTTGGAACCCGTAGGAGTCAGCGAGAAGAAAGCTTTCCAAATTATCGAGGCAGCGCGTTCAGCCATCGGAATAAACTTCGTCCGCGCCGATGAACTGTTCAAGAGGCGCCAAACGGTGTTGCGGTTGACAACTGGCAGCAAAGCCGTGGACAGGATGGTGGACGGCGGGTTGGAGACGCAGACGATAACCGAGTTCTATGGCGAGTATGGCACTGGAAAGAGCCAGTTCTGCCACCAACTCTGCGTGAACGTACAGTTGCCCCCAGAACGAGGCGGTCTCAGCGGCGCCGCATTATACGTTGACACCGAGAACACTTTCAGGCTGGAACGTATAGTCGAGATGTCGAAGCATCTAGGTCTCGACCCCGAGCAAGTCGTGAAGAACATCATCTACGCCGAGGCATTCACATCAGACCATCAGATGTTTCTCCTCGAGAACGCGGATGAAATAATAAAGAAGAATAACATAAAACTCATTATTGTGGACTCACTCACGGCGCATTTCAGGAGTGAATACATCGGACGAGAGATGCTCGCTACCAGACAGCAGAGGTTGAACAGGCACATGCATAAGCTCATCGCCCTCGCTCGAGCTTTCAACGCCGTTGCTGTCGTGACGAATCAGGTTATGTCGAAGCCCGATCAGTTCTTCGGCGATGCCACTCATCCCATCGGCGGGCACATCGTAGGACACACGAGTCACACGCGTATTTACCTCCGCAGGTCGCATGGTCCCGTGCGCATTGCGAGGTTGGTTTCGAGCCCGTACTTGCCTGAGGGGGAGGAAATCCTTAAAGTAACGGAGAACGGAATTGAAGACGTAACCGAAGAGGAGAGAGCAAACAAGGGTCGTGGACGCTGAAAATGCCCATATCACAAGCACTCGTCACCCGTTACTTCCAACTCATCGTCAACCGACAATTTACCGAGGCGGAACGCGAGTTGGAGCGGGTCAAGCAGAAGATGCAGAAAACGGAGTACAACCGCGGCTACTTTCGCGCACTATACGGCATGCTTCTCTCACGCAGAGGCGGTAACGACAACTACGCCTTCTTCTCAAAACTCGACTTAACCGACAAAGCACAGCTGGCCCAGTACAAACGCGAATTCTTCGATCATACCAAAAACGGACTACACGGAGATTTCGACCGCGGCTACTTCTCCGCGTGGTCCGACTGCATGCGAGTCCTAATTCGCATGGAGATTCCAAACGCAGAGCCGCCAAGCGAAAAACAAAGCGACGCAGAGAAGCATCTCGAGACGCTGAAGAGCGACAAAAGTCAGGCGACGATGGCAAACTTCTTCCAGGGCAAAGAACCCTGAAATCTAGGCAGTTGGCGGTCCCAGAGCGATAGTGTATATGAGAACCCAGGAGACCGCCCACGCTAAGAAGTAGATGCCTATTCCCTGCGTCATGAGTTTCGACTGTTTCTCAACTTTTTTCGTATACAAGGGCTTGAAAACCGCGTAATACGTGATTAGATACACAAGTAGGGCAATGGTTAAGCCGTTGAGGAAGGTATTGAGCCCTCGCTCACCCAAAGCCAACGCAACCACCGTACTTACAGCAGCTGCAACGATAGCTAGCACGAGTCTTGTCCAATAGATCGTTACGAGCGGTCTCACGGGTTCCAAATCCTACGTTACGTTTCAGTCCCTTTTAAGAAGTTGAGGTGTTATTAATCGTTTTGCATGACTTCCTGAGTTATGAGGGAATCATTCGTTCCTTGGTTTTGCTGTAGAGAACGTACGCCAGAAAAACCGTCAACACAATGACAAGAACCGAAGGAAACGGTAAGATGATGGCGAGGAAGTTGGCGCCGAAATGAAGCGACACAGCTAACAGATAGAACGGCAGGGTTTTTCGAGTGGCTATGCCGTAAGCCGCTATCACTGTGCTCGATGGATGAAAAAGCAGACCAAGGAGGCGGTCAAAAACTGGCGTTCCCAAGAGAAATACGTATTCGAGCAGTTCTACAATTGCAAAGCCTAACCCAACCATGATTGCCAAATTGAGGACGGAGCGTTGCGTCTCTCCGTGGCGGTAGTACAGCGGAAACACCTTTGAAAACTCCTCGACAAACGGCGCAAAAACAGCAGTCGATATCAGAGTGGCAGTAAGCGTATCCAAACTTCCCAACAACGGGTCCAAGAGAGAGACCACCACTAGGGTTATGGAGACACTCATGATTATCCCGCATGAGAAAAAGAAAATCAACTCGGTGGGTTTAGGTCTGTGGATAGGAATAACGCATTCTTCTGGCAAGGTAGCAGCCTTCTAAAACGCGTAATAACGTGAAGTATTGTGGACACTGGTGTTAAAGGTTTCGATGAGGCTAACCGCTAGATTTTGCGCTCTTTATTTATTAATAATGCCCAACTACTCTTAGCCAGCAAGTGATGATGTTGCCCAACAAGGTGTTCACAAGTTTTGACGTAGCCGCGGAAACCTTTGAACTTAAGAGCGTAATTGCAGGTTCTCGAGTGAACAACATCTACCAGCTTGATCCGAAAACCTTGCTGCTCAAATTGCACAAAACAGACCAGCCGCCGCTGCTTTTAGTCCTAGAAGCTGGAAGAAGATTCCACTTGACGGCTTACGCTCAGGAGAAGCCCGAGTCGCCGCCCGATTTCTGCATGGCCCTGAGAAAGTATTTGCGGAACGCTTGGCTCCGGACGTTGGAGCAACACGAGTTCGAACGCATAGTTACCTTCACGTTTGAGACTCAGGCTGGCGTGTTGCGACTTATTCTAGAGCTCTTCGGCGACGGCAATCTCATCCTTGCAAGTGCCGAAGGGGCGATTCTGCAGGCTTTGAAGTTCAAGCGAATGCGCGACCGCAATATCTTGCGGGGTGAGGCTTATGCATTTCCGCCGGTGAGTGGCAGGAACCCCTTCACGACCACGAGAGGCGAGCTAGAAGAAACTCTGAAAAACTGTGGCGACGCCGAGGTGGTGAAGGCTTTGGCCCGTGGCTTGGGCGTTGGCGGCACTTACGCCGAGGAAATCCTTCTGCGGGCAAACGTCGAGAAAAGCACGTCCTGCTCGAAGTTGACCGACGCTGAGGCTGATGCTGTCCACGTTAGTCTGCAGAACCTGCTCAACACTCTTGCAGCGGCTGAGTTTGAGCCCTGCATCGTCCTCGCAGACGACGGCAGCTTTCTGGACGCCGTGCCGTTCCATCTCAAGCGTTACGAAGCCTGCAAGACCCAGCCTTTCACGTGCTTCAACGACGCGCTCGATCAGTTTTATCTTAGGGTCACAGCTGCAGAGAAAGCAGCCAAAGGACAGGGAAAGATTGATGAGTTGCAACGGGAGGTGGACAAACTGGCGCGTGTCGTGTCAGAGCAGGAGGAGACCGTTCGCGAAGCGGAGTCGAAGGGGGAGGGGGAGAGGCGAGTGGGCGACGTGATTTACGCGAATTCCGTGGAGATTCAGGCATTGTTGAACGGGTTTGCCGGGGAGAGAGCAGCGGGAAGGGATTTGAGCTCTTGGGTTTCCGAAGTAGTCGGCGCAGGAACGCACGATGCCCAGCGGCAGGTCGTCGTGGAAGGCTACGACGCTAGAAACGTGGCGCTCAACGTTCACGTCGGCGAAGTTCGCTTCCGCCTCCAATTGCGAAAATCGCTCTTCGAGAACGCAGCCGAATACTACGAGCATGGCAAACGGGCTAAACAGAAATCAGATGGAGCACTGGCAGCTCTGGAGATATCAAGACGAAGATTGGCTGAAGCCGAGCGTCACATCCAAGCGGCAGAGACGGCGCAGCTCTCGAAGCCCGCCGAAGTGATGGAGGAGATGGCGAAGCGCAGAATCGAGGGCAAGGAGTGGTTTGAAAAGTTCCGCTGGTTTACGTCGTCAGATGGAATGCTCGTAGTAGCGGGCAAAGACGTCGTCAGCAACGAAGTTTTGGTCAAGAAACATACTGAAAAAGATGACATAGTTTTTCATGCTGAAATAACGGGAGCGCCTTTTGTTGTCGTGAAAACAGAAAATAAAGTTCCGACTGAGCAAACATTGCGTGAAGCAGGCGAATTTGCAGCCGCGTTTAGCCGAGCGTGGCGTGAAGGAATGGGCTCGGTTGATGTGTATTGGGTGAAACCTGAACAACTTAGCAAGACAGGTTCTTCTGGTGAATATGTGGCGCACGGCGCGTTTTTTATTGTTGGAAAACGAAATTGGATGCGCGGCGTACCACTGCGAGTAACAATTGGCGTCGTCGAAGTTGAGGGTCAAGTGGAGTTTGTTGGTGGACCGGTGGATGCCGCGAAAGCAAGAGCAAAGACGTATGTGACGTTAGTGCCGGGCGACGTTATGGGCAAGGAATTTCTGAAACAGGTGCTGCGATCGTTGGCCGTGAAGCTGCCCAAGGAGCAACGTGAAAGAATCGTCCATGCCTCAATTGAAGAGATTCGGGACTATGTGCCCTACACGAAGGGCAGAATCGCCGAAAACTCATAGCGGCGCGGACACGGGCTGGACTTCTTCGAGTTCGCGTTTCTTGGAGAAAACAAGACCACTCGTGGATTTCGCTATCTGAGGTACGCCAATTAAATCTTCAACTATTAATAGAACTCGTGAGAGCAAAGCGAAAGCTGTAGCCCCTGCCATTGCACTCATTAGAGGCATGCCGTTTGCTGTTAAAACAGCTGTTATCACAGCGACTATAGCTCCTTCTTGAAAGCCGATTCCTGAAGGCGTTAACGGTACAAATCCCAATGCTGTAACTAAAGGATGTAGTAGGAAAAAGCCGAGCAAACCTATTTGTCCAATTCCCAAAGCCAAACCTAAGAAATACCATTCTAAACCTTTTAGCATCCAGCAAACAAACGTTACAAGTCCAATCTCGGGAATGGATTTTCTTGTCCTTTGAGCGCTTTGCTTGTATTCGTCAATTTTCCCGATGAGCCCACCGGTAAACCTAGAAAGGAAACGCCATTTGGCAATGCGGTTGAAGAGTTTAATTACACGCTGAGACCAGCTAAGTGCAGCTAACAAAACCGCTCCTATGAGCATCAGAACCACGCCTATGGCGCTAAGTATGAATAATATTTGGTTGACAGCAAGTAAGTTTACTGTTTCAATTAGGAAGACTAAGGCTAAGACCCCGCCAAATACTTTGAAAAGGAACTCTACCGTCTGGATGCCCAGAATGCCTGAGAGGCTGACAGATGTTGGCACTTCTTGGTCTCGCAGGTAGACTGGCGTTAGGAAGTAGCCCGACCGCCCAGGGGTGACATCGCTCGTGAGCATCCCGCCGTACTGTGCGAGAAGTGTCCTACCAAAAGACGTGTGATATCCTTCGCGCTTCAGCAACCGCTTCAGGCGAAATGCAAAGAGAATGTTTATGCCGAAGTAAGCCAAAAACGCTAATGGCAGGTACTCGAGTCGCATCTGGCTTAAAGTGTCAACCAGTGAGCCGACGCCCACGTACCAGAGCAACCCGCCGATTAGAGCTACCATGACGGCAACTTGAAGCAGGATGCGCAGTTTCTGCCAGAACTTCTCCTTCAAGCCACACCAATCCGAACGTCGCAATGGCGCGTTTCGTTGTCCGTCATGTTATTCCTTCCATATGACGTGCCGTCTTATCATAAAAGTCTTCCCCGTTTTCGATGAAAACTGAAAATCTGGATCTCGAAAGGAGAAGAAGGTCAATTTTTGGGTTGTGACAATTGGTTTTCGCATTGTGTGACAATGTCAACTGTTTTTGTTTCAGGCAGTTTTGCAGGCTGCCTTTGCTGGAATGGCTTTGCAGATAATTGTTCAGCATTGTCACGAGCATGCAGTTTATTGTCACAAAGTGACATTTGCTTCAAGGAGACCGTTGCGGAGTGGAAAGACGGAATAGGTTTTGTTGCGAATGTTCTGAGGCCATGGGTCGGAACTATGGATATCTATATAGATTATTGGGAGCATGCCTAAAAGTAGCCACTTCGTATATAGCTGTGAAGACTAAGACAAGGGGTGAAAAGAATGTTATCACGAGATTGTGATGGATGCTCTCAAATTAGGCTCTGCCATGAACGTTACAGAAAAGTCCCGAAAGGCGGAAAAGTCTACTGTCCAGATGGCACGGCTCATCTTGTGGATGAAGGCGCGGCCTCTCAGAGCATCGGCTTATACGAACAGCACGTAGAATGGTTCCAATAGGTTCAAGTTTTTTTGGTATCCAGAGCTTATGTTTATTTCCTTCTGAAACTTGCTGGGCGAAGAGTAGCCCGGGAGAGATTCGAACTCTCGTCGACGGGTCCAAAGCCCGCTATGCTTGGCCACTACACCACCGGGCTGCGCAGGGTGACTCTTGGTAATGGGGTGTTTTGATTAAAACCTTACCCTTCATGTTTCCTACGGTCGAGTTTGCACCTGCAGAAACATGCGGGAATACGTCTGTATCTGGGAGCCACAAATAGATTGCAAGTGCAAAGATGGCTAGGTCAGGTGGCTGCAGGTAGTCAGGGGCAAACACAATCTTTAAGTGTGGCGCTGTTTTCTGTATCTCAGTTACGAATCCTTAGATTGTCGACGAAATCACGCCTATCAAACCGTAAAGCTTATATATTAAAATTGTTCATTGGCTAAGAATTGCGCTTGAACCGAATGTGCTAACTTCTCAACCCCTCCAAAAAGGGCTCACATGGTGAAAGTTCACGAGCACAACCTCATTGGACGGATAAAACTTGAGCAAAAAACCCCAAGGACCCCAACAGCGCCTGGTAGATAAGTGCCCAGAGTGTGGGAGCGAAAACCTCGTTCACGATTACGATACGGGAGAAACCGTCTGCGGCGACTGCGGCCTGGTCCTCTACGAGCAGATGATGGACAAAGGCCCAGAATGGCGAGCGTTCACGCAGGAAGAGAAAGCCAGCCGAAGCCGCGTAGGCGTTCCAACCTCTTACAGCGTTCACGACAAAGGGTTATCCACAGCCATCAGCCAAGTGGACCGCGATGCTTTCGGCAGAAAGCTGCCACTCTCAACCAGACTGCAGATGTGGCGGCTCAGAAAATGGCAAATCCGCTCACGCGTGCATTCATCCATTGACCGCAACCTCGCTCAAGCTATGGCTGAACTTGATCGACTCAGCGACAAAGTCTACATTCCACCGCCAATCAAAGAAAAAGCCGCGGTTGTGTACCGCAAGGCCCTCGACAAAGGCCTCGTCAGAGGCAGGTCAATAGCGGCCATAGCCGCAGCAGCATTGTATGCAGCTTGCCGAGGAAGCGGAACCCCGCGAACACTCCGGGAAATCGCCGAAGCCAGCTTGGTCGACAAGAAAGACGTCGCAAGATGCTATAGGCTTCTCTTGCGCGAGCTTGATGTGCATATGCCCATCGCAGATCCGTTGACTTACGTGTCGAAAATCGCTGAGAAAACGGGAATCTCGGGCAAGACTCAGGGTGCAGCAATCACGATTCTTCGAGAGGCTCGCCGCAGACGTGCGGCTGCGGGGAAAGACCCGATGGGTTTAGCCGCTGCGGCGTTGTACATTGCTTGCTTGCAGAACAACGAGAAGAAGACTCAGAAGGACATCGCTGAAGCCGCTGGTGTAACCGAGGTTACGGTGCGGAATCGGTATAAGACGTTGAAGAAGCAGCTTGGTTTAGAGTTACCCGATTAAGGGCTTCCCTTTTCTTCCCCAGTTTCTTCTTTTTCAAGCTCCAAAACAATTGGACCAGTGTAACCACAATTTTCGCAACGATACTTTATGGGCATTAGCCACATGTCAAACCTGCTCGACAGGTGAATTCTTGGGCTTGCACATCGGGGGCAGAAAACCTGTGTGGGTCGTCTGTGTTTGAGGGTGTGGAGTACCTCGCGAACGTTTCGCTAGTGGCTTCATGGGTACTTGCCCTACTGCAGTTCGATGTTTTCCTCTGGGTAGCCGATTTTGACGAGGAATTCGCGGACGCGGTCGCGGTGGTCGCCTTGCAGCATGATGAGCCCGTTTTTGTGTGTTCCCCCACAAGCGCAAAACGACTTCAGTTTGTGTGCGATGTCCGAGAGGTCGGTGGTTTTTTCATCCATGCCGTCGATGACTGTGGTGGGTCTGCCGAATTTTCTGGTTTCAAGCCGTATGCGAATCCGCTGTTGCTCTTTCTCTATTTCCCCACAGACGCATAAGTCCTTGGGAAGCCCGCATGTTGAACAAACTTCAGCCATGAATCTCAAATTTAACATTGATGACCGCGTATATAAAAGTTTTAGGGCTAGCATTACCAGGGGCTTGTGACGCTAGACGCAGGTTTCTGCTTTTCTTTTCTATTCCGGGCTCGGCGTTCTTCCCGAACGCGATTTTGTCGCCGTTCTTGACTGCGATTCAGGAGGTAGCCATGATGTGTGCATTGGGGGGGGATGTGCTGGCCTAGGAGCAGAAAATCGTGAACGAACAATTTCCTACCCAACTACAGGCGACAGCTATGGGAGAGTACTTCAGACAAAGGTTTACCTATTCTGTGAAACACCTTCGCATGCTTGTCAGTACTCATGCGATAGGTTGAGCATTACCATAAAGCATAAATTCACTTCGTCGTTGTCCCTAGATTTACTTCTGGAAGTAATTGTAATTGGAGCAAAAAATAAGGATTCTTGGATTTGTGGGCAGCTTACGCAAAGGCTCCTACAACAAAGCTTTGATGCGGGCAGCGGTTGAGCTTACACCTGAGAACGCGCAGATAGAAGTTTTCGATCTGGCCCTCATTCCCCTGTTCAACCAGGATTTGGAGAAGGATCCACCACAGATAGTCAAAGATTTTAAGGCAAAAATTCGCGCGGCAGATGCAATACTCATAGCTACTCCAGAATACAACTATTCCATACCTGGGATGTTGAAAAATGCCATCGACGCAGCGTCCAGACCATACCCTGACAACTCCTTCTATGGAAAACCCGTCGCTGTTATGAGCGCTTCGACTGGAAAGCTTGGAGGGGCTCGAGCGCAGTATCATCTTCGGCAAACCTTTGTTTTCCTAAACATGCATCCCATCAACCATCCTGAAGTGATACTGGCACACGCAGAGGATAACGTGGATGAAAACGGCAAGTTGACAAACCAGGTGACACGTGATCTGATAAGAGAGCTACTTACTGAACTTGTGCGTTGGACAAAAAAGCTTCAGGCATAATACACGTACTAAAACGATGCTAAGACTTGTTTGTCAAATTCAGAATTCCTTTTTGCGTAAGGTTAATTTTCCTCCCCGGAAAACAAGTTCTTGGGTTTCTTGTTGTCCTCCGACAGCGTGCAACGTTTGCCACCTGGTCAGTCTGCAACCAAACGGATTCTGAGATGGGGCATCGACCATCCAGGAATCATCTCTGTGAACCCACGAATCGACACCACCACCTATTTTCTTACCGTGGATGGCGAAGTAGATAACCCTGTTAAGCTCGGGTGGAATGAGGTTTTGCAGCTTCCGCAAACCGTTTCGGTAAGCGATTTCCACTGCGTAGAAGGCTGGAGTGTTCTCGGCTGTCGTTGGGAGGGCGTTCGCTTCACGGATTTAGAGAAGCTCGTCAAGCCTAAGCCGACGGCTCAAGCGGCAACTTTCGAGTGCGCCGACAGCTACACAACCTCGCTCTTCCTTACTGAACTCGCCGGCGACGACGTTCTCTTAGCGTACAGACTTAACGGCGAGGACTTGGAAGAAGGCTTGGGATTTCCGCTGCGACTGGTGGTTCCAAGCAAATACGCCTACAAGAGCGCTCTGTGGGTCACGGGCGTGCGGTTCACGCGTGGGAAGGAGTTGGGTTTCTGGGAGCGCCGCGGTTACAGCGACAGCGCTGACGTTTGGAAGAATGACCGCTTCCGAAAGTGAAAAACTCCTTTTGCGGGCTAAAAATACAATAGAGCTAGCTCGGTATGTCAAAGCTTCCTTTGACAACTCTTGAACAATTCCTGCACAATGCATCATTGCAGGTTGGCACTAGACGCACAATGGTATTGTTATGCGGAATGTTGTTTCAGCACCGAAATTGCAGCAGCACCCATGCAAAACAGCGCCAAACAGCATAATTGCGTGTCAATGCGGGAAACCATTGAGCAAACCCAAAAATTGCCTCTCAGAAGCCACCGCACAATTTCCGCACAATGCCATCGATTCCCGCACAAAGCTCTGCATACCTTGCACAATACCTTCACAATGAATCTGCATACGTTGCACAATGCATTGCAATTAGCTAAAAACTCGGTTCAACCGAAACAGCTACAGAAACAACCTGAAAGAAAAACAACAGACATTGTGACCCACTAAAAAACGCACCTCGCAAACCCAAATTTTGCTCTACGAAGCCTCCGCACAATTCTGCACAACCTGTTCCGAAGGTGAAAACCGCGTTTGGCGGACTCAGGCGCTTGTTGTTGTCAAAAGATTATTAAGTCTCAATACACCATTAAGGTTGGAGATCTCCAGAATGCCCGCAAAAAAAATGAACAAAGCCGTTCTCCGATTGACAGAAGGCAACCTACCACGCGGTCATATCGGTAGGGGAAGGCAGGGCAGTCGCACACGAGAAAGCAGACAGAGAGGACGATGGCAAACCCCTCTACCTGAAAAGGATTTAAGCAAACCAAACCGTGAAACAAGCATCAGCTTCAGGATTGCACGTTTTTATAGCACCTTTCTCACAACCTCATTCCAAGACAAGGAGAAACTCAAGACATGGATTTCACAGAAGCGAAGCTCGGGAGAGTTTTCATCCTCAGGCTCCACGATGGCGACCACCTACCAGACGTACTTGAAAGCTTCGCAGCCAACAACAAAGTCAACAGCGCAGTTTGCCTCTTCCTAGGCGGCGCAGACGACAACAGCCGCATCGTCGTCGGCCCAAGAGACGGCAAAATCAACCCGCCAGAACCCATGACCACACTCCTAAAAGGCGTGCACGAAGCATGCGGCATCGGAACAATCTTCACCGACGAAACAGGCAAGCCAAAGCTACACATGCACGCAAGCTTCGGACGAAAAGAAAAAACCATCACCGGTTGCGTCAGAATGGGAGTTGATGTCTGGCGGATAGGCGAAGCCATAATCCTCGAGCTTACAGGAACCGCTGCACTCAGGGCTGTGAACAAAGAAACGCGTTTCGAATTCCTCGAAATAAGCAAAGAACCATGAACTCTACGTGAACGAGAGAACGTATATAGCGCGGGGACTCTGCCCGAAGTAAGTCACGTACCCAAACCTACCCGTGCTGTTCATTGAATCCCACACCTGCACCGTCGTGAGAGTTGAATTAAAATAAGGCGCCGTCTGCCCGTACTCATACAGCAGCAGAATCTTGGTGTTATATTCCTCGCACAACGAAACAAGCTGACTCGCATTGAAATCGGGCGTGAAAGCATCCACCGCGAGAGCGGGGTACTGCCACACCTGGTTGCGTCTGGATTCGTTGGCTTCGAGGAAGAAGCGCACCATGTCATCGTCGAAAGAGTTGTTGGGGCAGAGAACGGCTATTGACTGGTTCTGGTTCACCTGCGAAGCAGCGAAATCCGTCGCCTGCTGGATGGGGATGTTAATGAAGTATCGGGCGGTCCATTGATACCCATCGTAGAAACTGTAAACAACCGACCCAACAGTGAAGACAGCAAGCGCTAACGCCGCAACCTTCACCAAACGTCGCCTGTTCAAACTGACAACTATCGACTTCCACGCGTTCTGCAGCTTTCCAAAAGAAAACATGAGGAAACTCCCAGCGGAAATAGCCAACACAGGAAACAACGGAACAACGTACCGCCACTGCTTATTCGGTATGAACGTGAAAAACAAGTACACTATCACGAACCATGCGAGGAAAAATTTGTCCTCAGTCTTTCTCCGCCAAGCAAACAACCCAAGCCCCAGCAAACCAAACACAAAGAGGGGCAGAAAAATCGGATGCGTGTTGAAGTACGGCCACGTCATCTCTATTAGATAAAACACAGGCAACGCGAATGGCCCAAACCGCTGACTATAAGCCACGCGGTCCTCTCCACCCGCCGTAATGGCATACAACAGGTCGCTTCCCCTTCCAAACCCTATGACAAACAGCCAAGGAACGGCAATCAAGACTGCGGCCAATGCGAGCAACGTGAACTTCGAAAACCTCGCCAGCAACCTATCCTTGCATAGCCACAGGATGGCAACAGCCATGACGATGCCCGCAACCACAATCTGGTACTTCGTGAGGAAACCAATCCCGAGCGCCAGTGCGCTCAGAATCAGCGTTTTGTTCTTTTCCACACGTATCCAGGAGAGGAAGAAGAACAGGGTTAAAGTGAAGAAGAAAATCAACGCGCTCTCCAGCATTGCAAACTTTGACACCCAGAAAAGCCCAGGCATCGCACCCAGTAAAACGGCTGAGAGTAGTGCGACTTTAGGTCCATAGGTTCGGTTGGCGAATTCGAAAACCAGCCAAACCGAGAGCAGCAAGAACGTGGCCGCGGCTAGCCGCCCAACCTCGGCGCTGACCCCGAACAGCCTGAAGTAGCCGCTCGTCAACAAATCGTAAATCGGAGGGTAATATCCGTAGCCCTGCACGTAGTCGGTGACTCTGCCCTGAGCCAAGAGTTGCCCCCCCCGGAGATGCGACATCTCATCCCACTGGATAACCACGAAACCCGATCCGAGCAGGAACACCCCATATAGGACAACAAAGACAAGCAGAGCCAACCGCCACTTGTTCGCACCCCTCCGCATCCAACGCCTAAAACTCGACAGCGCTGAGTCGCCCATGGTTCCCTGTTCGGTCATGCAGAAATGTTTGTAGAAACTTGTAGAAAAGCGTTTACAGAAATAGCTTTTGCAAGAGCTTTTGGGATTCTTTGGAGGATGCAAAAACAATTTATGAAGAGGAGCCATACGGCTTTACGAGGAGAAGCAACCGCTTGAAGACTGCAGAGCCAAAGAAGGACATTTCAATCCTCCTCCCAGCCCACAACGAGGCTTTGCAGATCGAAAAATGCGTGCGAGAAGTCGACCACGCTGCAAGCTCACTCTCAACATCATACGAGATCATCGTGTCCGAAGACGGAAGCACTGACGGAACTGACACAATCCTAGCTGGTTTGCTGACACACCGTTCCCAACCTGACACTTCAGCATTCAGCTGTGCGCCTAGGTAAGGGCAAAGCCATAAAGAATGCCCTGAACTCAGCCAAGGGCGAAGTCATCGTGTTTATGGACGTTGACCTTGCCACAAACCTCAACTGCCTGCCACAGATCGTAAAGGAGGTCGAAGAGTACGGCGGCTTGGTCATCGGCTCCCGACATGTCGCAGGCTCGAGGGTTCAAAGACGCGCTTCCCGAACCATGTTCAGCTTAGCCTACAACCTGCTCGTCCGGATGCTATTTCTCGACAGCGTTCACGATCATCAATGCGGGTTCAAAGCTATGCGACACGATGTGGCTGAAGCCACGAGCGACATAAAATCGAACGGGTTCTTCTTCGACACCGAGATGATCCTTCGATGCAAGAAATCAGGTTTCCCCGTGAACGAGATGGGCGTGGAGTGGTCCGAGAAGCGGGGAAACAGCTCTTCGAAGGTGAGGCTTTTCAACGACGGAGCGAGAATGGGGCTTGACCTGCTCAAGTACAAGTTCAACCCGACGAAACACGTCCCGAATAATAACAATCGAACCTTGAACGTTTCTCGCAAGCCTAATGTACCCAACGCAACGAAATAGTCACTCAACGAGGAAAACACGCGTGGCGCTCACAGCTGGGAATCGCGTAAGCACCTTTCTGAAAGAGTACTTCCCGTTGCTGGGGATTTTGCTCGGCTTCACCCTCGTATCTCTGTCGCTCGGACCATATACTAACTTTGACACTCAAGTGGAATTCGCAGCCGCGTCGAGTGTCGTTACGCAGGGGCTCCCGTTTTCGTCTCCTGGCAACCTCGTTAACCAGCCGCCCTTGGGCTTCTATATCAACTCTCTCTTCCTCAGAGCATTTGGGGTCTCCTATGCGACGGGAGTGGCTGTGGTGACATTATGGGGGATTGGCTGCGTCCTGCTGGTGTTTGAGGTTGGCAAGGCCTTCTACAATTCTCGAACGGGGCTGGTTGCGGCGGGTTTACTTGCGTTGACGCCGTGGCAGGTTGTGCTTTCGAGGAGTTTCCTCATCGATGTGCCCTGCCTTTTCTTCAGTCTGCTGTCCCTGCTCGTCGGCATCTACGCTATTCGCAGGACGTCTCTGGGGTTGACGTTGGCTGCGGGCATCCTTTTCGGCGTTGCGTTTTTGACGAAGTTCTTCGCCGTCTTCACGCTAGTTCCGCTGGCGCTCGTTTTCGCAAGGTACCCGCCGAGAGACCCTAAACGCGCGCTGGCCGATGGTGGGTTGTTTGCAGCACCTGCTCTTTTAATGTACTATTTGTGGTATGAAGTGATTTCTAAGTTGGGTTTTTTCAGTTTTCTCGGGCATAATGATTTTTCGAGTTTCATTCATGGCGTGACGCCGTCGCTTTATTTCCTCCTCAGTTTCTTCATCGATAATCCGGGGTTGCTGCTGTTGCTTGCCGTTGGCGTTTCCCTTCTCCTCTTAGTCTGGACAAGAAACTCCTTCAAAGCCTCGTTCTTTGACATCGTTTGTCTTGCAACCATCTTGGGGACAGCGGGCGTGAACATGTTCCTTGTTCTTTCGCTAAAATTGCAGGTGCCCTACGTTGACCCCGTAAAGTATGATTATCAGCTTTTGCCGGCGTTCTGTTTGCTTGGGGCTTCGATGCTGGACAAACTGCGTTTGCTTCACTCTGGTGCAGTGGAACAATCGAAGCAAAGGAGCATGCCTTTTGCTGTAGCCGTCATCGGGGCAATATTGCTGGCCTCGTCGGTTGCCGTGAATGGGTTGGCTCTGGCGAGTCTGGTCGGCAAGGATACCGTGTTTTTCAGAGTAGAAGGGGACGTTGCCTTCTCATTCCAGAATGTGGGCAGCTCAGGTACAGGCGTGCAGTATATGCTTTTGGCGTTGGGTTTTGTGGTGGTTGTTGCTTGCATGACTCTAGCTGATCAAAAGAAAGTCTCCTGTTGGTTCTTTAACTGGTGAGATTTTGTCTCAAGGCAGCTGAAGAGTGCCTGCGACTCTGAGTTTTCCGCCCTCAAGGTGCGAAACCACGGCGATGTCGCCGGGATAATAAACAAGTTCCTTCTCCAAACTGAGCGTCAACGTGGGCTTGCGCCAGTCGTTCTCGTCCTCGATGGCTTCGATCCTTGCAGGTATGAACTGCATCCAGTGACCCAGGTGCACGACCATCTCCGTCTTCATGGGTGCCTGCCAGTACTTGACGAGTGTGGCTTGGGTTTTCACGGTTTTTGCGGATTTAACGGATGGGTCGGTGGTTAGGACGATGCCTCTTTCGAGGTCTTCGACCTCCACGTTTTTCATGGCTAAGCCTACGCGGTCGCCTTCGCGGGCGCGGTCGAATTCGTTGTCGTGTTTCTGGATGGACCTGACTTGAGCGGTTTTCGTGCCTGGGAGGACTTTTACGTTGTCGTGTTTTGAGATTTCTCCATCTGCGACGATGCCGAGGATGACGGCGCCGACGCCTTTGACGTTGAATGAGTGGTCGATTGGGACTGTTCCTGATGTTTGGGTGCAGTCTTGTGTTGCTGGTTTGGTTTGTGCGGCTTCGGTGAGGAGTTTTTCTCTGAGAACATTCGGGTTGTCGTCCATAAGTTCGAAGTTCTCGAGGGATGTGCTTTTGAGGAGTGGTTGGATTTTTTCTTTGGGGATGAAGTTTCTGAGGACGAAGAAGCCTGAGCTGATGTTGCTGCATTGGAGCATGACGAGGCACTCGCCCAGTGTGGCGTTTAACTCATCCACGACGACGACTGCTTTGTTTGACAGGGCGGTTGCGTAGAATAGGGGTGCGAGTCTTTCGGGGTAGCGTGTGGGCTCGATGAATGTTACTGTGTCTTCGCCTCGTTTTAGGTTGTAGAGTGTGATGTCTGTGGATGTTCCCTTCTTGCCCAAGTTGTTTCCATAGCCTTGGACGCCGAGAAGAGCGACGACGAGATTTCCCATGGGTTTGTGCCTCGGAGTTACCGCATCGTGCCATTCGGAGGACATAAGCATTGCGTAGCAGGGTTCGGTAACTTGTTGGATGATTTCTGATTGCTCTATTGAGGTCACTTTTTTTGGTGGAATGGTTGGCATTCTGATTTTGGTGAGGTCATTGTTCTTGTAGGCCAATTTTTGGGCTTACGCGGTGGTTTTTTTCCATTGTGTGACAATGACTGCTGTTTTTGTTTTAGGCTGTTTTTCCCGTTGCTTTGGTTGAACGGAGCTTTTAGCTCATTGTACACCATTGTACAACGATGCAGATTCATTGTGCGACATTGTGCAAAGCATGCAGAACTATTGTGCAAGAAGGAATCGGTGAGAGGGTTTTCTTGGAGTATTCTGAGAGCCAATTTTTGGGTTGGGTCGTGCGTTTTGCTGTGTGACAATTTCATGTGTTTTTGTTTTGGGCTGTTTTGGTTGTTGCTTTTTTGGAACTGGGCTTTCAGAGAATTGTTTAGAATTGTGCGGAATTGTGCGGGGATTGTGCTGCGGCTTTGTGTTGAGGGTGGGGTTTGGCTAGTTATTTTTGTTCGTGGGCGTGTTTTCTTTGTTGAACATTTTCTTCTGTTTCTGTTTTGGGCTGCTTCAGCGGTTGCTTTTGCTGGACAGGCTTTGCAGAAAAGTGTTCAGAATTGTTCACCAAGTGACGGTTGTCCCAAAGGAAAGCGCAGCCAGATGGGCAGAGGGAAGCCTTGTAGTATTTGCGGTAGACCAAGGTGCAGGAAACGTTACTTCTTCCCCCTAAAGTGTGAGTTCAACTTTCTGTTTGAGAAAAGTCAACCTCCTAACGTTACTCTTATTTTCGCAAATAAAACATACTTGTTCCGCGCGAATATGGTGTGAGACTGTCTCGATATAAGAGGAGCTTTCTACAGATTCGTAAAGAAAGGCATCGCAGTGCATTCCTAGCCAACCTCTACGAGTGTAACGTTAGAACCTTGACATGACAGCAACGATAGTTATATAACAAACTCAACCCGAATGTATCCCAATCTTCTAACGGAAAGTGAAAGCAAAATGACCGTTTACCTCACACCCTGGGACACGAATAAGAACCTCATGAAAGAAGCCGAAAACCTCTACGACACCGCTGGCACATTCAACTGCATCGCCAAAGGCGACCTCGTCGCCATCAAACTCCACGTGGGCGAACTCGGCAACCCCAACTACGTTCAGCCATTCTTCCTTCACGACATCGTCCGAAAAGTGAAGGACGCAGGCGGCAAACCCTTCCTGACCGATACCACCACTTATTACAAGGCGAACCGAAACAACGCCTACGACCACATTCAAAACGCCCTCACAAACGGCTTCAGCATGGCGCCCTTCATCGTGGCGGATGGACTGCGAGGCGAAAACCAGCGAATCGTCAAGACTAAGGGTATCCTCAAGGAAATCGAGGTGGCAGGAGCAATCGCCGAAGCGGACGCTATGATCGTGGTAACCCACGTGAAAGGACATGAGCTGGCGGGTTTCGGCGGCGCCATCAAAAACCTCGGTATGGGCTGCGCCTCCCAAGCGGGTAAACTCAGGCAGCACCGAACCATCGACTTGGAAATTGACGAGTCCAAGTGCATCGGCTGCGGCAAATGCACGGAAACCTGCGAAATGCACCTGCCCGAAATCGTCGGCGACAAAGCACGAAACATCTCACCGAAGTGTATGCGCTGCCCCTTCTGCCGAAACGAATGCCCCACGGGCGCGATAAAATTGCTTCACCAAGACCGCGTGCTGAAGGCACTGGCGTCAGCGGCTTATGGCGTTCTCTCCACATTCAAACCCGATAAGGTCGCGTACGTGAGCTTCGCCCGAAACATCTCGGAATTCTGCGACTGCCGCCCCAACCCGGGCGCGACAAGCATGAAGGACATCGGCATACTCGCTGCAGATTCGCCAGTCTCCGTCGACGGCGCTTTCCTTGAAATGGCGGACTACAAAGTCTTCAACTTGGCCTACAACGTTGATTGCATGCTCCAAGTTGAGGAAGCCGCACGCATCGGAATCAAGGGAGACGTCAACCCAAAAATACAGCGCGTCATCCGCGAGGAAGAGTAGTAACAATGCAAAGAAATATCCGACAGGCCTAATGCCTACCTGACAGGCGAGTAATGCAGCCGACTTTTGTTCCGATTCATACAGGTCTGTATCTTAGGAGAGAGCCAAAGCCGTCTAAAAAGCTGAGAGTTTTGTTTTCTCTTCCGACTCTGCAGATATCACTTTAACCTTGCACCTGTCTGCGCACGCTGGTTCCAATTTGTGATTGCAGAACATCAACCACAAACAGTTAAATCATCAATTCTGCCTTTCCAACTTAGCTCGAAGCAAAGATTTGTTGAGTGGTAAATTTGGGCAATACAACAAAGAAGAGTAATTCGGGAAAATCGAGCAGAAAGGCACTGTACGCGTTAGTGGTCATCATAGTTGCCGTGGTGGTAATTGGCTCCATCTATTACTACGAAACCACCTTGGCTCCTCCAGCTGGCTCAGGCACGCAATTGAGCTTATACGTAGGCGAAATCACAACAAGTCAATACGGTTTTGGCAACTCTGCAAACAGTCTAACTTCCAATCCAGGACCGACGATTACCCTTACTGCTGGCCAAACTTATACCATGACGGTCAACAATGTTGGCACTATGCAACATACCTGGGCAATTGTGGATGCCAAGTCGTCAACTGCAAACGTGCTTTGGGATGCCGTCACTTCTACAATAAATCCAGCATCCACTAGTCAAGTGACTTTCAAAGCTGGTCCGGCAGGTAGCTACTTCTATATCTGCCAAGTCCCAGGACACGTTTCCTTAGGATTGTGGGGTACAGTAACAGTCAATCCGTAGTACAAAACTCGCTGGAACGAATGTTCAAGAACTACTCGAATTCCTATTGCTAATCTTTGGCGCTCGTAGTTTGATGCAACTTCTCATCTCTATGCAGCTAAACTACGCCTTTTCTTGAATGCGTGGTACCCCCGAAGAGATTCGAAACATTTTAGCCCATGAACGTGCATTAATACGGCGCAAGGAGGAAACAAGGTGGAGAAGAAATGCCCAGTCTGCAAGAGAGTCTACACGACATTTGACGCCAAGAAAAAATACTGCAGCGACGCATGCGTCAAACAAGCCAACAAAAGAAAATGAACTCCTGAGCCAAAGAGTGGTAGCCCGGAAGAGATTCGAACTCTTGTCAGAGGCTCCAGAGGCCCCTATGCTTAACCACTACACCACCGGGCTCCGATGCGCCAGAAACTTTCTCGATTCGGCGTAATAAGGGTTAATGTTGAGCTTGGCCTTTGTCTCGTGCTCGGAGCGCTTCCTCGACGCAGTAGCACTCCTGGCTGACGAGGTTCCAGTCCTCGCAGAACCACAGCGTGTCCACGATGGGGTCTTTGCCTTTCTCGTATCGTGAAGAGCAGAATATCTTGTTGGGGTACTCGTATGAGACGTGGTTTTCGCAGTTTCCGCAGAAACGCTTAGTCTCAACCAAGCGGATTCGCTCCCAGCTTTTTTGCGGTGCAGAAATAGGTACGCGCTTGAAGTCTTTGCCCAGCCGCTCCACGACTGACGCAACCATTATTGGAAAAATCATCAGTGCATCCCCGATAACCATGATGTTGTCCGCTTTGCCCTTCATCTTGCCCCAGCTAATAGTCTCGCTCAAGGTCGAACCCGACAACCCACCCGTCTCAGGACGGTCCATAGTCACAACGACAGCATAGTCCAAGCTCTTTTTGGAGGCGAGCGTGGCGGATTGCACTGTGTTTCGGGGTACTCCGCCCCCGATCACTATCATGCCGTTCCGCGGCGAGTCTCGGCAAATCCCGCAGATTTCTGGCACCTCCTTGAACGCGTCGAGGTTTAAGATGTTCTTCTGCCCCGCCTTTGTGGCGTGGAGCCAGTGGATGAAGCCGAACTCCGAGTCTCGGATTGACGGCATGAAGATGGGCACGTTCTCCTCGTACGCCGCCCGCAGAATCGAGTTAGGGTCGGTTAAACGCTTGCCGATTTCCCACGCGAACTCGCGAGACGACAGCGTGGCACCTTTTTTTTCGTCGGCTATTTCGCAGTACATCTCCGACAATTTGTAATCGAGCTTTACGTAGCCCTCTTCGGGTACGAGGACGTCGTAGATTCGGAACAAGTGATACTTGTAAAGCTCGATGTCGTCCAGAGCTGGGTTAGCCTTGTAGTGGTGGCTCTGCAGGGCTTCGATTGCGTCGTGAACCATGCAGGCGCCGGTGCTGACAACGACGTCGATGAGGTGTGAGCGGATGAGGTCGGTTACGAGTTGGCGCATTCCCGCAGGAACAACGGCGCCCGAGAGCGCCAGAAAAATCGTGCACTCCTCGTCGCGAAGCATCTTCTCGTAGATGTCACACGCCTTGGCGAGTCTGCCTGCGCCGAAGGAGCCCGAGTTCTTGAACTGCTGCATCAACTGGTCGACCGTCATCGTCCCCGATATGCGGATGTGTTTGACGGGTTCGTCGATGTAGATGTCCCTTCCCACAGAACCACGCTCTGAAACTACGTTGTGCCTAATGAACAAATAGCTTTTGCTATACTAAGAAACAAAACAAAGAAATAGAGAGGCGAAGCCCGCATGAATTAGCGGACGGCGCGGTCCACGAGTTTTCCCTCGGAATCCACAAGCTGGACATCCAGCGGCATGCTTCCAACCGCGTGGGTGGCGCAGCTCAGGCACGGGTCGAATGCGCGGATAACGGCTTCCACCCTGTTCAGCATGCCTTCCTGCAGCTTCTTCGCCTTGACGTACTTCTTCGCAACTTGCGTGATGGCTTTGTTGTATGCTGAGTTGTTGTGCTCGGTGGCGATTATCATGTTCACCCATGTTATCATGCCATTCGGGTCAACCGTGTAGTGGTGAATCAGCGTTCCCCGTGGTGCTTCTGCGACGCCGACGCCTTCGAACGTGTTCACGGAAGCCTTCGAAGTCACCCACTCTGAGAGAATCGCCTGATCGTCTAAGCAGGGACTTTGCGGTTTCGATGCAGAACAGCGTTTCAATCAGCCGGGCGTAGTGGTAATGGAAGGCGCTGTGGACGCATCCGCCCTTGCCGTGCTTCTTGAACTCCTTCAGCTCGGCATCTGCCAATGGCGTGCCGCAGTGAGACGCAACGTTGAGCCTTGCCAGTGGACCAACTCTGTAATCTCCCTCTGGGTAGCCTAGGGGCTTGTAGTATGGGAATTTCATGTAGGACCATGGCTCAACTGCCTCTCCGATGTACTCGTAGTATTTTGCGGGGTCAAGCTGGTCTGCGATGATCTTGCCTGAGGCGTCGACGATGCGTATGTTGCCGTCGTAGTGTTCGAGTCCGCCTTTCTCGGTGACTAAAGCGAGGTAGCGGGTTGGGCAGTCGCCGAAGTTCTCGATCTCCGCCGCTTCCATCTGGGCGATGTGTTTCTTGAACATCTCGATCGTCTTTAGGGTGATGTCTAACGCCTCGGGCAACTGCGATAACAGGTAGTCCTGGCTCTCTTTCTTCAGGGGCCACTTGGCTCCGCCAGGCACTATCCAATCAGAAGAGTGTATTCGTTTACCAGCTACTCTCTCTATGATCTCTTGGCCGAACTTCCTAAGCTTAATACCCTGCATCGCCAGCTCGGGTTTTTTCTCGATTAAACCGAAGATGTTTCTTTCGGCGGGGTCAGAATCCATGCCAAGCAGCAGGTCAGGAGCGGAAAGATGGAAAAAGTTCAATGCATGTGACTGAATCAGCTGCCCCATGTGTATCAGACGCCGCAGCATGATTGCTGTTGCGGGCGGGGTTACGCCGACGATGGCGTCGCATGCCTTTGCTGAAGCCAGCAGATGGCTTACGGGACAGATGCCGCATGCCCTTGAAGTAATGCTCGGCATTTCGTAGAATGGTCGTCCTTGACTGAATTTTTCGAAGCCTCGGAAGTCAACCACTTGGAAACGCGCATCCCTCACCGAATCGTCCTCGTTAAGGAAAATGGTGACTTTGGCATGTCCCTCTATCCGCGTAATCGGACTGATCACTATTTTCTTAGTCTCTTTAACCATACTTTGATCTCCCCTCCATGTTCGGAACTCTTCCATTAAGCAGCTCTGTTAGGACGTAATTTATCAAGTCTGCAGGAGGCGGACATCCAGGAATGAAGTAGTCCACCCTCACGACTTCGTGAAGAGGACGCACGTTCTTAAGGAGCTTCGGCACATCGGTCGGAATCCGAGGATTAACCTCGGACGTGTCGACGTACGCAATCTCAAGAACCGCTTTCTCACCGTCCTTAAACACGTTTCTCAACGCAGTAACGTTTCCAGTGACGGCGCAGTCGCCGAGCGAGATGAGAATCTTCGTCTTTCCTCTCGCCTCTTTAAGCATTTCGAGTTGTTCTTCATTCGCCACGGCGCCTTCGATGAGCGTCACGTCGACGTTTTCGGGGAACTTCTTGATGTCCACGATTGGGCTGTAAACGAGTTGTATCTTCTTAGCCAAGTCCACTAGGAGTTCATCTTGGTCGAGGAACGACATGTGGCAACCCGAGCAACCGCTCAGCCAGATAGTTGCAACTCTGGTTTTCTCGGTTGCGCTCACTTTCTATTCCTCCTTGACAGGATGAACTCGGCGATCTCCTTACGCTTGGTGTGCGAGATAGGTTCGCCCTCAATGTAGATGGCGCCGACAGGACAAACTTTTGCGCATTTTCTGCACGAAGTGCAGGAGCACGAGTTCGCCCATGGATCATCAAGGTCCAATATGACCTGAGCATCTTTTCCGCGCAGCTTCAGATCCAACGTGTGAACGCCCTCGATCTCGTCGCAGACTCTGATGCAACGTGTGCAAAGGATGCACCTGTTCCGATCGATGACGAGAAAATCATGCGTAGAATCTATCTCCATTCCCGTCCAGTTGCGTTCCAACATAACGTGATCTACGCCAAGCTGATTTGCCATGGCTTGCAATTCACAGTGGTCGTTAGCGACGCAGACTGAGCAGATGTGAGTTCTCTCAGCCAAGAGCATCTGGACAACCATCTTTCGGTATTCCTTCAGCCTGTCCGAGTTGGTGCTTACTTCCATGCCCATGCCAACGGGGGTTGAACAGGCAACATACAATTTCGGCGAGCCGCTTATCTCCACAAGGCACATTCGACACCCGCCGTAGGATGATAAACCTTCGAGATTGCACAATGTGGGAATTATGATTCCATTGTCTCGTGCAGCTTTCAGAATTGTAGTGCCCTCCGGAACCGTTACTTCTACGCCGTTGATTTTTAACGTTACAGTTGGAGTACTCATGGTTTATGCCTCTGCCTCCTTCTTGAAACATTTCCCAGCGGGACACTTCTTTTCCACGATGTGCTGAACATACTCATCCTTGAAGTAACGCAAAGTCGTCAAAACAGGGTTCGGCGCAGTCTGCCCAAGCCCGCAAAGGCTGGCATCTCGAATGAAAACTTCAGTTTTCTCCAGCGTTTGGATGTCTTCCATCTTACCGCTCCCCTCGGTAATGCGATCATAAATCTCTTTCACACGTATGAGCCCTGCTCGACAAGGAGTACATCTGCCGCAGGATTCTTCCACGCAGAATTCCGTGAAGAACTTCGCGGTATCAACCATACAAGACTTATCATCGAGTACGACGATGCCGCCTGAACCCATTATGGCTCCCGCTCTCGTGAGGGAATCATAGTCTATCGGAAGGTCCAAAAGGCTCTCTGGTAAACATCCCCCTGAGGGACCGCCAACCAAGACCGCTTTAAACATCCTTCCATCTGGAACTCCGCCGCCGATCTCGAACACGACTTCTCTTAGCGTGGTTCCCATCGGAACCTCGATGAGTCCCGGATTGTTGATCTTGCCAGTTAGAGAGAAACATTTGGTTCCCGTACATTTGGGCGTGCCAATCTTGGAAAACCATGCTCCGCCATTCTGCACTATTATGGGTATGTTTGCCAGCGTTTCCACGTTCTGTATCAACGTGGGTTTTCCCCACAAACCTGAATTGGCTGGGTACGGTGGACGCGGGCGAGGCATAGCCCTGCGACCCTCAACCGAAGCGAGTATGGCAGTCTCCTCACCCGCTACGAAAGCTCCTGCCCCGAACCTAAGTTCAAGATCGAACTTGAACGCCGTTTCAAGAACGTTTCCCCCTATGAGCGACATCGCTCTTGCCTGAGCGATGGCTTTTTGCAGAGTTTCAATAGCCAGAGGGTACTCGGCTCTCGCGTAAACGTAACCCTTTTCTGCGCCCACGGCGTAAGCGGCAATGAGCATGCCTTCGAGTATCGCGTGTGGATCGGCCTCAGCTAACGTTCGATTGGCGAAGACTCCGGGGTCTCCCTCGTCTAAGTTAGCGACGATGTACTTGGGAGTGTCGTGGGCTCTTGCAACCATACTCCATTTTTGACCTGTTGGAAAGCCAGCGCCACCTCGACCTCTGAGACCGCTGTTAACGACTTCGTAGATAACGCCTTGAGGGGTCATCGTGGCTAAGCACTTGACTATGGCAGAGTACCCGCCCATGGCTATGTAATCCTGAATTCTTGACGGGTCGATCTTGCCAACGTTCCTGAGGATGAGTCTGTGTTGCTTCTTGAAAAACGCTTCATTCTTGTAAAGCAATTCTTCCGCGGGGAAGCCTAAAACTACGTGGTCTTGAACTATCTTTCGAGCTTTTTCGGGAGTGACGTTCTGGTACAGGCTTGGTCGTGCGCCAACTGTGTCAATAATTACTACAGGACCGACAGAGCACGTGCCTACGCACCCTGTTCTTGCGACTTTGCATTCTTTCTCAACCTTCAACTCCTTAACTGCGTCTTCGAACGCTTTGAGCACTTTTAAAGCACCAAGGTGAACGCAGGCACTTGAACAGCAGACGTTGATGCGGTGTTGGTAAGCCCTCTGGAACTCCAGCTCGTGCTCGGCTATCTTTTGAAGATCAGCGAGTTTCAGCCTTGACACCTCCCACCATGAGCTTAATGTGTTCCAGTATTCCTTCTTTTGTTGCCTTGCCTATGACTTCGCCGTCCGCGATTACGTTGGGCGCCATGGCGCAGGCACCAATACAACGAGTGACGAATAAGGAGAGTTTGCCGTCAGCCGTGGATTCGCCCCGTTTGAATTTGAATTCACGCTCAATGGCAAGAATGATTTCTTCAACGCCTTTCACGTAACACGCAGTCCCCAAGCACGCCGTAACCAAATGCTCCCCGGGTGGTTTGAATTTAAAGTAGCTGTAGAACGTCGCAACTCCGAACAAGAGGCTGGGTGGGACGTTAAGGGAACCAGAAAGTTCCATCAATAAATCTTTGCTTAGGTATCCATAGAGTTCTTGGGCTCTGTGAAGGATTTCCAAGAGGGCGCTTTCTTGAAAATCGTGCTCCTTCATGACTTTTTCAAGCATACTTCTTCGGGTTTCAGACGCCGACAACTTGATCCACCAGATTTCGGTTTCAGATTTTTAGTTTTTCGCCGAATCAACCGCATTCTGAAAACAAGTTGTATTTAAGCATTGGGAACAGCTAGAGGTCTACAAAATGATGACCATCGCGTTATGTGGGCGGTCGGCGATTTTTTCAAACAGAATAATGCTGTGGAAGAAGAGGTCCTTCAAGTTTCATAGAGCATCGAACTCAGGCAAGTAGGCAAAACCAAAATGTGCAACGCAAAATTTCTCGTTGTCTTGGGATGCTCGTAGTAGCTATGGCAGTAAGTTGTTTTTGCGACCTTCAATTTTCCCTTATTTGTCTTTTGCATTTCTCGCAGAAGGCGACGTCGTTTTCGATGAGTGCTCCACAGCAAGGGCATTCGTTAGGCATGGTTTGGGGATTCTCTTTAAGCGGTCTTGCCCACTGCACAGCTCGCCACAGCATGGTCAGGCCGAGAAAAACAGCTCCTCCTGCGCCAAACAAAAGACCCGCCCGCGCTCGGAGAGCTATATCGTGTAGCGAAGGTGGCTAAAAAGTAGATGCCAAGTCCCAGGAAGAGGATTCCTGCAGCGGATAGGCTGATGATGGTCATTTTGTATTTTGTTCTCGGTTGCACATCTCCACCCGCAAGTTAACTAGAAAGATTGACTGTAAGAATTTAAATGTGAGCACTGAGCACGCAACGTGGTCAAGAATCCTTGACTTACGCTTGGTCAAGAAACCTTTACAAGAACCCTTTAATCGCTCTTTTCCACGTATTGTGGTTTTGGGGAACGCACCTAACTTGAAAAGGACAGCCTTGGCAGTTATCCTGGCGCTACTTCTTCCAGCGCTCGAAGGCGATAAGGGGCATGGGTGCAATAATAGAGAAAAACCCAATACGAAGTGCAGACATCTCTTAAGTCATGAATAGTCAGGTCAGAACAGTGGAGTCGCAGCCACAGCCCAAAGAGTATGCGAAAAAGATTAGTTCTGCAAATTTCTTCTTGGGCTTATTCTTGGTTTTTTCCTGGTTTCCAGAGATCTTTCTATTCCAAACGCCTATCATGGCAATTTCGCTAAGCATACTCATAGCGTCTGTAGGCCTGTTTCTTTTGTCCTTCTCCCAATTTAGAATTGATCGAAGATACAAGCATGTAACTGCAACTCAAAAAGACTATTTGGCGCTAAATATTCCGTTTTACTTGATGGCGCTTGTACCTGGTCTCGCTTTACTCGGTTTCAAATACATGTTACCCAAGTTTGGCATTCTGACGGCGGTTTATGCTGACGGTTTGCTTCTCATCAGTTTCTTGTTCTTCGCGAGGTTTCCTGTTGCTTTGAGGCTTGGTCAAAGAGCTGTTCCAATCACCGATGAATCAGTTCTTTCCTCGTTTTCTGGACTTGCAAACAAAATGGGTATTTCCCATGTTGACCTCTACTCAATAGACTGGAGGAAATTCAAGATAGCTAACGCCTTCCAAGCGGGACCGAGCAAATTTTCAGTCTTCATTTCAAATTATCTCTTAGAAAACATGAGCAATGAAGAGGTAAACGCTGTGATGGCGCACGAGCTCGCACATGCGAAGCGAAGACACGTCATGAAAATCAGTGGTCTTTTTTTGTTGACTTCTATTGTTGGGATAGATTTCTTCGTTGCGGCAGCTGCTTTGGGTCAGACTTCTATTTGGCCGCTGATATCTATTCTCGCAGGTTTTGTTGTGTTATTTTTGGGTCCTCAACTTGTTTTGCGTCTTCAACGGGAATTCGAGCTTGAAGCTGATGAGGTTGCCGTGAGGGCGGGAGAGGGAAAACCTCTGGTGAGTGCCCTTCAAAAACTGGTGGCGCTAAATCTTGTACCTGCCGACAGAAAATCAGGAACTCACCCTTCAGTAGCGGCACGCGTAAAGAGAATCGAACAAGTTATGAGTTAGCCGTTTGCAAGCGCCCGTATCTTCGCGACAGTTTTTTCTTTATGACTTAGCTTTGCCTCGAGCGTGTGGGAGTTGCTTAGTATTTTAAGCAAATCCTTTCAAATTTTCGACTAAAAAACAAATGGTGGAGCCGACGGGACTAGCCCTCCAAACGGGTCGGACATCTGTTGACGCCAAGAAGATGGAGAAAGGCTGCTGCAAAGGGGGTAATAGCACCAATTTACCAGCAAAAACCGCTGAAAATGAGTCGTACCGGACTTACTCCCGAATGGGTATGAGCCCCTGTCATTCGCCTACCCGCGCAAGCCACACACGCGTGCTAGTCTTAGCCACGAGTTTTAGTCTCAAGCAAATTCAGTCTTCGTTCAACCTCGGCTGTGACCTCTAAATCGCCTTCCTCAGCCAAAGCGTCGGTCAGAAGTGCCTTAGCCACCTCAGAGCTTCTTTTTCCGAAAAACTGCAAGAAAGGGTATTCAGCAGTTTTATTTAGCAAGGCTACGTTTAGCGCGGGTAGCCCGCAAACGAAATTCTGTGGATAATGGTCGGATTTATCTAAGTCGACGACTGCAAAGCGGATTCTCCACCTTGAGTGGAATTTGTGCTTGGTTGCGCGCAGTTTGAGATGCATTCCAGCCCAGCATAAGAGCAAAGAGAAGGTTTCAGGTTAATATTTGTAGCCCAACATACCCCCTTCACATAGGACACTTGATCTGGTGCAGACCTTCGAGAATCACTGAAAAACCGCTAACCCGCCTCTATCCACTTAGGAACTCCAGGCGCGCGTGGTGCTAGAGTGTGCATGTTTTCTTGTTTTGAGGCAAAACTTAAGTGCAGATCGCAGTAAATAGCATCTTTGTTGGTTAGGGGCAAGGTGGTTTTACTGTCCAATCTCTCCTATAGAGGGTACACTTTCGCCCCTAACCCAATTCTGCTCTGAGGCTGTCAACTATGCGATTGATGAAGAAAATTCTGACTAGGAATATACCCCCTAGAAACCGCGCAGCCGAACGCTAAGCAAGAAAACCCAACGCGCAATAGGATTAGTACGGGGTAGACATGCCATTTTGTGCTTCTTCAACTATTGGAAGTGCTTGTTTTAGCTCTTTGAAGTACCTGAGCACTGTAATTCCCCGTGGAGTAACGGCATATACCACTCTTCGTTTCGGAACAATTCGTTCCTCAACCAAACCTTGTTTGATTAGAAATTCGAGGTTGCCCTTCAGTACGCCGCAGTTGAGGTTAGCCTTGTACATTACGTGAGTCAGTTTGAGCGGTCCTTTCCGAGCTAACACCTTTAGGATGTCAATGTACATTTCCAGTTTAGAGCGCCGCATGTTGAAACCCACTAAGCCAATACAAAGAGATGCATATAAGCAATTTATGGACTCTGAATTCACGTTCGGCGTATGCGCGTGCCAGACAACTGGAAAGGGGACTTACTGAAAGTGAAAAGCAATATCTCAAAAGAAGAGATACCGAATAAGCCAAAGGTTCTTGAACTTTCAAAAACCAACGTCCTTCCTTGTAAGAACTAAACGTTCCAACAATTGGACAATCAGGTTCTGAGCAAATCTTATATTTGCTGATAACCGAAAGGGCACCAGAGCTTACTACTCTCTGGGAAGAATTATCTGTGGCGAGAAGCGTGTATGAAATAAATAAAGTTTTGGAACAAGGAACCAGCATCGAAGTGTCAGCTAGAGACTACGGTGTATATAGCTTGATAGAATTCGCTGAATTGGCTTACGCTAATGATGCCAAACTTACCATAAAGTATAGCGGCGAAATAGGTGCCTATGCCGTAAGAAGTATTGCAGAAAAAGGGAAACATAAAGTTATTCTGAGATAAACAAATTGGCAGTTACCAAAACCAGCGCCCATTAATTACCTGCAAAAAGGTGTCAAAAACCAAGTCCTAAAGCTATACGCGTGCACTAAGCATGATTCCAGTACGCCACAACAATCGAGGAAATACAACACTTCAAAAAACGAAAATAGCACCATTTTCCCCTTTCATGGTGCGTGCGTTGGTTGGATTAAAATTTTATCCACTCAACCCCCGCGCAGAGAGCTTTTGTTATAGAACAATATACGTCTTGCATTGGTGACTGTTCTATTGTGGCTTTATTAGATAGGTTGCTTAGTATAGGCAGTATCGTTTGAAATGGTGATAGAAAATGACGGAAAAATCAGGAATTGTTTTCGTTGGAAACAAAATGCCAATGGACTACGTGCTAGCTATCATTACGGGCTTATCAGCGAGCAATGCTAAGGAGATAACCTTGAAGGCTAGAGGGCAAGCAATAACTACGGCTGTTGATGCGGCTGAAATAACGAGAAACCGCTTCCTAAAAGACCTAAAGGTAAGCAAAATCGCAATAGGAACACAAGAGATGCCGCCAAGAGAGGGCGAAACCAAAACACGAAATATTTCAACAATTGAAATAACGCTTACAAAAGAATAGGAATTCCTCAAGAACAGGTTTTAAGAACCTTCAGAGACCAAAATGCCTTTTTGGCGAAAGCACAACATGCTTATCTAAGCTCTTCTTTTTATTCCTTCAATTCAGGAATTACCTTCCTCACCCATTCAATTTAGCAGAGTAAATTTCACGCAATTTTGGAGAAGTAATGGGTTTACGTTCTTTAGACGCCTTGAAGCATTCGACGTTTGGATCCGCTAAGCTTGCCTTCTCGTTTGGGTTTTCCTTTCCTTCTCGATTTACAGAGTTCAGGTATCATACTCGATCATCGCTAGTTCAAGCTTAGATACCTGACATATAGAAGTTTTGTCCCCTTTTTGAATTAGCAAGCGCTCGTAAATTGCAGAACAACTTAAAAGCGCAGAGCAGATAATAATAATCGGGTTGTGGAGTATGGTACGGTGCTTATGTGGAACAGATAACTTGGAGGAGAAATACTGCACGAATTGTGGCACGCAATTACTGTACGATTGCGAAAAATGCAAAAAACCTATAGACATAACCCAGAAGTTCTGTGGAACCTGCGGGACTAAGAACTCCCATTTTAATGCTCAGACACATAACACGCACCCGCGCTAAGCAGACTCTTTCTCATCGCGTTATTGCCCTCCAAGTAGCTTTTCCTTGGGAGCCTGACAATTGAGTCTTACCTATTTGGAACAATGTAAAACCAGTTAAATTCTTGGAAGATAACCATTATACGGAAGGCGAAATCATGGGCGATCATCGATGCGAGAATTGCGGGAAGATGTTCTACACAAGGTATGTGCAGCGCAAAGGTAATTGCCTCTGTCAAGAATGCAGTGCCAAAAAGGGAGCAGCCAAAAAAGAGAAAGAATACAGGGAAGCAAAAGAATACTGGAAAGCAAGGACGTAAGAAAAGAGGCGATTAGGGAAAAATGGGACAGACAATTAGAGAGATCAGAGGCGCAAGTCGTTGTCCTAAATGTGGGGAGTATGGGTATAGGTTTACGCCAGATATAGGTTGGTATTGTTCTAACTGTCATTATAGGTCAAAGGAATAGTGCAAAGCAGTGGTACCTTAACCGAAAGAACTAATCAGAATCACTTCAATAGAAAAGAAATAGTAGTCAAAACCGTTCTATCGATTCTCATTTAACGTATCCATAGTTTCTCTCAACTGTTTCATTTCTTTTTCTACGGTTTCAAGTCTTTGAAATGAGTAGATTGTTGCTTCCCTGAGAGTGTCAATAGAATCCTGATGATCTTTGAAACTGTTCATTGCGTACTCAACAATTAACACTAAGCTCTCTTCTGTTTGGTTGAAATTGGTTAAACGAAATCCTTCTATCATGCCTTTGAGTCGGTTGTAGTTCTTGTCACGCTCTTCTTTTCGCTTTTTCAGTTTACCAATGAACTCTTCATACATATTATTCCCTCCAATGTGTATTAAGTTAGTTTGTCGTTTAACACTTATGTCTCATTGAAAAACTCAGAACCATAACACCCAAAACTTCATACGCCGTAATCACAAAAGTTCCAAGGACTCAATAGAAAGAAGTATTCACAGTTTGGCTTTCACTTCACAAAACATTCCACGTGCTATGACAACAAAAAACTAAGACAATAAATATGCTAACATCTTGTTGAGATGATTATGGCAGCCCTGCAGGTAAAATTTCGCTTGTTCTTCAAGTTGTGATTCTTTTTCTTCTAGTTCTGGGTCTTCCTTTTGTTAAGGGCTATGGCGGCAAGAAAAATCTTCTGACACATGGCTACTTGACGGTTCTTGCTCTGGTATTGCACACTGTTCTTATCTTCATCGTGATGATTCTCTCATTTACAAACGGATTTGGAGAGCTTGGGGAGCTTTCTTTTCTTAACGCCTTCAATGTCTGGTCTCATGCAGTCTTGGGAACTGCAGCAGAAATCTTAGGCTTCATAATTGTTGGGTTTTGGGCATCCAAGCCGCTCTCAAACATGGCATGTTCAAGAGTGAAGAAAATAATGTTGCCTCTCTTCATAATCTGGACTATATCGTTAATCAACGGTGCACTCATACACATTCTAGGAACGCTTTAGAGCAAAATCTCTATTCATGTTAAAGTTTTTACTTTTTCCATTTCACAAACATTCTAAGTAGTCCATATGGTTTTTATATGACAACGGTTAGTTACCTAAGAAACTCGCTATTCCAAGCATTAACTAGGTGGTGAATGTATGAAAAATATTGCTCTTGTAGCGCATGACAACAAGAAGAAAGATTTGATTGAATGGTGCGATTTCAATAAAGGAACCTTATCCAGGTATAACCTGTATGCAACTGGTGGTACAGGAAAGAAGATTATTGAAAAAACGTCTTTGGAGATTAAGCTGCTTAAGGATGGTGCACATGGAGGAGACATGGAGATTGGAGCTATGATTGCTAACAAGAAACTAGGACTATCTGATATTCTTCTGGGACCCATTAGAATCTCTGCCTCATGATGTTGATGTTAAAGCTCTTCTCAGAATGGCTGTCCTATACAACATACCAACGGCTTGCAACAGAGCAACAGCGGACTTGATAATTTCCAGTCCCATGTTCAACACGCAATCCTAAAAAGTTTCCAAGATGGAAAACTAATTTCTCTTTTTCACTTCACAAACATTCGAATGAAGAAATAGAAAGAAGAAAGTAGCAATCATACTTCGTTAGAATGCTTGTCGTGGATATCCAATGGATTGCAGAAAGGACAAACTTGGTACGTGTATCCTCTGGTATCAGCAATCTCATTGCTTTTGAAGCAGCCTCTTTGCAGCTGGCTGAAAACCAAAACTCTCCAGTCTTGTTAAGACTCTTACTCGATGGCTTACCACCTATTTTTCTTCTTGGGTCACAATACTTGCAACGAATACTGTGCAGTTTTACATCTCTTGTTGGATAATCTACATTAACCAAGAAACCCAGGACTGGACAAAAGTGTTCCCAATTGTGCATCGCTAACGAATTCTATCAACAACTTGCTATCTCCACAAACTCTCCAGAAGTATTAGTAATCCCTATCTCTTTTCCAGATGCTATAGGGACATTGACCCCAACAGTAACTACTACCCTTGTACATGCAATCCCTACATTCAGGATTGCTAAAATAACTACGCTTACTCACAAAACCTTCGCCATAATCATAGATGCAGAGCTGGATTTCTGCCTTTCTATATTGTTTTGCAGAATCAGAGGGCAAAACCTGCCCATACTACTGTTTGAAAGGCTATTCTTGGGGGATAACCAGCATGGTTTGTGTTGAACGAACATTTGCAAGTGCCCTTATTTTGTAAGTAATGATATGCTTGAGTTTGTCCATAGTTTCTGTTTTCACCTTTGCAACAATATCGTAGATTCCATACACCATTTCGGCTTCTTCCACCCCCTCAACTGCTTTAACTTTCTTCAGCACCTCTGGCATCGAGGCAGGTTCAGTGTTTATGAAAACAAAGGCCGACTGCATTTTCTTCACCTCTTTTCCTGTTTTTTTCCCTCAACTGTTGCTTAGATTCACAGACAGGCAGACGGGCACACGCCTCATAGCGCGTTACTCGGCAAGTGCCAACAATGACGGGAGGGAGGTGAGTCCGAACCGTCACTGTTAGTCGTTCATCAGCCTGTCTTTTGTGTTTCAGGTTATCCTCAAGGGAGTTTTTTGTTTTCTGGATGAGTTACTCTCCAGGCGTTCTCGACCATTTCCGTTAAGACTGTCGTTGGGTCTTTGCCTGTGCACAGCAAACAGAATTTCTGCCAAACGTCATTCGATACATCTACTTGTATTTGCATTATCTCACCTCTCTTCGCTTTTGACATCATCAGGTCCGAGCAGGATGCCTGAACCGACGGGAACGCCTTGAATGGTCTCGTTGCTTTTCCAACAGCCACCTCTTTACTGGTATTCTGATAATGGAGTATGATCTATTGGGCATACGAAGTTTCTTAGACCATAATCATATTTTGCCTTAGAATCTCCGCATTTAGGGCATCTATATGTTTTATCCATATTTTCTCCTCTTTCTCTATTGAACTCCTCTGCAAGTTTTACAGACGTACGCCGTAGGTTTGGCTCTCCAAATGTTAGCAAACTGTTCTTTCTGAACTTCTCCTCCACAGTATTTACACACCATGACAGCTCCACCTTTGTCTATTTTCATCCACCAGCTTCATGCGTTCCGCAAACGTACACTAATCCAGGGTAGTTCTCAGGCGGCTGCATCACTCAGTTCGCCTCGTCTTCTTCGGGAGTCTTTTTTTTATGCGGCTTAGGAGTTTCTTGAGCTTGTGGCGCGCGCTCTGCAAGTATCTCGGTTGATAAAAACGGTTTTTGGATTGATTGGTTCACTGTTTTTTCCCTCCGCCAGCATTACCTGGTTCAGGTTCATTGGGTCGACGGCAACTTTTAGCCGTCCTCTCAGCCAGGTCGCGGAGTCCCAGCTCCCCGTTAACCTTAAATCACGTATGTTATTTAGTCGTATTATAGTTTCCTATCATGGTTCAGACGCAGTTTCATCCTATGCCTATTCCATTCACTTTGCCTCTTTTTTGCCCTCTCGCGAGGGGTATTTGTTTGACCCTTCTTTGGCCCTACAGACCTTAAAACAACCCTTTTTTCACCGTTTCCCAGTTTCCTCTAAAGGTACGTCTATATTTCTGAGGGGTTCCCGAACCCTATACTGAGTGCGACTGAGAGCTAGTAACTGCCTGTTTTCGCTGATTTTACCGTGTTTAGTGCCCTGCGCCTGTGCCTTCTGCTTCCTTTTTCTGGTCTGATTGCGTTTACCCGTTGATTTCTCTCTCTCAGACTAAAATTTTTTTACGAACGGCAGAATGGCACGGTAAACAAAAAAATTTCATTGGAAAGCCAGCTCACAACAAGGGTTAAGTACCGCTTTAAAAAGAGATGAGGCTGGGGAGAACTTTATGACCGAGTTAGAAATAGCTGTTGCTCCTATGCACAGACTGTGCAAGAAGACAGGAGCAGAGCGAGTTAGCGAAGCGGCGGCAGAAGAACTTGCTGAGGCTTTGGAAGAAATCGGGATAAAAATCGCGAAGGAAGCATTGGACTTCGCGCTGCATTCTGGAAGAAGAACCATCAAAGCCAAAGACATCGAGATAGCCGCAAAGAAAGTCATTGGAAGATAGAAGACATCTCTCTTTCCTTTTTTGAATTAAAATTTAGTTCAACCAACCAAACATAGAGTCAAATAATTATCTGGGTGTTTCCATACAAAATTCTTAATTCTCTAACAAATTGATATTGGAATTTTTACTGAACAGCTTTCCGATGGTTCTCAGAGGACTCGAACCCAAATTGGTTAAAATCTCTACCGGACTTACTCCCAAACGGGTATGAATCCCCTTGCCATTGCTTATGTGTTCAGAGCGTTTTTCCCAGTTCTGGGCAGGTTCGGAGCGGGTGGGATGTGCTCAATATTCTAAGCGCATCATCGCGCGCTTCAAAAGCTAGAGACAAAATGACTGGTGAAGCGCCCTGGATTTGAACCTAAGTCGTCAGAGTAGGTAGCTGAGGCATTGCCTGTTCTATTTTTTAGTACATTTTGTTCTGGAGGGAGAGTTAAAAGGAAGCTTCCATATACAAGTAAGTGGGGGATCAGGATGGGAGTCACCCGCCCAATATCTGCCGCCGCTACAAGGCTGAAAGGCAAGGTTCTTGTTAGTGTCCTCTTGTTTTCTATGTTTTTTGTTTTCCTGTATTGCCCGCCGACAAAAGCTGACTTTGCTCCGGTGTCCAGTAATACGTTGAACTTGAGCGCCGAGTTTGGTGCAAGTTGGGCAAAAGATGATATCCCATACTCGTTGGTCACCGTAAGCAGCACCAACGTTACGTATTTGGCGGGGTCCACAGCGTCTTTTGGCACGGGCGGCTCTGATGTTTGGCTGATTAAAGTATCCTCACAGCTCAATGTTTTTCCAGGAATCGGTAGCTACTACATGGATTCAGTGACGTGGAGAAAAACGTACGGGGGACCCCAAGATGAGCTGGCGAGAAGCGTGATTCAATCTAGCTGACGGCAACCTCGTGCTTGCAGGCCAAACCAAGTCATACGGCGCTGGCGGATTCGACATGTACCTCCTTAAAGTGGACTTGAACGGCAACATGCTGTGGAACGTGACTTTTGGCGGTCCGGAAGATGACGGAGCAGACTGCGTCGTTCAGACATCAGATGGCGGCTAGTTCTCGCAGGCTTTACATCCTCTGGCGTTTCGTCCCAAAGCGCTTGGCTGGTTAAGACCGATTCTTCAGGATATAGCAGTGGAATCGGACGTAGAGTTTGGTTTAGAAGCTAACTCGATAGTCCGCACAAGCGACGGAGGATATGCGTTGGCAACGAAATACGGCAACGCGTTTAACTTGTCAAACTCGATTCTTCTGGTCAAACACAGTGGAGCCGAACCTACGCGGAACACAAACGACGCTGACTCTCAATGCGCCATTCAAACAACCGACGGAGGATACGCAGTAACCGGCTGGAGCCCGAACCAGCGCAGGCTCGTACTCGGCGAGGCTCATCAAAACCGACTTGGTCGGGAAACGTTCAGTGGGACCGAACATACGCAGGGCTCGGCGCTTACGCAGTGGTTCAGACCAGCGACGGCGGCTATGCATTGACGGGCGACCGCGCATTCTTGATGATTACCGATTCATTGGGGAATGTTCAGTGGAACCGCAACTACGACGGGCTGTCCGATGACAACTTGCAGTTCACCCGAGCTTACGCTATCAGTCAGCCCAGCCCCAATCAGTTCCTTATGACGGGAACCCAACAGAGTTACGGGCAAATACTGACAGGGCTTGACGGCTCCTGTCAGAGTCACGCTGAGAACGGGGGACGTCACTCCGCCAAAAATCACTGTTTTATCCCCTGAAAACAAAATCTACACGACAAGCAGCGTGCCCCTCATCTGCAGCGTTGATAAACCTCACTGTATGGATGGCTTATCAAATAGACAAAGGAGGAAACGTCACGATATCAGGAAACACCACTGTCACCCTTCCCGATGGACGACACAACATGACAGTCTACGCTGCCGATGCGGACTACAACAACGGTGCTTCGAACACGGTTTTCTTCTCAAACTTTGCAGTGGACACTGTTCCGATAAACGTCAAAGTCACCTCGATACAAAACACCACTTACGCGGGCAAAGACGTTCCGTTAAGCTTCACAGTAGGCAAAGAATCTTATGGACATCGTACAGCTCTAGATGGCAAGCAAACATTACGCTACCACAAAACACCACTCTCACAGGATTATCCTTTGGATCACACACGCTGACAGTCTACGCCCAAGACACGATTGGCTCATCGAAGCCTCAGACACTGTTAGCTTCGTCGTGGCTGACAACACCATTCCCGAATTGCCCGGCATCCTGATCGAAGCCTTTACAATCGCCATCCTTTCCGCCTCGATTGTCTTAGTGAAGGCTAGACGCCGTCGCCGCAACGCAGACATAAATGTGTTCGCATCTGTTAACTGATCCTTTCATATTGACTTTCTTTGGGCAGAATCGTTTGTACGTTTTCTTTTTCGCATTTTTGCACGAAATGACGTTCGTTTTCTCTGAGCAAGGGTTGCAAGCGCAAAAGTTTCTTTAATTCACTTGATGCATTATCACTGAGATCTATCGCTTGATTGACATACCCACAGCGACGTCAATAGTAACAATGGCAAGCATCATAGTCGGAGTTGTCTTTACCATTCTAGAAATACGTCACCTAAACAGAGTCAGACGCACAGACATCATCATGAAAATCTACGAGAAATTTGGCACAAAAGAGATGGTGGAAGCCGTAAACAAAGTCGGCGCCGCAGAATTCACAAACTTAAAGGATTACAGGGAAAAACATGGTTTCACTGATGTCACCGAAGTCGCTGTTCTCTTTGATGGAGTTGGTGTGCTTCTTGAGCAGGGTTTAATCGACATGAAAATGGTCGATCACCTCTTCGGTCCAACTCTAAATATCCTATGGATTCGTATGCAACCGGTTATTTACGCAATGAGGGAGGGCCTCAAGGAACCTGCCTTCTTTGCCCATTATGAATATCTCGTGAAAAGACTGGAATCCCACCGGAAAAAAACATAGTATTATCTGCAAGATGTTTGCAGTGAAAAATCTTATTTCCTGTTCAAAACAATCCCTCTTAGACATGATTGGATTGGGTGGCTGAAATGGTGGAGAATTCGAGAACCAATAATGGTTGGTTTATTGAAGGCTTGGGAGCAAAAGGTCCTAACCCAACCTTGAAAGAGAAACTGATGCTGTTTGGTCAGTTCGTGGGTGACTGGGAGATCGTCGAAGCCCGGTACATTCAAGCAGACGGAACGTGGGTCAAGATGAAGGGCGAGGTTCACTTCGGCTGGATTCTTGGCGGCACGGCAATACAGGATGTTTGGATGGGCTGCCGGGAAGGTTCCAAAAAAATGATTATGTTCGGCACAACTATCCGATTCTACGACCCAAAGATTGACGCATGGCGCAGCACTTGGCTCTCACCCCTGAAAGGGCTCGTTCAGACATTCATTGGCCGCGCCGTCAATGATGAGATCGTTCTCGAACACAAGACTGCCGAGGGTTACCCCGAAAAGTGGATATTCTCTCAAATTACACCTCAGTCTTTCCGATGGCATTCCGAGGAAACACATGACGAAGGGAAAACCTGGCTTCTAACTGAGGAAATGAAGATCCAAAAGGTTGGCACAAAACGCTAACCAGTCACGGCGACCAAAAAATCAGCTGAGCGCAGAGTGGTCAAGAAACCTTGACTACGAGTTAGTCAAGAAACCCTGACAAGAACGCTTTTAGATGGATTAAATCATTGGTTACATGATCGCCTATGGATAAGAAGACATTCATGGCGGCAATAATCATATCTGCATTCTTGTTTTCGTTAGTTGTCGGAGTCCACGTTGTTAAGTCAAGTTCAAAAACAATCACGGTTCCCGATGATTATCCCTCCATACAAGCCGCCGTTGGAAATGCTTCTTCAGGCGATACTGTTTTTGTAAGAAGTGGCAATTATGCTGGAGGAATAGCCCTCAACAAACCCATATCACTAAGAGGGGAAGACGCAAAGAGCACGGTTATAGTGGGCGGTGCAACGCTAAAAGACTTAGGCGTTAATTCGACAGTAGTCCAAGGCGTATTTTCTGGTGTATCCGCCTCTGCGGACAAGTCGTTTGTGTTGCTTAATTCGCCAGCGCAAGCTTTGGATATGCAAACAGCAAGTCTAAGAATCCAGCCAGCAAATTTCATTCCACCACCAACTTTTGCTGTGTACATAAATTCCAGTGACATCACCATTTCTGGTTTTACGATTCTGGGAGGCGATTATGCTATCAACGGGAATGGCGACAGGCTACAACTATACAAAAATACTCTTGGCACTTGCAGCTTGCAAGGCTCCAGCATGATGGTAGCAAACAACACCCGCATTGGTCTTCAAATCGGCGGCTCCCAAAATCTGATTGTTGGCAACTCTGGCAGTCTCAGCCTAACCTGCTCCAACAGCACAATCTTGGAAAACTCACTGACGTATTTTGAGAGCGGGAATGCCAATTCGAACATCATCGTAAACAACACCCTATCCGGCGCCAATATGGGCATGTGGATAGGCTCTTATGCCCATTCGTGTTCTTACAACCTCTTCGCAGGGAACAAAATAGGAAAATCCGGCTTATGGGGCATCCTCATGGGGGCAGGCTCATACAACGTCTTTTTTGGAAACATCGTTGAGAACACTGGAGTGGGAATAAGGCATGACGGGTACGGCTTGGCATTAGGTGGCAACGGAGTGACTGCGGAGAACAATCTGTTCCTTCGCAACATTTTCGTAAACAACTCTAAGAACTTTGGAGTCAACTGGCCTGTGACAGGCATCAACTCTTTTGATGATGGAAAAGAAGGCAACTACTGGGACGATTACCTAACCAAGTATCCAAATGCGTCTGAAGCGGGTCAATCAGGAACGGGAAACACCCCCTACGTTCTGACTGGAAACAACATGGACAATCATCCACTGTTGAGGCAGCCTGATATTTCAGATAAAGTGCCCGTTTTGCCTGAACCTTGGGAGTCGGTTTTGCCTGTTTTATCACCACTGACGAGCTATTGGCAATTAACGTCTTCGAGCCAGTCATCTTCGTCCTCGTCCACGGCGACCTCCCCTTCATCTTCTATTTCTCCGACCGTTTTGATTTTGTCTCCTGCTAATCAGTCGTATGCTGCCATCTACAATCCTGTCGCAAATGTGCCATTGACCTATTGGACAAACGCTTCGATTTCATGGGTTGGCTACAGTCTCGACGGCGGCACCAACATAACCGCTCCTGCGAACGGAACCCTAATCGAGATTCCAGACGAGAGCAGGTTCTTGACGCTTTATGCCAACGACACCGAAGGCAACTGGGCAACCCCGCAGACTGTTTACTATGACATCGCCTTCAACCTCGGCGCTGTTCCCGAAGAGCCTTTTCCATGGCTACCCGTTGCCGCTGTTTCTGTAGCGGTTGTGGCAGCTGTGGTTGCCGTGGCTGCCATGATCTACCTGAAGAAACGGGAACAGGGCGTGAGAACATGAAAAGGAAAGCGGTCGCGTTGTGCCTGCTTCTCACCCTAATCGCCTCATCTGCGATTGGTTTTTCCCTGGTTAATGCTAACCCTTATATGAATCACGAAAGTGTGTCTGCACCAGCCTACGTTAAGCCAATTAGCATTACAATCGCATCTCCAAAGGAGAATGCATTCTACGGTAGCGGTAATGTTGTCCTATCATTCAACGTAACCGGACCAGACGCCTCAAACCTGTTAACCAAGTTCCTCTCCACTGTTGATTACAAAGGAGATTGGATGCAAACTCCCGAACATGCTTACAGAACAAAAAACTTTGAAGAGTACACTCCCAACGATTTTCCATTTTTCTTGGAATTCAGTTTCACCATCGCCGGGATACCTGAAGGAAAACACAGCATTATCATCAATTCAACAGGGGGAGGAGGATACGCAGATATGAACACCCTCACCTGGTATGATTTTGACATGGCAAGCTGCAAAGTAATAAACTTTACAATTGATTCCACATCTCCACAAGTCACATTAATTCACCCCCTGAATGAAACATACGAGACGCCAGATGTGCCATTAAATTTCGTGTTGAACGAGCCCTTCTCTCTGGTAACCTTCAGCTTAGATGGACAAGACAACGTGACACTGACTGAAAACACCACCTTAACGGGACTATCCAAAGGCGCCCACAACATAACTGTTTACGCGACTGACATGGCTGGAAACCCTGACGCCTCCGAAACATTACTCTTTAGTGTCTCCGAGCCAGACCGACTTCCCACTGAACTAGTCGTTGCTGTTTCAATCGGGACCATTGCATTGGCTGCCGCTGGATTGCTAGTTTACTTGAAGAAACGCAAAGCTACTTAGTTGTTTGAGGGGGAACTCTTCCAGATGAAGTCCGGGTTGTTTCCCTGGGGTCATTTCTATTTTGTGTGCTTCTCTGTTCGACAGAATAAGGTTTGAGTGGAGCTCACCCAATCTTTAAGCCGAGAGGTTTCAATCGCTGGAAATGTTCATCAGTTGTCTCAAGTGTTAGGTCGTGAGCCATCGCGGAGGCGGCTATGATGAGATCTGCATCGGGCAGCTGGATGCCTTCCTTTTTCAGTTTGCAGTAAACATCGCAGTATGTCTCTATGATTCGGTTGTCTATGTTGACGACTGAAAAACTCTCTTCTAGCAAATGTTTAACTCTTGTTCTTTTCTTGTCTTCTACACCTCTCAGAACTTCGATGAGCGACAGAGGTGAGATTGCGCCTGGACTGTATCTCTTCTGTCTCAGCATCTCTATGACTATGCCCGTGTCGAGGAGGTTCATGAGAAGGTGAATTTCTCCCTAAATTCAACACTTGACTCAGTCATCGACTTGAGGTCTTCGGCAGTGAGCAGGCTTGCCGCTTCTTCGAAAGCTTTTTTGCTTTTCAGCAGCCGTCTCTCTGTGTAAAGTTCGAGGAGAAAGTCCCCCCACTCTTTGTCGCCCTTGGCTTTTTCGAGGCGTTTCTTAACCTCTGCCGGAACAGATATCGTAACGTACTTGTTCATGAATGACACTGCAGTTATGTAACTATATAGCTGTTACGCTTAAGCGCCATCCTCTAGAAGAGCGCAAGCACTGACCGTTGTTGAGCGTTCTTCTGGAGGACAGATTATTCTCGGAGGGAGCTGAATACACGTTTTCAACTCTAATTGCCACACTAGCCTATTGGAAGAAACGCAAACGGCTGAACACATTGGTCAAGAAATCTTGACTGAGGCTTAGTCAAGAAACCTTTACAAGAACTCTTTTATTCTGAGAAACAGGGTTGAATCGTGGGGCTTTCGTCTGAGAAGAGTAGCAGTGGCGTTCTCGCTCGCTGTGGTTCTCTCGCTTTCACTAGCTCAAGCGTCGCTCGTGGATTTTGCCAGTGCCAATCCTCTTCGGACTGACATAACATACTATGAGACCCCTGACATGAGCAAACCCTCGGTTGCATTGGTGCTGCAGACCGGCGGACCAACGTATAATGTTCGAAACGTTGCCTACTCATTCACGATACTGAAGCCTCGAACATGGACACATAACTACCTGTTCTCCGCTCAATACTTCCTAGATGGCGAGCGCGTTGAAGTGGCTAATCAATCATCCATCGAAGATCCGAGCAACTACGCTAACGCTCCTTATCAGACTCCCGCAGACCCTGCCTCTCAGCCTCTGTGCCTAAAGGGGTTCACAAGAGAAGTCTCCGACGGGAACCACACGGTATTCTTCAGCGTCACATGCATCAGCTACTATTATCCTCCTGAATGGCGTGGGCTGTATTTCTGGTGGAAGATGCCGCCTGAAGAGCTTCACTACAACGCAACCTCCTCCACGATAAACTTCACAGTGGACGCAACGCCCCCAGCCGTAGCTGTTCTGTCCTTGGAGAGCAAAACCTATGTTCAATCCGAGGTTCCGTTGGATTTTATCCTGAGCGAGCCAGCGTCTGCCTTAAGCTACTGCTTGGACAATGTTAGCAACGTGACGATTGACGGAAACACCACACTCACGGGATTATCCGCTGGAGCGCACAGCGTGACGGTTTATGCTTGGGACGTCGCTGGAAACGTTGGTGCCTCTCAAACCATCGACTTCGCCATAGCCGAAGAGCAGGCACCTTTGCCGCTCGAACCGTTTCCCGCTACAAACGTCGTTGCCGCTTCTGGAGTTTCAATTGCTGCTGTGGTCGCTGTAGCGGCTCTGGTTTACCGCAAGAAACAAAAACAAGAGGCTAAGTCCTCATGAGGAGCACAATACTGGTTGTGGGGCTTGCAGTCTTAGTCGCAGTGTCAGCTGGGAAACTGCTTGTTGAACCTTTAGCTAATCCAAGCTCGTACGTAAGACTGTTTGACAACGTCGTGATCAGAGTGCAATCGCCCCAAAACAGAACTTACGTCGAGAGAAATATTCCTCTGAATTTCACGGTTGAAACCAACAACGAAGAACAGCTCAAAACCCGCTACATCCTGAACAAGGGAAAACCAGTTGACGTGGCAACACCCGTTGTCTCCACGAGAACTGAGACAGGTTGGTACGGGGACGGGTCAGCTGAGCGTAACTACACGTTCAACTATCCAAGGTACACCGCACAGGGCAGCGCCGCTTTGCTGAATCTCTCAGATGGAACGTACAATTTGACGATTCAAAGATACTTTCCTGACTCCATGGAGCCCGAGGGCGTGAGAATAATCAACGCTACTACAGTTAGCTTCACTGTTGGCGTCTCTCCCCCGGTAGCGCAATTCCCCTCTTTAGAGAACTCGAATGGTTCGGCACCTTCACCGGAAACAGAGGGAGATCTCGCACCGCGCTGGTTACCATACATCGAAGCGGCTGTTTCTCTGGCGGTCGTGGCTGCGGTTGCGGCTGGGGGTCTGATCTACTGGAAGAAACAAGAACATAAGGCTGAGCCAATATGAAAAGAACAGCATCAGCACTCATAATAATCTTAGCTTTGTTGTTTTCGATGGTAGCTGGAGCAATATTCGTCAATCTCGCAACGGCTAATCCTGCTCCACTATTCCCGCTTCCATGGGAACCCATTACCACACCACCCACTATTGTTGTGCAGTCTCCAATCCAAAACCAGACCTACAATTCCACCGAATTATGGCTAAACTTCAGCATAACAGTTAACGACAAAACCCGCTTTGAAAACATAACCTCGGTCTATTACAGATTGGATGGTGGGCAACGTCAAAACATCACGGTTCATGATATTGATACACTTTTTTATCCGAGCGCACGAACTTTAAACTTTTCAACCATCCTAAATTTGACACCAGGAGTTTATAGCGTTGAGATAGGCGTTGAAGCAGACAGCTACTACGTGGCAACACCAGTGAATTGGGGTAATCCACTTTCAAGTTTCGTGGTACGGGGAAATTCTGACCCAGTTAATTTTACTGTCGCAAATCCCTTTCCCGTTGTAATTGTCGGCGCTGTTTCAGGAGTCTCAGCAGTGGTTGTGATTGCTGGTTTGCTTGTCTACTTCAAGAAACGCAAACAAGAGGCTAAGCATTGATGAATAGAACGGCGTTGGCGGTTCTCGCGATACTTATTTCCTCAACCCTGGCGGGAATTCAGGTTATGCATCTGGCATCAGCTCAGTCTTCTACAAACATAATCATCATGGCTGACGGAAGCATAGAAGGAACAAACCAGATTCAACGGGTCGAAAGCCTCTACACTTTGACAGGCAGCATTTCAGGCGGAATTCAGGTTCAGAGGAGCGATGTTGTAATCGACGGCGCAGGCTACACTCTTGAGGGATATCGAGGTGCGATAGGGATCGACCTCTCAAACGGGAGGGGGCAAGCTCCGACGCGGCCCGAAATTTCAAATGTGACCATAAGGAACCTGCGAATCGTGAACTTCAGCAGGGGGATAGAAGTTGTAAACACCAGCAACAACACAATCGTAGGCAACTACATCGCAGATTGTGATACGGGAATCGACATAATGAGTAAACCAAACAATGTACTAATCATAAACAACACAATTGCAAACAACGTTAACGGCGTCTCCATCTCGTACAGCGGAGGCAACCAAACTATTATCGGAAACAATATGAATAACGATCGGGTTTCGTCAAACAACTTCATCATTGTTTGGCTGTCAGCTAAGCCCACGATAGATAGAAACTACTGGAGTGACTACAGCGGCACAGATGCTGATGGCGATGGAATAGGAGATACACCTTACGTCATTGGCGAAAACAACCAAGACAACCATCCTCTCATCGCGCCAATCAATAATTCGACTCCTCTGCCCACCGAAGCGTTAGCAATTCCAATTCTTTCCATGCCCATCGAATATGTTAACTACACGATTACGACCATGAACGGAACTCTCTGGGCCAAAATAGACGGAACATACCCAATACACGTTCTCAACATCGACTCTTCCTACTTCTCGCTGGATACCCTACCGATGGTCTATCCCACACCTCCAGGCACAACAAACATAAACTTAACTTTGAATGAAAAACCAATAGACTGGATCAACTACACGGAACTCTACCCAACAGCTCTACACCACACAGCTATTGGCGACTGGCCAATGATATACTGCACCATCAAGCCCGTCACAGCAAATTTCACCCTAAAAATACATTACGAACATCCACTCCCAATGGTGAATGGAAGTTACCTCTTTCTTTACGACCTCAACATAGCCTCCTACCTTTCACCGCAAAGTCCCACTTCAACAGCTTACTTCAAAATACGCACAAACCAGAGCATATCTGACCTGAAAGCCTACACCACAGAAACTGATGCCGTCTGGAATCCAGTAGACTGCACGGCAAGCCATGAAGGCACGATGCAGGTGTTCTCTGTCCAGATTCAATCTGAATACTCCAAGCCGTTGAAGGGTGATTTAGTAATAACCTTGAACGGCGAGGGAAACCCAGACTTCCCATCATGGGGGACCACTATCCTGCTTGCCGCCACGGCAGCTGGAATTTGCCTAGGCCTTCTGGTCTACTGGAAGAAACGCAAACGCTAAGCGTTGGCTTACTTTGCTGTAACTATGTTTCTTTAATTGAATGTTTCAGTGAGAGGAGTACGGATGCGAGTAGAAGTCGTCATCAATGAGAATTTTGGTTTGCTTTGGGCACTAAATTCGGTTCAACAAACTCGATGCGCCTATTATGGTGACTTATGCAGTATATATTAATCAGTTGATGTATTAATATACCAAAAACTTTAAATGTGGGGGAATAATGTGGAGCGAAAGATCATGTCATTAGGAAGGTCATCTAAGGTCATTTCTCTTCCTAAGAACTGGATGGAACTGAACGAATTGAAGAAAGGCGACATTGTTTCACTTGCCATACAGCGCGACCGAGCCCTAGTTGTTTATCCAGGGACCGAGAAGAAGGCAACACCTAAAGAGATAACCATTCGTATTGGCCAAAATGATGATGAGATCTTAATTGCTCAAAAAATAATGGGTTCTTATCTAAGCGGTTACTCGGGTATAACGCTCATCGCCGAAAAATTCTTCGCCGTTCCACAGAGAACGGTCATTAGAAACATTTCCAGAATACTGTACATGAGAGTTATGGAGTCCGACTCTAAAACCATGTATATTCAATCTCTCATGGACGAATCAAGAGTCTCGCTTGAGCAAGCAATTCAAAGGATGCACTTAATTTCTCATTCCATGTGCGAGGATACATTGAACGCACTCAAGAACCGAGACGTCACATTGGCAAAATCTGCTTCATCTCTTGACGAAGACGTGGGTCACTTTTCCTTATTCATAGTAAGGGTACTTCGCAACGCTGCAGAAAATGCTGTCTTGGCAAATGAACTTAGAGTAGACCCGTTGGATGGTATGGATAAACAAACGCTTGTTTACATGATGGAGCACATTGCCGACTACTCAGCAGACATAGCAAATCAAATAGTAATGCTGGACGAAAATCAACAAAAAATACCTGATAGCATACTAGAACTTATGTTCATTGCGGGAACAGAGGCTGTTGACTTGTATATCAAGGCAGTTAACGCCTTCTTTTCGAAAGATGTCCTCTCTTCAGTAGAAATCCTGAGAAAACAACAAGCAATCTCTCAGTTGGATCAAGAAATCACGTCAAAAGCAATTACCAGTAGGCAAAAGAATGTAAAGTTAATTTATGCAATCTACTCCATCTGCGACGACATAAAAAGAATCGCGGAGTGTGCGGCTGATATCGCAAAGACTGCGATTAACCGTTCGTTTAAAGAGACTTAGACCTTTTTGCAGAGTCTTTTCTGCTGTCTTTTCGCCTATGCATAGTCAGTGCAACTAAAAAATCAGGTGAGCGTAGGATAGTCGAGAATTCTTGACTGCTACCCACGGCTTTTATGGAAGCAACATGTTCTAATGCGTAGAATTATATGGAAGCAATATTCATACGTGGATACCAGGGGATTAAAGTGAACAAAGCCGCATTAGCGCTTGGTTTAGTCTCGATTCTGACAATATCTGCAATGGCAATATTGACATCTGGGTTTGCGATTCCAACTGTAACCTTAAGCGCCAACGCAGGTAGTAAGGGCGACCAGATTCAGGTAACAGGAACTGGCGCTCAGCCAGGTGGTCCCGTGTCCGTTTACTGGGAAAACACCGGCGGGGCCCTCTTGGGTCAGGATTTTGCTGATGGACTTGGCGCGTATATCGTCAACATTAACATACCGGACGCAGCTGCGGGTGGCCACTACATAATTGTGAAAGATTTTTCTGGCACTACCGCCGCAGCATTCAACGTCCTCCCATCGATATCGATGAATCCCACAAATGGCATTCCTGGAAGCTTAGTGACCGTATCTGGCTCGGGTTTTTCAGGCAATTCAACCAACCAACAGCGCAACATAACTATACTCTTCTTCAACACAACTGGCACAACAGTTTACTCCAAAGAAGTTGGAGCCATAAACGCCTCAGACACTGGCAATTTCACGGCAGTCATTACCGTGCCAGCAGTTAATAACGGATTATACTTTGTCAGTGCAAGTGACCACGCAACAGGAACCCCTAATACAGCCACCATAACCTTCACGGTCGCAGGAACAGTATTTGTCTCTCCCACATCTAACCCGTCTGGAGCAGTTGTGACCGTTACAGGAAATGGCTTATCGCATCAGACAGGTCTGCGCGTAAACATCTCGCTAAGCAACCTAGCCATTTCATCGCCCGCAGTTGAACTAACACCGATATTGACCTTAGCAGATGGAACTTTCTCCGGCTCAATTATCGTGCCAACTCTGCCAAAAAGTCAATACACGGTTTACGCCGCCGACCCCAACTTCACGATAACAACTACTGGAAACGGCTTCACAGTCACAGGCACCACGGGAATAACCGTGAGCCGTAACCACGGGGTCGGAGGCGACATCGTCACCTTGACAGGTCAAAACTTCACGGCAATTTCCGGCACAGCAGTCACGATCCGCTTCGGACCGACCACCGCAGGCACACTGAGGATAGCCACATTCACGACAACCGTCTCCGGAGCCTTCGTGGGAACAATAACCGTTCCAAACCTGCCAACATCCCCACCAGTTTACTACATCAATGCAACAGACGCAAACGGATTAAACCAGACAACAACATTCTTGATCGCCTCCGTATCTGTATTCCTATCACCCGCTACTGGACCCACTGGGTCGCTCGTCACAGCGACCGTCTTCGAATCAGGTATGACTGGGAGCTCAACGTTTAACGTGACTTTTGGCAACATTTTGGTGGTAGCATCAGCACCCATAACGAGTGGAGCTTCCGCAGTCCCGTTCTTCATACCAAGCTGTGCCGGTAGGAACCTACAACGTGGTTATAACCGAAGACACTGGTTTCCAAGGAACCACAACATTCACGGTAACAGCAACCTCAATGCTCACGGTTAATCCTTCAGCAACCCTAGCAGGCATGCCCGGCGTCGCCTTAACCCTTACTAACTTCGGCGCAAACACATCGCCACACTTTTACATAAACAACGCCACAAACAGTTACCCACTGGCAGTTAGTCCGACCGCACCATTTGTCGTCCTCACAGCAAACGCCAGTGGAACATTTCTCGGCGCTTTCACTGTACCATCGCTAGCACCTGGCTCTTACATAATGGTTGCAAACGACACCAGCGGCTTCTTCACCGCTACTGCACCATTTGCTGTGGCTCAGAACGCTCCGATTATTCCGGAGTTCCCACCACTCGCTTTGATGACATTCTTCATACTGCTGTCCACTGTTGTGATGGCCATTATTCACAGTCAAAAAAACAGAAAGCGCCCGTTCGAAATCTCAACTTAATTGCTTTGCACGCGCGCTGCTTGCGGGGAACTTGGGAGTGCCTTCTTTTTAGTTTAATCAGCCGGCAATTTGAAAATCTCATAGGCGGAGCTGGTTTACAAAAAAGAAAGGCAAACGCTAAGGTAAAATCTGCGAACAATCCTATTTATTGCCGGGATTAGTGTTGGCGGAAGTGTGTTTAAGGTTCATCATTGTAATGTTAAGCTCATAGGAAGATCTTCGGCAGCGTGCAGCTCAAGCAGCGAAGGAAATCTTGGAGAAAATCAACTTAACCACCGAACAAAAACTGAAGACTCCTCAGTCATATCCGCTTTTTTCTTGTTACGCGCTGGTTCTTGCGTAAATAAATTAAAAGCACGCGGCGCACGCTTACGGTGCTATTTTATCCATACAACTATAAGCGTAAATTGCTTGCCTAGCCCGAGGTTTTCGGTGTTTATCCATCGAACCAAACATGGATAGGCACCAACCAAGAAGATAAATGGGAATCAGTAAAGGCCAGAATAATAGAAACCTCTTTCTGTTTCGCCTAAGCATGCCTACTCCCCACTAAGCTGTCAGATTTACCTGTGCTGCAGATAAAACACTTCTTGAGAACCGCGCTTTTCAGATTTGTTAATTTCGCTTTGCAATATGCACGCTATGATTGGATACGCTTAGATTTCCCTATCCAGATATTTGGTGTGTGTTCCATGAACGTATTTGATTATGGTTCTCGGGTCCACTTGAACGTATGAAGCCACGGCTGGAATGTCTTTATCCCAATGGTCATGTAGTTTTCTCCGTAAGCTCCTTCCCAGTGAGAGAGGTATTTCCAACATAGCCTTTACGATCTGGTCTATTCTGCTGCTTTTCTCCGAGAACGGAAACAGTCTATCCTGGTCGTCTATCATACCCAGATTGTTTAGCGTGCGCTGCGCTATATGATAAGCCAAGAACAAACCCCAATACAGCGAGCTTTCTCTTAGCACAGGTTCTCCCTCTGCACTCTGAAAATGTAGCGGACCGAGTGGGATTTGAACCCACGACATCCAGCTTAGAAGGCTGGCTCGCTATCCGTGCTGCGACATCGGTCCAACAATTGGAAAGAAAGATAGACGTTCAAGTTTTAAGGTTTCTCCTTGGTCATATCAAATGAGGAAATGCTCTCTTTGAAAATAACATGTGTTTTGAATGCTAATTGCTTAGTTATTTTTTTTCAAGATCAAGTTTCCGCCGACTACACCAACCGGTGGCGTTTGCAGCCTTCTACTCGGTGAATGTTTTTGCCAGTTCTTCCGCCCAAGCTTCCACCTTGGCGGGATCTCTGCCATCTGCGACCGCTTTGCCGAATATTTTGATGCAGCCGCCGAAAGCCGCCCTTGACACTAATTTGGTTTTGCTCGCGAACCCTTCGGTTATGTATCTCTCGGCGAGTCTTTCTTTTTTCGCTGGGTTCCTTGAGAGAGCAGCGCAGATGAAGACCGCCACGCGTTTCTCGGCGAAGTCTTGCTTCATGAACTCCACGGCTTTTCCGTAGACTGCTCCGGTTCGAACTCCGCCGCCCACAACGATGTTTCTGTATGGTGTGAGGTCTGGATGCGGCTGCTTCTTCAAGTCTATAACATCGACTTCTAACCCGCTTTTCTCGCGAAGTGTCTTGGCGATTAAGTTGGCGGCTTCCCTCGTGGCTCCGCCCTTGGTGATGTAGACGACGAGGGTCTTGCCCGCGGTCATGCCTGTTTCTCTTTGCTCTTCGGCTGCAGTTTCTGGCCGCACTTGAAGCAATACACCGAGGTTGCCTGGTTTGTGGCTTCGCAGTTGCTGCACACAACGGGTTCTTTTTGCTTGCCCTTTTGGATATTATCTCTCGCCGTCTGGAAGGCGATTTGGATTTCTTTCGCCGCGACCGTGAAGGCTTTCTCGATCTCGGTGCTCATCTTGGCAAACGCTTGGCGCATCTCATCCGAAACCATTGGGGCGTTCGCTTCGATTCCAAGTGCCGTTTTGGTGCCGCATTTCGGGCAGAAATAAGCATCTTTTGGGAGTCTTTCTCCGCAATTTGAACAATACTCCATGCGTATCCCTCACGGTGAATGCTGTGGACTGCTAAAGGATTTAAACGTTCCCAGAAAGTCACGCGAGTTTATGACGATGTTTGTTGAAAAAAGAGGGAAATTGGAAGAAGTTTCCCTAGATGAAAGTCAATATTGTGATTCCAATCGCTGCCAGTATCAAGGCGATTACGATGAGCATCAGTATGGCAATTATGCCTATTGCGAGGGCTTTGAGCCAGCCGCAGTCGAAGAAATGCTTGATCAACGCTATCCAGACGAACAGCACGATTAACGCCGCGATTATGCCAACGATGAATATGTTAAGAACGTCTGCTATGACTGTTCCGAGGATGGCAATCCAGAGTGCATCTGTGAATTTTGCTTTCTCCTTGCCCACCAAGAGCCGCCCAGAAATCCAAAGGACGCCCGTCAACAGAATGGCGTTGATGACAACGTGAATCACCAGGTTTATCAGAAACGTGTCTATGTTCAATGCCAATTGGTTTCCCTTCAAAACTCGACTGAAAAATAACAGTCGGTCTTGGTTAAAAGTCTTGCGAAAAAACCAAACATGTGCTACAGTCGGAATCTATGGCTTCTGGGCTGCGCACTTTCACCCAGCTCCGTGGACAACTGCTCCAGAAGCTCCCTCTGCCTAGGCGTGAGCTTCTCAGGAACCGCCACGCCGATGCGAACGAGCATATCGCCTCTGCCGTAGCCTTGGAAATGAGGCATACCTTTACCCCTCAGCCTGATTGTTGTTCCCGACTGAGTTCCCGGCTGAATCCTCATCGTCGTAGGTCCATCCAGAGTAGGCACGGTTACATCGCCACCCAGCGCGGCTTGAGGATAAGAGACTATCAACACGTGAATCAAGTCGTCGTTTTCTCTCATGAAGAGCGGGTTGGGTCGAACATGCACGACTACGTAGAGGTCACCTGCCTCGCCGCCGTTGCCTGCCATCTCGCCCTCGCCTCGGAGTCTAAGCTGGTTGCCCTCGTCGATACCCATGGGGATCTTGACTGTTATGGTTCGCCGCTTCCTCACGAGTCCCGAGCCGCGACAGTTCCTGCAGGGTGAATCTATGAGTTTCCCCTTGCCTCCACACGTTGGACATGGCGTGACTTGGACGTACATCGCGAAGTTGCTTTTGCGCATCTGTTGAACCTTGCCTGCACCATTGCACCGCGGGCAGATTCGCGCTTGGGTGCCTGGAGCTGCACCCGACCCACCGCACACGTCGCATTTCTCAGTTCGTGGAACGGTGATTTCCCTCTCCGTTCCATGGGCAGCTTCCTCTAGGGAAATTTCTAATTCGTAGGCGAGGTCTTGTCCCCGGTTTATCTGTTCTTGGTAGTTTCCACCGAACCCGCCGCCGAAACCTCTGCCGAACCCGCCAAAAAGTTGACTGAAGATATCTCCGAAGCCCATGTCTCGGAAGATAGAGTTGAAGTCTGCGCCCCTGAAAATGTCCTCCCGAGTGTAGCGTTGGTCGAAACCCGCGTGTCCAAGCGTGTTGTATTGCTGGCGTTTGTCATCGTCCGAGAGCACGGCGTAGGCTTCGGAGATTTCCTTGAATTTCTCCTCAGCTTCGGGGCTCTTATTTCGGTCAGGGTGGTACTGCATGGCGAGTTTTCTGTAAGTGTCCTTAATCTGATCCTTAGAGGCATCTCGGGGAACGCCCAGAACCTCGTAGTAATCACGTTTTTCTGCCATGCATTCTACCGCTAGCTGGAAAATGGGGGAACTGAATCAAAACTGTTTCGGCTACTATTTCACCTTATAGTCTTCCGAATCCACAACTTTCTCCCCGCCTGGACCTTCGGGACCCTGAGAGTATTGCTGCTCAGGACCCGCTTGTCCCTGCGGACCTTGCGCCTGCTGTTGTCTGGCGGCTTCAGCTGCGGCTTGCTGGTATACAGCAGTGCCGATTTCCTGCAAGACCTTCTGCAGTTCATCAGATTTCGCCTTCACCTGAGTCATATCGCCACTTGCCAATGCATCTTTTAGCGCTGCCACTGCTGCATCAACTTTGCTCGTCTGTTCCGCAGTAATTTTGCCTGCAAGGTCTTTCTTGGTCTTGTCTGCTGTGTACATGAGGCTGTCGGCGTTGTTTCGCATCTCGGCTTCATCACGTTTCTTCCTATCCTGCTCCGAGTACTGCTCTGCATCTTTGATGAGTCGTTCTTTCTCTTCCTTAGAGAGTTTCGTGGAAGCGGTGATTCGGATTTTTGCTTCTTTGCCCGTGCCAAGGTCTTTGGCTGTGACGTTGATTATTCCGTTAGCGTCAATGTCGTAGGTTACCTCTATTTGTGGCACACCACGCGGGGCTGGAGGCAAATCAACCAAGTTGAAGGTGCCGAGAGAGACGTTGTCGGCCGCCATGGCGCGTTCACCTTGGAGGACGTGTATAGTAACTGCGGTTTGGAAGTCAGCTGCAGTTGTAAACACCTGGCTCTTCTTCGTTGGGATTGTCGTGTTTTTGTCGATAATCTTCGTGAAGACTCCGCCCAGCGTTTCGACGCCAAGCGACAACGGCGTAACATCGAGCAGAAGCAGGTCCTTTACTTCACCTGTTATAACCGCTGCTTGGATGGCTGCGCCAACAGCGACACATTCCATCGGGTCTAAGCCACGTTCGGGTGCCTTACCCAGAATCTGTTCGACGAAGTGTTGCACTAAGGGCATGCGAGTCATGCCGCCGATGAGGATTATCTTGTCGATGCCTGTCGGCGTAAGCTTCGCATCCTGCAATGCCTTAAGGATAGTGCTTTCGGTTTTCTGCACAATGGGTTGGGCGAGAGACTCAAGTTTGGTACGTGTGAGAGTCAGGTGCAGGTGTTTTGGACCCGCGCTGTCGGATGTGATGAAAGGCAAATCGATGTCCGTGCTCATAAGTGTCGTGAGCTCGATTTTGGCCTTCTCAGCAGCGTCTTTCAATCGGGACATAGCTTGCTTGTCGTTTCGTACGTCCGCGCCTGTTTGGCGTTTGAATTCTTCAATGACGTAGTCCATGACTGCTTTGTCAACGTCCGTGCCGCCGAGTTGGGTGTCGCCGCTGGTGCTGAGGACTTGGAAGACGCCCTTGCCGAAGTCCATGACGGTTACGTCATGGGTCCCGCCGCCGAAGCTGAAGACAAGGATTTTCATCTCTTTTTCAAGTTTGTCCACGCCGTAGGCAAGGCACGCTGCGGTTGGTTCATTGATTATTCGCATAACTTCAAAGCCTGCGATTTCTCCGGAATCCTTCGTAGCTTGGCGTTGGTTGTCATCGAAGTGGGCGGGCACCGTAATGACCGCTTTGCGGATTGAAGTTCCGAGGTAGGTTTCAGCGTCTTTCTTGATTTTCTGCAGAATGAACGATGAAATCTGTTGGGGCGAATATTCTTTGCCGTAGATGGTGACCTTGTAGTTGGTTCCCATCTTGCGTTTTATTTCGAATATGGTTCCTTCGGGGTTCGCTGTTGCTTGGCGTTTCGCGGGTTCGCCAACCAGCAGTTGACCGTCTTTGGTGAAGGCAACGACTGAAGGAAACATCTTGCCCGCCATCGTGGGTCCTTCTGCGCTGGGAATAACGGTGGCGTGTCCGCCCTCGAATATAGCGGCGGCTGAGTTTGTGGTTCCAAGGTCTATGCCTAACACTTTTTCTCCGGGTTTCACATTACTCATTTTCTTTCTTCTCCTCTTGTGTTTGTAACTTTGATGGTTGCGAAGGCGGGACTTCGACTTTCACGATGCTGGGTCGAATGACTCGGTTCCGCATCATGTAGCCCTTGCGAACTTCTTCCCCAACGATGCATTTCTGGATGCCTTCTCGCTCAACGGTTTCGACGGCATTGTGCTTCGTAGGGTCAAAAGGTTTGCCTTCGCATTCTATCGGTGATACGCCTTCTTGCTCAAGAACTTTTCTGAGCTTTTTAAGCGTCATCTTCACGCCTTCGAGCAGGGTTTTGCCGTCCGTTGACGTTTCGCCTGTCTTTATGGCAAGTTCCAATTCGTCAACGATGTCCAATAGCTGGAGGACAATGCGTTCAGTACAGTAAGTCTTGACTTCCTCAACTTGGCGGTCGACGCGTTTCTTGAGGTTTTCGAAATCCGCCTGCGCATACTTCAAACGGGTCAAGTACTCCTGCGAACGCTGTTTTTCGGCTTCAAGCTGCTTCTGGCAGCTCGCGGCTTGCTCCTCGGGCTCACTCATGCAGACGTTTATCCCTCGCTGACGTATCTTGAACGGTTTGAAATATACGTTTCGCCGCTTTAACCAGGCAAAACGGGTACGACGATGTGCATAATTGCCCACGATACATGAGTTCTGCACCTCTGAACGTAATGGTTAGGTGCTATTTGTTGACGGAGAAATGCCCGTAACTAGTCACAATTAATGGCGCAAAAGCAACGGGAAACCCAACAAGAAAACCCGCTGCACATCTATGGTAGCGCCCTCGACAAGAGGTATTCTCCAATAAATAATATGCGGTAGAAAGTTGATCGTGATGGAAGCCTTCTCCTTTTCTCGCTTGCCATCCTCGCTGTTCAGGGTTATCGTGATTGTTATAAAGCGTTGCGTCTGCCTTCGATATATTCCGAAATGCCATGTGAGCGCTCACGTGGCTTTTCCGAGGACGCAGTAGTAGATGCCCTGTAGCTTGTATTTCTTCCACACAGGGCACTTTGGACAGAGACAATCAATCTTTTTGACCGCTTCTTTGGCCTTGCCTTTTCCACAGAAGAGAATCCCAGTCAGCTTCGACTCTCGGTACGTTGGGCACCCAGGACAAAGGCACAGATTCACGTTTTCCGATGTGTCAGGAACCATAACCATTTTCAATCGCTCCACAAAACGTCTGAGAGCCAAAAGCACAGAGAGAAATTTGAACATTTCGGAGCGCATAACGCATGTCAATCGTCGCCGCAACGAAGCCAAAACATATAACCCACAAAACAAGCACAATTAGCAACGAAGGAAATAGCTATGGCTGACAAGATAGCGGAAAAAATGCCCAAAGAAAAAATCGAGGAACTGAAACGGATGATTAAAGAAAAAAACAGTGATGAACCAGTCGAAAAAGTCCTCGTAGACTTTTGCGAACGCCACGCCGTCACACTCGGAACGTGCAGGAAATACTACGAGCGCCTGATCGAGAAGGGCGAGGTCAAAAAAGAGTAGCGCGCATCATCACTATTCACGAATCCGACAATCCACTTTCAGAGCGTGTTTTCAGAGCAGAACGGTTAAGTCCACAGACCTAACTCTACAATACACTTGAGAGGTCAAGAACGTGAAAGAGCTAATCTTTGTGGGTCTCGGCTTAAACGATGAAACAGGCATCAGCCTCCGCGGCTTAGAAGAAACCCGGAAAGCCAACGCTGCTTTCATGGAACTCTACACAAACCTACTGCCCGATTTTTCGCTCCAAAGGTTCGAAGCGCTCGCTGGAAAAAAAATCACCCAACTCTCGCGGCGTGACTTGGAAGACAGAAGCGGCGAAGCTGTTCTCCACGAAGCAGAAAAAGCCACAACCGTGCTCCTCGTTCCAGGCGACCCTTTCGTCGCAACCACACATGCGGCTCTTCGCATCGCAGCAGAGAAACGCGGCATAAAAACCCGCATCATCCATGGCTCATCAGCCACATCCGCCGTTATCGGTGCATGCGGACTTCACAATTACAAGTTCGGAAAGACCGTGACGGTGCCGTTTCCCGAGAACACCTCGGAGACACCGTACAATGTTATCGCACAAAACAGGTCGGTGGGACTGCATACCCTGTGTCTTTTGGACTTGAAAGCGGACGAACAACGGTTTCTCAGCGTAAATGAAGCAGTCAAGTCGCTTTTAGCTGTTGAGGAAACGAATCGCAAGCGAATCTTGACGACTGAAACGCTCGTTGTCGGCGCCGCGAGGGTCGGCAGCGCTGAACCCATCGTGAAAGCTGATTATGCAGGGCGAATCCTAAACTGCGATTTCGGTGGTCCGCCACAGAGCCTCATCGTTCCCGGAGAACTGCATTTCATGGAGGTTGAAGGGCTAATTCAATTCGCTGGAGCACCTGAAGAATTGAGGAGGTTAGCGAAGTGAGTTTGGAAGAGCTGACCACGAAGTACATCGCTTCAGCCGAGAAGGTCTTGAACGAAATGCGGTTGACGAAAGGTCCCTTGACGGTCGAAGAGACCGACATCAGTGCGATTGTTGATTACGTGCGACCTTACTTGGCGGACGCAAAATATTATAAAGCTCATCGACGGCTTGAAACCAGCCTAACCTCCATCGCCTACTGCGAGGGATTGTTAGACGCTTTGAGACTGTTGGGAGCCGTGAAGTTTGAGTGGCCAGCAAAGCCCATAGACGAAAGGTAGTTCTAGCTTCAGGTGTGTTCGACCTGCTGCATCTCGGACACGTGAAGTTCCTCGAGGAAGCCAAGAAAGCAGGTGGAAAGGACGCAGAGCTACTGGTAATAGTCGCCAGAGATAGCACTGTACAGCGGATGAAGGGACGGAAGCCCATCATGCCCGAGAATCAACGCCGCGCACTCGTCGAGTCTCTGCGCGTCGTTGACGAGGCGGTTTTGGGGTTGGAGGACTTTAACATCGGAGACGTCATTGACCGCGTCAAACCTGACGTCATCGCTCTGGGCTACGACCAAACAGAGATGGAGGCAGAGGTTCGCGAATTCGTCAAGAAGCATGGACTGCACGTAAGAGTAGTCCGTTTGGGCAAGTTCGAGAACGATGAGCTCAGCAGCTCGTCGAAGATTCGGGAGAGAATCGTTGACCACTTCGCCAGATGACAAAGCATGAATAACAGCGAAAAGTATTATCCGACGTACATCTTGATTGCTGCGAACATACTCGTCTACATCTACACTTCTGTGGCAGGTGGCAATTTTCTCCAGACCAGCGACACGGTACTTTACCACTGGGGACAGACCGGGGCCATGGTGCTCAGCGGCGCATACTATCAACTCTTAACATCCATGTTCGTTCACGCTGACGTGGTGCACATAGCTGGGAACATGATTTTTCTCCTCGTCTTCGGCTTGCGATGCGAAGAAATGTTCTCGTTACCAGAGTACCTCAGCATCTACTTCTTAGGGGGAATCGCAGGAAACCTGCTTTCCCTGCTTTTGTTGCCGTTGGACATTGTGTCCATTGGAGCGTCAGGAGCAATTTTCGCTCTGTTCGGAGCGGCTGTTGTTCACGCACGCCGTTCCGTTGGACAGTCCATTCTGGGCGCAATAATCTACGGGTTCTTCCTGTTGTTCCTGAGCTCGGCGCCCAACGTGAACAACCTCGCCCACATCGGCGGCTTGGTCGTTGGAATAATCATTGGTTATGTTCTAGCTGCGAGAAGGAAGGGTGTGACACAGTACAAGACGACGTATTCGTATGGGAACCCACTGGCTATTTAGCCTGCGTCAAAACCTCCACTTTCACTTTCACCCCATCTTTTAGTGTGAGCTGCCTGCGCAGGTTAACGGGTGCGATGATTTCCACGACTGACCGGTCATAGTGGCTTCGCATAGCCGAGATTAATGCTCCGCGGATTCTGTTAGCTATGGTGGCAGGATAGCACTTGATCGCGCCGAATGTTCGATCTTCATCCTTGAAACCCTGAATTTCTACAGCTGGATACGCCTCGAGTTCCTCTCGGGCTTTGAAGTCGTACTCAGTCGTGAGCTTCAGGTTCAACGTTCCAGGGTAGGGTTCGAAGCCGAGTTTTTCGATGAACTGTCTCTTGTAGATTTCCTTAGTCGTGTAATAGGCGCCTTCGCCGAGCCCCGTGAAAGCTGTACCCTCCAACGTGATGCTTGGTGGGAAAGCGTTTTCTAGCCAGAACTGCAGGTTTTGGTGGAGCTGCGTGAGTTCCTTCATGCCCTCTTCGTCGATTCTTATGAGGCTGCCGTCGGGGGTTGTCGTGCGTTTTATCCAGCCCTTCCGCTCGAGTTCGATGAGATATCGAGAGGCGGTTTGCTGGGACACGCTGAGTTTCTCCGCTAGATAGTCGGTGCTGATTTTCGCGGTGCGCCTGTGTGCACCCATCTCCGCGAGTTTAAGCAACGTGAACAGGTTGCGGCAGTCGGCTTTTTCGGTCAAACTTATCCTCTTCTTAGAATAAACGCGGACTTAAATGCCATTCGCAGAATGCGTGGGCTTCCGATGTGAACATTTGATCTATAGAGGGTAGATCATGTTTGCCTCCTCTTCACCCCTAGAGCATGTTGAGCGGACGAAAGTGAACAGGACTTTATCACGACGATTACCTTCGTAATTTGGAAAAAAGATTATAAGCGCCCTATGACCATAGCGAACCCCATGAGCATCTGGAAACTCCGCTTATCCATGGTGGCAACGCTGGCCATTATCTTCGGCTTGTCCACCCTGATATTCGCCGTCATCCTCTCACTAACAGGTACATTCGACATCCTAACACTCGGCGTCATCGTCGTTGTCATAAACATTGCCCAATGGCTCTTGGCACCGTACCTCGTGGACGCTATGTACCGCGTGAAACCCATGGCAGAAACCGCCAACCCGCAGCTCCACCAAACCGTGAAGGACTTAAGCATGAAAAGCGGCATACCCACGCCGAAGCTTATGCTCTCCAAAATTCCGTTGCCAAACGCGTTTGCATACGGTTCACCCCTCACGGGCAACCGAGTGGCCGTTACTGAGGGTTTAATCAAGAACCTGAACGAGGGCGAAGTCGAAGCCGTCATCGGACATGAACTCGGACACCTTAAACACCGAGACGTACAGACCATGATGGTCGTTTCGTTCTTGCCAGCGCTATTCTACTACATTGGCTTCTCGCTAATGTGGTCGGGAAACACTCAGAGTAACGGCAAGAACAATGGCAGCAACAATGCCCTCTTCGGCATCGTCTTCATGGCATTTAGCTGGGTGCTCAACTTCTTCATCCTCTACCTTAGCAGAGTCCGAGAGTACTACGCAGACAGACATAGTGTCTCGGTCGTAGAAAACGGCGCAACGAAACTTAGCACAGGCTTAGCACGCATCGTTCACACCACCCAACGCACCAGCCGAAGCAAACAAGATCAGAAAAACCTCAACGCATTCAAAGCCCTCTTCATCGCAGACCCAGACAAAGCAACACAAGACTCGGTAACTCTCGCAACCCTCGAAGTCTCAGGAAGCCAATTGGTTGCGGAAATCCTCGCGAAAAAACCCACGTTTGCCGACAGACTCGTAGAAGCTCTCAGCACACACCCGAATATCGTAAAACGCCTGCAAGCACTCCAAGAACTCAACACGTCTGGAAAGGCTTAAGCACTCGCATTCCAATCGTTTTTCTTCAGGTGCCAACATGCTAAACGATAGTCTCTTCAAGGAAATCGAAAACCTCGAAACCGAAATGATAACCACACTGAGCAACCTCTTAAGAATTCCCGCCATAGCACCCGAAAGCGGCGGCGATGGGGAACTCGTGAAAGCTGAGAAGCTCATGCAACTGCTTGCGGCAATAGGGTTCGACAGAATCGAGCGCTTCGACGCCGACGACCCACGTGTGACATCGGGCAAACGACCCAACATCATCGCCACACTCAACGGGGAAACCGAGAGGCGCCTATGGATTGTTACGCATTTGGATGTAGTTCCTCCGGGTGAAGAATCCTTGTGGCGTGTGACAAAACCTTTTGAGCCGAAGGTTGCTGGTGACAGGGTTTTTGGCCGAGGCGCTGAGGACAACGGGCAATCACTCGTGGCCTCATTGTACGCTGCTGTGGCGTTGCAGCGTTTGGGTATGAAGCCAAAGCGAACTTTTTGCTTGGCATTTGTGGCGGATGAGGAGATGGGCAGCGTATTCGGCATCCAACACTTGATAGCCAAGGGGCTGTTCAAGAAAGACGACCTCATCGTCGTTCCAGACGGGGGACAAGCTGATGGCAGCTTCATCGAAGTCGCTGAGAAATCTCTGTTCTGGTTTCGCGTCCGCTCAATTGGACAGCAGACACATGGAAGCCGACCCGACAAGGGGCTGAACGCGCATCGAATCGGCATGGAGGTTGCGTTGGAGCTGGATCATCGGCTTCACGAAAAATTCGATAAGCGTGACGAGTTCTTCGACGTGCCCAACAGCACATTTGAGCCGACGATGAAGGAGAAAAACGTTGACGCAGTGAACATCGTTCCAGGAGAAGACATATTCTACTTCGACTGCCGAGTAATTCCAAGCTACAATGTTGATGATGTGGTTGCTGAGGTTGAGCGAACTCTGCGAGAGTTTGAGCAGAAAACGGGAGCGAAAATCACGATGGAAATCGTTCAGAAGCAGCCAGCGCCCAAACTGTTGAATGGTGGCGCTGAAATCGTGAAGATGCTGAAGTCAGCTTTGAAGCAAGCGCGTGGCATCGATGCACGCGTGGGCGGCATCGGAGGAGGAAGCTGTGCGGCGTTTTTCCGCAAACAAGGCATCCCAGCGGCACTATGGAGCACGGTGGACGATGTCCCACACCAACCAGACGAATACTGTAAAACAGCTAACATGGTAGCAGACGCCAAAATTTTCGCCCTTTTAGCCACGATGTAGCCACCTCATAGCCACAATGCATGGATTTCCAAGTCGACGGCGTAATCAAGCGAAAAGGTCGTGGAATACCGTAGCCTTTAAAACTAATGATCACAATTCTACGCCGTAATCCAAGGGTAAGTCGACATGGGGAAAATCGTGGACGTCTATTGCAGGAAGATATTCAGCGTGTCTTTGCTCTTCAATGCCCTCCTCACCGTGGTCTTTTCCGTCGGGCTTCTGGCTAGTTATTACACCTTGTTTCCTGCTTGGACGCCTTACCCGCCATTCATTTTTGATGGCAGGCTTTTCTGGGTTCTCATAGTGGCGGCAATATTCAACATCTTCCCATGCGTCAACATTGGCAAGGTCCATACTGGCCGACTATGGTTCCACCACTACGTCTATGGGTTTATAGTGGCCGCGTTAGCCATCGTAGCCTCCGCTGTGCTGGTGCCAGGCGGGCTGTCCTCCCTTTTAATTATTTACACGACTGATGTGGGTGTGAACGCCGGTCGTTTCTTCATACTTGGCGGAGCGACGTTGGTCTTGGACGACCTCGCAGATGTTTCAAAGGGACTGTACTCCGGATTACGATTCATCAAGTCGAAAGCACAGAAAAATGCCAGAATCCTCCACGCCGTTCAAGTTATAATGGGTTTCGTGACGCTGTACTTTTTGGTAGCAATTTGCGCTTATCTAGCGCTGCATCCTATCGAGGTTACTCTTGCCAACGCAATTTTGATTGGTACTCTATCGATAACGGTTGTCACGTCGTTTGCGAACGTTAAGCGAAGAGTCTGGCTGCGAGTCGATGACATCGGAAGAAAAAGTTGCTAGAGCTTTTTCAACCAATCGACAAATGTCTTCTCACTCAATCCATACCCTAATCTGCTGTCGAGTCTCTTTGCTTCATTACCGTCGACAAACAGCACAGCGCTGGGCACGGCGTCCAATGAGTAGTCCTCCCACAATGGATTCTCATCACTATCAACATAGACACGAAGAACCTTGTCGAAAAAGTGTTTCTTCACGTTCCGATCGAAAATTGGGAAGAATTCTCGGCAAAAAGGGCACCACGAAGCGCAAAACAAAACTAAGACACGCCGGTGCTGGTTTACATGTTTTAGCAGTTCGCTGTTGCTGGTGAAGGTATCCATGGGCTTTCGATGTAGTAAAACTTTCAGCACTTTTTTAAACGTGCCGACTCTACCCGCTGAAGAGCGAAAGCAATAAGCCACCGTAAGCTTAGAGAGATCAAACAGCGACTTACGGGTGGTGGAGTGGCTCCGAAAACTGGCTACAGGCGCGGCTACGCTGTCGCAATACTGATAGGCCTAGAAAACAATGCAGCGTTCGTTTGGCGTGTCTACAGCCAAGTGGCCAAACCGGAAAAAACCGTACTACTCGAGGGCATCCGCAGCAACCCGAAAGCCGTCTATAATTTCCATGAGGCAATCGTCGACGCGCTGAGAGTTATTGTGAAAGAAGGCGTCAGAAGCATAATTCTCGTGTCACCACCGAGAACAACCCATTCAAAAGAATTCGCTGACCACGTCAAGAGACACCACACCTGGCTTACCCAAGGTGGAAGCCGAGCGACGTTCGCAGAGATGATAGGCTCCGCCGCAACTCGCGAAGACTTAACGCTTCTAGCTAAGAAACCCGAGTTGCATAAACTAATTCAAGACGTAAACTCTCAAGAGACAGAAAACTTACTCGACCTGCTTGAGAGCTGGCTAAACAGCCCCAGCGAAAATAATGTCGTACTGTACTCGCTCGAGGAAGCTGAGGCTGCAATCATCCGCTTCCGGGATGACCTCATTCCCGAGTTAATAATGCTTACGAATGAGTATCTCGCCAAGAGTCGACATAAGGCAAGAGTCAACAAGCTCCTACAGGTTGCCGCAAACAGGAGAATTAAGACTAGAGTGATTGATGCGAAGTCGCTCGCCGGCAAACGACTCAGTCAACTAGGCGGAATCGTCTGTTTAGCGAGGAAAGAATAATGCAGCTACCTCAGACTCAGCCCTGCCCCAGCGATTTGTTCGACAGTGATTTTCCCTGAATGAAGCGCAGTTGCCAACAAAACTCCAGCTATACCCATATCTCTCAGCATCAACAGGTCGTCGATGTTTCGCACTCCACCCCCAACCCACACCTCAATACTCACATTTTCCAAGACTGTACGCAAAAAGTCTTCGTCGACACCTTTCCCGCTCCCAACACGCGCCAAATCCAACACGATTACACGTTTAACGCCGATCCTTTGGAGTTCCTTCAGAAGAGCAAATGCGTCGGGGAACCTATCCAGTCTGAACTTCGCTAGTAGGTGTCCTTGCTTCATGTCGAGGCTTACAACCAAGCGCTCTGCTCCAAACATCCGCACCGCTTCCTTTAAGAAGGCGATGTCGGTGAGGGTTTCTGTGCCCACGATAATTGTTGAAGCTCCATGCTGCAAGAACGTTTCTGCCTTCTCAACATCGGCAACACCACCATCCACCATGAGTTGCATACCTGTCTCCTTGGCAATACGTTGAATCATGCCGAGGTTGTCTCCGTTGCCTGTTATCGCATTCAGATCAGCCACATACAATCGGCCAAACCTTAGGCGACTGAACGCTTTCGCCACATCCAGTGGGTTTGGCGACACTGAGAGAAGGCTCTTTAAAGGCTGGTAATTTTTACGTTCACCCCTCACCGCATGAACTGCGATCCCGTTTAGCACGTCTATGACTGGTATGACCTTCAACGCGGTCTGCCTGACGTTTATGACTGGTTTGAAAGTAAAAAGCGTAGCCCTAATCAGTCTTCTGTATAGGGTAAACCTTAAAAGCCATAGCGTTTCCGCTTCATGTGACTGCATCATGAACCCGCTGCAATCGGAGGTTCTAGCTTGAAGTTGCTCATCAGCTGCGGCAACGAGACGGAGGCATCGGCAGCCATTGACGGTGGAGCCGACATAGTTGACGTTAAAAATGCAAAGGAAGGTGCGCTAGGTGCGAGTTTTCCATGGATGATCAAGCAGGTTAGGGACATTGTCGCTGGAAGCGTTGAGGTAAGCTGCACGCTGGGCGATTTGCCGAATCTGCCGGGTTCCGTGTCACTTGCTGCTCTAGGAGCTGCTGCAACGGGCGTTGATTACGTGAAGATTAGCCTTGGCGGGGTGAAAACAGTTGAGCAAGCGGTGTACCTGCTTCTTAACGCCGTCAATGCAGCTAAAGGTTTTAACCCAGAGGTCAAAATCGTGGCAACGGGCTACGCCGACGCCAACAAAGTAGGATGTCTTAATCCTTTCCTAATCCCTCAAGTCGCCCATGAAGCCAAAGCAGACGTAGCAATGGTGGACACCGCTGTGAAGAATGGCGGCAACCTCTTTACCTTCCTAACAGAAGCCGAAATTAAACGAATCGTTGATGATGCACACGGCCGCGGGTTGCAGGCTGCGTTGGCAGGCTCGTTAAGAAAGGAGCAGTTGCCTGAAGTGTTTAAGTTGAACGCGGACATCGTGGGGGTGAGGGGAGCAGCCTGCACAAACGGTGACCGACTCAACGGACAGATCACTCTTAAAGCAGTTCAGGAACTTGCAGATATCGTGAAAAGCTTACAGTTAGGCACCGCCATCGTGCTTTGAGGATGCGGTTTGGAATGCGAAGCAAGGGACGCTGCCGAAAAGACGTACTCGCCGACCTCGAAAGAGCTCTGCCAGAAGACTCAAAATACGAATACGGCAAGATTCTCTCCTCGATGTGCACGAAGCCGCAGCCCATCGCGAAAGCGGCTCACCGCATGTTCTTGAGCTCAAACTTGGGCGACGCTGGAATGTTTCCTGGAAGCTGTAGATTGGAGGGGGAAATCGTTCGTGGGCTGTCTGATTTGCTGAATTTGCAAAACGGTGCTGGCTTCGTTGTTTCAGGGGGAACTGAGGCGAACCTCATGGCCCTATGGGCAGCTAGAAACAGGGCGAACGTGTGCAACCCTGAGGTTATTGTTCCTGAATCGGCGCATTTCTCCTTCAACAAGATTTGCAACCTGTTGCAGTTGAAACCAGTTCGGGCGGGATTGGACGGCGCTTTCAAGGTGGTTCCCGAAGAAGTTGAACGGTCAATTACCCAACACACCGTTGCAATTGTATGCTCTGCTGGCACATCGGAGCTGGGCGTCGTCGACCCGATTCCGAAACTCTCAGAAATCGCGACCTCCCACGATGTCCATTTGCACGTTGACGCTGCGTTGGGGGGACTCATTATTCCTTTCCTCGAACCCGAGAGGCAAAACAAGCAAGCGTTTGATTTTCGGATGGACGGCGTGATATCCATGACGGTTGACCCGCACAAGATGGGCATGAGCACAATCCCTGCGGGCTGCGTACTCTTCAAGGAAAAAGCCATCCTCGAGTACATTAAGACGGAGACGCCCTACCTGACCGAAACACGACAATACACGTTTACGGGGACTCGAAGTGGCGCGTCGGCGGCGGCAACATGGGCAGTTTTCGAGTGTTTGGGACGAGATGGTTTCACAAAAGCCGTCAAGCGATGCATGAAATTAACTAATTTTCTTTCGAAGGAAATCGAAGCGTCAGGCTTCCAGAAGATGGCGGAGCCGACCCTTAATATCGTAGCTTTCCGAACCCCCAATTCGAAGACAACAGCTCAAAATCTACGAAACGCAGGCTGGTTCGTCTCCTACGTGCCACGCCTTGACTGCTTAAGAATCGTTGTCATGCCACATGTGAAGCAGCGCCACTTGGAGGCGTTCTTGGAAGACCTGAAAAAAGCCACAAAGCATAATGACTATTCAATGAGCAGGAACGCGTAACGGTTCATCTCACTCTTGTAGTCGCCCAACACGTCGATGGGGTATCCAACCTTTCGAACCGTCGTGAACACGTCAACCGCAAACGACTCAGGGCTCGGCCTCGCCAACTTCGGATTCTTGCATTCCGCGAATCCCCGGACAGACCGGGCACAGACGACATTCATCCATGAAGAGCAAGAACGTTTTGTGGTTGCCCGCCAAGAAAACGGCTTTCTCAACATCCAACAATTTCCTGTTCATCTCCCTGCTCCAGTCGAAGCGGTCCTCAGGCTTAGCCACACGCTTCGCGACATGAAAGACGGCGATTCTGCTGTAGTTCTGGAAGAACACGCGGCACTCCGCCACCGACGGTACATTCGGCGGGCAACATCCACTCTTGCCATAGGCGCCGCAGCCGAAAATGCACTTCATACGAACCCACTCTTCTACAACCACGTCACCGCCGCTTATCCAGCGAAAATCATCAAACCCCAAATCGCGAAAGATCTTTTCAACTGCACTAACAATCAACCTGCTTCAGCCTCCGAACTTACATCGCCTTTTCTGCTTAATAAAAGGAAAGGTGAACTCTTTGTGCCAGGACTTAGATATCCTTTGAATCCATTTTGATATGTTACTTAGTCTCCGTCGCAAATTTCAGTTTAACAATGAAATTCACGGTACGGAATCTCTCTCATTGTGGCACTAAGCCAATCAAAGACTCGAGGGTCAATGTTTCAATGCTCACTCCCTGACTCGTGTAGTAATAATCTGCATTCTGCCTTCATAAGAAGGCTAACGTTTTATTTAATTTCGCGCCGGGCTGCACATCGATAGAAATTCATAAATAAAGTACACAACAATTCTAACATTCAAAGCGTGAAAGATTTGCGAAGTAAGCCAATACTCACTGTCGTTGCTTTGACACTTGCTTTTGTTTTGTCTTCCGTCCCTGTATTCGTCTCTGCATCTCAAACGGAAGTCTAAACTATACCATCGCTGGCGGGTGGTGATTGGTCGGTTACCTTACAAGGCAACGAAAAAGTTAGCGGTGAAGCCCTCATAAGTCATAGCATCAAGTTCTGGATAACCAGCCCCGACGGATTCATTATCCAGAACTCGGTCTTATTAATCAAACCACGCCATTCGAGTTTGCCTCCACACAAGCTGGTAACTACTCACTCAATTTTCAGAGCCTGTATTTTGGCGAGAGACAAATTCAGGTGTCCTATAATATCGAAAGACCATCGACAAACACTCCAGACGGCGCACACGTAACAAACTTTACTCCAGACTTCTTTGCGCTCGTGACATACGTTCTAATCATAATTGTTGTAATACGGTCTTGGGAAGTTTGTGGTCCTTAGGAATAAGATGGCTAAAGAAGCGACACTCGAAAACCTAACCTGAAGTTTCCGTATACAGAAGCATCGCCCAAACACAGTTTTTGACATCGGAGCTCAGTGGGCGCCAACATATCAACGAATGGTAATAGTTGCGGGATGCGTAACTTTGTGCTTCTAGTTGTGTTTGCTTTTGAGGCGGAACATCAACGAATCCAACATTCCTATTCGTTTTGCCCCATTCGAACCAACAGCTAATTCTTGCAAGCGGTCGTAGGTAGTTTTGTCAATATATTTGCTCTTTCGTTGCTCGTCGAGGGAGGCTTTTATGCGTTGTTCATAGAGTTGTTGTCTCTTTCGTTGCTTTAGAAAGTCTTTGATGAGTTTCACGTTTCTTCTATCCATATGTTCGTCCAGTATCTTGATATTGTGAATAGACGTACATGGGTTGCTTTGAACGAAATCGGATTTTGCCATGTTCTTGTCCCGCTTCTCGCCGCTCTGACGCATATTATATATTAATATATAATAGAGTTAGTCTAAAATGCAGAATATTGCAAAATCGGAAATACCGCGCTCCTTCTTGAATGATAAGTCCAGGTGTCGGTACAGTCCGTTCATATAATTTTCAACGACCAGCAGTGATTTCGCTTTTCTCGCCGACTTCTACTTCCGTAAGTTAGCTAACGTTTTATTTAATTTTCTGGCTTTGTAGCCTGACTCTGGCGGGTTAGAGTGCGCTTGGAAATCATCGCAGTTTTTCTTGGTCACGCGCGCTGCAACGCAAAGTGTTATATGCTGATTGAGATGAAAAGAAGTACTTACTGAAAGGGAGAAGAAATAAAAATGCGAAAAACTAAATCAATCGTACTCGTGATTCTCCTTGCGTTAGCAATTATACCAACTGCGATTCCAATAATTCCAACAGCCTCAGCTGCAACTGCCTATACAGAAATAAATGGAACGCTCAACGGAGCAAACTACACCCTATGGATCCCCAACCCCATCGAAGCCTGGACCGGCGCCTTGGTGATTTACTGCCACGGATATAGCCACACCGAACCCACCCGCCCATTAATAAAAGCCAGTGACGGCACAGCCAACTGGGCAAATTCAATGATAGCTGCAGGATTTGCCTTCGCGATTTCCAGCTGGGGTGCAGGCGGATGGTGCATCCAGAGAGGAATGAACGCCACCTACGAACTGACCCAATACATCGTATCTACGTACAAAGTAGCCAAAGTGTACCTCGTGGGGCTTTCGATGGGAGGCGCCGTCGCTTTACTGTTGGCTGAAAAATATCCAAAAGTCTTCAGCGGAGTAATGGATGTCAGTGGTTCAAAAAACATCACAGAACGTTACAATAGAATGAAAGATTGGGCAGCAACCACGAACGACACTGAATTTGCAGCAAAGATTCAAGCGGTAGGCGGGATAGTACCGCCATTTCCGATTAACCTGGCCGCGCCTCCGCCATTGTCTAATCAATTGCAGGTATTCCGGACCCTCTGTAACCAATATGTAGCTGATATAGCAGCCGAAGCGGGCGGCACGCCCGACGCTGTGCCATTAGCCTACCAAAACATTGACCCGTTATATCATGCCAACATTTCAATACCAGTCATATCTGTGCATGGAACAAGCGATGCGTTTACGCCTTATTCGATAGCTCTGCAGTATCAAGATGCAGTGGCTGCTGCCGGAAAATCGAGCCTCTTCCGACTATACACGGTGGTTGGCGGTGAACATGCAGACCTTAACGTGCAGACCGTAGCTGGGCCAGGGCACTTTTTGGAACTCGTCTCATGGGCAATTGGATATCCATTGGTGCAGGCTCGGGCTTTCTGCAACGTAACCGTTATACCCGGTTGGACTTGGTATTTCTTCACGCAGGGAACTGGCGGCGTTGGAGCGCTCACGTACCAATGGTTCGAGGGGTCAACGCTGCTGCAGGGACAGACATCGATGGTGCTAGCTGTTACGAAAAACACGCCAGGAACCTACGCGTACTTCTGCAAAGTCACCGACTCTACGGGCACAGCGACAAATTCGAACGCAGCTTATCTAACCGTACTCGGATAACCCGACCCTCCTTCCCCTTTTTTGTTTGCTTTGTGTGATATACGTGATACACGCGGTGATGCATTGTGGTGATGGTAAGAGAGAATAGGAATAAGAGAGGTTTTGGAAGCGTAGAAGTTTAGAAATTAATGTAAAAATGTTTGGGGTTTGGGTTTGGGACTAAAATTTAATCCAATGTGCAACTGTTTCGGTATACAAAAGCATCACCAAAACACAGTAATCGGCACTCGGCTCTGCTGATGTGCATACATCATTCCTCTAAATCGTCGTGCCGCGGGCAACCTTGCGGCTCGAGCCAACCGATAGGCAAGTTTGAGGAGTGCCCTTTAGTGAAGAGGCTCAAAACTTGGTCGAAGACTGGAGCGAGTGTTCTGAGGATGTCGAAGGATTCCATGCTCACGAAGCCGAGGGTATGCAAAACCTAAAGCCCATGACAAGCCGGCGCGTCTCGCTGGAACAACCCTAATGTCAAGGGCAAGGTTTTGCCCCTCGGGAACCTAATAGACTGGACATCAGTGCCCTGACAAAAGCGCTGGCCGTCCGAGCATGGAAAGCGACAGAGGCCCTCAGAATTGTAATCTGTATTCAGAATTCAGCTTTCAAATATTTCGTTAGGTTTCATAAGACAGTTAAATGTCTCTGACTTACTGTCGTGTCAGAAATGGAGGATGCAAGTTGAAACAGGAAACAACTCTTAAAGACCGAAAAGAGTTAGAAGCAAAAATGGCCTCGGTTTTTGGCGAAAAAATCAAGAAATTGTCTACCGAATTGCAAAAAATATTGCTAGACGACATGGTCACTGCCTTCGAAAGTAGATTGAACGTGTTAAACCGAGCGAACGCCAAGGCTGCACGTTGACAGGACGCACGGAGCAGAACACTGATTATCAATCCATAAAACCTTTATATAGAAAACAAACAACATGGCTAAAAAGAGGCATAAAGAAAATGAGACGTTCCAAACTCGAAATGTACGTTGACATTCTGAAAGTGCTGGCTCACCGTGGACCCCTAAAGCTGACACACGTCATGTACAAGGCCAACGTAAACTGCAGTGTACTCAAGGAATACTTGGACTTTCTCATCAAGCAGAACTTGGTGGAGGAAAGAACCATCGGCAAACGGAGAGTCGTCTACGCATGCACACAAAGAGGCATCACCGTGCTGAAATACTTCCGCGAACTGAAGCAGGTGCTTCCGATCGTGGAAGAATCTAGGAATCAGATGCCAGTACCCTTCTAATCTCTTCCGTTTTTCACTCTTCTTTCAGAATCTCAATTTTCGCATAAGCCATCCCGCTCCAGAATGTTTTTGAATGCTTAAATTCTGGTGAACTGGATTCGAATCGGCAGGCTGGTGCAGGACAAGCAGAGAAGTGAGTAAGTCTTGACAATAATTACTGGTGTGTCGTAAGACTTAATAAACTCCCTCGGTCAATACTGTACACACGCAAAACATTAATTCGGGGAAAATACGTGAACAAAGAAGAAACCTTCGGCAGAAAACCCCTAACCGTTCTGGAAAAAATTCGAGAAAACCTCGAACGCCTCAACGACAAGATGGAGGTTATGATTGAACTCCAGAAGACCGGGCGCAAAGACACCATGATGCCGCTCACCGACACGCCGCTAGACGTAATGACGTTGCTCTCCATGCCTGACCACCTGCGAAAGACTGCCATGACGATTTGCCGATGCGGGCGTGCGACTGCAGAGGAAATCTCTGAACAGACTAGTCGTGCACGTGCAGTGGAGAGCGCCTACCTCAACCAGCTTGTGATTATGGGTTATCTGAAGAAGGAGCGCAAGGGACGAAAAGCATACTTCTTTGCAGATAGGGAAACTCAAGGGTGAAAACTGGAATGGGCAAGATTGTAGCTGTACATTCATACAAGGGCGGAACAGGAAAAACTCTGCTCTCAGTTAACTTGGCAACTATGTTCGCCAAGCAGGGCAAGAAAGTCGTCCTTTTCGATTTGGACTTTCGCGCGCCCTCATTGGTCGCCATATTGAACATGCCGAACGCTGAATACTGGCTAAACGATTACCTCAACGGCACATGCGAAATAGACAGAGTTCTCATCGACATAAGCAACAAAGTTCCAGGTGAAGGCAAACTCTTCGTCGGTTTCGCCAACCCGGCAACGGAAGCCATCCGAGATATGTCAGCGAAGGATAGAAAATGGGAGATGCGCGCACTAGGACGGCTGCTGTCTCTGCGAAATTCACTTCTGAACGAGAAAGGCTTCGACTACATACTCTTCGACACTAGCCCAGGCCTACAATACTCCTCGATAAACGCCATCGTAGCCGCGGACTTAGTCGTCGTCGCAACAACGGGTGACCGGTCAGACGTAGACGGCACACGCCGAATGCTACGTGAACTGTATAACCTCTTCGAGAAGAAGACGGGCCTGGTCATTAACAAAGTACTCGATGCATCCTCACTGTCGAAGCGACAAGAAATGAGCAAGAAAATCCACGAAGTCTATCAAGTGCCGATGCTGGGGCTCGTGCCATGCTTCTGCGACATACTCCGAGCCGAAGGCGGGCTGATCTTCTGCCGCGACAAGCCAGACCACCCATTCACGAAGATTCTGGCCGAGATGACGCAGAAAATAGAACACAACGAATTCAGCTAAGCGGAAAAAGCCCCTTCTCCGCAATCCTGTCTCTTGTTTCTACATCGCCGTATACAAAAGCATCAACCAGACTTACAGCTCTTGTCCAGCCATCAAATTCGTCTCAGAGCACTAAGTATTGTCTTGTCGTAGGCGTTACGTCGAAGTTTAACGAATCTTATATATTCATGCGGCCAGTTTCCCCGAAAATGGTAAGATTTCCATTGGAGACGCAAGATCAGGGCACAACTGTGCCATCGGCACACTGTTTTTCTGTTTCGGAAGTCTCTTTCGGTATCGGGAACTGCGTCTTTGGCATAACAATTCGTTTTTTCAGGCGTTTTGCACATATGTACCTGCAATGTCAGGCTCGGGACTGCGCGAAACGTTGCCGAATGGTTGCGTTTTAAATTAAAGAGTTAAAAGAGTGAAGACTGTGTTCCAATAATATCGCAGATAAAGCGCATTTTTCACCATAAAGCCCGCTTGAGGACGGCTACGATTTCCGAAATAACTTTTCTTGTCATTCAGCTTGAAACAGGGTTTGCTGGCCGGAAACGAGGCTGTGCCTTCCTGAGAAATAGCTTTTAGGCAGAATGACAGGAATGAGCGGTGAGGAAGGGCCACGTGGATTTAGGGTTTCGCGAGCTAGCCTTCTTTGTAAATAGGAAGTCTGCGCGTTAGGTGTTTTTCTGTTGAGGTCTGTTTATGATTGCTGAGCGAAATTTGGTGATTTCAGTCCTAAGATTAACGCAGGGCACGCCGATTTCAATTGGAGACGTCAAGAACGACGCTCGAATCCCTTCAGATATGTTAATGGGTTTGCTTGAGAAATTTCAAAATGAAGACCTGCTTACGATAAACCACGAAAGCATTCACACAGACAGCGAGAATAGAGTGAAACTTGCGGTCAAAGCCATATCCCAGGGCGCTGACATTGAAGTTGTCAGCAGTCTGCTCAGCTGGCAGGAGTTCGAGAGCATCACATCCACAGCTTTGATGCACTATGGATACGTCGTGGAGCAAAATTTGCGGTTCAAACATGCTGCTCGAAAATGGGAAATAGATGTAGTGGGCTGCAGGAAGCCCTTGGTTGTCTGTGTGGACTGCAAGAGTTGGCATCATAGCGCATCCCCTTCAGCGTTGAGGCACGTGGTGGAGGCGCAGGTGGAGAGGACACGGGCTTTGTCGGATGCATTACCCCACATTTCTATAGATCTGGAATGTGCGAAGTGGAGCGCAGCAAAGTTTGTTCCCACAGTCCTTGTCCTAGTTCCGAGCCGCTTCAAATTCTACGATGAAGTGCCCATCGTTCCCGTGCTCCAACTCCAGGGTTTCCTAAGCCTGTTGCCCTTGGAAGTTGAGTCGCTGAAGTACTTTCAGAAAGAATTCGAGCATCTAAGCCATGATTCTCAGAAGGGGCATTCGGGCGAGCCTGAGGGCAGGAATCAAGCTCAGAAGAAACATGCCTGCGAGGGCGGCAAGTAACCAACCCGAAATTTCTGCAACCGTGAAGCTTGTCACAAGCGGATGCTGCATCAAAATCAGCAACGTCGTTATGGTGCCCAACGACAAACCAAACCCCAGACTCGACAGCAACACAACGATGCTTTGGATTGCCACGATGTTCGTGACGGTTTTGGGTTTTGCGCCCATGGCGCGAAGAAAACCGAACTCTTGACGTTGCTCGTCGACGGTTAGCATCATGTATGCCACAAGGCAAAGTGCTGCAGAGGCCAGCGTGAAGATTGGCAGCACCATAATAGTTGACCACGTGGAGCCGAGGAAATTGAGATTACTTTGCACGGTTTTGTCGAGGCTGAACGCAACCAGGCTGGAACCGCTACTGCTTACGATGTTGTTTATCTGCGCAATTAATTGCGTACGGTCAACGGATGGGTTTAGCGCGATCAAGACCAGGTTTGGCGAATAAATCCGCGTCAAGCTCTCCAGTTCCTGCAACGGCACATAGACAACTCTACCGTTTTCTACGGGATCGACGCAGACGCCGACGACGATGAATTGTTGGTTCTGCATTGCAAGGCTTTGGACGAGCGGTTGTGAGAAGAAATTCTGAGATAGCCACTCCCCAACAACGGCGCTCGACTCATTATCGCTGCTGAGGAATCGTCCTTGCGTGAACCAACTGGTCGTCAAATTCGCTAGGTCAACGCCAATCACTGTAAAATTGCCCTTTCGATGGTCGCCGACCGAACTCGTCACCATCGTGTCGGGGTCTATCGTGAAGTTGGCAATCTCACTCAACTGCTCTTTCAGAACCAGCCGTTGATCAACCTTTACAACTCCGGGAACAGCCTGCAAACGTTGAATAATATCCATAGGCACGGCTAGTTCAGGGTTCGAATAGTTGTAAGTAGTCTCATTTGCGCTGCCTCCTGCGAAGGCTGAAATCAGGGATTTGTACTGGTCCGCCATGGTCGCCTGCGCCACAGCTATGACGTTTTGGCCCGAGGCTTCCTGAACCCACGATGTCGTAGTTTCACTCGCAATCAGGCTTCCTGCGACCGACACCGTCAGCAGGGCGAAAACTACAGAGAGGAGTAGGACTATTCGCAATGTGGGTGTTCTTCGGCGGTAAAGACTCCTCAGGGCAACTTTGGCTGTGAGGTTTGATTTAGTGAATGGCTTCGCCTTAGTTGCAGCGGTTAACCCATAGTACTGAACGGTTGAGAGCGCAGTCAACGGCGGAACCCTTGTAGCGTCGAGAAGCGGTTTCGCACCGAAGATTAACGCGAGAATGAAGAAAGCTACGAAAACAAAGGGGACAAACAGTAAGTTGGGTGCGTTATGGTAAACTTGGAAACTGCTCAAGCTTGACAACGCGTAGTCTGCTCCGAAACCGAAAACGATTCCCAACGTGCAACCTATGGCGGTTACGATGAACAACTCGGTCATGTAGTAGCCAAATAGCAGATCGTTGGGGCAGCCCGCCCCTTTTATCAATCCAAAATCCCTGGTCCGCTGTTTCATCATCAACAGGACCATAAAAGAAGTCAGGACTGCACCCACGATGAAAACCAAAACTCCAACGAAGCGAATGAATTGGGCAAAGATAAGCGACAGGCCAGTCGTCAAGATGTTCTCGTTCACGGAAGTGAACCCGACGCCCATGCGAGAGCTGAACAAAAGAAGAAAGAGCGTCGAAGCAACGCTCAACATCAAACAAGCCACAACCAGCCAAGTCTGTCCTCTTCTGCGAAGCAAGTCGTTCACGGGAAAAGACGTTTCATACATTACTTTTCGCCAAGGTTTCGTTTTCTATGCAGTACGTCCTATCCGCAAGCTCCACGATTCGTTCATCATGAGTTGAGACTATGACTGTTTTTCGCTCAGCCTTCAACGCGGCCAGAATGTCGATTATCTTCTTTGCGTTTGCGTCATCCAAGTTTCCCGTGGGTTCGTCAGCCAAAATCAACGGCGGGTCGTTCGCTAGTGCCCTTGCCAGAGCCACACGTTGTTGTTCGCCGCCGCTGAGTTGAGCAGGGAAATGGTTTTCTCTGGGCCGAATCCCCAACGAATCAAGCAGTGTGGACACGCGCTTTTCGATTTCTCCGGCGGGTTTTCCGGCCCACTCCATGGGGAAAGCGATGTTCTCCGCTACTGTCAGAGTGGAAACGAGGTTGTAAGATTGGAACACAAACCCAACTTTCAGGCAGCGAAAATTAGACAGGTCGTTCTCGCTTAGTTCTGCCAAATCCTCTGCGAAAACGGTGATGGTGCCCGTGCTGGGTTTGTCGATGCCGCTGATTAGATTGAGCAAAGTGGTTTTCCCTGCCCCTGAAGCACCGCAGATAGCCACGAACTCGCCACTGAGTATGCTGAGATTTACGTCCTTGAGAACTTCAACTTTCACGTCCCCCATCTCGTAAGTTTTGCTGAGGCCGCGCATTGAAACGGCAACCTCACTTACCTCTGCGGCAGGCTCTTCCATGTTTTCACCTCAAGCGTAATGTGGCATCTTGAATAATATGCGTTTAGGTATCATTTCCGCTTCGCATTATAGGGTTTCAAACGTGAGGTTGCCCCTATCCCGCTTCAGAATTCTCAGTTTGTCAGGAAGCTTGCCCCGCTCCCAGTCTTCCCATGAGACCTTTTTGAAAATCCACCGCTTGCCTAAATGCGCTGCAACCACTGCATGTTTATGCTCTTTCTCTGCTGGGATGAGTTCGTCGAGGAAGCGGAAGAGCTTGTCTACCTGTGGCTTTGGAAAGTAAGCGTAGTACGTGGCATTCTTGACTTCGAAGGCATAGATTTCCGAATCTTTGCGTGCGATTATGTCAGGGAGCGGGCTGAGGCTTGGGTTGCTCACAGGAATCCGTACCGAGTGGCAGCCGTGGCGTTGAAGAAGCTTGACGAGCACGCTCTCGCTGTAGAATCCTCGCTTGCGCCAACGTCGAAGGGCAATTTTGTCGATGTCCCTAACCACGAGTCTTTCGCCACCGTAGACATTTCTCTCTGTTGCAGCGTCATAAAAGATTATCGCAGTGACTGTGGAAAGTGTGTTCGGGCGATGCTTCAGTATACAGCAAATTTTCGTTGCGCCATTGGTGAGTGTTGGTGACGAACACAACTTCACGTAATACAAACACTACTATAACAACTGAACACGAAAAGCCTAACTTGGACGAATGCAAAACAACGGCCCTTTAGCCTACTCCAAGCATGATCAAATGACGTTCGGAATTAATAGAGGCACGAAACGAGTCGCTTTCTCCAGCGAAAAACTGTGCAGCGCCAAGAAAACATCTCCACCATAAGCAGAAAACTCACTATCATAACCGAACGCTGAATCCTTCTGAGCGCAGATGTCTCCGAAACAAAAACTGAAAAAGCGAAAACACCCAGACAAATTGCATCGTGGTTAGGCCTTGAAGAAATCAGTCGGCTACAGCGAAGAACAATGCTACCCGCCAGCCAAGATAGCAGTTTTTTTTCGAAGGCTATCGAAGAAGAAGGCGGTTTTCTTGGCATGGAGATTTTCGTAGGTACTTATATGAGGCTCCGATTATCCACGTATCAGTTTTTTCCTCGGGAAAAAAACTACGGGTAAAAGAAGCCCGTTTGTTGAACGGGGCTTGTTTTGGGGTTCTCTAATTTGGGTTATGGTGAAAAAATCGTAGGGGTTTTTGATTGTCCATTGCTTCGGTTGGGTTCGGGTTTCTTTATATAGGTTCGAAGTGGCGGTTTTGGGGTGCTACGCGTTATTTGCTGTAATTTTCTGACTGTGAGGTATGGGTGAATTAGCAATGAAGGAGATAACGATCATGGGCAGAGAGCTACACGGTGCCTTCGGAAATCTGTTGGAAGCTGGATGCGTTGGCCCGGAAGCATGGCTTAACTGTTGCGCAGTTGGTAAGCAAGGCGATCTGTAAAGAGATGGCGCATGCAAAGAAGCAAGGACGGCCATCCCAACCGTAAGACATAGAAACTTGAGCAACTAACCCTCATTTTTTGTTTGGTTGTCGTATACGAAAGCATCAACAAAAGTCAGTTTTCCACAACAATTCTCCTACTGTACTAAAATACCAAGTCTCTTATATCCTGACCTCAAGGGATAATTATTGAAATCAGTCAACAACTCTGGAACGAACTGAAGGAAAACACTCTAAGCTGCATATTACTATTATTAGAAGCGATAGTATTCTTCTTTCAAGCGCGCGTTTGGGTAAAGCGAGAATTATTTAGTCACCTCTCAGGAAACGTGAACACTTGGAGATGGTCCGCTTCGACCTCATTTTGCTTTTTGATGTATTCTGAATATGAAAATACGACTTATATCTCGAAGGCCCAATTCTAATCGAGAGAGAATCGTACATGAGAAAATCATTCAAGCCTAAAAGCTTCTTCAAAAGCGTTCCTGAAAGTGAACAAAAGATATCTGAAATCCCCTCGCCACCACCTATGCCCGAAAGCCCCATTGTTTCGGGGTGCAACCATTCTTTAGGATATCTAAACAAACGCGCAAAAGGGGAAGAGATACCTAGTGAATGCATTGTTTGCGGTCAGAGCATCGAGTGTTTGCTTGGTTCTCTGAAAATTCACGACTAGGTAAAGACTGAATAGTCGAAGCAGAGATCGTTCAAAAAATCCGATACTCGACTGCTTACAACTTATATTCCTAAATCCGTCTATTAATTTTAGAAACGCGAAGTAAAAGCTGCCCTATGTTGTCATGCTGGAATCTATTTAAGAAACAGGGAAACTGCAAAAGTCTTATGAGTGTAACATTTAAGAAGATAAAACCGCTCTGAAGCAATCTTCATGAAAAGCCCTTTTAATTTCTCCAGAAGGACTTGTGATTGTGATTTCTGTCCCTTTTCTAATTAACCTGCCGCAGTGACTGCATTGCAGAAACCGTTCTATTCTCCCCACCTTAAGCCCCTTGAGGGCTTCAACCTGAAGTTTGAGCTCAGAAACCGTACTCTTCAAAGACAGAAGCCTAGCCAATGTAGCTTCAATCTCCTCTCGATTCTTTACCAGAGAAACATTACAGCGGCTTCGTTCGCGTTTCATCTCTCACCCCAAACCCTTAGAGTTGTAGCCTACGTTGAAAAACTAAAACATAAAGGTAATACTTTATTTCCCAGCACATAATATGTCAAAAACTATACAAAATTGAAAGATGCAAGAAATTCGCACACTTTGTTTTTCGTTCTTAAAGGAGAAATAACAATTGCGACCTAACAAACGGAGAAAAGTGTTTTGGCTACGATTATTTCAAGCACTTTAACGGTCGTTCTTCGACAGAACAACATCTCGTTTTAATGATCGCGCATCAGGGTGGAACAACTCCAGCAGTCCAAGCATGAGTCTATGAAACTTCAGCAAGTAACCTCCTTTTCTACCAAACATTGCACTAATGTCCATGGCGCCGGCACAATAGGGAAAATGTAACAAAGGCATTATGTGATGTGATTTTTTCAGAACTAACCTTTGAGGTTACACCATGATAAATGTGATTAAGCCTTCCTATTTTCTGTGACGTAGAGCACGTACTATACCATATATGTCGGTTACTAACTGCACGATTCTGGGTTTATTCTGCTTAAAGAACCTCTAGAAAGGTTTGTTTGCTAAAGCAGACTAAAAAGAAAAACGAATTCTGGAAATTCTGTAGAAGATTTGTTGTCCCAATCTCTCAATATTCCGAGTTTCGTAATAATCGCTTTAACGGCACTCCGACCAAAGGCTAATTGAGGAAAAGGCAGTTGGAGTCTTTTGACTACTTTGGACAAGGCACAGAAACTCTCACGCGAAACGTTGAGGGTCACACTGTAAAAGTGCGATGGAACTGGGGAAAATTCCAAAGTAGCGAAGGCTTCCCCGTCGACGACAACATGATTAACTGGGTGATAGGTCAAGAGCAAGCTCTAAGCGAAGGCTTCCTATGCTTGAACGAGTGGGTGCACAAACTTAAGCATCTCGAAGCTACGCAGTGGTATGCGCAGTGGAGCCATCCTGACCAATCTAAACCCGCAGCGAAGACGATGGTAAGCCCAGGGCCCTATCTACTGCTTCTGGGCGACCCTGGAACGGGCAAATCGTTGTTGGGGCGGGCGTTGTCTGAGAAGTTGACTCAGGTTTACAAGGAAAATGGTATCAAGCTCTTCGACGTTGTGTGCTGGAAAAACCCCAAGTTGCCCAGCGAGCCGCGCATCTCTATACATAAGGCTGGAGAAGGCAAGAAGGTTCTGCATACTGAGCAGTTGAAGGAACTGAAGCACAAGTTCGCCACGAAGGTAGGTCTGAAAGCCGTTCAAGTCCTCATGATTGGCATAGGCCTGTTCCTCCTGGGACTAGGTTTCTTCTTTCTGTTTCAAGCCTGGCAGAGCTGGGTCACCAACGGACCTTACTTGGGTCAGACCTTACAGTCATTCTATAACGGAAGCTTCACTGACTATTTCCTGTCCAAGTTTGTCACGTTGGTTCCGATGACGTTCATACCCGCTGGCACCCTGATATTCTTCGGCATATTCATCTGGCTGTTCACACGAATGGGCGGCTTAGCAAACCTTCGCGGGATCGGAGGCGCACAACAAACCGATGTTCCAAAGCTAATAGTGGATAACGAGTCTGGGAGAGCGCCTTTCGTAGATGCAACGGGTCACGTAAATTCCCAACTCTTCGGCTCAATCGCCTGGGACCCTTTCCAAACCGGCGGCATGGGAACGCCAGAGCATCAGCGCGTGACCGCGGGTGACGTGCACAACGCGTCACTTGGTATACTCTACATCGATGAGATAAAAAATCTCGACCCAGAGGAAGCTGTTACATTATTGACAGTGTTGGAGGATGGGCAATTGCCCATCACGCTCCGTGGAAAATGGACTGGTGGAGGCACAGCAGCGATGGCAGTTTCAACCGAACCCGTTCCAGCAATCACATTCCTGCTGGGTGCAGGAAACTTTGACAGCATAGGCCAAATTCATCCTGCGCTGATGGACCGCATCTACGGCTATGGCAAGGTCGTGAGGATGAACAATGACATGCCTAACACGGTGGAGAACAGGCGCAAATACGTGCAGTTCATAGCCCAAGAGGTGAAACGCTTCAATCTCCTACCTTTCACCCGCGATGCTTGTATCGAGATTGTTGAAGAAGGCAGACGCCGAAGCAACAAAAAAGACGCCCTGACGACGCGTTTTCGACCGCTAATCTCCATAGTGAAGACCGCCGCAATGCTAGCCTTGAATGCGAATGCCAAAATCGTCGAACGACAACAAGTGTTGGAGGCGATCAACGAACACTGCAAGACAATACAGAAGCAACTGCTGGAGCATGAGATGAGCGAACGGGGCAAACTCTTGGAAATAAAACCTGAAGGCGTAAAACTTGGCCAGATGTACGGATTAGCAGTCGTTCACGACCCCTATAGCGGCGAGATGACGGGCAGCGTTCTTAGCGTGAAGGCGCAGCTAGTAAAAAAAGGGAGCCTGCCACGTGACCCGCCCTTGCGGGGCTACTACCGCGTGACGGGCGTCGCAAAGGGACAGAGTTTCATCTCCGACAGCATCGCCAAAGTTCGCAGCGTCATACTCCAAAAGTACGGTGTGGACATCGCACAAGACTATCTGACGCATCTGGATTTTGCCCAGTCAAACGGAGTTGACGGCCCCTCAGCAGGCGTGACGATGGCGATTCTGCTGTGCTCCCTCATTGAGGGCAAGCCCGTACGCCAGGACGTGGCAGTGACAGGCGAGATAAACTTGAGCGTGAGCAACGCTATCCAGATAACGGCTGTGGGCGGCGTGCATGAAAAAATCAAAGCAGCTGAGGCTTGGGGTTTCAAGAAGGTTGTGATTCCACAGAAGAACTTTGACCACTCCATCGACGTCAGAGACTACACGATTGATGTTGTGCCCGCAGCAACACTCGACGATTACTTGAAGGAGTGTTTGGTGGAGGAGCGTTTCGTCCAAGTTCCGATTCAGAAAAATCGGAGCTAAACCCCTAATTCATCCTTCGGATCAGCCCACTTCGAATCAGCCCACACAAAGATTTGGCTCTGATGCCACTACCAAATCAGCGTCAGTTTCAAGGGTGCGTTAAGGGGAACTCCCATCGTTGAGTGTTCTCAGTGCGGCGCAACTGTAAGACCATTAAAAATAACGTGCACCGCGTCACCAACTCGCTCCCACGGTAGACTTGTATACGAAAGCATCAACCAAACACACAAATTTTGTTCTCAAACTCCGCCGGAAACGTTTGAATAGAACCGAGAGTAACAACAACTCGGGAGTAGGTTTGGGAGAATTCAAAGTCTTCAACGTGAGGCACATAGTGGCGACGAAGGGCGAAATCGATTTCGTAGACCTTAGTGACGTCGTCAAAGCCGCAGTGGAAAACTCCGGCGTCACAAACGGGATTGTTCACGTATTCGCTCCTCACGCCACCGGAATCTTGCTCCTGACTGAGAACGATGACGCCCTGCTCAGCGACATCGAAGCTTTCTTAGCGTGAATTAGTGCCGCGAAAGAAGGAATACAATCACCCGTCTAACGCTCACGCGCATTTGAGGTCGATGCTGCTCCCGCCGGACAAGACGCTGCCCATAATTGACGGCGCCGTCGAGTTTGGCACGTGGCAGTCGCTGCTATTCGTGGAAACAGATATCTATCCTCGCAAGAGAACAATCCTAATCCAAATTCTGGGCACCACGTGACTTGCTACAGCTTCATGCTGTTTCGTCCTTCTTCGTGATTCTCCATGGCAGTTTGCTCCATAGTGATTTCGCTGTATGATGACATTCTAACGGTCATCACGGGCAATTTTTATCTTTTTGTTGTTAAAAATTCACATTCGAAGCTTTTTCGTCCCTTTGTTTGAGAAACTTCACTCTGCACTCAGACGACCGGCAATACGTTTTGGGGTTCTAAACTATGCCAACGTGACTCCAGCCTAATCTAAACGCTTCTCCGCCTCAAAAATCGAACGGAATCGAAGCTGCACTCGCCGAAACTAACGAAACATGGTGCCCAGAGTAGTTTTTCTTCCTTTTTCGAAAAAACGAGTACAAAAGTCAAGATTTTTTGATGGGTTTTGATGATTATATAAGATTCGACGGTTTTCGAAGCTACAGATAAAGAGGAAGGGGTTATCGCTCTGTTTTCGTCTTGCGGTACGGTCCACGAGACCTCAGACGGGCTTTCTTCTTCACGTCAGCTTTGACGAGCGATTTGTCAGCTGACGCTTCTCCCTCAGGTTCTACCGCCGGAATCTCACTTGGCTCAGCGAAGTCTTCCAATGTCACAGCCATTACGCCGGCCGCCAGCATTTCTTGAACCGCTTTGTCTGAGTCGTCGGCTTGTACGTTGATCCCCCGAATGGCGTCCATGAGCAGGACCATCTTGAATCCGGCTTTGATACCGTCGAGAACGGTTGTTCTTACGCAGTAGTCTGTGGCTAAGCCTCCGACAAACACGCGCTTTATGCCGCTCTCCTTAAGTTCATTTTCCAGTGTTGTGCCGTCGAAACTTGAGTATGCTTCCCGCTTCGGGTCCGTGGCTTTTGAGATAACTGTTACATCCTTGGGTAGTTTTAGGTCAGGAGAGAACTTCGCTCCCTCGGAGTCTTGGAGGCAGTGCATCGGCCACGACCCGCCGAACGGCTTGAACGACATATGATTGGGCGGGTGCCAGTCGCGTGTGGCGAAGACGCATGCTTTGGCGGACATAAACAGGGTGATGTAGTCGTTGAGGACGGGGATTACTTCGTCGCCTCGGAGAACCGGGAGGGCTCCGCCAGGCAGAAAATCCTTCTGAATGTCAGTGACTATTAGGGCGTCGGCTTTGTCTATTCTGATTTCTTCTTCCAAACAAATACACCATCAACAATTTTTAGCACATGATAAGCTCAGAACTGATAGTGGAATGCTGGCGGATAAAGTTTTCCAGCAGGCATCTGGACGTTGGGAAAAGTAATTAACCCTCGACAACGAATAAGTGATCGGTGAGGTGCATGGCTGTCTTAGCTTACGTGTTGTTTAAAGTCAGTTCGGGTACGGAACGTGAGGTGGCTCAGAAACTCATTGAGTTTGACGAGGTCCAGCAGGCGGACATTATCTTTGGAGAGTATGACGTCGTGGCGAAGATGCTAACGACGGGCTTGGATTCGTTGGAGAATTTTGTCTCGGAGAAGGTAAGGACGGTGCCGAACGTGCTGGTCACGTCCACGATGATTATTTCGCGGGAGTACAAAGGGAAAGGCACCAGACCGAAAGCAAAGTAACTCTCAGCAATCGTTGAACCTTGGCTTTGCCCAGAATGCAGAAAAACTGGGTTTTGTTGATGCTTTCGTATAAAGCCCACGCCCTCTCGATACGCTTATCTTCCATCACGCCCCATAACCCTTCATAAACGGTGCAACCCATGACAAATAAAGAGCGTAATCCCGTCATCTCGAGCCGCGACATGCGAGCCCTCGAAACTAATGCAATATACTACGGAATTTCACTCCTGCAACTCATGGAGAACGCAGGGCAGAATGTGGCGGCGGAGGTGGCAAAACGCTTCGAGCCGGGAAAGATGGTCACAGTTTTTTGCGGTTTGGGAGGGAACGGCGGTGACGGGTTCGTGGCTGCAAGGCACCTGGTGTCGATGGGGTTCCAAGTCGCGGTCGTTCTCGCCGGACGCGGCAGAGACATCACGCATGAAGCGGCGCGGCAGAATTTTGCTGCTCTGCAGTTTCTCAGCGACATTGTAATCATCGAAGTCACGGACAGCTCCGCCATTCCCAAAGTTGGCGGCGACGTGGTTTTGGATGCACTTCTGGGAACGGGAACAAAGGGCAAACTCAAACCTCCAATCTCGCAGCTCGTGGAGACCATAAATGCGCTAGACTGTTTCAAAATCGCGGTCGACGTGCCCACGGGTCTAGACTCTGACACAGGAGAAACCCTCGGCGTCGTGGTGAAGGCTGACGTTACCGTGGCTTTTCATGCACCAAAAACAGGATTGGCGTATGCGAAGAAGTACGTTGGCGAACTCGTTGTGAAGGACATCGGCTTGCCGCGGCAGCTAGAGACCTATGCGGGTCCAGGAGACGTGTTACTCGTCGCAAAACAGCGCAGCTTGACAGCGCACAAAGGCGATTCCGGGCGTGTCCTTGCAATAGGCGGCAGCGAAGTGTTCTCCGGCGCTCCTACACTGGTTTCGTTGGCGGCTCTCCGGACGGGAGTCGACATCGTCTATCTGGCGGCTCCTGCGAAAACGGCACAAGCAATCTCTTCCGTGTCGCCTGACTTGATAACTGTGAAGCTCGATGGTAACCACCTGAAGCCGAGCAATCTGGAAGAACTAAAGCCCTACATCCAGAGTGTTGATGCAGTCGTGCTTGGTCCCGGGTTGGGGCTTCATCCTGACACCAAAGAATTCGTAGAAGCATGCATCACAACGGTTGAGGCTTCTGGAAAGCCGCTTCTGCTGGATGCCGATGGGTTGAAGGCTTTCGCCGAGTTCAAACGCCCGCTCAAAGTGCCTGTGGTTCTCACGCCGCACGCTGGCGAATACGCGATTCTTACGGGCCAGAAACTGCCAGACGATGAAAAGGTGAGGGTTGCGACGGTGCAGAAAGCCGCAGCGGAATTGAACGCTATCATCCTCGTCAAGGGCAAAGTGGACATTATTTGCAGCAAGCGGCGGTTTAAGCTGAACTTCACGGGCAACCCCGGTATGACAGTAGGCGGCACGGGAGACGTGCTGTCAGGTGTTGTGGGGGCTATGCTTGCGCAGAAGGTGGACGCTTTTGAGGCTGCAGTTGCGGGGGCGTTCGTGAACGGCGCAGCTGGAGATTTCGTTGTCAAGGAAGTTGGTTACCACATGGTTGCCACGGATTTGCTGGACTGGATTCCTCACGTGCTGGATGACCCTATGAGTCATACTGAGGTGCGGTTGCAGAGTGGCTGAGTCCCCAAGAATTGTCATCTACCACGCCAACCAGTGCGACCCGAAACGTTGCACGGGGCTGAAGCTAAAGCGGCATAACCTTGCTCGCATAGTGACGAGAACGCGGTTCCTACCGAAACGTGCCATCGTTTTGAACCCATTTGCTGAAATTGCTTTTTCACCTGCTGACCGCCAGCGGATTCAGGATTTCGGCATAGTGGCTTTGGATTGCAGTTGGGAACACGCACAGAAGGTTATGTCCTCGCACGTGAAGGGCACGAGCCGCTGTTTGCCAGTGTTGATTGCGGGGAACCCGACGAATTACGCGAAAGCGACGAAGCTGAGCACAGTGGAAGCTTTGGCTGGGGCTCTTTACATCGCGGGGTTCAAAGAAGACGCAAAGAAGCTGCTTTCCATCTTTGTCTGGGGGCACACGTTCTTGGATTTGAACCTGAACCTGCTGGAGAGCTATTCATTGGCAAAGGACAGCACAGAGATAGTACAGATGCAAGGGATGCTAGGCGGAAAAGCCTTTGAATAGCGTGTGTGGAGGATGTTTGGTTGATGCTTTTGTATACAGAAGCCTTATCACGAAGAGGTCAGGTGGACTCTGAAGAGCGCTTGTTGCGTGGAGGCTCAGTGTAAGTGGCTTTGATTCCTGATTTTGGCGTGTTCATAGCATCCGTCGTACTCATCTCCATGTCGGGCGTTCTGCTGCCTGGCCCGTTGTTTGCTGTAACGATTGAGAAAGCAACCAAATGGAAGACCGCGGGTGCGCTCATCGCGTTGGGTCACGGCGTGATCGAGTTTCCCCTAATGTTTCTAATCTACTTCATCCTCAGTCAATTCGTGGTTCCCGACTCGGTTCAGACAGCCATCGGTCTAATCGGCGGAACTTTCATGATTTACATGGGCGTCAACGCTTTCAGAAATCGAAACAAGGAGCAAACAGCGCAGAAGGGCTTTTCTCGTGACTCTTTGCTGGCTGGAGTTTGGACGACGGCGGTGAACGCTGGGTTCATCCTCTGGTGGTTAACTATTGGTACTGAGCTAATTCTTAATGCTGAGCAATTCGGGTTCCTGGGTTTTGCGACCTTTGCTGGAGTCCACTGGCTCTGTGACTTCGCGTGGTACTCAGCCTTCGCTCTCGCCATCTATACGTCCCGACGTTTCTGGACGAACCGCATTGTCCGTCAAGGAGTGGCGTTGTTTTGTGTCGGGGTTTTCGTTGGTTTCGGGGCATACTTTTTCGGCTCGGCATTGTGGTCGGTGATAGGGCACTTGGTCTAGGAAGGTGTTGGAATGACTGAGAGAGAATTTACAGTCGGCACTGCAAAAATCCGTTTCGTGAGGGGCGACATCGCAGACATCGCGGCGGACGCCATCGTGAACGCCGCCAACTCGTCGCTCATGGGCGGTGGAGGCGTGGACGGTGCCATTCACCGCAGGGGTGGTCCTACCATACTTGCAGAGTGCAAGCGGATACGCGCAGATGAGTGGCCAGACGGTTTGCCCCCGGGCAAAGCGGTCATCACGTCGGGCGGCAACCTTAAAGCTAAACACGTCATACACACGGTTGGACCAATCTGGCGAGGCGGAGGCTCAGGAGAGCCAGACCTGCTGAAACAAGCGTACCAGAATTCATTGAGGTTAGCGGTCGCGAATGGGCTCCGGACAGTCGCTTTCCCCTCTATCAGCACGGGCGCCTACGGATACCCAATCCGAGAAGCGAGCCACGTGGCGGTGAGAACAGTGCGCAACTTCCTAAAAGAAGAAGCTCGCATTGACGAAGTCATTTTTGTTTTGTTTTCAGAAATCGACCTGCGAGTTTATTTGGAAACAGCGAAAAGCGAACTGCTTTGAAAGCAAATGTCGTCTTGAGAAAACCGTATGGTTTATGAACCAAAGCAAAATGACTGTATTGTTGGAGTTCTTTTTGTATGAAGAAATTCATTGTGAACTCTGCGATTTTGTCTAGCAGCTTGAATCCGATGGATTGCGCTGTAGGTGCCCCGAAGATGATGATGAACGCAGGAATCAAGGACGTAAAAATCAAGTCATGCTACTGCTGTGGTGCCGAGGGGCGGTCGGTTTTCGTGGTTGAAGCCGAGACTAAGGAAGCTCTACTGGAGGCTATGAACAAAGTCAACATCCCCGTAGCCTCGGTGATGGAAGCAGAAGAAGTTAAGCCAAAAATGTAAGAGCAACACCAGACACTCTTACCCCACTTTTCTTTTTGGATGTGCTAAGCGAAAACGCCGCTGCGCCTAATTAGTGAAGTCATTCCGAGCGGAGGTCACACTTGGCCATGAGCCGAAAAGTGTTCGTGAAGGTATTTTGCAATAATGTTGATTGTGGATTCATAAGCTACTTATAAATTCCCAGTGTAGATTAGGAAACGCTTAACTGCTCAACGTAACAATAGCACTTTAAGGTTGGAAGAAATTGGTTCGCTTTGGACTATTCCGAAGGAAGAAAGAGGAAACGCAGCCGGAAGAACAAAAGCCCGCTGCAGAACAACCTGTTTCGCAGGAAAAACCAGCAGCCGAAGAGCCCATGGTTGAAGCGAAAACTATCATCGAAGCACCTTCAGCATCAACTCCCACATCACAAGCTGAAGAGCCCAAAACCTACCTGAAAGCCATGCCCCTTCGCGAACTCGCGGACCTCGCAGCGGTCGAGAGCGAAGTTCGAAACGGCAACATCATAATCCTCCGCGTCACACCCTTAGCCAGCAAAAGCATTGACGGCGTCAAAACAGCAGTTGACCAACTCTACGCTTTTGCGGAGTCCATTCACGGAGACATTGCGCGTCTCAGGAGAAGAACGCGTAGTCATCTGCCCAGAGAAAATCCGCATCTGGCACGAAAAGACCTCTGTTCAAGACACGCCTTCGCCGTTGCCTACAGCAGCCTAAAAGTCTCTAAAACCCCCGGAACCACCGCGTTGATTCCGGCCTTCGAATCGATGAAATTTGCAAAACTGTTTATCTTGGATTTTTCGCCGTGGCACATGAACACTCGTTCAGGCTTCGGCTTCAAATGCATCAAATACGCTATGAGCTGTCGCCTATCTGAGTGTCCACTGAAACCCTCGATGGATTCAACCTGCAGTTTCACCTGTGCCACAGCCATCTTGCCCTCGCTGTCCATCGTCGTGACCTCTGAGACTCCCTTCTGCACACGTCTGCCCAATGTGCCCTCAATCTGATAACTCACAAAAATGATTGTGTTGTTGGGGTCAGATGCCCAGTTCTTAAAGTACTCAATCACGGGTCCGCCCTCAAGCATACCTGAGGTTGCTAGCACGATGCATGGTTCACCCTCGATTATGCCCTGGCGCACGCTGGGATGCTCCACAATGGTGAAGTAGTCAGATTGGAACGGGTTAATCTCTTCATGCAGAATGCTGTGCCGCACATCCCTGCCCAAATACTCAGGGTACGCGGTGTGAATCGCCGTTGCTTCGCTGATCATGCCCTCGATGAAAACGGGCGCCTCTTTCATCAACCCACGCTTCATGTATCCATCAATAATTAGCATAATCTCCTGCGCCCTGCCTACGGCGGGAACTGGAATGAGCACCTTGCCCTTACGTTCCAAAGTCGCATTCACGACACTCGTCAGCCGCTCTTCTGCTTCAACTCGTGAAGGCATGATATCATCTGCGCCGCCGTAAGTGCTCTCTGTGATGACCGTTTCCACCCTCGGAAACTCGGTCGCAGCCGCTTCCAATAGCATCGTCCTCGCGAACTTGTAGTCGCCCGTGTACACAATGTTGTGCAGTCCTTCGCCGATGTGTAAATGAGCCATCGCTGAACCCAGAATGTGACCAGAATTATGCAGCGTTAAACGGATGTCTGGTGCAATGTCTGTGACGACGCCGAAGCGCAGCGGAATCGTGTGCAGAACGCACTCTCGAACGTCTTTCTGATCGTAGTAGGGCGTGATGCCCTGCTTACCGGCTACATCCAAGTAGTCCAATTGTAGCAGCGTCATCAAATTCGATGTTGGCGCACTGCAATACACGGGTCCATCGTAACCGTACTTGTACAGGAACGGAATCAAACCGCAATGGTCAAGATGAGCATGACTTATCACAACAGCGTCCAACGAATCAATCTCGAACTCAGGCGAATCAAATCGTGGAAACGACTCGAACGGACGTTGCGAACCGGGATTGATCCCACAATCAAGCAGCACACTGCTCTCACGTGTCTTGATGAGAAAAGCTGATCTGCCGACTTCCTGCGCTCCGCCAAGTACAGTCATGCGGACATCGCCGACCTCATAGGTTTTGGGTCGAAAGATACGCTCGCCAATGGTTCGGAGGATTCGTTCGCGTTCCTTGCTCTCCGAGTGCATGTAATGTCGCATGTTCGTGACGATTTTCGAGCGAATAGGTGGACTGCGGAGAACATGTGGACGCCATTTGGTTCGTTTGATAATTTCTTGAAGGACTATGCCATTTCGACCGATTGCTAAGCCCGGTTTTTTGGTTTCGATGATGACTTCACCTAGGCTCGGGTCGAAGTTTATGTCGGTGATTTCGGCTTCAGGGTCGATGAGTTCGCGGGTAATTTTCTCCGCTTCCGTCTCCGGCAGCCTAACTGAAGGGTCGGAGCGCACGACTATGCGTTTGCGGATTACGCCAACGATATCGGCGATGACGTTGCCTTGGTCGACTAATATTTCAGGTTTCTTTGCGTAGACCGAGAGCATGGGTCCCTCGTATTCGACTCTGGTGACTTCTGCTTCTCTGGGTACATTTTCAAGTATGTAGTGGCTGATTTCCACCTTGTCTTTTTCGCTGCTTCGAGCCAAGAATCTTTTTCTTCCTACTACTTAGATAGAAGTTTGCGTTTCTCTTCTTCGTTCAATTCGCGGTAACCGTTCTTGTCGATGACTGTGACGTTGTAGCTGTTACCGCTTGCTACGTCACGTTTCATAGCGGCGTTCACAGCCTGCATAACGACGGGCAACGCTTCTTCCACGGTCATGTCTTCGCGGAACTTGTCTTCGAGGATGCCGTAGGCGATTGGGGAGCCTGAGCCCGTGGAGACGGATTTCTCTTCGGTTAAGCTGCCAAACGGGTCCAGATTATAGACGTGCGGCCCTGTCTCGTCAACGCCGCCCACTAGGACTTGGGTCGCTAGCGGAATGTATCGTGCACTAAAGAGAAGGTTTGCGACCAAACGTGCTGCACTGCTGACGGGCATTGGTCGGTTGAGGTTGACTTTGTAGAGTTGAGCGTTGGCTGTTAGTATGTCGACTACTCGTTGGGCATCTGCGACTGTTCCTGCTATGGTCATGCCGAGGTGGTCGTCGATTTTGTAGACTTTTTTGCCGTATTTGTGCGCCACGAAGTAGCCCATGGTTACGCGTGTGTCGCTGGCGAGGATTACGCCGTCTTTGCAGACGACACCTATGGTTGTTGTGCCTTTCAGGACTAGTTGATTTGAATCTTGTTGTGTCATTTAGTTGTGGTCCCCGTGAAAACTATTTTCCGTTGCGAAATGCATCGCTAGGAAGTAGCGTTCACTTATCATATGGATTGTGTTTATTAATATTACGGTTAACAAATTCATATTTCTCTTGACAATAATGCTGTGCCGCGTTGCGGTTTTGCGTTGGTGATCTATGGATAGTTTGCTCACCCTAGCGATTTCACTTGCATCGGGTGCTATAATGCTTAAATAATTTCCACCATTTCTGTTCACTGTGACCGCCCATGATGCCGTCCCTCTCGAACATCCGTCTCTTCAACACGTTGACCCGCCAGAAAGAAGCATTCGTTCCGATAGACTCGGGAAGAGTGCGGATGTATACGTGTGGACCCACGGTCTACGATTACGCGCACATCGGCAACTTCCGCGCGATTTATCTTTGAAGATCTGCTGAAACGTTGGCTGGAATACCGTGGGTTCAAGGTTACCCACGTCATGAACCTTACGGACGTAGACGACAAGACTATCAAGGGCTCACGTGCCCAAGGCATCCCGCTTAAGCAGTACACGGACTTCTACGCAAAAGCATTTTTCGAGGACGCAAAAACCCTCAACATCGAACCCGCCACGGTATACCCACGCGCTACGGAGCACATCCCCGAGATGGTCACACTTATCAAAGCCCTAATCGCCAAAGGCTTCGCCTACCGCGGCGAAGACGGATCCATATACTTCGCCATCAGCAAATTCCCCGACTACGGCAAGCTCTCGAAAACCCAAGTCCACGAGCTCAAGGCAGGACACGCGTCAACGTCGACGAATACTCCAAGGAAGAGGCACAGGACTTCGCATTGTGGAAAGCGTGGACACCCGACGATGGCGACGTTTACTGGGACACCGAACTCGGCAGAGGCAGACCCGGCTGGCATATTGAATGCTCTGCGATGAGCATGGAGTCCCTAGGCGAGACGTTTGACATTCACTGCGGTGGCGTCGACAACATGTTCCCGCACCACGAGAATGAGATAGCGCAGAGTGAGGCAGCCACGGGCAAGCCGTTCGTTCACGTGTGGCTGCACAATGAGCATTTGCTGGTGGAGGGCAGGAGGATGGCGAAGAGCCTCGGCAACTTCTATACCCTCCGTGACCTCTTGGCGAAGGGCTACGAACCAATGGCAATACGCTACTTGCTCCTATCCACGCACTACCGTCAGCAGTTCAACTTCACCTTCGAGGGGCTGGAGGCAGCAAAGGGCGCCATAGAACGGCTTACCAATGTGACCAGGCGCCTCCAGGACGCAGACGGGAGCGAACGTGGTGGAAAAGCCGCAGAACTCGTCACTCATGCGGAGCAGTGCTTCGGTGACGCTATGGATGATGACCTAAACGTCAGTGTCGCACTGGCTTCACTCTTCGACTTTGTTAGAGACCTAAACAACCTCCTCTACGCAAACGCCGTCACTAAACAAGAAGCCGAACGGGCCGTCGACTTCCTTTCGGGTGTCGACAGGGTTCTCGGAGTCGTCGGCAGCGTCAAAAAAGAGGAACCATTGCCAAAAGAAGCTATGGGTCTCATCGCCAAACGTGAAGAAGCAAGAAAAGCAAAAGACTGGAAAACGGCCGATGCTCTGCGGCAACAGCTCAAAACCATGGGCATTATAATCGAGGACACAGCACAAGGCGTCCGATGGCGAGTGGAAAAGGCTTAGCTCAAGATGCTTCTTCCGCAAAGGTTCCAGTCGTAGGTTGCGTACTTGTCACTGTACAATTTCTTTGCAAGTTCAATCTCGAATTCAGACAGCTCGCCCTGAGCCATTTGCACGCCCAAAGCGTTCCTGAACCCTGATGCCAGCGCGTTCGCCGCAGTTTCCGCCCACATAGGATGCCCAAGTTCGTCCTTGATTGAGGTGTGCTTGTTCCTTGCCACATCAACGACCTCCATGCAAGTTTTCGCCCAGGGCACCCTAATGAACATGAACATTTTCTCCAAATCCAGATCCAACAACAACGTCCCATGCTGAAGGACGGTTTCGCGTTTGTTGGCTTGGCTACTACCCGAGATTTTTTTACCCTTCACTCTGAGGTTAGGGCAGTTCTTAGCGTCGCCTTCGTTGAAATCCGCCGTGATGCCCAGCAGCCTCAAAGCATCGCGCATGCCATCATAGACCTTGGCATAAACCCCGGTTATGTCCCTGACGCCCAAATCACCAGTTTTGGCAACTAAGCTGTACGTGACTTCATCCAACTCATCGTGATAAACTGTGCCGCCGCCGCTTATGCGTCTCACGACGTCCACGCCGAGGTGTCGGCAATTCTCCAACTGAACCTCATTCTCAGGATTCTGATTTTTCCCGATAGACACGGCGGAAGGTTTCCACCTGTAAAGCCTCAACGTATTAGGAACACGCGCAATGGTCCGGGCTGTCAAAATGGCCTCGTCCACAGCCATATTCATCGCTGCATTATGAGTTTCAAGTCCTAAGAGGCGCCACGTTTGCACTGGTTTTACCTTGTCTTTTGGGATGGAGAGTAGGGATTAAGGAAAGTTTTAAACCTTCTTGGTTCTGACTTAAGACTAACACAACAGACGTGAACATATTGGCGTCCTCTTACCACTACATGCAGCTTCCGCGGGAGGTCATAGTCGGCAAAGGCGTTCTTGCACGAATCCCCGAAGTCATGCAACGCCTCGGACTTAGAGGCTCCGCTCTAATTGTCGACGGACCGAAAAGCCATGAAGTCGCAGGAGCCCGCGTCATGCAGCTTCTCGAAGCCAACGGCGTAGCCGTCGACGTCATCCAAGTCGAAACTGCAACCATCAAAGACGTCTCAGCCATCGAAGAACAAATCAAAATCAAGAAACCCCACATTCTCTTCGGCGTCGGCGGCGGCACCAAAATCGACGCGGCAAAGCTCAGTAGCGCGGCAAAAGGCACACCGTACATCAGTGTGCCCACGTCGCTCAGCCACGACGGCATCGCCAGCCCCCTCGCCAGCGTCAAAGGCTTGGACAAACCCTACAGTGTCATGGTGCAGGCACCGTTGGCAATCATCGCAGACACCGAAGCCATCACTCAAGCACCTTGGCGCTCAGTCATAAGCGGCTGCGGCGACATCATAGCTAAGCTCACCGCCGTCAAAGACTGGCAACTCGCCCAATCCGACAAGAATGAGTACTACGGCGAATACGCTGCCAGCCTCGCCCTCATGAGCGCACGTCTTGTCGTTCGCAACGCAGGACTCATCGAACCTGGCAACGAGGAAGGCTTACGCGTACTCCTTGAGGCACTAATAAGCTGCGGCGTAGCTATGAGCATAGCCGGCAGCAGCCGCCCTTGCAGCGGATCCGAACACATGTTCAGCCATGCCCTCGATCAGATTGCAGAGGGAAAAGCAATGCACGGGGAACAATGCGGAGTAGGCGCCATACTCGCAGCTTATCTGCAAGGAGAAAACTGGAGGCGCATCCGCAACACGCTGAAGCAAATCAAAGCTCCGACCACGGCCCGTGAGTTGGGCGTGAAGGACAAGGATGTCGTGAAAGCGTTGGACATGGCGGCGAAAATCCGCCCTGAACGCTATACTATTCTGCAAAAGCTGAAGATGAAGAAGGATGCCTGCGAGAGAGCAGCAAGAAACACGAGCGTGATACAGTAGCCCTTTTAAGTTGTTGCGGGTTTCGTTTCGGGTTTTGGCTCAGCCTTGAAGGTCTCAACGAATTTGACGCAGGTAATGCCGGGGAAGAACTTTTGTGTGTCGAGGGAGATGCCTCTTTTTGCGACTTGGATGCCTTCAACGTAGAAGGTTTCCTCAGGCATCTCAATTGTCAAGGCATTGTCAGCGAATGTGAGCGCGAACTTCGAGGATTCAGCGACGGGGATGCGTCGGTGGATGAGGGCTGAGGCTTTTTCCTCGTTGGTTTCGAGCTTTTTCTGCACCGTGACGTCGTATACGAGGGTTTTTCCCGCCAGTGGCGGATTAAAGTCTAGGATTACTCTGCCTGCGCCAACAGAGCGCACAGTGGCCATCTTTCCACCGAACTCCACTCGAGCGCCTATTACTGGATTGATTTCCTTCGCAAGCAGCGATTTGAGAGGAACACGTCGGACTTTTTCCGCATCGCGTGGTCCAAAAGCTTTATCGGGCGAAATCTCCACGGTTACTGGCTTTGCAGGCTCCATGGTCATGAACGCTTCATCGAGAGGTTTGAGCATCCAGCCTTCTCCAATGACTATGAGTTTTGGCTCATAGAGTTCGCCTTCCTTGCCTAGATGCTCTTTCTTGCTGACCTCTTCGCTAGTGGTGTCGAAAACTTCGTTGGTTTCCTTCACTTTCGCCGTATAATCGATCAGTATGAAGTCACCTTTCTGTAGGGGCATCATTAATCAACTCTTTTAACGCGGTTCGAACAGTAGCTTTAGAGAGTAATAAATACTTTCCCACGATGCAAACTGCCTTGCGGTGCCGCTAGTGGAACTGGGGTTCGCCTTCACGTTTGGCATGATGTGTCTGGCGTTTATGAGCATGTTCGCGGGTACAAGTTCATGCGGTAAATGCAGGTTACACGCTAACCCTGCGTTCATCCAAAAAGAATATTGATGTGGGCTTCGGTTATGCTTTTGCTTCGGGGTAGTAGATGAGGTCCTTCTCTTCAAGCAGCTTTTGAATGTTGTCGACCGCCGCGTAAACCTGCCTCTTTCTTCGCGCCGACGCAGACGAGTTTGCCAGCAGAAAATATGAGGAACACGACTTTTGGGTCGTCCATTCTGAAGACAGCGCCTGGAAACTGTTCGGGCTCGTACATGACTTTGTTTAGCTTGAAGACCAAACTTTCCAAGTCTATTTCGCCGCCGAGCTCGGCGGAGGCGACGATGTTTTGGATGTTGACGACGGGTTTTTCGGTGATGACGATACCTTGGCCACGGAGCTCTTTCACAACTTTCTCTACTGCACTGCGGGATTCCTTCTCGGATTTGGCGCCTGTGCAGACCATCTTGCCCGTGCCAAAAATGAGTGTCGCGGTCTTGGGCTTCTTCAAACGAAAAACCAAGCCGGGGAACACGCTTGGATTGTACTCGGTCTGAGGGAATTTCTCGACGATTTCCTGCAGGTTGATTCTCTGATTGAGGCTGACGGACGCGACGATGTTCTGTATTTTTATTATGGGTTTTCCCTTGCTCATCGAACTCACGGTCTCGTCTATTTATAAAGGCTCCAGTATATAACACCATCTCCTTATAAATACGTAAAAAGGTTAACTATGCCACTCGCCAATCGGTTCGAGAGCTGCGAAGTGGTCTTTTTCTTGCCCGTAACGCCTGAGTGGCTTCGTTAAGTGCCTTTGAGAACGGGTTGCCGTAAAATATAGCCCAGGTTTGATTTTTCTTGGTTCGGCAACGACGATTTTCTTGGCAGCTTCAAGTTTAGCTCTGCACTTCTTGCACCTAAACCCCTGTCCCCTACCCATCGACTCTGTCGCTTTGCCGCAAAACGGGCAAGCTGGATTCCGAAATAGCAATTTTTGCGCAAGCGAACGGACGTCTACTTTCTCTAAATTCACGGTCAACGGTTTGCCGTTTTGAGCTCGACGGACTGCGCCATAGACTTCAATTACGTCGCCCACAATAAGTTCTCGTGCCTACTTTGCGTAATTCCCCCGTGGGTTCATACGCTGCGCAATCGACTTCTGCGGTTTGGTCTTTTATGCAGAAAATTACGTGGCGCACGGGAACTAATTGTGGATTTCTGGAAACGATACCCTTGACGATTATGGAGCGGTGCGGCTTAATCTGATTCAATGTTTGCGCCTTCGATAAGTGCATGTCGGTGCCTTGGTTTGTCCGGAAAATCATCCATCTCTCCACGGGTTCCAAGGGTCTGACTATATCTGAAGGCTTTTTTGACGATTTCTGGAGTCTCGCCCCTAATCCCGAAAAGTAATGGATCGGGACCACGTGGCGTAATAATGACTCTGTGCTTCTCGGTGTCCACGTTGTTGAACGTGTAGGGTTGCGTTTGCTTATCCATCGCAAAGATGGATTCGGTGTCTCACGCGTCGTTTCGAACCACGATTCTCGGGAGTGCGATAGGCGATGAGCTCGAAGGTGTGATCGCTTTCCAGTGTTTCGCCGATGGCTGCGACTGCGCCGATGATGCCCCTGCATGTGTTGAAACCCAAGGCTTCGGCGCCAAACTCACTGACCAGCGAGGTTGCCTGCTTCAATGTGACGATGTCCGTCTCGGTTTTCTTGGCGAAATCCTTGAACGCCTTGGGCACGTTACGTTTCCGCAGGAAGGCAATGCCTGGATCTGTACCCTTAACGTTGATGTCAGCGCGTTCCTCAATCAAATCAATCGCTGTTCGCTTGATTTCTGCCTCGAGTTGTTCGTCAAATTCGAACCTCAAGCAGAGAGCTCCGTTTCCGCGGGTTTTCCACGGAACATTGGGGTTGAGCCTGATTAGGTTTGGATAATCGATAAACTTGACATCTAGGTGCCCGAGTTTCTCCACCAGAAGAGCGGCGAGGTAAGTTGTGCAACCGTTTCGCGTTGAGTCTGTGTCATCGAGCCCCAAATGCATAGTTCTGCGCATACTTAGACCTGAAGGCTTGTTGTCAGGCTGATAGCTTGGCGTAGCCTAAAAGAGTTGCCGAAAAAAAATTGAGGCGGACCGTTTGTTTGAGGCGTGAAATTCGGTTCATTTAGCCGTGGCGATAGCCTTGTCTGCGACTATCATCGTCAGCTTCGAATGCACCTTGTCGATTCGCTCTATTTTTTTATTGATGATTTCCGATAAGCCATCCATGGAATCGGCTTTGACGCTTGCAATCACGTCGTAAACGCCCCAGAGATTAAAGGCAGACTCGACGCCCTGCAACTTTTTAAGCTCACGCACAACTTCCGCTTCGGCGCCGATTTCAGTGTTCAAGAGAACGAAGGCAGTTGGCACTTCGACCCTCCTGACGTTATTGTTGGTTGGAGAGAGAAGTTAGGAGTTTTTTACTCATGTTGGGGGAACGCAAAAGGACATGGGGGATCCCAACTTCCTCGTCCAACCTGCTCAAAAATCGCGTGCAATGGTCCGTACCGAGAGGGGCAGCCAGAGCTGAATCCACTTTGGAGACCTCCAATGGAATTGTGATAGCTACTCGCAATTTCCCTCTCCTCATGCACGGTAACTTTTACCGCTTTGACGGCATTTAAGACTATGTGATTGTCGCGATACAACCACATGCAGCAATGAATTCTCTTGTTATTTCCCTAGAACGCAACTTTAAAGAAAAAGGAAGGTGTCGCTTTAGCGCTCTTCGACCACGATCATCGTGAGGGTGGAGCGGACTTTGTCGAGCCTTCGGATGCGCCAAGTCACGATTTCCTTCAGCTTGTCCATGGTATCGGCCTTAACTCTTGCAACGATGTCGTATACGCCGTAGACTGCGAAGGATTCGTCTACGCCTTCGACTTTTTTGAGTTCTTTCAGGACGTCTGATTCTGAGCCTATCTCGGTGTTTATCAACACGAAAGCTGTGGGCACAAACACTCCTCGACCTATCTCTGTGGTATTAAGCATTAAAATGTTTTTCTGAAGAAACTTGTGGGAATGAAAGAACAAGTTAATATTCCCGTGGGAAAGTAGATGAAGACGCGCGGCCGTGGTGAGGTAGCCCTCGTGTTTTTAGGTTCGTTCTCATCATCACTCGTAACCTTTCCCTTTTTTTCCGTTCGGAGCTACTTGTTTTGACCGAGCTCGAGGCCGAGCCCAAGGCGCAGGTTCAATTTAAGAATCTGATCTGCAATTTCAGAGCTCCGGACCTTGAGCATTATCAACTATGGCAGCGTTTCAAAGAGTGGTGCAAGGACAACGGAGAGGATGTCTGCAAGGTTACTCTTGGCCAGGTGGAGGCCTTCATGGTGGCCGTCAAGGCGGCAGCCGGGAGCTCAGGTTCTAAGCCGATTGTGACGTCGAAGGGGCAGGTAATTATTATTAACGAACAGAACACATTTGTCTACCAGGTTGCGAAGCCGAGGAGGACGCCTTTCGACTTGAGTTGTGTCAAACCGGAGTTTCGGCGCTCAATAAGTAGTATTGCTCAGGAGGCCTACGTGATGGACCGTGCACGACGTTTGGGCGGTGAATTCTCGTTCCATGACTTCAGGGAGCTTGAGTATGGCCAATTCAGGAGAATCGTTCGCAGATTGAGGCAGAAAGGCAGAATCATCACTTATCCGCAGCGTTCCGTTCCTCAAATGTACCTGGTTGCCGATAACTTGGTGGAGCGAAAGCGTTGACTGAGCACAACATAGTAAAACAATTGTTTAAACGGCTTGTTTGGGCTTCTTTTCGTAGTTGGGGTTGTTTTTGGGGTTTTCCGTTTCGGAGTGTATGGAAGATTTTGCAGTTTTTTGCAGATTTTCGGGGGGTTGCAATTACTACGAGGATTCAGGGCGAGCGCCGTCAGGGTGGGGAATCTTCGAACGGATTTGAGGGTGGGAGGAACGATTTTTCCTCTGGGGGCGTCACTTTTGATTAGGTGGCTCTAAAAAGACAGAATTGTCTTCTGGGGACCGTCACACCAGCGGTGGAACGGTTTGAGTTGGGCTTCGTTTTTGTTTTCGGCTTCATTTTGGGTTTTTTATCGTGAAGTCGCGAGACAAATGCTCCATGGTTCAGGTGCCTAACTGAGCCCTGGGATGGTTGTAGTGACGCATGCCAAGTGGCACGTTACTACGAGGATCCTGACGTTGTTGGCTGCCGTGTGCGTTGGGTTTCGTAAATATTCCACGTGGAATCTTACTACGAGCATCGGAGACCTTCTAACAAGCTCTCTCCTTGGCTGTGGTCGTATCTCCTGGCGGTTAGAGACCTTCTACAAGCAGGACCTGATACTACGAGGATTGTGGGTTCGAATCCCAGCTCTGGAATCCTCGTAGTAAGGGTTTTGCTGCTGTGAAATGCCGCTCAAAATATTTAGAAGGCGAGTTTCACGGTGTTTTTGCATGGGCTTTTCCCATGGTTTCGGAAGGGGAGATTTGCATGTGCCTGAGGTAGATGGATTGCTGTCGATTTTCTGCTTTGCGCATGGTCGCTGTTTCCAGGAGTGTGCATTTTGAACAGATATTCAGGCGAAAACCCGCTCAAAAGCTGAAAACTGCGACGTTTTCAGAGCTTCAAAACGAGAAAAAGGGATCTGATAGAAGATCCTTGGCGCCGCAAAAACTTATTAGGCGATTGGCTACAAACAGGAAACTCGGGTCCTACGAGTCTTGGTTCACCGAGGCAGAAGAAACTGGGAAAGCATTGAGTTTCGACAGGCGAGACGATTTTGCTACCGGAATAGCAAGTACGATAAGACGCTGCAGGAGCAAGTTTTCACTGCAACTCCGGAGGACCTGAAGGCCTTCATCCAAGCGAATGTTGAGGCACCTTACTTACCGGATATCCCGGATACTCCGCAAGGTCTCGTGCTCAGCGACAATCGAGCTCGAGGGGCCTTTCAGTGAACGCTGCCTAGAGAAGTGGCCATGCCAGCTTTGCATTGATGATGGTGATTTCTCGTTTCTCCTGGGCTGCCGTGATCGAAAGGGCATCGCCGTCGTGTAGCCATTTGCAGAGTTTGCTCCATTCTCTTCAAAATCTGCATTCACTTTGGCGCTGAGGACGAAGTGAGCATAGACTTCAGGCGGCAGCTTCGAGGTTATTTTCTCCATTCAACTTCACCTCCCTTGGGGGTTCCTTGAGTTTGGCGCCGGGCTGTGGGAGCTTATCGATTAGCGTTCGGTTGAAGACGAAGATTTCTTTGCGTACTCCGTCCTTGGCGCCGCTGGTTGCGACCTCAACGGTGTCATCGTTGCCGAGCCATTCGAAGACCTTCATCCATTCTCTGGCCCAATCTTCAGGCGGTTGCTCCTGACTGAAGTGCGCATAGGTGTCGGTGGGAAGCGCTGAACTCATGGCCATCTAAATCACCTCCCAGCAGGTTCCTTGAGTCGCTGCCTGTAAATCTTAGCAGGACCGAAAAGCCAGTAGCCATAGACGTAGCCTGGGCCGTGGAACCGCTTCTGGATCGTGGCGCCGGCTTTACTGAGAGCATCATAGGCCGCCTTGAACTTGAACCCGTCATTATCGTCAGGCACCGCGGTTTCGAAGTTGCCCATCTGGCTACTCTGCTGCGGATGCCACTTGAGCGCTGTGAAGGCCTCCTCCTTGAGGTCCACTCCGGCAGCCAGCTTAGCAGCGGGAGCCTCGGCCTTCGCGTCCTGGTAGCCTTTGGCGGCGCCAACTCTGTTTAGGATCTCATCGATCTGTTCGATGCGGTACTGGGCGACGTTGCGTTCGATAACGAGCAATTGGATCTCGAAGTCGGATAGGCAGAGTCTCTCAGTCATTGTCTGACCGGCTCCTCCAGGGTCTTTTTCTTGACTTTTTCGATGAGTTCTAGGACTAAGTTGTTGAAGTCGCGGACTCCCTGCAGGCTATGGAAATAAATCTTTACGATCGTGCCGTCTTTCTTTGTCAGGGTTAACGTGATTGGCAGCCCATCCCGAAGTAAGTCTAAAAGTTCTTCGGCCATGCTTAGTCCTCCATCGATAGGTCCTTGAGGTCCTGGCGTAGCTGCTCAGCGGTCTCTGTTTTGACGCCCAGTTTTCTCCTGCAGACGTGGCCGTATCCGGTTCTGAGGCTTTTCTCGGCGGTGATGATGAGGCCGCAGCGCTTGCACCGACGTGTGTAGGTCTGGCCCGTTCCACAGTGATGAGAGATCGAGATCGGATCGGGTGGGATTTGTCTGCAAGGTGGCATACATGATAAGTCGCAAGAATGATGATAGCTTGGTCGTATTCCTCTCGGGAGTAGCCATACGTCGACAGGACCGTTTCAGCCAGGTTGCACAAGGTCTCTTTCGTGGCTCCCTGGAGCTGCTCCTCTTCAGTTCTGACTCGCTGGATGAGCTCGGCCAGCTTGCCGGTTTGCTGTTCGGCCATCACGCCCAGACGTCTCCTGGCAGGTTTTTGACGCGCCGGATGAGCTCATCGATTCGGTCGACGGGTGCGGATTTGGGTAGAAGGAAGTCGTTAAGGGTTGTTTGGGTGCTCATTTCTTGCTCTCTCCTTGATATTCTTGAGATATCTCTAAGCGTATTAGAGGGATAATAGTTATATTTAAGTATTATCTTTAAGATATCTCGGTGATGAGATTGGAAAAAATGCCGACAAAATTCAAGATCAGCGTGGTGCAGGTGGGCAAAAGCCTGAAGGTTACGATCCCGGTGGAGATTTGCGAGCAACTTGGTCTCAAGAAAGGTGACTTTGTTTCGATGTGGGCGGACGATAGCCATGTCGTCCTCGAAAAAAAGAAGCAGAGATGAGCGCTTTCAGTTACTATGAGGATTTGAGGGTAAACGGGTCTTCAGTGCCGACGTCCCCGCGGGATGCAGCACAAAGCGGCCGTAGCAGGATCTGCAGAAACCTGACTTGTTGTCGCGGCTAACCGGATTGTTGCATGCTCGGCACCGTTTGCGTCGCCCTCTCATTCGTGATCCTCGGGCTGTGATGCTCGTAGTAATTTGTCCTTGGAGGAGCGCAGGTAAACCCGGTGGGTCTCTTTGTGTTTTTCTCCGTTTTCGTCCTCCACCCAGTCGATATATGTGTCGAATCGCGGGCGCCATGGTAGCGGCACCGCTGGATTGTAGGGTCCTGAGACTTCGCAGTGTGCGCAGAAGACGCGGGGTTCGTTGCTATCCCAGAGTTTGTAGGTGATGTAGCCGATGGTCTTGGTTTCTTCGGCGACGTGTCCATGGGAGCAGGAAACGGGAATGCGCCATAGGACCGTGGGGGACATCGTGAGCCTCAAGATTTGTTAGTATCGGTCAACTGAAAAACGTTACTACGAGCATCAATAGTGCCAAAGCATCCAACAGTCATCTGAAGCCCAGCACGGCGCTTTGTGTCATCTTTCTTCTCCAGCCAGAATCTCAACGTTGTGTACATAGTCGCAGCGACTTGGCCGTTTGGTCCTGCGGCTATCACGACAGGCCCATGGGAATCGAAAGTGTTTATGCTCTTGTTGATAGCACCTAGAATTTTGCAGCAGAAAGGAATACTGACTTCAATGGTTTTGTCGATGGGTGCTCCTGAGGCGTTACGTGGGTTACCAATCTTTACCATGTGTTTTCGTCGAGTTCCGGAAGATTTGGTTGTTTGTCTATTTGTAGTGTGGTCTTCTCTTGTGAGGACAAACGCCTCTTCATTTAGGAATGTTTCAACAATTCCAGCCAACAGGTCTGAACTGAGAGATTCTGGATACTCCTTTGCGAAGGAATTTGAGGCTTTCCAGGTCTTTCAACGCTTTTCTTCTCGCTTTGAATGAGGCCTGCCGGATCCTGTTCAGTTCGCTATCGGTCTTCGTTTTCGTTGATTTTCTGAGGCGGAGCCATTGTTTCTCTTTTTCAGTGAGCACACTAATTCCTCCGTTACGGAAATCGCTAACGCTGTGCTATATCCCTCAAGTTAACACGTAAGACTAATTAACGCTTTAGGTTGGGTTGAAAAATGGAAAAACGAGTTACTGTCCGAGTCCCGGATGAGGACCAGAAGAAAATCGAGAAACGGATTAAGCGAGAATACCCTGTCTTGAAGACCGTTTCTGATGTCGTCCGGAAGGCGCTTGAGGAGTTCCTCGAGGATGAACCAGAAAAAGCCGTCAGTGCGGCCTAGCTGGAGGTGATGTTGTTGTCTGAAAAAGACGAAAAGGACCAAATCATCGCGGAGATGGACGAAGAAATCAGACAGAAGGACGCAGCGATCGCTGAGAGCAAGCAGGTTGTCATTGATTCATTGGTTAGGGATAGTCGTGGCAGTTTTTCGAGGGAGCACCTTGAGAAGCTGGATCTTTCAACGTTGAATCGGCTGAAGCGCCTGTTTGCTGGTGCTGTGGGCCAAGCCTACCAAGATGTGTTGAAAGACCGGGAGGAGCAGCGCATCCGAGATTCTACAACCGCCGGCGGAACTGTGGGAACCTTCAATCAAGCCACTGGCAAATATGAAGGAGGAATCGTTGAATGACATGCGACTGCAAAGACGCGGCCAGACGTTCTCTAGTGGTGCAGTTGGCGCATCGTGCGTCGGTTATGTCTGCGCACAGCCTCCTCGAGGAGGCGGTCCACGAGGGTAACAGCGGAGCTTGTTAGCACTGCTGCGTCGCTGCTGGAAAATGCCCTACAAGATGAGATCAACATTGAGAAGGGGTTTCATTCTCCAACGCAATCGTGTAAATCACCATCAGATTGCGTGGATTGTTTTTGGAATAGTGTCTGCACTCACGAAGGCGTGGAGAAGAGCCTTGCTGAGTCTCGCAAAGTGATTCAGGAGGCCAAGGACCTGGCTGATGAGTCGGCGGGGGCTGAGAAGTTGCGGCGGCTATACGCTTCGCCAGGGGATGCAAGTTGAATGGGACACAAGGATCCTATTCTTCGTAGGTGGCAGGATCGTAGGCGCCGGCGTCCGTTTGAGCGAACGGATGAGGCTGTCGTGATGAAGCCTGGCGAGGCGGCGTAGTTGAGTGAGACGATCCTCTGAGGGATCCATTGAAGGAACGGTGGCTAACTTGACGCGAGGAGCTCCGGGAAAAGCGCCTCCACGTTTTCTTTGGTGGGTTAATAGCGGAGGCCTCAAACACATCACCCCAAATAACTCTGCGGCGCTCCTGCGTGAGCTTCTCCAAAATAATGCAGGAGGTTGAAGAGGTGAAAAAGGCCGGAGGGGCCCCGGGAAGAGTCCCTCCAGCGGAACGAATAACGCTGGTTAATTACGGAGGTTCGATGCTGCTTTTTAGGTTTTCCTCCGTAGCACCCCCGAAAGGGTCTCTCGGCCTTCAGGATCCTCTCTGTGAGGTTGATCGTTGTGGCTGAAAAGGCTCCTGGAGATGCGCTGGGTAGTAGCGGAGAGCTCCTATTCGTAACGTCACCTCCAAATCAATTCTCCGCGGCTACAGCACGCCAGAAAGAGCTTCTCAGCCTCAAGGATCCTCTCGGTGAGGCATCGCCTTCTTGTCCGGACTGCGGCAGCCACAGCGTCAATCGAAATGGCTTCAGAGCCCTCAAGACTGGCGGTGAGACTCAGGTCTTTCGGTGCCGGGATTGTGGCCGCAGGTTCAGCGAAAGTTACTTAAGGGTTTCAGGACAAACACGGCTACGCCAAATCTGCGCAACAATTGGTTTGGAGGCGAAAAATTTGGTCACCGTCGTAACGGAGACAAGGACCGTTACGGGTGTTGATGAGAAGGACCTGAAGGGTAAACTCGAAGTCTACCACACCAAGATGCTGACACAACGCTTTGCTGCCTCAACTATTCGGCTGAGTTATGGAGCTCTTTCTGTTCTGATGAAGCGCGGCGCCGACCTTGCAAACCCGGAGTCGGTGAAGGAAGTCATATCCAAGCAGCCCTGGAGCGGAAATCGTGTTCGGAACGTCTGCAATGCCTACACCTACTTCGCTGGATATCTGGGCCTGACCTGGGAGCCGCCGAACTACACCATCGTCCGAAAGTTGCCGTTCATCCCAACCGAGCAGGAAATCGATGATTTGATCGCTGCCTCACCTAATCCTCTAGCGACGTTTCTGCAGCTGCTCAAAGAGACGGCTATGCGACGCGGCGAAGCAATACGGGTTCCCTGGAGAGACGTCGACCTGGAGCGCCGGATCGTCATGTGCAATGAGCCCGAGAAGGGCAGCAACCCGAGGATCTTCAGCGAACTCAGCGGCAAACTCCTGAATATGATCAACAATCTGCCAAAGCACGAAAACGGCTTGCTGTTCGGAGAGACCACACAGAATCAACTCAAGAATCAGCTCTGCAGGATAAGGAAACGCCTAGCCCACAAACTTGGAAACCCACGATTGGCTGAGATCCACTTTCATACGCTCCGGCACTGGAAAGCCACAATGCTCTACCACTATAAGCCCGATATCCTCGCAGTAGCAGAGTTTCTAGGCCACAAGGACATCGAGAACACGCGCCTATACATTCAGCTGGAGAAGAGCTTGTTCAAGAACCTGCCGAACGACGAGTTCATCATCAGGATAGCGCACAACGTTGAGGAGGCCTGCAAATTCGCTGAAGTTGGATTCGACTACATCACCGGAGAGTACAGTGATGGCGGCAAGATCTTCCGCAAACGAAAATAAGGTGTCTGCGATGAATGTCAAGCTGTCTTGGCCGCAATCACTCGGAAGCGGCCGAGGTGCACGGAAAGCATGGAAAAGTGGCCGTGGTGAGGTAGCTTGGTAGCCTATAGGCCTGTGGAGCCTAGCGCCTGGGTTCAAATCCCAGCCGCGGCCCTCCTAAACATTCTCGCAACTGAACACGGAATCACAACACTTAATTCTTCATTTTGAGTTATTTTAGTATCCCACTGGATAACGCCATGCCGACGGACCCGACGGAAGCTGCAAGACCTAATAAGCTTGCTTAGCCGTGATGGAGGGTTTACCCAAACATGGGACACGGTGGGCGCGGGCACAATATCCCACGCCGAGAGAGCTTGACCAAGAGGAGCGTACCGCTCCGCTGTGAAGTGAAGTGTTAGGTTACGTGGGAAACAATCCTGCCCGCGAAGAAGTGAGGAACGCATGCATGACTGGCGCTTTGTCTGTGTCTTTTGAGCCTAAGAATAAGAAGGAGTTGCGGCAGTTTTTCGAGGCGGAGAAGAACAAGCACCATGAAATCTGGGTGGTCCTCACGAAGAAGGCTTATTCCAATCCGCAACCCATTTCATTTACAGAAGCTGTCTCCGAGGCCATCCAACAAGGTCTCATCGATTCCCGCACTAAAACGTTGAGCGCTGACAAGTATGCAATTCGTTTCACGAAGAGAAAAGCCAAGCAGCCAACGCGTTGAGCGTGGTAGATTTTTAAGTCGAGGCTTGTAATAGAGGGTAACAACTTGGGATGGTCAACGTGGATTTAGAGGAGAAAATCGACTTAATCTGCCGACCGCCAACCGAAGAGGTTCTTACGATTGAGGAGTTGCGGGAGCTTCTGCAAACGAACGAACACCCTGGGCACTACATTGGCTTCGAAATCTCGGGCATGCTGCACCTCGGCAACTTCATCGTTTCAGGCTTCAAAATCAACGACCTCTTGAAGGCGGGCGTGCGGTGCAGGGTTTTCATGGCGGACTGGCACAGCTTCATCAACAACAAGTTCGGCGGCGACTGGGACAAAATCCTAATTGCAGTGAAGTATTATGAGAAAGCATTCAGATTCTTCTGCCCCGGCGTCGAAATCGTCGTCGGCTCCGAGATGTACCACAACAACGACATGTACTGGCGAAACCTGCTGAAATTCTGCAAACACATGACGCTGAACCGCACGTTGAGGTGCATGACCATCATGGGCAGGAGCGAGAACGAAAAGCTCGATTTGAGCCAGTACTTCTACCCGCCGCTGCAGGCGACCGACGTTCACGAGATTGGCGCAGATATTCCGCAGGGAGGATTGGACCAGCGCAAAGCCCACATCCTCGCCCGAGAGGTGTTTCCGAAGATGGGGTGGAAGAAACCCGTGGCCGTTCACCACCACGTTCTCATGGGCATAGCTGAACCCGTCAAATTGGAGACCGATGATAAACTCGAACAGGTCATAGCGAGTAAGATGAGCAAGTCTAAACCGTGGACAGCCTTGTTTATCCACGACAAACCCGAGGAAATACGCCAGAAACTCGCCAAAGCATGGTGCCCCGAGCGTGCGGTGGAGATGAACCCTGTGCTGGAGATTGCGAAACACGTAGTTTTCCACGAAAGCAAGACTTTCACGGTGGAACGCCCCGCCAAATTCGGCGGCAGCGTCACCTTCGAGACCTACGAAGCCCTGGAAAAGGCCTACACGGAAGGCAAGTTACACCCGATGGATCTGAAGAACGGTGTGGCGGAGGCTCTGATTCGCATTTTGGAGCCTGTTCGACGATACTTCGAAACCGACACCGTCGCATGTGAATGCATGGAAGTCGTTCAGAACCTTAAAGTTACAAGGTAAACCCATGTGCTGAAGCGCCTGCAGGAGAAGGAAGAGAAATTAACCGAAACCCTGGACAGGCTGGCTGAAGAGTCAGCGAAGGGTACGCCAGTTCTAGTGGAGGGCAAGAAGGATGCAAAAACAATTCGGGCGCTGGGTGTGATGGGACCCATCGTGACGGTGAAGACAGGCGGTAAATCCTTCCTCGACGTCGTGGCAGACCTCGAAAACAAGAATCCTTCGAAGGTTGTTCTGTTGCTTGATTTTGACAGGCGCGGCAAGCAGGGCACAAACCGCCTCAGGCATAACCTGGAGCGCGCGGGGATCAGAGTTGACTTGGACGTCTGGCTCGCCCTGTTAGGTTCGGTAGGAAAGGATGTTCAATGCGTGGAAGGTTTGATTACGTACCTGGAAAAGCTGAGGGCGATGGTAGGAAACTCAACTTAGTAATGCGTCATTCGATTATGCACAGGTCAAACGCGATGGTGCTCGTTTAGTTTTATCTTGCCCAGCACAAGCGCTGGGACATAGGTTATGCCGCATCATCACAATGTCATTAAGTTCCTCTATACTCCCGTTACAACACCTTCTCATCACCAAAGTCGGTTCGGTCAAAGTTGTTCAGGGAAAAAATATTAACACGACTGTTCTTATAGCAGCCAGATAAGATGGACAAATCGAACCGCACCGAAACCGTCGTCATCGCGGCAATCCTTGCGGGGTTGGCTGTCATAGTTCTGCTGGCAGTTTTATTGCAGAGCAGACCACCCACGTTGTACCCTAGCGAGGTTCGGAACTATCAGGGAGAGAACTTGTCGTCAGTCAGCAACATCATAGACAATGCCATAGCTGGCACGCAAGTTATCAACCAAACAACCTACCGCCTCACAGTAAACGGGTTGGTTACTAACCCGAAGCAGTACACATATGACCAAGTCATCAACGGTTTCCAGAGCTACCAGAAAGTCGTCACAATCTACTGCGTGGAGGGCTGGAACGCCAAGATCCTCTGGCAAGGCGTCCTTGTCCGGGACCTGCTGAACGCTTCAAACGTTTCTTCCAATGCTACAGTCGTAATCTTCCATGCCACAGACGGCTACACCACGGCGTTGCCCGTAAGCTACTTCTACGACCACGATATCCTTCTCGCCTACAAAATGAACAACCTAGTCATCCCGCCCGAAAAAGGCTTCCCGTTCCAACTCGTTGCCGAGAGCAGGCTCGGCTATAAGTGGATAAAGTGGATAAACCAGATTGAACTCAGCGACAACACGAGTTACTTGGGCTACTGGGAGAGCAGAGGCTACTCCAACGACGCATCCGCACCATAACCAGCGAAATCGCACAGCCATTTTCCACCAAAACGTTTAAGACAAGAGACTTTTCAATTCGGTTTCCCAGAGGCAACTCGGTGAAGCTTCTAATCTACGAGCACGTCTCCGCAGGAGGATTCGACGACAAATTCATTTCACCCAGCGTGCTGAGCGAAGGCTTCGGAATGCTACGAACCTCAGTTGCAGACGCAAAATCCGCTAGGCACACAGTGACAACCATCGTTCACGAGCGAATTGCAGAGTTTAACCCCCTCCCTGAAGCGGACAAAACAATCCCAGTTCACTCGCTTTCAGACGCCGAAAAAATTCTCCACGGAGTTGCAGAAAACTGCGATGCCACCTACATAATCGCGCCCGAAAACGAACGCAAACTACAAAGGCTTGTGAAGGGAATGGAGCAAAACCACGTTTTGCCGCTGAACAGCACCGCAAATGCAATCGAACAAGCCTCAAACAAAGCACGCCTCCAGCAACACGCGAGCAGAAGAGGGTTGGCAACGCCCAAAACTATCACGTTCAACCGCAGAGATAGCCCCGAATACGTCGCTGAGATCGTCAGTGAAAAGATGGGGTTTCCAGCGGTCTTCAAACCCATGGAAAGCGCTGGATGCGAGGCAACAAGCGTCGTCAACGGTGAAGAAGAGGTGGCTGCTGCAATCACGAAACTCTCCTATCAAGGAAGCATTCCTTTTATGGTGCAGCAGCTTATTCACGGCACCTCAGTCAGCGTCACCTTGATCTCCAATGGCTCGGAAGCCCAACCAATCGCCCTCAATGGACAGGATGTAACCCTCAGGGGTCCGCCGGAAGAATCGTCGTACAACGGAGGAGCGACACCGCTCGATCATCCGTCGAAAGCAACTGCGTTCGATGCGGCAAAAGAACTGGTCGAATCCATAAGGGGGCTTCAAGGGTATGTAGGAGTCGACCTTGTCTTAACCCAGGATGAACCCGTCGTCATCGAGGTCAATCCGAGATTGACCACGTCATATATCGGTATCCGAAAAACTTTAACGCTCAACCTCATGCAAGCAACAATAGATTCAATTCTCAACCGCAAGGTTGTAGCAAAACAAAAATCATTAGGCTACGCTCGTTTTGGAAAAGTCAAAACCCGAAAGCCCACGAACGCAGCGCTGGCGCAGACATTCATGATGCCAGAGGTTGTTTCACCCCCATTCCCAATTGCCAGTAAAGGCGCCACTTATGCTTTCCTCTGCGCTCAAGGTGAAACGCTTGAACAGGCAAAGCAGAATTTCAGCAAAATAGAAAAACATCTTCAAAACACATTAAGAAACGGAGGAAACCACAAACAGTGATCGCCATAGGCTTCGACATTGGAGGGGCAAACACAAAAGCCGCATACATCAGCATCAAAAATGGCCAAGTCGAAAAGACCGAGACGGCATCAGAGTATTTCCCCATGTGGAAACACCCCGAGAGGCTAACGATAACCCTGAACAGGCTTGCCAAGAAGGTTGCCAAAGCGGAACGCCCAGAACTAGTTGCGGTTACGATGACAGCGGAACTTGCTGACGCTTACAAGACCAAAAGTGAAGGTGTTAACCACATCTTAACCCAAGTTGAAAAAGCGTTTTCAAACATCAAAACTCTTGTTGTCACCGTCGATGGGACACTCAAGACTGCGGCAGAAGCCAGACTTGACCCCTTGAAGGTTGCAGGGGCGAATTGGGCAGCTACAGGATGGCTTGTGGGACAAATGAAGCAGGACTGCGTGGTTGTCGATGTGGGAAGCACAACTACTAGTATTATCCCCGTTCAAAATGGCGTGGTTTCAGCCGAGGGCAAAACCGACCTTGAGAAACTCGTCCTCGGCGAGCTCGTGTATACGGGAAGTCTGAGAACGAACGTGGCAGCCATCCTCAACATTATTCCGCTTAGGCAAGGCTTTGCGAGAGTTTCGTCGGAGCTTTTCGCGCAATCAGCTGACGTACACCTTGTTTTGGGCAACATCTGCGAAGCGGATTACACCGTAGAGACTGCCGATGGCAAAGGAAAAACGAGGGCGGCGGCGTTAACAAGGCTTGCCCGCGTAGTTTGCGCAGACACTGAGACACTGACTGAAGCGGAGATTGTTCAGATGGCGCGATACGTGTATAACGCCCAATTGAGGCAGATAACGAAAGCTCTAACCCAGGTTCGCAACCGCATGAAGAGCGGGGGAATTGTTTCTGTGGCTGTTGTTACGGGTCTGGGTAGGAATTTCTTGGCTCGAAAAGCTGCGGAGAAAGCTGGCTTCGGGGAAGTTGTAGATTTCGGGGAGCTGGTTGGCGGTGACGTTGCCAAGGTTTCAACGGCTTTTGCCGTGGCTCTAATGGGCGCCAGTTATATTGAAGGAGGGATTGTGCGTTGGATGCGGTAGTTAAGGTTGGGGGAAGTTTGGCTGCCGACGCGGCGGGGCTGCGTGCGTTGTGTTTGGAGTTGGGCAAGACTGGTGAGCATTGCAGGTTGGCTGTAGTTCCAGGAGGCGGCGAATTCGCTGATGTGACTCGAGCTGTAGACTCACGGTTTGGGCTGAACACAAATGTCGCTCATCGCATGGCAGTGCTAGGCATGGACCAATTCGGGCTATTGCTGACAGATTTGATTCCTAAATGCCATGTGGCTTTCTCGTTAGGTGTGATTCCTGGCTTGTCAGGTTCAGGACATGTGGTGGTTTTGCTACCTTCGCGCTTGGTCTTCCGTGCGCGTTCCCTGAAGTCTTCATGGGAGGTGACCTCAGACTCGATTGCTGCCTACGTTGCAGGACGTTTGGGCGTGCGTAAGTTGGTTTTGGTGACGAATGTGGATGGAGTTTTCACTGGTGATCCGAAAGCAAATGCTGGCGCAGAGTTTCTCAAAGAGATTTCGGCGTCTGGATTGCTGGAGCTCGGTTTTCGGACGAGCGTGGACAGATTCTTGCCTAATATGCTTTTGAAGTATGACTTGCAATGTTCTGTTGTAAATGGGCGCTTTCCTGAGCGCGTGGTGAAGGTATTGGCTGATGAGGAGACCGTTTGCACGCGCATTGTCCCGCGCTAAAATTCCAGGGCAAGGTTAATACGATTGCATGAGGAGTATGCGATAGAATTTTAAAGGTGCATTGGCATGCAGAACACCGAGAAACCTTCAGTTGCGTTTATCCTGTCGCTGGTCGGCGGAGTTCTGATTTTCGTCAGTTCTGCAATTTCCATCGTTTGGTTCACAGTCGGGAGTGCGCCGTTCGGCTGTTACTGGGGGATGATGGGCAACTACCATGGGTTTATGGGTAACTTCGGTTTCAACAATGGGTACTTGCTGGGTTTTTCGGTGCTCGGTCTCGTTTGTGGCGTATTCGTGGTTGTTGGTTCGTTCTTGCTTAATCTGCGTCCTCTGAACACTTTTCTTGGAGCGTCATCGTGCTCGTGTTCAGTATTGTCAGCTTCGTGAGCATGGCGGATGGGTTGTGGGTGCAGTTTTGGGCATCGCTGGTGGATCTTTGGGTATGGCGTGGCGTTCAAGATGACCTCAAAAGTTGCTATAGTGAAGGGCGAACGTGGGCACGAGCCAGTTTTCAAAGCATTAGATCTAGCGGACTACAAGAACGCCATTGCTGGGTTTTCGAAGGTGCTGATAAAAGTTAATTTTATCTGTGAGAAAACGTGGGACACCGGTGCCACAACCGACCCCATTGTCGTGGAAGCAATATGGCTGAAGCTGAACGAATTGGGCGTTGGCGCGTGCGTCGTCGAGTCCGATGCGACCATCACGAGCGCGGACAAGGCTTTTGTTAGAAGCGGCATGAAGGAGATGTGCACGCGGAACGGCATCGAGTTCATCAACCTTCGATACGTAAAGGACAAAGTTAAGCTGCATATTCCAGATGGCGAGGCATTGTATAGCGTTACACTGCCGCGGATAGTGACCGAATCAGCCGTGATCAGCGCCCCTAAGCTCAAGACACACTCAGCGACTTCTGTAACGTTGGGCATGAAGAACATGTTTGGCTTGTTGCCGGACAAATTTAAGGGTAAGTATCATGCGAGGGGCATCAGCAATGTCGTGGTAGACATAAACGCCGCGGTTAAGCCTGTCTTGACAGTTGTTGATGGTTTCGTTGGCATGGAGGGCAGTGGACCAGTTGACGGTGACCCAGTACGTATGGATCTGATTGTGGCTGGGAGGGATGTGGTGGCCGTGGATGCGACGTGTTCAAGAGTTATGGGTTTTGATCCGCAGAAAATAAAACACATTAAATGCGCACATGAGCGTGGTTTGGGCGAAATTGACGATGTAGAAACAGTCGGCGACCGAAGTCGAAAACGTGATGCGACGTTTCAAGCCTGCGAGATAGGAATAAGAAAAAAAATAAAGGATTAAGCGAACTTAAATTTTCTTCTTCTCTAACACATTCCGGAAAGTCTTCCCACAGCACTCGTACAATCCTATTGTAAGTTGGGTTCGTTTTCCTTTCTTGTCCGGTTTGCCAGCCATTTTCCAAGTTTTTTTGGCGTTCTTAACTTCTTTTCCACATGTCGGGCATTTTGCCATTTTGCGTTTCCTCGGAGTACATGGTATCGTATGAATGAGCATAAAACGTTTTCTATCATGGAAACGTCTTGCGCTCTATAATCGTTTCTCCCTGCAGTTCCATCGTTTACCACGTAATGTCCCATCAACCTTGGCCACGCAGAAGACACAGGCATATGCAACCTCGGTTAATAGGCGGCAAACAAAAAAATTGGGCAGCAACTGTTTATTAAGTCGACGCAACGGAATAGTAAACGTGAAGTGGGGCATCACATCATGAAAGCACTTATCGTCCAATTTCCATTCGGCGTACTAGCTTTCGGCGAAGACAACCAACTCGTCGAAGAGGTTCTCTTCCCGAAGAAGCCGCAGGCAGCTGCCAAAACCATTCTCAAAGCCGAACAGGGCAAACTCGACCATCTCAAGGAACTGGTAACCAAACTTCAAATCGCAGGCTACGACACCTTTACCTTCGAGAACGAAAAAATCGCTGCAGAAGCAAAAGCAAAACTCGGCTTGGTTGCCGAAGTTGCCGATGTCGGCGGATTCCGCGCCAACATGGAAGAATACGCTGTCGCTACGCACTTTGTCAAAGACGCAGCTGAGTTGACAGCATGGAACCGAAACGTGACGATGGAAATAGCTAAGCTCCGCGTCAAGGGTGCCGCCGAACAACGCGACCTCATCGTCGCCCAAGCCATCCAAACCCTTGACGACTTAGACCGCACCGTTAACTTGTTCATGGGACGCCTCAGAGAATGGTACGGCGTCCACTTCCCTGAACTTGACCGCCTCGTCGAGAAACATGAAACCTATGCCCGGCTCGTCCTCAACTTGGGCGACAGGGAGAACTACACACTTGAAGCCATGGAGAAAGAAGACCTGCCCAAAGCGAAGGCCGAAGCCATCGTCCAAATGGCACAAACGTCCATGGGCGCAGAAATCGCTTCCAAGGATCTCGGACAAATTAGTGACCTCGCTAAAGACGTTCTAGGCCTCTATGACCTACGCAAAAGTATGGAGAACTACCTCGACAAAACGATGGAAGAAGTCGCACCAAACGTCCGCGCCATCGTCGGTGCACTGTTAGGCGCACGCCTCATAGCAATCGCCGGCAGCCTACGCAACCTTGCCATGCGCCCAGCCAGTACTATCCAAGTCCTCGGCGCAGAAAAGGCTCTATTCCGAAGCCTCAAGACTGGCGCGAGGCCGCCCAAACATGGCTTGATTTTCCAGGCAGCGCTCCTGCACGATGCGAAGAGGTGGCAACGAGGAAAAATCGCACGCGCCCTTGCAGGAAAACTCTCCATCGCAGCCCGAGCAGACGCGTTCGGTCGGCAACTTCATCGGCGACCGCCTCAACGCTGATTCTGGAAAAGCGAATCACGGAAATCCAGGAAAAATACAAGGAACCGCCGCCACTCAAAGAAAAACCTATGCCCGAGAGAAGAGAATCTGGAACAGGATTCCGGCCCCAAAGAGAATTCAGAAGTCAACGACCCTTGGGTGGCGGAGACAGACACCGACACGGCTACAGCAGCAAGTGGAGAAACGACAGGCGTGCGCGTCAGGGTTAGACCTCACCCTAAATTTGAAGGCATTTTCCAAGCCGCCCTAGAAGATGGGTCGCATAGGCTTGCTACACGCAACTTGGCGCCAGGCAGAAGTGTATACGGCGAACAACTTGTCCATTTCAAAAACGTTGAGTACCGTGTTTGGGATGCGTTCAGGAGCAAACTTGCCGCGGCGATACTCAAGGGCGTCCAGACCGTTCCTATAAAACCAGGGCACCGCGTGTTGTATTTGGGCGCTGCCTCTGGAACGACACCGAGCCACGTCTCCGACATCGTCGGAGAAACGGGTCACGTGTACTGCGTTGAGTTCGCATCTCGCAGCATCCGGGACCTCATCAACAACGTCATAACTTACCGCTTGAACATGTCGCCCTTTCTCGAAGACGCTCGGCTCCCCGAGAAATACGCCGTTTTCATCGCTGGCAGGGTTGACGACATCTATTGCGACGTGGCGCAACCCGAACAAGCAAAAGTTCTAGCCGACAACGCGGATTTGCTGTTGAAGCCTCACGGCGGAGTCATGTTTGCCGTCAAAGCGCAGAGCATCGACGTTACCAAAACTCCCGAAGCGGTTTACCAGCAGGAAATCAGAGTCCTCAAGAGCCGAGGCTTCACGATAGAAGAAGTCGTCCAGCTGGAGCCTTATGACAAGGCGCATGCGATGATTGTGGCTCACACGTGAAATTTCAGGCTGTCGAGCAGCGGAAGTATTGTTTATATTTTCCATCACCATACTGCATTGGGGGCTGCAGTTGGACCGTTGGGAGGCGAACAACGCCGACGCGCTGGGGGTGGCGTTGAAGGAAGCGGGCTTCCAGACTTCTCAGCTGTGTTGTTCTCGCCCTAGCTGTTTTGATTTTGCTGCCCGCAAGGGTGACGAGACGGTTTTGGTGAAAGTTCGTTCGGATGTGGATTCGTTTTCAGGGACCGATTCGTATGAACTTCGGGTGATTGCGGGTCGCGTAGGTGCCGCTGCGCTCGTTATTGGTGACCGGAGCCATGATAAGCCGTTGGAGGATGATACGGTATATTCGCGCTATTCAGTTTACGTTGTGACTGAGAAGACGTTGCAAAACGTCGTTTTTGAGACTGGTTTTCCACTTGTGAATGCGGGTCCAGGAGGATACTTCGTCGAAGTCAATGGAACGCTGATCGAGAAACGGCGAAAGGAGTTGGGTCTGTCAATCGGGAACCTTGCAGAGTTGGTTGGTGTGTCGCGGAGGACGCTTTATGGTTATGAACGCTGCATGGCTAAGGCTTCGGTGCCATCGGCGTACAACCTGGCGAAGGCTTTGGGGGTTCCTGTGGTGAAACCCATTGACTTGTTCAGAAAAGCAAGCAAGCAGCGCGTTTGTCTTTTGTTGAGGGCAAAGCATGCGGTTACGGCTCGCACAGTTCTTGGTAAGATTTTCAGGAAGTTCGCGTTCTGCGACATCTCTGCTGTGGAGAAGGCACCTTTCGATTTCGTGATGAACGTTCCAAATGAGAAATTCGTTATTGTGGGTGCTTTCGTCGGTTCATGTGAGGACTGGCAGGAAGAACGCACGGAGGAATTGCTTAGCGTTTGCAGAGTGATAAATGCGCGTCCAGTCCTTATAACTGAGAGAAAGGAACCGTTCAGGAGCGACGTGCTGTGTGTCTGCGCAGATGAGTTGACTTCGATGCGTTCGCCGCTGGAACTTGTTGACTGCATCTAGCCGAGAGTTTTCTGGAGCGTGTTTCTTTCACTTTTGACTCGTTTTGCGGGTTTCCAGCTTTTCCTGACGAAGTCGGGGTATTCGTCGCTGATTTGGAGAAGTTGCTTCAGAAATGCAGTGGTTTTGGGGTCGGTGAGGTAGCCCGTCCCGAAATCTCCGTGCAGCGCTACGAGCGCTGCTATTTCTCTGTCGCGGGTGACTTTGGCGATTATGGAGGCGGCTGACACCGCGGGGTAGAGTTGGTCTGCTTTGTGTTTGCTTATGATGTTTGCCCTAGTGGTCAGGCGTTCTTGGATGTGGTGTTTGAATCGCTCTTCAAGCACGTCTGCGGCGTCAACTTGGGCTTCGTCAGGCTGCATGATGTTGATGATTTGCGCCATGTGTTCGGCCTCGAGACGGTTGAGCTTGTGCAGCTTTCGTCCGCTTTTCACGGCTTGATCTATTTGCTTGGGCTGGAGTTTGATGATTACGTGTTTTTCAGCGAGGCGGAGAATTTCTGGAAAAAGAGCTTCCCGTCTTCGAGCGGTGAGCATCTTGCTATCCTTCACGCCCAGTTGCCTGAGGGCTTGCAGGTTCTCTTCTTTAACGAGGACGCCTGCAATGACAAGCGGCCCGATCACGCAGCCTCTCCCCGCTTCGTCAACACCAGCAATTAGCATAACGACGGTTATCGGGCTTCCACGCTATAACCGTTTTCACTTCGGCGAACTGCAATCCGTTCTGGAACACGTGAACGAGCAAAACGACCTATGTTGGTGGTCTCTTCTGTGCGTACTGATACCGTCGTGGTTTCCCAATACGTGTCAACACGTTGTCCTTAACCAAATCAACAAGTGCATGCGCCACTGCCGTTCGGTCGTAGTGGAATCCTTTTCTGGCGAGCTCGGTGTGCACCTCATCCAATCCCCTCGGCGTGTTAAACCAGTTCTCTTCCCACAGCTTCTGGATAACGCCCCTGCATGTCTCCGCTCTTGGCGGTGGCGCTTGGCGCTCGGTGAGTCGTGTGTCTTTCATGCGTTCGGTGACGGTGGCGAGGATGCGGTCGACCGCTGTCTGCAGCTGGTCTTCTTGGCTCTCTATTTCGAATTCTATGTCGCCGATTTTCATCTTGACCTTGATGGGTGGCCTTTGCGGGTTTTGTGTCAAGTGGGCACCTATTGCTTATTGTATTGTGCAAGATGCACATGCACAATATTTAAATATTTCACCAACATGATGTTGAATATTGGTGAATCATGGTGATTGAGCAATATGTAACCACCCCAAGATATAATTTTCCACAGCCCTCCATGGACACAAGCCTTCCCCAACGCTTCGTCGAGCTCAGCCTCAACAGCCTCCGACAAGTTCACGCACCTATTCAACTAAATCAACATCTCATTCAACAAGAAAACCCCTACGACAACTACCCAACGACGCTGCAATTGAAACGCGAGCCGTTGCCGCTTAAGCCATGTCATGAGGAGACGCTCATCGCCGCCGTCGACACGTCAACCATTAAAATCGGCGAAACCAGCACAGGCATCATCATAGCCGTCCGAGGCGCAAATGTCTGGAAACAAAACCGCACGTACCACTACAAGCGGTTGGGACCGTTCATATTCCACATCACCGAGGACAACAAGAAAGACGTCTTCAACGCTCTCGAGAGGTCGTACTTTGGCATCCAATACGGCACAGGACATCCGTCCGCCCCCAACCTGTTGCAGATGCCCACACGACTCGCCTCGCTGCTCGAACGATGGCTCCAAGCCATGATAGCACGAACAGCAACCAACGGACTCGTCCTTTTCGACGGCAGTCTAACGTCAGGAACCTTCGACACACCCGTGGAACGCATGCGAGAAATCCTCACGACGGCACGCAGACACGGTAACACCGTCCTCGCCTTTAGCAAAGCAACATGCCTCCGTGCCAACGGATACCTAATAACGGATATGCTTCCTGAAGACGAAACACCATACTTGCTAGAAACTACGGGATTAAGGTTCAAGCCACCGACTGTGCTCCTTGGTGACGTCTACGTGGCGCGGCTAAACAATGCCAACCTCGCGTTCCGTCTCGACATCGACAAAGAAATCCCTTTCACCGAGAGAATCGCTGCGATTGAGCGACTCGTGGGCAACGACGTGTACCAGAGCTATCCCGAAACACTGCGCTTGGCGCACATTCTATGCACGTTCACCGCTAACGAGGTCCTCGCCATCCAGCACTTTATCACAAGCAAACACGGCATCCAAATCGTCAACCGTCCTGACATGCATCGTCTGCTGTTCGGTCCGTTCGGCAGGGAGGGCTATGCATGAAACTCTACAAGAAAGAGGGCAACGTCCTACAAATCCTCAGCTTCCCCAACGAGAACGCCGAGAAAGGCGACTATCTCCTCGTGGAAGACGGCGACGCGGGGAGAGCCCTCATAGCACAGGTCATCGACGTGCAATTCGCTGCCGTCCCGGGTGTGCTGGAGGAACTGTTGCGCACGTTGCCCGATGGGGGTGAGCCTATCCAAGGTGAAGATATCGACCCGCTTGAGATTGGACCGCATATCACGTACATTCAGGACGCAAGCCTCCTCGTCTGCAAAATTCGTGCCACGTTAGAGAATGAGATGTTGACGCCTAGCAGCAGCTGGCTCCCCAGTCGTTCAAAATCCACCATCAAGAAGCTCTCCATTCCAATGCTGATGAAGCTCGCCAGGGTCGAAGGTGAACTCCCCATAATCCTCGGCGGAACCAAAGATGGCTCACTCCTCACGATTGACGGCTCGGCAATCGATGGCATGTTAAACATCATCACGGGTAAGAAAGGCTGCGGCAAATCCCACCTCTCAAAACTGCTGATGGTCAGTCTCGTTGGGTACAAAGCAACCGTTGTCGTCTTCGATCTAAACGGCGAGTACACGGGCCTCGGAATGACGAATGATGGCAAGCGGAACATGTACTATGACAAAATCCACGCACTCACGCCCGGGCAAAACTTCAAGGTTGCTCTGAACCAATTACATTTGAACGTGGTGATGGGCATCCTCATCCACGCCTTGCATCTTCCAGGCACCAGTGCACGCGAGTTCCGACGGCTCTGGAAGCAGTTGAGGGACAGCGGCAAGCTCACCCTAACCACGTTAGGCGAGGCAATCCGCAACCTAAACTGCAACCAGCACGTCCGCGACGCGCTTGCCAGCCGCTTCCATTCTTTGTTGAACTCCGGGTTCTTCACCGACAACATTGCTGAAGCAACATATCTCGAAGAGTGCATGCTGCGGGCGAAGGATGTGGGTGGCGCGTTAATCGTGAACCTGAAGAACACGAGCAACATCGACCGGCAAATCGTCGTCGAGTACGTCCTCGGCAAACTTGTGGATAGTCTGCAGAACTGGAAGCTAAGAGCGGCTTTTCTTTTCGCCGAAGAGGCACATCTGTACCTGCGCGAAACATACTGGGATGATATCGTCACGCGTATGCGTCACTTCGGCATCTTTACGACGTTCATCACCAACCAGCCCGACACAATCAAAGAGGGCATTTACAGGCAAGCGGACAACATCTTCCTCTTCAACTTCACGAACGAACATGACCTTGAGGTCGTCAGTCGCGCCGCACGAGTCGACGCGGAAACAGTCAAATCCATCGCTCATGACCTGCCGCCTCACCACTGCCTCACGCTGGGACGGGTCGTGAACGATTTCCCAATGGTGACAAGAGTCCGCGCTCTCGATTTAAAGACGATGGGTGAAACGCGCCTATTCTTCAATGATGTTCAAGCCGCTGCCTATTGCGCCTGAAGAACATGCGAAAGGAGGACGTTAAATTATATGCTTCCACTTCGTCGAGCGGCACCCATTTTAGGTCGGCGGCGTCGCTTGCTGTCTTGAAATCGCTGCCCCTCACCTTCACAAGATAGTCGACGATCACGAAATGGTATTTGACCTTTCCTTGGCTATCGAGGTCGATGTTGTCGACAACGTCGATTAGCTTCGGAACTTCGCCTTCGACGCATTTGAGGCAGGTTTCTTCCTCAACTTCTCTAATGACAGCCTGCTCAAGAGTTTCGCCAAGTTCAACAAGTCCGCCGGGAATCGTCCATTTACCCCTGCTGGGCTCGTTCTTTCGTTTCTCCAAAAGGATTTTGCCGTCGTTGAGGATGACTCCGCCGACGCCGACGACTGGCTGGTCAGGGTACATCCGTTTCAACCTACACGCCTCAACGGTTACTCTGCTCCTAGAGTCTTAAAGCTTCTGCGGGGTTGGACTTTATCACAAGAGAAAGAAAGGTGACTATGGGTTGAAGGAAGAGTCGATGAATTCTGAAGAATTAGGTTAGCACGAAGCAACGGCTGTCAGACGTTCTGGGAAACCATTTTTCTTCTCTTTTTGCCCTGAGACTTTAGCTGATTGAGGCTTATCTAGTCATTGCTCTTTTGAACACTGGCACGGCGATGGCGATCATCACAACTCCGAACACTATCAACACTGCAAGTTCGGTGGTTATTTGCGGTATTCCAGCTCCGAGAACCATCACTTTTCTCAAGGCGTCAGCCGCGTAGGTAAGCGGTAACGCTTTGGATAGGTCTTGCATATACCATGGCATCTGCTGCACTGGGAAGAACACGCCGCTAAGGAACATCATCGGAAACATGAGAGTCATCATTACCATCATGGCTGTCTCTTGGTCTTTCGCGAACGACGTTAACACCACGCCCAACCCGACGAAGCTGAAGACGCCTAGCAACAGCAGGGCGAAGACAAGCAAGATGCTTCCTTGGATGGAAACGCCGAAGAGCAACGAAGCCAACACCAGAATGAGCACACCCTGCAGCAGGCCTCTGGCGGTCTGAGCGAGGGTTTTGCCGACTATGATAGATAATCTGTTGATAGGCGCCACCATCATCCCGTCCAACGTGCCGACTTCCTTCTCCTGTGAGATGGCAGCGGGCAACCCAGTCATGACACTCATCATCACAGTCATAGCCATGATGCCCGGAGCAACGAAGTCAAAGTAGCTGGAATGCCCAGATACTACGCCTTCGCTTTGAACGTTGTATGGCTGCACCATAGCTAAGGCGTTGGTCGCGTTGATTCCAGGGTTCTTTGCAATGATGCTCTGTTGAGCGAACATCGTGCCCATCTGTTGGAACGCAGAGGTCAACGAACTGTTCATTGCGGCTGACAACTGCGGGTTTGAATTGTCAATCACTATTATCAGCGTTCCCTGTTGGCCACTCAGTATTGATTGAGTGAAGTTGGGCGGGATGACTATGCCGCCTTGGAGTTCGCCTTTCTGGACCGAATCCTTTAGCGACGGTAGGTCCGAGGCGTTTGAAATTTCCAGCATGCTTGTGTTGCTGTTTGCGAAGTTCAGGGCTGCTAGGAAAGATTGACTGCCGATGGTGGAGCCGCCGAAGCTTGCATCTTGATTAACTAACCCAATTGACACATGGCTCAATGAGTTGTTTGAGGGGAAAATGAAGCCGACCATGCCCATCATGAATATAGGCATGAGAACAAGCATCACCAAGCCGAGTCTGTTGCGGAAGAGCTCCATCAAGTCTTTCCAGGCGACACGGAAACTGTTTGACAGCAATGCTTTTGCGCTCATTTCTTATCTCCCCCGTCCTCTCGAGCCGCCGCCAAAGCCGCCTCGAAAGCCCCCTCGGTGCTCTGCCATAGGAATCTTTTGGTCAGCGGTCTCTCGCACTTCACGTCCCGTTATGTGCAAGAACACATCCTCCAGTGTGGGTTGAATGTTTTGGATGGAGACGATGTTGGCTTTTTGGGCACGTATTGTATCTATGATCTTGTCGAAAGCGCCCTCGCCGTGAGCGTGAATCTTTAGGTGACTGGAGTTCTCCTGAGCTACAGTCTCCACGCATGGAAGAGACCGCACTGTTGCGAGCAGGTCTGGTGTTAAGTTAGAGATTTCCAGCGTGAGCACAGTCGTGTTTGCCCCAGAGATGGAGTTTTTCAGGTTGGTCGACGTGTCCAAAGCCACAATTTTTCCATGGTCAATGATGCCAATGCGGTCACAAAGCAGGTCTGCTTCCTGCATCATGTGAGTGGTGATTAGAATAGTTGTGCCGTGTTCGCGGTTGAGTTTCCTCACGAACTCGCGTATCTCAACGGTTGACTGCGGGTCAAGACCCAGAGTTGGCTCATCGAGAAACAGCACCTGTGGCATGTTGAGCAGTGCGCGGATGATGTTCATTTTCTGTTTCATGCCAGTTGAGAAAGTGCCAACCTGTGCCTTTTCCCATTTGGTCAGTTGGACCAACTTCAGCAACTCAGCAATTCGAGCATTCAGTTCCTTTCTGGGCATGCCGAAAAGATTTCCAAAGAACCACAGATTCTCCCTAGCTGTCAGACGATTGTACATTATCATTTTCTCTGAAACAATGCCGATTAGTTTCCTGACTTCGGTATCTTGTTTCACGATGTCGAAGCCGCCGATGGCCGCAGTGCCTTTTGTCGGCCTAGTTAGTGTTGAAAGCATTCGGATGGTGGTGCTTTTTCCTGCACCGTTAGGTCCAAGCAAACCAAAGATTTCGCCCTTCTTGATATCGAACGTGATGTCGTCAACTGCTACAAAGTCGCCAAATGCCTTCGTTAGGTTCTGGACCACAATTATGGACTCATTGCTCACTGCAACACCTTCAATATAAATCACTGCAATATATCGAAGCAAAATATAAATATTATGCAGCGTTATAAGGTAATAGCACCATGAAGCAAGATGAAGAAACAGCTGCCTCAAACTGGCTCAAAGAAACGCAAAAAGGCTACATTCGGATAGCGACGCTGATCCTTCTAAGCAAAAAGCCTCATCACGGCTACGAACTGATGAAAGAAATAAGATTGAGGACCAGAGGATTTTGGAAACCAACCGCCGGAGGCATGTACCCCATACTCAAGGACCTGCAGAAATCAGGTTACATTCACGGCGAATGGGACGCTAAGACAAAGAGAAGAAAAAGAATATACAAAATTACACCGTCAGGCAAGGGTGTTCTGAAACGCGCTCTTGCCAAAGAAAATGAACTTGCTGACACAATGAGAAATCTGTTCGAAGATTATATGAAAGGCGTGTTAGAAGTGGATACACAGCCCGACTCGAAATTAAGTATACCTCTTCCCCTCGCCCAGTTGCTGAAGGAGACTAACGAAAAAGAAGAAGACACGATCTTAAGATTGGAAGAGCAAAGTAGACAAATCCAAGATATGATAAAACAACTGAAGAAAACTCTTACAACAACCAAGAAAAGGCTACGAACGCTCAACCGGGAATCACTCTCTCATTAGTTCAAAACACTATCTGGCGTTGGGGCATTTGGGTTAAATTTCTTGGCCCGGCAATTCCGGGTTAAGTAGGGCGAGCTCATTCGGCTACAAAGGCATATCTATTGTCGGAATTTAGCGTTGTTTCTTCTCGAAATTTCCTAATGTGTTAAGAACGGGTTTTTTAGGGAAGTCGTTGCACTTAAAGATTCGCAAAGTTCGTTGAGGCTCTAGGCGGCATCTCTTCCGTCCATTCTTTCGGCGAATTTCTAGGAGCAAGTTGAAAGAAGGGGCATTTTGAGCACAGTGTACTCATGTTCTTTCTCCGTTTTCCGCTGGATTCCTATTATTTCTACTCGTATCTAAGAGCTTCAACAGGTTTCAGTTTCGATGCTCGCCACGCTGGGTAGAGCGCGAAGATGACGCTTATGCCCACGCCGAAAGCCAACGCGCCCACCAACACTTCTGGCGTAAGTATGGGTGTGATTGTTAATGCGCTGCCGATGATACCGCCGCGCCCTAGGAACAGAGCCACGACGTTTGCCAGGACCCATCCTGAGACTATGCCGACTATACCGCCTATCAACCCGATGATGACTGATTCGGTTAGGAAGATGTAGAGGACAGTTCTGCTCTTCATGCCCAATGCTTTTAGTATGCCGATCTCTCGCGTGCGCTCGATTAGTGAGACTATCATTATGTTCATGATGCCTATTCCTGCGACGAGGAGCGAGATGGCTGCGATGCCGCCGAGGAAGAGCTGTATCGTGGAGAAAATCGTTGTCAGCAGACTCTGCACGGCCGTCGAGGAAATGACTGAGACTTCGTTGTTGAAGTAATTCGTTATTGCTGTCGATGTTTCGTTAACTATATTTGCGTCGGATGTGTCCAGTTTCACGATTATCATGTCCGCTTGGTCGGTTCCGAAGAACTGCTCCGCCTGTGAAAGTGGCATGTAAACTCCTGTATCGGAGGGTCCGCCTATGCCGAAGCCGCCGATTCTGCCGAGCACCGCCGAGACGTTAGCTGTGTATGTCTGGTTCACGAAGGGAATTTTAGTGTTGTTCGTATAACTCATGTTAACTATGTCGCTTGCCGATGTGAAGATGGTGCCGTTGAATCGGGGGTCGGCGATTCGTGCGCCAACCACTAGGTCGGTGTTCGATGGGTTGGTGGGGATGGTTCCGCTTGCAGCCACGAAGGTGGTGGGGTAGATGTTTGCGTATTCCGTGAAGTCAACGCCTATAATTGTATTCGCATTTCGCGTGGCGCCTGAACTATTCGTGACGTAGCCTGACTTCTGGATGATTGCTAAGGAGCCTGTAATGTGCGACGAAAGGTTGTCGATTTCCGTCGTGTAGTTCACGAACAACGGAGCGTTATTGCCGCCACCTACTAAGCCACCGCCTAAGCCGCCTCCTCCGCCTCCGAATCCTCCGGCGCCTCCTCCCCCGCCTCCGCCTAAGGCGCTGGAGCCTGGGACGACGATAAGGGTGTCTGCGGCCAGACTGCGTTCAAGTTGACCAGTTATGGTGGTTTGCAGTCCTGTCGTGATTGAAAGCAACGCCACTATGGCTGCGATGCCGATAACCACGCCCAAGGTTGTAAGGGCTGCTCGGAGTTTGCGGAGCTTAATGGCGCTATATGAGTAGGAGAAAACGTCTCTTGGTCTCATTCTTCAGTTCGCCTCGAGTGAAGAGATAACTCCGTCGATAATCTTCATGGTTCTTTTTGCTTCGTGGGCTAATGTTTCGTCGTGTGTGACCATTATGATTGTTACTCCTTTCTCGTTCAAATCACTGATAATGTCGATGATTTCGCGAGCGGTCTTCGAGTCTATGTTTCCTGTGGGTTCGTCGAGCAGGAGAAAGCTGGGGTCGTTTGCCAATGCTCTGGCTATAGCAACCCGTTGTTGCTGTCCTCCGCTAAGTTCTGCTGGCTTATGCGTCATTCTGTCTCCTAAACCAACTGTTCTTAGGAGTTCTTCGGCTCGTTTTCTTCGGTCAGTTCGGCTTTTGCCCTTAATCGACATGGCAAGTTCTACGTTATCTATTGCTGTGAACCTTGGAATGAGGTTGAAGAATTGAAAGACGAAACCGACTTTTACTCTGAGGTCTGCAAGCTGGTTGTCGTTGAGTTTGGAGACGTCAACGCCGTCAATGAGTAGTGTTCCCGAAGTGGGCTTGTCTAATGCTCCGATGAGGTTCAACAGAGTGGATTTGCCGCTTCCCGAAGGCCCAAGTATGGAAACAAAGTCCCCTTTTTCAACTTTGAGGTTTATTCCTCTTAGGGCTTCGACGGGGACCTTTCCGAGCATGTAGGTTTTCTGAAGATCTCTAGCCTCGACGATTACTGTTGCCATAAACATTCCTCGGTTCTTGTTGGTGAAAGCACCTGTCGTATTTATTTATTCAGGTATCTCCAGGACAGCACCACGCATATGGCAGTTACCACGACTGCGAAGACTCCTACGTAGGCAAAGTCAAGCGGTAGAGGTGCGAACCCGTCGCTGTACACCATTAGTCTTCTGACAGCATCGATTGTGTAGGATAGTGGATTCACGTTAGCGATTGCTTGCAGCCAGTCGGGCATCATTTTTATGGGGAAATAGGCACTGCTAGCGAACATCAAGGGCAACGTTATCAGCTGGAAGATTGCCTGAGGCATCTCCATCCTCGTCGACCGCAGTGTCAGGGCTGTGAAGAACGATGACAAGCCAACGCTGATTAGGAACACTATGGCGAATATTCCGAATAGGCTGAATACTGCTGAAGTTGCTGCCCGTCTGGAGTCCCAATGCGAACGCTATTGCCGTCACGATGAGGGATTGGAAGATTGCCCGAACGCTTGCAGCGAACACCTTCGAAAGGATGATTGCGGAACGTGAGACTGGCGTGCTTAAGACTTTGTTCATGAAGCCCAAGCGTCTATCCCAGACTACGGACATGCCTACGAATGCTGTCGTGAAGACCGTTGTGAACGCAACCATGCTCATGGACATGAAGGAGAAGTAGTCTGCCGTGTTGAATGTTGATCTCATGATTGAGTTTGAGAAATTCGAAAAGTACGTGCCCAATGCCTGGAGCTGTGTCGGCGTGAAAGTTGCGGCTACCGACTGCTGGTAACTGTGGAATCGATGAACTGGAGAACATGGCGCTGATGTTCATTGCTTTTCCGAGTAGAGCTAACCACAGAATTGGCTGGATTATTCCCATTATGAAGACGAAGGGTTGCTGATACCATTTCTTGAGCTCACGGTTCGTTAAAGCCCAGAGTCCATGCAGTTTACTCTTAGAAACGTTGCCGTTGTCCGCGTGTGCAATTTATTCATCTCGCTCACTCTTCTCTGCCCTCCGCATAGCCATTCTCTGTTGCATAACCCCTTCACGAGACTCCTCAGCGTCACGCATGGATTTGCCAGTGTACTGCAAGTAAACCTCATTCAACGTAGGCTTCGTCAATGAAAGTTTCGTCACAACGTGACCATTCTTTCTCAACGCCTCGATTATCAGCGGCGCAGTCACCTCGCCGTTCGACGACTTTATCGTATATCCTCCGTTCTCCTTCTTGACTTCCTTCACGTGTTCAACTTTGCTGATTAAGCCCGTGATGTCTTCATCTTTCTGCACTGCCAACGTTATGATGTCGCCGCCGAGGCTGTCCTTGAGTTCAGTGGGGGTTCCGGTGACGATGATTTTTCCGTGGTCGATTATGGCGATGCGATCGCATAATGCGTCGGCTTCTTCGAGGTAGTGTGTCGTCAAGAAAAGGGTCATTCCGAACTCTCCCTTGAGCATCTTCACGTAGTTCCAGGTTGCAGCTCTCGTCTGCACGTCCAAGCCTAACGTTGGTTCATCGAGAAAGAGGACTTTGGGTCGGTTAATTAGGCCGCATGCTAACTCAAGTCTTCTTCGCATCCCGCCTGAGAACGTTTGCACACGTTTGTCTTTGAACTGGGTCAGCTCAACCAGCTGCAGAAGCTCTAAGGCACGTTTCTTCGATATGGAGCGTGGAATGCCGTAAAGGTCGGCGCATAGCAGGATGTTCTCCATGCCAGTCAAGTCTTCGTCAGCGGTATACTCTTGTGGGACGACGCCGATGGCGCCTCGAACGTCCGTGCTTTGCTTTGCGATATCTCCGCCCTAAGATTGATGCGTGCCCTTCAGTTGGCTTCATAATGGTAATTAACATGTTGATGGTCGTTGTCTTACCCGCGCCGTTGGGCCCAAGAAACCCGAAGATTTCTCCCTGTTTCACACTGAAGTTTATGTGGTCGACTGCCACAAGTGAGTGGTTGAAGACTTTGGTTAAGCCTTCCACTTTTATGACGTCTTCGCTCATGCTTTTTCACCGTTCAGCTTTCGGTTGATTTCCTCAAACTTTTTGGAAGTTTCATCAATTACGTGAAGCGCTTCATTTAAGGCTTCTTCAGAATAGTGGTCTCTTAGGGACGTCCCAACCTTAAACATGGTTTTGGCAAGCTGCCTCATGGAATCCCGTATCTCGTGCAGCTTCTCCTTGGGGATTTTCGGGAAGAAACCGTCGAAGAACTGTCCCGGCATAAAGCCTGCTTGCTCTCTAAACTGGTTTCTTATGCGGTTTTGCTCTTCGAGAAGACCTTTGCCGTTCTGTGTTAACTCATATCTTTTCAACCCGTTTTCAGAGGGCAGTTCCTTGATGTATTCGTTATCTTGGAGCCAAGCCAGCAACGGGTATATCGAGCCTGGGCTCGGTTTCCAGAAACTGCCAGTTTGTTTTTGAATCTGCTCCATTATCTCGGAGCCCGACATGGGTTTCTCGTTGAGGGCTTCGAGTACGTGGTGGCGTATGAAGCCTTTGGGCACCATGGCCGTGTGCCTCATCCAATTTCGTTGCCCAAAGTGGTGGTTATGATTTGTGTGTTCTTTTTCTTCTTCGTCAAACATTTCATATCACTATTGATATCGTTAATGATTTCACATGTGAAATCAACTGTGATATTTAAACGTTATGCGCCAATCCCCAAAAAGGACCATGAATCAGCCGTTAATCGATGGTCGTTCCCACGTTCTCGCCATTAACCGCCGCAAGAATATTCTCAGGATGATACCCGTTCACTACAACGAGCTTCATTCTGTGCTGCTTGAGCACTTTGATAGCCATGGGGTCGATGACTTGATGCATTCCGGCCTTGTGCTTGTTGATCTCGAAAACCTTGCACAAATCATCGAGCAAGATATGATCGAGCTTAATGGCGTCCTGGTGCTTCCGAGGGTCCTTATCGAATACGCCGTCCTGGTCAGTGCCCTTCACGATCAGGTCAGCTTTGATCTGTTCACCAACGAGTGCGGCGACGGCGTCCGTCGTGATTCCCGGCTTCAAACCGCCCATGACAAGGATTTTGCCTTTGGCGAGGCATTCGGTTGCTTGATTTAGCGTCACTGCCACCTTGCCAAAGCCTGCGCTTCCAAGTTTCTCGATGAAGAGCTGAGCGAATAACCGTGAGACGGAAATGGCGATTTCGTCCTGCGCCTGCATCTCGAGCCTCAAGTTCTTTGCTACAGCGATGAATTCTCGGGCAAGTTGTCCACCGCCGACGACTGCGGCGACCTCGTGTCCGTGTTTTCTGAGGGCTTTCAGAAGCTCAACGTAATCGTTAATCAGATTCACGTTTATTGGAGATGCGACGACTGAACCGCCGATTCTCAGGACAACTCGCATGACATAAGCCTCGTTATAGTTCATATTGTGTTGGTTCGGGTTTAAAATCTTTCAGAGTGGAGTCAAAAAATGGATTCTGCTTTCGCATAATATTAAAAAGCAAAGACACATCATACGCACGCCAAGAATCCGCAGTGCATAAGGGTGAAGGAAACTGTTTGAAGAGCTGGGTCTCCTCGGCAACATCGGCATACTGCTTGCTTCACTTGCGATTCTGGTGTTCTTCAGCGATTTTACGATAAATCACGCCGTTAAGATCTCGGAAATAGCGGGCATCGGGAAGACTACCGTTGGATTCGTCCTTATTGGCTTCTGCACTTCTCTGCCAAACCTCAGCGTTTCTGCTTTTGCTCCAATTGGACCTGAAAACATAGGAATTGCAATTGGGAACGTATTAGGCTCAAACATCGTAAACATCGCTCTGATCCTAGGCATCTGCATGCTCATGGTGGTTCTGAGACGCCCAAGATATCCAAGCTTCCTGATTACAGTTGCCAAGGAGGAGATGGGGAGTCTTAACTTTGGGCTCTTCATTGCCTCCATTATTCCTTTGGCTTTGCTCTACCTCGGTTACGCCAGCCAGTTTATCGGCGTCGTCTTGATGGGCATTTTCGTTTTCTACATGGTTCAGATTGGAAGAAAGAAGTTGAGACGAGAAGCGTTTGCAACCTCCCCCGAGAGAAGCAAACTCAGAGGGCACGTTCTGCATGCTGTGGCTGGGGCAGTCGTGGTCATTGCATCCTCGTTCTTCATCGTCGAATCAGCCACAACCACAGCAATCAGTGTGGGTATACCTTCCGTCGTAATCGGCGCCACGGTTGTCGCTTTTGGCACGAGTATACCTGCGTTTTTAATAAGCGTCAACGCTGTTAGGAAGGGACATTTTGACCTGGCGTTGAGCGATATCGTTGGCAGCGGCTTCATTAACATAACCCTCATCCTCGGGTTTGCCTTGGTTCTTTCACCATTAGCTGTAAACATGTCAGCTTTCTCGAACCTCGTCCTCTTCTCGCTTTTCACGAACCTTTTCTTGTGGTATTTCCTATCTAGCGAGCGAATAAGCTGGAGAGAAGGTGCTCTGCTGATCTTTCTCTACGCTATTTTCTTGGTCGTAAGCTTCGGCGGCTATCGAGTTTAAGCGGAATTCACATGGTTTTCGACTGCACTCTCAAGATTGCTGCCAAGGCACCGTTCAACTTCAATTTGAGCGCTGAAATCTTCAGGAATGGCGACCGTGAAATCCGTCGCTTCGAGGATGGCAGGTTTTGGCAAATCGTCCGAATTGGTGACAAGCTCGCGCTGGCATATGTGGAGGATGATGGCTCCGATGAAAAGCCTGGAGTCAAGGTCAAGCTTCGGTCAACATGCGAATTGACTGAAGAGGACTGGAAAGATGCTGCCAAAATAGTCACACGCATGTTCAACCTAGATTTTGACCTCTCGGAATTCTACAACGACATAAGAAGAGACGCGACAATGTCTACGTTGGCGAGAACACTCTGCGGACTTAGGAGCCCCACGACGCAGTTTGCGTTTGAGGCGCTCGTAGATTCAATTGTGGAGCAGCAGATATCGCTTAAAGTCGCTAACGCTTTCGAGCGACGAATCGTCAAGAAGTGGGGCGACGCGCTCACGCTGGAGGACAAAAAATACTATGCTTATCCAACGCCAAATAAGCTGGCATCGGCAACGCAGCAGGAACTTCGCGGCGTCGGGCTGAGCGAGCGAAAAGCTGAATACGTCAGAAACGCTTCCTCGCTAATCGCTGCTGGGAAACTGGATCTTGAAGCCCTCAAATGCAGGGATAACGCCAACGAAATCATCGAGGAACTCGACAAAGTCAAGGGCGTTGGCGTCTGGACCGCCGAGTTAACGATGATAAGGGGAATGCAGAGGCTCGAGGCGCTGCCAGCTGACGACCTAGGTTTGAGACGAACAATTTCGCACTTCTACTGCGGCGGAAAACAAATTACGAGTATCGATGCACGAAAAATCGCTGAGAGCTGGGGCAAATGGAAAGGACTTGCAGCTTACTATCTCATAGTGGCTGAGATAATTAACCTACCAGCGCATGTTTAAGGGTGGTCTGGTTTAGCTTGTTATCCCTAATCATGTTTCGCAATTTGATAGCAGCTCGTCCTTGTTCTGCCCATTTTCCCGCATGTTGGTTCGTGGGAAAGGATCTGGTCTCTCGCATTTTTGGTTCTTGACCAGGTTCCCGGGTGTCCCGAGGGACGCTGATTTCTTTGAACAGAGTACTCGACAGGGGATGGACTAAAACTTTGGTCGGCGGATTGGTGCTGGTGGCCCTTACATCCTACACTTCCTTGATTCTTACATTTGGCACAATGAGTGTTATTGGGGCTGCATTGGTTTTCCTGTTCGTGCACAACCCCAAGGTAACATTTCGGTAGCTCAGTAACCGGGAGACGAAAAATAATGTAGAATACGTGAGTTAATGAAACTACTTGATAAGGCGTCTTTTCATCAGGTTCACGCTCAAGATGAAGAATACTACTGTTGCCACACTAATCCAAGCGATGCCGAGCAAGATGTAATTCATGTTAATCGTGCCTAAAATTATGCTTCGTGAGATGTTGACTACGTGCGTCAGTGGTAGCGCAGCCAAAGCGGCGATTTGAGCGGCTTGAGGTAACTGCGATAGCGGGAAGAACGTGCCGCTGAGGAGGAACATGGGCGTGATGAGGAGAAACGAAGGGTAGTTGAAGAAATCGATGTTCGGCGCTAGTGCGGTGAAGCACATACCCAAACCCGCGAACATGAGACCACTCACGAAGGATAGAACAATCATTAGCGGGAACAACGGGCTCGCTATTAAGCCGAAGACACCCACGACGATTAGCACTATTGTAGAGTTTATCGTGGCTCTTGTGGCACCCCATAGTAGCTCGCCTGCGATGACTTCCTCTACGCTCACAGGCGTGGCGATTATGGCGTCAAACGTTTTCTGGTAGTACATGCGAACGAACGACGCAAAAGTGCATTCATAGAAAGAACCCGTCATGACGGCGTTAGCCACGAGCGCTGGAGCGATGAAGCTGACGTAGCTGATGTTGCCTATGTTCTGGACGAGCGCGCCCAAGCCGAAGCCCAACGCAACAAGGTAGAGAATAGGTTCCAACACTGAGGGGAGAAAGTTTACGCGGACGGTTTTCATGAACACGTCGAAGTCCCTGCGCCACACCCTCCAAACGCGGTAAGTTAGTTTGGGTAGCGTGAACTTCACCGGAGATTTCGTCGTTTTTGTCATTCTTTCAGCTTCCTGCCAGTCAACTTCAGAAACACGTCTTCGAGGTTGGCGTTCCTTATGGTCACGTTCTGGGCGGGATGTTTCTCGAAGAAGCGTTCGAAGACGCCATGCCCCTGAGCGGTGAAGACATGCACGCGTTCGCCGAAGGTTTCCATAGTTGCGTCCGGCAACTCCTGCTTTAGGGCTTCTATGAGCTTCTCCTCCTTATCGAACTCCATGACGTCTATGCCCACGTGTTGCTTGATGAGTTCCGAGGGTTTGCCCTGTTCAATGATTTTGCCGTTGTCCATGATGAAGATGCGGTCGCACAATTCTGCGGCTTCGTCCATGTAATGTGTCGTGATTATGATGGTAACGCCTTTTTTCCGCAACGCTCGAATCTCGTCCCAGACTAGGTGGACGCGCTTGCGGGTCCAAACCTGTCGTTGGCTCATCGAGCAGAAGAATCTGTGGCTCATTGAGCAGAGCACGTGCCAAGATTAATCTGCGTTTCATGCCTCCAGACAATGCCTCGATGTCAAGATTCTGCTTCTCTGTTAACTGAAAGAATCTCAGCTGGTCAGACGCACGCTTTTCAGCCTCCTCTTTTGTGAGGTCGAAGTAGCGAGCGTACACGATCAGATTTTTTTTCACTGAGAAATCGGGGTCTAAGTTGTCTTCCTGGGGGGCAACTCCCACCAATTTCTTGATTTCGCGGGACTGCTTGGACACATCCAAACCGCTTACGACGAGTTTTCCCTCGGTCACGGGCAGAAAACAGTAAATCATCCGCACGGTCGTGGTTTTTCCTGCGCCATTGGGACCGAGGAAGCCCACGCATTCAGCTTTGCAGACTTGGAAGTCGATGTGGTCCACTGCGGTGAAGTCGCCGAACTTCTTCGTCAAACCTTGCGCGGTGATGAGCACTTCGGAAGAAACCATGACAATCAGCAGTAACAGCGCAGAGTGCAACTTAAGATTAACTATTCCCGACCATGAACAAGAAAACTGCTCGGAGACGCCACCATTCGAATCCCAAGGTTTCAACGAGCATCTTAAAATATCGGAGTAACCAGTGTATCAGAAATTCCAACGAGGGGGAACCATAGCTTAACGGGGAAGAGAACATACATATTGGCTGCAGCGGTTGCCGTCGTGATGGTCTCCGCTAGTTTCGTCGCGCTTTTCCTTGCCAAACCGCAAACCTCAATCCTGTTAGACTTGCCCATCAACGTTTCATGCGTGGGCGACAGCATCACCCAATGGTCGGGCTACACCGACTACCTGCAGAACATGCTCGGAAAAAACTATAAAGTTGGCAACTTCGGCGTGGCTGGGTCAGCCGTCTCAACCAATTGGTTCAAGCCCTACATGAATCAGTCTGCATTTCAGGAATCGATGAACTTCAAACCTTCCATTGTAATCATCATGCTGGGCACCAACGACGCCCACGACGACCAATCTACGGACAACTTTGTCAACGATTACGAAACCCTCGTCTCGGATTACGAAGCCCTTCCGGGCGATCCGCGAATCATACTGGTTAAACCGCCGCCAATTTATGATAACGACCTTGGATTGAACGGCACAAGCTTGCAGGATCAAGTGATTCCACTAATTCAACAGGTGGCCGGCAACACGAGCCTCCCAGTGCTCGATGTCAACACTGCGATGATGAATCATCCCGAGTATTTTGTTGATGGGATTCATCCCAACAGCGATGGTGCCCTAGCGATTGCCTCGGAGGTCAGTCAGGCGATCACCCTTGACGACTATGCAGCTGGACCTCCATGATTTTCTTGGTGAATGTTCGGGGACGGCGTTATTTTCGGAAGTATCTCATGTATTAAGACGTAATACTTAAATGCCGCGTCACCTTAACAATTAAACATCCCCAAAGGCAAAACGCCTAGGAAACCGAGCATGGACACCGAAACAAGCACACTCGCTTTTAGAACCGCCATAAGCGAAATCAAGAACACGTGTCCAGGCATATCAAACATCTTCATCCTCAACGAAAACAACCAAGTTATCACCCAAGACCAAAACACAAGAAGGGAACTCATAGACTGCACGGCAGAATCCTTGGCCGCAATCATGAAGACCGCAGCCATCGCGGGAGGCATCGAGTCGTTGACGTGTTCCGGCGCCACTCAAAAAATCAACTGTACACGCTACGAAAACAACTATTTCGTCACTGTGGCATCCGATGAAACTGATGAAAAAGCCCTAAGCACGATAGCACGAGTTATGGTCCCAAGCATGCTCAAACTAGCTCAAGAAGTCATGACTTCTCGAAAAGACTCGATTCCTGCGACACCGAAAACCAAACTGCCGGCAGCAGCACACGCGCCAACCGTAATCGCAACTCCCTCCCCAGCTACTTGGCAGAACCAAACCCATAACAGTTGAGGTCCCTACCGCTGAATTCGTCGTTGATAACCTGTCAGGAATTAACATCATCTCAGGAGACCCTGACACCATACATGATCGATCGCGCACTAATCGGACAATGGAAAGAGCTCTACGGTGACAAACACATTGAAAAGGCCACAGTCGAGGACGTCAGCACTGGAAAAAGAATTCGTTGCAAGTTCCAGCCCATCAAGAGCGAGAAACTCGAGGGCCAAAACGTCGTCCTAATCCCAAACAGAATCCGGAGCAAACTTGAAATCAAGAAAGGCGCAATGGTTCGAATTCGCCCCGTAATCGAAGATGGAGAGAAGAAGCATGAGTAAACGCGTAACAAGCACCACTACAGAATTCAAACCAGCCTTCACCGTCAGCCAGTCCGGATTGGCCAATGCGGAAGAAGTACGAGCATTTAAGAAACTCCTTCACGCCCTGACAGAGATCCGAAAACACAACAAGCTCATTGGCTACACCATGAAAAACTCCACCCAAGCGGTTGCAGACTTGGATAATCCTAAAGAATTAAGCGACTTGGCTTTTTTAGCATCTCAACTCTTCAAAACCTCGGCCAACCTCCTGAGTGTAATTAATCAGGCGTCAATGAAATGTTCGGTCTTGGAAGGTTCAAGGATGCGAATTCTGTGCCTAACCATCAAAGGAAATCAGATCAGCTTATTCATTGAGAAGACTGTTGATTATGGCAGGGTTCTCGAGAAATTAGCTGAAACTGTCGTCTAAGCCGGTTAGGAGCCTCGTTCCGTTTCTATCTTACCGAGTAAAGCAAAACAGTTATTCTATTTTCCGCTAAGCATGCTCGGCGTATGAAGCCACAAAACGACAAAGAAAGAGAGGTTAACTTTGCTTTGGTGCTCTATTGCAGTTCCATGAGGCTTTTCTGGACTTTCTCGGCGACGGGAACCCCTAAGGCCTGTTTTACCCCAAAGTAACATGATTTGGCGAGCTGATCTATGTCGCTTTTTTGCAGCATTGCGGGTTCCTTGCGGAGCTGTTGCCTGCAAACTCGGTACAAAAAGGGTTTGGCGGCTGGGCCAAGCTCCTCTGCGAGCACGGCTAAGCAGTCTTGTTCCACGGTCATTGTGCCGCTTCTACCTCTACCACAGGCTCACTAACCATAGCCTCTGTCATTCTGAAGGCGTTGATCATTCTTCGGAAGGCGTCTACGAGTTCGTCGATTTCGTCGCCCGTCTTGATGTCGATGTTCTCCTTGAGGTAGTGCCTCTGGTTGAGGTCGCCTAAGCTGACTTTGTGCGCGATGTCAGCCAATTTCTTCAGCGGACGCGTGATGCGGTTGCCCATCGCCACTGCCATGCCGACTGATGCAACGGTTGTTGCGGCTATGAAACCTACAGCCAGTAGAGTGCTGAAAGTTGCGTAGTTTTGAGCTGAAACTGTTGCGGTTTGAACATTCGCCACCGTAGCGGCTCTGACATCACCGAGTTTTGTGTCGGCTTGCGAAACGGCGTTCATAAGTATGTTGAGTTGAGCCCAGATCCCTGCTACTTGTGCATCACCAGACATGGTCGTGTTGGTGTAGATGGCGTTGACTTCGGTGATGGCGGGGTTGATAACGTTCCAGTCGAGGTTTTCGACTTCGTTGAATTTCGCCATGAGTGTAGGGTCGTTTGCGAGCGCTGTTTTGAGGTAGTTTTCTGCGTTGACGATTGTTTCGGCGCTGCTGACCATTATCTGTTCGCCTTTCGTTTTATCTTCCATGGTGTACATGATGGTGCCGAACTGCTTCTGGTCTAAGCCCTGGGCGTAGGCGTAGGCATTGTCGTTTATCCCGATTTGCTGTTTGACGTTGTTTTGTAGTTCCGCCATTTTCATTGTGTTGTAGGTTATGGTTGCGCCCGCAGCTATGAAGAGAGCTACGAGCAGTAGGTAAGATAGGAGTAGTTTTCGTCGGATTTTCATTCTTTCACCTTAGTTTATCAAGATTCTGTATCGTGAATATTACGCTTCAAGATACAAACTCTAATAAACATTCCCGTCCACCCGTCCAACACTAATACAAACAGAATTAACACAAACTGAAACTCATGGTGGAAACGGAAACAGTATATAACCAGTTTTCATCACAATACCAACTGAACTCTCATGCCAACTAACCTGCCCCCCGACGCATTGGACAAGTGGGAAGAAGTCGAAGCCGCCCGAAATCCTCGCGAAAAAATGGAGAAGATGCAGGAGTTTCTAAAGTACGTTCCTCAGCACAAGGGTACGCTCAAACTTCGTGGTGAAATCAAGAGGAAAATTGCAATTATCCGCAATGATCTGGAGGAGAAGAAACGGAAAGGAACAGGCAGGAGCACAGGCGGACCGAAACTTTTCATCGAGAAAGAAGGTGCGGCGCAGGTCGCTCTGCTGGGGGACACGAATGTGGGAAAGAGCTGCCTCATGGCGGCGCTGACGAATGCAAACGTCACCGTGTCTCCGACACCCTACTGCACGCGTGAACCCGTGCCTGGAATAATGACCTATCTTGACGTTCAGTTCCAGCTTGTTGAGGCACCTGCGGTGATGCATGGCTCCGCTGACGGTAGAGCATGGGGGCTGCAGACTCTTGGTCTGGCTAGGAATGCTGACGGGCTTGTTTTGATGGTGGATCTGTCTCGCTCCAAACCTGTTGAGCAACTGGAGCTCGTGTTGGGCGAGCTGGAGAAGACGCGTGTCCTCGTGAGCAAACCGCGGGGCAAAGTCGATATTGACCGAAGGTACGCTGGTGCCGCGCTGCGAATCATCTGCGTTGGCAAACTATTGGGAACGTCGATCCGAGCCGTGGAGAATCTCCTACGCAGCTACAAGGTAACAGATGCGGTTGTAAAAATCTCTGGCGAAGTCACACTGGATGACGTGGAGGACGCGATTTTCGAGAGCACGGTGTACAAGCCAGCCTTGGTGGTAGCGAACAAGATGGATACGCCAGGCGCCCCCAGAAAACTGCGAGCTGTGGAGAGGTATGTACGGGGCACGATGCCTTTCGTGCCCGTTATCGCGGTTTCCTGCGAAAAAAAGCAGGGTTTGAACAGGCTCGGCGAGATGCTATTCAAGACGTTGGGGGTGATTCGGATTTACACGAAGGAGCCTGCGGAAAGAGAGCCAAGTCCTAAACCGTTCACGTTGAAACGCGGCGCCACGATGGCGGATTTGGCGAAGAGCATACACGGCGAGTTCGTGGAGAACTTCGCTTTCGCCAGAGTCTGGGCTAAACGCTTGGTTTTCAGTCCGCAAAAAGTTGGGTTGACGTTTGTTCTGGAAGATGAGGATATAGTGGAAATCCATGTGCGCTGACTGGGTTTAGCGTGAGCTTTGTGCGACGCGTTCGATTTCGTTCCGTTTGCTGATGCCCGCACTTTTGATGTCTTTGTTGGCTGCAAGGATAAGCTCGTTGGCTAAGGCTTCCTGTATGCTTAGCGGGTTGTTTTTCACCGCGGCGCTTGCGCCCTCGGTGATGTGGCGAATGGCTAAGTCTATCCGACGTTGCGGTGCCACGTCGACGCTGAGGTGGTAGACGACGCCTCCATAACTGACTCGTGTTGTGTCTTCGCATGGCGCAGCGTTTTCGACTGCTTTGACGAGGACTTCGATTGGGTTCTTGCCGGTGCGGAGGTTGATGATTTCGAACGCTTGCTTCACGATGTTGGAGCATTTGGCTTTTTTGCCGCTGTTCTTGCCGGGTCGCATGAGCCCGTTAATAAGGCGTTCGACGATGTTGACATTGGCTTTACGAAAACGCTGATGCTCGTGACGCCCCATGCTGTGCGGCGTCGTCATCGGCGTCAAATTGAGGTATCGTTGTAAGCCTATGTCTTCGACTTTCGCGTCTTTAAAGCTCCATTTCTGGAAAAGTTTAATCTCGTTCTGTGGGATACTCATGCTGTCACCGTGCGGGTTTCTGTTTACGTCCGTAAACCAGCTCGTTCAGGCTGACGCCGTTTACTGTGATAACTTTCCAACGGACGCCCGGTATGTCACCCATAGCGCCACCGCGGGTTCCACCTATGCCTTCCACGACGACTTCATCGTGCTCGTCAACCAGATTCAGTGCGCCGTCGCCTGGAAGGAACGCTGTAATTAGTCGTCCGTTCTTGATGAGTTGAGTGCGCACGCATTTGCGGATAGCGCTGTTCGGCTGCTTCGATTCAACCCCGACCTTCTCTAAAACAATGCCTCGCGCCATTGGTGCGCCCGCCAAGGGGTCAACTTTCAAGTCTAAGCGGAGCATACGCCTGTTGAAATAGCGGTCGCTCCAGCGAAAGTTGGACCGTTTCTCTTTGAGTTGTCGTGCAGCAAATTCGCCACGGGGGGATTTGGAACCCATACGTCAGTTTTCCTCGTTTGCACAGCATACAGCTCAACACACATATATAAACAAAACGAAGCATGCAACACCTTCTGCAAAATTCTCTCGAAATGCCAATTGGACGAAGAATGGAGAGATGGATCTGCAAGATTAGTCAAAGTTAATTACCCATCAAGCGAATTCACTATCAAAGGCTGAAATGTCGTGAGAGTTACCGAGAAGAACCTTAATCAGGGCTTCGTCAAAGTCGTTCCCGACTCGCAGGATGACCTCTGGCACCTCTACAACGTCATCGGCAAAGGAGACGAAGCTTACGCCTATAGCAGCCGCGCCATAAAAAGCGACACTCCAACTTCACGTCCAAAGAGCGGGGAACGCGTCTCAGCCTTCATAGGCGTCAAAGTCGAAAACGTCTCTTGGGACAAGTTCCTCGGCAAACTCCGCATCCACGGTATCATCATCCACGCACCCGACCCAATCCCCCCGGGTGCGCACCACACCCTAGCCATCGCACTCAACCAACCCGTCACCATCGTCAAGAAAACGTGGCCCAAACATCTCCTCGACCGACTGCAACGCGCAAGCGAGAACGAGAAGCCCATGCTCATCATGGCTATCGACGACGAAGGCTTCGCCATCGCCGAAACCAAACAATATGGCGTGGACATCAAGATCGAAGAACGCCAGAAACTCCCGGGGAAGCATGAGGCTGAGAAACGCGATGCCGCAACGAAACAGTACTTTTCGCAGGTCACGAACAGCCTCAGGCAACTCTGGATTACACAGCGTCAGCCGATTGTCATCGTCGGAGCAGGATTCGTTAAAAATGACTACGCGAAATTCCTCGCAGACGAAGCAGCAGAGATGAACAAAGCAGTCGCGGACGTGAAGAGCGTCAACAACGGTGGAACAGCGGGCATCTACGAGGCATTGCGCTCGGGCGTGCTGCTGAAGACAGCGTCTCGGCTGCGCGTTGTGGAGGAAACCGAAGTTATGGAGGAAGTGATGAAGCGGCTTGGAAAAGGCGAAGGCAAAATCGCCTATGGAGTGACAGAAGTTGAAAACGCGGTTAACCTAGGGGCCGTGGAGAAATTGGTCATTGCAGATTTGCTTTTACGCGAAGCCAAGGATGAGCAACGGGTGCAGTTGGAGAAGCTTATGCGGGAGGTTGAACGGAGAAACGGAGAAGTCACTGTCGTCAGCACCGAGCACGAAGCTGGCTCGAACCTCGTTGCGTTGGGTGGAATAGCGGCACTGCTAAGGTTTGCGATAAAATAAGGAAGAAGACTGCGAGTTTCCTAGGCCGGTACGACTTCTTGGAACGTCAATAACTCAACGTTCAACGCCGGCTTCACGGCTTCCGAAACTCGCGATGCGACGACGCGTTTGATGTTCTTGTCGCTGGCTACATCCACGATTCGTTGAGTGATGATGCCGTCGAAAACCACGGTGTCCACGCCTGCTGCTTGCTGCAGCTTTTCGGCGAGTTGGCTCACGGGTAGGCGTTCCATTTCCTCGAGTTTCTCGTTCAACAGCACGGCTTCGAACGTTCCTAATAGGGTCTTGGCGGTTTGACCAATAGCTTCGGGTACTTCAACTTTGGGCTTCTCTGGTTGCTTCTTTGGTGCTGGCGCTGCCGGTGCTTGTGGCTTGAAGAGGTCCGCGACTGCAACTCGCGCTTCGATGGCTTCGGTGACTTCCTTGCAGTTGCACTCTTCGATTTCTTTGCCCCTTGGAGCGCGACCCACGAACTTTATGCTCGTAACCTGCAAGAGTTCTTTCAGGATTAAGTCACCGCCACGATCACCATCGAGCAGCGCGGTGGCTTCTTTTTCCTTCGTCAGTTTCTTTATGGATTCGGGGACTTTCGCTCCTTCGAGAGCCACTGTGTTCGTGAGTCCACAACGCATCAGATTGATGATGTCTGCCCTGCCTTCGACAACGATTATCTCTTTCGCTTCGTTGAGTCCTGGCCCTGCGGGTAGGTCTTCGGGGCCGTATTTTTCGACTTTGCCCAGCTTCATGGTGTCGCTGATTTGCTTGTAAACCTCATCTACGCTTGGCATGGATTCGATATTCCACTTGTGCAGAATTTCTTTAGCCCGATCTATGATGATTTTTCTACGTGCTTCACGGATATCCTCGATTTTGTCGAGACTGACTTTGGCTTGGCAAGGCCCCACGCGGTTAATGCTTTCGACACTAGCTGCGATGAGCGCAGTGCTTACGCGGTCAAGGCTTGTGGGTATGGTTATGGTGCCGAAAGTGCGGTCATTTTTCGAGTGCAAGTCAATCTCGATTCTTCCGATTCGCCCAGTTTTCTGGAGTTCTCTAAGGTCCAATTCGGGTCCGAATAAGCCTTCTGTCTGCCCAAAAACTGCGCCTATCACGTCAGGTTTTTCTACAACGCCCTCGATGTCAAACTTGGCGTGTATAACATACTTTATAGTAAACGCTTGGGATGTTCCCATGTTAGTGTTATCCTCCTTTGTTAAGTTCTACGGTTAGTTTAATCTATTCGCCGCGAGTTTTCTCGCAACAAATGAGATTACTTACTGTTACTGTATATACTGTTTATGAATTGCAGCTCCAAGTCTTTAAGCCTTTTGGCAACGTAAAGTAGGTTTTCAGGGTTACATCTTCTGTTGCAGAGAAGAGAATCGCAACATGATGGCGGCGCTGCCCGCAATCCTTCACGAGTCATCCTTCAACAGCGATCCCCAAGAAACAAAATGTCCTGAACGATTGAACAATTACCTGAACAATCCCAGAAAAGTTGAACTGGCAAAAAAGCAGTCTTCCTGAACTCCTAGCCTCCGATTGCTCGACCCATATCACAAAATGCCGCTAAACACATTGGGTCTTCCGTTTCTGAATGCCGGTTTGTTCGGACCCTGCACAATGCCGTGCATACTCTGCACAATGTCTGCACAATGAATCTGCATACGTTGCACAATGGATTGCAATTAGCTAAAAACTCGGTTCAACCAAAACAGCTTCAGAAACAGCCTGAAACAAAAACAGCAGACATTGTGATCCAGCAAAACGCACCTCGCAAACCCAAAAATTGACCCAGACATCTCCAGACAAACAGCGACCTGAACGAAGAATAAATAGAGGCATTAGAATTGGAACCTAACCTAACACAGTCAACAAGAACTGGTTCCAAAGGCAAGTTTAGTCGAAAAGCTTGAAAACAGAAATGAATGAAAAAGGGGGAAGCTATTGTTGTGTTGGCGGACGATTTTCTTCTTTGAAGCGAACTTTTATTCCGCCGATTCGTGGAGCCAAGAGATTGTACAGTGCTGCGGCGATTAAGCCGAATATTAGCCCGCCAACAAAGCTTAAGATGGGAACTACTATTACAGCGCCTGCACCGAATATGATTCCTAAGATACTCAAGTTTACTCCGGTCGTTGAAGTTGGTATTGAGGCAAAGATTGCTCCGAAAATAACCGCGTAGACAATTCCGATGAACACCCCAATTATTGCGCTGATGCAAGCGTACATCAGAGCGAATGGCATTACGGGAACATTCTGTATTGTTTTTTCTTCCATGAGTGACACCAGTTACCTTTATTCTGTGTTTTTGTTATAAGATTTTCCAACCTTAGTTGCACTCTGGAAATTCAACGCAGATTTACCTGTCACGCATGACACAAAAAGTGCAAATTGTCCTTTAGAATCAGCAGTTCTTGGAAGCGTCCAATTGGCTTCTCAGGAACGCGTAGTAGGTCTGGAGGTACACTTCGCCCTTCTCCGTAATGGTGTAGACTTTTCTCGCTCTGCCACTCTCACGCCGATAAGAACTCTCCAGAAAACCTCGCTGTTCCAGAGCGTTTAGCGTAGGGTAAAGAGCACCATGTCCCAGTTTTACATGCGAATCTGCTTCGACCGTTTTCTGGATGCGGTAGCCCCAGACCAACGGTTGATCCTGAATTAGCCGCAGAAGCTGTATGTCAAGTAGATTTCTGGTTACGCGTTGAACAATTTCGCTGTGGTAGTCTTCGGCCATAGGGTCTTCCCGTGTCGGTTGGAGTTGATGCTCTTGCCTTATTTACCTTACGTTGAAAATCGGCCCAGATATTATTCGAGTATGCCTTCATATATTTCAAGTATGCATGAACGTTTATATCGAAGTATCTTGTCTATAAAGAGATGCGACAATATGTCTGAAAACTGACATATTGTACACACGTCCAACTTCACAACTGTTGGACCTTAATACACGAGGAAAAGAAGATGCCCAACCCCCAAAAAGAAGCCCAAACAAAACTCATGAAGGGACTGCTCGACCTCGTTGTCCTGCAGCTCCTAAGCCAACAGCCAATGCACGGTTACCAGATAATAACAAGAATCCGAAAATCCTTCGGAGTCTACTTCGGCCCAAGCACCATATACCCTCTGCTAGGCGCCTTGGAGAAGAAACACTACGTCAACAGCGTTTGGAACATGGACTCCGATAGACCCAGAAAAGTTTACAACCTGACGAACGATGGCCTGAATCTGCTGAGTTTCACTGAAGACTCTTTAAACTTAATCTGTCGGAGAATAAACATAAACGGCAACACAGAAGTCACAGTGGCATCCGAGCCTAGACCGACCATAAAGCCTCTGATAAAGAAAATCTAAGAACATTGCGAAACAACAGGTATTTTTTCAATCTGCGAAACTTGTTTTTACTTCGGAGCTTAAACAGCGGATACTAATATATCCATTCATGCACAGTTACTATCAAGACTTTCTTGATTGGTGACGTGTTGGGGACCAAATGTACCGAACCGGATTGCGAGCTTAACAGGTTAATTCTCGAATTCGGTAGCCATGTTGCAGGCGCTGCACAGATTACAGCGGTCAGCCTCTTCGACTATTGCTTGGCTGATACGCCAAACTCGAAGGCCGCAATCGAAGCCGTGCTTGTCATTAAGGATTTTCCACGCGAATAATGAGCTACGTGAGGACCATTGCTGGACGAACCGTGGTGGTTATTGCAGTTGACCAATGGATTTTTGAGAGAGACATCGAACGTGGGTTTTTGGGGGAAGCATCTGCAGGGACGCTCGTGTTCCCCTATGTCGCGGTCCGAGGTGAGAGTTACCTGCATGGGCAGGAGGTTGCCCTCAAGAAACGCCTCATTCTGGAGCTTTTGCAGAATTTGAGGCTCAGCTTCCCCGGACTTGCGGACCGCCTTCGCATCAAACCAGAATACTTCATGTACGAAGTGCTCATGAACCGAGTGCGAGTTTTTCCACCTCTGGCACAATGCACATCGAACTTCATGCATCAATCCGAACGCAGCGGAAAACCTAACCCGACGTTGGAAGGCTATGTCGAAGCCCTAAGTCAGCTTGCAAAGGAGGAAAAGGTCAAATTCTCAGATGGCTATGTGATGATGCCACGGATGCGAGTCTCGGACGGCCAAAAGCCGAGACTCTGGCTAACCAACATCTTCAGAAACGCGCCTAGGACGTTTTTTACGCTCATCTTCCAAACGTTCCCCCAGTTGCTCAACCTTTTCAACCAGAACATGGAGGCATTTCCGAAACTTCAAACTTTTGGGCAATGGAAGAAAAGCCTCGGTGCTGCTCCAGCCTGCGTTAACCCACAGAAATACGTGTTTGTGCCTACGTCCCAGGGACTTGTTTCACTCGCCCAGAGGCTCAGTGTTGAAGCCTTCGTCAGGGAGAAGATGCTTCACGGGAAGACGGGCGAAATCAAGCTTGAAGCCGTCGGCGGCGTCCTCAACGACGTGTACCTAGTCAGGATAAAAGTGGCCAACGAGGAGAAACGGATCTTAGTGAAGCGATTCAAAGATTGGTCAGGGTTCAAGTGGTTCCCGCTCAACATCTGGTCGCTCGGAACCCAGAAATTTGCAGTCATGGGCAAATCCCGATTGGAAAGAGAGTTCGCTACAAGCGAAATCCTGCGTAACGAAGGCTTCAACGTGCCGAAAGTGCTGCATGTGAGCCACGGCGAACGCTTGGTCTTCATGGAGTACATCAACGGCGAGAACCTGGCAAACCAGATTAAGAAAATCGCCAATGCAAAATCCGAGAAGCCCGCGACCACGGAGTTGGCCACGCTGACGAGGGTTGGCGAGTTAATCGCTAGAGTTCACTCGCTTGGCGTGGAGCTGGGTGACACGAAACCCGAGAACGTCATCATAGACCCTGCGGGGAAAATCTTTCTGCTGGATTTTGAGCAGGCTTCCCACGACGATAGCGGAGATAAGAGCTGGGATATTGCTGAATTCCTCTACTACTCAGGGCACTACATGCCCCCGCTTCGCAGTGTTAGCAAGGCGGAAGCCATCGCGCGTGCCTTCATAAGCGGCTACTTGAAGGCAGGCGGCGACATCAATGTAGTCAAGAACGCAGCCAAGTCGAAGTACACTCGGGTTTTCGGACTGTTCACGGCTCCCCCCGTCCTCTCAGCGATGGCTGCTCTTTGCAAGGAAGCGGGGGTTGCTAGCTGAGCATGGTGAAGGAGGAAACCTCTCTCACATTCTACGGCGGCGTCGACGAAATAGGCGGCAACAAAATCCTCCTCCATGACGACGACACCAGCGTCTTCTTGGACTTTGGCATGTCTTATGCCATGAAGAAGAAGTTCTATTCGCCGCCATTTCTTGTACCTAAAAGTGAGCGGAGCCTGCAAGAGCTCGGAATCCTCCCCAACCTTGAGGGCATCTACAGGTTTGACCCGAAACCGCAAACGGTGGACGCGGTGTTCCTAAGCCACGGGCATCTTGACCACTCGGCATATTTATCGTTCATCAAACGTGAGATTCCAGTTTACTGCGGTGAAACAACTCGAACCATCCTTCAAAGTCTCAGTGAGATACGCCGCGCGGACTTGGAGTTCAGCGTCGCCGACTTGGATTTCCACCCATTCCGCACAGGGGACAAAATCCGCATAGGTGGCTTGACGGTTCAGCCTTTCCACGTTGACCACTCGGTCCCTGGCGCATACGGCTTCGTCATCGAGACTTCGCGTGGCAGCGTGGTTTACACGGGTGACTTCAGGAATCACGGCGGCAAACCAGAAATGACACGGGACTTTGTTGAGCACGCTAGGGATTCCGAGCCTGTGGCTGTCATTACGGAGGCCACGAACATGACGGGCGCAACGGTCTCTTCGGAAACTGATGTTGAGAACAAACTTCAAAGCATCGTTTCCCAGGCTGAGGGCATTGTTCTGGCTGAATTTGCGTATTCGGATGTGGACCGTCTCAATAGTTTTTATCACATCGCCAAGAAAAGCGGCAGATGTCTTGCTGTTTCACTCAAGCAAGCGCACTTGCTGAACGCACTCCGAAAGGATAAGGGTTTGCAGATTCCTGCTCTGGACGAGAAGGACATGTTGGTTTTTCGGAAGTCGAAGAAACGGTTTGACAAGTGGGAACGCGAGCTAATGGATGAGTACAGGGGCAAGAACAAGGTTTTCGACGTGTTCGAAGCATCGAAGCAACAGTGCAATGTGGTGTTGGCTATGTCGTTTTATGATTTTGAGGAGCTCGTTGACCTTAAACCCTCGGCGGGCAGTTGCTACGTATTGTCGGCTTCAGAGCCATTCAACGAGGAGATGGAGATAGACTTCGAGAAACTCATCAACTGGCTTCGCCACTATGGGTTGCCGCAGTATCAAGTGCACGTTTCGGGGCACATGATGCCCCTTCAGCTGAAACTCTCGTTGAAGGAGATGGGTGGGAAACGGGTTTTCCCCGTACACACGGAGAACGCGGATTTGTTCGAAAAGTTCATGAGCAATCTTAAAGGGTCCATCACACGCGTGGAGAAAGGCAAGACCTACCCGCTATAAGAGGACGCTCAGAAGCGCAACGACACCGAAAACGACGATGATGGCACCCGAGACACGGTTTATCCACAGCAAAACCCGCGGCGTCACCTTCGCCCTGAGCAGGCTGACCGAACCTGAGAGGACTAGCCACCAAGAGGAGGAACCTGTGAAGACGCTGAGGACGAGAAGCGCCGCTGAGCCATAGTCGCTAGCGGTGCTGCCCAAGCCGAGGCTCGCGAAGACAGCGGCAAACGAGATTATTGTAACTGGGTTCGTGAGGGTGAGCAGGAACGTTGAGCCGTACGAGCTGGCTAATCCCAGTTTTTTGTCGTTCTGTGGGGTCTCCTTTGGTTTGGCGAGAATCGTACGCACGCCCAAGAAGAGCAGAAATGCGCCACCTACGACGCGAAGCCACACTTGCTGCTGAACGAGAAAATCGGACACGAAGGCTAACCCGAAAGCTGCGATGCACCCGTAGAAGGCATCCGCCGTTGCAGCGCCCAATCCAGAAACCAAGCCATGCAATCGTCCTTCGGCGAGCGTGCGGCGAATGCAGAGCACGCCGATTGGTCCGACCGGTGCGGCGATGGAAAAGCCGATGAAAACTCCGCTGAGCAGGGTTTCTACGTTCAAGCTTGATTTCCCTTTTTGACGTCTGGTTTCAGGTTAGGGTTTATATCTTCTCTCGCTCTGAGTTAAGAGCGTTGTGCGTTCTCATGAGCAAAATCCAGTACTACAGGGGCAAATACAAAGTGAAAATCGTCACTGAGAGCGTCGGCTATGTGACGGTGGAGGCGCTAGAGGACTTCGAGGACGTTGCTGATGGAGAGAAAGTTACTGTAAAGAAGGGCGAGACTCGCATCGTGCCTAATATTGAGGTGTGCAGGCAGAAGGGGTTGGCGCCAATGGTTAAGGAGCACGCTTACGAGTTGCAGATGGAGAAGAAGCTGAAGCGGATGGTTGCAGAGGAAGAGAAGGAAGGAAAAAGCAAGGGCGCCCGGAAGTAGCCCGTTCAGTTTCCTAACTGGAAATTCAGATCTTCAGTTCTGCCTGTCTCTTCATAAGTCATAAGGATTCAATCAAATCACACGTATCCCTGAGCAGCATGACTCTCTCCCAGATAACGACGCATCGGATGCGCGTCCTCTTTCACACGTTAGGCTTGAGCTGCTTGGGCGGTGCCATATTCCTGCAGGCGCTGGTTTTCTCGGGCATCGTCGAGCAGGGCTACTTCATGGCGATAGAGAAGAATATGATGATTTTGAGTTTCGAGGTGGTCTTGACCGTGTTCGCAATAATCTACTTCGTATACATCTACCAACGACTAATCCGGACTGTCAGGTAGGCAGTCAAAGAAATCCTCACAAGCCATTGTTAAGTAGAAATGGGAAGGGATAACTCTCTCTCGTGCAAGTTGGACTTGCATTCAAAGCTTAAAAGGAACCAGACCAATCACTACCTCGCACAGGAGAAACGCTCTTTGCCAAACCAGCCCATCAACGAAGGCGACAACGTCATCCTTGTCCTCGAACCCCGTAGAACCTACATGGTTAAGATCGAAGCGGGCAAGAATTTTCACACACACAAGGGCTACGTGAAGCTCGATGACCTCATCGGCAAAGATTTCGGCGCGGTCTTCCAGAGCAGTCTCGGCGCACAATTCACCGCCCTGAAGCCAACGCTGACGGATTACATCATGAAGTCGTCCCGCAACACGCAGATAACGTACCCGAAAGACGCCGCGTTAATCGTAATGTTCAGCGGCATTGGACCCGGAAGCCGAGTTGTCGAGTCAGGCACGGGCACGGGCGCGTTGACGACGGCGCTGGCGCACTACGTCAAACCAGACGGCAAAATCTACACCTACGAATTGCGCTCGGAGTTTCAGAAAAACGCCGAGAAAAACCTCAAACGCTCCTCCCTGCTGGACTACGTGGAGTTGAAAAGCGGCGACGTCACCCAAGGCATCCAGGAGCGCGAATTAGATGCCGTCGTGCTCGATTTGGCAACGCCCTGGCTGGTTATTCCGCATGCGTATGAGGCTCTTAAGCCCTCGGGGATCCTGGTTTCGTTCAGCCCCACGATCGATCAAGTGGTCAAAGCCACAGAGGCACTGCGGGAGAACAACTTCAAACTGATCGAGACCGTGGAGTGCATAATGCGTGCTATGCAAGTTGAACGTGGGAAGACACGGCCGCAGACGCTCATGACGGGGCACACTGGGTACATTACTCATGCAAGGAAAGCTTTGAAGCCGGAACAGTGCCCCAAGCCTGAAGACAAAGGAAAACGCAACTACGACTTAGCCTCAGGCTGAATCATACTCAACTGATAGAACGCTTGCTTCAGCTGCTCTCCACGGGTCCAACCGTAGTATAAGCCTGCGATTCTGCCGAAGTAGGGAATCACAAACTTGTTAATCGTACTGTACAGAATCGAGTTGTGGAAACGCGCCCCAATGAACGTGTCCTTCCAGATGCGTATGTTATACTCCCAGCAACGGATGAAGAAGTCCCACCGTGCCTTGGACAGTGAATCAAGCTCGGCGCCCTTGTTGTTCATCAAAACGCAATTCTCGAGCGGGACGAAGAATAGCGGGACGTAGAACGCGTTGTAGTCCTTTAGCCTATCCATCAGCTCCAGCGTGTCCAGCATGTCTTCCTCTGTCTCGTTGGGCAGCCCGATAATTAGCGTGGCCAAGGGATACCAGTTGTTGTCATTCAATATACCGAAAGCGTTCGCAACCACGTCCTGCCACTGCTCAGGCTTGAAAGGTAACATCTTTCCACTCATGTACTTTCGCATCAACCTTGTGCTGCCTGTCTCGATGCCCGTCTCAGCTGTGATGATAGGCTTAGTCCCATGCGAATACCAACTTCGCTCAATGAGGATTTCAGCCAACTGCTCAATCATATTGGGGTTCGCCACGATAGGCGCTAAGGACATGTGCGAAGGCTGAATACTTCTAACCCCTGGATAGTCTGCAACGCTCTTAACGAGCTTCACGACAGCCTCTTGGTTGGGGATGAAACTCTTGTTCTTAGCGCCGTACAGGAAAAGGTCTTCCGTAACCAGTGTGATGTGGTCGCTTCCCTCACGAACCGTCATCTCAACCTCTCGCATAATCTTCTCAAGTGGCACGTCCACTTTGGTCTGCATTGTAGGCGTGCAGAACTGACAGTTCCTGCCGCAGCCCTTAGAGATTTCCACGGCGCCATGAATGCCGGCGTGCTTAGCTAGCGGAATCGTGTTGTAATTCCAGTTGCGGAGCGATTCATCTGCATGAACAACCCGCGGCACACGCTCGCCGTTCACGAGTTTCCTGAAAACGTCCACAATGGGGTCGGGTCTTCCACCCATCAGGACACAGTCAACGCCGTACTTGTCGGAGACGTGTTTGCGCTCCAACTGCCATGATCCAAACCCACCCACGACAATCTTCGGCTTGAATCGCTTAATGCTCGGATGTTCGACGAGTTTCTTAAACTCTACCGCGTTCATCGGCTCTCCACCGCCGATTATGGAGGAGTAGGTTTTGCTAACGTAGCCCATGCCGGTCGGGTCCATGGAGGATATGCCCACGACTTTTGTGTTTAGTCCAACAAATCGTTCCAAATCGTCGGGGTGGACGACAGCGACTTCGGACTCGAAGAAACCGTTTTCTAACAGAATTGCTTCAACTTTGCGTAATCCGTAGGGCGCGTATTTGGCTCTGCCATCAGAGTTGCGCGCAACGGGTGGGTAGAGCGTTTTTCTGGCAAACCCTAGCGGGATAGGGCCTTTGGCGAAACCGGCGACGAACGCCATGAAGGGACTGTTGGCGAAATCGCTCATCTCGGTGGCTGAAGCCGTGAGAACGATTTTCACTCCCAACGCAGTTGCCAACTTTAAGGTTCTCTCCAATGGAATGGGTAGAGAGTAGAATTCTCCATTGTTGTATTAAACGTTACCGCTCAGACAATTGTAACTCCGGGACACCAGAGTGCAGAATGCTAGATTGCAGCTTTGTTTGAACCCGGAAAAAAGAAATAGGGGAAATTTTGGGTCTCTACCCGATTACTCAAGATCGTTTTCTGAGCACCAAAGCAATGGCGACCAAGCCGATGATTATGGCGATCGCGACCGCTCCTAGGATGCCGTAGAGGAGCATCGTGTAGTCTGGTCGTTGCAGCTGGATACACAGACCCGCCAACTCCCACTCCTCTAAATCCCCCTGGTATTGCCTCATTCAAGGTCGGCGCATTCGATGTAAATAAAACAGAGACCCTCAGACAGGCAGATTTCAAGTAATACTCTGTTAGTGCAGACCGAGGGACCACTCCTTTCTGGAACAGCGCCTCCGATTTCTTCATCAAACTCCAACTCCACCCCCTCTATATCATCTACCGATTCTAGTTCAAACAACAGTTCATCAAGTCCAGCGGCGCCTGACTACCTGCGGTACGTAGCAATAATCGTAATAGTCATCGTCATTGGCGGCGTTCTGCTGGCACTCAAGAGGAGAAATTCGAGCAAACCCTCGGCTGAGAAAAACACAAAATCGCAAACTGTTGAAAACGAAGACCATCGCCTAGAAACAGCTCTCGTGACGTCTAGCTGCATAACAACTTTAAACCACGTATTCGCTTGTTTTCTCAAAGTCTTTCATGATTTGCATAACCCTCTTGGGAGCGTTCATAGCGGCAACAGAGATGTCCCTAAGAAGGCTCCTAAGACTCCTACGTGCAATAATGGTGGCTTCATGGTCGTTGCCAAAGCATTTATGCGCGACAATTACGATAGTGCGTTTCATGCCTTCCTCCGAGAGGTCTCCAAGCGTGTGCAGAAACTCATGCAAGAGAGGTTATGGACGAGGGCGTTTACGACGGGTTTGGATTTCTCGGAGGCTTCCACGAATTCGACGAGACTGCGATTGAGCACGATGTTGTTTGTCCCCACAGGGTGATATGCGCCCAGCTGAAAGGCAAGTCATCTAAAAAGAACATCATGCCCACTCTGTGTTTACTGAGCGTCGATCTCAACAGTGTTCTTCACGATATGCCAGACTTCAGCATAATTCTTGGCGTGATCCAATTCGCAGTTGAAACTTTGCGATTTTTGAATTCTCGGCTTCACTCACTCAAAGGTACCTCTGCCAGAACGATTGGAGCGGCGTCTCTTAAATTCCCTGCTCGCCACCAACTCTTTAGTTGCCGAAGCCCTATAACCGAAAAACTTAAACCAAATATATGCGTAACATGCTTTCACGTAAAAATTTAGGAGAAGAAAGGAAAAATGAACTTAATACTCTTATGAAAAAGAAAACCAACACAACCGCAATCATCTTAGCAGTACTAATGACTTCTGTAATGCTATTCGCTATGGCTACACAAGCTCAGGCTCAGGGCGATCAACCTCACGGCGGAGCACCACAACTGACTCCTTGGGCAACATCAGTTCCAGCGGGTACAACGGCAAGCTTTACGACTGCAACCGAAGCCTTCATGAGCGTTACCCCCAGCCCAATAGGCGTAGGACAGCCATTGCTCGTGAACTTATGGCTTGAACCTCCACTGCAATTCCAGAGATTCTTTTCAGGCTACACCGTTACCATAACAAAACCAGACGGCACCACTGCAACAGTGGGTCCAGTGAACTCTTATCAGGGTGATGCAACAGCATGGTTCAACTACGTCCCAGAAACGGTTGGCGAATACAAATTCGTCTTCAACTTTGCAGGCAACTATTTCCCCGCAGGATACTACTTCAACGGAAAAGTTTACCCAAGCATTGCAGCGATAGGTCCTTACACAGCAGGTGCGTTTAATGCACCAACGTATTTGGACACAGCGTTCTATCAGGCTTCCCAAAGTCCAACAACCACAATAACAGTGCAATCAGACTTGGTCGCCTCATGGCCAGCGATTCCTCTGCCAACTGACTACTGGTGGAGACCAATCCCCATCGGAAACAGGGAATGGTGGAGCATCGGCGGGCAATACCCATTCCTCGGACTAGGCGGCGGCCCAGATTGGCCAGCGGGAACCAACACTTATGCAAGCAACTACAAGTACACAGCCTACGTTGAAGGACCAGAAACTTCACACGTCGTGTGGCTTAGGGAAGGTGCATTAGCAGGCATCGAGGGCGGACAATACGGAATTAACTCCGTCGGTCCAGGCGAAAGCCCCTACGCAGGAACCCCGACCATAATCTTCCAAGGCAGAGCTTATCAAACCGTCACAAAACCGTTCGCTACAATGGTGAACGGCACAACTGTGACTGAAACAGTCAGCGTTTGGCAATGCTACGACATCCGCACGGGCAAGATTTACTGGGAACAGACAGGCATAACTCAACCCCCAACAATCGCTACCAAGAACCTAGTTTCAGGTTCAGTGCCAGGTGCTGAGCAAACGGGCATGGGCGCAGGATCATTCTCGCTCGTTTACATCGGCAGCTCAAGAATTATCAGATACGACCCCTACACAGGCTCCGTGCAACTCAACATCACGCTTCCATTCACCTCTGGCACAATGTACGTCGACCCATATATCCTGAGCATTCAAGACTTAGGCGCTGCAGCAGCCAATGCAACTGGTGGACGCTACCGATTGATTAACTGGACTGTAGCTGGCGGTCAAATGGGCACTGCGGTCTCAGGCATAACCGTACTCAGCAACATATCCTATCCGTTCAGCAGCTTAGGCACAACGGACTACGAATCGATGATTACCGTCTACACCGGCTCAATAATCCCGTCAGGTGCAGGCACGGCACAAGGACAATTCGTATACGCCGCTAGCCTGACAAGTGGCACAATGCTCTGGAACGTTACAACCAAAGACATATTCTTCAGCACAAGCACAGGATGCGCAGACCACGGCAAATACGCAGTACGCATACTGGGCGGCTGGTGGGACTGCTGGGACCTCCGCACAGGTACTCTAGCTTGGCAAACTGCAAAGGCCGGCGATACGGGCGGTGAAACCTACCCGTGGGGTGACTTCGGACCCTACACCACAGCTTCCTACGGCGGCTTGCTGTATGACTTCTCTTACGCAGGCTTCTATGCGATCAACTGGAACAACGGCAAAATAGCTTGGAACTACGTTCCGCAGGCAACACCCTTCGAAACACCTTGGTATCCCTCGATGTCTCTGTTCAGCAACTCGCCAATCATCGCTGACGGCAAACTCTACTACGCTAACGGTGAGCACTCGCCATCAGAACCCCTCTCAAGAGGCTGGACTCTCTGGTGCCTCAACGCAACCACAGGCGACGTAATCTGGAGCAAACTCGACGGTGGATCTCCAGGAGCAATCGCAGACGGCTACCTAACATTCGATGACAGATACGACGGCTACATGTACGTCTTTGGCAAGGGACAGAGCGCAACGACCGTTTCAGCTCCGCAGACAGGTGTCACAGTTGGACAGAGCGTGGTCATATCTGGCACCATCCTGGACCAATCTCCGGGAATTGTTCCGGCTTCAACAACTCAGCCCAGGCTCGACAGTGCAGAAGAACATGCGTGGAATACAAAACGTCGCATGCGTCTCCAAAGACTCAATGAGCACCTATATGCAGTACATCTACGGACAACAGCCAATTGATGGAATGTACCACAACGTGACAATAACTGGCGTTCCAATATCCATCGATGCAATCGGCCCAGACAACTCTGTGACACACATAGCGACCGTAACCAGCGACGGAGCGAGCGGCACTTTCGGCTACACATGGGCTCCAACGGCTGTTGGTCAATATAAAATCGCCGCGTCTTTCGCAGGCGATGAATCCTACGGCAGCTCATGGGCACAAACGTACGCCACAGTAGTAAAAGCAGCGGAAGTAGTAACGCCCACACAGCAAACGATCACGTTCCCACCCTACGAAATGTACATCATTGGCGTGGGCATAGCGGTTATCTTGGCAGTGGCAATCGTCGGCGCACTCGTCTTGAGAAAACGCGCTTAAACGCACAAAACAATATACCTCTCCACCTTTTTTCTTTGTTCAAACTGAAGATGACGAGTTACTAAGCTGTTCGTGATGCTGCATCTTGTATCAGGTCATTGATTCGTAGTCTGCGGTGCTTGCAACTGAAACGTTTGGATTAACGCCAGCGGGTATCGAGGTTGCCCATGCAGCCATTTGCGGAGATCCGCCTTGTGTTTCTACGCCCGTAACCTGTGCTTCAACAGACAAACTCGCGCTAAGAGCTATTGAGGACAGAAGGATCAAAGTAATTGAGATCATAGCTTTGGTCTTGTTTGCTGCTAAATTCATTCTTCCTTTCTCCTATTAGTTGTGGAACAAAATTTCAAAGACACATGGGGTATTTGGGTATTTGCGTAACAAATGAAAGAGCTTCATAAAAACTAGTTTATCTCTGCGGCGCAGCATAACTAATTCTTAGGCTAGCAGTTTAGGGAAACAAATATGAGAACACTAGCATCAGGCCGTAATCTTGGCCCTAGAGCCGCTGAAATCAACGTGATGGGCTCGATTGAAGGGTTTGCTGAGGCTTGGCGTTTATGCCTTTAAGGAGATATGAAAATACAAACTCAAGAAACACGGACGCAACCGTTTTCTGTGCCAAACCTTATCAGCCCCCTCAACGAGCCTCGCTGAAATAACGTAAGCAAAGGTGCGATATCAGCACATTTTTCATAGACGTAATTTCTGGAGCACATCGTATTTAGCTTTTTCTAGTGAGATTGTACATTATTGGAAATAATTAGCTAAGTTACTGCATTTGACAGAGTCTTTTTCATGCTTGCGAAGAGCTCGGTGATGCAAAATTATTTATGAACAAACGAACCTATGATGAGTATGGCTCCAATTGTAGAAATCGACGAGAAAGACGCCAAAATACTGAGCATACTGATCAAGGATGCGCGGGCAAGACTCAAAGATATTGCCAAGCAGTGCGGCATATCTTCCGTCTCGGCGCTAAATCGAATTAAGCGATTAAAAAAACTAAAAGTCATAACGGGCTCGACACTTTTTCCCAACGTCGGCGAACTTGGTCTACCGTTCGTAACGACAATTGGAGTGATAATCGACGGAAACAGGAAAGATGAAGTACTCAAGGCAATCGGCGAACAAACCAACTTGGTTGAGCCTTCGGCCAGCATTGGAAAATATGACTTATGCGCACTTGTTTTCGCCCAGAACATCAACGAACTTGACCGAATAGCGCAAGTTGTGAGGAAAAACTTCGGCGCAAGAGAAGTCGCCCTCAACATCTGGTCCGGTCCACCATTCCAAGTTTTTGAAAACATCGACCTCCACCCCACGAAGGAGCAAAACCATGGACAAACTTGACTACCTCATCCTCGCAGAGCTGTTGGAAGACGCCCGAACGCCTTTCCTCACGGTCGCAAAGAAGTTAGGTGTCTCGCCCTACACGGTCAAGCAAAGATACGAGGACATGAAGCGGAAAGGATTGATCCGACGAACAGTCGTGTCGATTGACTTGGCAAAACTGGGCTACCAAGGGAAGGTTTTCTACTGATAACCACAGACCCCGAGAAAAGCAAGGCCGAAACGATAACTGGCCTCAAGAGAATCAGCAACATCATTTCGGGAAGCGAGTTAATTGGACCGTTTGACATAATCGCGGTCGCGCCCATCACAGATTATGAGAGCATTCGGAGGTTGGTTAACCAAGTCAAGGCATTGCCCGGCGTCCAACATGTCCAAGTCACGTGTATAAACGACACGGCGTTCCCCCTCAACGCAAGCTTTGGCAAGATAATGAGCCAAAAATGCAGGGAGCTAGCAACCAAACACGACCCCACTTCTCAACGTGACAAGGGTGGAAATCGGACTCGAGAACCAGCGGAGTTGGGGTCTGAGCAACTCTGATATGTCACCCGTTAACGTCTGAGAGATTGCTATTTCGAAGGCTAATCATGTTTACTAGGCATAGCCGAGCATATTAAGTATGCCCTTTGTTGTTGTCGTTTGTGGTAAATACATGAAGGTTAGACCGTTGACCGCGCTTCAACATCCGGCGTTTCTTTAAGCTGAAGCCAGAAGAGCAGTTTGAGGCCTCAAAACGCTCGCGCATGGAAGACGCGAAAGAGAAGAGATTAGACTTTTTTTTTAACGCGTAAGTGTAGAGTTATGCTTTTGAGTGAAAGTTTAGAAAATCTCTTGGAAGCCTATACTTTTCTGCTTATGTCTGCTTTGTCTTGTACAATGTCTAAGACCGCTTGTCTTCATCGTAGCCTAGCAGCTTTGCGAAGTCAGTGCGCTCGCGCTTGGCATACACGCGTTCTGGGTCGAATTCGGCTATTGGTTTTTTTGAGGGCATCCTTAGGGATCGCTGGACTTCGCGCCAATTCTGCAAGAAGTATAGACCTTTCTCGGTGGTGACGTATCTTTCCGGGTTTGTTCGCACTTCGAGCAGATTTAGTAATCGGAGTTGCATTAGGAATCTGCGAAGTTGAGCATAGGACAGTCTTGTTTCGTACATTATGCGCGTTTTGACTTTTGGTTTTTTGCACAAGAGAACTATTTCTGCGATGATCTCTAGATGATCTCTTTTCCGATTGAATAGCAACTAATTGGTACTCTCCTTCCCTAATCCTCCCCGCAAAAAAGGGTTTGTCAAATATGGTCTGAACCGTTTATAAATCTTATGTTATACCGCGTTTGGCAAGAAATCAGGTTTGATTCGCAGAAAAATCGCAACTCACCTCACTTCTGTCGGGATAATAAATACTGTTTTCCGTTTACCAACAGTTTACGTAGTGAAACGCGCAGGCACTATTTGCTTAACTTCTAAATGTCACAGCTTATTGTTGGCAAACTTATGAAGCGGTTGCGGTTCCAGTTGAACTTAACGTGTCTATCAAGGTTGAAGAAATTCGAAAATGGCAGAAAAGACCCGCTGTAGTGAGTTTTCTTCTTTTGGGTGGTTTGGGAGTTTACTGAGAAATTGCTCATGGATCTGGTCAATTGGTTAGCTGCGAATGCGATGTTTTTGTGTGTTCCACGCAAAGTACAGTATTGAGATTATGAGGAATGTGGAATCTAATATGTTTGGGAATGATGGGAAATAGACCCATTGGTTGAAGAAAGTTACAAACTTTAGGGCTATGCCAATTGTTCCGCAAACGAGAGCGATTTGGATGCAGTCCCGTAGCAGATCTTCCCAGTTGTTGTGAATAGTTTTCATTGGTTGTCTCTGGAGAGATTCGATTCTGCCCGATAAGTAAATTGTGAAGTGTAGATATTGACTACAAGTTAGCCTGGAATTCTAAATTATTGGTTTTGCCTTTCCAATCTTCGACGAAACGCTCAAGAATTACCTTACACAAAACGGATTCATAAATCTGCACAAATTGGTTCTGATGACCTGTCTATTACAATAGTATAATTCTTTTCGTCAGCAACAATACATTTCGATAGCAACCTATCTATTGAGTAGATACTAATTCCAGGTCGATATGTCATTAAAGAAATTCCTTTTGGCGGTCTCCCGAGCTTGAGAGTTCTGTTTTGATTGTAATCGTCCCTCCTGATTAACTTCCCAAAACAAAACTGTCTCTTTCAAACCTTGAACAGGGCTATGTCTAGTGGTGTTTTCTAACTCTTTTTCAACGAAAAAAATGCTATATCTCTGCAAGTTTTCTTGGAGTACAATAAAAAAAGATGGGGGGTTGTTTCTGTTTTGTTTTTGGTTTATACTGCTAGCTCGAACAGTTTGAGGTCTTCGAGGTCGATGCGTCCGTTGCCGTTGCAGTCCATTCGCACATCGTACGGCGCTAAGCCGACGACTGCTTTCTGCACTAGGGCTACGTCTGCTGCGGTGACTGCGGTCTCGCCTGCGATGAGCGGCACTGGTTCAGGGTCAAGAATCATCACTGGAAGCACGTGCTGGAGCTGCATCCTGACGATTGGTGCTCGGACGTACCAGAAGCTCCAGATGTCAAAGTCATAGGGCCCGCTAGCAGAACCTGCGCCTGTCACAATGTTTGCTGGTTCTCTACCAAACCAGAGTCCTTGCCACAGCGGAACCACTGGCCCGTTGGATTGCCGACTACTATGCTGGCTAAGCCTATGGGAGCCTTCCACGGTGGAATCTCGTTGGCATACATCATCGAGTCGAACACGATTGTGACGTTTTCGTTGTCGAGGTTGTACAGGTCAATCGGCATCGTTATCATCAGCGTTTCTCCTGGATTCAACACGTTGAACGGCGCTGGCAGCGTGAAGACGCCTGGGTTAGCCACGCCCTGGAAGTTGACCAGAGGCGTTGGTGGTATGACTCGGCCGCCTTTGATGGCTGCGCAGGCTTTGACGTATTCGGGGTTGAGGTAGGTCTTGTCATCCCATGGGAACGTCTGTGTGACTTGCAGGCCGGTTGCGGGCAATATGCCGACGTTGGTTACGGTGATCATGTCGTTGATGATTTGGTCGGTGCAGTAGTTGACGTCTTTGTGTAGTTCGAGCAGGCTGACGTCCCAGCAGACGTGGTTGGTCCACACCTGGCTGGTGCCGTATTCAAGCAGCGCTGTTACGTCGTAGGTTGGCGGGAACTTCGTGAAGCCGTTTGAGTCGTATGCGATCCAGTCTCCAACGTTCGGTGTGAACGTGTACCAGAACCATAATCCGTTCTGGTATCCATATTGCTGTTCAAACCATGATGGAACGCCGCTGGATGACGTTGTGCTTGATGCGGATCCGAACATCGATGTGCCAATCTTCGATATCATGTATGCGTAGTCGCCTACCCATATGTTGTAGGTGGCGTTCTTGCCTGGCGGCGCTGCTGGATAAGCAAACTGGTAGAACGTGTTGATGTCTGGGTACATCGTTGGCGGGTACTGTAGTCCGACTACTTGGCTGGCTGGCAGGCTGAGGGTGATGAGGTTGGGGATTCCGTTCCATGTGATCTTCAGCTCCACTGACGGCGGAACCTGGTCGGCTGACACGGCTACTCCTGGGAAGAACCCGAAGATGGTCACCTTGGTTCCATATGGAATGTCGGTTGTACCTACGACGACTGGGTCTTCCTTGATGTTTCCAGCGCCAGCTACTCCTCCGTAATGGTACAGGGCGTTGTACTGCCATGTTGGCAGTCCGTCGGTGTGTGTCCATCCGATCCGTGTTTTTGTTACGGCGTTAATGACGCTCAATGTGGGTGTTACGTATTCGCTCATGCTGGTTGGTGGGCCTGGCGGTATGAATATGTCTGCGAAAACTGGTGATATTAGCGCTCCTATGCACAAAACAGTTACAATTGCCATTATTTTCTTATTCATTGCTATCTTCTCCTTCTCTCTGGAAGCTGAGTGGCCGTTGGTTAATAAAGCGGTTTCTCTCAAGTCCAGAGTTTAACCAAAAAACCGCAAATAGAATCTGAAATTACTATTAGCGCCTAATTCTGGTCGTTTCCAGAGTTTAAACTCCCACGAGTTTACGGGTCAACGCAAATTCTCATTCGAACAGTCTGAAAGAACTAAGAATCTTCGCGGGAGAAGTTTGTTCACGCTTGAACGGTTTAGATTTTTCCCAATCTTCGGCAAATCGCTCACGAAGAACCCGGCACAAACCAGACCCATGAATTTGCACGCAAGTCGGCTCTGATGACCCTTCAATGATTAATGAAACGTTCTTCTCATCAACGACAACATATTCAGAAGGCAAAATCTCCAGCAACCGAACATTAACACCCAACTCTGAGAGACCACTAAGGAAACCCTTCTCGCGAACCGCAGCGTTAGGAAACATTGCCCTAACTGAAACGCCTCTGCCAAGCAGCTCCCCAAACACAGTGTTCGTGTCTAAACCAATAATGGGTCCATTCCACGAAATCAGAACTTCGTTCTCGGCCTTGGCGAGATTCTCTTGAATCCTACTACCAAAAGACTTGCTGCCAACGAATATCTCGCTAACCAATCCCTGAATAATATCATACTTCAAGTTGTACTGGCTTTGAAGAGACAGAAGTGCCTCTTTGGTTTTAAGCTCAAGTTCAAGAAAATCGTCCTCAAGCTGTCTGAGCCTTCGCCTTAGGGCCTTCTTTGGTTCAGCAGCTTTGAAAACTTTGGGCTTCTCTTGGACGACTTCGATGAAACCCTTAGATTCAAGAGTGGCCAAAACCTGGTAAATCTTTCCAGTAGGAACACTCGACTCCCGAACCAAAACCCTGTAGTTCAGTGGGCCACTCATTAAAAGAGTCAGAAAAACGCGTGTCTCATACTCAGACAGGCCCAAGGGCTTAAGTATTTGCGCATATCGATTGAAGAAGTCGAAAGGGATCATTTTAGCCATGAAACATAGGGCTATCTCCCCAATAAAAATTGCAATGGAAATAGGAACTATAATTATCTTCTATTCTTCCGAATTACTATAACTTTCGAGGAATCACCTTCTTTTCTTATTCAGTACAGCAAGTTTCCAGAATCTATAAACAGGAGTTGACCAGCAGAAAATGATAAAAGCTATACGCTCCCTAAAAGTGAGTAGACTAGGTGAAAATAGAGTGAAAACGGGGTTGGCGCCCAAATTCTGCATTGCTTTCCTAATTTTGCTTTCATACACAACGACCCTCGCGGTGAATGCAGAATATACCGTCGGAGTCAAACCAGGAGATACCATGAAATATAACATTAGTTATTCAGGCACAAACCCAGAAGCACCTGGCCGAACTGAATGGAGCACAATTGAAATCCTAAGCGTTACAGGAACAACTGTGACTTATTTGCAGACAGACCATTTATTCGATGGCACCGAAATGAACCGTACAACGTCTGAAATAGCAAACGGAACCGCAAGTGCCACGCAATCAGGATTCTTCATACCAGCCAACTCGAAAGCAGGAGACACCATTTCGACAATTAGCGGAACAAGCCCCGTCATGATCACTGGGGAAACAACCCAAACTTGCGCCGGCGCAAGCAGAATGGTTGTTTGGGCAAAATACTCTTTTATGAACATACAGTTCACAAATTACTGGGACAAAGAGAAGGGCATCTTAGTAGAATCAGAGCAAGTCGCCCAGAATCAGGATTCGTCAGACCAAAAGTTGACAGAGACAAACCTGTGGAAAGCAGAAACCAGCTTCCAACTCGAATGGTGGTTGTGGGTAGTCATCGCAGCTGCGGCAGCAGCAGTAATAGTCTCCGTAGTGCTAGTCCAACGAGCTAGAAAAACCAAAACACAAACCGAAACAAAGCAAGCTACACGCTTGCGCCAGTAGTATTTTTGCTGCTACCTCAATCGTGCGATTCTGATTTAAGTGCAAGGTGCCGGGAATGGGGCACGCTGCAATGCTATCCATCTGTATAAGCCAAACCCAGCAACAGAATCGTAGGTTTTTTTAACCGCTGATGTTACGGGGCAACATTGAATGTTCCCGTGCTAGTTTTCGATCCGATGTAGTCCACGTCTCCATCAAATTGTACGTAGACACTCCATGTTCCAGTAGAGGTGGGCACGAAGGAAGCTTGGAAAGCACCGTCGAAGATGAATCGCCATGTCATAAAGGTCCTGGAGTACATGGTACCGTTGGGTGCTGTGAAGACAAAGGTCACGAGCTTTCCGTTTACTCCAAACAGCACATTGCCAGGTTCGTGCAGGTAGCCCAGTAGGTCCTCGCTGTTTCCAAGAGTTATGTCGTATGGGTAGCCCGGGATTGAGCCTACAGCCCAATCCATTACTGTCGGAATCTTGAAATTAGCTGTCACCGAACCTGGGCCATTAACTGTAGCCGTTGTCGAAGCTGAGGTCGGATTGAGCAGTAGTATTGACCCGCTGTAACTCCAAGATATGAAATTGTAGTGTGCATTAGGAGTTGCGGAGATTGTTATAGAGCTGCCGACATCGTACCAGCTGGTTCCTGCAGGGCTTGTGGTTCCACCGCCATTAGAAGCTACGCCAAAGGTGACTTGGCATTGAGGTATCCAGTTCCAGTTGATACTGGAAGCGCTATTTATCGTGAAAGTAGTGGAGGTGCCTGTTCCCGATGTGGGTACGCTGCCTGTTCCCGTCCATCCGGTGCACCTGAACCGTGTATTGCCGGATTGGTCGGCGGGGCTGGCAACTGAAGCCGTGACTGTGCTTCCCGAGTCGAACCAGTTGCTCTGGGGGAAAGGTGAATCATGGGTTGAGGAGACTGTAAGGTAGCATTGAGTCTTGTAGTTAGCTGTGATGGTGTCGTCGGAGCTTGGAACATTATATGTATGAGTCTGCGCTCCGCCATCTGTCCAGCCAATCCAAACGAGCTGCACACCAGCGCCGCGCGGAACTGGAGAAGCTGCCGAAATCGTATGGGAGGAACCAACCGTCCATACAGCGGTGAAAGGCGTAGTCCTGGGCAGAACCGTCAACCGTCAAGAAGCCCGAACCAGTCGAGGGACTAGAAGTTATTCTTATCGTCACGGTAGCCACGACGAAATTGGCGGTAATAGTGCCTGGACCGTTAATAGTGGCGGTTGTGGACGAAGCCGAAGGATTGGCAATTGGAATCGAAGCTGGGCTACTCCATGAAGAGAACTTATAGCCAGAATTCGCCATTGCTGTGATTGCCACACCGGAAGTTCCAGAGTCATACCAGTTGACACTGCCAGGCGGCGGGTTCGTGTTTCCCCATGCGGGATTAACGGCGAACGAGACTCGGAACTGTGTTTTCCACGTAGCAGTGGCTGTCTTAGGTCTGTCCATTTGGATGTCATTGGATGGCGAATTACTGCCTGACGCGTCCCCACTCCAACGCAAGAACACATACTGAATTCCCGAGGGACCCGCAACGACTAACGGTGAAACAGTGGCTTGCGCGGTTGTGCCATCGTCATACCAGCCAGCGCCTCCGACCGTCCCATAAGGCGAGTTTACAGTCAAATAGTACTGAGTCTTCCAAACAGCTGTCTCGTTAATGGGATTGTTCAACGTGATAGAATAAGATCTCAAAGAACCGCTATACGAACCCGAACCTACTCCGCTCCACCTTATGAACACGGCCTGAACTCCTGTTCCCCCCGAGACGATAGCAGGATTGACGCTGAACGCAACCGTTGCACCGGCATCATACCACCCAGCGCCATTAGGCGTTCCCTGAGGCGAATTAACTTTGAGATAGTACTGTGTCTTCCAACTGGCCGTTTCATTGATTGGACTGTTCATTACAACGGAAGAAGACATCTGTGGACCAGAGTAACTTCCTAACCCTGAACCAGCCCAAGTAGTGAAAACATATTGGGTTCCAGTCTGCCCGGGTACCGTCTTAGGGGTTATGCTAAAGGTGGCACTGGACCCGGCGTCGTACCAGCCCTCGCCAGTAGCTGTACCGTGACCCCCATCAACTATCGTCAGGTAATATGAAGTCTTGAAACTAGCCGTTACCTTCGAAGGTGAACTCGGAGCCGTGTAATCATGAACTTGCTTTCCTCCGTCGCTCCAACTAATCCAATTGTACTCGCACCGGTTACAGACGGAGAAAGGGCCTCAAGCGTGTGAATAGAACCTACTTCCCAAACAAACGTGTAAGGAGTATTGATGTTCGTGCCGTCAACTTTGACCAAGCCAGACCCTGTCGGATCGGAATTCACGGTGACGAGGGATACCCGTGGTGGAGCTTTACCGGTGTCGCAGCCTCCGCAAAGGCCCCATCAGTCACGACAACTTTTATGTTCAAACTGGTTGAAGTAACAACAGGCCTGTCAGAAATGAGTGTCGCAATCTGCCCCTCGGATAGCGAGCCGTCAGCCGGTTGAATCGTGCAACTTTTCGAGATTCCTGTCAACATACAGGCAGCCCAGGGGGTCGAAGTGCACTGTTCCTTGACCAACGTTCTGCACGTAAACTATCAGATGACCGGTAGAATCTTGTGCAACGCTCTGGACTAAAATAGCCTTGCTAATCTGCTTGGTTTGAAAATTCAGATAGCCCATAATTGCTGCATAGGCAACAATTGAGGCTGTTACAGCTACAGCTATCATTAGAAGAACTGACAAGACGGGTGATATACCCTTGAGCGCCCTCCCTAACCGTAACACAATCACGCCTCTCACTGTTCTCCGTTGGGAAACTCAGTGAACTCCTGCTCTTTGAGGGACTCCTCCTCCCAAATTTATTGCAATCATCGGCTATTTAAAAGCTGGTAGAACAATGTTATAGAAGTGAAATATACACTCCCAACCATCAAACCAACAGTAGAAAACACGGACCCACCCAAAAACCGGAATTGCTAAAAACGAACCAGATCAAACCTCATTCTTTCCGATAGATTAAAATCTCATTTGAAAAACCTAATTATCCATAACGCCTAGGTGACCGCTGTGGAACTAAGCAAGGTCCGCATGAAAGAAAATTTCGGCATGGTAACAAGCGACACAAGCACTACACAGTTCAGTTTTCTCGTCAGTCCCCTCAAGAACAGAGCATGTGCAGGCAAGGGAGACTACGTTGTCCTTGATCATCCTGTGTTCGGAGACAACTGTCCATTGCTCGCAGAAATATCAGACATAAAAAGGTATGAGGGAGTCGTCGGAGCATCAAGTGCAGAAAGAGCTGGAAAGATGGTTGCCACGGCCGACACAATAGGGTACGTAGACCTGCGGGAAGAAAGCCGACCACTGTGCAGACTTCTTCTACCTCCCTATCCAGGAAGCAGAATTTACCTGCCATACGCCGAGTTTCTCGAAGACGTTTTCTTCCGAGACATCAAAGGAAAATCCTTCGAACAGCCGATCCACATCGGCAAATCCGAATCCTGGGCAACGTCAATCAACGATTACATGAAACAAATAAGCGTCAACATCAATGCCAAAGATCTCGCAGAACAACATACTCTAATTTCAGCAATCGAGGGTGCGGGAAAAACACATACCGCCACGGTAATCGTTGAGGAACTCGCAAACAAAACCAAATTACCGATTGTAATTATAGACCCCTACGGCGAATACAGCACTATTTGCACAGTGGGAGAGCACACGAAGAAAGAAGATGAGGAAGCACAAACCGACGCCAAAAATTACCCCTTCAACTTTACTGTCACAATATACGCGGCACAACCCGACAGGGTGATGAAGGAACTCAATGCCAACAAAATAAAATTCGGAGAAAATCAGCGAATCACACTCAGAGAAGTCTCAAGCCACTTCAGCGGCATTGCCAGCGAGAGAATTGAGCGAGAAAACAAAGAAATGATGGCAAGAGTGGGCAAAATAAGCCAAATCACCATCCTCAACTGCTGCGGACTCGCACCTGAAGAAAAATTCAACTTCTCCACGTTCTTCACAAAATCACTCCTACGAGGAAGAATCGAAGAAAAAGTTGAACCATTCTTCTTCCTCATCGAAGACTCAGAAATTCTCGCTGGTGACGCCCTGGAAATCACCTCCTTAGAAGGAAAAAAAATCGGAATATCAATGTGCCTTATATCAAAGCACCCTACAGATCTAGGAGCTAAAGTTCTCTCTCAGATGGGCATACAGATGATAGGAAGAACAACAGATGCAAACGACCTGGAGTACCTAAGAAACATGGTCGTCGAAAAAGCTACTCAACTTCCACAACTCAGAACAGGAGAATTCATACTGAATGGCCTCAATTTCAGAAACCCAACGAAAACAACTGTAAGAGAACGCTACTCGGGCACCTCCAGCCCCTGATCCAACCTTAAGTCTCAAAAGTCCCAGGGCTTAATTTCAATTATTGATACACGTTGATATGCATGGGCTCTGATTAAAAGAATCTTTGTCTTTCATTACGAGCGAGACATGTTAAGCATATTGTAGTAAGTTAAGTTCTGGAAATCAGCAACCACAAATGACATATCGAAATTTTACTATTACCCAGTGAAATTGCACGCAGCAGAGTTGCCGTTGGTGGTGATAATTTTGAAAATAGTATTCCCTGAAACAGGGTACTGTACAACTGCACATTTCTTGTCATTGTTCCACGTCACCGTTAGCGGCGACATGCTGGTTGCAGGGGCTGATGAGTTTAAATCTATTTCAGCAGAAGAACCGGCACGTACCCAAGGCTGATTACCGCCGAGACTTTCAAAGTCAGCAAAAAGATGCAACGAGTCAGTAGTTATCCACAATCTGGACAAGCCTGCATCCACTCCGCCAATATTCGTCACAATCAAGTTTCCATAGCTATTGTTTTCCATTCTCACGGGTGAATTCATCTTCGTCGAGAGCACATCGTTCATCTGTCTGGTCGCCTGATCGTGCCAAAGATACACGTTCGTGAAGAAAAACATCAGGATAATAATAAGCAATACCCCGCCCACGATTTCGGCAACTCCTTCCCGATTTTGGAAGAATCTCCGCAATGTTGGCGAAACGCCCTTAACCCGGCGGGACATATCTTCCTTCAAAACCTGAACCCCTTGCTGTTACAATTTTTATGTCGTAAACGCTATGGCTGTCCCAGCCTGGAGAGAACAACGTAACAGTTACGTTAGCATGTCCACTGACGGGAATAGTCCGGCTCGAAACAGCAACTGTGACTTGTCTACCATGAAAATAGACAGTGTTTAGTTGGAAACTGGGGGCTGGTAGGTCGTTAACGTAAATCGAGTTTATGGTGGAATCAACCTTTCCAACGTTATAGACATTAAGTTCGATTGAAGTCGGGTTCTTAAACCACGCATCCTCTACGACGATCGATTCCAGAACTGAACTTCCGCTTCCCAGTTGAAAATCTGTTGCGTAGTTGACAAAGTAAGCAAACAACACGCTCATTCCTATCACAACTACCAGTATCATCAATACAGAAGAAAGAACGGGCGACAGAGCTTTCTTGTTTCTGATCAACCTCTTCATGTTAATGCATCCAATTAGGCGGAATTGCTACAAAGAAAATAATGTAGCCCATGACGCTTAATATCACAGAATGTTTCAGCCCCGCAGCTACACGTCGCTCGCCTATCTTCCCAGCCATCAAGCCACCCGTCAAAGCTGAAATCAACATGTTTTTGTAGAAGAAGTCCTTGAACTGTGCAGTCGTGCCAATAGGAGCCTGACTCAGAACTTGCTGCGAGCCTTGAAGGGGAGCAAAAAAAGACTGTACCAAAATGACAGCGGTAAACAAGAAAACCAGAAAAGCCGCGTAAATAATTATGATATACGGTCTCATTTGCGAAGAAGAATCATCATCCATCTGTCTCATTTCTTCCATAAATCCAGATGTAGCTGAAAACACCTTTCTTATCTGCCCACCAGAACGACTAGCCTCCAAAACCAATGCACAAAACCTACTAACGCCGGACGAACCTATTCTTTCCTTAAACTTGGTCAACGCCCCCTCAAAAGACATACCCCAGGACATATTAACCGCTATTTTGCTGACTTCATCAGACAAAGGATGATCAATCATCTTATCTTCGACCACTTTCTCCAACGCTTTAGTAATAGTCAAACCAGTCTCCTGAGACTCAGATACGCCCTTCACCAGAGTCGGCATTTGATCCTCAATAGCATCTACCCACTTCTGGTTCTGATACTCTAGAATCGCGGAGGGAAACGTGGCGATCAAAATCGAAACAAAAAGTAACTCGTTAACCAGCTGAAACGCTAGATAGGGCAGAAGTGCGAAGAACAACAAGACAATAACAAAAACCGCCACAAGAGAGAAACCAGCCGTCAGCATCCGATTTTTCTTCGAAATCTTCCGCATCAGTTCACCTCGGTGGTGTAGATGAATCAACCAACAGCAGCATTATGCAAACGCCCGCAGGCGTAATCACAAAAGTGAGAATAGACAATAGAACTTGGGGATCCAGGCCCAGAATTAAGGCGCCCCCGCCAATGAAAGACATCACAGAGAGCATCACAATTAAAGCCAACGGAAGCGCAATCATAAAACTAACATAACCTTCAGCTATCTGACCCAAAGTTTCAAGAAAATTCTTCATCGTCAACAACCGCGCCTTTCGATACTTGTCAGCCTCCTCCCTAAGGTAATTCGCCAAGTCGCCACCCATATGAGACGTCGTAACGAGACCATCCAAAAGAGATGCAAATTTTTTTGAAGGAGACTTAAGCGAAGCTTTCATCAAGGCATCATTTAGATCAACACCCAAAAGCTCCGTATCGCCGATTATGCGCCTCATTTCCTGTCCAACGCTGAATTCATCGCCTACATTTGCCAACGAACGAACTATTCGCTCAGGAGGCAAGCCGGCGCTCGCCAGAACAGACATAAAATTAGCGATTAACGGAATATTCGCATCTATCTTTCGGTTTCTTGCAGAAATCTCCATAGAAGGATATACGTAACAAGTCCCCATCGCCGCCGTACCTGCCAAGACGCCGATGAACAAGCCGAAAACAATAGACTGCAAAATAGGAAAACTAAAAGATAGAACAAGGAAGGAAATCGAAAAAGTCAAGATTCCAGCTATTAGCGTGGCAAACACCATTAAGCCAAAGTAAGCGCTAAAGGTCACTCTCATGCTCGCCTTGGCCAAGTTTTTCTGCAGATCACCAAACTTCAGTATGATGCTGGAAGGGAACGCACCAGATATTTTCAGGCAAAAAGTCAGCAACCAACTATTCGTCTTTCATAGCCTCCTTAAGGATGAATTCAGGGTTCGTATAGTAGCTCCGAATAATATCCGACACTTCCTTGTAATTCCGTGTGTTCCGCTTGCACATCCACTCAATGACTTTTGCCCTTTTCTGCAGCTCTTCCATCGCCTCCTCTGTGCTTATACCCTTCTTTTCCGCAATTTTCTCCAGGATATAGCTTCTTCCAGTAAACTCAAACGAATCCTCAACAGGGTTGTACTTGTAAACTTCGTTCGTCAAAATCTCGCCAGACCTTGGGTCCAAGCCGACAATTTCCGAGGTCGAAACTGTTTTCCTAACGGGTCGTCCCTTAAGTTCCACCCGTTTTTGGACAATAATTATGTCTATTCCAGCTATCAGCGTTCGAGGGATGTTCATCGGAGCCGACTCCAACCGATAAACTGTTGATTCAACCGATTCCGCATGAACAGTTGACATTCCAAGGTGACCCGTGCTAACAGCCTGGAAAAGAGTATAAGCTTCAGCTCCCCTGATTTCCCCCACAATGATGAAGTCGGGTCTCTGTCTTAGTGAAGCCTTAAGCAGGTCAAAAAGAGTGATGTCAGAGGCTTCTGTGGTAAGACCGAAATGAGTCCTCGTAGTCGCCGGAATCCAATTCTCATGTGGAAGATTCAACTCTGGAGTGTCCTCGATTGAAACAACTTTCATATCTGGCTTTATGAACATGCTTAAACAGTTGAGGGTGGTTGTTTTTCCAGCTGCAATTCCGCCGGCCACAAGAATTGAAACACGATTTTCAACAGCATACCAAAAATATGCAGCCATCTCCTTTGAAAAAGTATTAAAATTCACAATGTCTGTGACAGTAAAGGGGTCAAGCTTGAACTTCCTAATAGTGAAAGTAGATCCCTTACGGGTGATCTCACTCCCATAAGTTAAGTTTATTCGACTTCCATCCGGCAAGGAAGCATCCAACATAGGTTGCGCTATCGAAACATGACCTCCACAAATGTAGGCTAATCTCAAAGCAAAAGTATCCAATTCCTCCGAAGTCTCAAACCTGACATTCGTAGGAATAGACTCGTATTTTCTGTGCCAAACATAGATCGGAACGTTAACTCCATCACATGAAATGTCCTCAATCATTGGGTCATGAATAAACGGCTGAATCTTTCCTAAGCCAAGATTATCCCTAACAAGGTAGTATAATATCTTATCTCTCGACGCCTGCCCAAGTTTGAAACCATATTGATTGAGTATTTCATCACATTTTTTTTGCAGGTATTGAGATGCTTCCTTTCTTGAATTTAGCTCAGTCATCTTAAGGTCCAAAACTTCGTTCAGCAGCCCTCTCAAACGTTGAAGAGCATCAATTTCAGGTTTATCCAGTTTAGGCTCCTCAACGAAGTAGGTTAAGCTTCCGCGAAAAATATCCTTAGCAATTCTTGCAATGGAATATGGAGGACGCAGTGGGTAAGACTCAAGGGTTTCCAAATCCGATGACAAAGGCTTTATTGGCGAGTTAGAATAGGTGACGGGAATAATTCGGGGCGTCTGAACAGTTGTTACCATTTGTCGCCCCAATAAAGCACGACTATCGTTTGCAGTTTGAGTGGGACCGGGCTCTTTGCGTGAGAACAGTTTTTTTATCTTTTCCCGATTATTCAAACGTCCTTACTCCCTGCGAAGTATTTTATTGCGTTCCCTGAGCGATCGAACCGCCTAGAAGAATGGGATGGATTTACCCCCATTCCCTAGGGAACATAATCGAATGTCTGAGATTTTTCGCTAAAAGTTCCATCGGAAGCAACGATTTTAACAGTGATAGTCATAGGATAGTCACTAGGATTGCCGAAGCTACTAAAGTAAGCAGGTACTGCCCAAGATGTCGTACTTCCAGTGGTCAAAGATAAGCCGTCGCTTCCCTTTGGGTCAGTAAGATCGAGTACTCCATTTATGTATAAACTGCTTTGAGGGTTGAATTTTATCGTTCCATCACCCACGTTCTGAACGTAGACGATCAAATCGCTATTCGTTGCATTTCTTGCCACGCTCTGGATCAAGATGGATTTGCCGACCTTGGATGTCGTGAAGTTCAAATAGCCCATAACCCACGCATAAGTCACTAGCGAGGCAGCCACAGCTACAGCAATCATTAAAAGCGTTGAAAGCACCGGTGAGATAGCTTTGATATTCTTTCGCAACTTGCGTATTTGATTAGAGACCAATTCTTCTTCCTCCATTTCTCTTTTATTTAAAGCTTAGAACGGTATTTAAGCTCGGGTAACTTAAAAATGCATCTGTAGAACAGTTATATAACAATCTTCTACCAGTACTACAACGCTGTGGTACAAGCGAAGCACAGGGGGTGTGAAGATTACTGAAAAAAGAAATTTTCAACGCGATAAAAAGGGACTACACCCAGCATCCTTAATAATTTTTCTAGTCGCCGCACTTCTACTAACCGTTGGAATGATCTACATCTGGCAAACACTGCAAAACAACGCGGGCCATTCCATTCAAATCCAAAGCATTTCCTACCAGCCTACAATGACAAAAATCTTCGTTCAAAACACAGGTGTGGGCTCGGTAACAATAGCCTCTGTCCAAATCGACGATCAACAATTCAGCATCTCCGCCACTAACTGTACTGTAGGATCCGGAAAAACCACGATCCTCAACGAGACATCAACTGCAGAGATAACCATAGACCGATCTTACCAAGGACCCATACACGTGAAAGTAACATGCAAGGATGGAACATCCAACGAACTAGATTATAAACCACCTGAAACGTAGTATAATAGGAAACGAACGCTCTCTGAAGGAGGAAATCAAGACTGAAGCTTCTAAAAACAGGCATATCAGGACTAGACGAGGTTCTGCAGGGAGGACTACCGCCAAGAGTGCTCTTGCTTTCCGGGCTACCAGGTTCAGGAAACGAAGTGTTTGCCCGACAAATCGCCTACACGATAGCAAAGCAGTCCAAGGTAACATATTTCACCGTCAACACAAGATTCGATTCCGTCAAGGAAGATATGACAGCCTACGGATGGAACGCGACGCCGCTGGAAGAAACAGGAAATTGGAGATTCAAGAATCTGGCATTTTCAAATTCAGCCGTCAACGAGATAATTGAAGAAATGAAACAGCAGAGGTCCGTCGTCATCGACTCCGTTTCCGAGCTACTGATGACCCATAAAATCGAGGAAATAGTAAGTTTGATTACCAGCATGTCTGGCCAGAATAAAGATTGTGAACAATGCCAGCTACTCCTCTTAACCGAAGGGATGCAAGACCAAAAAACAGAAATCACGATTCAACACTTCGTCGAAGGCGTCATAACATTCAACATCACCTCGGCTACCGACTCGACCGCCAGACACATCATAATAAAAAAGATGAGAGGAACCCTAATTCCCACCCGAAGGCTGCCCTATACGATTGGAAAGAAAGGATTTCTAATAGAAACTGCAACAAGAATAACGTAGCAAATTCAACGCGCCAGGCATGAACAGATTACTCCCGCGAAGATTCTTAGTTCTTTCAGACTGTTCGAATGAGAATTTGCGTTGACACGTAAACTCGTGGGAGTTTAAACTCTGGAAACGACCAGAATTAGGCGCTAATAGTAATTTTAGATTCTATTTGCGGTTTTTTGGTTAAACTGGGACCTGAGAGAAACCGCTTTATTAACCGAGCGTCCACTCAGCTTCCAGAGAGAAGGAGAAGATAACAATGAGATCGAAGATAATGGCAATTGTAACTGTTTTGTGCATAGGAGCACTGATATCACCAGTTTTCGCAGACATATTCATACCGCCAGGCCCACCAACCAGCATGAGCGAATACGTAACACCCACATTGAGCGTCATTAACGCCGTAACAAAAACACGGATCGGATGGACACACACCGACGGACTGCCAACATGGCAGTACAACGCCCTGTACCAGTACGGAGGATTAGCTGGCGCTGGAAACCTCAAGGAAGACCCAGTTGTTCCAAGCGGAAGCACTCTTGACATTCCCTTCGGAACCAAGGTGACCATCTTTGGGTTCTTCCCAGGAGTAGCCGTGTCAGCCGACCAATTTGCGCCATCGGTAGAGCTGAAGATAACCTGGAACGGCATACCCAACCTCATCACTTTGGTCGATCCTTGCCCAGTAGGATTGCAGTACCCCCCAACGATGAACCCAGACGTCAGTACAGTCTACCAGTTTGCGTACGATTTAGCGGTAAGCAAGAGTGCCTCCTACAACGTATGGGTAGGCGACTACGCATACATGATATCGAAGATTGGCACTACGATGTTCGGATTGCCATCAGCCACAACGTCATCCAGCGGCGTTCCATCATGGTTTGAACAGCAGTATGGATACCAGAACGGATTATGGTTCTGGTACACGTTCACACCGAACGTTGGAGACTGGATCGCATACGACTCAACCGGCCAAACAAAGTTCCCGCCAACCTACGACGTAACCGCACTGCTTGAATACGGCACCAGCCAGGTGTGGACCAACCACGTCTGCTGGGACGTCAGCCTGCTCGAAATACACAAAGACGTCAACTACTGCACCGACCAAATCATCAACGACATGATCACCATCACCAACGTCGGCATACTGCCCGCAACCGGCCTGCAAGTCACACAGACGTTCCCATGGGATGACAAGACCTACCTCAACCCCGAATACGCCAAAGCCTGCGCAGCCATCAAAGGCGGACGAGTCGTAGGACCAACGCCTCTGGTCAACTTCCAGGGCGTGGCTAACCCACTCGTCTTCACGCTGCCAGCGCCGTTCAACGTCATCAACCCAGGCGAAACCATAATGATAACGATGCCCATTGACGTATACAACCTCGACAACGAGAACGTGACGATAGTGTTCGACTCGATGGTGTATGCGAACGAGATTCCGCCGTGGAAGGCTCCCATAGGCTTAGCCAGCATAGTAGTTGGCAATCCAACGGGCTCGCTGATTCCGCTGTGGCAAGGCTTCAAATGGGCAGCGTATGAGCCCCTCGACTTCGACACTATTGCGCTTTGGTTCGTTCGAGCACCAATCGTTAGGATGCAGCTCCAGCACGTGCTTCCAGTGATGATTCTTGACCCTGAACCAGTGCCGCTAATCGCAGGCGAGACCGCAGTCACCGCAGCAGACGTAGCCCTAGTGCAGAAAGCAGTCGTCGGCTTAGCGCCGTACGATGTGCGAATGGACTGCAACGGCAACGGACGCATCGACCTCGAAGACCTCAAACTGTTCGAGCTAGCAGTATAAACCAAAAACAAAACAGAAACAACCCCCCCATCTTTTTTTAATGTCCTCCAACACTCCACGAGAGATATAGCGTTCCTTTTCGTTCATAGAGAGTTAGAAAATACCACTAGAACAATGTTCCACTAGCCTTTAATAACTTAGCTGGAAGACTATGAGATGCGATTAGCATGAACCCCAAAAAGAACAGCTATGTGAAAATCTTGTTTCTGTTAACGCAGATATTGCTGCCAACAGTTCTTTTGCTACCCAATGTGGCTTACGCACTTCAAACTCCAACATACAGCGTGAATCCTTCAAATGTAGTAATGACTAGGTCAAACTACACCATCGGAGTGACGCTCGGCCCTGTTTCCAATCTTAGCGCGACACACTTCAGGCTGAGTTTCAACGATGGAATCAAGTTCCTTGAGGTGCCTGCTCAAAACATTGTGTTAGGGGACCTCTTCGCAGGAGTCCCAACAACGGTCACAACGGGCAACTATTACTTAGACAAAACTGCCCGTTCTTACATCGATCTACTCGTCGAACTTCCAGGCAAGCAAACAGTCAGTAGTACAACGACCAAAACCGTGGCAAACATAACATTCAACCTGATGCCAAACGCTTTGCCAACAATGACTAGCGGGCTGAATTTGGAATTAGGAGAAGTGCTATTGTACAACGGCACTAGTTTCCAACTGGTCGACCAAACGCTTGGTATGACTTTGGTTAGTGGCCAACTCACAGTCGGTTACCTTGGTACTACATTAGCAATAACAGCCCCTTCTAGTGCTCAAGTGGAAAAGCCAGTCAATATCTCTTCAACTCTCAAAGATGAATCAGGAAGCCCTCTGGGCGGCTTAAGCGTTGACTACTACGTTGATTCTCTGAAAGTTAGCAGTGCTCTCACCGACGCAAACGGAGTATCATCCATGTCATATACTCCAAGCAATGTCGGAACATTCACCGTCAGAGCGGTGTACGTTGGAAACCAACCTGGCGGGAAATATGCCGGAAGCAACATTTCAACTACTTTAACAGTCACGCAGCTGAGCACATCCCTCGCGCTTTCTCTGCCGGCATCAACAAAGATTGGAGTTTCAGCTACTTTCACGGCAACCCTCAAGAAAGATTCCACGCCCATGGGCGGGGCAACAATCAGTTTCTCAGTGCTTCCGCCGGGAGGTTCATGGACTCCCATTGCTTCCGCAATTACAGATTCCAACGGGAACGCTGCTGCACAGTACACTTTTGCCGCTGCCGGGACATATGGCGTAAAAGCAGAATACCTTGGAACCGTTAACTACCGAGCGAGCGCCGATAGCGCCACGTTGGTCTTGGCACTGGGCACGACTTCTATAAAAGTCAGCGTAGCGCCTTCGCTGACAACGAAAGTGGATCAGGCAATCACTATTTCTTCCACTTTGAAGGACAGCAGCGGCAATGCTTTGACGAACAAGAACATCGATTACTATTTCAACTCACAAAAGATAGGCTCAGGCACCACCGACTCATCGGGGACTTCATCGATTCAATATGCTCCCTCAGCGGAGAGCCCCACTGGAGGGTCAAAAGTGGAAGCCCGATTTAACGGAGACGCTGCTTTCAGTTCAAGCTCCGATAGCCTTACCATGACTGTAAGCAAGATCGCCTCAAGCCTTTCTTTGACGATAGCGCCTGCCACAATTACTATCCAGCAAAAAACAACCTTGACAGCGACACTTCAAGATGAAAGCGCCAAATCGATTCCCACTGCGAACATCGATTTTTACCTTGTCAACGGAACTCAATGGACAAAAATAGGCACTTCCCCCACAGGTTCCTCAGGCTTGGCTTCCCTTGACTACACACCCGCAATTACAGGAAGTTTAGCAATTAGGGCAAACTACTCTGGAAGCTATAAGTATCAGGCAAGCATGAGCGACCAGATGAGCCTGGCCGTAAACACCCTTGCAACTAACCTAGGCTCTTGTTGTGCCTGCCAAGGGAAAGATTAACCAGCAAGTTACGTTGGTTGCAACATTGCAAGATGCAAATCAGAAAGCTGTCTCAGGAGCAACAGTGCAGTTCACCTCTTCAGTCTCGGGGATAGACACCGGCATTGGTTCAGCGACAACGGACTTAAACGGTGCGGCAAAGATACCATTCACGCCGAGCAATGTTACGACCTACACGATTAAAGCAAAATTCGTTACAGATGCGACGTATGCTGCAAGCAGCGATTCAAAGACGATGACCGTGGATTTGATTACAACCAGCCTTGTAGTCAATGCACCCACAAAGGGAAAGGTGGGTGATGAAATTCCGATTGTGGCGATTCTCAGCGATGAGATTAACCAATCGGTTCGAGGAGTTGCAATCGACTACTCCGTTGCCTCTGGCGGAACGCCTCAAAAGATTGGCACACAGGCAACAAATAGCAGTTCGATGGCAGTCCAAAACTTTTCAGCCTCAGCTGCCGGAACATACACGATAACGGCAAGTTTCGCAGGAGACGATGTCCACGCTGGGAGTTCTCAAGAAGTAATCTTGACGATCAGCAAAGTGCAGACAACGTTAGCGATTACCCTTTCGAACTCCACAATTAAGACTCAAAACATTGTTAGAATGCGTGCAACGCTGACGGATGAGAACAATCAACCGATCGAGAGGGCAACAATAGAGTTTCAAGTTAGCGAAACTGGCGGAGGATGGATCAATATTACAACGGTAATGACGGACTTTTATGGCGTCGCGACTGCAGATTATGTTCCTGTGAAAGCGGGTACAGTGACAATAAGAGCTGTGTACAACGGAGACGCAAAGTATGTCCAAGGCTTGGGCTCTGAAATTGACCTAGCAGTAACCGAAGACAACCCCATACTGATGGCACTTCCATGGATTGCAATTGTTGTCGTGATCGTTGCGGTTGTTGCTGCAGTAGCAGTCTTTGTCAGAAGGAGAGGAAGAAAGCAACCTGAACAACTCAAATCTGCTCCAATTCAGGACTATGGCTACTAATTTCTCCGTTTTTCCTTATGAAAAATTCTATTTGGCACAAGCTACCTTTTGCGTAGTTTACATGCGCAACGAAAACTCAAAAAGTGTCTAACCTCCGTTAAGTCGCCTTATTCGGGTTGAAAAAATGCCTTTTGCGACCTAGAAGCACAAAAGCCGATCCCTGCGCGCGCTAATTGGTTCCGTACCAAGCGAGCGCTTTATGGTCTGTTATACATGCCGTCCGTGTAACTCTGAACTTTCATCCGTAAGGTCAAGCTAATGCCTTCTCATCATCCGGCATTTGAAATGTAAGCCCAACCGCAGATAAAAGCATTCCATCCCCAAAGAAGGACCGTTGTCCAAAATAGAAATGCCCAAACTGAGTCTAAGCCCGATCGGTCCAACTCAGTTCAGCCAGCCGTTGACCGATTGTTAGAGGTCTATCCCGTTTGATGCAATCGCTCGAGACCGACTTGACAGCCAGCCAATGTGACAACCGTTCTTGGTTGAGCCAATCCAGCCTGCTTCTCAGCTTGGGCAAATAGACCTAACACCAACCTTTTCGATATAAACTTGTTTGACAAATATTTTGAACATCTTAGGTTTGGTCAATTGAGGTTTTACATGTATGAGGTAACTAAGTCACGGTTTTCTTGCCATAGGGGTAGAATTTACGGTTATTATTTAAGGCTCAATACTCTTTTCAGGGCGAGAGTCTGGCTGGTTTTTTAGGTTTCCAGTTTGGTGAGTTTATATATCGTGATGCTCAATCATACTCTCTCAGATTGCAGATAAATCGGTCTTACCGGCGTGGTGTGAATAGGCAGGATGGCTGGCAGGGAGAAATTTGAGCAAGATTTGTCCGCGCTCATGTTGCGTCTCGATGCCGACATGGAAGAAGAATCCAAAACTAAGCTGTTGCTGCTGAGAGATTGGCTTTTAAAACTGCAAAAGGAGAACGTCGTCAAAATCAACCACTCCGTGATGGAGCTCGTGTGCGCCAAATACCTCATCCAAAAAGGCTACGAGGTGCAGCTCGAGTACCGCCTCAATGACCTGCTGACTTGTGATTTGTTCTCGACTAAGGGCTACGGAAACCTCATTGTCGAGGTTGAAACAGGCTTCATACCGCCAGAGCACGCGTTGAACCCGCTCACGTATCTCACAGCCCGATTAGCGAGCAAGATTGTAAGGTACAGCAGCTTCGCAGGAAAATTCGCTCTTGGCGTGCCACCGCACTATGTTTTGTCGTTTCCGAATGCACTGGCGAAGCCTCCGAGAAGGCGGACCAGCGACGAAATCGATTACATTAAGAGGCTCTGCGACATGTACTACCAGAATCCACCCGTCACCGCAGAGGAGATTTTGAACGCTCGCATTCACGAAATCTACCTAATCGATGTAGACCGCGGAAAGGTTTTGGAAATCGACCCTGAAGGCTACATGAAGCGCGCCCTTCACAAAGAATTCATCTTCATGTCCGGTGGCGAGAAAGAACCTAAGACGAGTGAAAGCGGTCACGTTGATGGACTACCGTGACAAGGACAACTCGAAGTAGTCTTCGGAGCTGATTTAGCCTGCCCTTTTTCGTTTACATTCTCCTCTGTGCGGATGGATCCTTCTACACGGGATACACCAAGAACGTCGACCAACGCATTAGGCAACACACCTGCGGAAAAGGCGCCAGATACACGAGAGTCCACTCCCCCGAGAGAATAGCTTACGTGGAGACCTTGGCTTCGCGGGGGGAGGCCATGAAACGGGAAAGGGCAATCAAGAAATTATCGCATGAACAAAAAGCCGAGCTAATCGAATCTGCTGAAAAAACCTCGTCATCTCACCAGAAACGTCAACGAAAGCCCCGTTAAGAGCGGGATTAGAAGATTATCGTTCACAGGCAACGGAAGATACTCGATGAACATCGCAATGGCGGCACCCAACGCGGCGAAGACGGGCGAAACGAAAACGGAGGCAGCTAAGAATGCAAAGAAGAACCCAGCCAATGAACCCTCCAAACTCTTGTCTTTGTTGAAGGGAAGGGAAGTGCGAGCGAAGTATCTGCCGAAGAGGGAAGCGGTGCTATCGCCCACGGCGAAGATGGCGATGGCGGCTCCGTTGGCGGGAGCAGGAAAAAGCACGAGTGTGAGCAGGATGCCCACTGCGAAGTATACGGGAGCCAAAACGACTTGGTAGAGTTCGTTCTCTGATGCTGCTCTCCGGGTTATATGGTTGATGATGGGCATTTTCTTGCCTTCCGTGCGAAGATACTCAGACGTAACATACAGCCCCAGCAAGAGGACTATGAACCCCGCAACGACCCAAACGCCGACATAGATAGCGATGATGGGCATGAAGAAACCCGAGGCATGCATAGCCTCCCTCAAAACATCGCTTCGCGCTGGTTTGCCGCGGTGTTTCGGTTCCCCGTTGAGTGCTGAAAGAACCTTTCCGATGCCGCCCGTAACCACACGGTCTGCCTTAATGCGCAGAACAAAGTCAGGGTTGTACCCAATTTTCAACACTCTTGGCAGGAAAATTGAGGAGTTGTTTCGATCGTCCGCCACGACTGCGCAGTCTTTTGTTTCCAAGCATTGATCCTTGACCAGTTTCTGAAGCACCGACAGTTTGCCGTTTGGTTCGATGACGTCGCCCCAAATCTCTCCGGTCAACGTGTCGCCTTCCAAGCCTACGTCGAATCCGAAAGCGCTGTCCGCTCCGAGTTTTTCTGCGAACATCTTGACGACGAACGTTGGTAGTCCCGAAGTTACCAGGGCGACGTTGCATCCTTGGGCTTTGAGGTTGGCGATGACCGATGATGCGTGAGGCATGAGGGGCACTTGAGCGGCGATCTGCATCATTTTTTCCACCTTCATGCCTCGTGTGCAGCTGAAGAGGCGTTGCAATACAGACTTTAGCGGTAGGAGCCCTGTCTCGTAGAGGAAGCCGTAGAAGAATACCTTGACGAGTTGTGTGAAGCCCAAGGATTTGCCGAGCAGGAAGAAGAAGCGGTTTCTTGGTATGAGCACTCCTTCCACGTCGAAAATCACGAGTTTCGGTTTCTTTGGGGGTGTCGTCAAGTGTTCCATTCCCGAGGAGTATGCGTTTCAGAAGGCTATGGAACACGTTAGGTATAAAGAGTTGCACAAAGAGGCGAAAAAACTTGGCTATGTGGTCTCTCCGCAGACGTACTCGCCAGTTTGCAGCTCTAGTGGACAGCCGCCGCCGCAGACCTTGAGTTGCGGACAGTCTTTGCATTTGGGCTCGGCGTACTCGCGTTTTCGCAGTTTTTCAGCGAGGGGGTTTCTCCAGATTTTTTCCCAGCTGTCGGTTTGGATGTTCCCGAGGCTCTCGAAGTAGCTCTGGCAAGGATATACGTCGCCGTTTGGTCCGACGCACATGTTTATCATCGCTGCCGTGCAGGATTTGATTCCCAAGCCGAGTTGAACGGGGTCGAAGCGGCAGTACTGGGTCGGGGTGTACCAGAGGAACTTGAGTCCGAGCTCGTGGGCTCTGTCACGTATCCTCGGCAGCAGCTCCTTCAACGTCTCCATGGGCAGGGCGAATTCATCTTTGACCTCTTCGGCTTTTCCCGAGTGTATCAGGCTGTTGCAGCCGAACGCCGCGACATTGAGCGATTTAATGAAGTCAACGGTGTTGAGGAAGTCGGCAGCGTTGTACTTGCTTAGGGTGCTGTTCGTGGTCACGTAGACCCGGGATTTTGCCATGTTTCTGATGCCCGTCACGGTTTCTTCCCAGCTTCCGATCATGCTTGTCATGGTGTCATGAATTTCTGGTTTGTGCGATTCGAGGGTGACCTGTACGAAATCCAATCCCGCTTGCTCCAAGGTCTTCACGTATGCTTCGTCCTTGAGTTTTCTGCCGTTTGTTATAAGTCCTGTGACCATGCCTTTGTTCTGTGCGTACTGGAGCAGCTCCGCCAGGTCCTCGCGGAGGGTGGGTTCGCCACCCGTGAACGTGAGAGTAAAGACTCCGATATCACTGAGTCTGTCGATAACCTGTTTCCACTGCTGCGTGTTCAACTCAGGGGTTGCGTGGGGTCCACCGGCGTAGCAGTGAATGCAGTCGTTTTGGCATCTGAATGTAAGGGCTAAGTCCATCCGAAGGGGAGCGGAGTAGTCGTGGCTGAAGGGCTCTGCCTTTTCTATTTCCAGGAATGAGACGGGGTCGACTTTCTCCGTTCTTGCCATCGTGCTTATTGTGTAGACGAGTTTGTTGTAGTCGGTTTTCGCCTGCTCCGAGTTCACGCGGTACATGCGTCGAATCTGCTTCAGCACCCCGTCCTCCGGCAGACCTTCCATAAAGAAGTATGCAAACGCCGTGGCGGTATGGTTCAAGTGCAGAACTGCGTTTGCGTTTATCACCATCACGCCCTGTCCGCTGGGCTCAACTCGAAGCTGCAGGGATATGCCTGCCTAGTTCGTCTTTTCCACGGTACGTGTATCGTCCTTGAGGGATTCCTCTTTTCTTCCAAAAGCTCATCTAATGCGCACCTCCACCCGCGCAGGCGCAGGCGCATGAAACGCAGGCGCAGGCGCAAGCACAGGCATGACAGGCACAAACGCAGCTCGCCCCCTGCCGGGCGGGTTCGTGGGAAGCTTTTGGCGCGGGCGGCAAGATTGAGTTGGCGAATTTTTCCAGGTTGAGGACTATGCTACTGGAGGTGCCTTCCACTGCGGTAGCGATGTTGTTTGCGAATTCGGCGCCTGGAATCGCTGGCGGCTTGCCAGACTGCGCTGGCAGATTAATGTTGGGCGTGTACGTAGGGTTTGGGTGGTAGATTGTGTAGCCATACCACCACCAGAACCACAACGGGTTCGGCGTGAGAACTCCACCTCTGAACACTGTCTCTGTTCTTGCACGCTGGTTCGGGTCGAGCAGAAGCCAGAGCAGTTGCTGGTCGTAAGCGTTAGATGCCAACTCGACGGTGCCAGCTTGTTCGACTTGAGTCCAGGCTTGCGTTACGATTTTGCGGTAGTAGTCCACGGTGTCTTTTCTGCTGTAGCCGCGCAGTTTCTCTTCAACGGTGTCCCGTAGGGACATCACAGTGTGAGCAAGTTTTACCTCGTCAAGGGTACCGTCAGGTTTCAGCGCGGCTAGGAAGTCGATTTCGTAGTAGCGTAGGGGATTTTCCGTTGTTCCCGTCTTGTTTTCGTAGGGCGCCAGCACGCGGAGTTTGAGCGATGGTTTGGTTGCCTCGGCCCATACCGCACGCTTCTGCAACAGGCTGTACAGAATCTCGGTCACTATCTGCGGCGGTTTCAGGTCCAGAAGGTAAGAGGCTTCCACCGCGGTTAAGCCCCGACGTATGCCGAGGGTTTCCATGCTTAAGCTGGGCGAGGAATATGTGCCTTTTCTGGAAAACAGAACGGCGACGCCGATGATGAGGATGCCGACTACAGCCGCGAAGATTAGTATGGGAGCAAAGGTGGCAAAGCCTTCACCGCCGAATCCTCCGCCCCCGCTGGAGCCTGGGTTGTAGTTGGGCATAAAACGTGCTGGAAAGGATACTCCGATAAGGTATTGCTGGTTGGCTTGGAGAACGGGGATTTGCCAGAAAACCGCCAGGTTCCCGTCAACGGTTGAGGTGCTGTTCCAGAATTTATCAGGAAGCGTAACAACATCGCCGGTGCCCACTCCTGCTGGGAGAACAATCTGTACTCGCACGTCGCTGATGGGTACGGGCATCCATTCGGGAGCGAACTCCATGCCAAAGTTGCCTGGGTTCGTAGTGTCGTTGTAAATCATACCTGCAACGTTGGTTGTCAGGGTGAACCAAACGCTGCCTCCGGACAACGGCTGGTTGAGGGTTATGGTTGCTTGGTAGTTGCTTCCGCTGCTCGTGTCAGACGCACTTAGTTGATGACCATACTGGTCGACAGCCTGCCCGACCGTGAAGTCCCCCTTAGGCATGCCGATGTCGACGGCGTGGGCAACTCCTAAAGTCACAGTTAGCGTAAGGTTGTAGGTTAGGTCGACTGTGCCGTCTTGGTTGATGTAGAGTTGGCACCATTGATGGTCGATGCTGTAGATTAAGGTTTGAGCATTTGCGCGACTAGTTAGATACACGGGCGCAAACGCTGCGGCGACGACGAGAACAACCACCAATAGGTTGCTGCGTTTCACCATTTTGGCTCCTCTGTTACCTCAAACGTTGTCCCGCAATAGGGACAAGTCGCGTAGGGCACGCCAGAAACGATTTTAATCAGGTTGGCGTCGACAGCGGCACCGCAGTTCGGGCACTTGATGGATGCAGCTTTCATCTGCCCCGAAACCTCCAGCTGCTGGATGACGGTTTTGGGCTTGCGAGTTGTGAAGTATATCCCGACGATGATGACTATGGCGATTATGAAGAGCAATCCGCTGGCTACAAGCCGCGTAGTAGTTTCCTGGACTGAAGCGGCCAGAGCGAATATGATGGCGAAGAATAGGAGAAGGGCAACGGCAATGCCGCCTAATACGGTTATGATTTTCATGGGTTAACGTGTTGAATGAGGCTGCGATTTTAACTTTGCTATCGGAACTGGTGACTTATTCCCATTCTTGAAATAACCGTGAGATTGAAACATGACTTATATCGAAATTAGTATTTTGAACGCTCGGAGGAGAAGGCATGCGCAAGCGGGGCAAAGAGTTTAGGTCAGCCAAGAAGAAGTCTGTCAAGCGGCTTTCTAGCGAAGACTTCCTGAAGGAAGCTGATAAGATGTGGCAGGCTGGACCTCCTGTGCGATATCGGTCTCCAGACTCTTGGCAGCAACCTCAAAACTAATATCCAAGTTTTCCAAGGAATACGTTACTTTTTAGTTGAGTTTGTTTCATTTCCTCCATCTTGAGATGAATCGCCGCCACCGTCGCGCCCACGTTCTTGTCCTCTACGACTATGATTATTTGTGAAGTGTGGGGTGCGAAGACCGCGCGTTTGATGTTGATTCCGGTGATGGCGCCTATAGCGATGGAAGCCACACCCGGCGAATCCTTCATTCGGTCTCCTATAAGAGTGACGACGCCCAGCCCATACTCCACTCGGAGGTTTTCATCGAAGCCCTTCAGCTTCTCCTCATTTCTGCGCAGAAACTCGGAGTCCAAGAAGAGAAAGTCGCGGATTCGGTCGCCCGTTTCGAGGGTTTCGGCGCCGAGGTCGAGGAAATCGTTGCGTCTCTCCCAGATCATCAGCATATCCTCCAGCGAGCGGCTTTTCTCGTCGTTCATGGAGAGGATGGCGCAGCCCGCTTTTCCCGTAAGGCACTTCACGACTTCTCCGCCGCTCGTTTCCGCTTGAATCACGGAAAATTCGTCAGGGTTGTCGATGGGCACGATGAGAAGCGGTTGACCGAAGCGTCTTGCCAACGCGATGGCAGGGGTCTGCACGATCTTCATGCCCATTAGTGAGGCTTTGTGGGCTTCGTTGTACGTTAACGCCTTAACGTGTGTGGTTTTCTGTCCTTTCACCACTTTTGGGTCGGCGCTTTGAATTGGCACGTCTTTGTAAAGAACGGTTTCAGTTTGGTACCTTGCTTTGAGAAGACAAGAGATGAAGACTGCTGTCAAATCTGAGCCGCCCCTACCGAGTATGGTTTCCAACCCATCCGATGTGACGCCTAAGAAACCAGCGAGCGACACAACTTTGCCTGCTTCGAGGGGCTGGATAAGGGAGTCAAGGCGTTTTTTGCTGAGTTCAAGGTTGGGCAGTGCATCCTCGAATGTGTCATCGGTGACGATAGGCCACTCGTGAACTGGCAAGTCACAGGTTTCTATGCCGCCGCTATTAATTATGGACTTCATCAGAGCTGCTGAGGCAAGTTCACCTCCCAACGTGAGTACTTTCGCTTTGACGTTGCCGCCGAACCGTTTGTTTACCGAGCGCAGCGTCGCTTGGGTTTGCTCCTCGTATGACGCGATGTCCGCGAGGGCTTGATGGAGGAGTTCGGGTCTGATGTGCTGTTTTGCGATGTGCTTGTAAATCTGGAAAACGTGTTTTGCCGATGTGGGTGTGTTTTGCGCCGTGGCTTCACCGATTCTTATGAGTTCATCAGTGCAACCGACGGGCGCCGAGAAAACTGCTACCGGGCCTACGTCACTTTTGCCTTTAAGCTCGCTGACGCGTTTGAGAATTCTTGGGATTCCCTTGCCTTCCGTGTCAATGAGGCTGCCGCCGAATTTTGCGACGCAGAGTTTCTTCTTCACGTTGGTTCAACTCGTTGGTTCAAGAGGTTAAGCTACAACGGTGTTGTTGATAATTCTTAGGTTGGCGAATATGCAGCTTTGCGTTAACGTCTCGCCAACAGCACTGCTGCTCTCGCGAGGATTGATATGCCCAGTACTACGATGATGAGTGCCCAGAACGTGAACCAAGCGCTCAATGTCGCGGAGTTGTTGAGGTAGGCGTGAGCCAAGTAAGCTGCGCCGAACCAGAAAACCAGATTTCCAACGGTTTCAGCTATCCTTCGGACTCGTGAGCCAAGCCCGACCCGCAGAGCTAGGATTAATACTTGCAGGAATGCAATGCCTAGGGAAAATTGGAAGACTGCGGTGTAGAAGACGACGTTGCCCCTTGCGGCGGGGTTTGCGGGCGCAGGCAGGGTGAGGCTGGGGTTGCCTGGAAGGTTTCTGGCGGTCAGGTTGCTGAAGAAGCCTATGGTGTCGTCCCATAGGTTGTTGGGCAGCGCTAGAACGAAGACCAGCCCCAACAGTATGAATACCGTGCCCACGGCGACGGCGCTGATGATGGCATCATGAGGTCCTCTTAGATGACGCTTTTCCCATGCCGAATCCGTGCTCATCCCTTTCTCTCCCGTTTGTGTAGTAGTTTCGATTTACATATAACTCTTTTTTCCTTCAAGAGTAAATATAAGTCATCTTTCTGACGTTACACCCTCGATTGCAGGCTAAAAATGCAACATAACGGAAGCTCCACATCTCCGAGGCTATGCTGCTTTATCTGGCTCCGATCTCCTTGAAACAATTGTCACTTGCGACAATCGCTGCACAATGCTTCATTGCAGACTGGCACCGGTCGCACAATGGCATTGTTATGTGGGATGTTGTTTCAGCACCAAAATAGCAACAGCACCCATGCAAAACAGCGCCAAACAGCATAATTGCAACACAATGCGGGAAACCACCGAGCAAACCCAAAAATTGGCCTCACATCATAAAACTAACGTTTCACCAGGTCGCCTAATACTAGAAGTGTAAAGACCGAAAGCTGACTCAGCGCATAGGTGAATGTTTTAAATACCTATGCTCCAATAACTACGAGTAGAGTGAGGCTTATGCCATACTGTCCAAATTGCGGGAATGAAGTTGACGAAAACATGACCTTCTGCCCCAGATGCGGGGCATCCTTGAAGTTAAAAACAGAGATGCCACCAGCAGCACCCTCCGCTGCGCCCTCGGCGCCACAACCGCCCATGAGGAACGAGAAACAGGAAAAACAGGAGAAAGGCCAGCGCAACGAGAAAGGCGAGAAACACGAAAAAGGCGAGTTCGGCTACGTCGGATTCCTGATAGCAGGCTTGATCGTCGTTATACTCGGGGTCTTCGCTTTTCTCCAGGTATCAAACGTCTTCACCAGCGGAATGCAAAACGCACTGACACTACTAGTCATCGGGTTGGCGATAATCATCGTCGGCGTTTACGTTGCAACCATGGCCAGACGACGCAATCCCCATCCATCTGGATCTTAGACTATCCACCGAGTGAATGAACGGTACAATCTGTGCTCCAGCAGCGTCATGACATTTCGTCTACCAAAGATACGGAAGTAATCGTTCCCAGCGGCTTCTATCATGTCCCCCATGTCATACCTAGGAAACATACAGGTTGACACTATAAGCCGCCCCCATTCGCCGCGCTTTAGCCCATGCAGCATCTTCGGACCTTCACCCGTGAGAACTTCAAAGAAATAGGCATCATAGTTGGGCGTGACGTAGGGCAAGTCGTCAAACTGCTGCGCGAAGCAACCCTCAGTAGCCGTGTACATCTCCAAAACATGGACGTTTCCAAAGTACTTTCTCAGGGTTGGACCATACTTGAATTGGATCTTTCGGACGCTCGTGCAGAACAACGCCTGAACCTTCCATAGATCGCCCGGCTTCTTGCCGTGCTTACGTTTTAGGTAACGGGCGAAGGCTAGGATGACGGGCGTCACGCCCATTGTTGCAGTGACAGTTTTGTCCAGCGCCTGCTGGTAGACGAGCTCGAAGCGTTTCTCCCAGTCGACACGCCCAATGCCCGAGCCCAAAGCGTCAATATCTTCCTGTGGCGGGATGAGGCTCACGCGGTCGAACATGGGGTTGAGCCGGGCGTAGGTTCCGCTGCTGTATCCATAGGTTATCTCTTTGCCATTTTGCAAAATCGTGTGCACACTTGATGGGAAGTTAAGGTTTAGGATGTGCCCCGTGAACATGTCAAAATTCTTCGTTCGCAGTGCAAAGTGAATGAGCTCTCGGGCGCCGCAGGTGAACACCTGTTTTAGGTGAGTTTCTGTTGCGGGAAGAACTTTGCTTGTGCGCCCCGTGGAGCCCCGGGTCATAACCCAAGCGACTGCGGGTTCGCAGAGGATTGACTGATAGTTGCCCGCTTGGACTCGTGCAAGGTATGGCTGAAGAGCCTCGTAGTTCATTACGGGAAAGTTGTGTTGGTATTCTTGGATACCTGCGGTCTGGAGCGCGTTATGGGTGTCCCCGTATTCCGTGGCACCGTATTTCTTCAGCAAGTCGTAGAGGACTTGTTCCTGCGCCTTGCGCGGGTTCTCCAACGAAGTGTACCATGGTCCGATTATTGGCTCAAGGATACTGCGGATGGCTTCGTCTTCGGGTAACATAGCGGTCTATTGTTTGTTCAATCTGCTTATATGTTTCTCCCAGCATAACTAATTCCAGTCAATTCTAGCTGGTGGAGAGCATGGAGAACGTTTCCGCTACCGCTGAGAGGATGCGAAGGCTGGAAGTGAAGGGCGCAAGGAACGTCGCCATAGCCGCACTTCAAGCAATCGATGAACTTGCACAGAAAACTAAAGCAAAAAATCGCAAAACATTCTTACAGGAGCTCATGAAGGCTCGACGAATTCTCTTTGCATCACGACCAACCGAACCGCTCATGCGAAACGCAGTCAACTGGGTCTTATGTAACGTTGACAGCAGCGAAAAAACAAAGGTTAGTGACTTGTCAAGGGTTGTGGCTTCTTGCTCGTGCGAGTTCTTGCGAAGCCTCGAACAGTCAAGGGAGCAAATCGCGGAAATCGGAGCAAACCGCATCCCCAACGGCGCAGTCATTTTCACTCACTGCCACTCCTCAACAGTGACCTCACTTGCTGAGGAAGGCGAAGGAAAAAGGGAAAAGCTTCGAGGTTGTCTGCACCGAAACTCGACCCGTGCTCCAAGGCAGAATTACGGCGAAAGAGATGGTCAAACTCGGCGTGAAAACAACGCTCATTGTCGATTCTGCGGCGCACTCCTTCATTCGAGAAGCGGACATGGTGATTATCGGCGCTGATGCCCTCACGGCAGAGGGTGATGTCGTCAACAAAATCGGCAGCGCAGCCATTGCTACTCTGGCTCACGAAGCCCGCGTGCCGATGTACGCGGTCTCGGAGCTCCTGAAATTTGACCCGGCAACATTCTGCGGAGAAGATGAGCCAATCGAAGAACGAAGCAGGGACGAGGTTTGGAAGGAGGCACCCGAGATGCTCATAGTGAGAAACCCAGCCTTCGACGTCACTCGACGGGATTTTGTTCAAGCCATCATTTGCGAGGAGGGCGTTATTCCACCCCACGCCGTTGCCGAGGTAGTTCGACGAAAATATCCATGGGTATTCCAGTAACACATCTCGGTCCTCATCGAAGATGGATGTCTAATTCAGATTTGCCCTTCATAAAGCAATTATCTTTACAGACGAGTAAGCCTAATCCCAGGTGAAAATGAATGAGTGAAACCGTCCCGCTTGAGCAATTGTTGAACGAGAAGACGTCCGTGGAAGATGAAGGAAGAGAACTTGACGCGGAACAGAAGCAGCTGAAAGCCCGAGCTAAGTTGCTCACTGAAAAAATAATTCAGGAGCTCAAGAAGAAGAACAATGGCAAACAAAGTACCGTAAACCAGCTTCAGTCCACTGTGAATGAGTTAGAAAACCAGCTCAACTCGCTCTCAAACCCAACCCCCAGCGCGGGAGCACATGAAGATGTCGAGGAAAACGAGCCGGCAACAGAAGCGCACGTAGGCTTCGAATCTGAGGCAGCAACTGTCGAGGATAATGTTTCCGTCACGGAAGTTGCAGAAGAAATAGCAGAAGACACGGACTCAAGGGACAAGAAAAAGCGCAAATTCTTCTAAAAGAAATCAACAGTTTCTTGCCATCCACAGTTTCCATAAAAAGCAGCCTATCGGCTAACATTCATAATTTTAGCCTTAATTCTAATCTGTGAATTACTCCCGCGAGATGAAAGCTTTAGCGTTCGGGCATGAATGACTTGTCAAGTGCAACCTTGGCTGGAACCTGGTCCAGCAGCATCCGCTCCTCAGGTTTCCTGCTGAGAACGTATGGCTGAAGCGATTCGGCCAGTTCCAGCGCCGACTGTAGCTCGCTGGATCTTTCAGCGTGAATCTGGAACAGGACGCTGCCTTTTCTCACGGCATCTCCCAATTTTGCCTTTAACACGACTCCTGCGCCCTTCTCTCTGGGTGCGCCAGCTTCGCGTGCGATTTGAACGATGCATTCGGTGCTTATCCACAGCGTCCTACCAGCTTGCTTCGCTTTGACTTCAGCTGTTTCCGTGCCGACGGGGATTTCCTCGGGTTTGATACGTGGGTTTCCGCCTTGGGTTTCTATGATTTGGCGCAGTTTCTGCTCGGCTTTTCCTGATTTGTAGGATTTTTTCGGCTTTGTGTTTGCCGTTCTTGGCGCCGACCATCTCGAACAGCATTCCAGCAAGTGTGGTTGCTTTATCGACAAGGTCGGGAGGTCCGCCACCCTGGAGCGTGTTGAGGGCTTCTTGGGCTTCGAGAGCTGGTCCGATGGCGCAGCCGATAGGTTGTTCGCCGAAGGTCATGGCGCACTGGATGGTCATGCCTAAACGTTTGCCTAGCTCCACGAAATCCGAAGCGAGCAGGTAGGCTTCAGTTCGGGTTTTGATTTTTGCCCCGCTGCCAGTTGGGATGTCAATGACGACGTGTGTTGCGCCTATGGCTTTCTTCTTACTCATAATCGAAGGCAGAAGCATGGGGTCGATGCCGAGTGGGTATTCGATTTTTATGAATAGGTCGTCGGCTGGTGCAAGTTCGAGACTTCCACCCCAGACGAGACAGCCGTTGGTTTTCTTGACGGTTTCTCGGATCTCTTTGGTGGACAGGTTAACTGGGCATAGAGTTTCCACTCGGTCGGCGGTTCCTGCAGGTGACGTGATAGCGCGAGAGCTGGTTTTGGGGATGGTGTATCCTGCTGCGGCTATGATGGGGACTACGACTATGCTGGTTTTGTCGCCTGGGATTCCACCGATGCTGTGTTTGTCGAGGATGGGTGTCTTGTCGAAGTTTATTGTTTTGCCCGTTTGCACCATGGCTCGGCTCATGGCTTCGTTCTCACTCATGCTTAAGCCATGGATATAGAGGGCGGCGAGGAACGCGCTGATTTCGACTTCGCTGAGGTGTCGTTCGACGACGTCGGAGACAATTTTTTGAATGTCGCTTTCTCGGAGGCGTTCGCCTCGGAGCTTGGCTCGGACGTGTGTGAGGGATTCGGGAAGCTGGGCGAGTTGGATGTCGAGTTTCTCATCTTCTCGTATTTTTAACGTGGTGGAGATTTCATCGTATAAGCCGATGCGGTCTTGGGGGAAGTGGGCAGCGAGGTTGGCGATGGCTATGGTCTGCTGGTCGCCAACGGTTATCCGTATCCTATCGGATGAATGCACGCCTAGGCTGTTGGCGGTTTCTTCGCTGAGGATGGCAATTCTGCGTCCACCAGCGGTTATGTGGAGAAGTTCAGCGGTGAGCTCCATTCTTGGTCACTTTTGCAGTTAAGGATTTTAAGCAAAGCAGTATTTTAGCTTGTGAGGTTACGCGGTTTTGAGGTACGTTGATTTTGTGGATTTGAAGTACCAGCCGTCTGAGACGGATTTGATCTGTAAGTTTTACGTGGAGCCTGAGGGCGTGAGTTTGGAGGAGGCTGCTGGTGCAGTTGCTGCGGAAAGCAGCGTTGGCACTTGGACAGAACTGACGACGGTGAAGCCTTATGTGAATCGGCTTGCGGCTCAAGTTTTCTCCATCGAGGGCAATACTACGAGTATTGCGTATCCTGTTGAACTGTTTGAGGGTGGGAACATGCCAAACATCCTTAGCAGCGTGGCTGGCAACGTTTTCGGGTTGAAAATGCTGCGGAACTTGCGGCTTCTGGACATCGAGTTTCCCGATAAGCTGATTGAGGGCTTCAAAGGGCCACGATTTGGAATCGAGGGTGTGCGGAAACTGCTAAACGTTCCGAAGCGACCGTTGGTCGGGACGATTATCAAGCCGAAGCTGGGGTTGAAGACAGTGGACCATGCACGGGTGGCCTACGAGGCTTGGGCGGGTGGATGCGACATCGTGAAGGATGATGAGAACCTGAGCAGTCAGGCATTCAACCGATTTGAGGAACGGGTCGTCAAGACGCTGGAGATGCGAGACAAAGCACAAAGTCAGACGGGTGAGCGGAAGGTGTACATGGTAAACATCACCGCCGAAACCGAAGTCATGGTGAAACGGGCTGAGTTCGTGGCTGCGCATGGAGGGGAATACGTGATGATCGACATCCTGACTTGCGGGTGGTCGGCGTTGCAGACCGTTCGCGACCAGAACTTGAAGTTGGTCATTCATGCTCACAGGGCTGGGCATGCGGCGTTCACGAAGAATCCGAAGCATGGAGTTGCGATGCGTCCGATCGCTAAGTTGGCGAGAATTATCGGCGTTGACCAGTTGCATGTGGGCACGGTGGTGGGCAAGATGGCCGAGACGCGCAAAGAAGTCGCCGATAACATAGAAGCGCTCAAAATACCCATGAAAGGTGTTAAGCCAGTCCTGCCGGTCGCTTCAGGCGGGTTGCACCCAAGGCTGGTGCCAGCGTTGATGAAGCTCTTCGGCAACGATTTCGTCATCCAAGCGGGCGGCGGCATACACGGACATACCGACGGCACCCAAGCTGGCGCTACAGCAATGCGGCAGGCAATCCAGGCAACGATGGAGAACAAAACACTCGCGGACTATGCTGAAAAACACGGAGAACTCGAGAAGGCACTTCAACTCTGGAAGAAGTAGCCCCTTCCCACCATGGGTCTACGTGAAAGTTTGGTAATCTGGCTCCAAATATGATTTGGTTTAACATTTTTCAGGAAAGGACAGGGTTCTCCGAGCTTCGTGGATTGGCTAAGGTTTTTATGACCCAAGCCAAATAATTCCTCTGCAACCTTCAACATGGGGCTGTCGGCTAGCTTGGTCTAGGCTTGTAGACTTGGGCTCTATAGACTCCGGTTCAAATCCGGGCAGCCCCACCAAAGGTTCTGAACCCTTTTGTTTCAGGGTGTGCGTTCAATTGGTTGCAGAATTTTTCTCGATCACTGAGCGCCAATTGGAAAGGAGCTCTTCCCTGCTTGCCTGAAGAGCCTTCGCCTGTTCCTTCTTTGTTTTCATGAGCTGGTCGAGAACTTTTTCGAGCGAGACAGCGGAGAACCGAGCTGGGCGCTCAAGAGTTGCGTGGACCATTCCTTTGGCTCGCAGGCCTTTCAGGCCGCGATAGAGTTGCTGCTTGTAGAGTTTCAGCGTCTTTGCTATGTCTCTTCCTTTCACAGGACCCGTTTGGGCAAGGAAGAAATAGACCTCGCCCTCGACCTCTGAAAGTCCGAGACTGACAAACGTCTTGAGCACCCATTCGCGACTCATTCATCCACGCCCTTTTGGATTGTCCTATTCTGCGATTCGTAACGCCCATGCTGGCAGCTGACCAGTTCGACCTTGCACGCGAAAAAAGAGAGGATGTGTTGGGCTTGTTTAGCGGATTTTCCATATTCGGACGCGTACGTAGTTCCAGTAGACATCATTTGCGCCTCGGTACAGCGTTACGGTGTTAGCCGTGGAATCTGTCCAAGCCAAGCCTGACTCGCCCTCAACCCCGACCTTCACCAAATAGAAATTAGCAATGCCAGCACCAAAAGAAGATGTTGTCGCTGCTATTGCGTAGCCGCCGTCTGATGTCTGACGAACCATGTCACCAAAATCATAGCCAGACCCTCCGAAAGTCTTACTCCATTGCATGTTGCCGTACGAGTCGGTTTTTACAAACCACACATCATCGCTACCAGCTCCGAAAGAATTTGTGGAGCCTGATAATGCATAACCGCCATCAGACGTTTGAACAATTCGACGAAAACCTTCATCACCTGATCCCCCGTACGTCTTGTTCCACTGCATGTTGCCGTTGGCATCGGTCTTAACGAGCCACCCATCTCTGCCTCCTGCCCCAAAAGAATATGTGGATCCCTCTATTGCATATCCGCCGTCAGATGTCAGAACAAGACCATAACCGTTATCATTGCCTGTTCCTCCGTAGGTCTTGTTCCACTGCATGTTGCCAGATGAATCCGTCTTAGCCAACCACGCGTCAGTGTCACCAGCGGAAACATTTGCAACACCCCCGATCGCATACCCGCCATCCATGGTCTGAACGATAGTAAACCCCATCTGTAAGCCTGGAGCTACGTACGTCTTATTCCATTGCATGTTGCCGTTGGCATCAGTCTTAAAAATCCAATTGTTGGTTCCAGCGCGGATAGTAGCACCCATTACCGCGTACCCGCCATCACTCGTCTGAATGACATAATTTCCACTTTCTATTCCAGGTGTTCCGTATGTCTTGTTCCACTGCATGTTGCCCGACGCATCGGTCTTAACCAACCACGCATCTGTGAGGCCGGCGCCGAAAGACGTGGTTCCGCCTGCCAAGAGGTATCCGCCGTCAACCGTCTGAACAATGGTCTGACCCATATCATTGCCTGTTCCCCCGTACGTCTTGTTCCACTGCATGCTACCAGACGCATCGGTCTTAACCAACCAGTAATCAAAGCCTCCTGCACCAGAAGAATTTGTGAAACCGAGAATTGCGTATCCGCCGTCAACAGTTTGAATAGGGCAAACAGCTGTACTATTACCTGTTCCTCCGTACGTTTTGCTCCATCCGGCTATGTAGCCTGTTAGACCAAGGTTTCTCTGATGCGCCGCGCCGCTTGCCGTCGTCTTCCCCCTTATGTCAACGATTACGTCTGAGTTGTTCAGGTTGTGGGTTAAGGTGAAGTACTGCCCAGCCTTGCTTGTTATGTCTATCCATCCGCTGTCATAGTCCGGCGCGTAAGGTCCCTGTGGTCCAGCAGGTCCGGTAGCTCCAGTTGCTCCAGTAGCTCCCGTGGCTCCGGTAGCCCCTGTGGCGCCTTGCGGCCCGGTGGGTCCAACTGCTCCGGGTGCGCCTGTGGCTCCTTGTGCTCCGGTGTCGCCTGTGGGTCCTTGCGGCCCTACAGCTAACATCGCGGAAAGCCCAATTGATATGGCACTTGCAACCAGAATCGCAATAATTAGCCCAGCAGCGAATGTCCCTTTCGTCAAAGCTATTTTTTCCATAATTTGTCACCAACTTTTTGCTTGTTTTTCAGATTGGAAAGCATTTCGAAGCATTCGCTTCAGATTATGTTCCAATCATCGAAAAACAGTTAAGCTCCATCACCATATAAAATTGGACTAGTAACCGAAGTTAGTCACCACTCACCATCCGGGGTTGCCAGATTGAGCGAGGAAACCATTAGAAAGACTCTGAGGAATTTTGGGCTCACAGAAAAAGAGACAGAAGTCTACATTTTCCTCGCGAAACGCGGCGTTCTCAAAGGTGGAGAAATCTCTAAACAAACCAAAACGCAGAAAGCACTCATTTACCGAGCTCTGAAGAGTCTTCAAGCAAAAGGCCTTGTTGAATCCACCCTTGAGTTTCCAGCTCGATTCACCGCCGTTCCGTTTGAAAACGTCATAGACCTAAACATCCAAGCAAAACAAGAAGAAGTTGCCCAAATAGCCGCACAGAAAAGAGAACTGCTCAATTATTGGCAGAACATCAAAAAGACTGAACCTGAACTTCCACTGGAAAAATTCACGGTCATCGAAGGAAACCGAAAAATCTACCTCAAACTTTCCCAGATGATAAGGGAAACAAGGAATCAGTTATCAACTGTTACGACGGTTCAAGGCTTGGTACGTGCCGATCAGTTTGGCCTTTTCGATGTTGGTTCTGTTCATCCTTTGAAATCCAAGATCACAGTTTCGTTTTCTCACTGAACTCTCAAATCAAAACATAAGTACGATTAAAAAACTCCTTGAAGACAATAACAGACGCGAAGATCAATTTTGAAGGAAGAACGCCTGAACTGGGGTTAAACCTGTTTCCTCAAATGACCACAATAAAATTTAACATGCCTGATACGTGAAAACTTTGGTAAGCTACCCAAGTTTTACCCAAGTTTTATTTTGTCCGACCATTGCTTTCAAGTGTCCCGAAATATAGCCTTTTTTTAAGCTTCTTTTGCCAAGTTGTATGGTAGGACAGCATGGTAATACAACCTATATATATTCATGAAAATCAATCGTGAACTTTGTCGGACAACTCACGGTAATACGGTAGGACACTCTCTCTGCTACGGTAGGACAATGTAATACCATACCCTTACTTACCATAGGACAACGTCCTACACTTTAGCGACTACGGTAGGACAATGTAATACCATAGAACTTAGAACATCGCAAGTTCCAGAACTAACCTCATGCTTTGTTCCAGAATGTAAGCCGTTCTTTGTTCTTGCTCTCAAGCTCAACTGCGCTCTCAATCTTTTTAACAAACATGTTGAACCCGTGCTGGCTAATCCAGCGGTAGGCCAATCGCTTCGCGTCTCTCTCGTTCACCGCGTAAACAATAAGGAGTGTTTCGCCAGAGGCTTTGAAAAAGAGAACAGAAGAAGGCGGCCGTCTTAAGAGCAGCGTGAGAAAGGAGTTTCTCCGACGGCCGCGTCTTCTCAGAAACCGTTGAACCACGCGTACCATCCAAGGCCAATGCCAGCTGTTACGAGATTCACCATTGTGATGACGAGGCAAAGCCGCGAGTAGATGATGCCATCTTTGTTAGCCCACCAATAAGAAGTGCAACTGATTATGCTACATTCAATGAGAACGGTGACAGCTTCTATGAAGAGGAGCGCTAGCCATGCAGGAGGATAATAGAAACTCATTGAACCGTCAAGAACTATCAAGCAGTTTTCACCTCCTCGTAGTATGGCACCCAAGAATCAGCCAGCCACTTCCGACGCTGATACGCATCGATCTGAACCCACTGAGGAATCGAAATCTGCTGGCAGCCTGAGTTGCCTTCGCAGTAAACCGTCCCCGTTTCAAAGTCAGCGATGACTCGGCGTCCACAGATCCCGCACTCCCACTTACGCACGTACTTCATTGAGAGCCACTCCAGCCAAGAACAGTATCAGCAATCCGCTCCCAATCTTGACCGCAAACTCCGACCTTCTGATTCTTCACCACAATGTACACGTCAGGATCAGCCTGGCACCTTGGACAACTCAGAAACTTCTCCAACTGCGCCCTCGTGATGAGGCGAGTTGCTTCTTTGAAACGTGATCTTCGTTTGTGTTCCCCTATAAATTCGGGACCGATGATGCGGATTTCAAGAGTTTCCATTGAAAAAACGCCCTCTGCAATCTACACCCGTGGAAAACAGTAGACAAGAATCCATCAATACTTCGTATGCTTCGTTATGCTTGTCTACATACTTACGGCAACTTTGCACGGAGCGCCAAGAGTCAGCATATGTGCATGTCAAGAGGCAGGGGGAATTACCTTCAATACCCTCAACCATGCCGCTTCCTCCTCGTCGTCACCTGCTCAGCCCGAAGCAAACACAACACTCCCCTGCTGCAACCATTCTGAGCGCTGCATTGACTAGGAGCTCCAGAGATCGTCGCAACCTTCGGCGCCTGCTGTGACCGCAAAAGAATCTGCACTTGCCAATGCTGCTGAGGACAGTAGGTCTCTATTTCCTCGTAGTAAGAATCACTCATCGAATCCACTGTCCATGCATGTGCCTCAGAATGTGTGGACTCATCGTCTCGATGCATCGACCTTGTGCATCAATCTTGTGCGTTGACATTGAAATGCAAGCATGAATGTAATCCGAGCGCTTTCGAGGGCAGCCATCATTCTCCTGTTTGCAGTCTCGGCACTTCATGTTCTCGGCGGCTCCTCAACAACATAGCAGGCTTTGTTTTCTCGAACCATCAGCCAAATCGTTCTCTCTTGCCCTTCAAGCGTCTTCACTTGCAGCACGTAAATTTCCTTCATGGAGGCTGCACCTTCACGCACTTCGGATTCAACCGCTTCTCCGCGCAGACTCGGCATTCGGCAGCGCTCACTTCTTGCTTGAGAAAATCGCACTGAACATTATGCATGTTCGTCTGCGTGTTGACGTAGCCTTTCCACGTCGTGAGGTCAAAGCGGATCCTCTCGGTCTCGTGCTCCGTTGCCAGCAGCTCCGTGTACCGCGCATGAATCGCAGCACTGAAGTCGTAGTTGCCATCCTCAGCTTTCATTCGATGCTTTGCAGCATAGACATCGACATCCTTGAGAATGGTGTCTTCGAATCTGACACTCTTCTGTTCTCTCATTCTCGTCGCCTCTTCTTGAACCGCTTGAACTGCTCAACCGTGAAATCCGTCTTGAACCGCATCGTTGGAATATCCTGAAAAAGAACGTCAACTTCTCGGGCCGTCAGTGATTTGGGCTTATCCTCAGCCCACACCGTGGACACTTCCATGTGCTCCGTTTCCCCTTATCCCTTTCCAGCGGTACTCTACAGGTTGGGCAGATGCGCCACTTCCGCTCTGTCCCATCAAGAACCACCAAGTGAAGTGCCTGCATTCGTTCAGCTGCTTGCTGCTCAGCCTTGAATCGCTGCTCATCCTCCAACGTCACATAATACTTCAAGAGAATCTTCGGGTTATCCCAGCCTACACCAAAGTACCCGTCAGGGAAGATGCCGCAGATCTGTTCAATTGGCACCCACAACTTCACAAGCCATTGGCCATGAGTCTTGCGGAAGATGTGAGGCTTCATCGTCTCCTTGTCTCCGCTGATTCTTCCGTTGCATCGGCTTCGGGTTTCATGAAACTGGCTGCTGTACTCCTTGTAGAACACGCCTGGAAAAGCCGGACCTACCTCGTGATGATCGTTGGTTGGAGTGTACCCGTACTTTTTCTGATGATAAAGCATCAGGGCTTCCCAACCGTGAATCCACGGAAACAAATCGAGCGGCAGATTGTTCCAGACTCGGCTCGCTTTTCCACGGCCGCCCTTCTCGTGTAGACTTGTCCTTCTGGATGAGTAGTCGATGTCGTCCCATCGTAGGCTGAGGATGCCGTTTCGAGCTTGCGAGCCATCAGCCCTGGGTGATTGTTCCTTCTCGGCAGCCCATGTTCACCTGAGCTTTATAGAGAGCCTTCCACCCTTCCAAGCTGAGACTCGCAGTATCCGTTAGGGTATCACAGAAGAGCGAGAACTCTTCAAACGTCCAGTAGTCCTTTAGCTCTCCAGCCTCACGAACTAAATTGGATCCGAAGCCTTTTGGCAGAATACCTGGAAAATCGTGTTGACGGCGCATAGCCAGCTGAGAGCAGCCCCGAGCTTGTTCCTCGTAGTACGTCCTCTCGCATCCACAGTCTTCGGAAACTTCTCATCGAGCATGTTCAAAATTCCCAACAATACGCAACTGAACCAAAAAAAAAAAAAACATAA
>CAWGAW010000022.1:0-290886 GCA_963820675.1 Candidatus Bathyarchaeota archaeon | reverse complement strand
CGTCGACTACTGCAAACTCGGAGTGTACGAATTCGAAGAAAAACAGGGCAAAAAAGTACCCGTTGTCAAAAATCCGAACAACTGCGTCGTTCTATGCAGTGGCTGTGAACCCGAATGCCCAACAGGCGCAATCACCCACCCTTCCAAGGTAGAAACACGTAGGATAATCGCGAAACTGCGGAAAGAAAAAGCTTGAACTACACTTTCATCGGATAACCCAGCGCTTGCCAAGCCGTCATCCCACCCAGCACATTGTAGATGTCCTTGAAGCCTTTCTGCTCCAAGATGCTCGCGCCGATGCTCGACCTGTTCCCAGCTGAGCAAATCACGGCAAACGGCTTGTTTTTGGGCAATGAACTAGCTTTGTCGCCAAGGTCTCCGAAGAATACCGTCTCCGCTCCTTCAATGGTGCCTTCCTGCCACTCGTGAGGTTCCCGGACATCCAATAGCGAGACACCCTCCTTCGCTAGTTTAATCTTGAGCTGCTGGGCAGACAACGTGCCGAAACTGTTTATGGGTTTGCCAGCCTCCTGCCACTCGCTCATTCCTGGACAGAGGTACCCGCACATGTTGTCAAACCCTAATCTCTGGAATCGCCGAGCTACTCTGTTTATGTCTGTGGGGCGCTCAAGCACGAAAACAATGTACTGGTTAACGGACATAATCCACCCTGGATAAACGCTCGTTCCGCCCAGCCATAGGCTTAAGGAGCAGGGAACATGTGAGCCAGCGAAGGCGTAGGGATTTCTGGTGTCCACCACGAACATGTTGGGTTCCCGAATGTGGTCCTCGAAATCGGCGACATTCATAGGTCTCGGAAAGGCAAGTTCACTCAGCAATGGCGCACCGTTCAAGTTGAGCTCTTCCATCTTCTTGAAGTATTTGGGCACAACAAGAACCTCGCTCATGGAGCGTTTGACGAAAGCTTCCTCATCAAGTTGAAGGTAAGGGTTAGTTTTCTTCTCGAAGCCCAAAGTGCTGACATCCAGAGCGCCGATGTTTCCCCCGCATACACTGCCCGAACCATGACCAGGATAAATCACGACGTGCCCACCCAACGGCAACAACCTCTCGGTAATGCTATTGAACAATTTCTTTGCCTGCTTCGGCTGCGCTTCCTTGCCATAGAGGTCTGTGCGTCCAACCGAGCCGACGAATAATGTGTCACCCGTGAAAACCAAAGCCGCATCCTTCGTGTTCTCCGCAGTGCAAATCACGTAGCACACAGATTCGTCCGTGTGTCCAAGTGTGCTCAGCACCTTGATTTTCAGGCTACCCACGTTGACTTCGTCGCCGTCGTCAAAACGGTGCTCTCCGTACTTGAAGGGCATCCCTTTGCCGTGTCCGATCTCTGCTTCCGTCATGTTTTGCAGCTCAACGGAACCCACGACGTAGTCTTCGTTCCTGTGAGTCTCGAGAATGTATTTGATTTGTGTGCACTCCTTCTCAGCCAGACGCGTGTAGATTTTGCAGTCACGTCTCGGATCAATGACGACAGCTTCGTATCCGTCAGATAGGTAGTAGCTGTTGTGGGCTAATCCCTCGGATTTAATAGTAGCAAGTTTCAAGCTTTTGAACCTCCAAAAGAAACGGGTGATTGGCAAATAATGAGAGAGAATCGTTGTGGATTTACTTTTCTAGTCTGTCCAATCCAGCAGTCGTTTCTCGCCTTCAAGCTTCTTCAGGTCAGTTAAGTCCTGCACAATCTCCATGGCTCCAAGATATTTTCCTCTGCTGTCTCGGACCGCGAAGAAGCGGATGAGTAGAAAACGACCGTTCATCGTAATCCAGAACTCGGCGGCGTTCTTCTTTCCGCTCTTAAACGATTCCACGATTTGGCTCACGATATGCAGACTCTTCTGTGGGTGACAATTCGCCACTTTTCTCCCGATAACGGCTTTCGTGCGGACGAAAAATCGTTTGTCAGGCTTGTTGAAGAACTGGACGGTGTCGTCTGCATCGACGAACGTGATGTCTAGGGGAAGCGAGTTCAATAGGGCTTCAAGCTGCTCCTTCGTGAAGTTTCCTGTCTCAAACTTCAACATCCCTTCATGTGCAGATGTTTGCGCTGCTAACTTCTCCGTTGTCTTGGTTGCCACCATTTCAGGCGGTGTGAAGCAGCAGTAGCCGATTTCGTCGAATTCTTTTCTAACGTCCACCCATTCGGCTTCGGTTATGACGCTCATGGCAGCTGGAAACAGAATGTTGTTCTCCTTGTAAAAATGATTCGAAAGCAGAGTGCTCAACGTCTTGGATGTTTCCCAAAGCTGCTGCTTGTAAGCTTCGAACCCTGACTTGTCCAAATCGCCGATGAGCTTGTGGAGCTGCTTTTTCTGCTCCCTGATCTGGTCGTGTTCCATCCACATAATCGCAGGTGGCTCTGTCACCCCGTGTTTTTCTACAACGGGGAAGAGTACGTTTTCTTCCCTGATATAGTGTTTTTCTGCGTCGGTGAAGTCTTCGGCGATGTGTTCAACCTGGTGAATTTCTTCGGAGACGTATCGCATGTCGGTGACCTTGAGAATTTTGTTCGCGATGGCGGTGAGTTTTTCCGCCATTTGGAGCATGATTTTGTGTTCTTCCATGAGGATGCTTATGGGTTGACTCGGTTTCATGTGCGGCATCTGCTTCTCGAGTTGTTCTTTGAAGAGTGCCATGTGGACGTCGCATAGTTTGCGCATTTCTTCTTTCTTCATGCCTTCCTTGCTGAGTTGCTCTTCGATTTTTGCGATTTCCAACGCGTCGGTGCCTTCCAAGACGCCTCGGAACTTTTCCTTGACCTGTTCAGGGGGAACTCCAGCATGAAGCTGCCTGATTGCCTCTTTTATCTGTGTCTTCTTATCTTCAGACAATTCCTAAAACTCTCCTCGAAATACGTGAGCCGTAACTGTTATTTGTTTTTGCGTGGTTTCGGTTAAGGATTGCGCTCCGCAAGTGCTGCAACCGCTTGTTTTGCAACTATGTATGTCCGGAGCTTGAAACGCGCTCGCTTGCAATTATCGTTTTCACTCAGCGAGTGATAACGATTGTAATAAAGCTTATTTACACCTACCGAACATACCAACATAGCGACCGAGAATGCTAACCCCATGTGAAGTCGCCGTAAAGTGTGCTCTGCCTTCTGTCCGCGCAATGGTGGCAGCCCAGCTTATGAACAACCACAACTTAAACCAGGCGCAGGTGGCGAAGCTTCTCGGGATAAGCCAGCCGGCTATAAGCCTATACCAGAAGAAACTTCGTGGCAATTCCCTTGATTTGTGGGGTGACCCCGATATAGCGGCTTCGGTGGCGAAGCAAGCCGAGTTCTTAGCAAATGGCTCCGCAGACCAGATGAACAATTTGGCTTGGTTCTGCGCGGTCTGCAAGACGCTACGGTCGAAGGGTTACCTTTGTAAGATTCACAAAGACTTAGACCCGAACATGGATATCGAAAACTGCAGTTTTTGCCAAAACTTAGAACCGAATGTCAACGGCGAGGCTTTCGGGAAACCGCTTTGAGCCGTGTTAGTCAGCTTTCTATGTTTACGCTTTGAGTTCTTGTTGCTCAGGAAACTGTTTGTGTTGGGTTTGTGAGTCAATTTTTGTGTTGTGTCAATGGTTTTTGCCATTGTGCAGCAATTATGCTGTTTGGCGCCGTTTTGCATGGGTGCTATTGCAGTTTTGGTGCTGAAACAACATTCTGCGTAACAAAGCCATTGTGCGTCCAGTGCCAATCTGCAATGAAGCATTGTGCAGTTATTGTCACGCCTATGCAAGCGTCGTTGCAGTGATAATTGTTTCATGGAGATCGAAGCTAGATGGGTGGAGGAAAGTTTGGGCTGTATTGAGATCCCGCCCGTAGCATTTTTCGCTCTCAACAGAAGACGCAAGGTGGAAAGTTGACTCCACGCGCCGTCAAGGCTTATAGGTTCGGAACGCAACCTGTAACATCTCAGCCAAGAAGGTGGCATGAACCGTGGGTTACTCAGAAACGTGGAAGATACTCGAAGAAATCATCATAGAACTCCGCAAGAAAGGCACCCCAGCACCTGAGAACGTGATGAACGACCTGAAGTCCGCAAAAACACTCATTAAACTCACGGAAGCAGACAGTCATGGTCAAGGCGAGATAAGACCAAAAATCGAACAGTACTTATCGGCCGTTGAAGCCTACGTCGTAACTGAAGCTCAAAAGAGCTTTCCAGCCGAGAAGATTGATGAATGGCTCAGGAGATTAGAGGGTTCTTCCTGCGAAGTATGCGGACCCCAAACAGAATCAGTAAATGAGCAGGAGCAGAGGTTTGTTCCCGGCTTGCCGCGCGACCAGAAGTGGGTTCGTGTCACCCCTATTGTCAGCCTACCAAAGGAGAAACTGGAGGAGCTTGCACATGATTCAGGTCTTTCTATTAAATCCGAGAGAGATGGGCATCTAATCGTCTGCGGGACTTCAGAGGGCATCAAAGAGTTCGTGAGGAAGATGACGAAGGAAACCTCTAAAGAACCTCAACCGTCGTGAGGAAGGTGGGTCTGCCAGTTCTCTTGCTTGGGGGTGGTTCATTCGAAGTTTGAGTTGGCGCCGACAAAGCCTATATAGTTGCATAAGGCGTGTTTGTTTAATGGTCAGTAAATTATTCATTACAATTGTCATAATCTTCGTTTCAGTGAGCATCGCCATAGCCGCCGTACTTGAAACCCAAACACCCGACGCAACCACAAGACCAGGCGTCGTCGCAGGCAACGTCTTCACGTACAGCATAAAGGGCTATTCAGCCGTGATTGGCGATAACGGTTCTGTACCCGAAGCTTTTTCGCAGCTGAACATGACCGACTGGTACCGAGTCACCATAACCTCTGTTTCAGGTCCTCGAAGTCCAATTTAACACGACCTGGCACTTCACGAACGGAACGGAAATCGAGAACTCAGGCAACGTGAACGTGGTGACCGGAAACGATAATCAGGTTTTCTGGGCCATTTACCCAGCAAATCTAAGATTGAACGACTTGGTGAGCCCTGGAGGCTCGGATGGGCAAATAGTAAACCAAACTGAGACGCGAACCTACAAGAGTGGCAATCGGGATACGAACATTATGACGTTGCAGAATCGAGTTCGGCGACACTTCTGACCCAGCAATGAGAACGTTTGACGATTACCTTTACGTGCACTTTGACGGAGCAACGGGTATGCTTGTGGAACTAAAGGATATGCGAGTTTACAGCGATCCCCAAGTCATCTTGACCACACAATGGGAACTCGTGGACTCAAACGTCTGGGTCGTCGCATAATCTTTTCAAACTGAAGAGCAAAATGGAAAGACTCGTTCTCCACTGCACGAGCAATTTTTGGAAGAAAAAAAGGGAAAGGTTGTGTTGAATGCTTGTTTACTGCTTTTACTTACGCTTTCTGATCGTCAATACTGCTAAGACTGACGCCGACTGCGATGATTGCTATGATTATGCCTGCAACTGCAGGGACGAAGTATTGCTCAACGATTGACACGGGTTGCGGCTGAACAGTTACTGGAGCAGGTGCTTCTTGCATGCCGAGAGCGGTTTGTGCGTATGAGCCGTAGTAGGCCTTAGAGCCAGCGAAAGTAGCGTAAACTGTGTATTTGCCAGCCGTTCTGAGGCGTGTACATGAAGCTGAACGTTCCGCTTGCGTCGGTTGTGGTGTCGCCTAAGTGGATGTAGTTGTTGTTCGAATCCATCGCGTTGAGGCTTACTGGTACGCCCATGATGTTGGTTGGCTGTTGGAACTGTTTGTAGACGTAGAGCATCCAGTCGCTCATGTTGTCGTCTGATACTGCTGGGACTCCGTTCGGGAAGCGCAACTTCGCGTTGTCGCTTTGTGTGCCAGGCGAGATATCCATTACCGTTCCCTTTATGACCACGGGTGTTCCGAAAGCAACGCCGATGTCTGGTGCGGTCACTGTCATGGCTGTTGGTCCTTTACCTATAGCGTAAACGCTTTGGTCGTATGTGTCCATTGTGGCGATGATGCTGTCGCCGATGATTCCTCGTCCACCCCAGCGGGTCTGTCGGAACATTCCGTTGACTCTCCAGAGTAATTCGCCTGTTGTTGCGTTTAGGCAGAAGAACGGTGCGCCTCTTGGTTTAGGTTCTTGTGCAGAGTGTTCCATTGAACCGATGTAGAGTTTTCCATCTGTAGCGACGACGGGGACTGTCCACCAGTTGTTGCCTATGTAAGATTCGGTGTAGGGGTCTGTTGCGTTGTATGTCCATATCAGTTTGCCCGTGGTGATGTTGTAGGCGTATACTGTTCCGCCCAACGATGCTGATATCAGTTCGCCATAGTCGATGAAGTGAGTGTAGCTCGGTGAGTCGTCCCATGCATCTTGGAAATTCTGCGACTTTTCAGTTGCCCACATGTATGCGCCGGTGTTAAGGTCGAAACCGTAGCTTAATCTGGTCTCTTTGATCCATATGACTGCAGTTTCATATTGTTGACTCCAAGAATCAAATCCGCTCTGCATGCCGCTACCTACTGACACGTTCCCTGCAACCCAATCGGCTGGCGGTGTCCAACTTGTGTTGTACAGCAGTGTTCCCATGTTTGAGGGGTTTATGCTTATAGCCCACAGGTTAACCTGGGTTAGGGTCGACGCGTGAGCCGATTATTTTGTCGCCAACAAAGGCTCTTGTAAAGCTGCTGCTTGGCATTGTTAAGCCGGCTACGTTCATGCCGGGTACTGAAACGTTCTTGTCGTATCCTCTGAGAGTTGCGTTGTAGGTTGTCCCGAGAACTTGGCTTCCCCAGCTCTCAGCCATTCCGGTCTTGCCGTTGGTGACTACCCAACTGGAGTTCCATTGAAGCAGATGCCAATTTGGAACACTAGAGTTGCCGTAGTTCACTAAAGAGTATTTCAGTATTTCACCGTTTGGTCCGTAGTAGTTGGTGCCTGAGGGTACGTTTGTCATGTTGAACTGCAGATTGCCAGTGAGAGCGTCGAAATAGAACCAGTACGTGCCACTAGTGCACACCAGATATGAGAAGACTGCACGGTTGTTCCTAGACCACCAGAAGATATTCTGGCCGAAGCCGATTCTTAGGTTGGTAACGTTTCCGGGCGAGAGATTCTTGTCCCACAATGTCTTTCCAGTATGCAAGTCAACTGCGACGACTTCCTGTTGCGGATTACCAGAGATAAATTTGTTGTAGTAGAGGACCCCGCATGATGATTATTGAACCTGACCATTTGCCTTCGTATGCATCTCCAGTTTCATGGCCGACCTTACCTGTGTCTCCCCCTGCAATTCCGCCCTCCATGTCGCCGATTGGCTGCGACCAAAGTACATGTGCACTTTCTGGTCCTGCATTGTTGGGAGCATATAAGTTATTCAGGTTGGTTGGGGTAGGGATCAACCAGCTGCCCATGATTGTGTACCAGTCTTGAAGCTGAGAGTCCGCGGGTCGCGTCCAGTACTCAGACGGAAGCGGCTGCCAAGGATAAGACGGTGGTGCTGTCTTGTTGTACTACAAGTGCTAGTTTGTCGCTTTGGCCTGCACCATACAGTACTCGACTGGTTATGGTGCGCAGTTGTGGTGTTGTACCATTGTTGCGGGAAGTTGGTCTGCAAATAATACGTGCCGAGCTGGTCAGGAACATAAGCATATTCCCGCTGTTCCTGTTGACCAAGTTTTTGGTGGTGTGAGAGTGTCTGTTGTGCCATCTGGCTTTGTGATGGTTATGGTTACGTTCCAGCCATCATTCTCAGCGTTTAAGTATTGTAGATTTCCGTAGTTAATCAAGACCTGCTGGTTAATGCCACACGGATTGGGAATGACATCAATGATCGGATAGGATATGATCGTGGACGTTACCTGGGCAAAAGCGTTTGGCAGTGCAAACATCGTGATAGCCATGGATGATATCAGGAATATTGCAATGGCAGAAGTCATAGTTTTCTTTCTAAATGTTTCCATTCTCTATTTTCTCCTCTATGTTTTGTGGCTAAAAGGGCTATTCATAGAGTATATAAGGTTTGCGAAGTTTTCTCGCTAAACTAGCCTTTTACCGAAAAAACCAATAAGTAGAACCGCATGTGGTCATGAACTTTGGATGGACAGCCGGCAAATTAAAAAAAATTTAGCCAAGGTACATGCCTAAACTAACAAAGCTAGTTGCTTGAGGCGGCTGAAAGGAGAGAACAAAACTAGGCTCATCAATATCGTCGATCGAAACCTTGGTCACTAAATCGCGTTAGCATTCCCTGATGCTCATTAATTTCTCGGCGATTTCCAAATCCTTCACGGTGTTAATGTTCAACAACACTTCGATTTCCTCAGTTATCATGGCGCTCGTTTCAACTTTCTCCTTACCCTGAATTTTCGCGCCGTTTACAATGTTAACTCCTGAAACTGCGTACCAAACGCCTTTGTATTCGTCGGTGGAATCAACAGAAAGCCCGAGACTTTCTCTTTTGTCGATGGGAACAAACACTGCAAAGAAATCCTTGCTCGAAACTTCAAACGCGCTGACGATTTTGTCCAGAAACTTGCCCGTTAAGGCGGGCAGATCCGCAGGAACCGTTAGAACTCCATCTTTTAACCCAGCATCACGAGTAGCCTGTTTCAAGTCATCATGGTAACTCTTCGCATTGGTTCGCAGAACCTTCCAGCCCTTCGCTGTACAGTGTTTTTCTGTTTCAGGCGTGTTCGGGCTCGTCACGATATAGAACTCGGATACTTTATGCGCCGAGGCAACTGCTTCTGCAACCCACTCGATTAACGGCTTGCCCAGAAAGGGCAGAAGTGGCTTTTCCATCTGCAGCCCCATGCGTTTGCCCTTGCCCCCAGCCATGATTAACGCGGGAATTTTCAAAGCGCGAGAACCCCTGCCAACAAAATCAGAGTTACAGCTCGTGCCGTTTCGTTCGTTGCTCCAATCATGTCTCCGGATACGCCTCCGAAAACGGCTTTTCCAACTCCTGACATCAGTAAGCCAACAATGATGCTGGCTGCGACCACGAGCAAACCGATCCATCCGAGAAGGGGCACTAAGATGAGGAGCGAAATGGCATAGGCAAAGATGTTGCGCTTCGTCTTTGCTTTCTCCAAAAAACGCGCCCCCAACCCCTTCCCAACAGATTGCCCAACCGCCACAATCGTCACCATCGACAATTTAGCTGCGACCTCTGCGGCGATAATGGCGGAGAGTGCGAACGCTGGGTTTAGAAAGAACAACCCAAGGATGGCAATGAACTCCACGGCGATGGCGAGAGCGGCACCCTTGTAGGATACGTACCACGCGTGAGCTGCTTCCCTCCGCTCCTCGAGTCGGTGCAGACCGATGGCGTTTCCCAAATCCACCAAACCGTCGAAGTGTTGCAGTCCTGTCAAGACGAGAAGGAAAGCCAGCGTTGTGACTGCGAGTGCCAATTTGAGGAGGAAATCAACGGGTAGGAATCGGAGAAATGAGTTGGCAAATGTGAGCAAGTTTGATATGATGAAGAGGCTGCCTTGGAAATAACCAGCCGCGAATAGCCCGATTAAGCCTCCGATGAGAGGAAACAGGAACATGTACTGGGCGGAGACGGTTACGAAGTCTTCTCCCATGCCCATTGGAATTATCGTGAGGAAAGCAAGCAAATCCCTAAAAGTTTTTATAGCATTCGACTTCGACATATACCCTATCACCGTCCAAATGGGAATATAGACTTTGTTGTGAGCATTATGGGGGAACTACAGGGAAAACGGATACTTGTCACTGGCGGTGCAGGGTTCATAGGCTTCCACCTAACGAAGAAATTCACGGACTCCAACCTCGACGTAACCATCTACGACAACCTGTCCCACGGTAAAATGAAGAACGTGAAAGACAACCCAAAGGCAAAGTTCGTGAAGGGCGACATCCTCAACCTCAAGAAGCTCTGCGGCACCGAAAAGGCTGATGTAATCATTCATCTTGCCGCGCAGGTTGTGGTGCCCTACTCGATGGAGAACCCGACCGAAGACTTCGACACAAACGCTCGAGGGACCTTGAATGTTTTGGAAAAAGCCCGCAAAGACGACTCGCGAATATTGTTTGCCTCCAGCGCGGCCATCTACGGCAACCCAACTAAACTGCCCACTCCCGAAGAGTATGGTTTTCACCCATTCAGCTGCTACGGATTATCCAAGGTGGTCGGCGAAGAGTACTGCCAGATGTATACAAGCCAGTACGGGTTAGACACCACGGTCCTGAGGTTTGCTAACGTCTACGGTTCAAGATGCCACGGCGTAATCAACGACTTCTTGGACAAACTGGAGAAGAACCCGAAGAAGCTGGAGATAATCGGTACAGGACAGCAATCGAGAGATTTCGTCAACGTAGCTGACATCGTCAACGCCATCATCTCGGCGGCTTCAGAGGAAAAAGCCATTGGAAAGACCTACAACTTGGGGTTCGGGAAAACAACCAAGATAATCGACCTTGCGCACGTGATTCTTGAAATTCTCAACCTTTCAGGAAAAACATTCGTCACGACTACAGGGGTTTCATGGCAAGGCGACATCGACACCATATGGTTTGACATAAGCAAAGCGAAGAAAGAATTGAATTGGACACCAAAAATTACTTTAGAAGACCACCTTACGAAGCTTATCGCAGAGAGGAAAAACCTGCATGCCGACAACCCCAGCTAAAGGGCTAGTCGCGCTCCTGCGGCTACCTTATTGGCTCATGACGGGCGGTTTATCGCTCCTGACGGCGCTTGCCATAACCAAAGCAGCATTGCCCGTTGAGACAGCAGTGTTGACCTTTTTTTCTATGGCTTTCATAACCTCCGCTGGGTTCGCCATAAACGACTACTATGACAGGGAGAGCGACGCCGTTATTAAGCCGAGACGTCCTATCCCCTCAGGCGCGCTTTCCCTACGGCAAGTCGTTGCGGTTTCAGCTGTGTTCTTTGCAGTGGGTTTGGCGCTTGCTGTATGGGTTAACGTGCTTAGCCTTCTGATTCTGGTGGCTGATTCGGTTTTGCTTCTCGCCTATTCTGCGCTGGTTAAACGTAAATCGGGTTTTGCAGCGAACATTCTTGTCGGACTTTTAACTGGTACGGCCTTTCTTTATGGCGAGGCAGTTACGCTGGGTTCGAACGCTGCGAGTCCCCTCTCGTTGAGTCTTGTGTCTTTGAGCTTGTACCCTATCGCGTTCGGAACAATCGGAGGCAACATCCTGCGGGACATCTTGAGTGCTGAGGGAGACTCAAAGGTTGGATATCCAACGCTTCCTCAAAGTGTCGGAAACAAAAACTCAGTCGCCATCGCCGCTGTGTTTTTCGCGTTCACAGCGGTTTTGGCGCCTCTTCCGTATTTGCTCGGCTTTTTCGGCATTTACTATCTCGTGCCGATTCTGATTTGGAGCTCGCTGCTCCTCTATGCTTCCGCTCGGCTGGTGACGTCGGCCCCGACGGTTGAGAACGTGAAAAAGTACGAGCGTCTCATCACGATGTCCATGATGCTGCTCATCCTGTCGTTGGTGCTGGAGGCGTTCGTCAAATGAAGAAATCGAAGAGCATCTGCCCCGTGTGCCAGAAGAAAATCGACGCCTCGCTCACCGAGAAAGATGGAAAAATCGTGATATCCAAAGCATGCCCTGAACATGGCGCCTTCTCGTTCACCCATTGGCAGGGCCCAGAAATCTTCAATTTTGCCCAAAGCCTCGACCACTTCCAGTACTTTGAAGATAAAATCGCCCCAAAGAACCCTGAAGGATGCCCCTACATCTGCGAATCCTGTGAGAAACACGCCTCCGACACCGTCATCGGCGTTATCGACGTCACGAAGCGATGCGACCTACGATGTGCGATATGCTTTTCGACGTTCAGCGACCACCAGGTTAACTACGAACCAACAAAGGACGAACTCATTCGAATGCTAACTTTTCTAAGCGAGCAAAACCCTAAACCTCCAGCGGTTCTGTTTTCGGGCGGAGAGCCATTAGAACGGGAAGACATGCATGAAATCGTCGGGGCAGCGCATAAGCTACGTTTTATGACAATTCTGGCAACCAACGGGATTAAACTGTCTGAAACACCCGAAATCGCAGCGAAACTCAAAGCCGCAGGCTTAAACATCGTTTACCTGCAGTTTGACAGCTTCCATGATGAAGTCTACAAAAAGATCCGCGGACGCAAACTCGTCGACATCAAGATGAAAGCCCTCGATGTCTGCCGCAAATACGACATGGAGATCATTCTCGTAAACACTCTGATGGGCGGCTTCAACGACGCCGAGGTCGGCGACATCGTGAAGTTCGCGGGACGTAACTCCGATATCGTCCGCGGATTGATCTTCCAGCCTGTTGCTTTCACGGGCAGAGCTTCAGATAACCCATTCCGAGATGCTATGCGAGATTGGCGATTCGTCGAGGAAGTGGAGAGTCAGACGCAGGGACAGATTAAGGTAAAGGATTTCTTCCCCCTGTCCGTGATGATTTCACCCATTATGATTATGCGGAAGTTCATGAAGAAGCCGTGGCCACTGTTCTCATGTAGCCCCGAATGCGGCGTCGTCAACTGGATGTACGTCTCCCGCAGCGGCACCATCATACCAATCAACCACTTCGTGGATTTCGAGAAATTCTTCGGCAGCATACAGAAAACCGCCCGGTCGGTCGAATCAAAGGGTCAGCTTTCTTTGTTGTCAACGTTGTTTTTTGCCGCCATGCGCTCGTTGAATTGGCCCTTAGTGACCAAGGAAATCGGTTTCTTCACGTTGATGAAGACCATCCTGCGAACACACATCTCGCCGACGTACCAGTCGCTGGGGAATCTGAGGCGGAGGATTTTCCTGCTGGGCTGCATGGCCTTCATGGACCCGTACAGCTTCGACGTAAACCGCGTCCGACGATGCGTTGTGCACTACGTCACGCCAGATCTGAAGATTATTCCGTTCTGCGCTTATAACAACGTGCATAGGATTGAGACTGAAGAAGAGTACGCTTCCAGGCAAACAACTCAAGAAGTTTAGGGCTGGCTTACCACGTCAACGCTCAGTTTGATTGCGTTTCCCGTGAATTTCAGATTTCCTGAATTATCCGACCACAGCTCGAAGAATATAGCGTAGCTTCCAGCGCTCTGCAGCGTCGACAGGTGCTTGGATTGACCATGTTTCACCATCAGCCAATGTCTTCGCGTAAGTATTTACAGGTGCGACGTCAATGGGCAATTGCGATATCGGTCCAGTGGTGATTTTCTCCTGCACTTGGTACGATTCGGTGTCGCCCATGTGGTTCACGACGTATACGTTAAACGTGGCGTTCTGGTTGACGGTGAGGTTGAAAGTGTAGTTCACTGCTTTGCCCTGCGAGTCGAGCACGTAAATATCGGTGTACCCTTCTGGCTTCTCATAAATGACGTGATAAACGTAGTAGCCCGCCACTACGCCGATTATGATTATGAGCGAAACCGCCACGGCGATTATGACGCCCTTGTCGTCTCCTGTGTTCAGAGCGTCGCCGATTTTTTTCATTGCAGAAGGTTTTGACGTCGTCACTTTGTGAATCCCTTTAGCATGGTGGTGAATATCTCGATGCCCGACTTGAACTTCCTCAGTTTCGTCTTGCCGTATCTGCGCTGCTTGTAGACTGACTTAACTTCAACCATCTTGAAGCCTTTTTTGGCGAATTGCACGAGCATCTCCGTGGCGAAGGACATGTCGGTCTCCTTTAACTCCGCTTTTTCGATGGCGGAGTGACTGATTGCACGAAAGCCCGATTGCGTGTCGCTGAGAAACTGCGAGTAAAGGAAGTCAAAGCATGTGGTTATGATTTTGTTGCCGACGAAGTTCATGAATCCCATGGCTTTGTTCGGGTCGTACATGCGTGTTGCCATGCACAGGTCTGCATCGGTCTCCATCATGTGCTGCAATAAGCGGTTTATGTGCCTGAACTCGTATGTTCCATCTCCGTCAACCATGACGATTGTGTCGCCTTTCGCTTCTAACATGCCTTTTCGCAGCGCGAGCCCGTAGCCGCGTCGAGGCTCTATGATGAGCTTGCAGAAATCGATGTCTTTTACGATTTGTATGGTTCCGTCAGTGGAGTTGCCGTCGACGACGATTATCTCATTCGGGTACTGCTAGTTGTTCATGAATGGTGTATACGGCTTCGCGTATGTTGCCCGCCTCGTTCAGGGTGGGAATCACAACTGAGACCATATCCACCTTCGTCGTCATCGTTCTGGCTCCTTCTCCGAGGGTATATAGATTCTGTAATGGCACCTTAAATAAGTTCTTCGTATGTTTCCGCGAGTCTCTTAACGTTTGCTTCCCAACTAAACGTTGACTCAGCCACGGATCGCACGGCTGATTTCACGGATGATAAGTCCATCCTGCTAAACTGAAGAATCGCCTCAGACATCTCCTCAGCGTCTCCTGCGGGCACAAGTTTCCCGTAGCCATCAGCCATGATTTCAGCGATGCCACCGACGTCAGTTGCTATAACAGGCAAGCCAGTGACATAGCTTCGAGTGCCACGAGGGGTAAGCCTTCGCCAGATTTTGATGGCAAAATGAACACATCAGCAGCATTGTAGTATGCAGGCAGGTCTGCATCCGAGACGAAACCCGCGAGTTTGAAGTTGTTGGAGATTCCGAGCTGCTGTATTCTGGCTTGGATAGCGTCGCGGTCTGGTCCTTTTCCAGCGGCTAGAAAAACCAGTTTAGGGTCTTTCTGAAGCGCGAGGCATGCGCTTTCGATAAGTGTATCGATGCCATTCTTGTAAACGAGTCTTCGGACAGTCAGGATGACGGTGGCGTCGGGACTGATTCCAAGCTTTTTCCTGACCGAGTTTCCAGAGGCGTTCGACGGCTTGAATCGGTCCACGTCCACGCCGTTCCTCAGCACCTTTGTTCTCTGATAGTCAGCTCCGAGGCTTAACACGTATTCGCGTGTGGCGCTGCTGACCGTAATTATCCTGTCGCTGCTCCTGATGACTTGTTTGCCAACGGTGGCGTCGTTCCACCATTCGACATGGTCCCATAGCGCACTCTCGTAAGCTATGAACGTGTTGTGCTGGGTAAGGACGACTGGCTTGCCCAGAAACTTGGCAAGTTTGACAGCGTAAAGCGACGATAGGTATGGGTGACCGTGAACGTGAACCAAGTCGCTTTGGTTGATGAGTTTGTAGAAGGGTTCGAAGCAGTTTACCTGCGGAATTGGGTAGGGGATGCCCAGCCCGAACGCCGCATTTAATGAGTCGTAACAGTAAACCTTGATGCCGTCCATCATGTAGCTTTGGGGGGTGTTCATCCTGCTCGTCAAAACTGACACGTCAAACCCGAGGCGCATGAGTCGTTTGCCCTGCTCGTACACAACCCTTTCAATGCCGCCAACGTGGGGAAGGAAAGTGTGGGTGACTATGAGGAGGCGCTTCGGAGCCATGGCTTGTCAACAGCGGTATCTTCCTCGATGGGTAGAGTATTATAACGTTATGGTAAGAAAGAACAAACGATGGCTAGCCAATTATGAACATTGAACAATACGGTAATCTGCGAATTTGGAAGAGATTTGGGTATAAATCTGAAAATCGCTTAAAAGCAAAAATTGGCAAGGATATTATTCAAGGGAAAGCAGTGCTTGCAGGATTTCCTCACATTTTCTCCTTAACCTGCAGGCATTACGTCCCCCTTCTCCCCAAAGAAATTCTGCGCAACATCTCCTCTGCATTTAATTATTGTATTGCAGGATGCATTACATTCTGCAAAACATCTTGCCCGCCATGCACGTTCTCTATATGAGGAGTGTAGACAAAAAAGGTGGAGAATGGAGACGTAGTGGATTGCTTTTTGGTTTCGCTCATTTTGTGCAGGTTTATCTGACGGTGAAGGTTATTGTGTTGGTGTTGGTTGTTGCGTCGTCTGAGTCTGTGGCTTTGCAGTAGTAAGTGTAGACCCCGGGCGACGTTTTGGTTACTGACAGAACCATGGATGTTTGTCCTTGAAGCAGTGATGTCCCTTCATACCACTGATACGTGACAGCTCCCACACCGCCTTTGCTATGTACGAAGAACCACCAGGTCCATCCGGAGAGTACGGTCACGTCGCTGAACGCCGTAGCCTTCAGCCCGACAAGTTGGCTCCGCATCCACTGATTCACTGGTTCGCTGACATCTCTGACTGAGTATGTTCCGTCGAATACGTCTAAGTGTCCGTATTTTGGCAACAGGATAGAAGTGAAATCCGTAGTTCCTAATCCGTTGGTCAGGTTTCCTCGCATCGGATAACCGAACAATTCGCTGGTGTAGCTTAGCAGTGGAACGTTGATGTTCTTGTAGTATTCATCGAAATCAAAGGTCACGTCAGGGCAGTTAGTCCAGTCGAAAATTGCAGAATTCTCAATGCTCAATCTCACGGGCCAATATCTATCGCCCATTGCTGTCCAGTAGATATCTGCTGTTATGTTGCCTAGCCCACCGTTGAGATTGCTTGTTTTTGCTGTACTAAACTGGAAACCCAAGTACTCTGTTATGTTTGCCCATGTTCGATTTGTCAGAGGGTTAATTGTTGGCTGTAGCGGTGTTCCGGGCGGGTACTCTGCAGGAGCCCCTGGATTTTTGAAAGCATATTGGTCTCTGAAGTAGATTCCAGATGTAACGTTGGAGATGGCGCCGCTTGATAGGTTTGGTGTTTCTAATGTCCAGTTGCCTGATGCCTTCATCAAACTAATGGTTGCAGTTAGATTGTACTTGTTCGCTAGTGACTGCTCTCTTGCTTGGGCTTCCCCCGTCAAGAAGTATTATCCCTTGCACATCCTGTTGCCAGTATTTGGACGCGTAAAATATTGCTGCGTTCCCTCCAAAGCTTTGGCCTGCAATGAACATCTTAGTTGCTCCTGAAACCTCTTTGGCTTTGTCAACCGCTTCTTTCATGTCGCTTATCCATTGGTCCCACCCCCAATCAGCCATAAATGAGAGTTGGCTGGTGTCGTTGATGTTTGTAGGTACGAAATGGGTTCGGTAATCTATCACGTACACGTCGAAACCTCTGTTTGCCCAATAGATTGGCTGGCTACTGTTTTCGACCAACGTAAATGTACTTTCTGGAGGATTCGAAAGTATAGTCTCCGCTGCTGGCGTATGTTCCAGGACAAACAAAGATCACGCCCTTGAGCGGAACGCCTATTTTTACTAGTCGGTGTAGGCCTATCTTGTCATAGGGTCCATTCGGTGGCATACTTGCGTTTTTCTGCCAAACGTACTCGCGAAGATCCGGGTACGCTTTTACGCCTCTGCCGTTACTTGTCAAGGTCCAACCGCTGTCAGTTGCAGCTAAAGTTCTTGGAAGAAACTCTTGCATTGTGGAAAGGATCAATATTGTAGTGAAGAGAGCTGCAATTGCCGCTACTGTAGTTTTTTTCATAATTCTCTGCTCTCCAGTGATTTCTTGTATTCCGTCGCGCTCGAATCGAGCGATTTCATTAAAGGATTTTTGGCACATTAGATGGCCTCCATGGGCATGTCTAAAGCGCAGAAAATTATCTATTGATTTTTGGTCATTTTTCCGTAATAATAGCTTTGAAGAATTAAGGGAAGCTAAACAATGCTGTCTCGGTCAACCAGTCGCTTGATATTTTCATTTTCGTAGCAGACTCTGACTTTACGGACTACTCCACCTCTTCCTCTCTCCCCTGAAAACATTCGCGGTTCTATAAGATGTGATTGTTCAAGTTCCGCCAAAGTTTGTCTGCGACCACGTGAAGAACCGTAAACGCTGTGTCTTGTTATTTTGCCTTGTCTGACTATGTCCATGAGGGTTCTCCAACCTGACTTTTCTTGTGGCATCTTTCTCCGAATGTAGTCCTCTGCGAAAGATTTTAGCAGATAATCAAATGCTTTCTCAGCTGCCAGCGACCCGAATTCAATATTGTTTTGTCTTGTACTTAACGCAGAATCCTCAAGTTCAGTCCTCATAGGCCTTGGTGAGACACTTATCTGAACGGTTTGAGGCTTCGCTGTTCCATAGTTCCCCAAATCGTCAATATAATCTATCTTTGGAGTTAAGTTGAACCGCTTTGCTTCCGCCGCCTGCAACGTAAGTACAACAGACGTTACGCTGAAAGGTTCAAGTGTGTTCTCTTTAGATTCGACTGAGCGGTTTTTCAAATTAAACCCTGCTGATATCGAGCATACCCTTAAGCCTTCAGGGAAAAGGTCCTTAATGGCAACCAATGAACCTCTTGCTCTCGAAACATTGACAATATCCAAGCGTATCTCAAAGACTTGGTTAACTATCGCTCTAACAGGCGCCATTAAGCTCGCTTGCACGTTAACGTGCTTAACCATCTTAGCAATATTTGCGTAGTCTTCCTCAACTTCACGTAGCTGTTTTGCTGCCTCTTCATTGCGTCCCTGCCTGCTAAGTGCCCAAGCATAATAGGACTTGTTTATCCCTACGAAGAAGCCATGGGTGTTCTGCCGCTGCATATCAAGCATTATCGCATCGAAAGTTTTCATTGCCGTGTCAAATTCGCCGTTTCCCGCGTGGAACACCGCCATAGCCAAGCGCGCATCAATAATTGGATTTAGAAGTACTTGCGGCGGCAGACCCATCAGTTTGCCAAATGCTTCTCTTGCCTGTACATGATTTCCAAGCATACTATGGTATCTCGTCAAGTTCGCATAAGCGAGTCCTGTGGCCCAGCCAGAGTCTGTCTTTTCAGCGTACTTGAGTGCTTCAAGGCTCTTGGCTAAGGCTCCTTTGAGGTCACCCTCCGCCGCGCAAATCCAAGCATACTGGCTGCATATTTGAGCGAGACGCAAAAAATCCCCAATTTTCGCTCGTTCATGAACATCCAAGGCCTTCTCAAATAGCTTCCTGCTCTCCTTCCAAAAACCGAAAGCCCATGCGCAGATTAAACCTGTGCAGTTGTACGCTTCGACAAGCCAACGGGAATCCCCCAGCTCTTTAAACAAAGCGATTGATCGAAACAAAGCAGCTAAGCCTTTATGAAGTTCGCCAATAGTAGGCGCATTACATCCGTAGGCGATCAGGTCCCAAGCAGTCTCCCAAAGTTGGTATTCCTCCTCAAAGACCCTTAATGATTGCTCGTAATACGGAACAGCAAGAGGAGCGTTCCCCTGCAAAAGTTGGACTCGACCTTTATTCATGAGGATTCTAGCGTTCTCTAATGAGCCAGAGACGTCGCATTTTTCCGCTTCTGCTATTAGGGCAGTCAATCGAGATAGGTCATTCCCAAAAAAGGCCGCTTCCATTGCCTTAGTTAATGCTCTAATTTTACACGAGCCGTCGGAATTCGCGAGATTTTCAAAAGACTTTACCGCTTCCTTGAACATCATGCTGGCGAAAAAAGCGTCGCCCAGCCCCTCAAGTGCTGTGGCCCTCTGCTCAGTGTTTTCACGTGTTTTCGGCAACGTTTGCAGGACATAGGTGAAGTGTTTAATTGCCTCAGTATTGCTAAATCTTGCAAGTGAATCTTTGCCTGCAGCCAAGCTGTACTTAATCGATTTTGGAGCGTTACCAGACATCGTATAATGGTAAGCTAAGTCGCTAACGGTAGTGCTTTGTTGGTCACTTTTCCGTTCAAGTACCTGTCCTATTCGTTCGTGATAGCCTTTTCTCAGAGGAGGACTAATCTTTTCATAAATAATCTCTCTTGACTTTGCGTGGTCAAATCTAAAAAACTTCTCCTCGGATCGCACGATTGAGTTAGACTGGTAGATTGCGTTTAGAACCTCAAGAACTTGCAGGCTATCTTGGTTAAGCACGTCCCCAATCAATTCTGGGTCAAAGATATCTCCTATGACGGATGCTACATCAAGAACTCTACGTTGTTCAGGCCTTAAGGCCATTACTCTTCGCAAGATAATGTCCTTAACTTTTAGTGGAATGTCCAGCTTATCGATTGTAAGTTGCCATTTACCGTCGTCTCGAACAAGTCGCTTGTGCTCAAACAAGAATTTTATGGATTCAACCAGGAATAGCGGGTTGCCCTGGCTTTCTTCAGCAAGTTTTTTGGTTAGTTCTGGGTGGACATTACCGTGGAGCATGCTTTCGACGATTCTGCCAACATCAACTTCATCAAGATTTACAAGCTTGATTTCAGTGAAAAGGTCTTCCCTTCCCATCAGGCGGAGGGTATCAGCTAGTGAATGAACATGGTCTCCCTCAGGTTCCGCTGGTTCTTCGTTCCTGAAGGTTGCTAAGACAAGGATTCTTTCAGAAGTTAGAGCTCGAGAAACATAGTGCAGAAGGGAAAGGGAAGCTGAATCGGCCCAGTGAATGTCCTCTATGACTAAGATTACGGGTTTCTTTGTTGACATTTCTAGCAGTTCTTTGGTCACGGCTGAAAACGCTTGTTCTTTCCATAACTCTCGAGTTGCGGTTTCCGTTTTAACATTCACATTAGGGCCCATTAACAACGATTTCAAACCAAGTTGCTGAGAGCCCGCAGCCCTGTCCGATTCCTCGTTGCTTGAGAAATAATCGAAGGCTTCTATGAAGGGTAAATATGGTACCGCAGCGTTGCTTAGACACCACCCCGCTAGGACGGTTATATTTTTCTTCCTAGCTTCACCAATGAATTCGTTGACTAGTCTGGTTTTTCCACTTCCCGCTTCCCCTGAGATAAAAATGGTATTACCCTTTCCCTTGATGGCTGCCTCTAGACCTAACTCCAACTCTTTGAGTTCACGTTTTCTGCCAACCAGAATAGGTTCGGCGAGCAACCCTGAGTCCAAGCCTGCTTCTATTTCCTGTTCTACAACAGGACTCTTTAGTATTAATATGTAATGCAACAAAAATCTATGGACTCTTCGCACTGAACCTCTCGACGAACACGAACCCATTCATTTAAGCATCTACAGACACCGCGCATTACATTGCTGTACTGCAAGATGCAAAGCATTTCTGCAAAACACTATCCCCGTTTCTCTATGTACGTTCTATATATAGAGGGGGTATTGACAAGAAATCGCACAGCAAATGCTCCTGCTCAACGGAGCAATACAGTGTCTACATCTAGCTTGTCACAAGCTTACACAACCAACCAGCAAACCCAAACACAACCTAAACCAAAAAACAACAAACCACACAAACCCCAAGAAGAAGTTGTGCACGAGCAAAACCACCCACAACAACTAAACAAAAATTACACAAGCCCAACAGAAGCACTATGAGCGCTTCAGGGTCAACTCTTATGATTTGCGGAATCTTGCCAGCCGTTCCAACGAATCCCCTGTACAGTATCAGCACGCCGTTCACGCCTTGGATTGACTGAGCCCTGTCGATTCCGTGCTGGATGGCTCCTTGAGGATTCTCGCCTTTCACGACGTTCCCCACCGCCGTCGCCGCAGCATCCGCCAACCCCGCGTTGCCGCAGAAAACTGTGGCTGCTTCCGCATCGCCGAAGCTCAAAGCATGGCTGAAACGACCTGAACTCGTCGCCACACCAACAGGAAACTCCGTGAGCCTGAACCCGAACCGTCTCGACAAAGGTTCATCTCCCGCCGCCAAGGCAACATCAACAGAGACGTTGGAGACAGCTGAGATTTCGCCGCCATCCTCGACAACCGCCACTTCGCAGCCAGCCGTCAACCATGTCTTTGACCGCCAAATCCGCTAAAACTCCAGCCACTGCAGCCATGGGTCCAACGTCTGCTTTTTCAGCCGCTTCCGCCATCAGTTTCGCAACGAGAGGCTCAGTCGGGTAGTTTTGACGGGTTTGAGGGAAAAAAGAAAACGCTGGTTTGATTTGCCGAACGTTTCGAGCTCCAGCCTGTTCCGCTTCAGAGATGCAATCGCAATGTCGATGGCTTCTTCCTTGTCGGCGATGATGGTTCCGCGTGATTCTTTCAGTTCGAAAGTTCGCTTGAACAAGCGCTCACGACTGCTTTCCGGCTTTCTTCTTGGCTGCGGGTTTGCCGATAGCTCCCAGCTCCTTCACTGACTTGATTGCTCTAGTTGGACAGGCGTCAACGCAGGCGCTGCAGGTGCTGCCTACGCATTTTTCTCGGTCAAACACGACTGAGCCGTCTTTGTCGATGGAGATGGCTTCGACGGGGCAGAGGGACACGCAGGTTCCGCAGCTGAAGCATTCTTCGGAGTCAACTTCAATGAGTTTGGGGATGGAGACATCGACGCCCTTGTCGCGGAACGCCTTCACCGTTTTGTCCAGTGCTTCGTCGGGGATTTCGGCAAGGATTTCGCCGCCCTTGGAGTTCACGTGTGCCGTTATGATGTTGATGGGCACCTTAAGCTCCAGGATTATCTGGGAGGTTATGGGCTTCTCAACTGAGGCTTCATCGAAACGTAGGAGAATGCGTACCAATGTTCTGTCACCTTCCAAGCAGTTTCGAGACATCTTCCGACGTGATTATTCCAAGGACTTTGCTCTCATTGTCGATTACGGGCAACGCGCTGATGTTGTGCTTCGCCATCCGCTTTGACGCAGTATCCAATGGTTCGTCAGGCTTCGCTGTCACGACGCGTCTCGACATGACGTCGGCGAGGGCTTTCTTGCCTTCAGCCATGGCGCGGGTAATGTCCCACGACGTCACAATGCCCGCGATTTTGCCCTGCTCATCGATGACGACGATGTGGTTGACCGAGCGGGTGACGATTCGAGACGCAATGTCCTTGATGGGCTCATTTTCAGTGCATGTGACGGCTGCGTGCATGACTCCAGCGACAAAGGGTGCAGCTTCGGTTTCCCGCATCGGCTTAAACACGGTGTCGAGCGGCAAGCGTTCAACGGGTGCGGTGAGGAAGAATTGCCCTGTTTCAATCCACTCCTTGAGCGTCTTGGAGATTTTCCGAGCAACCTTCAAGCTCGAGAGAGAGCTCACTCGGACTCGTTTTCCGTCCAGCATGATTGAGCCAGATTTCAGTTCCTTGTAGTTGACTTTTCGTAGAACAGGTCGACCTCTTCGTGGGATGCCGTAATCTATCACGTTGGTGAAGATTTCTTCGTCGCGAATGGCTGTCTTCTTTGCCAAGCCCAAGTTAAGCAGCGGAATCGGGATGCCGATGCCCACGTAGAGCGACGTGCCATACTTTGTGAGTGCTGCGCCTTGGAGAAATTCGGTGTTCATGTTTTTGGCGTTTCCTCGAACCATGATTGTTCCATTCTGGGTCTTGGCTTCGTGCTGCGTGCCTTCGCCTATAACGTAGCCTTGTGTGCCGCCGAGGAAGATTCGTGTGCCCGTGCCGATGGTTTCGTAGTCCGGGTCATTCATGAGCGGGTTTAGTTCGCCTGCGCCTGAGAACGTAGCGTTCTTGAAGTGAGGGAGCAGTTTGCCCATGTAGGTGTAGATGGTGTCGTCGCGGCCGTTCACGGCGCAGTTGTAGCGTTGGTAGCAGTTGCGGAAGTTTAGTAGGTAGAACTGGTTGAGGTCATCCTTTGTCAGCTGAGTCCTGAGTTGAGTCTTGGGGTAGCAGTCGGTGCCGTAGGCTGTGGCTTTGAGGTCCACCTCTTTGCCGTTGACGAGGTCTTCGATTACGTGTCCTCCACCGTACTCGAAGGGTTGCGTTTCACTCATAGCTGTGGCGCCGATGTAGAGGTCGACAGCGGCTCCTGGATGGCAGATGGGCACGTCGTTTATCCAGACCTTATCCATCTTTATGGGTGGGTCAGAATGTCCAGTGTTTATGATTGCCCCTGAGCTGCACATGGCTCCAAAAGTTCCCGTTGTCACGACATCTATTTCTTTAAAGGCGACTTCCACGCCGCTGCTTTCGACGAGGCGCTTCATTTCTTCAGCGGTTAGAACTTGTGCGTCGCCTTTCTTGATTTTCTCATTTATTTCTTCTACGGTTCGGGTTTTCTGGTTTGGGTTGAGTTTTTGTTTCCTCCGTTGATACCGTTCATACGTGTCAAATCGAGTATTAATGTGTTTTCAGAACCCAACGTCAACCAACACTACTGCTCGGAGTCCCAAAATCATTCCGCAAAAAGGGACTCTGCAAAAACTAATAACAAGATCGCAGGAGAATTGGTTTTGCGAAATCCGTTTCTGGATTGTGGTTTCTTGGGCAAATTTTAAATGGCAAGGTACCAACATATCTATCTTTTGCGAAGCTTTTTCCAAGCTTTGCGATAAAAATACAAGGAGAAAAAAGAATGCATTTGACAAAAAAAGCGGCGAAAACAACTGCGATTGCTGTAATCATTTTGATGGCTTCACTTGCAATGATGACAAATGTGACAGTAAAAGTGCAGGCACAAGCTTTGAGTCAACCAGTAGCTGGACCCTTACCAGCAGGCGCTAGTCCAAGCATTACTATCACGCCAACGGCTTACCTTGCCGTCAATCCCAACCCAATAGGCGTTGGTCAACAACTGCTAGTGAACGTTTGGAATCAACCTCCAATCAATGTCGCGCGGGACTTTGAAAATACACATCTAGTAACAATCACGAAGCCAGACGGAACAGTAGTTAAATACGGTCCTATATCGTCCTATGCAGGCGACGGAACCGCTTGGTTCACCTACGTGCCCGACGCAGTAGGCACATGGAAGTTCAAGTACGACTTCCTTGGAGAGTACTATCCGGCAGGATATTACTATCAAGGAAAAGTCGTTGCGAACGGAACCTCCGGAGCGACAAACCTCGGTTCAGCCTACTACAAACCGGCAACAACTCCAGAATTATCAGTCACGGTGCAGGCAGATTTCGTGGCTTCCTATCCTCCAGCTGCTCTTCCAACCGATTACTGGGAAAGACCCGTCTCACCAAATAACAGGGAGTGGAAGTCGATTCTGGGAAATTGGCCAGCTACGGGAATTGACGCATTTAGAGGAGCAGAACCTTGGCCAGCCGACACGAACAGGTACATGAGCAACTACAGGTACGTTCCCTACGTCCAAGCGCCAGGCAGTGCACACATATTGTGGGAACAGGTGGGAGCGATAGGTGGACTCACCGGAGGCGAATCGGGACAATACTCCGGTGTTGGCGGAGGCGTTACACCGACCATAATCCTCGCAGGAAGATGCTACGCAAGCGTTTCGGTTCCTCCTGACCCCGTATACATCAACGGCACGTGGCAATACCCTAGGCAGCGTGAGTGCAGTGACCAAATGGCGTTGCTTCGATCTACGCACTGGAGTAGTATATTGGGAACGCCCCGTAGCGTCAGGCGAGACGCTGCCTTCAATCATAACCTACGAACCAGGCGGTGCGGAAGTCCCCGGTGCAGAAGCTCAGCACACAGAAACCCCATACCTAGTGGCCCTAATCGGGGCCTCAGGAAGTAACCCGGGACGGATCATAAAGTATAATCCGTTGACTGGAGTTGTATCGGCAAACATCACTGGACAACCAACCGGCGTTGGAGCTGGTACCTTCTACCGTGATCCATGGTGTCTGAGCATACAGACAATCGGCTCGGGGTCAACCGTTAAGTACCGTCTAATCAACTGGACAATAGCAAACAACGCTGGCACAGAGGTCATTGGAATCGGCGGAGGTCAACCGACCATCCAAGACTTCAATCAAAGAGTTTGGGGCAACATCTCATGGCCATTCAGCAGCCTAGGCACGGTGGATTATGAATCAGGCATCGCTGTAACCACAGGAACAATCAGCTCAACTGGAACTGGCGTGGGTATCGGTGTTTTCGTGCAAGCTGCAAGCCTGACATCGGGACAATTGCTGTGGAACGTTACAAACCTTAATGACGAGAATTGGGCACAATTCTTCGGGACGCCAGGAGTAGCTGACCACGGGAAATTCGCTGAACGCATGTTGACCGGCGAATGGTGGGCATGGGACTTGTACACGGGAAAAATCGCTTGGAAGAGCCCTCTGTCAAGCTGGCCCTGGGGAGTTTTCGGTGCTTACGATGTGCAATCAGCCTATGGCTACATCTTTGACAACGGCTATGACGGCGTTCACGCTATAAACTGGACAAACGGCCACATAGATTGGTCGTTCCAAGCACCCTCTGCTCCATTCGAGACACCATACAACGGAGGCTTCGCTTGGCACGCCACCGGCTATGTCGCTGACGGAAAACTATACACATTCACCGCTGAGCACACGCCATCCCAACCCATTACCAGAGGACTTAAACTGTACTGCCTCAACGCTACCACAGGAGCAAACATATGGAACATATCTGCCTATTCGGGCGTAGGCGGTTCTAGGACATTTCCAGGCGCAATCGCTGACGGCTACCTCACATTCGCTAGCTCATACGACGGCGTGATGTACGTCTTCGGAAAAGGCAAAAGCACCACAACCGTGGCAGCACCAATGACTGAAGTTTCCAAAGGAACAGGCGTATTGATTGAGGGAACAGTTACGGATCAATCCCTCGCTCAGCCCGGTACTCCGTGTGTATCTGTGGACTCGATGGGGACACAAATGGAGTACCTACACATGCAACAACCAATCGACGGAATATGGCACAACATCACGTTGACGGGCGTTCCAGTGCAATTAACTGCTTTAGCTACGGACGGAAGCTACATCAACATCGGGATAGTTACAACAGACCCGTATCACGGCACCTTTGACTGCCCCTGGACTCCACCGAACGAAGGCACCTACAGGATTATTGCATCCTTCGTGGGAGACGCCTCATACGGCAGTTCCTCGGCGGCAACAGCCGTCTCAGTCGGTCCAGCGCCAACCCAGATAACAATACCTGAGCAACCGACGCCACCTGATTACACGATGACCATCGTCGGCACGGGAATCGCAGTCATCGTTGCGTTCGCCATCGGACTCGCCGCAGCTCTGCTGATATTGAGAAAGCGATAGACACTTTAAGAACAAATCCAATTTCCCCTCTTTATTTTTCTTTGACTTTTGCAGAGAAAACTCTCTTCAAAGTCGGCACCTTGTTCCTTATTGAGTGGAAAGTGGCAAAAAAAGAGGAAAATCGTTAATTAGCGCCTGATGAAGCATAATATCCGTATGAACTTTGACGCCGTCGTGTTAGCCACTGTTACTTGTTTCTCGACGCTTATTGGAGGAATCTTCGCTGCTCGGCGTAGGAAAAATATCGGAGCCCTTGGAGCCCTAGCGGCTGGAGTGCTAATTACAACTTCTTTGGTTGACATACTGCCCCAGACCTTCAGATTTGCCAATTCCGCCAACGTTCTACTTGAGGAAGTGATGGCCGTCACAGTTGTCGGTTTTCTTTTCCTCTACATCATTTCCAGAATGGTGAGTGGACATGTTTTCGGCAAAAATGGAGAATACGTTGAAGTTAAGCATCCATTGGGTGGGCTTTTCGCAGGCTCAGAACTTTCGGTTCACAGTTTCATAGATGGTTTGGCAATCGGATTTGGGCTTGAAGCTGACATCCACGTTGGCATTGTCATTGCGTTTGCCGTCATATGCCATGACTTCACAGATGGACTAAGTACAGTTGCTGTGATGCTGAATTCTGGCAACTCGCTGAAAAATTCTCTGCGGATGCTCTTCCTGGACGCAATAGCGCCAGTCTTGGGTGCTCTCGCTACACTCTTTTTCCAGCTTCCACAGTTGTACTTGGTCTTCCTTCTGCCTTTCTTTGCAGGTGGTTTTCTGTACCTGGGCGCAAGTGACCTATTGCCGCAGGCGCATGAGAGGAATCCTCCTGCACTTACGATGGTTCTCTGCACGGCAGGTTGTGTCTTGATATTCATACTCACGTTCATACTTAGCAACATCATGAATTTCTGAGTCAAACTGGAACAGTCACGTTCTTCGTCGCAAGTTATGCGAGAATTTCCTCCAAAAGGGTCAACTGTCAGAAGCAAAAAAATGAAAAATTGTCGAAACAGCGGGCACTCGTCCGTTATGCTCATAATAGTGCGGGGGGTGGGATTTGAACCAGCTACCACATGGAGATGTTGCCCGCAACTCTCCTTTTTTCTTTCTTGTTGTTCAACAAATTTTTATCCCAAACCAGCCACGCTTCCCGTAATACACATAAATTGCTTGTTCTGCTACTGAACGGTCTACATCCGACTTCACCCAGAAGGTCGCGCTACTACTAGTCCTGACGGATTCTGCCCAATAAGAGAGTAAAGTGCGCCCATCTGAAGCCGTGAAACGTAAGTCGCTGAAGTCGGTCTTGCTTTTTCAACGTACTGCTCGTCTTAAGTGAAAATTATAGAATTTGCCTGATGGCAAAAACATAAATAACATATGGTCTGAGAAGAAAGTACCCGCGTGCAGCGAAGAGTATCTCAATATGCATTCATCCTAAATCGTCATGCGGCATAAGGTAACGGCAAGATGAAAAAAGCGCTTAGCGTATCGATTTGTGCACTAATGGTTTTGTTCGAGTTGCTGGGTTTGCTGTTACCAGTGGCAAAAGCAGATAGCTTGTATCTGAGTTTAGACGGTTTGCTTCCCTCAAAAAGTGACGATCCCGCTGTCTACCCCGTTCTCCAGGAGACGGAATGGTACTACGGTACTTCTTGGAGTGAGACGCTAAGCCTACCAGGATTTGTTGATGGCAGGGCAGTGGAATATTACAGGAGGTACGCTGGACCAGGTGATATACGCTCCGTCGAGTTTTACGCTTATTTGTTCTCTGACGTAAATAGTGCTGAATTGTATTATAACGCAGAAGTAGCTAATCTCAAGTCTGTGGTAGGGTTGACCGAAGTACCGCTTACGGGTGCTTTTGGTGGGGTATATGAATCTGGCGGAATGCAGCCGATGGAGACTGGGGTCAGCTTGGGCAATGTAAGTAATGTAATTTTCAAGGTTATGGTCTACGCTTACATAGGAGAAGATCCAACGGATCGGCTGGTTAGCTTCACTTCCCTAGAGCGCACTCGTATTCTGAATGTGGGCGGAAGTCCCTCGGTCCCCGAATTTCCGGCTTTAACGGTGGTCCCGCTTTTCGCTTTGGCTACGCTGCTGGCGATCAAGTTTGGTAGAAGGATTCACATTGGGAATAGCTGATTTTTCTCTACGGTCAACCAATACTTTGCTCAAACTTTTTTCTTCAAAAGTCCTTTTCTTAAACTTTTATGCCTACTCAAGTAAGATATTTTTCTCTACAACACTTGGATTTAGACAAATCATAAATACTGAGAGCGAGCAAACTTACCTTCCGCAAAGACGCATATTTGCATATATTAAGGAGAAATGGAGATGTCAAATAAGAGATCGCAACTCGTAGCCATAATTGCTATTGCAGTAATGACAGCTACAACTATTCTGGCATCAACGTACATTATTGTACCGAAAGCTCAGTTTCGAGGCGCAGGTCCGGCTGGAGGAGTATCCGGACCCTTGCCAACAGGCGTGGTTCCTGATGTCCAAATTCAAACTTGGGCCCTCATCAGCTGCAGACCGTCACCTGTAGGAATTGGCCAACCGGTACTTGTCAATTTGGAAACGCAGCCCGCCCCGGCGTTGATCGATTGCACCAAGGCTATACAGTTGTAATGACCAAGCCAGACGGAACCACCGAGACCAAAAAGATTGAATCTTATCCTGACGACGGCACCATGTGGTATGAATTTGTACCAGACCAGATCGGACAATATAAGCTGAAATTCGAGTTCCTAGGAACCTATTTCCCCGCAGGACGATACCTTGATGGAGTGGGACCACCAGCTGTAAACATAACAGGTGGTACGCTCTACACTGAGTCAGTCTACTTTAAGCCTGTCACAACCCCAGAGCGAACAATTACTGTGCAAAAAGATATGGTCGCCTCGTGGCCTGTAACCGGTGCGCTCCCCAGCGACTACTGGACGCGACCAGTGCCTTATGAGGACAGAGATTGGTGGCCCGCCATAGGCAACTGGCCGTGGAGTGGTCCTGCAGGAGGCGATTATGAGATTCCGCTTTCGGTGTTTAATCAGTACTATCCTGACACAAACAGATACCAGCCAGGCAAAAGCACAACTATGTACTCATTCGTTCCATGGACATTGGGACCAGAAAGTCCACACGTAGTATGGAAAGAAGAACTCACCAAGCAGGTCTCTTGGGTGGAGACTATGGACTTGAGGACACAAACGCTGGAGTCTTCGGCGGCATGGGTATGGGTGGAGACCCAAGCACTTACGGTTTTGCGACAATAGCCTATGCTGGAAGTGCCTACCAACAAATTGCCAAAGTGGCATACAACACAGTCAACGGCACCAACTATGATAGAGGCGACAAACGTCTGGCAACGCTACGATGTACGAACAGGGCAAGTGATTTGGGAACAGACAGGCATCACTCAGATACCCAACTACATCGAATACAACATAGGCGCCATACCGAGCGGTGGAGGTTTCCCCACACACGTGACAGAGGTGAACTTCGTATACCTGGGCAGCGGTCGCTTGGTGAAATACCGTGCATCAACAGGGCTCGTAAGGCTTAATGTTTCTATCGCGCCGTTGACGACTGGTTCATACTACATGAACGGATACGTTATGAGCGTGCAAGACCTTGGCGCAGCAGCGGCAAACGCGACTGGTGGACGTTACCGTTTGATCAACTGGACAACGTTGGGAACCAGCACGAGCTTAGCTAGTAGAATAGTGAGCAACATAAGTTGGCCGATCAGCAGCTTACCAGCTACAACCGATTTTAACGTTGGTATATGTGCTCAGGTGGTGAATGTGCAACGAGCAGGAACATACTATGCAGTAAATATTACCGGCATAAGTTTAACAACTGGTCAAGTGCTATGGAACAAATATTTGGAGGACACCGCACAATACAGTGGAAGCTGCGACATCGCCGACCACGGGAAAATCGCCACCCTAGCGTTGCACAAAGGTTTCATCTGCCTCGATCTAACCACAGGCAAACAAGTTTGGACCAGCGAGCCAATGGACTATCCTTGGGACGAAGCAGGCTTTGGCGGCTACTCAGTACAGTCAGCTTACGGTCTACTCTACAGACAAGCCTATTCTGGAGTCTATGCCTTCAACTGGACAGACGGCAAGATAGTCTGGAAGTATGAGGCGCCAGCCGACTATCCATACGAAACCCCATACACCAACGAAGCCGGCGAAACTATGTACTCTTGGAACATTGGTGCGGTAATTGCTGACGGAAAAATGTACGCCTACAACACCGAACACTCAGCTACCGTGCCTATCACTCGAGGATGGAAGTTCCACTGCATCAACGCAACGACAGGCGAAAAAATATGGGCTGTCGCAATACCAGGCGCTTCATCCAAACACACCACAGACATAGGTCCAGTCCACGATGGCTATGTGCAATTGTTCAGCTCTGACGGCTACATGTACTGGTTTGGCAAGGGCAAGAGTGCCACGGCTGTCACAGCGCCAGACACTAGTGTGCCGCTTGGAACTGCGTTGCTCATAAAGGGAACAGTGCTAGACCTTTCGCCTGCACAGCCAAACACGCCATGCGTATCCGTAGACTCCGAGGCGGCAATGATGGAACACATTCACATCCAGAGGGCGCTGCCAAACAACATGACTGGTGTTAAAGTGACCTTGACTGCGATAGGTTCCGATGGCTCGGTAACTAACATAGGCACAACCACGACTAACGCCTACTACGGTACGTTCGATATGCCATGGACCCCGACAAAGCAAGACACCTACCAGATCATCGCCTCATTTGCTGGAGACGCATCCTACGGAAGCTCATCAGCCGCAACCGCTGTAACTATAGGTCCAGAACCCACGCCACAACAAGCAGTTGAACCAATAGCTCCAACTGACATTACTCCGCTGTACTATGCTGTTGCAATCGGAGTTGTTGCCGTAATCATAGCAATCGTCGTGGCTACAGTGCTGATGTTGAGGAAACGAGCTTAAACGTGGAAAAAACCGCGCTGTCCCCTTTTTTCTTCTCGCAAAGAGGAGTGGATAATGACTATTCTTCACGCCTTGTTATTGAACTGGAATCTGCCAGTAGCTGATGATATCACCCTTCACCCATTTGCTGCCTAAACTCTTCACGACCGCGTTGATGTCTTCCCACTCTAGGCGCACGCTAAGCAGTCTACGCTGTTCGGGCGTGAATTCCTGCTCCATCCGGTTCGTGGTTTGGCTGGGTTGTGCTTGCGTTTTCTTTGCGGGTTCAGGTTGGGTTTTCGTGGTTGTTGGGGGTTTTTCATTAAAATTTAATTTCTATAGTGGGAAAATTATTATCTTATAATAGAGTCTTCACTCATGCGTTTATCATCACCTGAGACTTTGTTGTTTTCATAAAATGCAAGTAAACGAACCCGATGTGAGCCGCGAAGCGGCGAAAGAAGTGCGGAGGGTGGGATTTGAACCCACGAACCCCTTCGGGATAGGAGCCTCAGTCCTACGCCTTTGGCCATGCTGGGCGACCCCCGCGGACCTCACGTTTTTTCTCGGATAGCCCCTTTGCGTGGCAATTAATAAAATCAGCAGCGTATTAAAAACCTTCACTTCTCGCCCAACGTTAAACTCTTGCTTTGACAGGAAAGGCAAGGCTTTCATATCAGGCTGCTAATAAAATTACAGTTGTTTTGGGCGTGGTGTATCGTGACAGAAATCTTCAACAATGTTTTGGAAACCATCGGAAAAACTCCACTCATAAGACTAAACAGATTGACTGAAGGGTTAAAATGCACGGTCGTGGGCAAACTCGAATCCAGAAACCCAGGTGGAAGCGTCAAGGACCGCATAGCCTTCGGCATGATAGCCGAAGCCGAAAAGCAGGGATTAGTCAAAGCCGGAACCGTCATCATTGAACCCACGAGCGGCAACACGGGGATAGGATTAGCCATGGTCGCCGCCGTGAAAGGCTACCGCCTCATCCTCACAATGCCCGAAACCATGAGCATCGAGAGAAGAGCCCTGCTCAAAGCCTACGGTGCAGAACTCGTCCTCACGCCAGGAGCCGAAGGAATGAACGGGGCAATCAAGAAGGCAGAAGAACTAGCCAAAGAAAACAACAACTCCTTTATCCCACAACAGTTCAAAAACCCAGCGAACCCGAAAATTCACAGGGAAACCACGGGCCCAGAGATCTGGAACGCCACAGACGGGAAAATCGACATCTTAATCTCAGGGGTCGGAACAGGCGGCACCATCACAGGAGTAGCGCAGTGCATTAAGCCGCTTAAATCCTCATTCAAAGCCATAGCAGTCGAACCCGCAGCCTCCCCCGTCCTCAGCGGCGGAGTCAAAGGGCCTCACAAAATCCAAGGCATTGGAGCAGGATTCATACCCGATGTACTACAGCGCAACTTAGTGGACGAGGTGATCAAAGTGAAAGACGAAGACGCCCTCCAAACCGCAAGATTACTCGCCAAGAAAGAAGGGCTGCTCGTAGGTATATCCGCGGGTGCAGCTACATGGGCAGCACTTGAAGTCGCCAAAAGACCCGAAAACACAGGCAAACTCATAGTCGCAATTCTACCCGACACAGGCGAAAGATACCTGAGCACGGTTCTCTTCCAAGAACAACCTCAAACAGCATCACCCTAAGGCATTCAGTTTGTCACATGCATGTCGCTGTGAACCGCCCCAGAATTTTCTTTCAGGCTCCTAAAGAAAGCCGTCTCTGACAGGAAGGGAAAAAAGTTCTCGAGAACGTACAAGTAATGAAGGTTGAACTTGAAGAAGCCCATCTGGTAGAATCGACGGGAAGAAATAAGCACAGGCGCGCTGTTGGAGAATTTGACTTTGCCGATTTCAGAAAGCTGTTTCCCCACGTAGCCATCGCTGTTGATATCCCGGACAAAACCGCCCGTTTTTTCAAATGCCGCTTTCCTAACGGCTAGGAAATTCGTACTGGTGGAGAACCGTTTAGCTGGTCTGGGAAAGGAACTAAACAGAAACCGCGCAAAATTATAAACACCATACTCCACCATGGCTACGGTCGAATCCGTGGGCCAGTCTGGGCCCGTCATCGCCACCAATTCCGGGTCTTGGAAGGTTTTGGCGATTTTCGCGAGCAAACCTCTGGGGAAGACTACGTCAGCACAGGTGAAAAGCAAAATGTCTCCATTGGCGATTTTCGCACCCTGATTTCGCGAAGGATACTCAGCGAGGCCTTTTTCGACGACAATGTTTGAATGATAAGCCTGGGCTAAAGCTATGGTTTTGTCCGAACTGCCGCCGTCAACAACCACAACCTCGAAGTCCTTAAGCGTCTGGTTTTCCAAGGAGTTCAACAAATTCGGTATGTTTTTCCCCTCGTTCAAGGTAGGAACAATGACGGATATTTTCGAGTTCATTCACACCGTCCTTTACAGTCATTTGCCACTGGAGTTGGACTGGAGTACTACCTGAAATAGTTATTATGGCATTTTGGTCATAATAAAGTTTCATAAGTCCCAAGCGTCATTTTCGGCACAATTCTTCCAGTCGAATTTCTTTACTTGCTCCAACCCTCCTCGCACCAACGCGGCTTTCCAAGCCGGGTCGGTTACCATTCGAATGATAATCTCACGGAGAGCAATAACGTCGAAGGTAGGAAAAAGAACTCCTCCCTCCCCAACGACTTCTGTAAGCGAGGAACTGTTGGCTGCTACGACGGGACATCCTGAAGCCATTGCCTCAGCGGCTGGGTATCCGAACCCTTCGTAGTAAGAGGGGAAAGCGAAAAGGTCGGCGGCATTGTAAAAAGGCGCAACGTTATCAGTTCTCTCAAAATGAATTACGGAATCACTTAAGCCAAGCGCCGAGATAAGCTTACGTGTTACTTTCCTGATGCCACCAACCTTAACAAGAATCAGGTCTGGAATTCGCTGCTTAGCCGAAGCCAACGCCTCAATCAATGTCTTAGTGTTCTTCCTAGGTTCGTCCGTTCCAACGTGCAGAACAATTGGCTTTTCCAACGGCAGACCTAGACTTCGCCGCGCTTCGAGCTTGCCTCGGGGTTTAAACAACTCGTGGTCGATTCCTGGGTAGGTAACAGTGATTCGCTTGCTTTCGACGCCTAGGACTGAAATTACATCGTTTTTGGTATAGTTTGACATGCAGAGAACTCGGTCGGCGTCTCGAATATAGCGCATGTTCAACTGGATGGCGAGAAGCTGGGGAATTTCCAGTCCATAGGATTCCGCGATTATATCCTCGGTCACGTTACGTTTGAAAACAGAGAGATCATGAACGGTCACGACAGAGGGTTGAAGGTTAGCTAACATGATGCCCAAGTTCGGATTTAGAAGGTGATAGAGCCTGTAACCACGGGGCGCCTTGCTGGCGAATCCCATGTGGTTCATCAGTTTCTTAAGGCTCTGTGGGAAAGTTTTGATTACGGAGCCATTTTCTTCCTTAAACGAGGCGTCCAATGTAACTAAGTCGATGTTCCTTGCGGTTATCTTCTTGAGATTCTCATACAGTGAATAGCTGTATCTTCCAATTCCCGTTGACTTGGATTTGTTGTTGATGAGGAGAATGTCCTTCATTCGCTGAACACTTGCTTCATTCAAGATGATGGTTCTCCTTTTTTCTTAAGCATTTTGTTAAAAAAAACCATTTGCCCATAACCGAACAGAGGCTTAGGAAGAGAGGCGACTTTTTGGCTTTTGAAAACCAGCTGCAACACGATGTGTAAACGGCAGCTGCGGCGGAAAACCATAAACTGCAACGTATGGAACAAAAAATTCAACCGCTCTAACGGCCAGGAGAAGAACAACAAGCATTTTCCATTTGTTGTTGTTCTACTAAACGTGATCTTCCCCGAAGAATTGGTCAAGCGACGAGTATCTTGGAAGAAGTGTGCACCCTGCTATCTTCTTCTTTTTGATCAAGAGAATTTGCAGTTTAGTGGTCGTTTGTCTGGCGAGTTAGATTTCTGTTTTAAGGGCTGAAATAGCGGCTAGGCGGCTGGTTATAGACACATGAAAAGAAGAACCTCATCAAACAATGCGATCTTCTCAGGAACCAAAGAACACCTATTGCCCAAAATAGTTCTTCTCGAACAGGTAAATCCCATCGCGGTTCCACGTCAGATTACCGTAATCCCCGACGTTTTGGATTCTTGAGACAATCAGGGTTGCGGTGTAATTGTCGGTTGTAGCATCGGTCATAACGTACTGTGACTTCTGGAAAAGACCGTCCACGTAATTCTGCAGATCACGTTCCGTTGTATCCTTGAACCATGGAGCTCAGCGGATACACGTAAGCGTTGGCGCGACTTGAAAAATGAGGAAAATGGAGTTCTGAGTCAGAATGGATGCGTTGCTCGGGAACCATACCGGAAATCGTTTTTAGCAACTCGTCGTGCGGCGTCACTCTCGGGTGGATGATAGGCCGCGAACTGTGGGAAATTGTTGCCAACATAGGTCATCACCGGGCTAAGGGGACTGATGGTGAGGGTGAAGACGAGGCTAACCACAAGAAGTGCCTTGGTTCTTCGAGACAAGTTTCGGCAAGAGACGGACGACTCCGCGGACAAGCTGATTTTCCGTCAGATCCCTCCACAGCACCCAGGAAAATGAACGCGACAGGATACGCTGGGAAATGAGCCCCAATAGTATAGTATGGGGTATAATTTGGAGAGAAGAGCGGGAACGAGCCACGCAAGGCTTATGGCAGTTATTGAACTGCCGAGCGACAAAAAAAGCAGTGGTCCAAAGAGCAAGAACAGATAGAGAAGTTTCAGGGGCAAATCGTAAGCGAGAGCTGCGACCGCTCGCCCCGGCTGCGTTATTACGTATAATAGGCAATTTGTTCGGGATCGTCCGTATGCCCAGCACCGACCAATGGTCCACCGCCTTGTAGAGCTGCATGAACGCAGGGTTAAACAGCCAGTTAACCTGCCTTATCCACCCTGCGAAAAACAACCAAGCTACAGCCATAACAATCGTCAAAATCGGGACGAAGCAAGCTAATATCGGCGATTTTTCGCGTTTTCAATAGCGTTAATAATTCGTGTTCTAAAACGCCAGAAACCGTAAAGCCCGATGAAGACAACTGTTATGGGAACATTCTCAGCCACTGTCAACGAGAGAAAAACGAACAAGAAGTAACTAGGCCACTTCTCATCGGCTAGGAAATACATGGCGCAGAAGAAGAACAGGGGCAAGAAGGCTTGCACATGGAAATCAAACCAATTGGCTCCTTGGAGGGGAGGATATAAGAGATAGGCGACGGAGAACACCACAGCGATAACTTTGTTGTTGAGAGAGTTTTTGGCGAAAAAATAGAGCGGAACAGCTCCCAACGCAAGAATAAAGGATTGAAAAACCAGCAAAGCTTGGGGTGAAGACGTCAAAGCGTAGAATGGCAAAACCAAGAAGAGGATAGGGCTGAAATGAGTGCCGAAGAAGACGCCCGAGGGAATTATGAACTGCTCAACCGTGCTGAAAAACAGTTTCCCAGCGTGCAGAGTGGTCCACATAGATTGGTTGAAAATTCCCAGGTCCCACGCATAAGCGCTGAAAGCATTGTATTTCAGAATGGTGAAGTAAGAGAATACCACCGTGTAAGCGATGACGGAAAGATAAACGATGATTTCGCTGGCATCACGACGCAAGACCTTCCTGCTGAAGAAGGCATTGATGTTGGCGAAGTTTGTTTGCTTCAGCCTCTGGAGAAAGAGGGTTGTTTCTTGTCGTCTCACGCTGTTCACTCGGAACTCGAATTATCCAGTTGTCCACGTGTTTTGGGCGACAAATGCAGGTTCGCGAGCCAGGATTTAGCGGTGTACGTGAGAAAAGCACAGACTTCATCCTTGGACAGTTTGGATTTGCCCTTCTTACGGTCCACGAACGATATGGGGATTTCTTGGATTTTGAACTGGTTGAGTTCTAGCTTGTCGCACGGTCTCTATCTGAATCTCGTACGTCGTGCTGTGCAGGGCTGGCAGCACTGTCTCAACGAACCTCCTCGAGTAGCATCTGAATCCGCTCGTGCAGTCTTTTGTCCGTTTTCCAGTAACTGAAGCAGCCACCATGTTTGCGACGCGGCTGATAATCCTCCGTTTTAGGGGCCAATTCTCCATGGCACCACCCTTGATGTATCTGCTGCCGATCACAAGGTCGTTGCCCGTTTTTGCGCAGTTCACGAGTCTGACGATGTCGTGTGGATTGTGAGAGTAGTCCGAATCCATGGTTATTATGTAGTCAGGTGGCTGGTCGAGTCGCAGGAAGAAATGGAACCCTGTGACTATTGCTGTTCCCAGACCCAGCTTTCTCTCTCGAGAGATGAAATGGATGTTTCTAAACTTGGTTTGCAGTTGCTTGACTATGCTAGAGGTGCCATCAGGGCTGGAGTCATCCACCACGGTGATTGTGACATCCAGGTTTAGCTTCTGTATTTCTCGGATGAGGTTCCCTATGTTTTCAGCTTCGCAGTAAGTGGGCAAGAGGACAGCAATCAACTCGTGAGATTGGCTTCGAACTTTTTCTGACTCGTGAATCGGTGAGACAGGGGCGTTGGCAACGATCACTGTTTTCGTCCCCCTCCAGTTGATGTTGAGGTCGAGTAGAAAATCGTTTTTCCGAAGATGCTCTTTTTAGCTCGACCTTTGGTGAACATTAGTCTTACACTTCTCTTAGTCTTAAGCTAGACCAACGTCGTCCGAGATTCTGTGTCATGTAGAAGTTTCCAGCGGACGTAGATACTTGCTTGCCTATTTTATAAATATTGTGACTTTGGCAAGATTGGAAGGACTCGTTCTACACTGCGCTTTTTGGTCTTAGATCACCAATGGAAGCGCGGTTTTGAAAGCATCGCCCGACTTGTCCGTTTTTGCCCATTGCCGTGGCCTCTTGAAGATTATGAGCATCAAGGCGTAAAGGGCAATGAGGGATTGAAAGCTCCAGTAGAAATAGATGAAGGGCAGCCAAAGCAGACTTCGGATTTTCCGAGGTTTCGTGGCAATTATCAAGGCGAACCCGCCAGCCATAAGGCTCAAAGCAGTTGAGACCATCGCCATCCAAATGAGAATGCTCCACCACATGTTCAGGGGCGACGAGGCGGACGAGGCGAAGTTCAGCAGAACCCCCAGATAGGGTAATAGTGACGCTATGAGGAGGAAGGGAGCGAAAAACGTTGTCTCGGCATCGAAGTGTTTCTTGTTAAGCTTGCTCATCAGCCGACCATATTTGAAGGAGACTTCCATGGTCCCCCTGAGCCATCTTGTCCGCTGCCTGAACAAGGATTTGAGGCTTGAGGGGCTCTCCTGAAGTACCAGGACGTCTGAGGCGTATCGGATATTGTATCCGTTGTCTAGAAGCCTGGCGGATAGCTCCATATCCTCGCAGAGCATGTTGGCGTCGAAGCCCTTGATGTTTAGCAGGATGTCGCGGCGTATGAACTCGCAGTTGCCTTTCAGATGCACGAATAGGTTTAACAGGTCTTTGCCGCGGAGGTAGACTTCGCACCAAACGGTCTCTTCGTAGGAAGCGAAACGCGTTAACATGTTTTTGGAGGCGTTCTTGGACAAGGTTTTTCCTTGTATGGCGCCAATCTTTTCGTCCCTGAAGTATGCGCTTGCGTTTATGAGCACGTTGGGGTCGGGAAGACTATCTGCGTCAAACACGGCGACGATATCGCCTTTGGCGTTGCTCAGCCCGAAGTTCAAGGCAGAAGGCTTGCCGTGTGAGGATTCTCCGTGAAGGACCGTGAAGCCCACATGATTTCTTGCGTAGTCTAGGCACATTTCGAGAGTCTTGTCCGTCGAGCCGTCCTCGATGACGATTATTTCCCGTTTGTCTTGGGGATAGTTCAGGTTCGAGAAAGCTGTGAGCAGCGAGGTGATTACGTTTTCTTCATTCTTGACTGGCAACAGAATTGAAAAGGATGGCAAGGCAGAGTTTGCAAGACTATCGTGGGTGGTTTTCTTGTTTTTGCGGAAGTCTCGGATGCCCATCGTCAGGATTGGCAGGTTGTACAGACCCCAGAAGCAGATGCTTAGGAACCCTACTGTGAGGGCTAAACCTATCGCGTCAATTAACATGCATCCACGACTGTGCTTGTATTATCGCTTCCGATTTAAATCTTAGCTCATGTGCAAAGCCCGAAGTAAGAAGGATACCAAGCCCGCGTCGTCCAACACAAGGTCATTCGAGTTTGTTCAAGAAATGTTCGCAAAATTATTCACGACAAAGCCGTTTCCTTACAGACGCTTTTCTTATATGCCACGGTTCCCACAACAAACAGAGAAGGGCAGAAAGATGGCAAAACGAGCCCATGCACAACAAAAGAAACAGAAACCTAAGAATGAAGAAAAAGTGATCAAGAATTGCTGGACTCCGCCGAATATGCTTGAAGCCCTAATGGAAAGCCCGAGAAGTGGGAAAAGAAGAACTGGAGCGTAAAAGCGCTACCGCAACTTGTAGACGAAATCATGAACAACTACGAGACATTCGGAGGCATGGACCACCTTGAAGGAAAAGATTTGCCGTCAAAGAAAGTCGTCATCGACGTCCTCGAAGATCTGCTGACCGTGTTCTATCCAGGCTACCTAGGCAAGACCGAAGTCACCAAAGCTAACATCAAGTATTTTCTCGGTAACACGCTAGCTTCGGTTGAAACTCGATTGACGGAAGAGGTGGATAAAAGCCTCAAGTACATCTGCCGAAGGATCAAGGAGTGCCCACATGACGTTTGCCATCAACGAGCCCAAGTCGTCGTCAGAGAACTTCTGGAGAAAATTCCAGAACTCAGGTCTATCGTTAACGGGGACATCGTCGCAGCATACGACGGCGACCCGGCAGCGGTGAGCACCGAGGAAGTCATCCTCAGCTACCCGTGCGTTCTGGCAATCACCACTCACAGGATAGCGCATGAGCTATACCTGCGGGGAGTTCCACTGATTCCGCGAATCATGAGCGAACACGTACACTCCCTCACTGGCATCGATATTCACCCGGGCGCTAGGATCGGCAAGAACTTTTTCATCGACCACGGCACGGGCGTCGTCATCGGGGAAACTACAGAAATCGGCGACAACGTGAAACTCTACCAAGGTGTCACGTTGGGCGCGTTGAGTTTTCCCAAGGACGAGAAAGGAGCGCTCATACGTGGAAACAAAAGACACCCGACTGTTGGAAACAATGTCGTCATTTACTCAGGAGCAACGCTCCTCGGACCAAACGCCATCGTTGGAGATAACGCAGTCATAGGTGGCAACGCTTGGATAACCAGCCCCGTGGCTTCAGGCACCAAGATAACCATCGCGCCGCCGGAGCTCAAATATAGGAAAGAAGACTGAGAAAACCAACTAAGTGTGAACGTCCTTAAGTATTGGTGGAGTCGTTTCAAGAAACTAAGAAGAACACCAGAAAAAGAGTGGGAGATGAGTTGGGAGCTCCCGATCTTTATGCAGTCTACCTCTGACGTTTAGCGAGCCCACGTGGCTTTTGGCTGTTTCCGCAGGCAGAAGAATCCAACCAGCACAGTGACAGAAGCTAACATAACCATGGAGCCAATGCCTAAACCTTCAGGAATAGTCGTAAGAGCGCTAGCATCGTTAACTCCCCAAGTACTCGGATTGGTCACTCTAGCGCCTGGCGGCCATGTTTGAATGCCAGCAGCAGAATTACTTGCATCGTACAAAGCAATCATAATGTTGGTGCTTATACCACCACCATTATTGTATTTGTCAAAAGCTATTTCAGTAGTCCAGTGTGGATTAGTACCGTTCAGTTTAGATATGCTTACCGCTTGAGCCCATTGCAGATTGACAATTGAACCCGGTGCCCAGTTTGCTCCACTTCCGACAAATTTCTGCACCGTCCCATTGTGGCCCGAAATCTGAACCATTAAGTCGGTTGATAGAAGCGAAGAGCCCCCGCTTTGGAGAGTGTCGTAGCATAATTGAACGTAATCGCCCGTATCATTAGTCTTGTCAGTGAAGAACTCTATAAGGTAAGCGTCTATTACGTCAAAGTCAGAACCGCCAAAAGTACCTACCAATTCATATTTATCTCTGAAAATCCCGCTGACCCCATTTGTGCCCACAATGTTGGATGTCGCTGCATCGTCCCATTCACTGTTATTGGTCCATTTCCCATCAAGAGTGACAGCGTTTGATTCCTGGTAAATAGATTGCGAGTAGGTTTGAGCGCGCACGCTTGCAAGAAATAGACTGCATATTATCGCCGCGGTGAAAGCTATTGATACAGCTTTCTTCATTCTTAATCCGTCTCCTTTTTTATAGGATGGTTCGCTGTATGTTTTGACGTTGCTTAAGAGTTTTTCCATGCATATGATTAGCAGGGGAGAAAACCAGGTTTCTTTAAAGCGAAAAACTGAAAGAAATTACGATTCTATGTGGTAATTGAGTAATTTTTTTTGAAAACAACCGCTCTGGTCCGCTCAACGAGGTTGTACTTTTGGATACCGACAATCAGCAGGATGTAGAGGAGAATCCAGGTGAAGAAGTACATCTCGCCGTACACGTTGTGAAAAACCAGCGCTGCGTCCTGCCCTTGATTAAGCAAGATAACGAAGTACGAAACTATTCTCGCCACGTTTATGAAGTACGTTCCAACGGCGCCGATAATGAAGTAGATGGCTTGACGAAATGGCGAAATGCCTGATTTTTTGAACAGCAGCAGAATGATTACCGCGAAGAGGAAGAGGCTTTGGACGCCCGCACAGGGCCAAGCAATACCAGTTTGCACTGGGGAACCCCCAACGCTCATAGAGATTACTGGTGCGGCTGATGGACCCGGTGTGTAGAGCATCATGAAAGGAATGCCCAGGGCTTCAAGCACCACAGCCGCGCACGCCGCAGTGGGCAATGCCAAAGCTTCAAAGGGTTTGAAGGCGCCAGCTGGGTACATGGTGTCTATCATGTAGACCACGGCGATTCCTGCGATGAGGGCTGCGCTTATGGAGAAAGTTTTGACTCCTTTTTTGCCATAGGCAAGCAGCACCGTAGCCAAGAAAGAAACGGTGAAGACGACATATTCAAGGGACATAGGCCAGTCGCCCGTGAGGCTGTTTTCCCAGTAAGCCCAATTTGCCTTCCAGTAATCGAGACGGATAAACGCCCCGAGGTTTATGACAACCTGGTCTAAGCCAAGGTAGTTAATTGCGATGATGTAGATTAACGGGATTAGAGCGCAGGCTAGTATGGCTACGACCTTGATTCTTCGTCTGCGTTTGTCCACGAGTTCTTCGTTGAGCGATCTGAGACCCGAGAAGGATTCTAGGGCGAATAGCCACACGAAGAAGAGGAGAAACAATCGTCCTTTCCAAGTGTAGTCGAAAAGGAAGCCTGTGTTGTTGAAGAAAGCGATTTTCTCCAAGTTGAAGTAGTCCAAGAACATGAGAAAGCCGATTGCGGCGGCGAAGCAAGCTAGAAGGGCAAGGTGAAGCCAGTTGTTCTTGAGCCATGCTTTGTCTAGACGCATCGTGGCACCTTCTTTCGGCTTGGTGTTCAAGACTTAGGAAGAATGGTTAACCCATGTTACTATTATAATTATCTAGAAAACGGCTGAAAGTGTAGCGGTTTCGTTCAGAGCAGGCGGAAATCTTCTTTCACCGTCGTCAAGACCACATGAGTGTTTGTGCGCTCGATGTAGGGCAGAGCGAGGAGGCGCTTGGTGAATTTTCCCAGTTCCTCGCGGGTTTTGAACTTGGCGATTATGAACGCGTCAGTTAATCCTGTTACGTCATAGACGCTGCAAACGTTGGAGATTTTGGCAATTTCGTTCTCCATTTCAATGAGTCGCCCTTTGGAGACTGTGACTTCCATCACGACTGTAAGCTCGTACCCGAGCCTTTCGTGGTTCATGATGACTGAGTAACCTTTTATGAGTCCGTCTGCCTCCATTTTCTTGATTCGGGAGAGGACCGTGCCCACGGAGACGCCCACTTTTTTGGCGATCTGCCTGCTGCTGAAACGTGCGTCTTCCAACAGAGCCTGCAGGATTTTTACGTCAGTTTCACTTAACATCATCGCTAACCTCTGTACAAGTTTTCAATAATCAGCCATTTATGTTTATAAAAGTTTAGTCTTGAAGGGCTGAGAAGGGACATCAACGCAGTTCCCATGAAAGCGGCGGCAAGAACCTAAAGGGCTTGAAGAAAACCTGCTCTTACGATTTACAACAATATGATAGCAATATTAAATTACAGGCTGAACCCACTTCACCTCGACCGTGACAATGGACATGAAGTACGACACGATTCTGGTACTGGATTTCGGCGGACAGTATTGCCACCTCATAGGGAGACGAATCAGGGAGAACGGTGTCTACTCCGAGATTGTCCCCTACGACATCACGCCTGACGACGTGAAGAAACTCGACGAAAAACTAAACGTTAAGGGCATGGTTCTTTCTGGAGGACCATCCAGCGTGTATGAAGCGCACGCGCCTAGACTCGATTCGCGTATCTTAGAAATGGACTTGCCCATCCTAGGTTTGTGCTACGGCCACCAGATTATCGCCCAATTGAGCCACGGAAAGGTGGATTCTGCCTGCTGCAAAGAGTATGGCACCGCAGAAATCGTCGTAGACAAGGCCGTGGGCGTCCTAAAGGGGTTGGGTAAGCAGGAAAAAGTGTGGATGAGCCACGGCGACACCGTATCCACGATGCCAGCCGAGTTCGAGGTTTTAGCCCACACGGAGAACTGCCCCGTAGCCGGTTTCAGGCACAAAAAGAAGCCCATCTACGGGTTGCAGTGGCACCCAGAGGTCATTCACACAGAAAACGGCGCCCTTATGCTCAGAAACTTCATCTTCGAAGTCTGCAAATGCGAAGCAAACTGGCAGATGGAAGACCTCATTACAAAAATGGTTGATGAGGTAAAAGCTGAAGTGGGCGAGGGAAAAGCCATCATAGGTCTAAGCGGGGGCATAGACTCAAGCGTCGCAACCGCAATCGCCGCACGCTCCCTAAACGACAGATTGACTGCGGTTTTTGTGGACCACGGTTTCATGCGGGAAGGTGAACCCGAAGAGGTGCGAAACGCCTTCAAAAATTTCAAACTAAACTTCGTCACCGCCGAAGCCCAGGACAGGTTCATGGAGAAACTGAAAGGCGTAACGGACCCCGAAAAAAAACGCAAAATCATCGGCACAGAATTTGTGCGCGTCTTCGAGGAGATTGCTGCGAAATCGGGCGCCGACTACCTTATTCAGGGAACGATTTATCCCGACCGCATCGAGTCGGGTTTCAGGAAAAACAGCGACAAAATCAAGACGCACCACAACGTGGCTGGATTGCCTTCGAAGATTAAGTTCAAGAAAATCATAGAACCTCTCCGAGACCTGTACAAGGACGAAGTGAGAAAGGTTGCAAAGATGCTGGAGTTGCCCGATGCGATTGTGTCTCGGCAGCCGTTTCCAGGACCAGGGCTTGCTGTCAGAATAATCGGCGAACTGACACCCGAGAAGGTTGCTATCGCCAAGAAAGCCGACAAGATTGTTCGGGACGAAATCGAGAAGGCAGGATTACAGAAAACGCTCTGGCAGTACTTTGCCGTACTCACAGACACGAAGGCTACGGGCGTTAAAGGCGATGCAAGAGCCTACGGCTATGTTGTCGCCGTCAGAGCCGTCGAGAGCCGAGAAGCCATGACTGCGAGCTTCGCCAAGATACCGTATGGGGTGTTGGAGAAAATCTCAACCAGAATAACAAATGAAATACCCCAAGTCACACGTGCCGTGTACGATGTGACGCATAAGCCGCCAGCGACCATAGAGTGGGAATAGAAGCTGAGGTTTCCATAATGGCTTAAATATTAAGCCGACAGATGAGGTTCTTGCAAACAAGGTGACTTTGACTGAAAGCTGTTATTCTCGCAGGCGGCTTCGCCACAAGGCTTAGACCCCTAAGCTGCACGAGACCCAAGACGCTCTTCCCAATCGTCAACAAACCTCTGCTCCAATGGATTTTTGAGAGGCTCGCCAAAGACGGCGTCGACGAAGTCGTCATGGCGGTCAATCGGCTGACGGGGTTCTACATAAAGCAGCAGCGAATCCCACGAAGCCGAATGACTATAAAATACTCTTTCGACCCGGCGAAAAAGCCCCTCGGAACCGCGGGACCCGTTAAGCATGCTGAACGTCTCCTCGGACCTGAACCCTTCTTCGTCTTGAACGGCGATATATTCGCAGACATAAACTACAAGGAACTCATGGAGGCACATGCGAAAACGGGCGCGTGGGCAACACTGGCGCTCTGCACGGTTGAGGACCCAAGCAGATACGGCGTCGCAGAAATCACCGAAACTGGACAGATTAAACGATTCATAGAGAAACCACCGAAGGGAATGGAACCATCCAAACTCATAAACGTGGGAGTCTACGTGCTCAAACCAGAAGTCATGCAGCTCATCCACGAGGATCGAGCTGTATCGATGGAGCGCGAAGTCTTCCCCAAACTGGCTTCACAGGGAAAGCTCTTCGGTCACGTTGTTCGCGGGTTATGGATAGATATTGGCAGACCAGAAGAGTACATGCAAGCAAACAGAACCCTATTGGACGCACTAGGCATCTAATGGAAAACGAAAAAGCACACGTGGGGTTGACGTAAAGACCCCAATTGCCTTAGACAAAGGAGTTTCATTGGGGAACGGGTCAGTCATCGGACCATACGCCGTCATAGGCAAGAACGTTACAGTGGGCAAAAGTGTGCACATAAGCGATTCGGTAATCTTTCCAGGAGCAAAAATTGAGGACTCCGCCCGAATAGATGGAGCAATCGTCGGCGAAGAGGCGGTCATAGGAGAGAAAGTCAAAATCAGGAAAGGCTGCGTAATAGCGGACCACGCGAAAATCCTGAAAGGGGTCTCGTTGAGCGAAGCTACATCTGTCTGCCCAGCAAAAGAAGTCTCCTGAAAACGTTAAAATGCGAGAAACCCAGTTAAGAACCACGGGAGCTGGGAGAACGAGTTCAAGAAAACTCTTTGGAACCAACGGCATCCGAGGAATAGTTAACGAGGAACTAACTCTTGAAATGGCAGTCAGAATAGCTTCTGCTATTGGAACGTTCTTCAAAACCAAAAGTCTCCTCGTCGGACATGACGCAAGAACAAGCGGCCCAATGTTCGCAGACGCCGTCGTCTCAGGCTTAAACGCCGCGGGATACGACGTGTTCTTCGCGGGCATGGCTCCTACACCCGCGTTGCAGTTTGCTGTGAAGAACCATGGCTTCGACGGCGGAGTTATCGTGACCGCCTCACACAATCCGCCTGAATACAACGGAATCAAGGTTATCTGGAGCGACGGCATCGAGATTTCTCATGACCAAGAAACCCAGATAGAAGACATCTACTTTGAGGGGAAGTCGCGGTTAGCCGAGTGGGATAAACTCGGAGCCAAACGTGAACTGCTCGGCATAAACGAAGAATATGTTGAAGCCATCCAAAAACACATCGACGTGTCAAAAGTAGCCTCGAAACACTTTCGCGTCGTCGTAGACGCCGCAAACAGTGTCGGCGGACTAGCGGCACCTATTCTTCTCAGAAGTTTGGGCTGCAAAGTCACAAGCGTCAATGCAAACATCGACGGAACGTTCCCTGGAAGGCCACCTGAACCGAGACCTGAAAACCTGAAAGATATAGCGATAACCGTTAAGGCGTTGGGGGCTGACGTTGGTGTGGCTTTCGACGGGGACGCAGACCGCTCCATATTCATCGCAGAGAACCGGCGAGATCTACTGGGGTGACAAAACCTTTGCGATCGTGGAGAAATACTTCCTCAAGAAGCATCCTGGGGCGAAGATTGTTACTCCGGTGAGTTCTTCCACCCTCATCAAGGACGTGGCAGACGCTAACGGCGGAGAGATTGTATGGACTAAAGTTGGAAGCGTGACGGTTTCGCAGACCATGAAGGAAACAGGTGCGGAGCTCGGTGGTGAGGAAAACGGTGGGATATTCTTTGGCCCTCACCAAGCTGTTCGGGACGGTGCCATGACGACGGCATTGATCTTGGATATTATGGCTGAGACGGGCAAGAAGCTGACGGAGCTTGTGGCGGAGCAGCCGCAGTATTTCATCGAGAAAGGCAAAGTTGAATGCCCAGAGGAAAAGAAAAGAAAAGCTCCTCGCAAAGTTCAAGGAGCAGACCAAAGGCTTGAACACCAGCACGATTGACGGGGTTAAAATCTGGTTCGATGACAAGAGCGCCATACTCGTGAGACCCAGCGGAACGGAGCCAGTCTTCAGGTTATATGCTGAGGCGAAGAATCAGAAAAGAGCCTTGAAGTTGGTCGCTGAGTATAGCTCCAAGCTCAATGAGATTCTGGAAACCTTTTAGCGGAGAAGTGAGGGATTCTGGCTTAGGGAGAGAGTTACGATGCCCAATTTTCTTCACCTGAAGCCCGCAGACATCGAAACCCGTGAGAAGCGGGCACAGTTCAAGGTTTGTGTTGTGGGATGTGGACAGATCGGCGCTCGCCATGCGGTGTCGTTCGCTGAGGCAGGGTTCAGGGTGGCATGTACCGACGCAGACCAAAGCCTCTTGAAGAAGTTTACCAAGGGAGGAACAGGAGTTACTGAACAGGAAGTCAGGGCATATGCTCCGTTCAGGGACTCTAGACGCCACTGACGACTTGAAGGGGGCGGTCGCTAAGAGCGACATAATCGTGTTATCGAGCAGCGTAAAAGTTGACGAGAAAGGAAACCTGGATTCTTCGGAGATTAAGAGCAATTGCAGGCAAGTCGGCGCAGGTTTGCAACGGGGTGCATTGGTAATCTTTTCGGGGCAGGCGGGGTTTGGTTTTACTGAAGGAGTCATCGAGGAGACGTTGGAGAGTGCCTCCGGGTTCAAATCTGGAGTGGATTTTGGCTTGGCTTACTCGCAAAGCCAAGCTCGCGAAACCGAGTCAACGGAGATTGTGAGCAGCCAAGAGTTGATCGTCGCAGCGGGCGACAAAGCGAGTTTGGATGCTGCTTCACTTATCCTTTCGACCACAACAAAAAGCATCGTCAAGCAAATCGTGAACATAAAGGTTGCAGAACTGGCAACACTCTTCGCATCTGCAAGCAGAAATGTCGCGACTGCTTTGGCGAATGAGTTTGCAATCTTCTGTGAGAAAGCTGGCGTTGACGTCTTTGAGGTATTAAGGTTACTGGATAGCGTGTTGGGGGAGACACGATATTCTCCGACAGTGGGCGGAGATGGCACAAAACGTGAAATGCAGTTCCTTTTGGAGAACGCAGAGAATTTTGAAGTTAAGCTTAGGCTTTCAAAGTTGGCTGTGCAGGTTAACGAGGACGTTGTGAGGCACGTCGTTAACTTGACTCAGAGCGCTTTGCGTGATTGTGGAAAGACCCTGCGCAGGGCGCGAATCGCGGTTTTTGGTGCAGATCGAGCAGGAGAGTCAGCGGAACCGTTCGTCAAGATGTTAAGTGCCAAGGGCGCTAGAATCAACATCTACAATCCACGCGGCTCCAGGAATGACGACTCCAACTCGCAGATTGTTCCGAAGCGAAGTCTGACCGATGCAGTGGAGAACTGTGATTGCTTAGTCTTTCTGGCGGCGGAAGAGCAGTTTAGGCGGTTAAATCTAAAAAGTTTGCGTTCAGTAATGAGGTCGCCTGCAGCAGTCGTTGACCTTGTTGGTTGGTTTGAACGTGAGAGAGTGGAAAGCGAAGGATTCTTATATCGTGGCCTGGGAAGAGGGGTTGAGCGTAAATGAAGAAGCTTGGGGTCGCAGTTATTGGAACGGGTTTTTGGGGAAAAAATCACGCCCGAGTTTACAAGGAGCTTGAATCCACCGAGCTAGTGGCTATATGTGACAGAGACGCTGAACGCGCCAAGGCTGTTGCCAATCAGTTTGGAGTGAAAGCTTACACGAACAGCGCGTGGATGCTGAAGGACAAGAATATCGAAGCGGTCAGCGTCTGTACATGGTCAACGAGTCTTGCGAAGGAAGCTTCAAGGGCGTTACGAGCTGGGAAGCATGTCCTCGTGGAAAAGCCGATGGCGACGACGCCGAAGCAGGCCGAGAAGCTCGTGATGACTGCCAAAGAGAACGGCTTACACTTCACCGTGGGTTTCTTGATGCGGTTTATTCCTGGATTACGCAGCATTCGTGAGTCTGTGGAGAGCAAGAAGATTGGGGAATTGGTTTGTGCGAGTGCTAAGCGTGTCTCGCAGTGGCCTGAACGAATTGGCGACGTCGGGGTGGTCAAGGATACTGCTATCCATGATATTGACGTTATGCGGTTTATTTTCTGTGAGGACCCGATTGCAGTTTACGCACAGTGTGGCTCGATGAGGCATAGGAAGTTTGAAGATTACGCCATGATCATGCTAAGTTTCGCCGATGGAAAAAGTGCGTTCATCGAATCAAATTGGTTAACGCCCTACAAGACGCGAACGTTGACGGTTACTGGCAGCGACGCGATTATGCGGCTGGACTACATCACGCAAGAGTTGTGGATTGAAGCGGCGAACGAAAACGTTCAGCCAAAGTTTCCATGGCAGGAGCCGTTAAAAGCGGAGTTGCAACATTTTGCAGAATGCATCGTAAAGAAGGAAAAGCCGCTGGTGACGGGAGAAGACGGGCTTAAGGCATTACGGATCGCGGCCGCTGCGCTGGAGTCGTCAGCGAAGCACACGGCGGTAAAACTGCAGTAAGCTTATTTGGACTCTAGTAGAAGATGAATGCACGCACCATAGTCGGGATAGGTCGTGCCATATGCTGGCAAAGTGTCATTCTTTTTCAAGTCGAAACTCGTACGTTGTGAAGGTGTCATTCGATAATGGGTAGATTGCCCTGACAAACGCTAAAGCTTCATCTAGACTCTTAGCCGTCGGCACGACCTTTCTGAAAGTGGCGGCGTTCAGTAGATCCTCGAGTTTGCCCTCTTGCTTCCTGAGGATTCGCGCTTTCACCGTTTGCCCTCTTCCGCTAATGAACGTGATGTTTTCGCCGTCTAGGGATTTGCCGCTCCGCAGTTCAATGGTTTTTTCTCCGCTTTGAATCCACTCGAAAACTTGCCTCTTGGTTAGAAACGCAGGCATCCAGGGACCCCACGTGAGTTACTCATCAACCCTAGATAATAAAGGCAGTCTTCAATTTCGTTTCCGCATTTGACTTAGGCTGATGGATCGGAATTAGCTGTGTTCGTTTTTTGCTTTCGGCGTCGTTGTCGCCATTCCCAGAAAGTCCCAGCGTATATTCCCCATGCCCTCAACCTAGGGGAGATGATCTTGAGAAGCACTGGACAAACTGCGGCTTGGATTACGTAGTTTAGGGCAAACGTAGGCAGCAGGAAAACTGCGGCGACATCTGGTGTGAACAAGCCCACAGCTGTGAATTGCCATAGAATATAGCTCGTTCCCAAGAAAAGCGTCAAAGCATAGACGCTCAGGAGCGTTAGGTTCCTCTTCGCCTTCCACACTTCGCCAGAGTTGTGTGGCATCAGGACCCAGTTTAGGCTGTAGATTATCAGTGTTGTGACGAGTTCTATCCAGGCGAGAAAACCTAGATTCTCGACGAATAACCCGCCTATGACGGCGCCTATCATGCTGCCGATTAAACCAGGCACTCCGAACCAAACCGGAAAAACCCCAAGCAGAATCACCGGCAAATATAGAATCGTGAAAGTCGGAACCGCGACCAAGTACGATAAGAAGAAGAACACTGCATACAAAGCCGCCGATACTGCAACAATCGACGTTTCCCGAGCTGAAGCCAACGCACCAGACACATCGAACAACTCCTTTCTAACTGCGCGAACTGTTTGAGGACACATCAACGCTTTGCATGGCATAAAAATGTTTGGATGGTTCATCCAACCTCTGCAACTAATCAAAGCAGATTATAAGTGCGCCAAAAGATCGCAACTGTTCCGATTAGCGATGTATTTTCGTCTTTTCTGCGATTTTCTTCTTATTAGAACCCGTGAGCTCAAAGACCCAGCCGACACCCCAGAGGACAACCGCTATGGGCATGGTGATAAGTATTGCAATTCGGTTCCTCTTTCGCATTAGGAATGCGCTTCACCCGATTTGCCTTATATAATTTTTCCACATGAACAATGCTTAACGGCAGAGAAGGATGAGGGAAGATTTACATAAGCCACATAAAACCGGGCTGGTTCAGCGAACTACCTATGATTCCTCAGACGTTAGCACCGTTTATATTCAAGGCTGCGCGGAAGAACCCCACAAAAATTCTCTTTTTCATCCTTTTCTTGGTTTTTCAAAGTTAGATTTTGACATCTCGGAGAAGCACAGGTGAGAAAGCAGCAGGATGCCTAGGTTTATTGGAGTGGGATTTCCCAGTAGCTGATTATATCGCCCTTCACCCATTTGCCATCGAGGCTTTTGACGACGGCGTTGATGTCATCCCATTCTGATTTTAGAAATTGCGTGGGCTTCACGACGACGCAATCGTCTTCTGTTTTGAAACTGAGTAACTTGCGTTGTTCGGGGGTGAATTCCTGCTCCACCGCGTTTGTAGTTGGCCTTGGTGGGGTTGAAACCTTCTTTGCTGGTTCAGCTTGCGGTTTAGCCACTGCTGCAGGTTTGCTTTCAGCTGGCTTGGACACCAACGTTGGCTGCGTGGCTGTCTTGGGCGTTGCGGAGTATACGAGTTTGAGTTCTGGAATTGGGTAGAGCTCTGCGATGTCGTCGAAGCTGTCACTTCTTATGACCGCAAAAACTTGATTTGTGCATAGGTCGAATTTCAGGTCGAGAAGTTGGGCATCTTCAGGCAGATTTGTGACGAAGGAGGCTGTTTTTCCCTGTAGTGCATCGAGGAGGAATTTGGGGGTGAGTTTTAGGGTTCGCATCTTCATGTTTTCACGCTCAACGCTCTTCAACTGCGATGATCACTTAAAAGTATTGTTCAAAAACACTTTAGCTTCATCTGCCAAAGCGACAAAACAGCGACCAGGCAGGTGGGATAGCATAGGCAAACAACATGAAAAGAACGAGGTTATCTTTCTCGCAGGTTCGCCATGGTCATTATTTCTGTCTCATCTTTTGAAGTCTCTCTTCGTGCACCTGAAGGTCAATGGTTAGGAACTCAAGTTCCTTCTTCATTCTTGCTACTTGGCGCTCCTCGCTTTCGGCGTCGTCGCTTTTCAGGATTTTAATGAAAGTTGACATTTACATCACCCCAATTCCGTTTTTGAATTACATATTGAATCGCAAGAAAAACGACATTAATAAACCCTCACGTCTACCTGAAGGACAAGAATACACATTCGCCGCGTGGCTTTGGTCGAAAACCAACTCGAGAGCTAAGACGCACAACTCCGCATTGCATAGTCCATCTTTAATCAACTATTCTCGAAAAGACACAGTATTCCTTCGAACCAACAAATAACTAGCAAAAGTTAGAACGCAAAAATCGTTAAGTTTGAAAAAACCAAAACAAAAAAAAGAGTGGAGTGAAGAGTTCTCGTCGTTCTTACCGTTTTCGGATTAGAGCGGCTATTCCTATGATAATGGCTATGACCACGAGGACGAGTATGCCGTAGAGCAGCATCGTGTTGTCAACCGGCGTGGGTATCTGTGGTGTTTCTACTTTTGCTGGTGCTGGACCAACTGACATACTAGTGCCGGCGGAAGAGCTGCCGTAAGAGACATCGCCCGCAAACTGAGCGATTATCGTGTAGTCGTCCTCTTTTGGCGGAGTCCATGTTTTGCTGAAGGTGCCGTAGTATCCGTTGGTTGTGACGGTGCCTAGATTAATCACTGTGCCGTCTGAGCCTATTGCCGTTAATAACACTGGAACTCCCGTTATGGTTAGGTTGTGTGAGACTCCGTCAATCGGCATCTGCATATGCAAGTATTCCATCTGTGTCTCCATTGAGTCCTTCGAAACGCATGGGGTGCCTAGTTGAGCAGGAGATTGATCCAACACTGTCCCCTTTATCACCAGGGAAGTCCCAAGAGGCACGCTAGTGTCAGGTGCCGTCACAGTTGTCGCGCTCTTGCCCTTGCCGTAACAGTACATGTATCCGTCAGCCCTGTTTGCCGCTACAAGATAGCCGAAGGCTCCTCGAACTGCCGTATCAATCCCATTTATCGCCCATATATCCTCGCCAGTGGTAGCGTTGATGCAGAAGAGCTTCCACCCTCTGCTATAAGGTTGATTGAGGGGTGGATGCGCATAGTTTGCTATGTAGAATTTGCCATCGGAAATCTGCACTGTAGTGTCATAGAATGGATTGTAGTCTTGGTATGGAGTTTCGTAGGGGTATGGCGCTTGGGCCGAGAACAGCCAAGCTACCTTCCCTGTGGTCCAGTTATATGCGGCCACGCCGTCATACTGCGGGTAGTAGAGAAGACCGTAGGCTGACTCTACACCGTAAGCACCGAAGGTTCCCCAAGGCCAACTTGTCGTCTCGCTAACCCACAGCGCCGTGCCTGTGTGCAGATCCCAGCAGTGCCAATGTCCATCATTCAAACGCACCGCAAACTTGCCATGATCAGCGCACGCGGTGCTTCCGCTGAAGAAACCACCTAGACCGGTGGTCGCGTCGGTTGTGATGTTCCACAGCAGATTTCCTGTTCTCATGTCGGCAGCCATTATAATCTGGCCATAAGTTACACCAGTGCTTGAAGATGTTATGCTACCCGTGCTAACGGCTATGGAAGATTCGTAGTCGACGGTGCCTAAGCTGCTGAACGGCCAACTTACATTGTTCAGAACTCCAACACGTCGATTTAATAAGTCCGGATACGCGAGGTCTCCAGTTATGCTCCAGTTGATCAAACGGTAGTTTGGCCTAGATGCGTTTCCAATGTTTTGCACACTGTAGAAGCAAGGAGCGGATTCACCGTTAGCATAGAACGTGCCTGACGTCAGCGGAGAAATCGAGATGTTCCACAAAACATGCAGATCGTACGGTTCGTAGGTGATTAGTCTTCCTCCGGTGATAGTCATAAACTGCACGATCGTACCTCGTGATTGTGCCACGTTGCCTGGAACGGCTTCAATAGTTTTCGTGACGTAGTTAACCATCGTCGGGAACGACTCGCCTGTTTGTTGCGGTCTCTCAAAGATCAGTTTTCCAGTGTATAAATCGTAGCATTGCCAATAGGTTGTTGTGGTTGGTCCGGTTGGTTTTGCAGTGGTTCTGTAACCCATGCCATCATAGATTATGCTAAACGTTGAGGGGCTACTGATATAGCTATACTGCCCCAAGGCACTGCCAATGACGCCTCCGATGTCAGTCATTTGCTTCCAGACTATGTGCGCAGATTCTGGAAGTGTCACGTATGGAACATAGTTGTAGTTGCTCATGTACGCGTTCGTGTCAGCCGGCCATCCAGGGCCTCCACCGACAATGCCCGTTGCAGGGTAGCTGCCCAGAATAGGCCACCACTCCCTGTTCTCCGGCTCCACAGGAGTCGTCCAATAGTCTGTCGGCAATGGACTTCCCGGCCAAGAAAGCGCCGGTTGGCTCTGCACTATTAGGTCGTAAGGTCCATCAGTGCTAGGCTTATAGTAGATACTTAAGGGAGCGTTCATAGTCCCTCCGGCGTACACCGCTTCTGCCGGAGTGTAGTTACCGGCTGGATAGTATCCACCAAGGAAGTCAAACGTGATTTTCCATGTGCCAACTTGATCTACTGGGTACTCAAAATATGCTGTCGTATCTCCTTGAAAGGAGCTTACAGTCTTCGAGTCTGTGCTTCCATCCGGCTTCGTGAACGTCACCTTATATGCGTTTTGTAAATATCTTCCAGCCCAAATCGGGGGTTCTATCCACATATTGACCAGCAGTGGTTGACTAATACCTATGGGGTTAGGTCTGAAGCTCATGTGTGCGATGGTGTTATAAGATACGTCGGGGGTGACGCCGGCTGGCAGCGGCTTGGAACCCGGCGCTTGCGGATTCGTCTGAGCTATGACATTTGTTGCAATCAGTGAAATATTAGCCATCAGAAGAGCTAAAACAATCACTACTGTTGTACTCGCCATTTTCTTATGAAATTGCACTTTTTTCTCTCTCCATTCAATTTATAATGAAAACCCGAAAAGGCTTTCACAGCAGTATGTAGAACAGAAGTTGATTTAACATTTTCCCTCAATCTGAAATTGAGCGGGCTTATCCTTAGCTCTATGGCAGTTAATACCATATTGGAGGAGAAGAATTTTTCGCTAAGAAATCAGAGCACCTTGAAAAAGTCGTTAACTATGATGAACTATTCATGACGGTCATGACGCAAGCCCTAGACATTTTCAGTCGAGCGCTTTTTCAGCCGCTCGCCGCGCTTCCTCGCTTCAAATCCCTAAAAAATGTGAGAAAAAACCAATATGTTATATTAGGCAGTGCCCGATAGAAAACCGAATCAACATCACCGAACAAAACGGAGCTCAACAGATGCCTAGAGTGGTAGTCTCATTATCCAGCGGAAAAGATTCAATGTATGCATTGTACCAGTCGCTTAAAGAAGGACTAAAAGTGGATTATCTGATGTTTATTAAAATCGGATGCAAAGCCCACCTAGACAACAAATGGTTGATGAAGCTGGTCTCGTCGGTGTATGGAATTTCGAACTGGCTTATTGCTCGGTCCGAGTAATTCCATGACACTTTTCCTGTGCTCCAGTTGTAAGCGACCACGCCGTCGTATTGCGGATAGATTATGTTGCCGCCGTATGACGAGATGCCGTAATCCCCGAAGGTTCCCCAGGGCCAACTTGTCGTCTCGCTAATCCACAGTTCTCTCCCTGAATAAAGATCCCAGCAGTGCCAATGTCCATCGTTCAAACGTAGCACGAATTTTCCGTGGTCAGCGCATGCTGTGCTTCCGTTGAAAGCGCCACCTTGACCGGTGGTCATGTCGGTTGTGATGTTCCATAATAGTTGTCCTGTTCTCATGTCAGCAGCCATTATTATTGTACCGTAAGCTACTCCTGTGCTAGAGGGAGTTACGCTTCCAAATGTCACTGCTATGTTGGATTCGTAGTCGACGGTGTCTAAGCTGCTGAAAGGCCAACTCGCATTGCTTAGAACACCAAGTCTGCGATTTGTTATGTCCGGATATGCTGGGGTTCCAGTTATAGTCCAATTGATCAAGCGATATTGGATGGTTGCGCCGCTACCGAGCGTCTGAACAGTGTAGAAGAGGGGGGGGCGCCTACGTCATTGGCGTAGAAGGTGCCTGTCGTCAACGGAGCAATCGAGATGTTCCCTTAGGAGAGCGTTTTAGGAAACTCAAGAAAGACTTAGCCGTCACGGGCATCGCAAGAATGTTTGATACCACCAAGCGGACCGTCTACAGATGGTTAGGAAGGGGCAAGCATCATCCTGGAAAAGAAGCCTTCAAAGACAAGCCCAGGCAGCTTAAAGAAAGCAAAGTCACACTGGAAGTTAAGCTATCAATTTTCAAACTTAGAACCACGTTCAAATGGGGAACCGCACGCATACAGCAAGGTATCTACAACCTGCCATCCTTCATCTTGCAGTCAGTGAATTGCCTTCAAGGAATATTGCTATCTAGAGAAACCACAAACAAAGTCCTCGCAAGGAACAACCAGAAAGGCTACCAGCACGAGTTTAAACGCTGGGAATCTTCAGGGCCAAAGAGCATGAGGAGCTGTGGCAGATAGACTTCAAAGGTCCATTTAGCGTACAAGGGAAGAAATACTGGTTTTTAGTCTGCATTGATGACTGCAGCAGGTTCATCGTGGCAGCTGAGCAGTTTGAGCATGAATTAACGACGGCTGAGGTTATGGCGGTTTTAGAGAAGCACAAGAGGCTACCGAAGGCTATTTTGTCTGATCATGGCTCGCAGTGTATGGAACAGTGGAAAAATTGGTGCGGTCAGCATGGTGTTGAGGCTCAGTCTGCCAATACTTCTTATCCGAGTGACAAGGCAAGGTTGAACGGTGCATTCAGAACTTGAACCGAGAGTTCATTAATCCGCTGCGGAAGTTTCCTGGATGGCTCAAACGCCGAATAAACGACGATAAGGACTGGTTTAACCATTTGCGCTTTCACAGAGGAGTAAAAGCGTTCCCAATCGCATGTCGCCGCTTAGGGCACGTGGTCCATTTTTCCAGGAGAGCCTGGTCCTGCGTTTCTTCGCTTGCCCTCATGTGGACTTGTAAACACACAAACCTTATTAGCACACAGAGCCAAACCTGAGGTTTGCGAGGTCTTTTCTGACCTTCGCAATAAAAAGATTGGAGAAAAAATAGAATGTCAAAAAAAATGTTGAAGACAGCTGCAATCACATTGACTCTTTTGATGGCTTCTGTTACGCTGATGGCGATGCCAGTTCAAGCTCAAACAAATCCCCGAAGTGGGGCTTCGGTGCCACTGCCATCCGGTGTTACTCCTAACGTGTCGTACAACACAATTGCTCACCTTAGCTTTAGACCTAACCCCATAGGGATCGGCCAACCTCTTCTAGTTAACATATGGCTGCAACCGCCAATCCATGTGTCGAGATACTTCACAGGGTACACGGTGAAAATCACCAAGCCAGACGGAACAACAGTTTCAATCGGTCCTATGGATTCTTTTCTTGGGGACACAACGGCTTATTTCGAGTACACGGTAGACCAGATTGGCACGTGGAAAGTACAATTTGACTTTCCAGGAGGCTTTTTCCCTGCAGGAAACTACACAGTGCCGGCCAGCTCCTACTACGGCGGTCAGACTCTCAACGCTCCTCTGTCAATATACTATAAACCTGACTCGGACGGACCCTACGACCTTGTCGTGCAGCAAAACGTCGCTCTTTCTTGGCCTGGGTCTCCGTTGCCAACCGACTATTGGACGCGCCCAGCTTCGCCTGAGAACAGAGAATGGTGGCCCATTCTAGGAAACTATCCATCAACCGGCATCGTAGCAGGCGTTGGAAGAGGGGTATCACTAGACGTATGGCCGGCTGACACGAACACGTACATGAGCAACTACGGTTTCACTCCGTATGTCCAAGGACCAAAAAGCGCACACATAGTATGGATGAGACAAGGCGCCATAAGTGGACTTGCCGGAGGAACCCTGGGAACAGCGTCTTTCACGACTGGTGGTGGCGGTCCAAGTATCATCTATGCTGGCAGATGTTACCAGACCTTGACCAAGGTGTTTAATGGGGTGACGCAAAGCATTTGGCAATGCTACGACCTACGAACCGGCGAGATATACTGGGAAAAGACCAATGTCACCCAAGCGCCCACAATGATTCTGTACAGCGAAAGAGAGACAGAAACCGTACCAGGCGAAACAGCTAGCAGCGGACGCTCAAGAGGTGAATTTATGTACGTAGGCGGCGGGCGGCTGATAACATACAACCCGTGGGCTGGAGATGTGGATTTCAACATTTCGATTGCGCCATTGACAACTGGCACCTACTACGCTTCCTACGACTGGCCATACTTCTTAACAGTGCAGACGCGCTCATCTGGTAAATACGTATCTTGATAAACTGGACATTAGCTGGAGACCGGTCAGGGTTCGCCCTTTCGAATTTCAGACTTGGTGTATTGAGTAACGTATCTTGGCCTTTCAGTAGCTTGGGCACTGTTGATTATGAATCTGGCATAGCCGTTAGCACAGCTGGAATAACTCCGTCCAGCGTGGGAGTTTCCTATGGCCAGATGATAATGGGCGCAAGCCTAAGACAGGGCAACTGCTATGGAACGTATCAACCGACATCAGCACAGGTCTTGGCGGCTTTTTCAGCGGAAGCACCTCAGTCGCTGATCACGGCAAATTCGCTGTTCGTTTGAACGATGGACATTGGCACTGCTGGGATCTGTACACTGGGAAAGAACTGTGGACAAGCGAGCTGACAAGTTGGCCATGGGGAACCTTCGGATGCTACGGTGTCCAGTCATACGGCGGCAACATAATCTCAAACCAATATGACGGTGTCATCGGGTACAACTGGACCAACGGAAAAATATCCTGGTGGTACAAAGACAAAGCGGAGTATCCCTACGAAACTCCCTTCGGGGACAACAATCCATGGTTCACCGGCACTGCCCGCATTGCTGACGGAGTCATCTACACGTACAACACTGAGCACTCGCCAAGCCAGCCCATCATGAGAGGCTTAAAGCTTCACGCCATCAACGCTACAACAGGTGAAGGCATATGGAAAATCGCGGGCTGCATGGCTCCAGGCGCGGTTGCCGACGGCTACCTTACAGCCTCCAACTCTTACGACGGCTACATGTACGTCTTCGGCAAGGGCAAAAGCACGACAACAGTCACAGCACCGGACGTAGTGATAGCGAAGGGAAGCGGCGTTGTGATAAAAGGAACGGTCTTGGATCAGTCTCCGGCTCAGCCTGGCACACCATGCGTCTCCAAAGATTCGATGGCCACTCAGATGGAGTACTTGCACTTGCAGCACCCAATCGACGGCCTCGACCACAACATAACGATGACCGGAGTTCCAGTAACACTCACCGCCATCGACCAAAACAACAACCCAGTTAACATTGGCACAGCAACGACCAGCGCGTACTATGGCACGTTCGAGATGGCTTGGACTCCACCAGCTGAAGGCACCTACAAGATCATTGCCTCGTTCGCGGGAGACGAATCCTACGGAAGCTCAGGAGCATCAACCGCCGTATCAGTGGGTCCAGCACCAGCAGCAATACAGTTCCCAGAGCAAACCGCACCGATAGACTACACGATGACGATCGTGGGTATGGGCATCGCAATAATCATCGCAGTCGCCATAGTCGGCGTACTGATGCTCAGGAAAAAATAGCCAACTCAACAATGAAAAACTCAACTTCCCTTTTCTTTGTTTTAAACCTTTTGGGCAGTTTGGAAGGGGCTGAAAAGGCTTTAGGCATGTATAGCTTCCTTAATCTCTATGTGACGCGCTAAAAGGTGCACTGCGTTAGTCTACGGTCAGACCTATTGTGTAGTAAGTTATTCGACTTTTGGCAAAACCTAATTAACCACTTAAGCATAAAACACGGGTGCGCGAACTTTTTCCAAGTTCGCAATATATTTGAAAGGAGAAATAAGAATCGAATGTTCTAGAAAAATGAGAAAATCGGCTGCAATTGCTTTAGCTCTTCTGATGACTTCAATTGCGATTATGACGACGGTTGTTCAAGCTCAACTTGAGCAAGAAACAGCACACGGCGGCTATACCGAAGGCATGCCCGGGGGCTCGACTCCTCTGCCAGCGGGAAAAACTCCCGATGTGTCCTATCCAACGCTGGCTACATTAGCTTCAGACCAAATCCCAATGGACGTTGGTCAATCCTTACTCGTCAACGTTTGGATGCAGCCACCCATACACGTAGCAAGATACTTTAACAAGGCTTTTCAAGTGACATTCACGAAACCTGACGGAACGACAGACGTTGTTGGGCCATTTAACTCCTACTATGGCGACGCCACATCCTGGTTTGAATACATCGTAGACACAATAGGCACATGGAAAGTCAAATTCGACTTCCTGGGCGCATACTTCCCATCGGGAAACTACACGTCCTTCGCAGCATTCACGATCAATCAAACCCTTAATGCTCCTCTTAGGAATCTACTATACGCCCAGCTCAGACGGACCATATGACCTCGTTGTGCAGCAAAGCCCAGCGGGACGCTGGCCCACCGTACCATTGCCAACAGACTATTGGACACGACCTGTATCACACGAGAACAGAGACTGGTGGCCAATACTTGGGGAACTATCCATCGACCGGCATAGTGGGCGGAGGACTATACTGGCCAGCTGACACGAACACGTACATGAGCAACTACAACTTCATCCCCTATGTCCAAGCACCAAACACTCCACACATAGTCTGGAAACAAGCACGTGCAGACGGAGGTCCTGTCGGAGGAACCTTGGGTCAAGTCTCATAGTACAAACGCGGGCAGCGGCTTCACCATGGTCTACAATGGCAGAGCTTACGGAACCCTAACAAAACCAGGAAGTGGAGCAACCGGGGTCACTTACTGGCAATGCTACGATCTCCGCACAGGACAACTGTTGTGGGAAAGACCGCTAGCGACAGGTGAATCAGCACCAAACCTGCTTAAGTTATACTACAAGAACAATATCCGCTGTTCCTGGCGATATTGCTTCCGATAGAAACCTCGGTGTAGAACTAATGTATGTCGGTGGCGGAAGAATGCTAAGATATGATCCATGGACTGGCGCTGTAAACTTGAACATTTCAATAGCTCCCTTGTCAACCGGAACGTTCTATGCTAACGGTTTGAGTGCTCCATTGTTCTTCACCGTGCAAACGCTTGGCAGTGGTGCAAACACTCAATACCGACTGATAAACTGGACCATGATTGGAGACATAGGCTATCCCAGACATAACCAACAAGCGACTTGGCGTAATCAGCAACATCAGCTGGCCATTCAGCAGCTTAGGAACTGTCGACTACGAATCAAGACATAGCAGTTAACACTGTCGGAGTAACACCCAGCAGCACAGGAGTAACGTACGGTCAATCGGATAATTGGTGTCAGCATGGCAACAGGGCAGGTACTCTGGAATGTGTCGACCGACGTCACCAAAGGCTACGAGGGCTTCTTCAGCCCAAGCACGCAAATCGCTGACCACGGCAAATTCGCTGTACGCTTGAACGACGGAACCTGGCACTGCTGGGATCTCCGCACAGGACAACAACTCTGGGTAAGTGAGATGTCAAGCCACCCATGGGGCATTTGGGGCGTGTATGGCGAATCATCAGCGTACGGATTTGCTGATCTATCCGCAGTATGACGGTGTTGTCGCTTACAATTGGACCAACGGAAAAGTCGTATGGCGCTACAAGTACGATGCTCCTTACCCATACGAAACAGTCTACGGAGACGATAACACAGGCGAAGCCTTGTATCCCTTCTACGATTCGATCATTCGCATCGCTGACGGAAAAATCTACACGAGCAATACTGAGCACACTGCAAGTCAACCTGCAACACGAGGCTGGAAGCTGCACTGCATAAACGCCACAACGGGCGAAGGCTTATGGAACATCACCGGCTCGATGGCTGCAGGCGCAGTCGCGGATGGCTACCTTCAAGCCAATAATCGGAACGATGGATTCTTGTATGTATTCGGCAAGGGAAAAAGCGCCACTACAGTTACCGCCCCTCAAACTGCTGTTTCCAAAGGAAACGCCGTGCTAATTGAAGGCACAGTTCTGGATCAGTCGCCAGCTCAACCGGGCACACCAGCTGTATCCAAAGAATCTATTGCAACCCAGATGGAGTACTTGCACATGCAAAAACCGATCGACGGCGTTGAACACAATCTCACCATAACCGGTGTCCCTGTTACTGTTGACGGCTATCGGCTCGGACGGTTCAGTGACCTCCATCGGCACTGTCACGACAAACGGTTACTACGGCACTTTCAGCAAAGAGTGGACTCCGCCAGCAGAAGGAACATACCAAATCATCGCTTCCTTTGCAGGCGACGACTCATACGGCAGCTCATCAGCAGGAACTGGTCTATTAGTCGGACCAGCACCAGTAACGACCCCACCACCCGAGGCACCTGTAATTCCTGACTATACTTTAGCAATCGTTGGCGCAGCAATCGCAGTCATCTTCGCAGTTGCCATCGCCACTCTTCTAATACTCAGAAAGAAGTAAAGCAAGCGGAAACGCGCTGAACTCAACTTTCCCCCTCTTTTCGCTTTTAGAATTAGGCTTGGCACTTGAATTTCACATTTTCTTATATGACTTTGGGCGAATTTCTCACATTTTGTGAAGAATCCTGCGCACAGTTTTGAATAGAGTCTTTCTTCACGTTTTCCCACAAATCATAAAAACTCGCTCATAACTACCTAATGAGAAGCCAAGTGTCGACAAGAGAGTCGATTGTCTCTTGTGCTCAAAACCATGTATGTAGTATTCCAGACTTGGGTTGCTTGAATAGATGAAGGAGATTGGTCTGCGCCTGCGTTCGCTGAATCTAAAAGGCCAAGTAAATAGGTGGAGATTGGCGCTTCTAATTTTCACTCTGGGCTACGCCGTTTTGTTGTTGCTTTATTTAGTAAGCATGTCAATCCAATGGGACGAAGCCACTCACTTGAATACAGGCATAATGATGTTACATGGTGACTTCAGGAGTTACCTGAATGATGGCCCCTTTTACCCTCCTCTATATGATTTGGTGACAGCGGGCTTTTTCAGAATTGCAGGAATAAGCCTGTTCAACGCCAGGTTGGTTTCGGCGGTTTTTGCCATTCTCAGCATATGGACACTCTTCGAATTCGTGAATCACATGTACGGGCCGAAAGTAGCTTTAGTTTCGTCAGTCCTGCTTGCCATAATGCCGGGGTTCGTCTGGCTTTCTCGGTTATCCATGATTGAGACTATGTTACTATTTTTTTTCTCGATTTCAATGTTATTGTTTTACCGCTGGTTACGAACAAACCGAACCCAATACATCGTTTTGAGTGGTGTAGCCTTGGGTTTAGGCTTCCTCGCCAAATACCAAGCCATCGTTGGTGTATTGATAATTGCAATTAGCTTACTAGTCTTAGCACATGTCCAACTCAAGACTAGACTCCGCGTTTTTGTTTTGCTGGTTGTGTTGGTCGCGGCGTTTGCAGTACCCTGGTTTCTCATAACTTTTCAAGTGTATGCTTCTCACACGCTCAATCAGTGGTTCTATGCTTTACAGATGGGTAATCCGCAGAAATCCGTCTACAGCCTGCAGTTTCCAGCCCCCGTGTTCTATTTGGTTGCAATGACCTGGCCCTACGGCACTTACGGTTTTGCTCCAGTTTCCATTTTCATTTACATATTCGCATTGATAGGACTAGGCCTATTCGTTTGGAGAAGAAAACTAGAAGATAAGTTTCTACTTGCATGGTTTTTCTCGGTATACGTTTTCTTCACGCTGATAGGAAACAAGGATTGGCGCTACGTAGCCGGGGTTTTCCCAGTTTTGGCGGTCGCCGCCGCAAACCTAATGGTTTTCTTGTTTAACAAGGCTGAAAGGCACGTGAAGACCGTAATGTCAAATGTGAGAAAGAAAGCCAAAAGCAAATTCATTACAATCTTTCTGCTGGCCCTCATATCCTTCTCCATCGGCTGGAATTGCGTTGACACAACTCTCTGGATGGCTTACAAAAACCAGCGAAGCCTTCCTGTCGAAGTAGCAACCAACTACGCATCCAAAATGCTGGGTCAGAATGAGTCGATGTTGGTCGTGGGTCCTTTCAACCTATTAAGCGAAGACATCGTGAAATTTTATCTACAGGCAAATCAGAGGCAAAACCAAGTATGGCAATATCCTGAACAACCCGTAGATACGTATCAGCCCGACTTCAATATAGCGGAACTCGTTCAGCTGTGTCAGCGGAATAACGCAAAATACCTGCTTGTCCCTGATGAAGAATCTCCATTTCCTTTATTCAATACAACAATGACTATGCATACAATTTATGCCTCGCTTAACGATTCGGGAAGATTCAAATTTGAAAAAAGCTTTGGAAACAGTCCATACAGGATTAACGTGGTGTCCTTTGCCTGAAACGAACACATGTGCCTTTGTCAGAGATTCATCGAAATCCTAAGACTCCAACCGTGAGTTTCTCATGAGCTTCTCCATAGCAAAAGTCATGCTTCTGGCGAATGTTTCCGTAGAGGTGCGCAGAAACCGAATGGTTAATTGCCTGCAAATCTGGGCAAATGAACCAAACTGCCGGTCCACTTACAAATACGAAAGCTTTATTTTTGTTCCTTCTGTAGTGGTTGAGCAACGAGGGAAAAAGAATATCAACTATCATGAAATCCTCCAAGCCTCGACTTTCCTCTTGATCTTTGTTGCATTCTTTTCATTGTTCTTTTCGATTTCGGTTCAAGGCGCTTCCACTGCTAGCACAAATGATGGTAGTTACTCGTGGCCGATGTTTCATTACGACCTTGGGCGCACGGGCTTCACAGAAAGCCCAGCGCCAACCACAAACAATCTATTGTGGAGGTTCAGAACTCAGGACACTGTAGATTCTTCCCCAGCGGTTGTTGATGGCATCGTTTACATATGTTCGCGTGACGGCAAGATCTATGCCTTAAACGCTACGACGGGAGATGAGGTTTGGAGTTACAAAACTGGGAATTGGTTTTTCTTTGATTCTCCTGCCGTTGCAGATGGCAAGGTTTTCATCGGATCGGGTGATCAACGCGTTTACAGTTTTGACGCAAGAAATGGAACGGTATTTTGGAAGTTCAAAATGGGGTGGGAGATTGCTTCTTCCCCTGCGGTTGTTGATGGCATTGTTTTCATTGGTGGAGCCGACAAGTATGTTTATGCATTGAATGAAACAACAGGAGAACTAATATGGAGTTTTGGAACCAAGTGTTTTGTGACTTCTCCTCCCGCGGTTGTTGATGGCAAAGTTTTCGTAGGAGGTTGGGACCCAAGCTACAAATTCTATTGCTTAGACGAGAACACCGGAGAACTAGTTTGGAGCTACAACACTCGGGGTGTCATCGTTGGTTCTGCCGCGGTTGTTGACGGCAAGGTTTTCATTGGCGAGCATGCTGTGCCCGGTCGCGTAGAAGCTTTAGATGAAAATACGGGCAGACAAATATGGGATTATCAGACTGTTTTGTCCGTACTCTCTTCTCCGGGCGTTGCAGACGGCAAGGTTTTTTTTGGATCATGGGACAAAACCGTTTATGCTCTGGATCAAGATACCGGCTCGTTGGTGTGGAGATACCGAACTGATGGCCCAGTCCTTTCCTCCGCAACCGTTGCGGGTGGCATGGTTTTCATAGGCTCAGACGACGGGCGTCTTTATGCCCTAGACGAGCAAACTGGTAATCCAATGTGGACGTACAAAACGGGTAGCAACGTCAAGTCCACTCCCGCAGTTGTCAACGGTAGACTTTATGTGGGCTCAGAAGACGGTTACGTTTACTGTTTCGGTCCAGGAACGGGAATTCTACCTCAACCGTCCTATCCGTCTCAATCATTGGACAAACCTTATACAATTGCAGCATCCGTCATAATCGCAGTGGCAGTGATAGGCTCGTATTTGTATGTTAGATTGAGAAAAAGAGGAAAAAAAGCTGGAACGTAGTTGTTCAATTCTTTGAGCGAAACTAAGAATCGGAATTCAACAAATGCATTGATAACAGTCCCTTAACATTGCTCCGAAGCCCGAACGACAGAGCCATAAACTCTCCCCTAGTAAAGCACTTCTTTTTCAAATTCACGTGTTGTTATCGCAAAATTTACAAGCTAATCTCTTCTAGATATTTGCTGGCAATCATATGGTGGCATCAGACAAAAAGGTTCAAAGTATGGATCGAAATAGCTCAATTTCACGAACTGAAAAACTTGCAGGATGTTTCATTGTACCCATCCTGCAAGTTCAATTTCCGCGTCCTGCAAGGTCGGACTATTCGCTAAGGCGGCAATTGGAGGCTATACACAATTTGACGGGTAGCCCGAAAATGCCAAGAACACCATTTTATGCCAAAAAGCTTGAATCCCATAATCACTTGAAAAGTCACTTTCCACAAAAGCTGGACAAGTCTGTTCAAATTTCCGTAGTTTTCCCTGCCTACAACGAAGCTGAATACTTAGAGGTTGCCGTGGAAAGAGTAACTCAAACCTTAGAAGATTTCACACATTCCTTCGAAATTGTAATCGCCGAAGACGGCAGTACAGACGGCACGGCCGAGCGCGCTGAAGAAATTGCTCTAAGATTTTCTCACGTCAAGCGAATCCACATGGAAAGGCGTCTTGGCAGGGGAACCGCACTTGGCAATGCATTTAGGCAGTGCAACGGTGATGTGTTCGTCTACATGGACTTGGACTTGGCAACAGATCTGAAGTATCTCAAACCTCTTGTGGAAGCTATCACGGTTGAAAACTACGACTTGTGCTTAGGCTCGAGAAATCTCCCCGAAAGCAAAGTTAAACGTACCTTGGTCAGGAGCATCGCCTCAAGAAGCTACAACTTCATTGTCCGCCTTGTTCTTGGATCCAAAATTTCGGACCACCAGTGTGGCTTCAAGGCGTTTAAACGTGAAACCCTTATAGAGACGATGAAAGAGGTGCATGCAACCCATTGGTTCTGGGATACCGAAATATTGATCGAGGCCGTCCACAATGGTTACAAAATAAAAGAGATTCCAGTGGAGTGGAAGAGCAGGAGCAAAACGAAAGTGAACCTCTTTAGGGACAGCTGCAGCATGGGAAAGCAGGTCGTTGATCTTTGGTGGCAATTAAGAAAGGAAGATTTTCGCAAGAAAACAAGGTAGGAAAGAGGGCAAGCTTAATGCCCAGCATTGCCAAAGTCAACTTCCTAACATGCATGTGAAGGAACGTATGCACAGCTAATCTTGGTCGGGTTCGGCAATTTCTGATTTGCGAGTGAATATAGAATAGTTCCCCAATGACATTCTTCTGGTAACTCCCAACGCGAGTCCGCAAGGGCGATAGCAGGCAACTGACTTAGCCTGGTCTGGGATCGCTTTGTTTCCAAGTGAGGGGCCCTCTCACGGCGTGGTTATCTCGCCGCTTCTGGCGAATGTTTACCTGATGGCGAACAGGCTGCACTGGGCACAAGTAAGCGGTGCTATCTTCAGGTCTGAAAAATAATTCTGGAACCCGATTCCCAACAGGGTTATTTGGGTATGAAAACTGCTACTTCGCTATCTGTCTTCTTGCCCTTATCAACAAGAGAACTATAACCAGAAGAATCACAGCAGTGGCAACAGCAGATGCCAACAGAACTGTCAATAAAGGAAACGTTTCTTGTCCAGGACCGAAAGCATAAAGATAACCATCGTCCGATCCCACAAAAAGTTTTCCAGCAGCAATAGCAGGCGAGGACCTTACGAAATTTTCTGTTTTGTAAGACCATATTAAAGTCCCTGAAGACTGGTCAATGGCGTAAACGGATCCGTCATTTGATCCGGCAAATACTTTCCCGTCAGCGACGGCTGGAGAAGAGAGCACCGGTCCTTGGGTCTCAAATCGCCAGATCATAGAACCGTTGTCAGCATCAAAACAATAAACGTAATTGTCATTTGAACCCACAAAGACCTTTCCTCCGCCAACTGCGGGGGAAGATCCGACTGGCTGCTCAAGCTGTTTTTCCCAAATCAAGGCACCGTCGTTTGCATTAATTCCGTACATGTAGCCGGGGATGCTTTGTTCTCCGATGAAAACCTTATCACTAATAACAGCTGCGTAAGTTGGAATTATGTTTAAGCTCGGTTGAAAGCTCCAGATTTTTGTTCCAGTGTTTGCGTTCAAGCATGAAAAGTTGTAGCCGGGAACCCAGCTTCCAACAAAGACTTTTTCATTAACAGCCGTTATTGACGCCGGCCAGCCTCCTAAGTCATATCGCCATAGTTCGTTACCGGAAGTTCCATCTATACAGTAAACGTAGGTATCAGCACTGCTAGCGTAAACTTTGCCTTCAAAGACTGTTAACGAAAGTACTTGTCCTTGGGTCTCAAATCGCCAGATCACAGAACCGTCGCCAGCATCAAAACAATAAACAAAATTATCATTTGAACCCACGTAGACCTTGCCGTTGACAACTGAAGGGGTGGATTCTACTTGGCTTCCAGTCTCGTATTTCCACACTTCCTCACCAGTGGTTGCATTCAAACAATAGAGAAAATGGTCGCGAGAACCCACGTAAATCAGTCCACCGTCAACCACGGGCGATGAAACTACTTCACCATTTGTCTTAAATCGCCACAGCAAATTGTTATTATTCGGTGCAGCGCTTCCACTGTAACCTGTGTGCCCAGCATCATAGTGAAACATAGGCCACGAAAATTGCTGCTCATTCAAACCATGAGAATCTCTTATTGAAAACGAACCGACCGTGGAGAAGAGAATAACAAGAATCGCCATGAAGCACGGAAGCCAACGCAGTTTGCATTACTCCACTTTTTGAGGGCAAATACCAAGATAGCTAAGAGGTTCGAAAATAAAGGTTTCGGATGCAGTGAGTTTGAAATCTGAGACAGATAACTAATTGGCTTAAGTTTTCGTATCCCTTTTCTTCGACCGGAAAACAACAGCCGACAACAACAATTATCACTAACATGGCTACCCCTAAACCGACTGCTCCAACTACACCCAAATCGACCGGCACGTTCGTAATTAACAACAAGAGTGGGTCCAGTATCGGGATTGAGATCTTTCGAGTTGAACACTGCTGGCTCCTTAGAAAGCTCAACTGTTTCGAACACAAAGGAGATGGACCTTTTCCCGTTAATCGCATGGGACACGTCAAAGTTGTAGTCGACATCTGGATTGTTGCACTCAAGCGCGCTAAGAGAATTTGCGCTCGGTTCCGAGGGCACATTATTCCACGTTATGCCTGACTCTGTCCAAGAATTGTCTTCACAAACAGAAACACTGACTTTGTTGACGGACCGGGTGCCCCACATTGCTGTGTGCATCCTAAGAGCTGCAGAACTAATTGTTGCCTGTGCAGGAATCTGTGACAGGTCAAACTTTATCCAGCTGCGAACGATAGGACCAACTTCATTCTGGGTGCCTGATCCTGCACTCGCCTGGGCAACACTTTCAGAATAGTTATGAGTGTACAGAAAGAGGGAACTACCATAGTTTGTGTTGGGATTTGAATCATCGACGTAGGCATCGGCAATTGCCGGGATGGAAGTTTGGGTACTAGCTGTAACGCTTTTGCTGGAAACAGCCACTATTATCAACAAGACAGTAATTAGAAGAACAGACGCATTTTTTCGCAGGGGCTTATTGATACTCCGAACACGCATTACAATGACCAAAGCTTTCTTGATTTCCACGCTTATATTTTTGTTGACATCGCCATTTCCTTTAGCTAGAAACCCATACTCTGCTGATTCTACCTTTAGTATGAATGTGCAGTAGCTTGCCTTAGTTGGAAAATCGGTAAGAAACTTTTCACATACAAACTCCGTGAATTGATCGTTTGACTTTTGTCTCGAAACCTATATATGCGTTTTTTCCCCACTCTGTAAGGGTCTTTGGGGAGAAGCATCTCGATGGTTGACTTCAGCATAATAACATCGAACTCCGATATCATCATCTTGAATGTACTGCTCTTTTTCTTGTTCGCCTTGATAGGCTCATTTGATTTGAGGCGGAAGGAAAAGAAGAGCCAAGCTGGAGCCATAGCCGCGACCACCATTATAGTAGCTGAATCATTTGGATTCTCCCAGCGGTTAGCCAGTGTAGCTTCATTCATAGTCGGCTTTTTTATTCAGATGCAAGGACTCGCTGTAAGTGCCTACGCATTGCTTTGGTTGTTTGGACAAGACCCGTCGGGTTACTTGGAATTTGGATATATGCTTGAAATTCCTGGAATAGCAATATTCGGAATTGGATGCGCACTTGTTATTTTGGGCTGGGAAAAGATATTTGATGCAAAAAACAAATTTCTCGTAACTGACGGTCTCTACAAGTATGTTCGTCACCCACAATATTTGGGTATTTTGATTGCAACTCTAGGCATGGTAGTCTACAAGTTTTCACCTATTTCCATGTTGCTCTGGACTTTTCTTCTGCTTTTGTACTACAGACTGGCAAGGAAAGAAGAGAAGATCATGCAGAACATTTATGGAGCGCGATATTTGGAATACAAATTAGAGGTCCCCATGCTCCTGCCCCTAAAGCTTGGAAATGGTCACAATCGATCTTCTAAAGCTCAGACAAGAAGTGAACTCAGCTCCAGTCAGGTTGTAGAATAAGCCTTGGTACAGTTATTTTCGTTAATGCCACTTTCAAGGCTAAAGTTGATGATTTGTTCACGGCGCGCGCTAAGCCCAAAATAGAAAAATTATCCCCAAAAGCCGAGGGAGGTAAAGGCTACGTTTCTTGGGCTGCTCGGAAATGATTGCGCCAAGTAGGTTGAAGGAATAAAGCTGTGATGACAATACTTTTCTTCTGAGAGTACTGTGAAGAAAAAGCTAAGAGAGAATATGGAGTGCATTTTCCAGTTTCTTGTGTTTTTTTAGCTCGATTCGCAAAATCTATTCTAGAATGACCGAATACCAGTTTTTAGGCAAGTTTTATAAGGAAAACCAAATGTTAGCTAGCTTTTACGAAGCTTCTTCCGAGCTTCGATAAAATTGAGAGGGAAAAGAAAAATGCAAACATCAAGTAAAATGGCAAAGACAACTGCAATCGCTATTTTCCTTTTGATGGCTTCTGTTGCACTAACAGCACCATATGTTCAAGCTCAAACCGCGACAAACATGCAGGACAACGGATCATTGCCATTACCAGCAGGTGTTACTCCAGACGAGACATACGTAGCCATCGCTCACATGAGTTTCAGGCCCAACCCCGTAGGGGTCGGTCAATCTATACTTGTCAACCTTTGGATTCAGCCTCCACTTCACGTCGTCAGATTATTCAAGGATGCATACATAGTCACATTCACGAAACCAGATGGAACCGTTGCCAAAGCTGGTCCACTATCTTCCTTTCTCGGAGACGCAACAGCATGGTTCGAATACGCGGTGGATCAAGTCGGCACATGGAAAATAAAGTTTGACTTCACCGGAGCCTATTTCCCTAAAGGAAACTACACTACACCCGGATCGTTCCAACATGGTGCAAACGTCAGCTTTCCAAACTCGGTGTACTATAAGCCCAGCAGCGATGGACCGTATGACTTAGTTGTGCAGACCGACCCAGCTGGACGTTGGCCAACGGTACCATTACCAACAGACTACTGGACAAGACCAGCATCACCAGAAAACAGGGACTGGTGGCCGATTCTTGGCAACTATCCCCCAACCGGCATTGTCGGAGGTGGCCCTGGCTGGCCAGCTGATACGAACACATACATGAGCAACTATTTGTATATACCATATGTTCAAGGACCTAAGAGCGCACATATAGTCTGGAAACGTCAAGATAACATCGGAGGCCTCATCGGAGGAACCCTAGGACAAGATTCCCTATCGAATAGTGGCGGCAGTCCGAGCATAGTCTATGCTGGAAGATGCTATCAGACCGTTACAAAAGTTAAACAAATATTGGTCAACGGTACCTACCTCGATATGCCGACGAGTGTGTGGCAATGCTACGATCTGCGCACCGGAGAAGTGTATTGGGAACAGCAAGGTATCACCCAAACACCCACAATGATTGTTTATATAACAAGGACTTCTGAGACCGTACCAGGCGAGGAAGCACAACTGTCAGGCTTGCAAGTGAACCTCATGTATGTAGGCAGCGGGCGACTGATATACTATAATCCGTGGTTTGGAACTCCGACCTTGAACATTTCAATTGCACCATTGACGACAGGCACCTTCTACAAGGCGGATGAAAATGGATGGCCCAAATTCTTGGCTGTACAGACTATTGGTAGCAAAAACTTTTTGATAGACTGGACTATAGTGGGAGACATAGCATTCGGAGGCGCCACCAATCTCCGGTTAGGCGTGACGAGGAACATAACGTGGCCGTTCGCCAGTTTAGGCACCGTCGACTACGAAGCAGGCGTTGCAGTTAACACAGAAGCGTTAACCACTCTGGGCACAGGAGGAATAGGCGCTGGCTTCGTAGTGGCTTATGGCCAACGCATAATGGGGGCCAGCCTGACCACAGGACAACTGCTCTTTAACACCACAACCGACATTAGCCAGGGCACACAGGGCTTTTTCAGCGCAAGCACTTCAGTCGCTGATCACGGAAAATTCGCGGTACGTTTGAACGATGGACACTGGCACTGCTGGGATCTGACCTCAGGTAAGCAACTATGGGTTAGCGAGCTGTCAAGTTGGCCTTGGGGAACCTTCGGATGCTACGGCGTGCAATCATACGGCGGCAACATAATCTCAAACCAATACGACGGTGTAGTCGCTTACAAATGGGCTGATGGAAAAATAGCCTGGTGGTACAAAGACAAGGCAGAGTACCCGTACGAGACTCCTTACCAAGATAATTATCCATGGTTCACTGGCACTACCCGCATTGCTGACGGAGTCGTATACACATATAACACTGAACACTCGCCCAGCAATCCCATCCAGAGAGGTCTGAAGCTCCACGCCATCAACGCTACTACGGGCGAAGGCATATGGAACGTAACAGGCAGCCTGGCTCCAGGAGCGGTCGCGGACGGCTATATGACGGCAGGCAACTCATACGATGCTTACATGTACGTCTTCGGTAGAGGCAAGAGCGCAGCAACGGTTACAGCAAGCCCGGCAGTCATCGCAAACGGCGCCACTGTCCTCATTCAGGGCACAGTGATGGATGAATCGCCAGCGCAGCCCAATACTCCGTGTGTTTCGAAGGACTCGATGGCTACTCAGATGGAGTATTTGCACATGCAGCATCCGATCGATGGGGTTGATCAAAAAGCGGTGATGACTGGTGTTCCGGTGACATTAACCGCTATAGGTTCTGATGGCACCGTGATCGATATCGGCGCGGCCACCACCAACGCATATTATGGCACTTTCAGCAAAGCGTGGACTCCACCTAAAGAGGACACCTACACCATCACCGCATCATTCGCAGGAGATGATTCATATGGTAGCTCAGGAGCAGGTACTGCAGTTTCGGTTGGACCGGCACCAGCAGCGATAACGTTCCCCGAGCAAGCACCACCAATAGACTACACGATGACTATCATCGGCGGAGTAATCGCAGTAATCATTGCAGTCGCCGTAGTTGGAATACTGCTGTACAGGAAGAAGTAGTTTAGGAAGAACCAGCAGGGACCCACTTTCCTCTTTTTTCCTTGGATACTCGGGATTTTCCTGTTTCTTTTTTTGTTTGCTTGGCTTCAAGAACGAGTCATCAAAATCTTCCATCTAGAAGAGAAATCTCTGCAATGCTTTCCAGCAGTTCTCGGTTTGCACAAGTCTTAAAACGTCTTGGACACATACTGGGTTTTGCAGAACTTTCCAGTTTCTTGTGTTTTTTTAGCTCGATTCGCAAAATCTATTCTAGAATGGCCGAATACCAGTTTTTAGGCAAGTTTTATAAGGAAAACCACATGTTAGCTAGCTTTTACGAAGCTTCTTCCGAGCTTCGCGATAAAATTAAAAGGAGAAAAAGAAAATTGCATTTGTCGAAAAATGGAGCAAAAGCAAGATTAGCAGTCATTCTGATTGTATTCATTGCTTCCAGCACATTCATGGGAGCAACAGTGCAGGCTCAAACAAACGTACGGGATGGCGGATCCCTGCCAATGCCATCTGGGGTCACTCCTGACGTTACGCTTGACACGATCGCACACATGAGCTTCAGACCTAACATTATCGGAACAGGCCAACCCATTCTTGTCAATTTGTGGCTTCAACCTCCAATTCACGTAGCTAGATACTTGAAGGACGCATTCAAAGTCACTTTCACGAAGCCAGACGGAACCACAGATGTTGTTGGACCACTGTCTAGTTATTTCGGGGACTCAACAGCGTGGTTTGAATACACCATGGACCAGATTGGTACGTGGAAAATCAGGTTCGACTTCCTTGGCGCGTACTTTCCAGCAGGAAACTACACATCATACGCAGCATTCGCAGGGAACCTAAGCGCTCCACAATCTGTTTACTACAAACCGTCCTTTGATGGACCGAGAGACATCGTGGTACAAGAAGCAACAGTTTCCGCTTGGCCAGGATCTCCTTTGCCAACTGACTACTGGACGCGACCAGTTTCAGTTGAGAAAAGAGAATGGTGGCCAATTCTGGGCAACTATCCTGCAACCGGGACTGTTGGAGGTGGACCTGGCTGGCCAGCTGACACGAACACATACATGAGCAACTACAAATACATCCCGTACGTTCCCGGACCGAAAAGCCCACACGTCGTCTGGAGAAGACAAGACACTTTGGGAGGACTCATCGGAGGAACCTTGGGGCAAACAGGGAACTACGTCCACTTCATCGGCGGCACATACACGGGCTATCCGAGCATAATCTACGCAGGCAGATGCTACTGCACCACCACAAGAATGATCAACAACATACCCACCTCTGTATGGGAATGCTACGACCTCCGCACAGGACAAATCTATTGGGACCAAGTCAACGTCACTCGAGTGCCAACAATGATCAGAAGCACTCTGAGGGAAGTATTCCAGATACCCGGTGAGGAATCAAGCACGCTGAACCTGAAACTGGAGCTTATGTACGTAGGCGGCGGAGTCCTCTGCACATACGACCCCTTCACAGGAGCGCTTCGCACGAACATGTCCATATCTCCGTTATCGACAGGCACGTTCTACATGAGTGACAGTAACGGCATGCCTTACTTCCTAACCGTGCAAAACCTAGCGGGCAAGTACTACCTAATCAACTGGACTTGGACCGGGTCGCTGAGCTTCACTGGCTACACCAATTTGAAACTGGACATAAAGAGCAACGTGAGCTATCCGTTCAGCAGCTTAGGCACCGTCGACTATGAAACTGGCGTTGGGGTCAACTACATAGGAATTACCTCGCCAGCCTCAGGAGTCGCAGCCGACGCAATCATAATGGGAGCCAGCATAACAACGGGAAGATTACTATGGAACGTCACCGCAGGAACGGGCTTTGGCGTCTTCGGCTACCCAGTCGCCGACCACGGGAAATTCGCGCTACGGTTCAACGACGGCAAATTCCACACGTGGGATCTGCTCACAGGCAAAGTCGCTTGGGTTAGCGAGCTGTCAAGTTGGCCATGGGGCACATTCGGAGACTACGGCATATCCTCATACGGCGGCAACATCATCTACCCGCAGTACGACGGTGTCGTTGCTTACAACTGGAGCACAGGCAAAGTATCCTGGAAATACTCGGACCGAGCTACCGATCAGTTCGAAACGCCATACACTGACGAGACAGGCCAAACAGTGAACCCCTTCTTCCAATGGATCTTCCAGATTGCCGACGGAACCTTCTACATAGGTGAAGACGAACACTCAATTAGTCAACCCATTCCAAGAGGGTGGGGCTTGCTCGCCATCAACGCTACCACCGGTGAATTCATGTGGAAACTGGACAGCGCTATGAGACCAGGAGCAATCGCTGATGGCTACATCGTGGCAGACAGCCGAGACGGATACCTCTACGGAATTGGCAAGGGACTGAGCACCACAACAGTGACCACAACTCCAGGAGTAATTGCAAAGGGAGCAACCATACTCATACAGGGCACGGTAGCGGATCAATCCCCAGCAACGCAAACGACAGAAAAATTCGCGCCGCAGGTGCCAAGCGTAATTCCATGTGTTTCTGACGACTCAATGGGAACGTACATGGACTATCTGTACCTGCAGAGACCCATAGACGGAATCTACCATAACCTAACCATAACTGGCGTTCCAGTGACTTTGACAGCCATCGATTCTAGTGGTGCAGTAACCAACCTCGGCGCCGTCACGACAAATGGCTACTACGGAACATTCAGCATGGCGTGGACACCACCCACCGAGGGGACTTACACGATAACAGCTTCCTTCCTAGGAACCAACTCCTACGGCAGCTCGTCAGCAGCAACAGCCGCAAACGTGGGACCAGCACCTACAACTCCAGAAACACCAGCACAAGTGGTAGTTCCAGACTACACCATGACCATTGTCTACGGAGTAATCGCCATCATAGCCGCAGTTGCAATAGTCGGGTTGCTCATATTCCTAGGTCTTAGGAAACGCTGAAGCGCTCGCAAAGCGCAAACTCAACCCCTCTTTTCTTTTCCAAACAAAACTCAGAAATCCATCCTTACTTCATGGTCGCTACAAAATTCTTAACCGCTTCGAATGCCCAAGGTTTCAGGGGTTGCCAACCTGGTTCTCTTCGTCGAGCTAATCAAACTCAAGTGGAAACATTTATGTCTACGGCAGGGGACTTATCTAGTGATAATTGGAAATTCGATTTTTTCAATTATACCTCAGAGGTGAAATATTACAATGCAAAGGAGTATGTTCGAGATTAAGTGTTCCGACTGTGGCCAAACAGCTATGGTGCCTTTCAAACCCACAGCGGGCAAGCCAGCTTACTGCAAGCCATGCTTTTCAAAGCACAGGTTTGTGCAATCAGGCGATGTCGTCAAGTCGACCGGCTTTGACCCGAAACAAGCATGGGCAAGGCGAAGGTAAAATGACAAGGAGAAATAGTTTTCTCCGAAAAAAGTGACACGTAAATTAGTTAAGGATTCCGCCAAATATTGTAAGGGCACTGGTTCCAACAGTAAAGGACTAGCTTTATACATGCAGTTTTTGCATTCTAACCTGTTGAAACGCGCATTTCTACTCAAAGAACCCACACGCTATTTTTCTGGGTTTACTCGCAACTGAGACTTTGGATCGTTAATTTCGCAATAAGGTTGGCAACTCAATCATTGGCTGACCAATTCAACCTGCGCCCCTAACGCTTGACCAGGTACTCCTTTCTTGAATCTTACACGCACGGCACCGTTCTTTCCATGGAAACCCACGATTTTACCAATGAATGGCTTTTTTTCGCCATTCCAAATGACTTTTCGATTCATGAGCTGGCCAGCCATCGCGGCGGTGTTTACATCGGTAAATTGGACTAAACATTCGTGTGCCAATTGCGTTTTGATGCCTATTCGATAGTTAGATATTCGTCCATAAACGGGTTGAGACAAAACTTTCACCTTTGTAGCGCTTAGTTAGAGACGCAACTTGCTCTTAAACATGCTTAATTTTGGCTTTGACCTCATACATGGATTGTGTGAGACGTTTGAAGGAGATTTCGCTGGTTCGATTTTGTGTTGAAAATCATCGTGTAAATGTGGGTTTAATCTGAATTCTCTTAGATTGTTTATGTGTGAAGATGCAAAATTATTCTTTGGAGAGTTCTCTAATGGTTTTTCTTCCTCCGCGCATTCCAACTGTAAAAGTCAAAATTATGTCGCTTTCGATAAATGAGGTCTGAAATCTACTGAAAAACATGGAAAAAACTTGCTTTTGCGCTAATACCCTAATATAGTTGGTTGCGTATTTTATAATAAACTGATAGAATTATTTAGAGGAAGAGGCGAATCGGCTAACGCATCACAAGCTACTTGCGTTTTCCTTTTTCTCCAGATTATTCTAATTCGCAAGTACTTGGCTAAGTGGTTGAAATGAGTAAAGAAGAAATGAGTGTTGAAGACAAAGCAGAGTTCTTGATTGCTGTTAGGAACTATAAATGTGAAAAAAGGAAAAAATGGTCTAATGGAGTAGACCTTGTTGCGTCAGATGGGATTTCAGATGAAAAAGTACTTGTGCGCTTGATAAAACCACAAAATAAGCTAAGATTTGTTGGAGCAGACGAAGTAACAAGTATGTTGAAGGCGATGAGGAACGAAGGCTGCGTCAAAGGACTTCTTATTGGGAGGAGATTCAATGCCGCTGCAACTCAAGAAATGAACACGTGCAACATCCAGCAAGTCTCAGACGATTATATGCCGCCAGTTAAACTAGAGAATATAATTCTCACAATAAATGAATGCGTAAACAAGTTCTGCAAAACGAAATGCGGGACAGTTCCTATGAGCGCTTCTGACTGCAAAGCCAATCTTAAGGACAGGTTCTGCAGGGTTAGGTCAATCAGTGATGATGCACTGTTTCATTGCGAGCGTGGCTGGATGGACCTCTTGAAGAACGACCTCAGGCAACTTCTGCTGCTGAATAAGACCATTACTGCATGATGCTGCTACGGTTTGGCGTGAAAAAAATGCATGGAAGAAAAATCGCGAACGATGGGAGCTATGAACACGTGGTGTCGTCAGCTGCAAACATTGTTTTGTAGGAAAAGGGATGAAGAATTTTGAGGCATAAAAAGTCAAAGGGTGAGTATCTCGCTTTTCTCTCGGTAAAGTATGGTGTTGACTCTGAAAAGTTTCTTGTTGCATTGCGTCAAGCCTCTGACGAGAGTAAGGCAATCGCATGTGGTCAGTTTTGGATAGAGTTTCGTGGTAAGACTAAGAAGACTCGCATTTTCTTGATTAAAAATGCTTTAGGAATTATTGCTCAATTTCAGGTCTCTGATGATTTTCTCTTGGAAAGCAGAGATTCGCTCGTAGAATTCATGGATACGGAGATGGTTCGCAAAATTCTTGCTAAAAAAAGAAAGATGTCGCGTGTTCACTTGATCAGGGATGTGAGGTCTGGAATGAACCATATTAATCTGGAAGCAAAGATATTGGCCGCTGAACCAAGGCATGTTGTGTTACGGTATGGGAATTATGCCAATACGGCTATGGTTTTGTTGGGAGACGAAACGGGGACAATTAAACTCTGTTTATGGAATGAGGAGATAGATTCTGTCTCTGTTGGAGACACTGTTCGTATAGTGAACGCAAGGGCGTCTATGTTCAGTGGCGAACTGCAGTTAACACTTGGAGCAAGGGGTGCCCTCGCTAGCTCTGGAGGACGCGGGTCTCAAATAGCGCCGCCGGTTTTGCGGGTTCCTGCAAGTGTCAGCTAGTTTGTTTCCAATTCATGTTGGTGATGTAAGAGTGATAGTGAAATGCTCGGAATGCGGGAATACGTTTAGGATTGATATTCCCAGTGATGGGGATGTGGTTGCTTGCCCCATATGTGAAGCAGACTACAAGGCAATCGTTAAGGATGGAAAAGTTCGCTTCGAGGCTTTTGTCTATGAAGGTGAAGACCTCGGCGAACTGTAATACGGCACAAAATACAAGGAGGGGGTGATTCTTTGATTTGGGAGTATAGAGTGGTTCCTATAAAGACGCGGATTCGCATCAACAGCTTTGAAGAAGGCAGCAGACCAGTCATTGAGGACGTTCAAAATGACCTTAATATTTTGGGCAAAGAGGGTTGGGAACTTGTTTGTGTTCAGGACATTACTTTGCAAGATGACAGAATGTTCACCGTTGCTTACCTTAAGAGACAAAAAATATCTGTCGCGGGGTCCGCGGATTTTGTTGCGCCCTAGGTTAAAAGAATTTTTTGTATAATGCTAGGAAAAGGAGGAAGTTTATGATTACCAGGTACGCTGGGAAAGCGTACGCTGAGAAAGTCCATACCGTGATGGCTGAAAAACTTGTGGCGGCGTTGAATACGCCGACGATGAAGGGCCAAGCGACCTCAGTTTCCGGATGATTCCATGCTTTCGTGAAAGTCGGGATGGAAGCCAATGCGTCACTTGCTATAGCGAAGACAATGGCGACGTTCGGGTCCTTAGTCGCATACCAGAGAACAAGGGCTAACACTGAGAGTACGCCGCAGGCGTAGTCAAACGATGTTAGCGCCCATTTAGCTTTTTTTGAAATGAAAGAGGCGGCGAATATGATGAATGGCGAGAGTCCTGACATGAAGACTGGCAGTGCTGCCCAGCCCACTCCGTTGGATACGGCCGCTGCGGTGGCGATGAAGGGTGCGATCGACCACATAAGCCAAGAGATTCTGTTAGGTTTGGCGCCACCTTTGAACATTGATAGCACGTATGCGAAGGTTGCCAGTAATGTTGCGAAAGCTGCAATGAAGACGAGGTACACCAGCATACTCCCTTAATCGTTTTTTCTTGATATAAAAGAGCGCGGTATCCAACCGACAAAAAGTCTTAAATTCTTGGTGAAACCAGACGTAGCGTTGTGAAACGATTGAAAAACACAAGGGAAACCGTGCTCAAAGCCAGTCGCGATTATTACGCTCATCGAGCCTTCTACGAGGACCTATTTGTCCAGCGACAGCGCCGTTTTATTGAAGCTACCAAACGACAGGTCAACTTTCTTGAGTATGCCTTTGGCGCTGACGCAACTCGTCCGATTAAGAAGGTGCTGGATGTTGCTTGTGGGAGCGGTCGACACGTGTTTGGGTTAGCTAAGCGTGGCTATGAATGCACCGGGCTTGATTACACACCTGAGCGCATTCAAACGGCAAGGGTAAGAGCTAAACGTGAAGGCTTGTCCGTTAAGCTGTTGCAGGGTGATGCAACCCAACTGAATTATGAAAATGAATTCGATGCGGTGCTTGCGCTTTACCTGCTTTTTCTCCTTCCAAATGACGACGACGTCTTGAAGTGTCTGAGACTGATTCAACGAACACTCAGGTCAGGCGGCATAATGGTCTGTAATATCGGCAATCCCTTCTACAAGGGGAAGAACTGGTTCTCCCTGAACTCCGTCTACGAAGGCCTTCGCGTTATTGAAGACCGCGCTCCTAGCTTACATAGCACTGAGGTCGTTCGCCTTCGCGATTTTGACCCGATGTACGGTGTGGCTTGGTGGCAGGAGACAAGCATAATCGAGGCTTCTGACGGGACACACGTCTTTCGAGACCGAGAGCGCCTCCGACTTTTCACCTACTGGGACATCGTTCATTATCTTCAGGTAGCTGGCTTTAAAGAGATAAAATGCTACCCTGACTGGACAACGAATCCTCCCAAAAAACCCAAAGCAGAGACATTAGTCTTCGTTTCCCGAAAAGAGTGAAGGCGCTTCGCCTCGCTGTTGCAATCGATGTTGAAGTGGACTAGGGGACTTGAACCTTACTATAGTTCGGATATCACTCGCAAATCCTTTTTCCCTGTTTTGAACGCGGTATTGAAAAGGATTTCTGCTAGATGTCAACTCAAATCTCAGCCGTGACCTCACTGCACAAGATTTAAGGCGCGCAAATTTGAAAGTGTTTCTTGCGAGGCTTTTTGTCCGTTAAACTCAAAATCAATTCACGCCAATGGTCTGTTTTTTTTTAAATAAGCCTTAAGTACTACACTTGTACTACTTGGTGATGGTGAATTCTGCTTTGAGCGAAGAGGTGAAAGTGACTCGGAAGTACCAAGTTACTATACCTCAAAGCGTACGATCTAAGCTGGGCGTTAAAATCGGCGACAAACTCATTGTAAAGTCGGAAGACAAACGAATAATAATGGAAGCTACTAAGAGTGTTTCCAATCCATCCGACGTGCTCTGGAACCTTTTCGGCAAGCCGGTCAACATCGACGCAACCAGACTCGTTGAAGAATCCTGGAAAGAGACCTGCCTAACAGAACTAAAAAAACCGCAGGCTGAAAAGCTGAAGGAACGCACAGATTGAGTTTCTATATTGATACCAACATTTTCGATTACTGTGCTTTGGCACATCCAGTTTATGGCAAAGCATGTAAACACATAGTAGATGATATCCAGAATGAGAAGATTGAAGCATATTGCAGTTTTCTGGTTCCGATAGAACTGCTAGGTTCTCTTGCTCGGATAAACACAGAAAAAGCAGCAATTGCCATGGCTGCATTCTTCTCTTTGCCTATAAGTATGATTCAGATTGACGAACGTATTCTCCATGACGCAGCAACAATAATGCTTGATTCAGGTGTATGTTACGCTTCCATACACGCTGCATGCATGCGGAGAAACGGCTTGGACACAATAATAACCGAAGACACAAAAGACTGGAAAAAAATAAAAAACGTCAAGATTATACGACCACTTGAATATCAGAGACTAATTAAAGATAGAAAGTAAAAGTGGACTGGGGGGAATTGAACCCTCACCACAGTGGAGATGTCGCCCGCAACATCAATTTTTCCTCCCATTTTTCGACTACGCATTCAGATTTTGAGTTGCTTTCTTTCTTCTGAGTGCCATAGCGAAGGCAGACAATAAGACCGAAGCAGCCGCGAAGACAAAAGTCGATGGGAATTCTTGAATTATATTTTGTACATTAACGGTGACGACGTTGGATGTGGCTGAGTTGGATGTTGCGTCACCAGGCCAGACTACTCTGAACTGGTATGTACCCGCGTTAGTGAAAGCTATGTTGCGGCTGTATATGCCGTTAGTTATTGTATCAAACGTTTGTTGGTATATGAAGCCTGAAGAGTCTTTTGCCCATTGGAGAGTGATGTTCGGAGGCGAGGTTTTCGGAATCGAGAGAGTCCCGTTCAGCTTGAAGAAACCTCCAGTGATAACTTCTGTTGTGTTTGCGGCTAAGGTAAAGGTCGGCGCAGGCAAAGAACTGAAAGCGTAAACCTTATTGTCATCTGAGCCAACGTAGAGTTTGCCCTCGGCAATTGCAGGAGAAGAACGCACCCAATTGCCTGTTTGGTAGCTCCAAATTATCGCTCCAGTGGAAGCATTAAGAGCGTAGATTTTTTTGTCCTGTGAGCCTACGTAGACTTTGCCGTCGGCAACAGCAGGAGAAGAAGACACGTAGCCGCCTGTTGTGTAGTTCCATACCAATGCGCCTGTCGCCGCGTTAAACGCGTAAATTGCTGTGCTGCCTGCGCCTACGTAGACTACGCCGTTGGCAACAGCAGGCGAAGAATATATGCTAACGCTTCCATTTCCCCATATCAACGCTCCAGTAGTGGCATTGAAGCAGCGAAACCCGGCATCCATCGAACCCACGTAGACTCTGCCATCAGCAACAGCAGGAGAAGAAGTCACGGTGTTGGCGGTTGTGTAATTCCATATCGATGCGCCGGTTGCAGCGTTCAGACAGTAAACTTTGTTGTCACTTGAGCCCACGTATACTTTGCCATCGGCAACGGCCGGGGAAGAAGCTACTTCCGCACCTGTTGTGTAGTTCCATATGGACGTGCCATTCGTAGCATTCAATGCGAAAACCTTTTTGTCATATGAGCCCACGTATACTACACCACCAACGACAGCAGGAGAAGAAGTCACGTACCTGCCTGTTGTGTAGTTCCATATCAATGCGCCTGTCGCCGCGTTCAAAGCGTAAGTCTTGTTGTCATTTGAGCCCACGTATACTACGCCATCAACAACAGCAGGAGAAGACTCCACCACCTCGCCGGTTGTGTAACTCCATATAAACGCGCCGTCTGCAGCATTCAATGCGTAAACCTTGTGGTCATATGAGCCTACATATACTACGCCATCAACAACAGCAGGAGAAGACTCCACCGACGCGCCTGTTGTGTAATTCCATAGAGTTTGGTTTGTGGTTGGGGCTGTTGAAGTTGAATACCCAATATGCGCCGAGTCATGATGAAACGTAGGCCACCAGTCCCCAGCAGACTGGACAATCCGCACATTCAACGTAAGAACTAAAATCAATGATAAAAGTAAAATCCCCACTGTTGTTGGTAATGCTTTCTTCATTTCTTTCAACTCCTCAAAAGAGCAAGTTAACTATGAGTTAGCTTGAGGAGTATTTATGATTATTCAACAACACTCTTCTCTACAAGCAGCTCGTTACTTTCAAGGACGATGACTTCACCACCAGAGTAACGCGCTCCGAATAGGAAGCCTGTCAACTCAGGACAGCTTTCGAGTTCGTTTGCGACTTCAACAGCAACAAACTCTTCAGGAAACGAAAATGAACCCTATCATAACAGGATCTGAAATAGGATTGGGAATCACTAGAAACAATGTTGTAGTGGACTGGGGGGAATTGAACCCTCACCCGAGTGGAGATGTCACCTGCAATTCCCTTTTTTCTAAGTACTGTTTCGCCCTCATCGTCTCAAATATCTCAAATGATGGGTTAGGCAGAGAAGTTCTTCAACAACAATTTTTAAGTCCCAAGTGTACTTTGTTATGTGTGGCGAGTATGAATGAAAACTATGTGTCCTAGGTGTGGAAGTGAAACTCTGGCTCTTGGAAATTCAACAGTAGAAGCTGCTAACAAAAAGCACATACGGGCTATACTCAGGCAATGCCCAAAGTGTGGATTACTGTTTTATGAGACCGCCTAGGCTAAAGAAGTGTTTTGGTGCAATTACTCTTGGAATGTTGTGAAGTGAAAAGCCTGTAAGTTCTATTGTCTTTTGCAGTTTCTAAAACAAAGAATGAAGAAAGGATTTTTGCATCCTTTAGCTTACTCAAGACGGCACTTTTTTCCCTTATTTGATGCAGTTCGGTTACGGCGGAATTGCGGTAAAAACAACATCTCTAAGCAATATGCCGTCGGTCCCTGGTCCCGTGTACTTTGACGATGGGTGAAAGAAGGTTACAAATGCTCGGAAACCATTATACTCAAATGTTTGCCTGCGCCCAGAAGGAACACTTGTCTTAAGTACGCCGGTCTTGAGTTCACCGTACCCTTCAAATAGCATCCCCGAAGGTGGGAGACTGTACGGAGGAGGAAAGAGCGGTATCTGCACCGTCCAACCGCAGAAGAGGGTGTTGCCCTGTATTTGCACCTGAAGCTCGTCCTTCTTAACCACCTGAATATTATGCTCAGCGGGCGTGCTAGCATAGACCACTCTACGATGGGCTACAGACTTGGGGTTGTCGGTTACACAAGCAACTGGAACGAAAGCGTGACCCATTGGCGTCTCGAGCTGCAAGTGAATCATTAGCATATCCTCAGCGCCAAAGGAAGATTGTTTGTTGTTGTGAAAGATCCAAATCATCATATCAGGTAGTTTGAAGTAGTCAGGCGGGTGAATGATAGCTTGAGCGACGCTTCCGTACAATCTTGTTGTGTACCTTGCAGGGTCTCCCTTAAGTGAGACCTTCTGCGCATTGACAATCTTGCTCAAAACGTCTTTTTCTGTCAGTTTCTCCGAAGCTTTTTCACCTCCGATGTAATCACTCATTTCCCTAAACAGGCTTTGACCTGTTGATTCTAGTGTGACAGCCGACGGGGCACGCGCAGTTTTCCAAATTTCATTCAACATCGTTCTCATTTTGTATACATATTCATAATCGTCAGTGAAAAAAGCGTTGTCAAAATGTGATACTGCTTCAGGCATTTCCTGGTCTGACTGAGAGTTCTTAAATTGGAATAGTCGCTGTCCATCAACAATTGTAATTCTTGAGTAGCTTATAGAAACATGTTTAACCTCACAGTGCTCTGACAACTGTTGTGCAGCTTTCAGATTCCAGCTCGTTATGGGCGCCATAATCTTTATTGATACGCCTCTCTCCGCTAGCTCTTTTAGCCCTGTCCCACTTTCCTTCTCCAATATTTCGGTGAGACCTTCTGAAGAAGTCATCATCATGATTTCTTTCTTAGATGAGTGCAGGTTATCATTGTACGTCTTTTGGGCTGCTTCTGCATTTGCTATGATTTTGATGTAAGTTTGTGGCGTCGGTTTGCCTGTTTCGACTTCAACAATCTTTTTTCCAATGTCTGTTGAGTTGCGCCACAGATCTTCGAAAACAGCACTGAATGCTTGGACAAGGGCTTTGCAGTTTGTCCAAAGGCATACCTCGTCTTGTTTGGCAGCAGGTGTCTCTGTCCTAGGGTAATAAAGAATATGATTTCTTTATCATCTCTTATGACCATTCGAGGGGATAACTGTAAGCCCAAGTCGGGGTTTCTTCCCTTGAAATTAAATCCGAGTTTTAGTATTCTCTTGATAAGAGTTTTCGCAGTGTTCAGATTCTGCTCAGTTAGCTCGGTGAGAAAACGGAATTGAATTTTTGATTTTAGGGGATGTTCGATTGCTGCGTCGAAGAGGCTAAACTGTTCGGCGCACACAGGCCTTGAACCGTTGAAATGACTGATAGCTGTGTCTCGGTTTCTCTGATCATTTGCAAAATCTTCGGGTAAATCTTGTTGTCTCCTTGAATCACCTGGAACTTTTCAGGTATGGCTTCAGGTCCAGTTTTGCCAAATCTTTCGAAGTAGCTGAGGAACTCTTTTTTCGCGGTCTCGACCGAAGCGGCTTCATCCCGCTTAGATTTTATGAATGAGTCTAGAACGTTTCCAAAAGGAACGGCTGTGAAGCGAGTAGGAACCTCAAGGGTTGCTTCCACTAGACCTTTGGCTTGAAGGCTCTTCAGAATTCGGTAGACTTCTGACCTGTCCGTTTTTGTCCGTTTGCCGATTTCCGCGCTTCTTTGGACACCGTATTTGGCGAGGAAAATGTATACATCTGACTCTTTTTCTGTTAACCCAAGATTTTTGAGAACTTTTCGTACTGGATCCTCGCCCAAACCAGTCACTTTCCCAGAGATCTGTGACGGACTTCTGTCATTAGCCCATGTTTAATTGGATAAATGTGTTTAACAATTTTTCGATGATCTGAACTGAGTCACTTCATCACGTGTGAGCGCCGAGTGCGTAGGGGCGCAATGACAAAAAGTACCCAACTCAAAGGAGAAAAAGAAAGAATGCACAAGACCAGAATAACCGCGTTAACGTTGTTGCTCACAACAGCACTTGCGATTGCTACAATTCCAATGCTTGTTCCCACATTTGCAGCAACTGACGGCTGGACCCTGGTCACTGATAGCCGACCCCTGAAGGCATATCCTGATTTGAAAGAATTGGTCTGGCAGAAGAACGCTTCAATGCCGCCAAACGGACAGTATGACAAGATAGGCTTGCACAGACTAATCAAAACAGGCACTGCACCCAAAGCAGTTGTGCTCATCATACCTGGAGATACCAGCAACGGCGAAGCATTGGCTTCAAACCCGACGACTGAGAACTTCACCAAATACGAGACTTACAGTCAAGCTATTTACTGGGCAAACCGAGGCTTAGACGTGTACACGATGGACTTTAGAAAACACTTCTTGCCCAACAACCTGCCCATAAATGCTAGCCAACTCGCCCTCATGAAAGACTGGGGCTGGGACGTCTGGATTAGTGATATCAAAGAAGCAGTAGGCAAAGTCAAAGAAGTTTCTGGAGCCCGCAAGGTTTTCATGGCAGGTCTGAGCGTGGGCGGGCTCGAAACTGTAAACTACGCAGCGAAGTACTGGAAAGAAGATTTGAGGGGTTTGATACTGCTGGAGAGCGCTGTGAATTGGACTCGCATCTCAAATCCAACCAACTCCTACAACCTGACCAAAGCTCTAGACGATGCAACTGCGGGTGGAAATTGGTATCAGGAATCGGTAACCCTAAGTAGTCGAGTTACTTGTCAAGCTGCCCTCGATAATCCAGGTGCGCCAGCACCAAATATCACAGGGTTTCCTCCGATCAATCCGATGACTAACAAAACATGGGCTAACGTAACTGAATTCTTGACGTTCGTATTCCATTATTTCCCAGGATATCCAACTGCCGGCTTTTCCAACCTCTATGGCGGCTACGGAAACATCACACAGCTCTTATACGCATTTGCCAACTGCGACCGATTTATGCCCACAAGATTGAGTCTTGAAAGCAATGCTATGGATGACTGGGTGAACTGCCCATACTTTGCGTATGATTACACGGAGCACTACAAAGAAATTGATGTTCCATTCATCACGTTTGTCAGCGGAAAAGCAGCAAACAGCACTGGGAGCTTTCAATTTGTTGAAAAGCCATTCGCTACCTCCGACATGACCAAAATAATGCTGACTAACTACGGGCACTACGACGTTTTCTACGGCAGGTACGCTTACAGAGATGTAAGCCAAGTGGCTCTCGACTGGATGCTGAGCCGTTATCAAGCGCCCGCAGCTTCAGCCTTCTGCGACGTCACCGTTTTGCCCGGATGGACGTGGTACTTCTTCGCCCACAGCAATGGAGGCATAGGCGCGCACACGTACCAGTGGTACGAGGGAACAACACTGCTCCAAGGACAAACATCCATGGTGCTGCCAGTTACTAAAACGTCGCCTGGAACCTACACGTTCATCTGCAAGGTCACTGACTCAGAAGGCACAACGGCAAACAGCAACACAGTCACGCTAACCGTGCTCGGATAACCACACAACAGCCTCAGCCGCAATCATCACGAACACGCAGTCGTCACAACTCTCAGACAACGAGCAAAGTAGCCGACACATAATGCTTCACTTTCCCCTTCTTAGTTATCAATCACTGAATCAAACACACTAAAAGGATGAAGCAAGTTGAGTCAAGAACGAGTAATTAGGATACTTACGGGCTTAGGGCTTTTGGAGACAGATGCGCGGGTTTACGTTTTCCTCGCAACAAAGGGCTCTCAAAAAGCAGGAGACATAGCCTCGGCTCTGAAAACGTACAAGCGCAAGATCTACCGCAGCCTGAAGAGCCTCGAGAACAAAGAAGCGGTGAACGCTACCCTTGAACGCCCCGCCCAGTTCTCCGCAATACCCTTTGACAAAGTATTAGATCTACTCATCAAAGCCCATTTAGAAGAAGCTCAATATATAGAGCTTAACAAAGAAGAAATCCTTGCTCAGTGGGAATCGCTGGTCACGAAGGATACGGCAAGATAGATCCCTCATCATTAGAACAACCGCGCTCAACTTTACAGAATAGGGAAACCATTGTCTGCAGCAGCATACCAACAAGGATAAAATCCTCAAACTAAGCTCATTTTGCTAAAATATGGCTAAATTGAGGTTTAATGGACTGGGGGGGGGGAGTTGAACCCTCACCCAAGTGGAGACATCACCCGCAATTCCCTTTTTCCAGAAATCACTTCATGCACTTGTTGTGGCGGACCCGCTGGGATTTGGCTAGACTGCACACTCAGCCCATCACTTGTACTGGTCTTTCTAGTTCCTTGCTTGCTAATTCAACGGCAAACAACGTTGCTAAGATGAAGAATGACGTAACCATCGCCAATGATGGAAACTCTGGCATCACCGTATAGGTTTCTATGGGATCCCCCAGCTTCAGATCTCTACTCACTCTTGGAATTTCGTAAGCCTGTCCTACACAGACGAGCGCCCTGCTCGATTCTGGAAAACCTTAAAAGACTTCAAGGTGAGTTCTATGACGTAAGCAATATTGAGCAAGCCCGAGGCAAGTCCAATGGCGAAAAGACTTCTAAACACATTGTTGATCGTCGTTTTGGTTGGGCTAGCCTGGTCTTCCGCTCTAAACCAAGGTTATTGCAGTCAGGTTTCTCAGGCTTCAAACTCGACAAACAACTTTGAGTCATCATATACGATCACTATTCAAAACGGCTACTACCTCTCCGATCACACTTTGTACGTGTCTTCGCCGCCCTCGGTGAAGGAATACTACGCCAGGAAAAGCCATACTATAAGTGGCGTAATGGATTACGCAAAATTCATCACTCCCACAGCCGTTCAATCTATCGCAGAAAACATCAGAAACATTTCGCGAGACTCCCCATACAGCGACGAGGAATTTGCGAACGCTGTGCTCATGATAGCCCGTGAAATCCCCTACGTTGTAAGCGATGCCAAATATCCGGTTGAAACCCTCGTTGACAACCAGGCAGACTGTGACGGGCTGTCCATTGTTGCGGCTTCCATCATGAAAGCTGGAGGACTAGACGTTGTGCTGCTATTCTATGATGACATCATACCCTCCCACATGAATATCGGAGTTTGTCTCGAACAAATGCCCGTCACCCGTTCTTGGTGGACAGCGCCTTCAGGCATAGAGTACAACAACAAAACGTACTGGGTGGCTGAATGCACATCGCTAGCCGACTGGACCATCGGCACCCGACCTAGACTCCTCTCCAGCACTAAACCTCAAGTAATTCCCATAGCAAACTGCGAGAAAAATTCGCCAGCTCAGGTTTCTTCAAGCCTTGACAGCCCCTTGCAGTCGTCTTCCATCTCAATCAACCTAGCAGCACGACATTCCAATACAGGCGACAGCACGCGAATCGTTAACGTTTCAGGTTCTATTTCCCCTGCTCTTCCAAATGAGACGATAACGCTCTACGTAGGTCAGCCCGGTTATGCACCCTGCGCCTTCGAGACAGTAGCCGATGATTTCGGCAATTACAATTTGTCCTGGAACACATCGTTGCCCGGGACCTACATTATGAAAACGAGTTGGAGCGGTTCCTTCAATCATTCAGGTTCAGACAGTGAGACCCTCACAGTTTTTGTCGGGCCTCAACAGCCAACAACCGAGGAATTGTCCAACGCCATTTTGAATGGGGGAGGCCTCATTTCGCAGCCTCAGCCGTATTTTCCTTCGTATAATGCTCAGTCAAATCAGGGCGCCATAGAATTTCTCAAGAAAAACCTGACTGATACAGACATAGTTTTGAGCGGGGATTTCATGGTTCTGAGCGACGGCCACGAGATAACGTCTAACATCACAACCATAACAATCCCCGCCCATTGGGAGAGTTACCACGTGCCTGGAAGTAGACGAACGACAACAACGCTGGTGCCAGAAAAAACGATAACAATCTCCGACGCTGAGTTGTTGAATAGTCAATTCGGTTTCACGCTACAGCAAAATGGAGCGACCAACTACACGGCAAGTGTGAAAGTTCTAACAGACGAAGACCTTTCTCGAATCACCCAAAGCCTTGATGCAAAAAGAGCAGTATATATTAACGCGTCAGAAGTCGTAGCGAAAAACATTTGGCACAAAGCTATAGCTAAGGTGTCGGGTGCCGAGGCAACCGTTGACGTTTACGATGAAAACGGGACACGGCTATATGGTAAATCGCAAAGTAGGAGCAATCAGGATTCAGGTGAGCTTGGCGTTCTAATGACGTACCCCACGGGTCAAATTATAGCTTTCAAGAACCTGAAATTTGAAAGCCTGACTCAAAATCTCCCACCCAATACTCCGAACGTTGCTCAGGCGAGCGGCTTTGAGATTTTGTATCAATACGTGAGAATCTCGTTGCTGTTGGCTGGAGCCATCTTGGCCGTTGTTTGTTTGAAAGAACGAAGAGAAAGAAATGAGAATCCCGAGAAAAGAAGGGAGTAAATTGGCGCTTGAAAGCGCTTTTTCATCGTTTTCTACCTACTGTGATGATTTGCTACAGCCGCTATGGCAACTGCGATTATGACGGCGATTCCCACACGAATTACGGTCATGGTGTAGTCTGGCACTGTTACTGCCCGCATGGCTGTTCCTAAATTGGTTTTAAATGGTCTTTATTCTTGTGTAGATTTTACACGTCCCCCTGTTTTTCGCTCCAAGCATACGCTCCAATGATCGCCCAAAATGCCAAAAACAGAATTAAAACCATTTTTGACCATTTTAGGAACACGCACGCGCGCTAAACCACAAGACAAAAGACATTCTCTACGTCAAGAAATCCTCTGTCACAAGTCGATCAACAACACTCTGCTCTACACACAATTGGTTACCTTCAAGGATGTTGACTTCACCGCCAGAGTTGCGCGCACAGAACAGGAAGCTTGCCAACTCATAGAAGGAGGCTTCGAATTCGTCTGCGATTTCGAAGCAAGAAACTCTTCAGAAAAAGAAAGTAGACATGCAAAAACTGCCAAAATGACCGGGAGTTGTTCTAATGGACTGGGGGGGAATTGAACCCCCGACCTCTTGAGTGCAAGTCAAGCGTTCATGCCAGACTGAACTACCAGCCCTACGCCTTAGTGAATTTTGGCTTTCCTCTTTATGTGTTTCTGTCACGCACGAGTGGCAGGGTGCGCAGAATAGGGAGGATTTGGAAAAAAAAGAAAAAGAAAATTTGACGTATGTGAGGTTTGTTAGCTAGTTAGCGTGTTTAGTATCGTCTTCGCGGTGGGCGCTTCTTAGCCCAGCACTCTCGGCAGTAAACTGGCCTGGCGGGGTCGGGTTTGAAGGGGACTTCGCATTCCTGACCGCATTCCGAGCAAACTGCCTTGTGCATCTCTTTCTCTGCCATAGGCTGTTTTCAACTCCTGTTTTCTGTTTTTTTGAGTGCAGAAGGGGGTTCTGCACGCAGGGTTTTATTTTGCTGGGGGTTGGGGATATAAGATTTGCCATCGGGAAAGAGTGCAAATCCTGTTAAAACAAATTGACAGCCTCATCACGACAAAGTTTTGGACGATAGCAAGCCGGCTGGATGTGTTCTTGTGTTGCTTGGAATATTAGGCTGTTGGGCGATTGCCAATTCATACTGTGGGTTAACAACCACTATAAAGTCTATTCTCATACGTAAGCACGAGCTTCGACGAAGCCATAACATTACGTGAGCGACTACATGAGGGCACAAACTGGATCCATATCCGAGCCTGTAGTGATAGAGTGGAAACCAAAGCCAACGCTCGACAAGCTTCGGTTACTCGAGCTCCTCAAGTTGCACCGAGTTGAAACAGAACTTGTTGAAAACTCGAGTGTAATGGTCGCTGACGTCATTCCTGCCCTGAAAAAAGCCAAAGCGAGATTGCCTGAGACATTTTTCAGAGATCTAGCTTCTGAGTTGGAATTACCTTTTGTGCCGGACTCCGACGTGAGGGAAATCTACGAGAAAAACGACAAGCTTGACGTAATCTCCAGTGCACCTTACACTCTCATTCGAAAGCATGGTTTCATCCTGGTGGGAATACGGGGCGATTCAAGCATTGAAAGCATTGACGTGGCTGTGGATAACCCCTTAGACCAGTCAGGCCATAGCCCTCATCGATCGTGTCTTCGGCGAATGGACAATTAACCTGCATATCGTTTCATCGCGGGCCATGGAGTGGGCTTTAGACCATGCTTACAGCAAAATCCACAAACAGCAATCGATGAACAAGCTTCTTGAGAAGAGTCCAGAAGAATCCGCTAACAAGGTTCTGCTTCCAAAACAGCGCTACTTTGCAGCAACTGTTCTTGCATTATTAGTTGTGTGCCTAGTCTTGAACAGTGCCATGACATTCTTTGTGGCCTTTGCCACAATTAGCACTCTGTACTTCCTCGTTAACCCAGTAAAAATTTTTGTCTCTGCGGAGGGATTCCGGGGACCGAGAATGCGTATAAAGATTACGAAGGGAGAAATGCAGTGGGTCCCAGACGAAGACCTGCCCAACTACACAGTGTTGGTGCCGGTTTTCCAAGAGTCAAACGTGTTGAGGCAGATTCTCAGAAACATATACAATCTAAACTATCCGAGAGAAAAGTTGGACGTCAAAATCTTGATGGAAGAAAATGATGAAGAAACCCTGAATGAAGCTAAACTTATTGGACTATTCGGTTCGCCGAAGCAAATGGTCGAAGGAATTCCTGAGAAGAATTATGCTGAATTCCTCAGCTTGTTTGATCCTGTAGTTATTCCTGAGGATGTGATAAAGACCAAGCCGAGGGCCTGCAATTACGGGTTACTGCGGGCGGACGGGGAATTGTGCGTTGTTTTTGATGCTGAGGATGATCCCGATCCGGACCAGCTAAGGAAAGCTGCGATAATGTTTTTGCGGTCTGAAGAAAATGTTGCGTGTCTTCAGTCGAAACTGAATTTCTATAATGCTCGTGAGAATCTGTTGACGAAGTGGTTTTCAATCGAGTATGCGAGCTGGTTTGAATTCTATCTTCAAGGTCTCGATTGGATAAATGCCCCAGTCCCTCTGGGTGGCACGAGTAACCATTTTCGAAAAAGGACCTTGGATGAACTGGGCGCATGGGATCCTTACAACGTGACTGAAGATGCTGATTTGGGATTGAGGATATCGCGTCAGAAGTTGAAGACGGAGATGCTTGAAACTTATACACTCGAAGAAGCCACGTCGACGGTCAATGGTTGGGTTCATCAGCGGTCAAGGTGGTATAAAGGGCACCTGCAAACGTATCTTGTTCACATGCGCAATCCCTTGAGACTGTTTAGAGACCTGGGCGCGAGTCGGTTCCTAAAATTCCAACTTACCTTTGGAGCAAGTGTCTTCATTCCCATAGTTAATCCGGCGTTGTGGATTTTGTTTCTTGCAAGTTTTCTTGCCCCCTTGGTCTTTAGTGGTTTTGCATCTGGCCTCCTGCTGTGGGTATGTGTCTTTAATCTATTGGTGGGTAACGCTTCGTACCTGTTCATATACGTGGTAGCCTGTCTAAAACTCAAGAAGTACCGGTTAGTGCCACTTGCTTTGCTTATGCCAGGATATTGGGTGCTTGCGAGCATAGCAAGTTGGAGAGGACTTATTCAACTTGTAACGAAACCGTTCTACTGGGACAAGACTCAGCACGGCGTTTCAAGAACAAAACAGCCTTCTCCTCATTCAGAGCTTGATTTTGGAGTTTGCAGCGCTTCAACATAGAGATATGGGAAACTGGATACTCTCAGCAGAAAAGCTAAAACAGGAATGTTTTGTAGCTTGCAATACGAAAGACGTTCAGGGTAAAGGTCAGGGGTTTTGTGGGAGTGTGATCATGAACGTTGTGCCCTTGCCCATTTCGCTTATGAAAGAGACTGTGCCGCCGAGCGCTTCCGTCATCCGTTTCACGACCGCCAACCCGAAACCCTGTCCCTTGGATTTCGTCGTGAACAGCGGAGTGAAGAGTTTGGGTTTGACGTCTTCGGGGATGCCTAAGCCCGTGTCCGTGACGGTTATGACTGTGTTGCCGTCTTGGTTTGTGGCGTTTATGGTTAGTTTGCCGCCGTTAGGCATTGCTTGGATGGCGTTGGAGACGAGGTTGCCGATGATGCGTTTCACGTATGCTGGGTCAGCGGTTACTGTTTTGGCTTTTCTTGCCACGTTAGCTGTGACAGCTATGTTTTGTGGTAGCCCGTTTTTGGCTAGGACTTCGTCCATGACCGCTTTGAGGTTTGTTTCTTCGGCGTGGGGGTTGAGGGGTCTGGCGAAGTCTTGGAGGTCTGCGACGATTTTGTTTATATATTCCGTGTTCTCCTCGATTGCCTCAATGCTCTCTTTGAGGCTTTCTTTTGTGTCGCCTTCTGGTAGCGTATCAACATCGCTCTTTGCTAGGTAGACGTCGCCGAGCATGGCTTGCAGTGGGTTGCGGATGTCGTGTCCCACCATGCCCGCTGTTGCGCCGATGGCGGCTAAGCGTTCAGCGTCTTTCAGTTTCCTTGCGCTTTCTTGAGCTTGGTCTTCAGCCTTCTTGCGCTCTGTGATGTCTCTTGCCGCTGCAAAAACACCTTGTACCTCACCCTCGGGGCTTCGATAGATTGAAGCGTTGTACAAAACGTAGGTTATTCTTCCAGTTTTGTGCCTGATTGCCAGTGGATAGTCCTTGACGTAGCCTTCTGTGAAGACCTTCTGGTATCCTGCTCTTGCTTGTTCGGGTTCAGTGAAGTAGTCTGAGAAATCGCTGCCAATTAGTTCTTCTCTGGAGCAACCTGTGACGTCTTCAGTAGCTTTGTTAACATCAGTGATTTTTCCTTCCTCGCTGATTGTAACTAGCGGGTCAAGGCTTGCTTCGATGAGATTTCGAGCATACATTGAGCTGAGTTCGAGTTTCTTAGTTCGCTCTTCAACAAGGTTCTCTAGATTTCTGCTGTATTCTTCAAGTTTAGCTTGCATCTGCTTATGTTGGGTAATGTCGACGTTGGATTCAAGGATGCTTTTTACCGCTCCTTGTTCTTCTCTCTCGGCAAGCCACGAACTCTGAACTATTACGTTGCGTCCATCCTTCGTTGTGTGTTGAAGTTCTCCTGACCAATGCCCAGTGCTCCTGACTTGGGAAATAATGCTGTTGAGGGGTTCAGGGAACCTTGTTTTAAGAAGATCATGAGAGGTTTGACCAACTGCCTCTGCGCTTGTCCAGCCATACAGTTTCTGTGCGCCTTCACTCCAAAAAGTAATTGCTCCCTCAGGTGTCCTGACAATTGTGGCGTCTGGACTGAGATCGATAAGGGAAGCTTGCCTTCTGATTGCATCGTCGGTTTGTTTTCGTTCTGTTATGTCGCGAAACACGAGGACGACTCCTGTGGTTTTGCCCTCCTTGTCTCTGATCGGTGCTCCGCTGTCGTCAATCGGCAATTCTGAGCCATCTTTCCGCAGTAGGACTGTGTGATTAGCTAAGCCAACAATCATGCCTTTGCTCGAGCACTTTCGCCACTGGGTCTTCAACTTCTCGCCGAGTTTGTTCGTTGACGATGTTGAATGCCTGCTTCACGGGTTTCTGCAAAACTTCGTTGAGTGCCCAGCCTGTCAATTCTTCAGCCACGCCGTTCATGAACATGATTTTGCCCGATACGTCTGTTGCGATGACGGCGTCGCCTATGCTTGATAGGGTAGTAGCCCAGCGCTGCTCACTTTCCAGCAGAGAAGCTTGCGCTTGTTCCAAGTCAGTTTTCGAGGCGGTTACGGTTTTCAGGTTAGCGGTCATCTGGTTGAAAGCTTGGGAAAGCTCAGCGACCTCGTCATTTCTCTTGGTCTCTATAACGTAGTCTAGGTTTCCTGAGCCTATGGTGTTAATTCCATGCTGTAGTTCCGCCACCGATCTTAATGTCCTGCGGAAAACAATGAGGTAAATTGTTGCCAGTAAAGCGCCGAACGCGGCTACAAGCGAGACAATGAGCAAGTGTTTGTCATGTTTACTTGGTGTAGCTTGGTCATTTAATGAACGTGATAGTTGAGAGGCGTCAAAGGCAAGTGCCTGACTCTGAACTGCCATGCTGCTCCATCTAGTCTGAAATGCAGGGTCAATCCTGACGCTCACATTTCGAGAGGCGCTTTGCAGGTAGGAAACAACATCGTCGAAAAGCGCGTTTAGCCTCTGCAGGTCGTTAGCAACGCTGTTTGCGAGTGTTTGCTGCTCTGGGTTGTTAGGTTTCAGGGTTGACAAGTCGCTGGAGAGGGAGGTAAGAGTGGATTGCCATCGAGAGAGCTGAAGGTCTTCTTGGTAGAGGAAGTAGTCGATGGATACGCTGTTTAGGCTGCTTGCGCCTCGTTCGATGTTGCTGGAGATTTGTTCTTGGGCAGTAATTTGAGCTACTTGCTGTTCCGTTGTAGCAACTGAGGTAGCAATAACAATCAAAACTAAACTGAAAACGACGATGCAAATTATGAACTGGGTTTTTATTCTCATTTTGCTCCTGCCCTCATCAGGAATCACGTTCACCGACTCAGGCTTTACCGAACTTAAGCCCTCGAGATAAACGTAGTTAAGGAAATCAGGAACCACAGTTTGGTTCGTGAGGTTGTTGTTTATCATCCATCGCGCCTCGTTTTCCATGGCGAGAATAAGTGATTGGTCAAGGGAGAGGGCGAACTGGTTTCGAGACCAAACAACATTCATGTAGTCGCTCGTAAAATTCATTGTTTTTTGCACGATAGCCTTAGCTTCATCGGGGTGTTGAGCCATATAGTTCTCAGTTTGACTCATGGCGTTCAAGAATCGTTTTACCAATTCGGGGTGCTGGGTTATCCATTCGGTTCTACATGTTATCAGACCGTAAAGCATCTGGTTACTTTGCGCCGCCCAAACCACCGCGTTGCCACCGAGTTGTTGCTGGGCGGTTTCGACATAAGGCGGAAAAGAAACCACCGCGTCAACGTCACCGTTAATAACCACATCGGCAGACTGCGCGAGAGTAATATTCACAAGTACCACGTTCGATATACTAACACCGTGGAGTTCAAGAAATCTTCCAAGATAAAACTCCATCACCGTTCCCCGAACAACCCCGATTCGTTTTCCAGCAAGATCGGAGATGTTGTCAATTCCGCGGTCTTTTCGTCCAACAACAAATGCAAACTCGGTTTTTGCGACACTTCCGATTGTTTGAACTTTTTGGTTGCCCAGAGCTTTGCCAACTAATATGTACTCTGCGCACCACGCCATATCCACTTCGCCGTTTTGCATGGCGTTAACTGCGTTCAACCCGACGTCATAGTACTTCATTGTCACGTTTAACCCATTGTCTGCAAAAAAATGCCGTTCTTCAGCGACGAAAGCGGGACCAGTGGATTCTAAAAGGGTTGCTCCCAGAGTGATTGACTCCATCTGTCCTGAGAAGGGCTTCGAGAAACTTAGATACAAGAACGAACCCAGCACTACGGCTAGAATCATAAGAACTGCGGCAAATACCAGCGCATACCGCTTTAGCCGTGCCATGGTGCTCTCGCTCCTATTCGAACCGTCCACATAAATAATGTATCGAAAAAAGAAAAAGCCACTCTCAAAACGCTGCACAACCAAGAAAAGGCAAATCCTAAAAGCAAAATCAACCAACCATAACAACTGAGGATCAAGAAAATGCTCGAATTCAAAACCGTCAAAATCCAGCCCCCACCCGACTACCAACCTCATCATCGGACAGGCACACTTCATCAAAACCGCTGAAGACCTCCACGAAGCCCTAGTCAACGCCGTACCAAACGTGAAATTCGGCTTAGCCTTCTGCGAAAGCAGCGGACCCTGCTTGGTCAGACATGAAGGCAACGACCCCGAACTACGACGCTGGGCGGCGGAGAAGGCGCTGGAAATCGGTTGCGGGCACAGCTTCCTCATAGTCCTCAAAAACGCCTATCCCATCAACGTGTTGGACAAGATCAAAGCCGTCCCAGAAGTCTGCGCCATCCACGCGGCATCCGCGAACCCGCTCGAAATCGTCATCGCCGAAACCGAGCAGGGAAGGGGAATCATGGGCGTCGTCGACGGCTTTCACAGCAAGGGCATCGAAACGGAAGAAAACGTCAAAGAACGGCGAGAGTTTCTGCGGAAAATCGGCTACAAACTCAGCTAACCTGTGAGCTTTCCGTTGCCAGGATTTCTTTGAGCAACTCTTCGTCGATGTTCCCGCCGGTCACGACGCAGGCTACTCGTTTTCCCCTTGAATGGTGGGGCATCCTCCAGCAGGGGTGCGATGGCAGCGGCGCCCGAACCCTCCGCCACTATCCGCTCATGAGTGTAGAGTAGGGCGATGGCGCGGCGAATGGTGGCTTCCTTCACGAGCAACATCCTGTCCACGCATTGTTTAGCAATTTCAAATGTTAAAGCGCCTTTCTCGATGCCCCCTGATAGACCCTCGGCAATCGTTTTCGCCTTCGGTGCCTCTACAATCTTGCCAGCCTTTAGCGAGTCGTACATGACTGGCGATGCCTCGGATTGGACTCCTACGATTTCCACGTTAGGCTTCAAACCCTTGACGGCTATGCTGATGCCTGAGATTAAACCGCCGCCACCCACGGGCACGATGATGACGTCGACGTTGGACAGTGCCTCAACAACCTCCAGTCCCACTGTTCCGTGTCCTGCAATGATTAATGGGTCGTTGTAGGGTGATATGTAGGCGCAGCCGTCTTTCTTGGCGAGTTCCTTGGCGTGGGCTTCTGCCTCGTCGTAGCAGTCGCCGAACAGGACGAGGTCGGCGCCCCATCTCCGTATCCCCTCAACCTTGACGTGTGGAGTTGTGGTGGGCACGACGATGCGGGCTGAAAAGCCTAGTTTCTGGGCGGCGTAGGCGACCGCTTGTCCGTGGTTGCCCGCCGAAGCCGTGATTATTCCTAACCGTTCCTCTCGCTTGGTCAGGTGGAGGAGTTTGTTGAATGCGCCGCGGACTTTGAACGAGTTGGTTATTTGCTGGTTCTCGAGTTTGAGGTAGATTTTTGCGCAGCAGAGTTTGCTGAGGTAAACCGAGTGTGTGAGTGGAGTGCATTTGATGTATGGCATTATGGCTTCTTGCGCTGTTTGGATGTCGGTTAGGCTGAGCATGCAGTTCGATGAGTATTGTTGGATGAGTCTTAAGAACCTTGACCGACTGAGTTACCTAGCCCTCTTCGGTCTCCGCGTTTAATTGACTTTTGGACCTAAAACGTGAATCAGGTAGAGCCGTTATGGTTGAGTTAGGCTAGTCAAGGCTTTCCATGTTGGCTGTGAGCGTTCAGCGACTTACTCGTGTTCAATGTAAGTTGTTCTCGAGGCTTCCGCCTTCATATATTCCCGCAGCTTCTCGGCGGGAACGCACTTCGTAAGCCCAGGGCAGTATTTTTCGACGTGGAATTCCAAGAGTTCGCTGAGGGGCTCGATAATCTCCATGTTTAGGCAGTAGATCTTTTCTTTTCCCGAACCCTTCGAAAGCAGAAGGAAGCAGTGTGTGAGGTGCGTTAGGTTCTGCAGGATGATTTTTTCCTCTTGCCCAAGAGCTTTCGCTATTTCAGTGGCGGTTTTGTCTCCGTCTTTGAGCACGTCGATTATCGCTAAGCGGGTTCGGTTCGCCAGCGTGGAGAAAATAACGTAGTAAGCTTCGGTGCAGAAAGATTTCATGGCATTTCACCGTTTTGAGAATTCACGTGGGTTTCAGAAGGCTTCTTCGATATTTAAGTCTGCTGAAGCTGAGTCTGAGACCCAGCTTTGCTTTCTTTCTGACCGTAACCTTATTATTTAGAGCAAATCCAGAACTTTCTTGGGAATAAAATAATTCTTCCCGCAGCGTTGGCATTTCACTTCATTGGATTTTGATGTTATGGCTTGAGAAGCACCACAATGAGGACATTCCATATTGATTGTGCCGATTTTTCCCATGTTAAGTTCTCTGATTTCTTTAGCCTTGTCCCACATTTCAAGCTCTTCGTACTTCAGAGCTGCTTCTTCATACTTTCCAGTTTTCTTCAATTCCTTAATTTCTGCAAGAATACTAGGGACCTCATCCTTCTCGGAAATGAATTGAGTGCTTCCACAATAGGGGCATTTCTGTGGGTTTTTCTGCATGATTTCTTCTTTGCAAACAGCGCACTTCATACTTCAAACGTTTCTCCCAATCTTAATTAAACATTTCACTTTTTATGGATTCTTCCGCCAAGCTGTAACTCTCTTCACTTCACAAACATTAATAGTGCCAAAAGCTAAATTCAGTACAGCAGATCTGGTGCAACAACGTGGGCGATCCTGGCGATTGTCCAAAGAATGCAAAACAAGATAGGAAAATAATTTTGAATATGCTGAGAGGAATATGGCTGAATGGAGATTCATCCTTACGCCGAATATACTCTTCATGGGAAGAGCTAGAATCAAACTTGGAGATAAAATCCGAAACAACAAGCCAAGAAAAACACACTATTCAACCATGCCCCAATTGTGGCGCAAAACAGAGAATTGTGAAGCTATTTGAGGGTATCTTTCCAATCCAGACTTGCAGGTCCTGCAAACAACCATTCCATATTAATAATGACTTGACGGTGAGAAAACTGTCAAAAGAGGAGAAGAGAGAACTGCCTGAAGCATGGATTCAAGTTGTCGAGGATATGAACAAGAAGAAGGTTGCAGTGGTTTTTGGATTAGAATAGCTTAGTTAAGACGGTGTATAAGACAGAATGTGCATCCTCACACCATAATTCTTAAATATTTTCTTTGTGTGTTAATACTTGAGGGAAAGAGTCAAAGTCTATCCCTAAAACCTCAAAGCTTCAACGACACACCGAATTACCTTACAATGAAGCTAAGACAAGGGTTCAAGTTTACGCAAATAGCAATGAGTGCGTTGCTATCAAAGGATAAGTTCCTCTTCAAAACAAACTTCAACGCAGACTCTTTCCCTCCCCTCCCTTTTCCTGATTGAGAAGTGCCAACGGCTATTTTTTCACTTCACAATCGATAGAATATTCAGTTGCAGACAAGGTGTGCCAGGGATAGAGGAAAGCTTCCTAATCCCTGGAGCTAAGGAGCGTTTCTCCATTCTCCCTGTCCAATTTATGAAGCAAGCCAAAACAGAATAAAAACCATACTTCAGACTGGGAATATTTCAGAAAGGTCCGCCTAAATTTCAGTTCTCAAGCGTTTCATGGGCAAGAAACTATTTTGCGTATTCCAGTTCAGGTGCTACCACTGTGAGTGTTAACTCTTTGCGCCTGTCTCTATTCCTTGGTTTAGCCTGTTTCTTGTTGGAACCAAGTAAGTAGAGGCTCCAGCCGATTATCCAGAAGAATACAACTAAAGGTATTGCTAGAAACAAGGTAAACCTGTTTCGCCTTCGCATTGAATAGTTGCCAGCTGAATTAGCTAATAAAACTTTTTAACATGCAGATGTATATCAAGCAAATATCTTCTTGGCACGCGCTTGCACTCCTCAAACATTCCAGAAACTGGTCTAGCCTTTCCAATTCTTCTTCGCAAATCGGCAAATTGCTCTTCTCAAAAAGCGTTAATTCCTCAATGAATTCTATTCTGATTGCAGGGTGCGAAGAGTATTGCTTGCCTCTCCCTTTTCAAGCACTCCGTCCCTCGTTATAGGCAAGCATACTACCACCCTCTCCTAATTCCACTTCAAAACATTCCGAGACACTTGAAAGGGGCAGGAAGGCTATAGCTTTGATGTTGGTTTGAAATAGTGAGTCTGCAATGAAAGTGTCTTCATGGTAAACGTTGACAAGCACGCCATGGCGGTAACTAAATGGAATCATAGGTTGCTGGGGGCATGGAGGTAATCCATGAGTCGGGATTTTGATACTTAACGCTTAGAGTTTTATCTTCTTCTGTTGAGGCATCACCTATGATGTCTTTTATGTTATCCAAGATTTCTCTGTGGCGCTCTTCGTCTCGGATAATGGTTTCAAAAACCTTGTTGATGCTTTCCAAACTGATGTCGTAAAGTTGGTTTATCTCATTAACCATAAGCTGTAAAGTCTTCGTTTGCACAAAGTTGTAGTATTCCTCGCGGAGACTACTTTCCAGACCATCAAGCATTGAAAGTAACATCGAGAAATCTTGCGTTCCTATTTCTTTTTTAGTAGCTTCGCTGAGGCAATTATTCATAGTACTCCAAACTTTTCCAAGATTCTTTGCGCAGTCTCCGCGTTTCGCTTTCGAATGGGATATTTTGTTAGCTATGCCATTGAGAAGTTCGGAGTGCTTCAGACTATCTTGAGAAATGGAGAGTAAGAGTGATTTTATCTGCGCTGGAGATGAAACCCTTTCGGAAAGAGCGCTGTATATAAGAGAGGTATTTTCTTCCAAAATGCTTAAGCAACTGATGTATTTTGCTACAGTCTTAGGACTATTCATTTTTTCACCCTGCGATTCTCAACTCAGGTTGCTGGAATTCTGATAAATGACTTATGAATCCAAAATTCATCGGGGCCTGTTAAGGGGGCTGTCCGTCTTTGTTTGAGTTTTAGCCATTTGCCCGTTGACAAGCTGGTAATGATCACATAGGTCAAGGTCAAACGATAAAACAAGGGTCTCGGTAGCCACAGACAAGCTCCAAAATTATTGCCCAATTGCGGTTATCTTTGTTGCTTTTCTTTGCTTCTTTGTAGCCATACGATGAAAAGTAGGTTCACTGCTATAGCTATCCAAAACAGCCAAAATGGATAGTTAATGAGGGAAAATGCAACTTGGGGAACTGGCTCTCCGTTAACAGAGGGTCTGGGAACGATTTCCACGTTTGTTGGTCCCCATCCTGTCGAATAGTAAGAGGGCTGGTTAACAGCATTCCAAATAAGGTAGTTGGAAAAAACAAATGCAATACCTATTACAACATTAGCCAAGATCATCAACACAAACTGTTTGGACATGAAATCCCCTGCCAAGCATTTGTTAGATTGGAAATTTATGTTTTCTCTAAGCTCCAAAACAGTCCTTTTATGGCCATTATGACCAAATTCCACTCTCTGTGCACTCAACCCTCGGAGGATACGTGGTGAAAAGACAAGATGAAAATCAAATGTTTGAAAGCAACTGCCCAGTCTGTAAGCAGATCGGATCAATCCAGCGGTTTCTAAACGGAGACGGAGGATAACTACGCAAGAACAAGGCACTACTCACACTCAGACAAAGATTCCAAGAAGCCCGATTCACCTGCTGCAAAATAGAGGATTTGGAAGCTCTGAAAACTTTAATAACTCAGCAAGGAATTTCTCTGTCCGTTGACAAGGCTGATAGCGGTCAAATAGGTCAAGGTCAACCATAACAAGCGCCTCGGTAGCCTAGCCCGGTGGGGCGTTACCTTGGTAAGGTAATGGTCGCGGGTCCAAATCCCGCCCGAGGCTCTTTTAAGCCTAATTTGAGCTTGTTTTAGAAAAATTGGACCAAAAAACGAGTTTTCTTTCGAATCTTCGCACGCGCTTTACGACGCAGGAAAACGAAAGCGAGCTAAAGTTGGTCTCAACCTTTTTGAGTCTGGATCCCATAAAGACTCAGACCACTCAAGGTTCGAGCCGGTGGGATGTGCTTTATGTTTTTAGCAAATCCCCCGATTTTTCAGAATAAATTGCTGCGCGCGCTTCGTAGCAAGATTGTAACCTAACTCGCGAATGCGTTATCGAGATTTCACGGAGCAAATTCAGAACGCGGAAACGACTGCCGACCGTCTGAGGAAATCAGTTGCACTGCATACTCGGAACGAGAAACCCACTGATAGCTTATGACCACCGAATGTTCTTCTTGAACTTTAAGGGTGAATGGCACAACGGCTTGCTCCACATCGTTTACCAAAACTTTGCTTACTGTCATTTGCTCTTTTCCAACATTTCTCGTACCGATCGTAATGTAACCTGGGCTAAATTGGACACTTGTAACGATGAGATTTGTTTGGAATCCGCTGGGAAGAGTGTCGGTTAAGTCATAATCGGATTCTACTCCGAACGCTCCAAAATCAGTGACGACCTTAACAGTCGCCTGTGAAGGACAAGTCGCATATGTTTTTGACAAGGTCACTTCATATGTCTCGCTGTATACTCGAGTTATGACCGGTGATTCATCCAATTCGCCATTGATGTAGATCCCCTCGAAGTTGAGGTCTTGCTCTCCCTCGAGGAAAGACGCGCTGGGAACGTAAACGAGGAATTTGATTTGACCGGTGCTTTGGTTCCACCTAATCATGCTTATTGTCATTATGTCGTGCCCTCGATTGAACGGGGATGATAATTGGAAAGACGCGCCATCAGTCGTGGTGATTGTCAGGTCGAGCTTTGATGGTTTACTGGTGTATGTTCCAGACAGAGATACTTCGTATATTCGATACCTTGCATATTGGAAGGTCTTTTGAGCGATTATCGCTGAATAATCAATTGTTCCGTTCACGTAGACGTTTTCAAAGTTGACTGCTGGATATTCGCCAGTGTTTTCCACAAGAACTCGTATTCGTTCAGTAGTTTCGTTCCAGTAAACTCTTAACATTTCAAAGTGGATGAAAGTCATTCTGCGTGAAACCCATGAGAGCTCTGTGCGGATTTCGACGGTCACTTGGGTTGGCATGATTGCGTACGTTTCAGTAAGGGTAATTTCAGCTGTCTCGTTCGGCTGCAGAACTTGAGGAACCAGTGTTGCTTTGTCATCTAGTGTCCCGTTGACGTAGACTTCTTTCACAGATAAGTCTGATCGTTCTAAATTCCGAATGTAAGCTATGATTTGACCAGTGCTGCTGTTCCAATCGACTTTTTCAATCATAATTCCTCTCATTGGGCTGAGACTTGTAAAAGAGTATGAGGCTATCCCAATCCCGACTGCAAAAACAGCCACAATCAACACCACGAGGACTATCATGGTACTATTGGAAAATCTTCGTGATGAAGGCTTGCTGAGACGATCTTCCATACATTCAAGCCTCCCTTCTCTTCATGGGTTTGAACCTGGCAAGACTCAATGAGGCGCCCAAAATGGAAATTGGAAGATAACTTCCAGTGAGCTGCACGGTAAAGAAAGAGGGCTGATAGGATTCCAATGTTCTTTGCCATCCAAAAAACAAGAAGAGAAATGTGATCAGGCCCGAAGCAAACAGCGTCGCACCCACACAGTGCCTTCGCCTCATTTTCTCCCCTTCTCCAAATCATATGAGGAAGAGATCATTTTTTAAATTCTTCTGTCGGCTATTGTAGAAGGAAGGAAACTAAGATTTAGTCCCAAACCCCAAACCAAACCCCCGGACGTATGCACTCGCATACGCCCGTGCATACAGTCAGCCACTCAGTCAGTCACTGTCAATTAATCGTTAATGGGGCTTTCTTTTTTCATGGTTACGATTGTTGTTGCCAAAGTGACAGCTGAAAAAATAACTAGTAGGATTGTAAGGACGGGGTATTCCGGTACTTGGTTAGTTGTGCTTAGATTATTATAGGGTGTCATGAGTGGATGATTGTCTGTGTTGTTAGCGTTTATTATGTATGGCGTTTCGCTTATTCCATCATGGTTCGAATCAACGCCTTGGAAATTGCTCCAATAGTTTCCTTGTTGTCCGTTGTCCCAGTAATTGACTGGTGCTCCAGGCGCGATCCAAACGTTTTGCGTATTATTCAAAAAATCATTTTCATAAAATCTGTTATCATAAACGTTATTCCATACGCTTGATACTACTTGAGCGCCAAGAGCGATTGCTAGGGCATTGTTTTCGAACGTGTTCTGGAACACTACATTATTGAATGAATCAGAAGAAATGTACAAGGCGCCAGATCTGCTGTCCGTTTTCCCGCTTATTAGGTTGCCAAACACTACGTTATTTGATGATCTAGCTAAGAGTATTCCTGATCCGCCGTTAAGAATGGTGTTGTTTGAAATTGTATTGTACTGAGAGCCTCCTATGTTTATGCTGACGCCATGAATAATGGTGTTGAGAGTTACCGTATTGTTATTGCCTGACAAGTAGATACCCATGCCGTTGCCGCCTCCTGACAGGCCGCCGCTAAAACTATTATTTACAATTAGGTTATATGATCCGCTTCCATAGATTCCATAGCCCTCTGTTACTGTATTATCAATAATATGATTTTCGTCAGCGTTTATCATATTAAACGCTGCAAATGTAGACATTTGATTTTCTGACAACGTATTGTTTGATGCGTGGTCCATCAATACTCCTGAACCAAACTGATTAATAACCACGTTTTTGATTGTAATATTAGTCCTATTTGATATGTCAACTGCTTGCTGATAATAAGTGCTGTGTCCAGTCATTGAATGACCTGCACCATCAAGGGTAATTCCGTCGCGTTCTATAACAAGTGTTGTGTTGGTAAAATCGCCCGTAAAACCATAGAAGTTGCCTTGTGCAACTATGAGTGGAGTTGAAGGCTCAACACTGCCATTGCTTAAAATGAAAACTTGACTGATTGGTTCCACTGGAATCATGTTGGCAAACGCAAAATTGTCAAATGACGAAAATATTGCTAAAGCTAAAATTAACATCACGGCTAAGCTTAGAGGGGCATAACGTAATTTTGGAGTAAAATTACGCTTTCTTTTCACGGTCAGTTCCCCCAGATAATAGCTTTTAATTCCAAGCGTAAAAGTGTTCTTGTCAGGGTTTCTTGACTAAGATTTAGTCAAGGATTTTTGACCACGCCTGCATTAGGCGGTTTGCGCTTTTTCGAGTAGATCACAGCGACAGCAACCAAAACCGCAACTGAGGCTATAGCAGCAGAAAGTAGCAGGGGTAACAAGGATGGAGTTTCTGAAACTTCCGGCGTTTCGCTCAGGAACAACGCTGCCCCCGACGTGCTAAGCGACCGATAGAGCGTGGACGCAGGAACGGACACATTGAATCCCACCCTCCTCAATCCATTCTCAGCTGAAACAGTACAATTCAGCGGAAAGGCGCTCAACGTAGAATTCAAAGGGTTCAGCTCCTCTATCGAATATGCATCTATCTCCTTAAACGAAGAGTCGACCAGTACCTCAAATTGGGCAGTTGAATTGTCAAACCAGTAGTACCCATAGTATCCATAAATCAAATCATCCAGACCGAAACGAGCCCCCAGCGAGTACAAAAACGCGTATTCTCCAAAACCTTGATTGGCTATTTTGTGGACTGGCTGTTCATAGTGAACCGTTATCGTGAAATTGCGCGGAACAGGGCTAATCATCCACGTGAGCTCAGGCAAGCTTCCCTCTCCAAAGAGATGGAACGACCTATTTTTGGATACCAGCTTCAGTTCTTCACCATTCATTTTCACGGAGATGTTTGTCGCATCTGAAGGAAACGGGTAGTAGGCTTCAAGCTTGTCATAAGTCACGGTCACCGTGACATAAGGCGACGGATCCGCGATCAAACCCATCTTGTAGTTCTCCGTTTGAAACTTGTCTCCCAACGCATAGACAGTGTTCATATAGTATGAGGCGTCGACTTTTCCCCATAATTCGTTATCAACATACGAAATTGAGGCATGGACTTGCGCATTTGATAGATGGACGACAGGGGGAACGCTGGTGGCAGGTCCCGGGTTCGCTTCTGCCGGATCCACTTTAAGAATCCCAGCGATAATTGAAAGAATCAGCAACGCAAGCAGTAGCGCAGAGGTCTTCTTCAATCGGTCACGTCCTGCCTGCGTTTCTTCAAGAACACCGCGGCGGCAGCGGCAACCACAATAGCAGCAGAAACCATAGCGGCGGTCAATAGAAGTGGAAAAGGTGCTTCCACCGAGAAACTGATTGTTTCCGATTCGCCTATGTTCCCAGCAGAATCGACCACATAAACGGTCAGGTTGTGGTTTCCCACGGTTAAACCCGTCAAGGTAGTGTTATTGTTGGTCACAATCTTAGCTTGATTGTCTATTACGTAGCTGGCTTGCGAGATTTTCTCGTCAACGACAAAATTCAATGGCAACTCTAACGAATTGTAGGTCTTGTTTTCTACTGATATGCTTGAAATTTGGGGCGGGGTGAGGTCGATAGCGAAATTTATCAGAGTCGTAGCTGTTTCAGAGTTTGCATAGTGCCCAGACTCAAGCCAGCTGGTTACATAAACCACCACGCTATGGTTTCCTTCCGGAATGCTCGTTAGATTAACGGAGAACTCCTTGAAAGCCACAGAACTCTGCGTTTCAATCAGAACCGTGTTCAGGTCTCCAACTCCCTTTATCCAATCGGCAGCGTAGGAAGTCCACCAATTGGGGCTACCAACGGTTGGACTTGAGTCTGGTACGCTGACGTTAAAGTTAAGAACCATGGAACTCGTATTGTATAGCGTGCCGTTCTGTGGAGTGTGAACTGAAATAATTGGTGGGATTAGCGTCAAGTCTGGAGCAGAACCTGGATCGAGAGAAACGCTTGGATTAGCATCAGCGAGATGAAGAGTCTGAAGACCCAGCGATATCAAAAGAATAGCAACTAAGAAAACAGCTATCCTTTGCGTCATTCATCCCCTACATTGTTCATGCATTGCTTTTCGGATTAAAGGGTTCTTGTCAACCTTTCTTGACTACGATTTAGTCAAACTTTCTTGACCTAAAACGCGAAGCTTCGCCCTTCCAGACAAATGCATGCAAATCAGATTTTGCGAGTTTGAACGCGAGTGTGTATCTATCCCGAGGCTCCACTTCCTGAATTAACCTTGAATTGTTGAGATTTTGGTCTACATCTTGGTCAAGATTTTCCAGCTTTTGGTCAATAGGCTGAGCAATCTTTGGTAAAACAAATTTGAGTTGCTCAGCAAGGTAATCTTTGCTTTGAGCATGGTATTTAAAAACTGGCTTCTTGGCTTCATTCAATCTACGATAGTGCCTTATCCTTCCAAACTTCAATTCTCCAGTTTTACTGAACCAGACTTGGGCTGTTCCCTCTTTTCCGCAGACTTCACATTTCAGCTTATAGCATTTGATTATAGTCATTCTGTTTTTCACCACCTAACCATTTGAGGTTGAGCGCCCAGAGAGCTGACCATGCTTATAATGACCATTAAAGAACTATTTTGGAGCGTGTGGGAAAATCTAAAATCCTCAAACATCCAATAGGTAATTAGGTGCTGGGGATTGTTTAGAGGAGAGAAGACAGCAGTCTTTTGGGCGGGTTTGATTGTTTTGGGTTTGGCATGTATAATTCTTTTCCAAATATTATGGTATTACAGAAGTTATTCATCTATAAACATATACAGCGGCTGGGATGTCTACCTTCTAAACTTTACGCCTCTGATTGTAGGGTCAATCGTTTTCATCTTGATAGGTTTGTACATGATGAAGTCAGGTGTAAAGAGAGATCAACTTTCAACACAGAACTAACTTCAGAAACATAAAAACAATTTTGGAGGGAATAGAAAACTTTGAAAAAAGCGTAGTCATAGTGCAGCAGCAAAAAGAATAAAGAAAGGATGTTCGCATCCTTCCGTTTGACTTTTCAATTACGCCTCAAGAGCCTTCTTTATGTTTTCCAGCATTTTACCCATTACTTTGTCCAAGTCCTTGCTGACCTTTAACTTGTCAATTACCTTGCCGAGAACAGAGTATGGAACTTCATAATCCATGGAGACCGCCAACTTGGTTCCCTTAGCTGTGGGTTCAAGAGTCCATGAGTCTGTCATCTTCGCTTTGCTTGCTCCTATAGTGTGGTCACTCATCTTCTTGTTTTTCACGAATTCGGTTATTTCCATGTCCGACTCTCTCTCTTGACCACCAATTTTTGCAATATGATGCCGAGTTGTGCCGACTCCAACAGGTCCCTCAGAGGTATATTCCATTTCTGCGAATCCTTTACTTGCCTCATTCATCTTTTTCGTGTCGTTTATGAAAATGAAGACCTTTTCAGGAGAAGCCTCAATTTCAATACTCTTCGTCAACTTTCCCAAACAATCACCTCCCTTCAAATTAAAACTCAAAACTCTATACTCTTACTCTTAGCTTAAATCACTTGTGCCATTGATTCATTCGCGTTGCTTTTTTGATTGGTGCTGACCATATGCGCTAAAACCTCGTTAGCTTGACTAGGAGTTGTATGAGGGAATGCTCAGAGTTTCAGTACTTACCTTAACCATCAGCCATATGCTTCCTTCAGTTTTAGGTTCCTTGGAATGTTTGTGAAGTAAAAAGAGACTGTTTTGCTTGTTTCAGCTTAGTTTGTTTAAGCAGAGATAACATCCTCTAAGTTCATATTCATGATAGATGGAGCAGAAGGCACAACTGCATCCAAGGGCTCGCACTTGGTCTAGTGGCTTTGAAGTTACACCCCTAGCGCAATACAGACCTTTCTCAGGGTTTGTTGGACATTCCACGCACAGGCACTTGTTCATGCTTTCATTGTTATCAGGTACTGCCCTTTTCTGCTGCTTCTTGTGTTTGAAAAGCATGGTTAATTCTAATTGGAATATGGAATTTAAGGTTTAGAGGTAAGTTTCAGTCGTTGTCCTGATGAAATGTTTGTGAAGTAAAATTCAAAAAACGTGAAGCTGAAGACAATAATCCGAAGATGCTTAGGGGCTTATTTTCATGGTTTGGAATAAAGAAGTACAAACCCATTCTCTTCCTTCATTCCAAGCTGATGCCTATCCAAAATTGTTTTAATTAGGCTTCTTGAATGCTCATCTAAATCGCATTTTACCTTAATTTCAAAACCGTCAGAACCCTCAACTACATGGGACTCTTTTGGGTCTAAAGACACACGCCAATGAATTACTGATTCCTGGGATTTCTCAAAGATTTCGTGAAGCACAGCTAAAGCTTCAGCTCTTTTCAAATTAGTCCCCACGTGACTTCGTTCAATTCTGCAATCACATCTCTTCCTATTTTTGTAATGCTTACCTCTTTAATGGAATATTTTGCCCTTTCAGCGAAGTATGGTTAAGAGACAAGTGGCAGATTTTCTGAATTGAAAATGGGAGAGGGCAGCAGTAATGCTTGCCAATAGAGAGGGATGAAGTGCTTGAAAAGAAAGAGGCAAGCAATACTTTTCGCCACCCTACAATCAGAATAGCAGTCCGTTGAGGAGTTAACGCTTTTTGAGAAGAGCAATTTGCTGATTTGCGAAGAAAGAATTGGAAAGGCTGAACCAGTTTCTGGAATGTTTGTGAAGTTAAAAACCGAGATAGTAACATATCCCATTTGTGGTTGGGTAAATATATAATACTCGCAGGAAACAACTGAATTATGCCTTAGAAAGCAGGAGAACAAAGTTGAACCCTGTTGGGTTATGGACTCTTCATTTTGATTGGGGACCAAAAGGAAACTACAGTTGGACTCCATTATACTTCAACTTCGATGGCACCTTCGCATACCTGGCAGGAGCAAATGAAGGGTCATGGGTACAAGTTGACGACCTGGTTATCTTGAGGTTCAAGAGATTTTCTGACACAGAAAATAACACAGTTTACTCAGGAAATGCCACTAGGAATTTCATGTCTGGTATAATGTTTTCATCTCAGGGAGAAAAAGGACACTGGTACGCAGTCAAGAAAGGCACCAAAGTATTCACACTTAATGAAAAAGTTGAGCTGCCATATTTGATGGAAAAAGAGAGTAAACCAAAACTTGATTCAGCAGGCAAGAAATTGTAATAGCTGAACCACAATTGCCTTGCTCTTGGAATGTTTGAAGTGGGTTCCTATTTACTAGGGGGTTCCTTCATAATATGGACTGTTTTCAACAGGAGTCTGTTTCTTCCTGGGTTTCTTCTTCAAGTCCTTTTTCTTCATAATAATTCCATCCAATTGTTGTGGGGTTAAGGAAAAAAACTTTGTGTAATTGTGGATAATGATGGGCAACAAACTGAAAGTGGTGAGTAGGGCTTTTTTGTTGGACTAATTGCATTCTGTATCTACGTTGTACACATCTACAAGTTGGAGTTGTGATTCAAAACGTTTATTATCTTTCTGCCAAAAGCAAAAGTAACAGCTTTGGGCTAGACGTGACCAAGAAATTAGAACAAATATTCAAGTCTCCGCTTCGCAAATCTGGCTATTCAGAGAAGGCTGCGGATGAAATTTGGAACTGGTACACTTGCCCATTGAAGAAGTGAGCCCTGCTGGAGTTTCCTTCTGAAATATCCTGAGTTTTCTAGGATGATGGGCAACAAACTGGAATGGTCAAGAAACCTGAGAGAATGAGAGCTTCTTTGTTGGCTTAACCACTCTTTGGAGTTCATTAGTAAATGTTCCTTCAGAAGTTCTAACGTGACTAACAATAGACTGCCTCAAGGCATTCAATTCCTTTCTCAAGAAGATGCCTAGCTTCAGTTTCCTTCAGTTCAAGTATAGTCCAGGGTTCGTGAACCAAATCATTTCTCTTGTCTTTAACTTCTATTATCTTACAGTAAACAGATTGGTCAATTATTTGAAGACCAAAAGCCAATATTGTAAGCGCCTCTAAGTTAAGCCAATCTATACGCTGAGAATCTATTTTCCCTTTCAGCCTGGTCTCAATTCTCTTTTTCGCATAATACTCAAAGTAAGTAGCTGACAACACGATTCCTTCAAACCATTCCTTATCTTTCAAACAATTCCTTAGAACCTTTTTGGGGTCATGAATTGTAATTGAAGAAGAAAGGTCCGCAAAGCTGATTCTTTCCACAATTGTTTTTCTCATATCTCTTCCAACTTCACTTAGCTTAGCTCCACATTGGGAGCAATAGATATCGGTTGGACTAATTCTTACATGGCATTTATTGCAGTAATACTCTGTTGGGCTCTCAGACAAACTGCATCACTCACTAATTTGAGTCAATTCTAGTGGCTGTTCATTTTTAAGTCTTGGGAGTATGAAAAGTAAGAAAATATAGGTTTAGGAGAGCAAGCTACTCTCCAAGTTTCCTATTGAATTTTCCAGCGCCTTGAAGACTCTAGTTGCCCAGTTCTTTCAGCTTTGGACTCCAATAATGACGAATGAAAATATCAACTGGAATACGTCCTTGACAGAGATTGATTCTCAGCCTCCAAGATTCCATGATTCAGCAGGTATGTTCCAAAGTAGTCTCTCAACTCATTGAATCTCATTTTTATCTTTTTGCGGTCTAACCTCTTTCTGAAACTGCTATAGGTTACAGGTTGACTGGCTGCAATCTCATTGAGGAACTCTGGCTTTGCGAAAGTGATGAAGCATGACTTTGTGCGCCTTATGAATAGCTTAGGGTATTTGAAATGGCATAACACACTTAGCTCTGAATCAAAGTATTCCGATAGCTTGCCTTCTTTAGTTCAGCTCGATGATCAGGTTGAAGCTGTTTATGGCTTCGCTGGTTCTTAATCCGCTGTGCAGTAGAAACTTAGCAAATAATCTGTTCATTTTCTCTCAGCAAGGGCAAGACTTGGTTTAACCATTGCATGACATCTGAGTTGCTAGCATTCAGATATTCTTAGGAAAGCATTGAGTCCATTTGGTCTCTCAAGTTTTATTCCGTATTCGCTTAAGCTAGCTTTGAATTGAGTATGAGAGCCGTTGAACTTTGACAGCAGAATCAATGACTTTACTGTTGCATCCTTCTTGTGGCTGCTGAGCAAATCCAGTTCTCTAAGATTTCCATTCTTCAAGATGTATGAGAATCTGTTTGCATAACTCATTGTTTTGGAAATGTAGCTTCTGCTGTATTCTTTGGCAATAAGCCACTGCTTGAACTCAGTTAGGTCATTATTGGTTCTTATTGGTAAGGTAATGGTCGCGGGTCCAAATCCCGCCCGAGGCTCTTTTAAGCCTATCGTAGGCTTATTTTAGCCATGGCGGCATGAATTGAGCACTATTTTCATTTTCCATAGGGTTTTTTGCTGTTTGTGGTTTCACTTTCGGTTTAGAGACTCTGAGAAAGTTGTTTCTGTTAAGGCAAAAAAAATTTTAAGGGACTTAGATTACAAGCAAAAACCAAAATCCAATTAGCCCCTAAAAGTTAACAGAAGCGTGCAAGGAAAAGTCTTTAAGTCTAGAACGCAGTATCAAATTTGAGGGATACTTTTGGAAAAAAGTGTACTAGATGTATCCCAACTTTTCGAAATCAAAGATGCATTGGCAAAACTCATCGCAAACCCAAGACTCTTCAAAGTTGCTGTCGAGGCTTACGAAAAAGATGATGCGGAAGCATTCAGAGAAGTCTTGACAAAGGTTGGTATCATCAATTTCTGCTGGCTCATCTGTAGGTGGTTCTGCGTGAAAGTGCGGGGCGGAGTCTGCATCACTCTCTGCCCCGTCCAAGACAAGCCTGTGGAACCCACTGTGGACGAGATGCTTGAGTTCGGCAAAGCGGCTGTCAGACTCATGAAGAAAGAAGATGACTTCAAAGCCTTGTTTGAAGCCTATAAACAGAACGACTCGAAGAAATTCCAAGCTATCCTCAACAGGTACGAGATGATTCGGTTTTGCGTGCAGTTCTGTCGTTGGTTCTCGGAATACTACTGCACGGTGAAATGCCGAGCCTTTTGCCCGCCCACTGCCAAGATCACGTCGCCGGTAGGGAACGCTTGCGTTCAAGCTAAGTTCTCCAAAGGCGTCATAGGCGTTGAAATCAGAGGCATCGCCAGCGGGGGTTCCCCTTTTTTGCACTATCAGCTCGAATACAGCGAAGACGGCGGAGTGACATGGCGTCAGGATGCAGCCGGCAGCGGCGACGTCATCATTGTCTATCCAGACGGACACCGAGGCGGCGTATCACCCACACCCGTCGGACCTCCCGTTGGTACTCTCGGAATTCTGGAAACCACCAACCTGGAGGGCAAAGCCTACAGTCTTAAGCTCACGGTTACGGGCGGCGGAGGCGTCGTAGTCACCGACATATCGCAGTTTCAGCTTTTTCAAAGAACGGTTGTTATTGATGAAGTAGGACGGATAGCAGTCACTGCAGGCGGGATGCCGCTTTCAAGGAAGGTCATTTTGAATAGCAAGGAAACTGCGGTGGGCGGCTACGCGACCATCGGCGGATCGGCTCGCGTTGAAGGCTGCGGAAAGCGATACAAGAAGTACAAGCTGTTGTGGGCTGATGGGTGGATTGCGGGTCCAGGACCTGGAGAAACCTATGACAGTTTGGAAGCTCCGGGTTCACTGTGGCAGCGGATTCTGGAAGTGGACTACCATCTTATGCCCATAAAGCCTTGCCTCGGCACCTACGACAACTCGCCTATAGGCGACTTAACGAGACGCTGGTCAACGTTGCCATGCTGGGTTACCATTCCGCCTATACCAGTTCCTAAACTCGTCTGGAATCCATGGACCACTGTTGGAAGCAGAAAAGCCACGCTCTTGCTGGCGGTGATTGATGATGATGTCCCGTCTACTTCTTACTTTGATTCTTTGCAGATCTGGGTGGACAACATCGTCATACAGTGCAAGCTGGATTCAATAGGCATACCTGGATTGGCAGTCAGCAAGTGCGAACCTCTCAGTATAGAAAAAATCATGAAATCTGGTGGCATTCTAGAGATCAGAGGAACTGCTTGGGATGACGAAATCATACTCGGAGACCTAGCCCAGCCCAGCCTGAACTTCGACCAATTCACGGTCGGATGGAAGAAAAACTGCGACCCCAGCTACCACGCTGAAGGCATACTACTCATGCCGCCCCCCGTTCCTCCTGATACAGTAAATCCGGATGCAGGAAAGAAGCGAATTAAAACCGACATGCTCGCAAAATGGGACATCAGAGAGAAGGATTCATCTGGAAATCCTACGGGGAAACCGCTTCCTGGAATAACGCCCTGTGCATATATTATTCAGCTGCAGGTTTGGGACAACAGTAGAATCAATGACGGTACAGTAAATTATGACCATAGAGAGTTGGCATTCACTCTGGAAGCATAATCGAAACGCACCTTCATTATTTTCCCTTTTTTATACGTGCTCAACCTAAGAGGAGCATTTCAACACTCATTATGAATGCGCGTTGATTAAAAAAGGGGGAAGCCAGTTAAAGGGACTCTGAGAAAGCGATTGAGGAGCTTCTAAAGCGGTATAATCCTTCACAGAAGGAAGTATTCCCCGAATTCCCCTTGGAATAATAATCCCTTCATATTCAATTACAATAGACCAAAAGTGAATCGACGGCTTAAACGACCATATGAAGCTAGCTCTCGGCACCATCGTAGATTTACCGAATGTGAACTACGGTATTTCTAAGCCCCATGCAAATCTTAAATTAAATTCGAGCAAATATTGCTTACTAAACGCGTTTGCCTTTAGACCATCAGGTGATAATGCAATGACTGATTCGCTGTTTACTCTATCTCTGAGTTGGGGAACGTTAGTTGCTTTCCTGGCCGGGATTTCATGTGTCCTCTTAAGTTGTCTGCTCATAATTTTCAGAAAGAATCGGACAGCCCGATTTGTCTTTCGAGACATAATAACTCTTGTTGGTCTAGGTGTCTTGCTGCCGATATTGTGGATGAAGGTTAATGACCTTTCTTTCAACAAATTCGGTTTGCCTGGAGAAAATTGGGTATTGGCTTTGGTTGCAAACGCTGTTCTAGGAGTTTTATTGGCTGCAATGTTCTATTTCGAAGCAAAGAAAAAGGGCCGAAGAGTAGATTTTTCCGGCAAATATGGAACGATTTTCTATCTCATGGTGGGAGTGCTTTTTGAGACTTTATTCTTTTACAGCTTCTTGAGACAGCTTTTTGAGGAAACCTTCGGCATAATCCCAGCGCTTTTACTAACTTCAGCTTTTTACAGCTTGCACCACATCGGCTTAGAAGAACAAATGAAGGATACAACGCCCGCACAGGAATTGAAGAAGCTCTTTTTTGTGGGGCTCATGTATTCTATCACTTTCAGGATTTTCAACTCTGCACTCGCAATTTTCCCCTTCTTCATCGGTGTTGGAGTTATTTCTGACCTAATCGTAGAAAAACAGAGTAGCACTCCCTCTTGGAAAATCGCTCTCTTAACATTGCTCCTGATGATTGCTAGCGCAGGAATTATTACTTACCTTTAGAAGATACTGCTAACTTATTTGTCATGGAGGCAAAGCCATGAGTGACTTCGCCTCTGACAGAAGATTTTTCTGTCATGGTGGTACTTTAGTGTGATTAAACTCTCTAATATTGGATTTCGTTTTATTTTCTTAGGGTGGGGTTGTATTTTCTTAAGCACTTCTTTGATAATCCTTAACGTTTTTGCCAAAATGGCTTCTTTCGTTTTTTACTTGGGGTTTGCGCCTTGATAGAAGAATTCGATGCCCTCACAGCTGCAATCGCGCGATCACACCTTGAAATAATCATGACGCAAAGACGGGCATTTCTCCGCCATCCGAAACCTGAAAGTGACAAGCTGGTAGGTGTTACTAACCAATTACCTCTTCAATCTTCCCCACTTCTGCCATTTCACCCTGTGATTTACGTCTGATTTGCAGGATCGACGCCACGATGGCTAACGCATTGACTATCCCGAATGCTATGTAGGCGTTCCTGAGGCTTTGCACGAAGAGCAGCTTATCAGCGGCGGGAATCGACAGCGGGTTTACGGCGGAAACTACGCTCGTGATAACGTCGTAGGGCGCAGTCAACGACATGACCAGAATAGCGAAGTTAAGGCTCACGGTCAAGCCAAGGTTCACGAACAACGTGAAGAGCGCCGAGCCAACAGTGAAAAGGCCAAATCCGAAGGTGTATATTCGGACTCTGCCGAAGATGTCGCCCAATCGTCCGATGAGCAGAAGCACCACGGTGTTTGCAAGTGTGTAGGCTTGAGTTATCCAGATGGCTTGCTCAAAATCGGCGTGCAGCTGCGAAGCAACTTGGGGTAAGCCGACGACAACAATGCGCGCATCGATGCGTACCATCAGAATCCCTATCGTCGTGACGGTGAGGGCGACCCATTTGTACTCCAAAACTCTCCACTCCAGAGAAAACAGGAACAAAATCGACTGATAGACAACCACCACTCACAGGTAAATAACTCTTTACAAACTTTCAGCCTCAAAGTCATCACTTGACGCCACGCTTTGCCATCACGCTCGTCTGCATGAAACAACTGGCACTGCTACAATGCTGCACAATGCTTCATTGCAGATTGGCACCTCACGCTCAATGCAATTGTTACGCAGCATGTTGTTTCAGCACCAAAATAGCAACAGCACCCATGCAAAACGGCGCCAAACAGCATACTTGACAACAATTGCCGTAAACCATTGAACACACCCAAAAATTGCGTCTCAGAAGCCTTCTTCAACCGCCTTTCTGCACAATGCTATCGGCCTCAGAAACAATGTCAACAGTCACAACCATACTCCACATAAAACTTATGACCAATATGCAATCTCAAAACCGCAAGCCACCCTTCAACAACCACTCACACCAAACACAAATAAGACTGACCAACACTGTGGAAAACAAAAAATACAAGTTAACACATACTCATCTTTTCGGGAGGGTGAGAAAAAAAATGGTGGAGTATGTACGCGGCACCCCACCTGACAGATGGCACTGGTGCAAGAACTGCTCACAGTACCCCTTGTACGCCTACCAAAAACGTTCCACAAGACCTGACTCAGACCTCTGCGACGAGTGCAACGCAAAAGAAACCAAACAAGTATGCACACTCTAAGAAAAGGCACAACCAATCAACGTTTGAGCCAGCGACCATCTTCTTGACTTACGCACGAGTCTTCACATCTTCAGCATAGTCGCCAATAGACGAAAAAAATTGTAAGTTTTGGGAAGAATTAAAAACATCGCTCTAATAGTCTTCAACGGGGCATTCAAATGACCAAAAGTAAAATCGCAGCTATAATTGCACTAATCTTGTGCGCCGTCTTCGCCATCAGTCTCATAGGCACAACAATCAGTTACTCCACGACGTTAACCCAAAAAGATTCCCAAATAAACGATCTAACCTCAACAATCGACACCAAGAACGCTCAAATCAGCAACCTGGAAGACAAGATTCTAAACGATAGCAGCACCATCAGTTCCATGAGCACGCAGATCACGAACCTTCAGAACCAAGCTACATCCCAAAACAACCAAATCGACTCATTAAACTCCTCCGTGACAACTCTACAGAACCAAGTGAAATCCTTAACAGAAATAGTGAACTCGACCAAATCCTCCCAAATAACAACACTCATCTTCCACGTCTGCGAAAAAGGACCAGGATACACCTGGGGACACTTGCCAAACGCTACCTACACATACAACCAAATCCTGAAACTCAACAACGGCACCTACAACATTCTCCTGTTACCAGAATACTTAGGAGACCAAAACTGGACCGAAACCTTCGCATGGCTGAAGCAAAACTTCGCAAACATCCCAATCGTGTTATCCGTTTTTGAAGGCGGCTCCAACAACGTACCAAACAGACAACTAACCCTCGACCAAATCTCCCAAGCAGTCGCAGCACTCAACGTTCGAGAACTAAGAATCGGAGAAATGGCAAGCTGGTACCTATCCCACCTACTACCCTTTCCAACCAACTACACCACCAGCCTCCTAAACTTCACACGCACACATGACCTAAAGCTGGAATGGAGCGAATGGCAAGTTAACTATGGGGCATTCCAAAGAATCCAAAGCTACATCGCAGGATACGAAGACATCGTAACCGTCACCTTCCAAACAAACAGCAAAGAACTCGAACCATGGAACGGATTCCTACTGACAAGCGAAACCTTCCAACACTGGGGAGCCTCAATACAAAGCTGGTACTGGCAAGAACGCGGATACGGCACCGAACTCGACATGCCCACATCAGTACTGTTGGACCACACGCTTGCAGCAAGAAAACTGGGCGCTGAAATCATCGAATTCGAACCCTACTGGTACCTCTTCGACAACGGAGAACCAAAAGAAAACACGCAGGACCTAATGGCTGTCTTGACCTCAGTATAGACCCCGCTCCCATGCCGAATACTTCTTTAATCACCTCAAACCGTAACCTACCAGATTCAACGAGCTGTCCAACATGGAAACCTACGAAGCCATCATCATCGGCGCAGGCGCAGCAGGATTATCCGCAGGAATCTACGCTGCACGAAGCGGACTCACAGTCGCCATAATAGAAGAAAAACTATCGGGCGGAACAACCGCAGACGCACCCAACGTCGAAAACTACCCCGGATTCAACCAGATCACGGGCGCCGAACTCGCCGAGAAAATGACCAACCACTGCAGGAAAACAGGCGTCGTCTTCCACGAACTCGAAACAGTCACAGCCCTCAACCTACAAGGCGAGAAAAAAACCATAACGACAAGCCGCACCACCTACGAAGCCAACGCCGTGATAATCGCAACCGGCTCAAATTACCGTGAAATCGGAGCAAAAGGCGAGAAAGAATTCCGCGGCAAAGGCGTAAGCTACTGCGGCGTATGCGACGGCCCACTCTTCAAAGGCAAAAACGTCATGGTTGTGGGCGGAGGAAACAGCGCAGCCATAACCACACTCTACCTTTCAGGCTTAGCCGCCAACGTCGCACTGGTTCACCGCAGAGAAGCATTCCGTTGCGAAGAAGCCTACCTCAAAGACATCCAAACCAAACCCAACGTCCAAATCCTCTGGAACAGCGAAATAGTGGAAATCAAGGGCACAAAAGTCGTCGAATCCGTCCAAATCCGCGACGTCAAAACCAACGAAACAAAAGAACTGCCCGAAAACGCCGTCTTCGTCCAAGTTGGCGAAGCTCCCAACAGCCAACTAGCCCAACAGTCAGGCGTCGAAGTCGACGAGCACGGTTTCATAAAAACCGACGTCCGACAACACACCAACATCCCAGGAGTCTACGCCGCAGGCGACGTAACCGACCAACCCGTCAAGCAAGTGGGCACAGCTGTCGGTCAAGGCATCACGGCAGCCCTCGAAGCCTACGGTCACATCAGAAGACCTTATTATCGGAAGTAAAGCAAAAGGCATATATCATCCAAAACCCCTTTTCAGACTTTCATACGCGCCAAACGTCACCTTCCAGCGTATACCACCATGGAAATCTAAGCAAAGAGGCCCAAACATGAGCGAAAAATGTCTCGCCGTGGTAAACATCAACCAAGACTTATGCAGCCGATGTTGTGTTTGCCACTCGCTGTGTCCCTATGAAGCCATAAACCGCGACAAAGAAACCGGCAAAGTAGAAATCGACATCCAGAAGTGCCAGGTTTGCGGAATATGCTACAGCAGCTGCCCATCAGCAGCCATAGAAATGGAGTATTACAATTACGATAACTTGATGAACTACGTAGAATGCGTGCAAAAGCAGAAGAAGGCTGACACGCTCGTCCTCATGTGCCGAGGAAACTCCCCGTCAACCTGCGAGATGGAAGACATACTCGCAGACCAAGGCATCGTGAAGGGCAACTACATCCCCCTACGCATTCCCTGTTCGGGAAGAGTCCCGACGGATTTTGTTTTCAAAGTTTTGAATTCAGGCATAAAGAACATCGTTTCCATCCAGTGTGAAGACAAATTCTGCAGGTACAAAGAAGGCACAAAAATCAACACCCGCAGGATGCAGCTCAGCAAGAACGTGCTTGAGCAGCTAGGCTTCGACAAGAACGCAATAAGAGTCGTCAAGTACAGCCGAAAAGCCATCTGGGATAACACAAAATGCGTAGGCTGCGACAAATGCGTCTTCATCTGCCCATACGACGCCATCAAAGCCGAAGCGTTCGCCTCACCAAAAATCATCCAAGAAGAATGCGTAGGCTGCGGCGCCTGTGCATTAGTTTGTCCACATCAAGCCATCGAGGTAAAAGGCTTCGAGTTCGAAAACGTCATCAACCGCTACGGTGACACAGCATCCGTCCTCAAAGCAAGAAGCAAGCAACCGGCACTACTTCTATTCATTTGCCAATGGTCAGAGTTCAGCGCGCTGGACAACCCCGATAATATTCTCAAGGGCAAAAACGCCTTGGCGTTGGAAGTTCCATGCTTCAAAGCATTAGACCCAGTCCATGTCGTGAACGCGCTAAACTGCGGGTTCGATGGCGTCATGGGTGTCGTGTGTTCGGCTGAAGATTGCAAGCTCGAGAAAGGACGCGACACAGCAGAACGCAACGTCGAGGTTTTGAGAACCGCCTTGAAGAAGTTGAACCTACTTGACCGTTTCGAGTTGTACGAAGCTTCGCCAAGATGCGAAGGAGATTTCAACCAAAAAGTTGACGCATTCTACCAGAAACTTTCGGCAATGCCTAGACGCGAAGAAGTTGTTGTGGAGGCTGCAGTAAAACGTACAAAATTGTAAGCAAGAAAGAGCTTGTTCCAAAGATTAAGCTGTTCGAGGTTGAAGCACCGGAAATCGCGGCGAAAGCCAAGCCAGGTCAATTCGTCATCGTGATTCATGGCATCAAAGGCGAAAGAATCCCGTTAACTGTCAGTGACATAAACGCCAAGAAAGGCACGATTTCATTTGCATTTCACGAAGTGGGCAAAACCACGAAGGATCTGGCAACGATGAATGTCGGCGAATCCATAGACAACATAACGGGTCCACTAGGCAATCCTTCGGAAATCAAAAAATTCGGCAAAGTCCTCTGCGTCGGCGGAAGCGTAATGATTGCGCCGCTACTCTTGCAGTCGAAGGCGATGCGAGCAGCTGGAAATTCGGTCACGACCGTTCTCGGCGCGAGAAGCAAAGAGTTCCTCATGATGGAGAGCGAGGGCAAAGCCCTAAGCGACGAATTCTACGTGTCCACAGACGACGGCACAAAGGGCAACAAAGGGTTAGACTTCCTGGGCGACCTGTTGAAGAAGGAGAAGTTTGACCGCTGCGTCGCCATGGGTCCAGTCGTCATGATGAAAACAGTCAGTGAAATCACGAAACCATTTTGCGTCCCAACGGTTGTTACGTTGACGCCCATTATGATTGACGGAATGGGAATGTGCGGCGTTTGCCGCGTGAGCGTTAGCGGAAAAATGCAGTTCGCATGCGTCGATGGACCAGAGTTTGACGGCCACCAAGTAGATTTCGATCAACTGATTAAACGTCAGAGAATGATGCTTCCAGAAGAACGTTTGAGCTCAGAGTTGTGGGAAATAGGAGAGTGTGCATGTGGCAGAAGCAAAGCCTAAACCAAAAATCAAGAAAGAAGCCGTGGAGATGCCGAAGCAAGAACCCTACGTGCGTAGGAGCTAACTTCAACGAAGTCGCACTCGGCTACGACGAAGCGATGGCGCTGGAGGAAGCCAGTCGTTGTCTCCAATGCGTGAAGCCTCAGTGCGTGAGCGGATGCCCCGTGGAGGTTGAGATTCCCGAGTTCATCAAGTGCATGCGTGAAAAGAAGTACGCTGAGGCTATTGCTAAGATTAAGACGAAGAACGCGTTGCCAGCGGTCTGCGGACGCGTCTGTCCACAGGAAGAACAATGCCAAGTCCAGTGCGTCATGGGGAAAATCGGCAAACCCGTAAGCATCGGACGCCTAGAGCGTTTCCTAGCGGACTGGGAACGTGAACACGGTTTTCAACTCCCTGAAAAAGCTAAACCAACAGGAAAAAAAGTCGCCATCGTCGGCGCAGGACCAGCAGGGCTAACAGCGGCAGCTGACCTGGTCAAGCTGGGCCACGAAGTCGTCATGTTCGAGGCACTTCACGTTGGTGGTGGCGTCCTGGTTTACGGCATCCCCGAGTTCCGTTTACCCAAAGCAATCGTCCAGAACGAGATTAGCTACATCCAGAAGCTGGGTGTAGATCTGCGTTTGGGCAACCTCATAGGCAGGATACACACGATCCCTGAACTCATGAAGGAAGGCGGATTCGAAGCTGTCTTTATAGGCAGCGGCGCTGGTTTGCCTCAGTTTATGGGCGTCCCAGGCGAGAACCTCGGAGGCGTCTACTCGGCGAACGAGTTCCTCATCCGCGTCAACCTGATGAAGGCTTACAGGTTCCCAGAATACGACACTCCACTGCGACTCGGCAAGAAAGTCATCGTCGTCGGCGGCGGCAACGTAGCCATGGACTGCGCACGAAGCTCCATGCGACTGGGCGCAGACGTATGCCTGCTGTACCGTCGTTCACGGGATGAATTGCCAGCGAGAAAAGAAGAAATTGAAAACGCCGAGGAAGAAGGCTTAATCTGCAAATTCCTAGGCGCGCCAATAGCGCTGCACGGGGACGAGAAGGGCTGGGTGAAGAGCATGGACTGCATAGCCATGGAGCTCGGCGCTCCAGACGAGAAGGGCAGGAGAAGTGTCAAACCAATTCCAGGCAGCGAATTCACGATTGAAACAGATACGGTCATCGTAGCGATTGGGCAAACACCAAATCCGATAATACAGCGCACGACTGAAGGCTTACAGACGAACCCACGACACGGAACGATAAACGTGGATGAGGTAGGCAAAACCAGCTTGGAAGGCGTTTACGCGGGTGGAGACGTCGCAACGGGCGCAGCAACCGTCATCAGCGCAATGGGCGCAGGCAAACGCGCAGCCAAAGCCATGCACGAATACCTCATGAATAAGAAATAACCGCGAGAACTATTGTTCCCGTGAAACTCCTTGTTACTGATAAGATGAGAATTTTCACTTGAGAATTGCGTTGGTTGTTTTTGGAGAGACATCAGAAGCCTGTGTGATTTACTTCTCTCTCAATAGGCATAATAGCTCTATTAGGTCAAAATTCGCCCAGACAAGTTTTGCTTGCTACTATTCCTCTTCTGCAGCTTTCATCGTTTGAGCCATCCTAGGCGTTTTCGAAACGGTCTGTGGTGTGAGCAGCTCTTTGACAAGTTTGTACTGGCGTTGGTACACGTGGCAGTTCTTGCTGTGAAAAATCAGCTTGCCCGTTTCCAGCTCTAAGTCGCCGCGGCTGTTAATCTCCTTCACGAACGCCTCGTTGAACAGTTGCAGTCCCGCTATGTTGGCCGGTAACCCTGCGTAGGCATCCCAGCTGCGGAAGTAGCAGGTCAGGTGCATTTTGCCGTCGAGGATTTCGGTGTCTATAAGGCTAAGACACGGCGGTTCGTGGCGTTTCTTTCCAATGTATTTTTTTATGTCTTGGGGCAGTCTGATTACCAGAGTAACTTGACGGTCACGTTGTTCCTCCACGTAACGTTTCACTGCTTCCTCGATTTGGTTAACTGGATAGTTAAGTCGGTCCCCATACGTGTACGTTTCATCCTCCTGCTTCCCTCCGCACCACAGATACTCCAACGCATATCCCTGAACGTACTTTACGTCGCAGGGCGCTTTGTCGCTGACCAGCGGTCGGGTCTCCGGATGAGCTATTTCGATGGTTAGGTTGAGCTTCTTAGTCTCCGTCGTTTCCGAGCCATAGCCCACCTTGAAAACGTCGCCCTCATTCCAAATGTGATTCAACGCTTGGAACCAGGCGTCAGGGCAATCAAACGCCGAGATTTTAAGGTACTTCATCGTTCTTCCCCGCAGAAATCTCTCAGCAAGTTAGGGATAGTCTGGGTTTTCCACGAATATAAGATTGGCGCAGAACACAGAGCGTGGTTGAAAGTGCGGCTTTCATACAACTCGAAAACAAGGACGCAGAACTGATAACTCAAGTAACAAAGAAAAAAGAAGGTTAGGCTCTTAGTACGGGGGCATTCCGCCCATACCGCCCATGCCACCCATTCCACCCATGCCGCCGCCCATACCGCCTGGAGGCATCGGAGGCATCTTTCCGCCGCCCTTGATAGCTATGAGGTCGTCGATCTTTAGGATCATGTTTGCGGCTTCGGTGGCTGATTTGATGACTTGCAGCTTCACGCGGAGCGGTTCCAGCACGACAAGGTCGCACATGTTCTTTATCTTGCCCGTGGTTACTTCGATGCCGAAGTACTTGCCGTCGGCTTCTTCGTGTTTAGCTCGGAGCGCCACCATCACGTCAATAGGGTCGAGCCCCGCGTTTTCGGCGAGAGTTAGTGGTATGGCTTCGATGGCTTCTGCGTAAGCTTCAACTGCGAGTTGTTCACGTCCACCGACTTTGACGGCATAGTGTCGAAGGTTTTTCGCCACCTCTGCTTCCGGCGCGCCGCCACCTGCGACGATTTTACCGTCTTCAATCACGTTCCGCACAACACACAGTCCATCGTGTAATGAGCGTTCGGCTTCATCGATTATGTGCGTGGAGCCACCGCGGATGACGATGGTGACGGCTTTGGGATTCTGACAGTCGCGTATGTAGAGGAGTTTGTCGTCGCCGATCTTAACCTCTTCGACTTTCTTGGCTTTCCCCAAGGCTTCTGCGTTAAGGTCTTTGACGGTGGCGAGTATCTTGCCGCCCGTGGCGCGTGCGAGTTTCTCCATGTCACTGCTGCTCACACTCTTGACGGCTATAACACCGGCTCTGGCGAGGAAGTGAAGAGCCATGTCGTCGATGCCTTTCTCGCAGAAAACCACATTGGCTCCTGCCTTGGTCACAGCGTTCACCATCTCCCTCAACATACGTTCTTCTTCGTCTAGGAAGGATTGCATCATTGTGGGACTTTCGATGTTGATTTTTGCGTCGAACTCAGTTTTTTCGATTTCGAGTTTCTCGTTGAGCAGGGCGATTTTGGCGTCGTCAATGAATCTGGGCATCTGGCTGCTGGCGATTTCTTTATCGATGACCATACCCCTGACGAGTTCTGTATCATCTAAGCTTTTGCCGTGTTTCTTGACGACTTTGATGAGGTCGATGTCGGCTCGATACTTGCCGTCAACTTCCTCCGCAACCTGCTTCACGGCGTCAACGGCGAGTTTGGAGAAGAGTTCCGCGGCACCGGTTACGCCCTTACTCGAAAGCGAAGTTGTTGCGACTTCCATGAGGGTTTTATCGTCGTTGAACTTGACGGGGATGGCGATTTTGTCCAGGACCTCTTGCGCTTTCTCGGCGGCTTTCTTGTAGCCCTCGATGATGACAGTTGGGTGCACATTCTTATCCAAGAGCACTTCAGCCTTCGACAACAACTCACCCGCCAAAACAACTGCCGTAGTCGTTCCATCGCCGACCTCGTTGTCCTGTGCCTTCGCAACCTCAACAAGCATCTTCGCTGCGGGGTGCTGCACATCGAGCTCTTTCATGATGGTTGCGCCATCGTTGGTTATGCTGACGTCTCCGAAGCTTGTAACCAACATCTTGTCCATTCCACATGGGCCAAGCGTGGTTTTCACGGCTTCAGCAACAATTTTCGCAGCCATGATGTTGTTCTTTTGGGCTTCGCGTCCGGTTGTTCTGCCCGTTCCCTCTCTCAACACGATAACTGGGACGGTTCCTCCACCACTTGAAGACATACATTGTTCACCATTTTTTCCTATTCACAAATACCTTGAAGTCTAAACGCTACACCTAAAGCGAAAATATAAGTTTTTCTCACAGCCCCGGCTAATTCTCGGCTCTAACGATATTATATCCCGATGCTTTGCGGAGCCTGTTCATCACCGCCAAGCCCAAACCTTCAGCGGGAACGCTTTCTGCGATTATTACGTCGACATTTCCCTCGTCGAATTCTCTGAGGAGCCTGAAAAGGCTTTTAGCGATGGCTTCCACGTTGAAGCGGCTGCCCAGTGATTTGACCACGTCAGCGTCATACTTCGACGCAGTTTCGTCGGTGGCTAGCACTCCCACACGGCTTCCCTCGTGTTCGTAGGCGGCAATCAACTCCTTCACCTTCTCCGCTACGGCAGGCATCGAACCCTCGACCAGAATGACCTTGGCTTTGGGCGCGTAGTGTTTATGTCTCATCCCAGGCGACCTTGCCTCACCAACCGCGACTTCCTTTTCCGCAGACACGAACGGATGCAGTCTCACCTCCCCGAGGACTTTTCTAAGAGCCTCAAAGGGCACCCCGCCTGGACGCAGAACCATCGGCGGGTCTACAGTCACGTCGAGTACGGTTGACTCGACCCCTATGCAGGTTGGTCCGCCGTCGAGGATAACGTCGATGCGCCCATTAAGGTCGTCGAGGACATGCTGGGCTGTGGTCGGGCTAGGTTTGCCAGCGAGGTTCGCGCTCGGTGCGGCGATTGGGCAACGGCTTTCTCGAATGAGCGCTAAAGCCACGCTGTTCTTTGGCATCCGCACCGCTACCGTGTTCAACCCAGCGACCGTCACATCGGGAACCACAGATGAACGTTCAAGGACAATTGTCAAGGTCCGGGCCAGAATTTCTTCATTAACAGTTCAGCATTAGCGGGGACATTCTTCGCCAGCCTGCTGACTTCTTTGAGGTTTGCGACGTGAACAATTGGCGGGTTGTCCAACGGCCGGTTCTTCGCCTCAAACAACGCAAGAACAGCGCTGGGGTTCAAAGCGTCTGCGCCCAGCCCATAGACGGTTTCGGTAGGAAACGCCACCAAACCGCCTTTCCGTATGATTTCGCCTGCAATCAGGATTCTTGTGTGCGCTGGTTTCTGCGAGTTGACTTTTAACAGGAGCGTTTCTTTCATCACTATGCCTTGCCTAAAATTTGCACTCACTTATTCTTAAACGTGAAACACCCTCAGTCATCTCTCTGGAGCTTAAGCACGACGGAAGTCTCCACTTGCCTCTCGGGGATGCCCCAATAATCGCGAAGCAGCCTGTTCGTTTCGGCTCGGGAGGTGAGCTGGAACCCGTGTTTCTCGTAGAAGCGAATTGCCCACCACGCGGCCTCCCACGTGCCCACCAAGACAACGGGGGTTCGAGCCAACCTCAAAAGATGATGGAGCAGGTTCGCCCCGATACCGCTGCGCTGACGATTCGGAAGCACGTAAGCATGTCGGATAAGCGTCATATCCCTGACTCTTTGAGTGCCCATGACACCGAGGAGGTTGCCGTTTTCTTTCAAGCCGTAGAACTCGACGCCAGCCGTGATTTCCTCACGAAGCTCTTCGGCAGGCATGTACGGTTCCCGCCACCTGTCCGCTGGGATTACGCCCTTATAGACTTGTGCGGCTTTGTTCACGACTTCGAGGATACTGTCAAATTCTGAATACGACAGTTTACAGATCACTTTTTCATCACGGCGAACGTTGTTCAAGGGTCTTCATGGGATTGGCCTCACAGTCATTTTAATGTTAACATTTCAAATAGTTAAGTTCGCGAGAAAAACCTAACGATTGCATAGTAAAGCAAGGAGAGCGCACTCGACCAACCCTTTCCCTCACAATTCACTGGCCGCGCTCCGAAAAGCAGAATAATCATGATTCTGCATCACCTCATCGGACACCTTACAATGGTTCTGCATACTCTACACAATGAATCTGCATACGTGCACAATCGTGCTCAATGAGCCAAAAGCTCCATTCAACCAAAGCAGCAGCAGAACCAGCCTAAAACAAAAACGCTTGTCATTGTCACACATTGAAAAAACCGCTGCGCAAACCCAAAAATTCTATCCGAAGCCTCCGCACAAAATCTGCACAATTCCCGCACAATTCTGCACAAAGCTTCATTGCAGATTGGCACTAGACGCACAATGGCTTTGCAACGCAGCATGTTGTTTCAGCACCAAAATATCAATGGCACCCATGCAGAATGGCGCCAAACTGCATCATTGCAGAACAATGCTACGAACCATTGAGCAAACCCAAAAATTGCCTTTCAGAAGCCATCCTTCGCTCCCATCCAACCCATTGTTATTCATACCCTGCTCAAACTGCTCAATTGCCTCGAAGCAACGTTCAACCAACGCAGCCTGAAAAACAATCCATTGCTCAAAAATTGTCAAATTTTGTCAATCGTGCTCAATGTTTGGCCAGCTCCGTTCCAAAAAAGCAACAAGAAAAACAGCCCAAAACAAAAACAGTTGACATCGAGTCTCAATGCTAAAAACTATTGAGCAACCACAAAAATTGACTCTCAAAGACAGTCAACTATAACCGCGTAGCCTCTTCCCCGCCTTCACCCTCAGCCTCTTTCCCCATGACCTTCTCGATTAAATGCATAAAATACGCCTGAGCTTGCATCTCACTCAAACGTTCAAGATAAACAGAAACCAGCGCAATCTTACCCTTCTTAGCGGCGATGTGCTCAGCAAACATCCGCGCAGAAACCACATTCCTATCACCCAACAACACGGAGGACTGCACAGGCCCCAACAAATCCTTCGCCTTCGGAACCGCAATAGCAAGAGTCCCGAGCTTATCCTCACGCTCACTCAGCAAGACAAGACAGGTGTTCTTCGCCTCAACGTAAACAGCCAGAAAACGCGTATCCTTCTCGAGAAGCTCTTCCTTAACCACCCGAGCTCGATCAGCTCGCGCCTCTTCGAGAGTTCGATCCCAATGCTCCATTCAAACCACCGCTGCTTCTATGACAAAGTCTGCTTAAAAACACTTCACAACCTACAGATTCCTGCTTCCGTGCAAAAGCAAACTTACCGTCTAGTTCGCGTTCCCCCAGATGATATTTATACCCAAGACGATTCACTTCAGTAAACCAATTCACGAGAGGGAAGGGACCAAACACGGAGAAACGCGCAGCAATCATCCTGCAAACACTGCAACAAGAGCTTCCGCTGCCAAAATGGACAAAAACACGCCGAAACCCCTTCACAACACTCATAACCACCATTCTTTCGCAGAACACCGCAGATCGCAACACAGCCAAAGCCTTCGAAGCCCTATCGAAGCACTTCGAAATCTCACCCGAAACCCTCTCCAAAGCCGAAACCAGCCAGATCGAGGAAGCCATCAGAGTTGCAGGACTCTACAAGAACAAAGCCAAAGCCATAAAACAAGCCGCAACGATTATCCACGAAAAATACAACGGCACACTCCAACCCATACTATCGCTCCCAACAGACGAAGCAAGAAAAACACTCATGAATTTCCCAGGAGTCGGACCCAAAACCGCAGACGTAGTCCTCCTATTCTCAGCGAACCAACCCACAATCCCAGTGGATACCCACGTAAACCGCGTCGCAAAAAGACTCGGTCTAGCCCCCGCAAACGCCGACTACGAAACAGTCCGTCAAAGCCTTCAATCGCTATACAAACCAAACGAATACCTCAGCGTACATCTACTGTTGATTGCCCACGGACGACGATACTGCAAGGCTCGACATCCACTCTGCGACATCTGCCCCATTAACACGAGTTGCCCCACGAAAGGACGGTGGACATAGAAACGACCGACCTACCCAACGAAGTCGAACCTTACTTCCCATACAGCAGCGTACGACCTTACCAGAACCAGTTCATTAGCACTGTCTACGATGCATTGGAGCAAAAACGTTCGGTCCTCATCGAAGGCAGCAACGGCTTAGGCAAAACCATCTCCTCACTCTCCGCATGCCTCCCCATCGCAATTGAAAAGGACCTGAAGATTCTCTACGTAGCAAGAACTCACAGGCAACACGACCGCGTAATCGAGGAGCTCAAAGAAATCTCGAAGAAACAACCCATCTCCGGAGTTTCCCTCCGGGGACGCAACGAGATGTGCCTCAACTCCGCCCAGTTTGGACACGGAGTCGACGCGAAATCGCTCATGGACATCTGCGAGATGCTCAAAGCCAAAGACAAATGCCCCTTCTACACGCGAATGGAGGAGCACTCAGAGGATTTCTTGAGACTGAAAGAAGAAATAATCTCATGCCCCCACAAGGCTTCGGAGATCCAGCAAATCTGCCGACGAAAACACATCTGCCCCTACGAGCTGATAAAAGCTGCATTGCCCGAGATGAATGTCGTCGCGTTAAGCTACCTCTACGTCTTCGACCCAGCAATCCGCACGTCGTTCATGAAGCACATGGACACCTACTTCCAGAAAGTCATCTTGATCGTTGACGAAGCACACAACCTACCCGACACAGCCATCGAAATCGCCAGCAGCAACCTCACCGTGTACGTTCTGAAACAGGCGGAGAACGAGGCAAACAAATACGAGCACAAAGACATAGCCTCGTTCGCTTGCCAAATGCGAGAAGAAATCGAAAAGCTAACCGTCGACATCCCACGAGAAGCCGTAATCGCACCCGAAACACTCATGGAAATCATAAAGCGACAAGGCAACATCAGCAACCCCAGAGATTTCTTCGAACACGCCCACGAAGTCGGCAGCCTCATAAAACGCAGCCTGCTCGCAGAAGGCAAAAACCCACGCAGCTACATCCACGGCATGAGCGAGTTCCTCCTGAGATGGCTCGAAACCCTCGGTAACGACTCATACATCAACATCGTGAGCAGATACATGACAAGAGAGAACGTGACAACGGCAAAACTAGAAATTGTAGCATTGGACCCATCTCAGATAACCGTCCCGGTCTTCTCAACCGCCTACGCAGGAGTTCTCATGTCTGGCACGATGCAGCCGCTCGAAGCATTCGCAAGAATAACCAAACTCCCCGAAACCACCGTGCAACTGGTCCTACCATCCCCGTTCCCAAAAGAACACGTACTCTCACTCGTATGCCTCGGCGTCACCACAGCCATGGAAAAACGAACCCCCAACATGTACCAAAAAATCATCCAACGCATAAACGAAGTCGTCGACAACACACCCGCCAACACAGGCATCTTCGTCGCCTCATTCGACGTCCTGAACGCCCTAATCTACGAAGGCTTAGACAAAACCCTCAAGAAACCCCTGTTCCGCGAACGCCGCGGCATGACCTCCAAAGAAAACGAGCAACTCGTTAAGGAATTCAAAGCCAGCTCCAAGAAAGACGGCGCCGTCTTCATGGGCGTCCTCGGAGGACGAACCTCAGAGGGCGTGGATTTTCCAGGCAACCAGATGAACGCAGTCATCGTCGTCGGAGTCCCCTATGCAGAGCCGACACCGCGAGTTAAAGCGCAAATCGACTTCTACGAGAAGCGCCTTCCCCAAGATGGGACGAGAGTACGGCTACGTGCTTCCCGCCATGAAAAAAGCAAGCCAAGCAGCAGGACGACCAATTCGTACACTGGAGGACAGAGCCGCCATCGTGTTCCTCGATTACCGGTACGCGACCCACTACTGCCGTGGATTCCTGCCCACTTGGTTGACGAATGGCATGAAAACACTACACGACACAGATGGCGAACTGGCCCGAGAAATCAGCTGTTTCTTCAACACCTGAGCGCTTCGACGCCACACCTCGTGGAAACACGTGCCCACTTCTCGCCGCAATCCGTATGGCTGAAGCTATGTCCCTGAGTCCCCGGCGATGACTGCCATCTTTTGTGGGTCGGTCGGTTCCCGCTTCACTGACAACCTCCAACGCCACTTCAGATGGCAGCACTGAATCCAAATCCTCCAGCAGTTGCTTGTAAACTGAAACACCATTACCGATTTTCACCTTGACTTCCTCCGAACTGTTAAATCTCTTGGCGAGGCTGCCGATTTCCTTCTCGACCTCACGCAAACCAAGACAATTCCCAGTCTCTGTGACCTTGCCGTCGGCGACGACAGCAACCCCGAATACCTCGCCTGGATCAACGCCTATGACCACTTTCTCATACCGCTCTTTGCCCTGTGAGACTCTGAGTGCTTCACTCACGACAGAACTGGGCGACCCATTTTCGTCGAAAACGAGGATTCTTTCGTATTCTATCAGCGACGCCTCCTTAGCGGTTGTTATGACGGCTTTGACCTCGGCTGGCACGGGCTCCCCTGGCATGAGGCTTACGAAGTCCACGTTCCGCTCCTTGAGCTCGGTGATTAGCAGGTAGTAGGCTTTTCCAGAAACAGTGGCGATGGCAACTTTGTCCTTCATGTAACCTTCCTTTCGGGCTGCGCCTGAAGGGACAAAACAAGTTATTAGGCTTCTCTGCTTATATCCGTTAACTCGCAGGGCGAAGGCGGATGCGGAAAATCTCTACAGGCTGCGGCTGCCTCGATGACAACCTCGCTGGCGGCATCTCCCAAGAAAATATCACGCTAATCTACGGTGAGGCTGAGACAGGGAAGTCGACGTTGGCTATGCAGTGCGCCATAAACTGTGCCCTGCAAAACCTAAAAACATTGTACGTCGACTGCGATGGCACCTTCTCCGCAAAACGTCTCTCGCAGCTGGCGAGAGAGAAATTTGACGAAGTCTCCGAACTCATCGTTCTCGTCAAGCCAGAGGATTTCCGAGAACAAACCGCATTCATAGACCACTTTGCAGACTACCTAAACAACAAGGTTGGGTTAGTCGTTTTCGACACAGTTACCTCGCTTTATCGAGCCAAAGTCGCCGAGGTTGAAGGCAAGGCGTTCGGACTGAATCGGGAACTCAATAGGCAACTGGCGCTTATCGCACAGGCTGTCAAGATTAAGAAGATCCCTGTTCTTCTGACGAGCCAAGTGCGAAGCGTTCTCGACGAAACCGCGACTGTGGAGCCCGTGGGTACCAGAGTGTTAAAATTCTGGGCGGACACAATTATCGCCATGAAACCACTGGAGAACCCACAGACAGTCAACGCAGTCATCGAAAAACCGAAGGCGGAGCCGGAAGTTGTCTGCCAACTTAGGATTGACTTGTCAGGAATCCACGACTATCCGTTCCAATAGCTAATGGTTGAAAAGCATGGACCTCGTCGCCATAATCGTAGAAGCTTTGAAGCTCATATTTCCCGCCTACTGCGCCAACGCCGCACCCGTGCTCGCAGGAGGCGGGTTACCAATGGATTTTGACAAGAACTTTATGGACGGACGCAGGATTTTTGGGAAGAACAAGACTTTCAGGGGCTTCTTCTTCGGCTTGGCCATAGGCGTAGCTTGTTGGAATCGTTGAAGTCTTTCTCTTCAACTATCCTATTTTATTTATGGTGCTCTCGCCTTTAGGCGCTTTGCTGGGCGATTTGGCAGGGGCCTTCCTGAAAAGAAGGCTCAACATCCCTTCCGGCGGGCTGCTTCCTGTGGTGGACCAAGTGGATTTCGTCGTGGGCGCCATCGTGTTCACGTTTCCTCTGCAGATTATCTCCCTTTCCGTGGTGATTGCTATGCTGATAATTACTCCGCCGATTCATCTTTTGACGAATTTTGCTGCGTACAAGTTGGGGCTGAAGAGTAATCCCTGGTGAAAAATATGTGCCAAACCGGCTAACCTGCTATTGTTTTTATCCCCTTTAAAACAGAAGCTAACTTGTCCCTCAAGAGACAACAAAACTGCAAATTTCTTTAAAGAAGAAGAAGTGTTGAAAAAACATTCTTCTTCTGCTTAATGTGAGTTGCCGTTTTTGTCCCCCCATGGATAAGTCCTGAGGGGTCTCTTAGTTGAAGAAGATGAACAAGTGCACAGACTGCGCGTTCATCTTCTTCTCTGGGTGGTTCGACACTTGCGAGTGATGTTTCTGTTATTATGTTGTAGCCATGTTTTTCCGTCGCAGTTGCGGTTTCCGCGTTGAGTTGTAGCTGAGTTTCGCGGTAATAATTCGTCTCTGTTCTCAGCTTGGTTTGTCATGGACATTTGGAAGAAAAACAGGCGTTAACCTGTCTTGATTTGGACGACGGTTTCTAAGAATATGTACGCGAACGCTAGCAGCGTTGCGCCCACGATGAGGGATATGTAGGCTTGTCTGGGTTTGTAGGCGTTCTTTGTGCTCTGATACATCAGGAGCAACCCAACTAGGCCGAAGGCGTAGAGCATGCCCGAGATGACGGTGTCCATTCCTAGTTGCCCATCCAGACCGTTGCCGCCTAAGGCGGAGGTGTAGACGAAGTAGAATTTTCCGCCGTAATAGATTGTGATGGGGGTTCCCGCTGTGGCTTGGTATATGGCTCCACCCAGGAGAACCAAAGTAGCCCCCAACACGATTACGATAAGGGCTGTGGATGAAGGTTTTGACTCGGAGAGTTTTCGGAACCATCGGCTGATCCCGTATGACATGTCGGAGGTTCCTTTCTTGACGCGTTTTGTCATGTTGGCCGTTTCTCCTGCGAGGCAGGTTACTTTGTCTCTCTTAGTATCTTCCCAAGGAATGTTTAAACCTTTCTTTCAACTGGCAAAGGCGTCGGCGCGTTTTGCGCTTGCACACCTTTCATTTTTCCCATTGGTTCTTTCTTTGAAGGGCAGTTTGGGTTAAGGCACAATGTCCACGAACGTCTTCCCCTCTGCCAGACCCGCACGGTTGGCAAACCACACCTCTTGCAGGCAGTGCGAAGGGGCTTCACTGCACCCTTTTGAGGAAGCGGAAACGCGGTTTTGCAGATGCTCTTGAAGTAGTTGGTGCACCCGACGAAACGTTTCCCCGTCTTCTTAGACCGCAAGATAACGAGGCTTCCTGTCTTGCAGGACGGGCATCTGCCGATGGTTCTTTCTTCGAGGTCGAAATTCTTTAGAGCCTCTGCCAGTTGCAAGCCGATGGCATCTTCGTTTTCTTTCAGTTTCTCGGCTACGGGCTTCAGGATTTCAATCGCTTCTGCAAGAACTTTTTTCCGTGTCTGTTTCTGTTCTTGGATGGCGATCATCTTCTCCTCTAGTTCTGCCGTGAGAGAGGAAGATAGAACGGTTGGACAATGCTTCATGAGGACATCGATGACTTGGAAGCCGAGGTCGGTCACCGCAATTTTCTCCTCTTCGATGTATTTTCTGTCGTATAAGGTCTGGATTATTCCCGCTCGGGTTGCCTTTGTGCCCAAGTTTGCCTGCTGCATTCTCTTTGAGGAGGCTGCTGGGGTTGTAGCGTGGTGGCGGCTTCGTTAACTCCTGCTTGCTTGCGACTTTCTGGACACTGATTTCCTGTCCCTGGATGAGTGGCAGCACGTTGGTATCGAAGGTGTGAGCGTAGGGTTTGTAGATGCGGAGCCAGCCTTCCTCCAGCGTCTCACATCCACTCAGCAGGAATCTGTTGCCGTTGATGTTCACGTGAGCTTTGGTGGTTTGCTGCACAGCGTTGCCGCTAAAGGCTGCCATGAACCTTTTGACGATGAGGTCCCAGACGTTTTTCTCTACGCTATCAAGTCGGCTTTCTGATAGATTGCCCGTGGGGTAGATGGCAGGGTGCGCCGAATCGAATGCTTTGCCTTCTCTTGGCTTCAATTCGGGTTTGGCTAAGAGTTCGCGTGCGGGTCTCCCGTTTTCGCTGCTTTTCGCGAGCCTACTCAGGATTTCCCTGTAGCCGATGGTGGGTGGGAGTTTTTGGCTACTCGTGCGCGGGTAAGAGATTAAAGCGTCCAAGTATAGCCGCTGCGTAGTTTTCAACGTGAGCATCGGCGTGTACCTGAAGAGCCTGTAGGCTTCGTTTTGGAGGGTGCCGAGGTCGAATGGGCGGCGGAGGCGGAATCGACAACCTATTGGTTTCGATGTTTTCGACAATGCCGTTTCTTCCGTTGCAGGCTGTGACGATGGCGTCTGCTTCCGCCTTAGTTAGAATGATCGCCCTTTTCGTAAGGAATGTCAAGCAGTGCGTTACCGAGCTGCACGGTGGCTGTGACGGTCCAGTAGGGTGTGGGAGTGAAGTTTCGGATGGCTTTTTCGCGTGTGGCGACGAATTTGAGGGTGGGTCCCTGCACTCTGCCCGTGCTCAACGTCATGTAACGTCCCGTTTGTTTCTTCGCTGATTGTGTCAATGCGCGGGATAGGTTTATGCCGTAGAGCCAGTCTACTTCGTGCCTCGCCAGCCCCGCTTCGATGAGGGCAGAAGTCCAGCGTCGGCATCATATCCGCGTATGATTGTTCGAGGTCTTCTCGGGTCAATGTGGAGTATTTCATTCGTTTTGCGTTCGCGTCCTTGCCGCCGCAGGCGTATTTGAGGATGGTGTAGCCGATGATGCTGCCTTCAACGTCAAAATCGCACGCATCCACGAACTCGGTAGCGTCCTTTGCCAGCTTCGCGATGGTTTCCAGCCATACACGCACTCGTCTCGCCCCTCGCTCAGCGACATAGAGGGGAACCCATCTGTAACTGAAGACGGGGTATTCACCTTGGGTTCCCTTCTCACCGGTGACTGTGTAAAGGTGGCCGAGAGCAGGAACGACCACGAGGTGTTTCCTGTCCTTTTCAGCCTCGTAGTACGGGATGCCGTTCAACACCTTTCTTCCGGGCTTTCCGTTGATGTCTAAAGCTGTGGCTATTCTGGCTGCCGTATCAGGCTTCTCCGTGACGATTAACTTATACCCCGCCAAGCTCAATCTCACTCGAGATTGAGGTACGATTAGCTCCGAGGCAAAATAAGCTTAATGCACATACTCGACAGCCCCCTTAGAAGAACTGTTATGATGCCATCAACGCGACCTACCGCGCGCGCTATGGAGTGGGGCACAACATTCAGATGACAGGTCGCCCTTGTTTCTCTCTGCGACGCCGAGGTCTTCTGAAAAGCCTTAAAAATGCGATTCGCATGAACTATTTAGTTTGCGAAGCTTTCATGAGCTTTGCAATAAAATGAAAGGAGAAGAGAAAAACGCACGTTTCTAAAAAAGCGACTACAACAGCAATCGCAATCGTCTTGGTTCTATTCATGGCTTCCGTAACGATGATGGCAACCCCTCAGGCACAGGAAGAACACGGTGGAAACGCGCTCGCTCCAAACTGGTCCTATCAAGCGGTGCCCGCAGGCACGACGCCAAAATACACCATCACGTCGATACCCTTCCTCAGCTTCTCACCCAACCCCATCGGTGTTGGACAGACCCTCTTGGTTAACATGTGGTTCACGTACACGGCAGCAGAGAACAGGTTCCTCGCAGACTTCAAGGTAACAATTACCGCACCAGATGGTAAAGTAAACACGGTAACACTCAACTCGTATGTCGCTGACAGCACCGCGTGGTTCACATACGTCCCAGATCAGGTTGGCACATGGAAATTGCAGTTTTCGTTCCCAGGCGAATGGTTCCCCGCAGGACGGTACCTCAACGGAATGCTCGTGACAAACGCTTCGGGCACATCGTACCCTGATTCCACATGGTACGCCCCTGTTTCCACAGCAGTGCTTAACCTCATCGTTCAGACCGACCAAGTTATGTCATGGTATTCGCCGCTTCCGACAGACTATTGGACAAGACCGATAGAACCAAACAACAGAGAATGGGCAGCAATTAGCGGGAACTATCCATGGACTGGCTACGCTGGCTTCTCGCAGTCAGCCACCTCCAACAACTACTATGGTCCCTTCATCACGGCACCAAAAACCGCGCACATCGTCTGGAAACGCCAGGGAGCCTTATCTGGAATAATCGGCGGGGAGACGGGGAACTTTGCCACGCTCAGCAGCCCACCAACGCCTAGCGTTATCTACATGGGAAGATGCTACGCGACGGTCACTAAGGTGATGCAGGTGTTTCTCAATGGAACATACCGTCAACAACCGACGACAGTCGCGGAGTGTTTCGACTTGCGCACAGGACAAATCTATTACGACATACCCATCGCTGATGGCGGTATTACCCCAACCCACATCGCTTATTGGAAAGGCGTGGACACCGCAGTGCCAGGCGCAGAAGCGGACACAACATTTGGCGTGGAGCTCCATGCGATAAGCGGCGGCGCAACAGTCGCTAAGACTGTACAAGATTAACCCGCTGACAGGTGCGATAACCGTGAACGTCTCACTACCAAGCTTTGGGTCAGGAGGCAACGCTGAAGCAGGCTACTTTAACGGCTATTACTTGAGCTACCAGAACACGGGGACGGCTGCTGCTCCCGCCAATTCTTTCATAATCAACTGGACGGAGCAAGGAAGCGACACGAACTTCAACAACAGGATAGTGAGCAACGTCAGCATCGCGCCATCGCCAAGCTATAGGGTTCCACCCACGCTAGCCGCTGCACAGAGCGTCTTAGGCGCTTACGACCCAGCATCAGGCATCGGCGTCGTCCAGAGCAGATTCTACTTCGCAGGCGTCTATGGCGGCAACCTCGCCGCTTTTAGCTATATTACTGGCAAAGTTCTCTGGAACATCACTACGGATCCCAACGACCCGACGGGAACAACACCGTTCAACATGGCTACCGCACTGTCGGAAAACGGGAAGTACTTCTGCTACTTCGAGCAGGGATACTGGAAAGCCTTCGACCTGAACACTGGAAGACAGCTATGGTCCACGCACCTTGATGATTATCCTTGGGCAGAATTCTCGCTCTACACCACAGCGGGATACAACGGCATGCTTTATTACATCGGATACACTGGCGTCTGGGCTCTGGACGAATCAACGGGCAAGATACTCTGGCACTACGTCGACCCCGCGCCACCTTTCGAGACTCCTTACTCATCGAATGGCACTGCTGATTATTCCGTTGAAACAATCAAGGTCATTGATGGACTACTCTTCGTGGCGAACAATGAGCACACGCCAAGTCAGCCAGCGACTCGAGGTTGGGGATTGATTTCTCTAAACGCAACGACAGGCGAGTTCTTGTGGAAAATCCGTGGCACTCGTATGGCTCCTGGTGCTGCTTCAGACGGTTACCTGGTCGCAGCGAGCAACTACGATGGATTCCTATACGTGCTGGGAAAAGGCACGAGTGCAACCACTGTGACAGCCCCAGCAACCGCAAATAGCTCTGGGACAGAGTGTGCTCATCACTGGAACAGTCATGGACCAATCCCCTGCTCAGCCTGGGACGCCCTGTGTTTCGGCTGACTCGATGTCGACTTGGATGGACTACGTTCACATGCAGATGCCGATTGACGGATTATACCACAACGTGAGCTTGACTGGAGTTCCTGTGACGTTGACGGCGATAGGCTCTGACGGCTCCGTAACGGACGTCGGAACAGTCACAACCAACGGATACTATGGCACGTTCAGCAAGGCATGGACACCCGCCAAACAGGACGTATACACCATTGCCGCTTCATTTGCTGGAGACGGCTCATACGGTAGCTCATCCGCTGCAACCGCAGTCTCTGTTGGTCCAGCAGTGCAACAGCCCACAACGCCTGAAATCCCCACACCGATTGACTATACGATGGCCATCATTGAAGCTGCAGCCGCGATTATAGTCGCAGTTGTCCTTGCAATTGCTGTAGTTGGAATAGTGCTCTACAGAAAGAAAGCTTAGCGCAAAGACTAAGCAACCACCTTTCTTTTTTATTCCGTCTATAATCAGCTAGCTCTGCTTTTTTTAGGGACCTTGAAACAGAACTAACTTGCCCAATAAACGACAAAACTTGTGAATTATCTTTTTTGCTACCTCTGGATGGTTCTAGTGGAAACTCTGTTGGATTAGAAGAACAACAACAAAGGGAAATGTTTGTTGTTCTTCTCTGGGTTGTCCGCGTGCGAGCAAACGCTCATATCGTGTATTGTAGCTTGGTTTTCCGTCACATCAGCCGTTTCTACGTTGAGTCTCAGCTGATTTTCGCAAAGCGATAATTCGTCTCTGTTCAGCAGCTTAGTTTGTTATGGGCGCATTGTTTTTGTTACCCTATGCTTGGTTTTCGAAGAGCGGTTTCATCTCTCTGCGTCAAATGTTCAGGTTCCTCCACCGCTTCGCCATCCCACAGGAGATAGGGCAGAGCCCAGGCGTCTGTGAAGCAGAACTGCTGTATGCCCGGTCGACTCACGATTCGCAGGTTCACGTCGAAATAGTCCAGATGTTCATCCAGTGGTCCTGAGAGGAGGATGATGTTGAAGCTTACGTAGCCTTGCGAGTGATAGAACGTCAGAACCTTTGTGATGCCTTCTGCTAGTCCCTGCCAATCGTCATCGCTGAGTTCTGATAGGTTGGATTTTTCTTTCACGATTGCCTGTGCTTCGTTGAGTCCGCGGAGAGGCGCGAAGGGCACGAGCCAATCCACGCCTTTTATCGCGGAGAGGTGGCGTTCGCCGTTTCTCTCTGCGGCGACTAAGTCGTGCCAGAAGCTTAACCCATGATGCTCGTGGTATTCCTTGCTTTTCTGCAGTTGCAACTCCGCGAGGAAGAATGGTCGGTCTCGGGCTAGGATTTGCATGTGGGGGTGAAAGATCGAGGAGCCTGCAGGTGTCAGGTAGTTGAATGCGAAGGCGGGGAATTTGGCTGAGGTATCGACTTGGGTGAGGCGTTTGAGGTATCGCATGCCTCCTTTGAAGCCGTTAATGAGTAGGTCAGAAGTGAACTCGTTCAGTTTCCGATGGTGGTCTCTTCCGAGAACTGCGAGTACGCTGTGTTCGGCGTGTCCTAGCAGGTTAGGAACCACGACTGCGTTGCCTGAGGTGATTCTGCCCTCTGTGATGAAGTCCTTGGGGAACATGGGAGTCTTAATGTCGATGCTTTCGGGGCAGAAGGGGCAGGTTGCGCGGGTTTTGTCTACGAGGGCTTGGAGCATTTCGGTGTCTGACTTGAAGAATTTGCTGACGTAGTCGAGCATGCCTTTGATGACTGTGGTGTTTCTGCCTGTGAGTGGGTCAGTCCTGTATTCGAAGGTGAGGGTTTCTTCCTCGAAGTTTTTGAGTGGGCTGAGGATCTTTGTTTGTTTTGTTGTCTTTTGGAATTGGATCATGTGGGGTGCCTTGGTTGACTGTGTCTGCTGGGGGTTATTCTGTTTTTCCTTGGACTGTGTGGTTTCTGAAGTCAATTTTTGGGTTTGAACAATGGTTTTTTCCTTTGTGGGACAATGACAGCCGTTTTTGTTTTAGGCTGGTTTGGTTGTTGTTTTGGTTGAACGGGGATTGCAGAGCATTGTTCACGATTGTACAACTATGTTGAACCATTGTACACCATTGTACAGAAAAACGGTTGTAGGGAGGTCGGAACTCAATTTTTGGGTTGTGTTGATGGTCTTTCGCATTGTCGTGGCGATGTACAACCGTTTTTGTTTCAGGCCGTTTCTGCTGTTGCTTTCTTGGAACGGAGCATCGAGGCAATTGACCTGCATTGCTCAAACCATGCAGAACCATTGGCACCATTGCTCGAGGAAAGCTGTGAGAGCGGGCTTCTGAGAAGCCAATTTTTGTGTTAGGTTGCACGTTTTGCTGTGTGACAATTTCTTCCGTTTTTGTTTCTGCTTGTTTCTGCTGCTGTTCTGGTTGAACGGGGCTTTTAAAAGATTGTTGAGAATTGTGTGGAATTGTGCGGGCATGCAGAGAGATTGTGCTGTCTATGTTGAGAAATTGTGCAGGAATTGTGCAAAGTTTGGTGATGGGTTAGGGTTTTGGCGATATTTTTGTTCGAGAGTCGATTTTCTTTGTTGAACAAAACCTGCTGTTCCAGTTTCAGGCTGCTTCAGCAGTTGCTTTTGCTTGACAGGCTTTGCTGAGGATTGTTCAGAATTGTTCACCCATGCGGTTGTTTCGGAGGATTGCAGTCAAGTGTGAAGAGGAAAACTTGTTGCGTTTTTCGCCCCCAGTAGAAGATGCAACGTTACAAAGTTGACTTTACACGAAGGCAAATTTCAAATACCACTCACCTAATCACATCACAGAAAAAGGGTGCACACGCATGAGCGATATGTACTTCAACAAAAAACTCGAACCCATCATGGTCAAAGAGAAGACTGTTTCACAACTGTTAGCCGAGATGAGCCGCACGGCTTACCAGGGGCGGAAGCTCGGCGAAGCCGTCGACGTCTGGGAAAAAATGGTCAAAGACAAAAACTTAACCATCGTGATGGGCTACGCGGGCTCCATGAGCACCGCAGGACAATGGACGATAATCAACTGGCTTATCCAGAACCGCTTCATCGACGTCCTCGTCAGCACCGGCGCCAACGTCTCCGAAGACATTGTGGACGCGATGGGGTTGGGTTACTGGCAGGGCAGCCACATGGTCAACGACGAAGAACTCCTCAAAAACGACGTTAACAGGTACTACGACGTGTTCGGGAAGGAAACGGATTACCGCAAGATGGAGGAGCTCGTCACCGACTTCGTCATGACCCTCCGCACAGACTATGGCTATAGTAGTCACGAGTTCTTTCACCTCCTCGGCAAGTACTTGAGCGCAAAGAAAATTCCGGCGATAGCTGCCACAGCCTACGAAAACGGTGTCCCCATCTTCAGCCCAGCTTTTCTCGACAGTGCCTACGGCGAAACCTTCCTCATGGCTAAAAATCAAGGCCACAAAGTCCAAGTAGATTCAGCAAAAGAGTTTGACCAGTTCGTGAGCATCGGCACACACACAAAAGACGTCGCCGTGGTATACATCGGTGGCGGCGTACCGAAAGACCTCACGCAGCTCATCGCTATCTCGGTGTCCCCGCAAACAAACGATCAGGGCGTCCCAGGCAGAGACGGGCACCTAAGAAAAGGTTTGCAGGAATATTACTACCCACACAAATACGCAATCCAGATAACCGCTGATGCTCCCCAATGGGGCGGCTTAAGCGGCTGCACGCTAGAGGAAGCGATTAGCTGGGGCAAAATCAACAGTCAAACAGGAACACGTGCAGTCTGCTACTGCGACGCCACCATAGCATTGCCACTCATCGCACACGCTCTCAACGAGAGAGTGAAAACGAAACGTGCAGCGCCAGACATGTCCTGGCTGTTCGAAGCCGTCCGTTAAGGATTCGCAAGACGGCTAACGAGTGCGCTCATCATCAACGGCAGAAGCACCGAGGCATCGCCCTCAATCATTATACGCTTCGCTTCAGGGTTGATTTTTCCCCACGAAACCGCTTCCCGAGGTCGCGCGCCGCTGAGGCTGCCATCCCACTCGTCCGCGGTGCTCACGTAGACAACGAAGTCTAAGCCGTCTCGGAACTGGTTCCACCAGATAACGTGGTGTTTCGAGATGCCGCCGCCGACGATGAGGGCGCCCGTTTTTTTGGCGTCGAAGACGATGTTGTTTAATTCGCCCGAATCCTTCAGCAGGTTGAGGCGGAAGTCGTGGTCTTGGCTGAAGAGCCACGTTTGGTAGCCGACTGCTCCGTCGGCGATGCCTGGAACGAAAACGGGGACGCCGTGCTTTGCTGCCCAGTAGAGAATGCTAGTTTCGTTGCAGCATCGCAAGCCGATTTCGCGGGCGAATTGGCTGGGTGAGAGGTCATTTTTGCCTTCATCGTAGAGTTCTTGCAGGAGGCACTGAATTTTCTCTTCGATGATGGTGCCATAGCTCTCGTTCGGAACCAGCACGTTGCCCAATCGGTTCACACCTTCCTTGTGGAGTTTCGCGTCGTTCATGATGAAGGAGCCGCGGTAGTAGTCTCGCCAGCACCTAGCCAAATCATGATCCAACGTGCCACAGGTTGTGATGACCACGTCGACGAGGCGGCGCTTGACGAGTTCGCGGAAGACGCCACGTGTGCCCGTGGCGACGAGGTTACCCGTGAATGAGAGGAACTTGACGCAGCCCTCGGTTTTCACCATGTTTTCGAGGATGTGGACGCCGACGGCGGTTTTGCCAGCGGTGAAGCCCCAGGCTTTCTCCATCTGTTCCACTAGCTCGTCAACGGTTGTGTCTTCGGTGAACGTGTAATCCTTGACTGGCTCTTTCAACAAGGCGATTCCTCACGTGCAGGGTGTTAGTGTTGAACCACTTTATTTGCGTTTTCAGCCCGACTCTCAGCGTCTCAAATTCGACTCTGATCTTCTGAAGGGTGAAAAATCTGCAGGAGAGATGTATTTTACCGCTTTTCGACTGCATTAGCATGTTGAAAGGTCTGTTCACGGATGATGGGCTGGGAAAAAAGTAGATAAACACGCGGAAGCGCAATACTCAGGAGAACCATGGGAAGCCAGATGAAGTACGTGCTGGTCGTCGGCGATGGAATGGCGGACTATCCTGTGCCCGAGTTGGACGGCAAAACGCCTTTGCAAGTGGCACGGAAGCCGAATATGGACTCCATTGCGGCGCTGGGACGAAGCGGGCTCCTTAAAACCGTGCCTGAGGGCATGGGCTCGGGTTCGGACACAGCGATTCTTTCTGTGCTTGGCTACAAGCCCGAGCAGCTTCTCGTAGGTCGCGGTGCTTTGGAAGTGGCTGCGCGGGGCATTGAGCTCAAGGGGAATGATGTGGCTTTCAGGTGCAACCTCATCACTGAGGAGAATGGGGTTCTGGCGGATTATTCGGCTGGTCACATCACGACGAAGGAAGCTGAGCAGCTCATCGCCGCTGTGAGGGCTGCGTTCGAGAAGCCGGGCGAAGTCGAGTTCTTCCCAGGGCTTGACTACAGGCACTTCTTGGTCATGCGAAACCTTCCAGATTCAAGACTTATCGAGTGCAATCCGCCACACGACGTTACAGGGGCGAAAATCGGCGATGTTCTGCCCACAGCCAAATCCGAGAAAGTCGAACCTGCAACGAATCTGTTGAGGAAGATGATTCTGGATTCGAAGGCGATTTTGGAGAATCACCCAGTCAACATCGCCAGACGGAAAGCGGGCAAGCGACCTGGGAACATGGTTTGGTTCTGGGGTGGCGGCGAAAAACCTTCCATGCCCACGTTCAAACAGAAGTACGGTTTGCAGGCAGCGGTGATTTCAGCGGTGGATTTGGTGAAGGGCATCGGCATCTACGCGGGCATGCAGGTCATCAACGTTAAGGGCGCCACGGGCATGTATGACACAAATTTTGAGGGCAAAGCGGAAGCGGCGTTGAAGGCGCTTGAAGACGAACGATTTCGTGTTCGTCCACGTTGAAGCTCCTGATGAAGCAGGACACGAACGGGCAACCGCGAAGAAAGTCAAGGCGATTGAGGACTTGGATAAGCGGCTTCTCGGCAAGCTACTGGAGGGTTTGAAGGAGCCTTATGCGATTGCAGTCTTGCCTGATCATCCCACGCCCATTACGGTTGGGACCCACACGCGTGACCCTGTGCCTTTTACGATTAAGTCGCCGTTCTGGGCTGCGGACGGAGTGCAGAAGTTCGACGAAGTCTCTGCAAAATCTGGCGGGTTTCGGCTTAGTTGAGCATGAATCGCTGATTTCGCTGCTTGTTTCGTCTGGAAAAGCGACAAGTAAAGAACTTATTCTGTCAAGTAGTCAATTATTTTCGCGTAAATATCTCTGTCCCGTAAATCCTCGTAACCTGCGTAGATGCTCGGGTTATCGTTAACCTCCACAACCACGAATTCTCCATCTACTTCTTTGATGTCTACGCCGTAAAGTCCCTTGCCCACGACCCTGCATGCCTTCAACGCTGTTTCCCTGAGCTTCAGCGGGGTGTTCTGCTTCTTCATGGAGACGGTTCTTCCCCAGATGACGGTGGGTTTTCCCCTGAGTTTGGCGCCGTGTTTCCATTTGCCCGTTGGAATCATGTACTTGCACGTGTAGAGCACTTGGTCATTGAGCACGCCGACTCTCCAATCGAACTGCGTGGGAGTGAATTTCTGGATGGCTATGGTGTCGGATTTTTTGAAGTAGCGTTTGGCGATGTCTCGGAAACTGGTTTCGCAGGCTGCTTTTTCGACGTATCGGCTGAAGCTTGTGTATGGTGCCTTGATGACGACGGGTTTGCCGAGGGTGTTGAAGATTTCGGTGATTTTTTTGTGGTGGAGTTCGTCTTTGTTGAGGAACATGGTTGGGATGCGTGGGACGTTGTACTTCTCGAATAATGCGTACTGGTGGATTTTGTTGGCGCAGATTTTGATGCTCTCAGGGTCGTCGATGACTTTGAGTCCGAGTTCCCAAGCGGTCTTCGACACGATGTACGACGTGAACAGTGGGTCTGTGGTGGCTCTGATGAAGACGGCGTTGTAGTTGGGGATGTCGTTGATGTCTTCTCGGAACAGGAAATGGAATTCGTGGTCCTGCTCTTCCGCTGCAAGCTTGAAGTTCTGCAGTGCGCCTTCCTCGCGTGGGTCGGAGAAGTTGTACTTCTCGACGAAGCAGGCGATTTTACCCACTGATGTGGTCACCTTGCATGGAGAGGAGCAAAACCTCTTTGGAGATTTTCTTTAAGTCAGCAGGTTCGAGCTCGTTTTTTTCGATGGGCTGGAGACCTGACAAATAGGCTTTTCCATCGATTTTCTGAATGTGGAGCTGACAAATGGGGATTTGGAAGACCTTGAAGACGGCTTCAGCGATGGGCTGGGCTTCGGGGTCGTCGCATTTGCCGAAGAATGCTTTTACGGTGTGCATCTCGCCCTTGAGCGGTTGAGCGCAAACGGCGAACTTGTAGTTCATGCCCAAACTCTTCACGGCACGGTACAGCGCGGTCTGGTTGCCTGCAGTGCGGTAGCCTTCGTGAATGAACGGGTTCACAGCGTAAACAACAACTGGAAAACCAAAAGTCGAGACGATTTTCCTGACGGAATCGGTGACGAGGCAGGGCAACGTGGGAATCCCCGCCCGCGTAGCCCTCAAGACCAGAATGGGGGTTCGGCTGCTGTCGATTATGTTCTCGCAGGACGGGATTACTTGGTTGCCCAAGATTTCCGCGTGCAGACTCACGTAGTAGCCTGTTTTCATGTAGCGATAATCGTGGTTCAAGTTGAGGGTGAAGCCTTTTGCTGATGATGACAAAAACTTTGCAGGCTTTATCGCACGGAGACTACTTGAGAGGTCGATGTTTGAAACGACCAACATCAGTCAGGGAACACCAGACAACGGAAAGGCGATATTCGCAAGCAGATATTTAAGATTAGCGATGCAAAAAATCAAACCTTCAGGCCACCTAATCATGGTTTTTTTCGTGCGATGTGTTTATGTTTGTTTTAAATTCCGAACCTAGGCGAAGGCAAGGCATAATGACCGAGAAGAAAGACGTCATAACAATGCTGCACGGCTCGGGCGGCACTGCCATGCACAAACTCGTTAAGAACTGCCTCGTCAGGTGCTTCGGTGGAGTGAACACGACTAGTTCACCTTGAAGTGGCACAAGAGGGTAACAGTAATATTCTGAGTTGGAGATAGTGTTGTTGCTGGTTTAGATGCCTATTAATGCGAACCAACTGAAGCAGAGGCTAACCGAGGTTTTGGATGCAAAGGCAGAGTTAAAGAGGTTAACGTCCAAGCCATACTCTGAGTTGAGCAAGGAAGCCAAATACGCAATTAGATACCAAGTCATTATCCTTGCGGAAGCGTTGGGGGGAGCCTGCTTACATATAGCTCAAGAAGACCTGAAACTGCAACCACTATCCTTCTCTGAATGTTTTATCCTTCTTGATGAAAAGGGGATATGCGAGAACTGCGCCGAAGGTTTAGGCTCAATAACAAAGCTTCGCAACTTGCTAATCCATCGTTACTGGACCATAGATGACAAAAGGATCTACGATTCAATAAAGAACGATTTCAACGGCGTTGACAAATTTCTGGAGAGCATACAAGATAGATATGCAATCGAGTTATGATAGGATTCAGTACTATGAGATTGGGCAAGAACGGAAAAACAGAATAATCGCTAAACTCAAAACGTCGTTAAATGCGGACAAGAGAGTTGAACTTGCTTGGCTCTTTGGAAGTGTAACCCGTCGAGATCGTGTGAGAGATATAGACGTGGCGGTACATGCGGTGCCTAAGCTTCCCTTCAAAGATTTCCTGAACCTGAATGTGCAATTAGAACTGGATCTTGGGGTGCCTGTGGATTTGGTGGAGATAGCCGACGCCCCCGAATCTCTTAGAGAGAATATACTCAAGAATGGCATTCCAATAAAGGAATCAAAACGCTGCCGTTGACGCAAGCAGGATTTAGACACGTTCTTTAGTGTGCTTTATTTATTCCACCATAAATCCATAGTTGACGAAGGCAATTGAGAATGATCGAGAAAAAAGATGCAATTACTATGCTTCACGGCGCAGGCGGTACCGTAATGCATAAGCTCGTGAAGAACTACGTCGTCAAGTACTTTGGGGGACTCACGGACGAGGCGGAGGTTCCGTTGGAAGCTATGGACGACGCCGCAGTCGTCGGCAATGTCGTCCTCAAAAGCGACAGCCATGCCGTGAAACCCATCTTCTTCCCTGGGGGCGACATTGGGCGTTTGAGCATTTCTGGCACGGTCAACGACATCTCAGCGCTGGGCGCGGAGCCCTATGCTCTGGCATGCGGCTTCATACTTGAAGAAGGCTTATTGATTTCGGATTTTGAGCGGATACTGTCGAGCATGCGGCAAGCGTGCATCGAAGCACATGTGGGCATAGTGACGGGCGACACGAAGGTTGTGGAGAAAGGCGCGTTGGGTGGCTGCGTGATGAACGTGTCGGGCATCGGCAGAAGAACACAGGCATTGGAGAGCAATTTGCGTGTCGTGAAGCAGCATCGACCCAGCTTCTCGGCGCGTTGGTGCCTCGACAGCAACGTCACCGCAGGCGACAGCATCATCCTCTCGGGCACCATCGGCGACCATGGTTTGGCGGTGCTCTCGGCTCAGAAGGGGCTGCAGTTCGGAAGCGGCATTAAAAGCGACGTCAAACCCCTCAACCGTGTTTTGCAACGTTTACTGGGAGAGGTTGGCGGAGTGGTGGCGATGAAAGACCCCACCCGGGGCGGGTTGGCGGACGCGCTGAACGAGTGGACCGAGAAATCGCACGTGGGCATTCTAATTTACGAAGACAAAATCCCCATCAGAGAAGACGTGCGAGCGGCTTCGGAGATGCTCGGATTGGATCCGTTGGAAGTCGGCAACGAAGGCAAGATGATAATCGGCATCGTTCCAGCTATGGCGAAGGAGGCACTTGCGTTACTGCGAGCAACCCCAGAGGGCAGAGATGCAGAGATAATCGGCGAAGCCACGAGACGAGTTTAAGGGCGTCGCCATGCAAACCGTTGTGGGGGGCAAACGCATAATCGCCAGACCTGTCGGCGACCCAGTACCGAGAATCTGCTGATACTAAGTGTTTTTCGCCCAGACTCTGCAGGTGCCCTCGTTGCTGACCATGCAGGCGCCAACGGGCTTCTCGGGCGTGCAGGCTCGCATGAACATGGGACACTGGTTGGGCTTGATTTTGCCGATGATAACAAGGTGGCACTCGCAGCCTAGCAGGATGTCCTTGCCCTGTTCAACCTTGACGCCGTGTTTCACGCGTGCGTCATAGTCGGCGAATTCTTCCCGTAGGCTCAGCGCTGAGTCTGGGAGTCTGCCGATGCCGCGCCAGTTTCCCGCAGTAACCTTGAAGGCTCTGTTCATGATTTCCATGGCTTTCGGGTTGCCCTCGGGCTTCACGATTCGCGAGTACTCGTTCTCCAACAGCGCCTTGCCCGTCTTCACCTGTTTGACGAGCATGTAAAGCGCCATGAGCATATCCATGGGCTCGAACCCAGCTACAACCGTGGGCATCCGATACACCTTCGGGAAAAGCTCGTAGGGTTTCAAGCCGATGATGGCGCTCACGTGTCCTGGCGCCACGAAACCATCAATCTGCAAGTCCCCCACACCCAGCAGCAACTCCATCGCGGGCGGAATTAACCTGTGCGAGACTAAGAAACTGAAGTTCTTCGGCGGTTTCGCCAAAACCTCAACAGCGGTCGACGGTGCAGTCGTCTCGAAACCCACGGCGAAGAACGCAAACTCTTTGTCGGGTTCACGCTCAGCCATCTCAACAGCGTCTGAAACCCCGTAGACCACGCGAACGTCAGCGCCGTTCGCTTTCGCCTCAAGCAGTGATGATTCGCTGCCTGGCACTCTGAGGACATCGCCGAAACACGTCACGACCACGCCTTTCTGTGCGAGTTGGACAGCTTCGTCGATTTCAGCAGCGGGAACGATGCAAACGGGGCAGCCTGGACCCGCAATGACCTCCAAGTTCTCGGGCAGAAGACTCCTTAAGCCATAGTGAGTTATGGTCCACTCGTGGGTGCCGCAGACGTGGCAGAATTTGACTATGCCCGATTTCGGAGCTAAAGCCTTGATTTTTTGGGCTACGGTTTTTGCAAGTTCGGGGTCTCGGAACTTCACGTTGCCGCTCATGCAAGGTCAGCTCTAGGACTCGGCGAGAATCTCGTTCCACAACGCCAGACGTTTCCTTGGCTTCCGCTTCATCCATCTTCTGAATGGCGTAGCCAGCATGCACGAGCACGTACTCGCCGACTTTCGCGTTCACGAGGGTGACGTTAACGTCTCGAAGGACGCCTTCGCCGAAGTCAACCTGCGCTTTGTCGCCTTTGACGCTCATTACGCGTGCGGGAATGGCTAAACACATAGGCTTATCACCCTGAAACGGGCATTTTCGCCGATAAAAACCGATTGGTCAATAATCACTAAATCCTCCAACGACCGCCTGCCCGAACGATACGCCTCCGTCGCCCGAGGGAACGGCTTCGTGAACGTAGAATCGGTAGCCAGCGGCTTCGACTGCTCTGCGCATGAGTGTGGCGAGGATTTCGTTAACTGCTGTGCCGCCCGTGAATCCGACCGATTTGACGCCGTCCTTAGCTGCTGCCTCGACTGCTAACGTGGATAAGCCCCTTGCTAAGATAAGCATGAGCAGAGAACGCTAAGTCTGCAACGGCGAATTTCGCACGGTTCTCGAATACGTTCACAAGCAACTCGGTCGTGTTCAGCATGCTTCCCTTGATGGTGGGCTCGAGTTTCAAGACATCTTTGCCTCGGACGGCTGCGGACTCGAGTTTCATTGCTGGCTCGCCCTCGTATGTGCGTTCGTAACAGATGCCGAGAACCGCTGCGACAGCGTCCAGAATTCTGCCGCAACTCGTCGTCTCCACTTTGCCTTTTTCGCGAAGCTGCTTGAGCAGAAGCTCTGCCTCCGCCTTGCCATGAGGGAGGTGCCTGCTGTTCTGCATTAGCCAATCGTCAATGTTGAGGTGTTTACTCAGGATTCCAGTCGCCATTCGCAACGGGTAGCGTGTGGCGACGTCGCCACCGAGCAGGGGTTGAGGCTCGAGATTAGCAAGGCGCTTGAAATCTGCGGAGTCCTGTGTGCAGAGGAGGATTTCCCCGCCCCAAGCTCCACCGTCGGTGCCGTAGCCGTAGCCATCGCAGGCAACGCCAACAAGCTCGTCCAAGTTGTGCTCCGTCATTAAGCCTGCGACGTGTGCTTGGTGGTGCTGCACCTGAACCAATCGCCAGCCGTTGGACTCAGCCAGCTCTTCGGCGAGGTTTGTCGTGGTGAATTTGGGGTGGAGGTCGCAGGCTACGGTTTCCACGTTGGCTGTTGGTTAGATGGATTAGGTGGTTGGCGGCTTCTTCGAGGAAGTTGCGGGTTTCGAGGTTTTCGACGTCACCGATATGCTGGCTGATGAATGCTTTGTCGCCCTGAAGCACGCAGGCGGTTGCGTTCAGTTCTCCGCCTAATGCCAGAGTAGCGTGTTTTGCTTTTTCTTTGAGCATGATGGGGGCTGGTGCGTAGCCTCTGCTTCGACGTATGAATGCCAATCGGTCACCATGAACCCTCGCCACCGAGTCATCGCAGCGATGTGCTATCCTTCGGTTGTGGAACAAGAAATAATCCACGGTGCCGCCCAGAGTCTTGAGCGCCGCGTCGTTGTCCTTGACGATGGGCTCGTTGGCAGGGTTCGCGCTCGTCATCACAAAAGCTCTGTCGTCCACTTGGTCAAAGAGCAGGTAGTGTAAGCCCGTGTACGGGAGCATAACGCCGACGTTGTGCAAGTCAGGCGCCACCAGCGGCGACAAGTCGTAGTCAGGTTTCTTGTTTAGTAGGAGAATTGGGCGTGCTGGGCTGACGAGGAGCTCTTGCTCCTTCGGGTTCACTTCGGCGAAGCTCAGGATGGCTTCTATGCTTCGTGCCATGATGGCGAATGGCTTGGCTCTTCGATGCTTCGTCCTTCGAAGCGCCTGCAGAGGTTTCTCGAGGACGACGGACGTGGCAATGTGGAAGCCCCCGTAGCCTTTGATGGCGAGTGTGTTGCCTTCGTGGAGGAGTTTGCCTGCTTCACGCACTGGATCTTTCACGTCGATTTCAGTGCCCTCGCGTGTGGTCAGCCATGCTCGGGGCCCGCAGGCAGGGCACGCCACGGTCTGCGCGTGGAACCGCCTGTTCAACGGGTCGCTGTATTCTTGAAGGCAGAAGCCACAGAGGGGGAACGCTCGCATTGTCGTGTTCTCTCGGTCGTACGGCAACCGCTCGATGATGGTGAATCTTGGTCCGCAGTTGCTACACGTGATGAAAAAGTACTCGTAACGTGGGTCCTTAGGGTCTCGGAGTTCTCGGAGGCAGTCGTTACAGATTGCCACGTCGGGGGGCACTACCGAACCCGGCAACTCGGATTCTTTGGAGCTCTTGACAATCGTGAACTCTTTGTACTCGTTGTTGCCTGGGATGCTCGTAGTCACGACGCTGTGAATTTGGGCTAGTGGCGGCTTTTTTTCGCGCAAGTCGCGCAGGAATGCTTCAATGGCATCTTCGTTGCCTTCCAACAGGATTTCGACTCCGGCGTCGCCGCGTTCCTCACGTAACCCGCCAAGCCGTTCTGCACAGCGATGCGGTAAATGAAGGGTCGAAAACCCACGCCCTGCACGATGCCTGTGACGTTGACTTTAACGCGCACGCTTGGAACTCCACAAGCAGGAACAAGCGGATTTCTCTTATACGTTTCGAATCACCGTTCTCGTAAGCCCATCTGGCAAGAGATAAATACTGAACCGAAGGATACCGTCGGTTCAATACCACGTCGAAACCTAAACCCAGCAGGACTCCCGTCATCTTCGCCATCGAAGTTTGGATAATCATCAACGTGATTCTTTTCGCCCTGTAGATGACTGCCTTCAACGACACCGCTGACTTGAACAACTCCCTAATCCTCGTCCTCATGGTGTTGTCGATTGCGGACTTGGCGTCTATGAAGAGAGCTGGCGGGTTCTTCGCGACTTTCTCGCTCAGCTACGCCTTCTCCTTCAACGGTTTCAACGTCTGTACTGCCCAAAGAAGACGCATGTATAAAACTGTAAACTTTCAATTCCCGTTCCTTGGGATTTTTCCATGCATCCGAGCCGATTTTGGCTTGATTCGCCAATTAAAGGCTGCCTCTAACATGATTCTTAATATTGATGCTCGATTATTATTGTGATGTAACTGAATTCATAAAGATAATCGGATAAACTCCTTTTAATGGTCGATTCAGATTGTACTTTCTGTCTGACATCGAACAGAAGCAGCTCCTTTATCAGCTTCTGCCAACCGCAGGAGAAGACAAAATTGCTTATTTTTAAATCTGGACTGTTCAATGGTCGGCACAAGATTTATGTATTCATTTGATGCCTATTGTATACAGTGATCGTGTTGACACTTAAACCATTAGCCGTCAGAGTTCCCGCTGAGTTAGAGAAAGAAATTCTTGAAATCATAAAAAAAGAAAAACTAGACAAAGCAACGGTTGTCAGAAATCTTCTTGAAACCGGCATCACAGAATGGAGAAAACAAACTGCCCTAGAGCTTTTGCAGAAAGGGAAAGCAACTTTCGCTAAAGCGGCAGATATTGCAAAGCTTTCACTTTGGGAGTTTGCTGATTTGGTGAAGCAACGCAACATTGAATGGGTCAGATATGAGCCTGAAGATGTAGAGAAAGAGTTTAGAGAAGCGTCGGCGGCGAAGCATAAGTGAAGCCGTTAGTTTTCAATTCCACTCCATTAATCTACCTGTCCAAAGCTGGATTAAGCGGGATTATTGAGAATTTGAAAGGAGAAAAGTTGACATCTCCGTTGGTTAAGGCAGAAGTTGTGGATAAGGGCAAACTGAAGGGCGTTCCGGATGCAATTGCTCTGGAGAAATTGTTTGATAATGGCGTTTTCAAGCTTTGTAAACCCAAAGACACGGCGTTTCTTTCTCAGGTTGTCTGAGACGCGCGGGCTTCATGTTGCGGATGCAGAAGTTTTGGCTCTCGCCAAAGAATGTGAGGCGTTGGCAGTTATTGATGATGAGGTGGCTAAGGAAGACGGCGAAGGTGTACGGAATCGAATATGTGGGCACGCCGTACATTTTGGTGAGGGCTGTTTTTGAAGGGTTCCTCTCGAAAGAAGAGGCTAAGGGGGCTGTTAATGATATGGTTTCTGCTGGCTGGCGGTGCAGCGTGGAGAGTTATGCGAAGATTATGGAGTTATTAGAGAGAGTGTAAGGGTTGAGGGCTTGAGCTTGAACTTACTTTGCAAAGGCATTCTACAGACACCGTGACTCTTCGGGTGGTGTCTGAAAAGCCCCTTTCTGTAGTTAATGCAACAGGGTTCATCGAGAAAATTCGTGTCCTGCATGAAGCTGCGGAAGACTAAGGGAAATGTATGCGAGCTTTCATCTACTTTTCCGAGACGCGTTTCCTCAACGGCGTCAGCGCCGTCATAAACGCGATTGCCATAGTGTACATGTACAGGCTTTCCAGCAGATTTTGAAAATTACTACGAGCTTACCAAGGAGGAGCTGTTATCGCTTCTTCTTTGAGCGCTCGCTTAAGGACCTTGCCAGCCGAGCTTATGGGCAACTCTTTTCGAATCTCGACCTCGCGGATTCGCTTGTATGGAGCAACTTTGTCGTCGACGAACCGCCTAAGTTCCTCCTCGGTCGCCTGCGCGCCTTCCCTCAGGACTACGTAAGCCTTCGGAACCTCTCCTGCAATCTTGTCTGGTTTGCCGACGACGGCGCACAGCCTCACTGCAGGGTGCTCGTAGAGCACGTCCTCAATCTCTCGTGGGTACACGCTGTAGTCCTTGACTTTGATGAGGTCTTTCCTGCGGTCAGTGACGTAGAAGTAGCCGTCGCTGTCCATGTGTGCGATGTCGCCGGTGAACAACCAGTCGTCACGAAGGACCAGCGTGGTTTCCTCGGGGTTCCGCCAGTAACCCCGCATTATCTGGGGTCCGCGAACGGCGAGTTCTCCCATTTCGCCCGCCTTCAACATTCGTGTGCCTGTCTCCAAGTCGAAGATGCGAGCGTCGGTATCGGGCAGCGGCAGCCCAATCGAGCCAACATGAAGCGCAGTCTTGCTGACTGGACTGCAGTGCGTGACAGGCGACGCCTCAGTTAACCCGTAGCCTTCCGCGAGCAAACCGCCAGTGGCTGCCATGAATCCCCGCTGCACTTGAGGCGGCAGGGCTGAGGCTCCGGAGATGCAGACGCGAACGCTGGTCAAGTCGAATTTGCCGACTTCAGGATTCGCAAGTAGCGCCGCGTACATGGTGGGGACGCCGCAGAAAACCGTGATCCTGTGCCGCTGAATCGTGGCCAGCGCTCCGGCGGTGTCGAATCGTGGGAGCAAAACCATCGTTGCACCGAGGCTGATGGGTACGGTCATACTCGTTGTCATGCCGTAGATGTGGAACAGTGGCAGAGCCGTCAGGAAGGTGTCATCTGCCGTGCCGCGTATCCATGTGCCGAAGGCGACTGCGTTGGCGACGAGATTAAAGTGGGTGAGCATAGCTCCTTTCGCGGTGCCCGTGGTGCCGCCAGTGTACTGCAGCGCCGCCAAGTCCTCGGTTGGATTGATTTCTACCTTTGGAATTTGGGCGCCTTCTGCCAGCAGCTTTTGGAATGAATGGAGGTTAGGTTTCAAGTCCATGGCGGGAGCGAAAGCTTCGATGCTCGTAGTAACCGCGTGCTTAAGTTTCGTCGCAGCCCAAACGTTTGCGACGACTGGGTAGAGCGAGTCGAGCGTGACGATGGTTTCTGCCCCCGAATCGCCAAGCTGGTGTTCGACTTCCCGTTCCCTGTGCAGCGGGCTGATGGCGGTAACGATTCCTCCAGCCTTCAAAATCCCGAAGTATGCAATGACGAATTGAGGGATGTTTGGCAGGTAAACGGCGACACGTTCGCCCTTCTTGATGCCGAGGGAAGCAAGTGAGGCAGCGAATCTGTCTGAGAAATTATCCAGCTCGGAATACATGATTCTTTTGTCATGGAAAGCGATTGCGACTTTTGCCCCATGCTCACTTGCTGTTTCCCTGAGGATTTCGTGCAACGCCAGGTCTGGGTACCTGAGCGTCCGGGGTATGCCCTTGGGCCATGAGCGGAACCACGGCTTGCCGATGTCAACCATCTTGAGGGTTCAACCTTGCGTTGGTGAACAACACAACGGGTATTAACGTTTCAGGTTTGCGTAAAAAGATTATAAGAGATGACGTGTCTTTCCAAAGTCGGGTACCACGTGTGGACATCAGGCTTTTGCAGGAAGAAAAAGAGAATTTAGCGAAGAAGAGGATTTTTCTCGACAAATTTGTGCTGCCTGACTATGACGGCTTCAACATCAGGAACATCAAATCATTGGTCGGAAAGGTCTACGGCATCGGTTCGTTAACTGAAGCGGCTCTGCCCGACGATGTCATAGACGATTTCGGCGGCATCGAAAAAGTCTTCCTCATAATCATGGATGGGTTCGGCTACAACCGCCTCCTCTCCCACATCGGACAACATGACGGAGAACTCGCTGAGCTGACTAAGAAGGGCGTTTTGAAACCGTTCACAAGTCCGTTCCCCGCCACCACCTCCACTTCGTTGACAAGCATCTTCACGGGGTTAACGCCCGCCGAACATGGCGTCCTCGGCTACCAGATGTACAGCCCACAGTACGGCTGCGTCATCAACACGCTGCAGATGAAGCCCGTCTACGGCTACAGCAACGAAGTCGAACTCGCAAGAGACTTGTCGAGACACGTGAAGCCCTGGATGCCCACGCTTCAGGAGCACGGCATCGAGACTTTTGTTGCGACGAAGGGCTCCATCATGGGCAGCGGCTTAAGCCGACTCATACATGCCGACTTGAACGTGACGCCGTACATGTTGGAGTCGGAGATGTTCGTCAAATGCCGAAAAATCCTCGACCAGCATAGTCCCATTTTCTTGGTGCTCTACTACAGCGGCATCGATACACTGGAGCACAAATACGGACCGTACTCGGAGGAGGTTTCGAATGAGATTCAGTCTTTCGAGTATCTACTCAAAGCCTTCCTCGACAAACTCTCAGGCGCCACCAAGCATGAGACGCTCGTCATGCTTACCTCTGACCACGGCGTTCAGGAAACCCAACGAACTCACTACGTGAAGGACATCCCAGAAGTGTGGGAAAAGCTCCAATTGCCGCCGGTATGCGACAGCAGATGCGGATTCCTGTTCGCCAAACAGGGAGAAAAAGAAAACCTGAGAAATGCGTTCGAGAGGAACCTCGATGGCTTCAAGCTCGTGGCAACAGACGACCTGGTTGAGGTCGGAGCGTTTGGGCGAAAATCAGAAGGAGCCTCTCTGCTGCCGATTATCGGTGACTGGGCTGCGCTCAGCAAGGGACCAGACGCACTGTCGTACCCATACTACGAGGATGACAGGAACCGCGAACAACACGGTGGACACGGAGGAATGACGGCGGAGGAGGTTCTGGTGCCGCTGCTGTCGATGAGGCTGTCGAAAGCTTAAGCCAACCTGTTCACGTGAGAGCTGCCGCTTCCTTCAACAGGCGGGTGATTTCCGCCTCGTTCAACGTCTTCGCTGAGACTATCTTTATGTGTTTGATGTCTTTGCCCTCGCCTGTTCCCTTCAAATGTTTATCGTCAATTTTCGCTCCACTGGACAGACCGAGATCAACATGGTTCTTGAAAAGATGCACCGTCGCGAAGTCTTTGCCGTCAACGACGTATGTGATGACGCCGCGCCGCACCGTCTCCAACGCATCAGGCAACGTAGCTTTGACGAGGCTGCGCAGCCGTTCCGCTATCGCTATTTGAGCTGGGTCAAATTTGCGGAGAATCTCTTCGATTGTCTTTGGTTTTGACTTCACCATAAAACAGAACACCACGCAGAACTAAGGAACGCTTGCTCTTATCCGTTTGCCACGCTGCCCGTCGACGCTCACGCGTAGCCATCAAAGGATAGCGGTCCACGTTGTTTGCATCGATAACGTAAGGGGAATCTCCTGTGCCATCGTGATTTGCGTCGATTCCCTTGTAGTCGCTCCAATAATTGCCTCCAGAAGAATAGCCGTCATCCCAATAGATCGGAAGACGGAAGTTGCTCGCCCTGTTTTCTATCTGGCGACTGTTGCTAAAGTCGTTGTTGTAGATTCTCGTGTTGTTGCACGATCCATCCATGTATATACCAAGAGTGTTTCCCGTTATCTCGTTTCCCGTCAGTTCATTGTCCACTGTGCCCTGCAAGTATACACCCTGATTGTTTTTCCGAACGGTATTCCCAGCCACGGTGCTCCCATAGGATGCGCCGCCGAGCCAAAGACCATAGTAGTTTGCCCACAGGTCGTTATCCGACACGCGGTTTCCGAAGCTCTGTGCATAGCCACCTCCTGCTGGCACTGGCCCTACGAAAATCCCAGCGTTGCGGCACGATGATACATTGTTAGCGTTGACCGTGTTGTTTCTGCAGCCTTCGTAGAGCATGACGCCGTAGGTGCAGTTTGCGACCTCGTTCTTGGCGATAGTGTTGTCTGAACTCGACATTAGAAGAATCCCGTAGAAAACATTCAGGACCTCATTATCGACAACTTCATTGCCATCTTGGCCTATTTCTATTCCGCGGTTCCCGCCGTTTCTAATTGTGTTCCCGCGTATGCTGTTACCACTTGAACTTACCATAATCAAGCCTTCAGGATACCCTTCACGACTTATACCCGAATTCTGAATCGTGAACCCATATATCGATGAAGAGCCCGCAGAGACAGAAACCACTGTCCAACTATTGTTACCATCGATGATTGTGTCCAGTTTGTTCGTCCCCAACAAGGACAGGGTCTTGTTTACGACGACTGCCTCTCTGTAAAACCCTGACATGACGAGAATGGTGTCTCCCTCATCTGCAGCGTTTATCGCTTCCTGTATTCTGTGGAAATCTGCTGGACCATCATCATCGACTGTCCATGTTTTCGGAGCTAAATCGGATAGAACCCTGAAGGTTGCTTCTGCGCTCTCTGCACCCAAATACGTCATGTTGCGGCTGGTGAAGAACTGCCCCTCGTAGTTCGCATGGGTTCTATAAATGCCCATCATTTCTGGCGTATAACTAAGCGAAAGCAAGCCAGTCGAGTCCGTTAGAAATGGACCGAGCAGGTCAACAGTCCCATCTGGACGCTGAACCAGAAGCGTTACATTACCAAATACATCCTCCGGTTTTGGCGGTAAGGGCGAAACAACAATCTTGACCAGCAAGGTTTCACCAATAGCCAATCGTCTGGGCTGAACTCTCAGGGAAATGCTGGCTTGAACGATACTCGTTACATTATCGTTTGTCCAGTTAGCGAGAGATGGATCAGGGGGAGAGCCGTTCACAACTGGAACCATTGACGAGTTGGAAACAGTGGACTCGTTGGACACTCCCAAACCGTTGGCTGCAACAATGGCATTATCAGACGTACTCAATGCGTTCGAAGCACCAGCCCTATTGTACGCAGAAAAAGGCAGGACTGCGACAAACAGCACCAGTAATAAAGCTGCTGTCGCAGCCCTTTTTCCTTTACGAGCAGGTTGGAGAAGGAGGGCGAAACGGGCACGGGATTTCGCTCCTGCAAAATAATCCACGGTGGGTTTGTGGATAAAAGGGTTCTTGTAAAGGTTCCTTGACTAAACCTTAGTCAAGAAAGTTTGACAAACATATTTGGAGTCTAATGGGAACTCTGCATGTACCAGAGAGGGTAGGTCACGTGGCTGCTGCATAACCTCGAAGAAATAGTTGGTAAGGCAATTGTGTTGAACAATAAGCGTCTTTGGGTTTTTGAAGAAGGACCAGTATGGAAGTTTTGTTTCTTGGGTTTATTTTTTCTTGGCTTTGGCTTTTTTGTTCAGGTCCTCGAGCTTCTCGTTCGTCTTAAGAGCTCGTTTTTCAGCTTCCTCGAGCATGGCTTTGAAGTCTTTCTTCTTGACCGCTTCTGTCAGCCGCTCAGTTTCCGCTGGCAACTTTTCCATGGCGTCTGTGAAGCGTTTCTCCGCTGCTTCGTCGCTCGTCACGACGTCAAGAGCTTCTTCTGGGCAAGCCTCGATGCATTTGGGTTCGCCCCCGCAGAAGTCGCAGGCGATGACGACGCCGGTGTCTGGGTGGAGGACGATTCCGCCGTGTGGGCACGCTTGGATGCACCAGTCGCAGCCTTTGCACTGCTTCTCTTTGACCATCAGAATGCCCGTTTTCTCTGATTGGATTAGAGCTTTTTCTGGGCAGGATTTTACGCAGGGTGCGTCTTCGCAGAATCTGCATGCTAGGGCGAAGTTGAACATTGGCATCATGCGGATCGTGCGGATGCGTGAGCGCAGCGGGTTGGAGGAGGCTTCGCCTTTTTCGAGGGTGCAGGCGTATTCGCATATGCCACATCCTGTGCATTTGCTGGGGTCGACGGAGACGAATTTTCTTTCGGTGAACTTCTGCGGCGCCATGGTTTCCTATGCATGCTGCTCTAAGTATCTAAATCTTTCTCAACATGGAGACCCAAATATATGTGGCAATTTTGACCCAGAATTCAGAATTTTTAAAGGTTTAGAAGAGGTGAATTCTTTTGAGTAAGATGACTGACGCACAAGAAAAATGGATTCTAAGTTTTAGCACTGGTTCTGCATGGTACTGCAAATTGAATTCTGAACAGTCGAAACGAACTTACTTGCCTAACTTTAAGCGGTATTGTGATTGGGCAAAAAAGAACCCTGACGAACTCATTAAGCTGAAAGTGGAAGGTTTACAGAATATCAACACGGAAAAAGAGTTTCAAGCTGAGAATTTATTAGAGAAATTTCTGACGGCAACAACTCATAAACCGAACGTCAAGAAAAACATTAGGACTGCAACGCTGAGTTTCTATAAGGCTAATAGAAGAAATCTCGTCAACGTCATGGATGTCGAAACCCCAGAAGCAAAAAAACGATGCCCAAAAACTCAGGATATAGTGGATCTGGATAACGCCTTCGTTTCGCTCAGAGACAAGGCGATGCTGTGGTTTATTGCAAGCGCGCCTTTTAGAGTTGACACACTCACGTTGCTGCGTTGGGAAGACCTTAAACCTACAGGCGATGGAGAGGTTCCTTACTTTTTGGTTATCGGAGCTGAACGGCTCAAAGGTCACGGAAAAGGCAAGTATAAAGGGCTGAAACAAATCGCGTTCTTGCACGGTTTAGCCACAAAGAAATTAGAAGGGTACAAGAAGGAGCTTGAACGAAAAGGCTACATTCCAACAGAGATTTCACCCATCTTCATACCTTACAGAAAAGAAACAAAAATAACAAAAATGTCCACATTCAGCGTTGAAAGAAACTTCGATGAAGCATTATTAAGAGCTTGGCACGATTTGGAGAAAAAACGATTCTCGCCTCATGATTTTAGAGATTATGTCCAATCAGCTTGTGAAAGTGCAGGAATACACGCAAACATGATTGCCCCATTACTTGCACACAAGGTTAAAGGAGCCGATTTTCACTACTCAGACCATGATGTTCAAGAATTGCTGGAGAAATTCAAAACAGCCTTGCCATATTTGCTGCCTCAGAGTATCGAAAGGGTGAAAGCTGAAAGTGAGAAGGAACTGTCTCAGCAGCAACATAAAATAGTTGACTTAGAACACAAGCTTATTGCGCTTACAGAGACCGTTGAAAAACTTTATCCCAAGCAATTGGAAAGGCACATACTCAATGAAAAGGGTAAAATCGAGAGAAGAATAGAGAACAACAGTAGTCCAGAAGAATATCTTGAAAATGAAAGACGATTTATGAGGGAAGTTTTGCTTCATGGTAAAAGCAAGGTTTATCGAAGAAGGTTGAAAGATGCAATATTCATTCTTGACAAGAATGGAATAATGCCGGAAGAAGCAGTGAGAGCGGAAGTTGAAAGACTTCGGCAAAGAGGTTTGAAATAAGTCAAATAGCACTGGCAACTTGTCCCTAAGCGCGCGCTAGTATGAGTGATGAAGATTATCGGTGACGGAGTAAGAGCCACAGTAAGTAATAGTCAGTGATGAATAGAGAGGACTAAATTTTAGTCCAACCAACCAAATTAAATTTTAATTTAGCCCGCAAAGTTACGTGTTTCCGAAATTTAGTTTAGACTCTCACAGATTAAGAATAGGTTGTTCCGCCATTTGTGGTCTTCGGCAAATTAAGCATGACCCAACAACTCATGCGTCAGGAGAAATGGCTCAATGCTTAAAAGGTATCAGTTTTTAAATTGTAATTGGCGCAACCCATGAAGAGTTCCCAATTACGGGTATTGTCAGCAATTATTGCCATATTGATTTTTCTTTTGGGAACGTCCACTGCCATACTGTTGAATTCTGATTTTGGAAAACTGGAGGTCAAGACCGTAGTGATAAATGATGGCGACAAAGAGTTGAGCGGATTATTGTATCGACCCGCTTCTGCTTCTGCTGATAATCGTGTTCCCGCCATTGTTATTGCTCATGGAATAAGCGAGTCAAAGGATATGATGAGTAGCCTTGGACTCGAGCTATCTGGAAGAGGTTTTGTTGTTCTTTGCTTAGACTTGCTTGGTCATGGGCAATCTGGAGGAACTGTTGAAGACGGGAGAAACGAGCCAAGCTTTGGCGTTACAGCAGCATTGCAGTATCTGAGGTCTCAACCGTTTGTTAATTCATCTGCCATCGGCTTGATAGGTCATAGTCTTGGAGGAGGAGCAGCCAGAGCAGCAGCTGCTGAGGACGGTCATATCGACGCGGTAGTTCTTATCGCAGGCGGATTAGGTGATGTTGCACAAGGTCCAGAATACGGCACGTTAAACTCGACTTTTCCCAAAAACCTGCTTGTGGTCGTTGGAAAATATGATGTTCTTTTCAACCTGACCGAACTTGCCACCAAAGAGTTGCCCTTAGCCTTCGACACTAACCAAACCGTGGTCCCAAGCGTCCTATACGGTGATTTTCAATCCCAAACCGCCCGAAAACTCTTCACTCCAGCAACCACCCACCTTTTCGAACCTTCTAACCCGACAGTTATCACAGAAACCATCGCATGGATGCAAAACACATTCAAAACCCCACAGGCTTCAGAAACAAAACCAAACACAAATCTGATCTATGCAGAGCGCGAAGCATCCATTTTAGCTGCTATTGTTGGGCTGTTCGGAATTATTTTTTTGGTGTTCTTCCCCATCACGCGCGCCATCGGGTCAAAACCACAGAAAGACGCTCCCGCAAGAAGATTTGTAACACTTGGAAATTGGAGGGTATACATAGTTTGGGATGCACTCAACCTAGCCCTTTTTCTTCCTATGGTGTTTGTAGGTTTCGCTATCTCATTTCCTCCCTTGATCTTCGGAGCCTCAATAGCATGGTGGATGCTAGCTGACAGGAATAATCGGGCTATCACTTTCGGCAAAAAACCTACCAAAACTGTTCCATTCAAAAATCGGACTAAAAGAGACGCTCCAAAGCGCGTTTGACCGAAAGGATTGGCTAACAGCAATGATACTTTTCGTAATACTTTTTGCGGTCGCAAGCTCACTCGAAACAATATTTGGTCTGAATCTGCGAATAATCGCGCCATTATTTCAAGCTATAACCTCAGGAAGACGCCTCGGCGCCTTTCTTGCCTTTCTGCCATTTTCACTGGCATATTTCGCGGCAGAGGGATTATACCTTCATGAGTTCATTGACAAGAATCAACAAAAACAACAAGGTAATTGGGTCGACTTGCGCAACTGCGTCAAGACAGTTTTAATAAAGATAGCGCCCTTTCTCGCAATAATTTGTTTGCAGTATTTACCGAAAGTGTTCTTCAACATCTGGATTCTACCAGGCACCTTCGGATTTCTAGTAGAATTTCTCTGGTTAATTATCCCTATCTTCATAATAACCACAGCGTGCTCATGGTGGTTCTACAAAAACACTCACAGAGTGGGAACTGGCGCAGTGTTCAACGCTCTACTAATAGCCTGGATAGCTTCAGTTGTCTTCCCCTTCTAAATGTTATAGAAGCGCGCGTGCAGCGCTTTAGATGACAATACTCTGTGGATAGAAAGGGTGAATTTCTATAGCTTTTCTAGCAGTTGCACTGTAGCCGTTACAGTTTGATTTTGCTGATCTTCTCTGGTAATTGTTGCTGCGTTGTCTCCTGCTTGGTCGCCGTACCACCCAAAGTATGCATGGTTGCCTCCTGATATGTCCACTCGGATGGTTGCAGGTGGAAGCAATTTCAAAGAATCGTCTATTTGAGCGTTGCTCACAAGCCCGTCATTGGTACCATGAATTGTTGTAACGAACAGATTGCTTTTTGATAGGTCAACTCCAGAAGGCGGATAAGATGCCCAAAGCACCAATCCTCTGATTTGGGAAGGGTTGTCATAAGCGAATTGGGCAGCCATTGTGCCCCCAAGAGAATGTCCGCCGATTGCCCAAGAGCTGATTTGCGGATAAGACTTGATTACGTCGGTGGCTGTGTTCGCTCCAAAAACGGCTAAGTTAAGTGGCATCTGGGGGATTACGACAAGATATCCTTCGGCAGCTACTGCGTGAGCCAATGGAGCATAGGATCTGAAATCTACTCTGCCACCCGGATAAATGATGAACCCGGTGCTTGCGTTAGAAGACACGGGGCTAAAAACCAGCCAGCTACCAGTTGACACTGTAACGGATGAATCAGACTTCAAAGCGTCGTAGACTTTAGGCATAGGTGCTGGTGGCGTCTCAGCCCAAACAACAAAACCAACCAAGACTACAACAAGAGCTAGGAGAATACCAAGTATTACCTTGTTCCTTCGCCGCATATGTATTCCTCGTTCTATCTTGGTTCGCTGCAAGATATTGCTTTTGAATCGCGCACTAACTTTTTTGTGTGTGAGGTCAGCACCGATTCACCGTTTAGATTCAACACAACTTCAGAAATGCCACCTATTTCAAATTCCAGCAAAGTGAACGGGTGAGTGTGGCAAAAAGTGATTATATTGATCCTCTATATTCGTTAGTGGCTGGGCAACCTGCGCATTCCACATGCTGATAGGATAAGCAGATTCCACACTCTTTTCCGCAGGGCGTTTTCGCACATTTTCCAAGTGATATCTTTAGGTTGAATGATTCACCAATTAAGGGTAGAACCCGTTGATAGGACGTTATCTTAATGCCTAAAAATGATTCCAGACAGTCTATGCTGGACAGAAGTGTCTCGGCGTCTTCTACATAGATCAGTGCTGTATAGTTTGTCTTTCCTACCAATTGAATTAATTGAAGGACTCGAGGGCAAAGTTTCAGCTTATCAATGAGTTGCTGTGATCCTTCGGCTTCGTCAGTTTCAAAGTGTATAGATGCGAGTTTGAGTCCAAGCTTTGCCAAATTGAGTTTAGCTCCGAAATCGATTATTTGATTTTCGGAGAGCTGTTTCATTCTTGCGATAACCGTTGGCCTTGAGGTCCCAGCTTCCTTGGCTATTTGGGTTGTGGATTTCCTGCAATCTTCACTTAAGGACTTCATTATTTTTATGTCGAGGTCATCTATTGTTTTTGACATTGGTTTTCATCACGCGAAGCTTACAAATTGTAAGCTTTTCCTAAGACTTCTATATAGACGGTAAAGTTTATAAGGTTTAGCCTTACAATATGTAAAATCACAAATCAATGGCGGAAAACTGGAGGTGAATGAGAATGGCAGGTATATGTGACACAGCAGTGGCAGCAGGCAACTTCAAAACTCTTGTGGCAGCAACACAAGCAGCAGGTTTGGTCGAGACCCTAAACACTAAAGGACCATTCACAGTATTCGCACCCACAGATGATGCTTTCGCGAAACTTCCAAAAGGTACAGTCGATAGTCTACTAAAAGACATTCCAAAGCTAACAGCCATCCTAACATACCACGTCGTGGAAGGAAAAGTCCCAGCAAGCGACGTCGTACAACACCCAAAACTAACAACGCTACAAGGACAAGACCTGAAAATCGACGCAGCAAAATGGCACCTACATAAATCAGTCAAGGTCAACGACGCAAACATCCTCAAAGCAGACGTCCAAGCAGACAACGGAGTCATCCACGTAATCGACAAAGTTCTGTCGCCCAAGTAAGACAGTGAAACAACTACTAACCCTATTTTTTTTGAAAAAATCCAAAGGGGTAGAAAAGATGGAAGAAAACATAGTAACAGTTGAAGACTTACACAAAACCTACGGCAAAGATGTCCTAGCAGTAGATGGAATAACTTTTACAGTTAAGAAGGGAGAAATATTTGGTTTCCTTGGGCCAAACGGAGCTGGAAAGAGCACAACCATAAAAATTCTCACAACCTTGCTTGAAAAAAGTTCCGGCAAAGTAACAATCGACGGACTAGACGTCGATGATGATCAAGCAAAGGTAAGACGCATAATAGGATACTCATCACAAGAAGTAGGAGTAGACGACGATTTAACTGCACGGGAAAACCTCCTGCTGCAATGCAGCTTCCATCACATCCCGAAAGAAAAAGCTAAAGCGAAAGTTGAGGAGCTTCTGAAAACGGTTAGGCTTGCCGAGGCAGCTGACCGCAGACTTAGAACTTTCTCAGGCGGAATGAGAAAAAGACTAGACCTAGCATCTGCTCTTGTGTCAGAACCTAAAATCCTATTTTTAGATGAGCCAACTACAGGGTTGGACCCGCAGAGTCGACAAGATGTATGGGAATACATAGTAAGACTCAACCGCCAAGGAATGACAATTTTCCTAACAACTCAATACATGGAGGAAGCGGACCGCTTAGCTGGCAGACTATGCATTGTTGATCAAGGTAAGATTGTGGCAGAAGGCACACCAAATGAACTCAAGGCCCAAATAGGGGCAGACAAAATCACGCTGCACTTCAAAGCAGATGATTTCTCATCCTGTGACAGAGCCAAAGAACTAATGTCCAAATTACCAGGCATTCAAGCAGTAGGTCAATGCAGAGACGGTTTGGTTTCTGAAAACGGATTGACGATCATGACAAAGAACGGCTCATCCATGATCACACAAGTTGTGCGCGCAATGGATAGTGCCGGCATCAATGTGGAACAGCTTAATCTCTCAGCTCCTACTCTTGATGAGGTTTTCCTCAAACTAACTGGAAAAACCCTCAATGTTGTGGAACGAAAAGAAGCAATCAGTGTTCGAGGAAGAAGGAGGCGGTAAGAATGATGGAAATGTTATCTGAAGTATGGGCAATTTTCATGCGTTGGAACAAGAAACTAGTACGTCAACCCATATTGATCTTCTTTAACCTAGTTCAGCCGTTAGTCTGGTTCCTACTTTTCACTCAAGCTTTCTCAGCAATCGGGAACATACCAACCTTCCAATTGCTCACCGGAACCAGCAGCTATATCACGTTCTTCACTGCCGCGGTAATAATACAAACGATAGCCTCTTCAGCGTTGAACTCTGGAATTGGAGTAGTGAACGATTTTGACAGCGGATTTATGGACAAGATGCGAGTGGCTCCAATTAACAAATCGTCAATACTTTTCGGCAGGCTCTTTAGCAGCGCACTAACCACAGTTGTTCAAGTTGCAATTATTCTGGTGATCGGCTTGGCTCTGGGAGTAAACATAGGTTCGGGAGTACTCGGAGTTTTTGTGATTTTCGTTTTAGCTGCACTTTTTGGAATAGCATGGTCAGGCATTTCCCTGTTTGTAGCTCTAAACACTAAAAACGCTGAAACCACACTCTCCGTTGGACTTTTGACAACCTTTCCCCTTCTGTTTCTCTCCGCTTCTGTGATGCCGACAGGTCTATTGCCGAGTTGGGTTCAACAAGTGGCGAAAGTAAACCCCTTCACTTACATAGCAGAGGCATTTCAATCACTGATAATAAAAGGTCTTGTTTGGGCAAACATCCAAAACGCGCTGATAGCAATACTGATAGTCGGTGTTCTGAGTTTAGGCGCGAGCATACTATTATTCAGAAGAAAAATCTCATAGTCAACAGATGACAACAGACTTAGAGAAAGAGCGTGAGTGTATGGTTGAAACAGTGAAATATGAAGTAATCCGCAAGATAGGCAAAGTTGAGATACGACGCTACCCCCAGATGGTTATTGCCAAAGTGGAAAACTCAGAAAATGACGCCTTTGATCTTCTTTACCAATTCATTACGGGGAATAACAGGCAAAAAACCAAAGTCAAAATGACGACTCCGGTGGTCTCTCAGCAGATTGCTATGACTTCACCCGTTCTTTCAGATACCGGGTCTATGGCTTTTGTGATGCCCGCAGAATACACAATTGAAACTACTCCTGAACCTGCAGACAGCCACATACGAATCTCCAAAGTCCCAACGAGGCTGGTAGCTGCACTGCGTTTCTCCGGCAGTTGGTCGGAGACCCATTTTGAAAAAGAAACAAAAGAACTCTCAGACGAACTATCAAGGGCAAGAATAGAAACAAGAGGCAACGTGTTCACGATGCTTTACAACCCGCCATTCATACCGGGTTTTCTGCGAAGAAACGAGGTCGCAGTCGAAATAGAAGAGCCCTGATCAAGCTTGTTCCACTTCCCCAAAACTAATTAAACAAAACAACAAAAGAAAAAACAATAGAGGAGGAGGTGAATGAATGAACTATAAAGAAAGGCAGGAAATAATCGCCAAATCTCCAATTTCCTTCGGCTATCTGAAACGATTCAACATCGGCGCTGGCATATTGCAGCTCATAAATGGAATAGTGATCTTGGCACTTACTTTCCTATTGACTTGGCCGAAAGGAACCGATATCTACACCTTCTATCTCACGTTTGCTCATGTGAGCCCTACAAATCCAGCTTTCTACGCGGTACCTAATCCTCAAGTGCTTTTCACGGTAACTCATTTGGGTGCACTTCTAGCGGCTTTCCCACTAATCTCTGCATTTGCACACTTCATGATTGCTTTTCCGAAGAACAAATCTTACAATGAGAATCTAAAGAAGGGAATGAACCCGTATCGATGGTACGAGTATGCCTTCTCAAGCTCGATAATGATCTGGATTATCGCCACCTTCGTTGGAATCTGGGACTTCTGGTCGCTTGCAATGATCTTTGTGCTGAATGCTATGATGATAATGTTCGGATATCTTATGGAACTCGTTAACCAGAAAACTGAGAAAACAAGTTGGTCATCGTTTATTCTGGGATGCATTTCCGGCGGCTTCCCCTGGGTCGTCCTCTTCTCATATTTCACAGGTGCCGTCATCGCAAGTGAAAACAACGTTCCAAAATTCGTCTACCTAATCTTCGTCATTTATCTGGTGTTGTTCATGAGCTTCGCAGTCAACCAGGTTCTGCAATATAAGGCTGTCGGGCGATGGAAAGACTATCTCTATGGCGAGAGAATGTACATAGTCCTTAGCTTCGTGGCGAAAACTTTGCTAGTGTGGCTTGTGTTCACTGGGCTGTTCAGACCGTTCTAAGGCGATGTCAACTGATTGTCCCCTCCCTTTTTTGTGTTACAGAGATGCCGTTGGCGCGCGCCAGTGCTATCCCAGATACATTAGACTTTGCAAACTTGGCGCAAGAAGCGCAGTCTTAGATTGTTTTATATACCTTACTGCAAAGATAAAACGAAAATGAAAACAGCGCAATGAGTGAAGGGGCAGCAAGCGCTTGCAAAGAAATAGAAAAATCTTGGCCTTAGAAATAGTTGGAACAATATTCACAATCTTTCTAGGAACCGCCCTGCACTTCACCTATGCTTTGTCAGGCCATAATTCTTTGGTCGGCTCTTTCTCTGCAGTCAACGAATCAGTATGGGAACATCTCAAACTGCCTTTTTGGCCTTCACTATTCTGGATGCTAATCGAGTTTTTCCCTCTAAGAAAAGGTGTCAGTAATTTTTTTGCCGCCAAGGCAACAGGCATCATAATAATGGTCGTTTTGATACCAACAGTATTCTATTCGTACACCGTCTTCACAGAAGAGATTCTAGCCATAGACATAGCTACCTTCATGATTGCTGTTGTTGTTGGCCAGGTCATATGCCTCAAACTTTTCAAAAATAGCAAACCATCGAGGTCGACAGAAACAATCGCCATCATCCTAATTGCGTTGTTAGCGATCATATTCATTACATTCACGTTTTACCCACCCCATCTTCCAATTTTCCAAGATTCAAATACCGGCCAATACGGCATTTAGAACCTTCTAGCGCGCGCTAGAAACTGTTGAAGCTAAACAATTCCTCAAATGGTTTCTTCTTTCTTGGCTTCGGTTGTTCGGCAGGATAGCCAAAAGTTATCAATGCAACTACTTTCCATTTATCAGGGATTTTCAGCAATTCCTTGACTTTTTCTTCGTTGCAAGCTCCTATCCAACAGGAACCGATCCCTAAAGTCCACGCGGCAATAACCATGTTCTGCATAGCAATTGTGGCGTCAACAACAGCCCATTTTCCAGTCAAAAGCGATTTTATGTCTGCACACCCAACAACAGCGACGGGAGCATATTTGACAAAACGGGTAATCAAAGTATCGCACAAGTTCTTCAGTATATCATGGTCCTTCACAATGACGAAACGAATAGGCTGTCTATTAACTGCAGAGGGAGCCTGCCTGCCAGTCTCAAAAATTTGTTGCAGAACCTCTTCAGGTATATCCTTGGTTTCATAGCGTCTAATGCTTCTGCGAGTGAGAATATAATCTATTAACGACATATACTCACTAATCTGAAATTCGTGGTAATATATTTTTTGTTTCAACCAAAACACAAAATGAATCAGCAATTTTCAGGGAACACAGCATCCTCAGAATAGAGAGAAAATGGAGATTTGCGGGTGACATCTCCACCTGACTGGGGGTCAAATCCCCCCCCCAGTCCACTGATACGTGGTTTTTCTGATTCCCAGTACTCCATGAGCTTGCTTTTAGTGGTTCTATTTGCGTTAGCTATTTGCGTTTTCTGAAGGTTTTTGCGCCAGACTTAATACTGCATAACTTCCAATTAGTTGTTAACTCTCCACTCTGCGGGTTAAGCATGAACAGCCAACATAGATACCTAATCTCAATTATTCTTTCCACATTCCTTCTTTGCTCGTCTATCGGGTTGAGAGTCAATGCGCAAACCGGAGACTTCAACTTGGAAGCTGAACAAAACTGGGATACTTACGGTGTAGGCGGCACTTGCATCTATGGAACTCATAACATTTTTGTAGGGGACGTTGACAGTGATGGCGCTATGGAAATATTAACAGGCGGCTTCGCGTATAACACTCTTAACGGTTCCAGAACTGCCAGTGAAGCTCCGCTCAAAATATGGAGTTGGAACGGACAAAACGTAACGCTCAAGGCAAGTGCCAATTGGATTGGAAATATTTTGTGTCTTTATGCTGCCGATGTCGATGGCGACAAAAATGTTGAGATCATTACGGCTGGTTCTTGCAGAAATGAAACTGGCAATTACACCACCTCCTGCCTGAGAATTTGGCGTTTAAACAATCAAGAGTTGAGCCTAAAAGCACATTACGAAGGAGCATCCGTTAGCTCCATCTTCGTCAGCGACGTAGATAAAGATGGCATATCTGAAATTGTTACGGTTGGTAGACTACGCAAAAATTCTTTGAATACTGGACAGCTTTGTTTATGGCACTTCAAAGACAGCGCTTTGAGTTTGGCTGGAAGGTTGGAAATGGATGTAGCTAATGTAACAAACGCTAATTCCGTGTATGCCGGTGACTTGGACAACAATGGAAACATCGAAGTTATTGTGGGCGGGTACTCCGACAACCTTAACAATAGCAAGGGGCAAATCAGCATTTGGCAATGGAACGGTCAAGAATTCTTCCTAAAAGCAAACGAAAACTGGCAACTTGTTCCTGAAATTTACGCTGAAACTATAGCAGGCGCCGTTCAAGGGAACACAATTGTAAACAACGTCAAAGCAGCTGATTTAGACGGGAATGGCTTTAAAGAAATAGTCTCCGGCGGGTTTGCGTTCGATGGGGAAAAAGTCAATGCTCAACTCAAAATTTGGCGCTGGGATGGAGTTGCTTTAACGAGACTGGAAAGCAAAGAATGGGCAACCGACTACCTAACCGAAGTAAAATCCATATCACTTGATGATGTTGATAACGATGGAAAAACAGAAGTTGTAACAAGCGGCATAACAGCGGCTGAAGACAGCTTCAAAAATAGCGAAGCCCCCCACGACCGAGGACAACTCGAAGTTTGGGAATTCAACGGAACAGCTTTACTCTTAGAGCAGAGTGTAGAATGGACTTTTGATGAAGGCGCGTGCGCTTGGAACGTCGGCAATGGCGACGTTGACAAGGATGGTGTTTTAGAAATCATAACTGTTGGCTGCACAGCACTGGGCAGTTTATGTGACCCTGACATGCGGATTTGGTCAATTCCAAACGTACCCACAACCCCAAACTACTTGCCATACGCGCTTGCAGTAGGAGTACTCATGACAGCAAGTGCTTTTTCTGCCCTTGCTTTTGCTCTGCGAAAGAAGAGAAAAGCAACTAAATACTAATACAAAATTGTCCCCTTTCGAAACAGAGCCATGAAAGCAACACTGCAACCGCTACTATGAAAACTCGCCAGAAATAACCGAAAAACTCTCGCATTAAATAGCGAAGTGTTATTGTGGTTCAGCAATTAAACATAGAAAAAAGGGATCGTGCGGGTGACATCTCCACTTGGGGCGGGGTTCAAATCCCAGCGGCCCCACCACAACCTCAATTCTGCCATAGCGCGCGCTGGCGAACTGTACATTGCTATCAACAATGAAGGGGGAGTAGAGGCTTAGGAGCCATGACCACCGTTCTCCTGACAGTGGGGGAGGGTCTTAGGGATCATATGCCAAGCTTAACTCATAATGTGTTTGGTCTTGTTGTGCGCGATAGTGAACTATTTAACACTTTTTGAAATGAATAGGCTAGGAGTCCCACACATAATTGAAAACATGAATCGAACCCCCCCCCCCACTTTTCAGCCTCTCTTCAACAGTTTCTGTTATGTCAAATTCCGTTAGTTGCCGTTCAAGTATGCACCAGTCCTAGCATTCAAAACATATGATCTAATTACAAAGGGGCGGTCCGTTTCCTAAAGCCTTTGCCAAATGTCCAGAACGCCAGGGGAGTGGTTACTAGCGGTTTCTAAATTAAGCTCCTGATAGAAAATTAAACCTAGGATCTTTTTTTCGGGCTTTTATAAACATGGGCCCGTCCTTTTTTGAGCACTCGATTTTTTACCTGTCCCTTCTTGTGGTTTTAAACAGAATTTGTTAAAGATGATGCACGTCTTTTCGAATTTCAGTTGTTATTGACAAATTCTGTTATGGTTCGTTGCCAACGTTCTATTTGACCATTAAGTGAGTGGTTACCTTGGAATTCCTTGAATGTCACTAAGTGTTCGTTGGATTTGGTTTTTCCACGTGCATTAGTGGGTGGATTGAAGCTAACTTCACATACCAATTCGCTTGGATCATACGTTCACCTGCGCACACGCGCACGAACACACGCTTAGGTGCGCTTTGCGACTATGTATTGGTGTGTAGGTAGATGGGTGTAAGTGATGAGTGAGAGATTGAGTGACACAGTGATCGGTGCAGTGACAGCGCGCGCGATCTTGAATGGAACTTTTCTCCATGGCAATTTATAGGCAAGTGTGGCAGTAGTTTTCTTGGCGATAGGCATGGAAAAAATAGATATCCGTGCCTGTGGAAGAAACTACTTAAGAATAACATGTACTCCCCGTTCAGGTTTTTTGGTTTTTTGTAAGGCTCTTCAAAAAAGGCTCTGAAAAAATCAGGTTCTCTTCGGAACGGTTTAGAACCTCACCGTAAAAGCTGTTCCAACCAATTTCAAAAAGCTGACAAATTCCTCAATAATTCCTTTTGGAAATTGACAAAGAATGCTTTCAAAAATCTCCCAATTTCTGAGGCAAATAGTCCCAAGAATAATTTTAGCAAGAAAACCTGCTATGTATTCCTTATGAGGCTCGTACAAGAAAACTTTCTTTTGTCCATCGTCACCGAAAGTTTTCGACGGTTGAAAGTACCTGTCAGGACGGAAAACTATCCCGAAGAAAATGAAACCGAACCTGAAAATCCCAGACAAGGGGTTAAATCAAAATCAGATTGGTACCAAGAAGCATTAACGGCTAAAGAGGTAATGTTCAGAGTTGTGGCTTTGAAAGAGAGAGGTAAAATGCGTGATAAACTTCGGACAAAGACTTAGGCGTGGAGACGGCTTAGAGGTCTATGGTGGCGCCCTTCAAGGCAACATAATGACAAATGACTTTTTCGAAGCATAGAACTATCTTCCATTTTCATTTTTAAGCCACTGATTATCTCTTATTATCAAGGTATGAGACATGGAAAAACGAAATATCTGTGTCTCTACGTTGAGTGAGCTAAATATTTCTATACTTAAAAGCGAATTCATACGTGGGATAGTTATGGTTCATAAAATCGATTTTCTGATACGCTTCATGCTCCAATACGCTTCTGCGATGCAGTCTGGACTTTGATGCGTTTACATTTTCTCTGGTGCCACAACCCCAATCAACGTCAATGCATTACACAATACGATTCGCACAGCATCTGTCAGCGCAAGTCTTGCCTGGCTCAGCTCCTTCGGCTCCGCCCTTATCACGGGCAACGCGCCGTAGAACGTGTTGAACTTGTCCGCCAAAGCGTTCACGTAGTCCGCAATCATGTTGGGCTTCAGGTACTCCGCTGCATCGATGAATGTGTCTGGGAACCCTGCGAGAGCCAGCACGAGGTCGCGCTCTAACCGTTCCGTGAGCAAGCCGAAATCAGCCGCCGTCGCTGAACTGCTAGCTTTTCGGAGTATGCTGCAAGCTCTCGCATGCGTATATTGGACGTACGGCGCACTGTTCGTCTCGAAATTCAACACCCGGTCCCACGTGAACACCACGGGCTTTCCAGCATCCACATCCACCAGAGCGTAGCGAACGGCGCCGAGCCCCACGAACGTCGCAATCTTCCGCTTCTCCTCCCCACTCAGTATCGGCGAACGCTTCGAAACCTCTTCGAAAGCTCGTTCAATCGCTTCGTTCAAAACCTCATCCAACGTGATGTACCTTCCACGCCTGCTGCTCATCTTGTAACCCGGCAACGCCACCAGATTATACGCAAAGTGTACCAGCTCCTCAGCCTCCCTACCACAGCCGATAGCGTAAAGGGCAATCTTGAGCTGTAACTGCGCCAGCGACTGCTCCATGCCGATGACGTTCACGACGCGCTCAGCTCTGCCGAACTTCCACAGCGTGTAAGCCACATCCCGAGTTGTGTACAGCGTTGTCCCATCCGCGCGCACCAGCGTCAACGGCGGAACCTCGTAATCCTCCCGCAAACCCAACTTCGCCTTCAAGCCCAGAGCGCGGACAGTCTTGTCGGCATCGAATTCCAAAACGCCTTCATCGCTGCTCACGAACCCCGACTTCTTAAGCCTCTGTAACGCCTCGTTAACCTTTCCACTCCAAACGAAGTCGCTCTCCCAATCCCACGAGTCATAGCTGACCCCTAAACGCAGCATCGTCTCTCGGAAACCCGCCAAACATAGTTCACTCACGTTGCGAATCAGCCGCTTCGCCTTCGGCTCGCCATCCTCGTAAGCCCTGTTCAGCCTGCCAATCTCCTCCTCAGGATTCTCAACCTTACCGATCTTCTTCAACAAAGCGGCGAAGAGCTCAGGATATTTGCCCTCCAACTCAGCCGCGATGCCCACCCACTCAGCAATCTCACCGTTGAGCCGCGCAACCTCATCAGCGTTCGAGGTCGCCTTCGCCAAATCCAACTGCCTCCGCAGCCGATTCAACTCAACAAGGCAGCTAGTCACGGTGTAGATTTTACCCACGAACCCGTCAGATTTCTCGTCTGGCTTCGGCTTCCCGAGCAAGCTGTAACCGTAAGCCAAAACCGACGACTGCCTGCCAACGTCGTCAATATAGTAATGCCTCGCAACCGTATGCCCCCTTCGCTCCATTATCCGCACCAAGGCATCGCCTAGCATCGGGTTCCGCGCCTGACCGATGTGAATAGGATGCAACGGATTGACACTAGTGTGCTCCACGATGACCTTCTGGGGCTTGCCAGTCTTCACGAACCCGTAATCGGAACCAAGTTGCCTAACCGAATCCAAAGTTAGAGCGGAGAATTTGGGGAAGTTAACATGGAAGTTCACGTACCCGCCAGCGGGAGATACCTTCTCAACCAGACTAAACTCGTACTTTGACAGCGACTTTACAAGCTGTTCCGCCAAGGTTAACGGTTTCTGCCCCAGCTTCTTCGCCAACTCAAAACACAGTGACGAGGCAAGTTGCCCGAACTCTGGGTTCGGCGGTTTATTCAGCGGAAAAGATTCAACTCGAATTTCGGGCAGCGTCTTTTTTAGTGCGTAGGCTAGCGCGGTTTGACATTCTCGTCGGAATTCATCGAATGGGTTCTGAGCAATCATACTTGCACCATGGCGGCTTAGCGCTAAACGTTTATGAGGAAGTAATATTTTAATGTGCAAACCGCTTGGCGAACCACACGATGAAGACGAAGATTGTTTTCTCAGAGAAATGCTTAGGCTACGGCAACTGGCACGTCGAAGGACCACAACGAGTCAAGCTGGCGCACGAAATCCTCAAGGAACTGGGGTACGAGTTTCTAGAGCCCAAACCAGCAACCGAAGACGATCTGCTAAAAGTTCACGACCCCGACTATCTATGGAACTTAAAAAAGGGGTTGGTGGAAGACCCTGACACTCCAGCGTACGACAACATCTACGAGTTCGCAAGATTATCTGCGGGCGGAGCTTTGCTGGCAGCCAAGACCCACGGCTTCTCGTTGATGCGTCCCCCGGGACATCATGCAGGGACCTCAGGAAACGCCCTGGGCGTGGCGACCCGCGGCTTCTGCTACGTCAACAACATCGCCATCGCAGTCAAGACCCTCAAAAAGCCAACGTTAATTCTGGACGTCGATGGACATCACGGCAACGGAACACAGGAGATTTTCATGGGCGACAAGAACGTGGTTTACGTCTCGCTACACAAGCACCCGCTTTATCCCGGAACAGGCTTCCGCTCGGAGGGAAACTGCCTGAATTTCGCGTTGCTCGGCGACGTCGGCGAGAACAGATATCTGGAGACGCTTGATAGGGCACTGAGCATGGTAGACGACATGGGCAGGTTCGCTGTTGTGGCTGTTTCGGCGGGTTTCGACACCTACGCTGGCGATTTGGCGTCATTGGGATTGACGGAGAAAACCTACTGGCAGATCGGCAAGCGGATCGCCGCGTTGAAGAAGCCGACGTTCTTCGTGCTCGAAGGCGGATATATGGGCGAAAAAGTCGGCAAAGGCATCGACCAGCTGCTCAAGGGCTTCGAGAGCTAACCAAGCTTGAAATTGGGGGATTCAACCTAATCGTATGTAGGTTATTTAGATGTGTGTGTAGATTTTTTCGGTAGTGTAGGTGCCTGTGTTCATCTCGTTCTCAATCTCTTTCAGCAGCAGAATCCGCTTGAACGTCGGCGGGTGTGTTGCGAAAAGCGAGTTTAGCTGGTGCCACGTGGACTTCGACTCCCGCTGCATCGCCAGTTCCAGTTCTCTCTCGTCGAGAACGCCGTCGTGGTCGAGGTCGTAGTCATCTTTCTTGTCCATTATCTCTTGGATTTCCTGCTTCGCTAGCGCAGGGTCTTCGATGAAGAATGCTCTTGCACCTTCTGGTGGCTTCGGCGAGATGGATAAGCCATACGTAATTTTCGCCAGCCCGCTCTCCAAGCTTCGAGGGTTGCCCGTGACGTAAGCGCTGTAGGCATCGGCATAGTGTTCCCTGAGCCTGCTCAGCCGCATGACGCTGAGGAACGTGATGATGTATACGATGAACGAAATGACGCCTATGACGATTAAGGCTGCGGCTGGGTTGTTATCCTTCCTGCCTCTGGAGTAGGAAGTGAACATGCCTGCCCGCAGAGCGGTCTGCGCCACGATATAAGCGATGAGCGGCAACGCCGACAACACCGTCATCACGATGTAGTCCTTGTGCTTGATGTGCCCGAGCTCGTGGGCTACGACGCCCTTGATTTCATCCTCGTTCAACGTGTCCAGAAGTCCCTGGTGGACGGCTAATGTGGCGCTGCTCTGGCTTCTGCCAAACGTGAAGGCGTTGGGCGTGGTGTTCGGAACAGTCGCCACCCGCGGCATGGGCAGCCCGCTCTTGTCCGCCAGTTCCTTCACCGTATTCTGGAGGAATGGGTTCTCGTTTGGCTGAAGGTAATGCAATCTAGCCGTGGCAGCCACTATGGAAGGCCCAACAGCGTACTGAAACAGGATGAACAGCGCTACTGCGCCTAGCCCGACGACCAAGCCAGTGACGAGGTCGAGGTTGAGGAAGAAGAGGATGGCGAATATGAATATGCCGAATATGAAGGCGGCTATGAGGATGGATGTGCCCATGGCGATTTTCAGGTCGGAGAGCCTAGCCATTTACATGTGCCTCCTGTTTCTTTTCACATGACGAAGGCGTTGAGAATTAAATGTTTCTCAAAATCTGAGGATTTCTCGCTTTCAAGAAAGCAAAAAGCCTCAAGAAACGAGGCTAGAGGAAAAATGAAGGGGGTTTAGATTGGGTAGGCTCCGCAGACCTTGCAGAACGCAATCTTCGTCTTCACGTAGCTCTTGCAGTACGGGCACTGCTTGCCCTTGGATTTTTCGTTAAACACGTCTGACGGCTTGCCGAGGATACGCCTGAAATGCTCGTAGTAAAGCAGCTGCTCCTTATCGCCGATTTTGACGCTGTCTTCTTCGAGGATGCGCTTCTTCTTCTCCTCAAACTCCGCGTCGGAGATTTCTTTGGCTAGGTACTCGCGGAACGCTGCGGTGCCTGTGCCCTGCTCCAGCGGAGCCTTCGGACGCCAAATCACGTCCATCGGGATGAAGTCTTCGTACGCTTTGCGCATAATCCACTTGCTGTACTTCACGCCATCATGGAAGTTGATTTTCAGCTTGATAGGTAATTTCTTGGCGTATTCCATGAACTCGGGGTCTAAGTAAGGCGGCTTAATTGTCACGCCGACAGCTTTGCCCATCGGCAACGAGGTGAACCCCATTTCTCCCCACATGTCCTGGAATTTCTGCGCCAGCTCAGCTTCGGATAGGTGGAACATCCACGGATAACCGAATAACTCGTCCAGCGCGTCACCAGTGAAGACGCTGTTCACACCCCTCGCCTTCATCAACTTCAAACCGATGTAAACTGGCATGCTGTTCCTGACCTCCATTGGGTCAAAACTCTTCACAATCTGCACCACTTTGGGCGCGTTTTCAAGGACCTCCTCGCGTTCGAACACGTGGGTTTTGTGGTCTTTGAGTTTGAGGAACGCCACCATCGTCTTCACGTACTCGGTGTCTTTCGGGTTGCCGTGCTTGAACGCCATCGTCAAAGCGGGCAAATTCGGTTTGTACTTCACCGCCTCATACGCAATTATGCTGGTGTCGGTTCCGGCGGAGAATAGGATGCCCTCCGCCATGTTCCGCTGCACGACGCGGTTTACGAGTGCGCGGACTTCGGGAATGTAGGTGATGTAGTCTTCTTTGCTGAGTGTCATACATGTTCCCTCGTAATATCTGATTTCGTTGCCTCCAACCTATTTAAGTTTATCCATATGGACATAAAATCGCCCTAAAGTTAAACATATGAGGATATTTCTGGACAAATGTCGAACAAATACCCGTGCCACGCTTCTCGATAATTCTTGGCCCTTCATTCACCAAGGAAACCAGGAATGCCAATGCTTCCTGTGATAATTGGTTCTTGTTAGAAAATGTGGAGGAATGATAGGTTTGTTTGTGTTTCTTCCAGTAAACCAGAACTCCCACGACAACCACAAAAACTGCAACAAACGTTCCTAGAACTTTTTCTGAGGGTGACGTTTGCAGAGGTTCTTCTGATGCACCCTCAGCTGGCTGGTCAGCTGTCGAAGTTGGAGAAGTCCAACTTGGGGGATTCGGGGTGGAGCTTGGAGTTTGTGAAGTTGAGTCTTCGAGTGACGTGGTAGAGACAGGAATATCTAAGGTCTGAGTGTTACTCCAGCCGCTTGTTTCGCCCGTAAAGACCCACGGGTATATGTCGAATGGGCCTGTTGCGTTCGGGTTGTATACTCGAGATACGTATCCTATCATAGCTTCTACTTGGAAATCCATTTGACCACCAGAGGGAACGTCGAACATCTTTGCATTTGTTGCCAAGGAGAGACCGTTCTCTCCCAAGGTGCCCAGTGATACTACCGTGTATTCAGAATTCGACTGAGTTGGATAGCCATCTGAAGGACGGTAGAGTTCCATAAAGTCTTCCGAGTAATGTCCTTTCTCACGGATGTTGTAGAAGAATTCGATTCTCCAGCCGCCCTCGTCGTAAGGGACGAAAGGCTGATTTTTGATTGTCACTTCCAACGTTATGCTCTGGACGTGATAACCAGCATGTGTAACATTTTCTCCAGTGTAAGGATCGGTTGAATACGTCGTCGGGATTTCATAGGAATGGTCCGCAAACTTCAAAGCGAATTCGGGAACAGATGGCTTGGGCACCAAAGCCGATGAACAATTGATCATGGTTAGATTTAACACCATCATGATTACGATAAGGTAGAGAACTACACGTTTAATCATGTTCGTTCCCTAAAATAGCGGGCTGCTTGGCTAACTAAAAGGGTTCTTGTCAAGGTTCCTTGACTAAGAGCCAGCCAAGATTTCTTGACCAAGCTTGTTGTTGACTAACGGTTGATGAGAAGATTTTAGTAAGCGTGTTCACTCATCGATAATCCGTGACCTGTTTTGAAGTTCGCAGTCATGGTTGAAAGGGACGAAGACGGCGTCTACGTTGCATCGGTGCCGGAGCTGCCAGGCTGTCACACTCAAGCAAAAACACTGGACGAATTGACAAAACGCGTAAAGGAAGCTATCAGCGCTTACCTTGAGGCTGAAGGCGCCAAACCCAAAGAGAACGTGGAACTCGTCGGCTTCCAATTCGTCGAGGTCACCACTTAATTGAGCCTGAGACCGCAACCAGCCAGAAAAGTCATGAAAGCCCTATCAGCAGTCGGCTTCGAAGTCGCCAGGAAACATGGCAGTCACGTGGTCATGAAGCATGTCGACGGCAGGGTTACCGTGATTCCGGTTCATGCTGGAGAAAGCATCAGCGTGGGTTTGCTTCTGAAGATCATGAAGGACGCCAAGCTGGAGAGGGAAGAATTCCTCAAGCTCTTGGCGAAAAAGTAACGCGCAACTTCAATGCTGTTCCTCTATAACCTGGGGTGTAAACTAAAACCCAACAAATAGCGTTTACTCGCGGATTTTACCTTAACGTTTGCGTTTCTTCCAGTAAACCAGACCAGCCACGGTAACCACAATGCCTATCGAAGCGGTGGAAACTGCAGCAACAGGAACCATGGGAAAGGATTCTGGAAGGTTCACGTTGAAGAATATGGTTTCGGAACACGCAAAAGTTCCTTGTGTTGTATTTCCGTAAACCGTTAAGCTGTGTACGCCCTGCGACAGGCTAATCGTAGCGTTTCCAGATAAAGTAACGTTTGGCTGGAAATCAAGGCTGTAACCTAACCAGACGAATGGCTGGGACACAATCAATTCAAGCGGAATATTTGTTGTGCTATACGTTATGTTTTCAGGAGAGAGAACTACTATGCGCAATTCATCACTCGATAGTGGCTTGTCCGGTGACGATTGAGGAATCCAGCCTGCATAGTCAACAAAGACGCTGTTGATGTCAAAAGGCGTTGTGAGGGGATAATGGTCTGCAAAACCCTCGTAAACGGTGTATGGTGTTTCGCCTATGCCGTCGCCATTGGTGTCAGAGCCAGTGTAATCATCCCAGTAGTTGCCTTCTCCGCCGCTATCCCATGTGTTGTTCTCTGAAAAGTACGTGTTGTTCTGGAATGCCCACCAGTACACGTCGTGATTCTCGTAAGCAACCTTTGAATTGTTCCAGAAGTTGTTGTGGTAGAAGCTATTGTCATCCGAGACGCTGAAGTAAACAGCGTATTGGGCGGATCCTGAAATATTGTTCCCCACAAAGGTGTTTTTGTATCCGCTGCTGAGCATGATTGCGTCTTTGCATCCAGTGAGAGCGTTTTTGAATACAACGTTGTTTTTCGCGCCTGTTCTGAAGGAGATGCCAGTTTCCGTGCAAGTAATGCGATTCGCGTATACGTAGTTGAATTCGGGTGCCGCCTGGAATTCCGATGTTGATTCAACTCTGACCCCGGCTTGGCCAGTTGAGGAAATGGTGTTTCCATACACTTTGTTATAGGATGATCCACCGAGGCTGACGCCGTAGCTGCCCGTTGCCAATATTGAATTGTCAGCAATGGTGTTGTTGTGGGAGTCTGATAACGCAACCGCTGCGCTGTCGTATTTAGCTACAGAGCCAACGTCTGTGAGTTGATTGTAGATGATGGTGTTGCTGTGCGAATTCCTTAGGATGATGTTGCCTTTGCAGTTGGTTACCATCGTGTTGCTTGTCTCGAAAAGTTCTATTGTCATTCTCAAGTTCAGGGTTGCCTCGACGTTTCTGATTGTCATGTTGCTGCAATCTGTCAAGAATACTTGTCCAGCGCCGTCTATGACTTGGCCTGCTTGCCGTTCCAGGTAAACAATGGGTTTACCGTTGATGGTGTTGCCTGAGAAATCGTTCAGGAAGCAGGGCACAAATACAACGAGACCTCCATCGATAAAGGCGTTGTTGAAGAATACGGTGTTGTTCGATTGGAAGTTTACGCCGTATATGCTGTTCTTGGAGACAATCTTGTTTCCGGAAACCACTCCATTGTTGGTATTAAGGTTGATTCCCCAGTATGTTGTCTCAAGGTAGTTGTCGAGGATTCGATTGTTGGAAGCGGTTGAGTTGCTCTCGAAAGCTGTGGCGCGTAGTTCAATGCCTGTTCCGAAGTTGATGATTCTTGTGTTCTTTATCGTTACATCTTTTCTACCGCAGACTGCTACCGCGATGCCAGTTCCTGTTCCTTGAATTGTTCTGCTTGCACCGTCAAAAATGACCCCGTCTTTCTCAATTGAGATGAAAACTTGTCCATTGTCAACGCTGCCACTAATGTCTCCGCCGAGGGTGTAGATGTTGTCGTTTTGACTTATCTTGTCAGTTCCTTCCACGGTTCCGCCTGGAGTTATTCTGATTTTCCCCGTAAACGGCGAGGATTCAGCCTCAACATGCCCTAAGCCACTGAACAAGACTGTGAAAAGGATGAAGGAAAGGAGAACTATCGATGCCGCCTTTTTCACGTGAGATGCGTTCCCCCAGAGCATCAGGAGCCTAACCGTGGATTAAAGAGTTCTTGTCAAGGTTCCTTGACCAAACGTCAGTCAAGATTTCTTGACTTGTGCGTTCTCCCAGAGGAACAGCCGACTGTTCTTTCTAAACGCTTGAGAACAAGGTTAACATTAAAAACTAACGGCGTCGTCATAAATTCAAATGTGAGGCATCCTATCATGAAGACAATCAATCTCCTCAACACGCCGCAAGCCAAGCTCCTCGTTGAAGACAACGTCGCAGCCATAACCTCTGAGGCTGAGCTGCTGACGGTGAGCTCAGCCATCTACAACGGCGGTTTTAAACGCGTCAAAGCCATCCTCAACATCCAAGTCCCCGAAGGCTACAGCGATATGCAGCTCCACGAAGACCCGATGAATTTGGTGAGGATGTCGTCGAAGAAAGTGGGCGTGTCGGAGGATTTTCTCGCGATGATTACAGCGGCGAAAATCAAGAACATGGTGCACGTCGCGAAGTCTGACAGCGGCGTCACCGTTAACGTTGTTGCGACAGCAGGAGCGAGCCATGGTGAATCCGCGGGCGAAACCATAAACGCGGACCACTTGAATGGGACTATAAATATCATCGTCGTGATTAACGCCAATCCTACGGATAGCTGCCTGGTCGCGGCCTTCGTCACCGCCACAGAAGCAAAAACCGCAGCCTTGAACGACTTGGATATCCGCAGTAGGTACAGCGGCGAAGCGGCGACGGGGTCGATTACGGACAGCCTCTCCGTGGCAACCACGGGCATGGGACCAACCGTTGAGTTGGGTGGGCCAGCGTCGAAGTTGGGGCAGCTTGTCGGCTCTTGCGTCCGCGAAGCCGTCTATCAAGCTCTGCAGAAACAGGATGGCACGTTGCCGTCGAGGTCGGTTGCGGTTAGGCTTAAGGCGAGGCACTTATCGGTGGAGAAGCTGGCGTCCGAGTTTTCGAAAATTGAACTCTTAAACTCAGACGCAGTCGCGCTTAACGAAGAAGCTAAACGATGTGCTATCCAATCCCCTTTACGCTTCTTTCTTGTTAGCTGCGGCCAAACTGGACGACGACGTCAAAATGGGGCTGGTTCCCGCGGAATTTGGCAACGTTGATGACGTGAGCGATCGGTTCGGAGGGCTAGTTTCTGAAGGCAAGGAGTCCAAGGAAATTCCGAAGAGCGAACTTGACGAGGTCAACGTTTCGCCTTTCCTCAAACAAGCATTGCTAAGAATACTTTTGAACAAATCGTCTAGAGCTTCTAGGGCACTTGCTCCGATGGAGGGGCTTGCACCGCTTCCGGAGCTTTTCTTTTCCTCACGAAGGCAATCACGGCTAAAACGAGAGTTATTGCGGTTAGCGAGAGTACAACGGATGTGAAGCCTATCCCTATGGGCGACAAACCCAGAAACAGCCCCACGAGTCCCACTATGCCGAAGCTCAATGCGACAGACAGGACGACGGTTTCGACGGGGTCGATGCGGTCTGCGCCGACGAAGAGGATATTGACGAGGCAGTAGCCTGGCAAGAACACGACAAACGTGAACCCCAGCAGGTAACGCAGCGCAAACAGCGGCGAATCCCCTGGGATAGCATAAACAACGGCTATGGTCAACAACGTGAAGAGAACGATGATTTCAAACCAGCGGTCGGGCTTCACCACGAGCACTTCAAAAAATTTCAAAGAAAATAAGGGGTGGATGTTTAGAGGAAGATTCTGTAGATCGGATGTGACTCGTCGAGCGGTCGGATATCGACGTCGCCCATGGCGGAGGCAATGTATGTGTCGACTACGGCAACTGCGGGGAAAACCCAGTCAGCCTGCTCTGCGGGGCCAAACATCAGCCAGTTGGCACCCATTACCTGCATGATGGCGTTAGTTGCGGTCGTGCAACCCTTGCGGAACTCTTTGGGAACGTTTGCTTTTACCCAGCCCATCGTTGTGACGACGTTGCCAGTGCCCAATCCCGTGGGGTGACCGAACTTCTCCTTGATGAAGTGGATTGCTCGGACTGCCGTACCCATGTCGGGCGCGAACGCCGGGATTGCGGTATCGATCAATGGTTTTGTGATGCCTGCCTTGTCTGCCATCGCTAACGCTTCCTCGAGGACCTTCATCTTGCCTTCGAGGCTGTTGTCCTTAGGATTATCTGCGAGCACGATTGACATCTTGATGCCACTTTCCTTCAGCTTCGCCAGCTCCATGTCGGTGACACCCTTGTAGACAGAGTTGTACAAGCATCTGTCCGCTAAGCCCATCTTCTTAGCCATGTCAGCCGCTGCCATACGTGTCTTGGGGCTCATCGCATCCAGCATAAGTGGTGCTTCTGTGTGATCAGCCATGAAAGGAATGTATTTCGAGAACGCTTCCTCAGTTGTTCCGACGATGTCGAACGCGTGTGGAACACCTGAAACGTCGGTCCACATCTGCAGCTTGTTGATAATTTCTTCAGCAGCCTTTGCATCGAAGATTCCTTTGTTGGCGTCCTGCACCATTTTCTGGCCGAGCCAGAAGATTGAGCCGATGAGAAAGGTTGGATTTTCTCCGGGTTGACCACCGACCTTTACCTTCCCTATATCATAGATGTTTTGTTTCGTGTTGAATTTCAGCATCTTGCCTCATCCGAGTGCAGTCTACTTCTTCTTGGCAGCCATCGCCTTCTTGGCGATTTCGACGCCCTCTTCCTTGTTCTTGCCGAAGAGTGCACCGAGTGCGTCTGCATCTTCCTTTTTGACTGCGGCTCCGCCCATTATAATCGCAACTTTGTCCTTCAACCCTGCTGCTTTGAGTGCTTCATCGAGCTTCGGAAGGTTGTTCTTCGCTGGCACCGTGTTTACTGAGAGGGCAATTATGTCAGCGTTGTTTTCTTTTGCCTTGTCGACAAAAACTTGCGGTGCAACGCTCTTGCCTGCATCAATTGTCTTGAATCCGGCGCGCTTCAGCGACCTGCGGACGGCTTCTTTGGCGGTGTCGTGCATGTCTGGTTCAATGTTGCCGATGACGACTGTGCCGATTGGATTCTGCGGTTCGGGAGGCTCTTTTTCCATCATAGATTTAAGCCACGACATTTTAACACACCTACTTTCCTTTAGGTTTATTTTTACCCGCCGTTTTTATACTCGAACTCTGTATTTAACTTTAACTCCTCAAATCCACTTTCCAGCCTAAACGAGGAAAATATGGTCGAGAAGGCGCTGAAATGACAGGAAACTCCCGAAAATACCTGCTGCTGTTCCTGATCTTGGCTTTTGCCTTCGGCTATAGGGTAATGCTAATGCTTGAAGGAGGTTACCCGCCAGGTGCAGACATTGGCTTACACGAAAGTGTCATCAACTCAATTACGCCCTCGGGGAACGTGAATTTCCTCAACAACAACTACCAGATGGGCGGCGGCTTGTCCCTCACGTTTCCAGGCTACCACATCCTCGTCTCGCAAGTTATCCTCTTCACTGGAATGCCTGACGTGTTGGCGCACACCTTCGTGGTATCGTTGTTCTCCACCCTCATCGTTGCCTGTGCATTCCTCGTCACGCGCCGATTGTGGATGGAGTCGACGGCTTTCATCGTGGCGTTTCTTTTAGCTATCTCACGTTTTGACATAGAGATGCTGATGTGGGGAGGCTACCCCAACGTCGTAACGCTCATGCTCATTCCCCTAATAATCTATTTGATCCTGGAGAGCAAGCGTTTCTCTCTGCCGACCTTCCTCATCTCCTCCTCACTTCTCACAGGGGCGCTGTTCTTCACGCATTCGCTCAGCGCCCTCGTCTTCGGCAGCACCATACTGGCTGTCGTTCTGTTCGCGGCGATCCTCAGCAAGAAACTCGAATTACCCAGAAAACGCCTGCTGTTTTGGCTCGCACCTCTCGTCCTCGGCGCCGTCGTCGTTTCGCCGTTTCTGATCAACGCCGTGCCAGCTTACGTGGGTGCCAATGCCGAGACGTTCACAGGCGGCGTGTCCGACATCAGGCTGGCGCTTTTATCAACAAGAATTCTGCCCTGGCAACTCTTGGTCCCATTGGCTGCATGCGTGGTTTTCGCTTTCCTGTTTTCTAGAGCGTACAAGGGCAAGTACCTCACCCTCTCATCACTGCTGGTGGCACTCTGGGTTTTGGTTTCGGTGGCTTTCACGCAGGGTTACTTCGTGGGTTTCTACATCGACTACAACAGATTCCTGTACTTCCTCCTGCTGCCCATCCTCATGCTCGTGGGGATGGCAATTGAACACGTGGTAACGGTTTCCGCGAGAGTCACCGACACCTACGTGGCAGCCACCAAGGAGACATGGCAGAAAAACAAAACTGCACTATATCTGGCTCTCCACTTTAAGCGGAAGAATTTCTACGCAAGCTACCTTCTTGCAGCGCTCGTGTTCTCTTTTTTCGTGTTCGGGTTGTTCCTCACTCCCTGGGAGGGCAACACCATCCAGAGTTTCTATCAGGTCACGACGAACCCAGGCTACGACGCCATCCAATGGGCAAAGCAGAACACACCCCAGAACGCGGTCTTCGTGTCCGACGCTCTCTACGGATGGTGGTTTTCAGGCTTCGCCCAACGAAAAACGTTCAGCGCCGTGGACCCGCAGTACCTAACGCTGGAACGCGAGTTCGCACCGTCAAAAGCTGCGAAAGACCTGATGGACACTGATTACGTCATCGACAATGGACTCGTCCAAATCAGAGAAGACGGCGGATACATCGCACGACACAACCCCATGTTTCTGGCGGACATCAACTGGAGCTACTTCCCCTACCCCTTCTTCAACTTCAAGAACGACGAAACAACCATCACACTGACCCAAGGCAACACTGTTGAATCGTTTGCTCTCTCCCAACTCCAAGTTACAGACATGCACATGGAAAACACGTCGAACTGGGCAGCGATTCACGTCAGCAAGAGCAACGACCTCTTCAATTACACCCAAATCGTCACAGTTTACAAGGGTCTGCAGTTCGTCAACATGACCATCACCCTGCAGCCTAACTCCCCAGGCGTTACGTTCTCGGAAGTAGTTTTCACGCTGCAATCAAAGGGTCAATCCATCGACTACGGAAACACCGTCGGCTTTTACGATTCAGGCGCGAAAGTGCTGGGACAACTAATCTTCACTGAAGGGCAACCAGCTTTCCATGAGGATGGGCCATCCACGATTTATACGCTCGCAAACAACCCAAGCGCCACGCTCGAGCTCTGGGGCTCCGCCTTCTCTGTCTCTGACAGCCTGCAAACTCTGGGCGACCCAGCGACCCAAACCGCTATAAGGCACTTTGATGACTAACAACGCCGCTTCGTACCAGCAGCCCATGGAAACTCCTGCGCCGCTTGACGTTTTTGACTACAAGCAAGCCGTGGCGGATTGGAACGTTTCCTACATCGCCGTTCGCGACCCAGGAATTATGCTCAAATTCACCAATGACCCTGCTTTCAGCCTGCTCTTTATTAACGATGAAGTCGCAATATTCGTCGTTAGATGATTTGGGGAACCGCATATTGGCGTTGACGTTGCCGCCTGACAGAGCCCGACTGGCAGAACTAGTCTTCGTAGCCGTGTTCTCAGCCATCGTTCTCGTCGCCTTCTACGCACTAACGTCAATGAACGGTCTCGTCTTGGGCAACGACCCCGCGGTGCATTTAGAGCGGGCGCAGCTGTTCCTCCAGACGAGGCAAATTCCGCTGGCGAACATCGGATGGACGCCTCCCCTCTTCCAGATACTGCTGGCCACCCTGATTTCGTTCACGGGTGCATCTAGTCTGGCGCAGATGATCTTCCTCGTGAAGGCGATTGCCGCCTTGGTTAGCTGGCTTTTGGTCTTCTCAGTTTACCTCATCGGCGCAAGATTCTTCAGCCGACGCGTCGGGGCAGTGGCGTCGGTTCTAATGTTGTTGTCGGTTCCGATTTTCGAGATTAACCAGTGGGGCGGGTACACTAGCGTGCTGGGAATCGCCTTCGTCGTCCTGCTACTGTTGTATTTGCCCTCTTCGGTGAAGAGTTTTGGGTACCTGCTGGTCACGTCTGTCGTGGCGTTTTCCATCGTGCTTTCGCATCAGCTCGCCACCTTCGTGTCCGTCTTCATCATAGCCCCAGTCATCCTAGTCATGCTGGTAAAATCTCGGGGACGATACCTCAAAGCCCTCGTCGCGTTGGTTCTGGGTGGCGGGGCAGCATTCTTCCTCTACTACTTCCAAGCGGTCATGCCGTACCTCGGCGGCATCATCGAGCACGTGTTCTTCGCGCAGAGGACGACGTTGTATCAGGTTCCAGCCGTCTCGTTGAACGCGTTTATGGTGAACTTCGGCTTCATCTCCTTCGTCGGCGTGATCGGTGTTGCCGTGGGATTCCTCGGGATGCGAAAGCAGAAACGACTCACGTCGTGGTTCATCCTCTTTCTTGGTCTCCTCGTTCCCTTTGTGCTCGCTGAAAGCTACGTGTTCGGCTTGTACTTACCGTTCCAGTGGTTCGTCTACTATCTTGATGCCGCCGCTGGCGGTGTTCGCCTCGGCGTTCCTCGTCTTCGCCCTCGACAAAGTCGTCTCCTTTTATCAAAGGTACAGCCGAACCTGGCAGAAGCTGAGACTGCGTGCCGTCGTGGTTCTGCTGGCTGTTCTGGTTGCGGCGCTGTTTTTAGTCCGCATGGAAACGGTTTACGGGAAAATAAACGAAGCAGGCGTCTACTACTCAACTAGCGACATTAAAGGCTACGACGCAGGCGTCTGGCTGAATGAGCACTACCCAGGCGAAGCGACAACAGTCGTAACGGAGGTGCCCGGCACGTGGTTCCAAGTATTCTCAGGAAAAAACGTGACTGCAGCGACCGACCCTGTTGTTCAGCGCAACCTCATGGCAGAATCCGTCTTGAATTTGGCTTATGAACTGGAAAGTCCGCAGACGTCTGCTGACGGCTTACGAGGCGAAGGGCGACTTCACTGACGAGACCTCCGTCCAGATAAACAACGTGTGGAACCGCGTCTCCTACTCATCGGCGGCGGGGGACTTCCTCTCCTACAACGAAGAAAACGGCGTGTACGTGCATACGTCGCTGTCAAACCTCACGAGAACAATCACGTTCACAGACGACGCCCCACCTAAACTCATGATCAGATACAGCGACAACGCCGTGAGCATCGCCGAAAACATCGCATTCCAGAACGATAGCTACCCGATGAACATCAGCTGGACACTGTCAGCGTTGAAGGGCGAAGTCACGAACGCAACCCTGTACCTGACCGTTTCCTTCGACTTAGCATTCCACTTCGATAAGGTGTATTTGCCGGGTCTCTTGAACTGGCAGAACCCCTGGGACAGTCCAACGCTAACCCACGAAAAAGACTGGGCAACCAAGGAGTTCACACCCAGCACACTCTCGGATGGCTACGTGGGCTTGTACGATGAAGAAAATGCGGCCACTTTCGCATTGAAGTTCGACGCAGTGCCAGAGTGGGGCAACGTCGGTGCCCTGGCGAGCAGGCAGATTGACGCGGTGCGCTTCCAATATGGCTTCGACAAAATAACTCCGAACCAACCCGCATTCTTCAGCTACCAAGTCGTCACGTTCTCGCAGAGTAGCAACACCTCCGCCCAAGCTCTGCCCGAGGTGAAGAGCCTGTTCACCGCCAAAGTTCCCGCGTTCGATGTGAAGAGCCGCGACTACCAGGACTACATCAGGGAGAACGACGTCAAATTCATTGTGTACGACAAGAACCAGCTGGACACGAAGATGGTGAACTCGAAATTGCTGGAGCTCATCTACTCAAACAACCGCTATGTGATTTTCAAGATAAGAGACTAGCAGTAATTGACTCGCACACTTTCATCTGGACTAGAAACAAGGAGTAAAGAAAAGGATTAAGAGCTGCTTACTTGTGGCTCATTTGCTCTCGCATGGCTCGGGGGATGTAGGCGCAGGCTGGGTCGCTCTCGAACAGGTCGCCCGTGTAGTATTCGGCTCGTGTTCGGCAGCCGCCGCAGGCGCAGAACAAAGGTCACGTTTGCCCTCAAATCTGACACTGTGCCAGAGTGGGGCAACGTCGGCGCTCTCGCCAGCAAACAAATCAACGCGGTCCGCTTCCAACACAGCTTCGACCGCATAGCACCAAGCCAGCAGCATCCTTCAGCTACGAAGTTGTCACGTTCTCAAGGAGCAGCAATCCTACCGCTCCTTGGTGTAGACTTTCCCGACCTGCACAGCATATTCACCGCCAAAGTGCCCGCCTTCGACCTGAAGTGCTGTGGACTATCGGGGGGTACATCAAGGAGAATGACGTGAAGTTCATCGTATACGACAAAGAGTTAGCTCGACACGAAGATCGTGAATTCTAAACTATTAGAACTCATCCACTTAAACGATAGGTACGTCATCTTTAAGATAAAAGACTCCACATAACTTGTGTTTGCAAAATCAAGGCAAGGTCAAAGTGTTAATGGAAACAGAAATGTATATAGTTCCTCTTTTTGCTTTAATAGTTAGCCAAATGCGTCCAGCTTTAGCTGCGCCATGAATTTTTCCTGCTGAGGAAACTTCGGTTTAAGTTTCTTGGGTACAAATCTAGTGCGATATGAACCAAGCTTGAGAGTATCTTGTCTATTCTTTGGGCGTTTTTCTCTAAATTCTCAAGTATTTTTGGTCATGTTTGTTTGTTGAAGCTTGAAAAATATTAATTTGTCCTAAAGTTTAGTACACATGTTCTAAAGCGTAGAAATAAGTATTTCCTATTGCTATAATTTGATTGAAAATAGGCAATGATTATACGAGGCGAAAAAAAATGAATAAAACTCGTATAGCTATTTGCCGCGCTATTGCTATTCGTTTCCTTGTTGCTGACCGTACCGAGCGAATTCTTCAGCCTAAAATTGGCCGAAGCCGCCAAAGTCGCCGTTGAATGGGGCAAACTTGACGAAGATCCTCGGTGGTACGATCCGGTGGAGAGAATCTACGAACAAGATTGTTGTCAAAGCCTAAACAACCGCTATAATCTAGGAGGAGGAGGTTGGTCATCGCAGAACGCTTACTGGAGTCTTACAACAAAAGATAACGTTATAAACACAATTAGATGGCGCCAGCAGAACAATGCTTGGGCAACAGATTTCTGGGTCGGTGATTACATCTGGGTAATGATTAATGGAGTAAAACATTATCAGTTTTACGTTAGTGGTGGAACCCAAAGAATAATCGACAAAGAAATCTATTGGGAAACTACCAACAGTGTGCAGTACTTCACCTTCATTTGGACCTGTGCATGCGCAGACCTGTTTATAAATCCATTCACAGGGCAACTTTGCTATGGCTATTTCGATGGATATCAAGGTAGTGGTGCAGTAGGCATGCCTTATGCATGGACACATTATGATACCTTGTATTTCTACGGATACACAAATCCAGATACCAGCAACTATTGCTACATAGGATTCGAGAACTCGTCGAAACCTCTAAAGCAGGAAATCCCTGAAACCGGGTATACATACAGTTGGTTCGTGTCCAAGTTCTACGATTCAGCATTGGGATGGGGACAAGGAAGCCCACATAACCTATTTGGGCAATCCCTCAACTATGCGTCGATGCAGGTATTCGGAGGGGTCCCATTTGAGCAATGCACCCTCTATACAGGCTATTGGGACAATTTCACCTTCCCTGACTATCATCAGTTCTGCCGCATCCGCGTGTTTGGCAACACGAACAATTATCTTCCGTACTAATGGAGTGGACAGGAATGAAACATGACGTTAAAAGCTACCTGAGTTCAGTTTTGTTAGTACTTTTTGTAGCATCAATGGTACAGATTCCAATTGTTCATTCGATGGAACTTGCTGTTCAAGATAAGGCGTTGGCTTTTTTGGCTAATGTTGCTGGATTCGACTTATCAAAATATAGCGCAAAACTTGAGGGCGTCAGCGCAAGTTACGATTCCACCTTCGGTCCTTTAGTCAAAGAAGAATCGGTTTCCTACACACTCGACGCCGATGGGAGCCAAGTGCGAGCAGCCTTTGTTTTTGAAAACGGTTTATTATGGTACTCCGATCTGAGTTACGTGAAAGGATCAGCAATATACAAGCAATCGCCATCGACAAGCGTTCTTGACCAAGTAAAGAGTCTTGTTCAAAACTACCAGATTTATGTCGGTCAAAATTATGAAGAAGATACTTCGTATGTTCAATCAATGCGAAACATGCTAGATGGTATCTCCGAACTGAAAGCCCAAGAAAAAACAGTTGACAACCTAAAATTACAAGTGTCAATAACTCCCATAGATAACATTGTAAGTACAGTTGTTAAGTGGGTTTACACTGAAAACAATGTTGATGTGCCAAGAAAATCAATGGCGATGTACTTCAGAAATGGAACATTCTGGTTTATGAGCGACACTTGGAATTTGTTGACTATTGGCAGCCGCAGCCTAATTTCCCAAGAAGAAGCTTTAAAAATGGCGTGGGCTAAAGCTCAGAATTATACGCTCAATTTCGTCTCAGACAATGGCTCCACTCTTGAAATTAAGCCTGACCTATCGAACGTAACCACCGAAGTGACTTTCAGCATGACGACGTGGAACTCTACTGCTCTCTATCCTTTGTGGACTGTCAACTTCTACTTCAACAAGATATACTATGGTGCGTACGGCATTCAAGTCGGTCTCTGGGGTGACACAAAAGAAGTCTTCTACTGTGAATCGCTCATAACTCTGGGCAACTCCGGAGGAGAAAGCCCAACCACTGCTCCTTCAAACTCGCCGCCTACCGATGCCACGCCAGCTCAGCCATCTAACCCAGCAGAGACCACACCGAATAATCCAGCAACATCACCATCACCCAAAGTTACCCCCAACAATCAGCGAACAAGCGAAGACGGAATAGGTTCGCCAGTAAACATTTACCTAATCGCTGGAATAGCAGCGACATGCGTAGCTATCTTCGCAGCGACCTTAACCTTTAAGAAAAGAAGAAACAAGTAGCGCCTCTTTCTCCTTTTTTCTCTTGAACAAAGCCAAGCTCAGATTGTAAACGAGTTACACCAACAAGCGGCACTAATCAAAAGGCGTAGGAGAAAAGGATGGCGTTCTCAGCTTATTTTTCTCGCATTGCTCTCGGGATGTACGCGCAGGCTGGGTCGCTCTCGAACAGGTCACCCGTGTAGTACTCGGCTCGTGTTCGGCAGCCTCCGCAGATTTCTCGGTACTCGCACATTCCGCATCTGCCCTTGATGTTGCTCTTGTCACGGAGCTTCAGGTGTAGGTCGGATTTCTGCAACGCCGCCCAAGTTTCTTTTAGTCCTTGGTCTTTGATGTTGCCGAGGCGGTAGCCCTCGTGGAAGCCGCAGGGTCGGAAATCGCCGTTTTCGGTGACGCCGATGTAGTCTCCGCCGATGGTGCATTTGCCAAGGAAGTCGTTGGTGTACCAGTCGAAGAACCGTGCGGGGTTGCGTTGTTTGACGATGCGGGCGTAGAAGGGTGAGTAAACGTTCACTCGGAACTTTTCTTTGGAGTACTTGAGTTCGAAGTCGTAGAGCTGGTTCATCGCCCACTCATAATCATCCGCTGAGGGAGCTAAGTCGGGCATGTTCGTGCCTGCTCTGCCGACGGGGACGATGTTGTGGTAGACGACCATCTTCGCGCCGTAGTCGTGGGCGAGTTGGCACGTGTGCTCCAGCGACTTAAGATTGTACTTAGTCATGGTTGTGACTATGCAGTCCAGCAAGCCCTTCTCGCTGAGCTTCTTCATGGCGAAAATCGCCTTATCGTAGCTGCCGTGACCGCGGACGATGTCGTTAGCTTCGCGGTCCCCATCGATACTCACGGCGGTGTGCACGTCGTACTTTGCCAGATTGTCCAACCGTTTCTGGTCGAAGGCAAAACCGCTCGTGATGAGGCTGACTTCCATGCCATATGCGTTCTTTGCATGGGCAATCACGTCGAATATGTCCATGCGGACGAGGGGTTCGCCGCCACTGATGCCAAACCATTTAGCGCCGAAGCTGTGAATCTCATCAACAATCTTCTTGCCCGTGGCTGTGTCGACTTCGGTATCTTTGGCGAAGTCTTTGATGTAGCTGCAGTAAACGCAGCTGCCAACGCATCGTCGGGTGCAACGCCACGTAATCATGGTTAAAGGGGGTCTGCTAATTGCCATTCGCTACCACATTCTCCTTTTTAGCGAAACGATTCGATATAAGAGTTGCTCCAAAAGCCCTGTTTTTTGCATGTCGGGCTAAACCGAGCAGAATCTCATCAAGAATAGACTTGGAGAATGCTCGGGTCCTTTGGAGGGAACCCTCTCTGCCCGCGTTTCACTCATCGTATCCCTACAAGCCCACGCGGGCGTCGGCGGATTAAAGTGTTCTTGTCAAAGTTCCTTGACCATGCCTTAGTCAAGATTTCTTGACAAACCGTTTCCTCGGGCAGAGGCACGTGAACTTCATCAAATTAAGGGAGAGCAGACCGACCAGTTCCTCTGTTTAGGGAGGATGAAACGTTGACTCCCAAGACGCGTATATGGAGATCACGTAGTTAGAGTCGGCAACTGGGGAAGGCAACGAGGCTGGAAACGTCATTCCCCCGATGTAACTGCAAGTACTCTGATAACCCTCCACCACAGAGCAACATATGTTGACAAACTGCGAGGCGTTATCCACCATCACTAACCAGTAGGCGGCAGGGGCCAAGTGGACAACCGAAGGAAAACTAAGCGTGTACCATAAAGGAACATTGTTGTCGTAGTAGTACATCGTGCCTTGAACTGTTTGAGCCAAAAGGCTACCCATAGCACCGTTGCTGTCGCGGTAAATGGCGAACGCATAACTGTAGTTCAGAGTAGGATGGTATGGGTCAGACATATAACTCATCAAACAAGACATCGACGTGATGTTGGCCTCGATGTTTAGAGTGAATCGTGAGCCTTCGACGGTGTATTTGGTTCCGCTGGCTCCGAACATCGTATTCGACTTCATGTACCCAAACGAACCTGCATATGTCTGGTTGCCCACGATAACCAGCCCAGCGTCAGGGTGCTCCGAGTGGTCATGTAGGAAGGACGTAACGGTGTTAAACGCTAACTTTGATCCCTGAAGGAAAAAGTAGGACAGCGGTTCAACGAACGAGTTGCTCGGAGGATAGTAGCTCCATACAAAGCTGGGGTAAGATGCGTTTTCTTCAACTTCAACAGGCGTACTCCAAATCGAATCGTAGATGCTGTAGAAAAGGGTGTGCCCCAATGTATGCGTCCACAGAACGTTAACCCGATTCTCTGAGTCGACAGCGACTGTTGGGGCTTCTTGAGTTGAGGACTCCATGCCAGAGGCGTTGCTGATTCTGATAGGCATGCTCCACGACGTCGTGTATTTTGTGTACCAGATTTGACTGTACATCGGGATGCTACTGGAGATTCCGTCCCAGACGACGTGAAGGTTGTCGTCGGCATCCACTGCGATGCAGGGGTTATCCATGTAGTGTCCGTTAAGCTCGGGATTTGTTGAGATTACGATGGGAGTTTGCCACGTGCCATTCCACTTCGCGTACCAGACTCTTCTTTCGCCAAATACAGAATCTGCGCCCGAAGTCCACACCACGTGAAGGTAATTCTTGGAGTCAACGGCGATGCCTAGGATACATGCTGTCTGCCAGGTAAGATATGACCACAGGCGAACCCCATGAACCGTCGTATTTAGCATAAAATATTTTTTGGGAAGAGTAGCCGTTCATGTTAGCTTGCCAGACCAGATGAACCTTGTTGTTACCATCAACTGCGATGCTCACGTAAAAAGCTTGGACGCCCGCAACTGCACCTTGACTGACTTGAACAGGTTTTTCCCACGCTGAGCCTCGGGACCTGGCACACCAGACTTGGAAGAAAGTTGAGCTGTCGTTGATTCCTGTCCAAGCCACGTACACGTTGCTGTTCGAATCTGCAGCAATGGCTGTGCCGTACATGCCCTGACCGCAAATCCAACCGTCCATGCCCGTGCCGTTGGAAATCTTCACAGGAGAACCCCACGTGGCACCATCGTCGTTGCTTGAGATAACGTAGACTGCACAGTTGTTGGTTCCCAGCAGATTGGTTTCGAAAGTTGCGCACAACGTTCCGTTGGGCAGTCGGACAGCAACCTGATGCATGTACCTAAGACTGTCACCAGAGTTCGTGTCCACAACAACGATTGGCCCGCTGAGACGGGGGCGCCTCAGATAAAACAGCCAACTCTATTTCTGAACTCTCAGCAGCCAAATACGTCATGTTTCGGCTGGAAAAAAACTGCCCCGGGCAGTTCGCATGGATTTTGTATCCGCCAATCATCCCTGGCGTGTAACTGGCCGAGAAAAAGCCATTTTGATCTGTCTGGAACGGACCCAGCAAGTCAACGGTTCCGTCTGGGCGCAGAACAAAAACCGTCAAATTGCCAAAAACGTCCTCAGCCGTTGGAGGGGAGGGCGAAACAGTCACCTTAAGCGACACCGGGCTTCCAAGACCCAAACGCGTAGGCTGCACATTTAAAGCAACGGCGGTTCGAACAGGAGCCATAACGTTTGTCGGCAGCGGCCCTTCGGTGCCGTTGGCACTCATGTTGGAATAGAACTGGGTGGGTGTAGTCTGCTCAGCTGACGCATAAACGCCGTTGTTTCCACTCACCACGCTGGGTGAAGCGTGAACAGGAGCCGGATAGGAGATGTCGCTTGAAAAGAAGAACGGCAGGACTGCGACCAACAGCACGAGTAAGAAAGCTGCGGTCGCAGCCCTTTTATACTTCCCGAGCAGGTTGGAGGTTTGGGGCGAAACAGACACGATTATTTCGCTCCTCACGGAAAAGTCCCTCTTTTTCGGATAAAAGGGTTCTTGTAAAGGTTTCTTGACTAATCGGTAGTCAAGGTTTCTTGACAAAATACCTTATCTGAGCCGACCGGTAGTCTTGAACAAGAAACTAGCGAGGCAACGCTGTGCCGATATTAAACTTGCAAAACCTTTGCGGATTGGTCCCAAGTCGCTCCTCAGCGATTGCAGTTTGTGCGTCGGAACCTTTATTATCATTCCAACCTCTCTTCAAAACTTAACTTGGGGAACCAAAACATGAAAAACGCTGCCGCAAACAACGGCAAAACAGCTTACGATTCACGGTCAAACTGGCCGCCCTACACGTACCGGGATTTCCCAGACATCAACGCCTGAAACCTACACAAAGTTCATGCAGTTCCTAGACAGCGAAAACACCAGCAAACGACTCATGGAGCTGCAACCCTGGGTTAGCATCTGCGACTCAAAATGCACCTTCTGCTACTTCCCAACAACGGCCACCAGCAAAGCCCACATCGAACCCTACTTGAAGACGTTGAAGAAAGAACTCCTCATGTACGCCAAAACCAAGTACCTTCAAACCAGCGTCTTCGACGAAATCGTCATCGGTGGAGGAACACCCAGCATCTTAACCGCTGAGCAGATGATAGACATCATAGATTTCTGCAAGCAACACTTCACCACGAGCGACGACTACTTCATCAAAGTCACAGCCTCATCCAAGAGCTTCGACGAAGAAAAAATCCAGAAACTCTCCGACTATGGCGTGTACCAAATCGACATGGGCGCACAAACCTTCGACAACAACATCCGCAAACTCCTCTGCCTACCCGACAACGCAGAACACCTCGAGAAAGCCATCAAACTCGCACGCAAACTCGGCATGTGCGTCTGCGTCGACCTCATGTACAACCTCCCCACACAGACGATGGAAAGCTGGCTCAACACGCTCAAAAAAGCCATCGAACTCGACATCGAAATCGACTGCTACAGCCTCCAAGTTTACCCAGGAACCACACTCGCCAAACAAATCGAAACAGGACTCGTACCACCACCGGGAAACGCAGAGTACGAACGCGAAATGTACCTCGCCGCCTACAAACTCCTCACCGACAACGGCTACCGAGCAGTCGGACACGACCGCTTCTCACGCGACCCATGGCACTTCCGCGAAAGCTGCCTCAACGGTTGGCCCTTCGCCGCACAACTCACGACAGGCGCAGGATGCTTCATGGGGTACTTCGAGCGCTTCAGCTACAGCAACCTCGAAGACATCAACGAGTACATGGCAGCCGTGAACGCTGGAAGACTGCCCATCAACAAACTGTCCGAATCCACGACCGAGGAAATGATGGGGAAAGTCATGACGAGACTCTGGCTGCGCTTGGCAGTGGACAAACTCGACTTTAAGCAACGATACGGAAAACTGCCCGAAGACGTATTCCCCCAGCAACTCAAGCGCCTAAAAGACAAAGGACTCATCACCATCGACGACAAGGAAATCAAAATCACGAAGCTCGGCGACATCTGGAAGGGCAACATCGCATGGGAATTCGCTCAGCCGAGCGCAACTCTGCACTAAAGTAGCAGTAGTGCGGCTAAGTCTCGTTTAGTGCACTACTATTATTTTTCCTAAGACCCATCTTTCCACAACTAACGGGGACTTAAGAATGCGGGCAAATTCCTAATTCTTGAAGCCCAGATGCAACTCGGTGCGGAAACGGCAGCTGACCACCCAGAGAAGATGATGATGACAGTTATCCAGCTCTAGGTCATCATCTTCTAACCCAAGTTTCCTCAAGGAACCGCGCCCACTGAGGAGACCGAGATGCCAACTCACGCTAAGCAGAAGGAGAGGAAGAACGGACACCGATAGTTTCTTCTTCTTTTAACAAAAGAAAATCGCTATTTGAAATCGTTGGAACTGTTATCCGTTTTAAGGGTTAAAATAACACATGGTCTAGTTAATTATGGATATATGTTTTTGTGAAATAAAGAAAAGATTGGGGAATGTTAACGTTCCGTCACTGCTCTTGTCGCAGCATCGCCTTCGAACGCAGCACCGTACCTTTCAGGTCAATCCTTGCGGGACAAACATAGCTGCAGTGCCCACAACCTGTGCAGTAATCCGCGTTCAGCTTGCTCACCGCTTCCACGTTCATCTTGTCGAATGCCTGCTTAATCAAGATTGGACTCAAATGGTGGCAGCAAACCCGCATACACGCACCGCATCGAATGCACTCATACGTCTTCACCGCCGTCTGCTGCATCGGCTTCGGCAACTTTGGCTCTTTCGATTCAGTCATCGGCTTCAGCCTGCCAACCTTGTCCAGCCACGGCGAAGTCAAGTTCATGATAAGCAACGCCACAATCGAGCCGCCAAAGAAATTCGCATAAGTCTGCAACAACACCGTAATGATAGCCAAGCCAACGCCGAAAATCCCCTGCCCAGCATACGTCAAAGGCGTCGACGCTGGGTCAGTTGCCATGAAGAACGCCAGAAATATCGAACTGCCTATGAAGAGTTCAAACATAAGTCTGAGCGCTGCATCTCCACCGTAACCAGCAGTCATCAGCAACGACATAACGATCGTCGCGCCAATGTAAGCTCCAGTGATTCTCCATTTGACGTACCTACGAGCAATAACGAACAAGCCAATGCCGACGAGTATGACAGCGAGTGCGGAAGCGCCACCCGACCAGCCGTGGAACTTATCCAAGAACAGCGTTTGGAAAACGTCCGACGGGTTGTAGGGTGGAACTGTACCGCTTCTTAGGGGTGTGGGGTTGCCGAAACAGAACTGCATGAAAGCCCCGAAAGACGATGTGCTGCCGTAGCCGATGCTTGTCAACAGTGAAGGAACGAGGGTATGGTCTTGGGGCAAAAAGACTACGTACAAGAAAGGCAGTAGAACGATGAATTTCGCTGCTGCCGCGGGGTTGACGTATTTTCTGCCTCTAAGGCCCAGAACTTTCTTGAACAACACCATCCCGATGACAGAGATCAATGCAACGTACCAGAAGGAGCTTGGACCAGCGATGGGCATCATCGACCCTTCAACCGTTGCAACTCCTGGAACACCCATCGTGTAAGAGAGGGCGACGATCATGCCGAAAACTGCTGCTGACATCGTGTTAAGAGGGCTGTCTGAAGCTACTTTGTAGAGTAGTGCGTCGACTCCTACGGCGATGAGGACGGCGATAACGCAGTTTATTGCAACCGAGAGTCCTAGGTTCATGAAGGGTGTGTTGGTGATGAGGTCGTACGGGGTTACCTGTGACCACAGAGCGATAGTTATTGCGGCGATTATTATGAGTGCGATGAAAGTGTAGAGCATGAGTTTGTCTTTGGTCATCCACGAATATTCTTTTGGTTTAGAGGACATTTGTTATCTCACTTTCTCCTTTAATGAATTCTTCTGGAATGTAGAACGATGGGTAGGGTTAATAAGATTTTCTAAATGATGTTTAAGAGGTCAAGCCAAGGGTTTTAGAAGGCAGGAAAGAGCAGATTTTGCGCGATTCCCAAGATCTACTTAAATCTTTTGTCCACACTTCCTCCCAAAGTTGCAGGTTGTCAGTTTCACCTCGACGTTTCTGGCAATATCTTCCGTTGTCGCCTCGGTTCGCGTCAAGAACCGCAGACATCTGGCACAACCATGCATTAGCCCAAAGCAATTAGTTTTCCTAACAAGTTATCGCACCGTTGTTCCGTTCCAGTAGATGAGCCGGCTGTAGTTGTAGGCGTCTCTCTGTAATGCATCCTCATACACAATGTCCAAACCATTGCCGTACTGGCTCGTTAGCGCGTTTGCATCACTCCACACCTTGCTCGAAAGCGCATCTGGTCCCCAGAGCCCCCAGACAGAGTCGGCTGGTCCCCGGAAGCCATAAGCGTAATCCGCTGGCAGAACATACGCCGCTCGCGGGTTGGTCTCTACGGGTCTCGGGTTGTGTTTCACATAGTCCCAGAACTGCTGCATGGCGTTGACGTGCTCAGGCTGCAAGATTCCATACGTCGCGTTGGTAACGGGGTCTTTGGCATAGTCAAACACAAGGAAGTACTTGGCGCCATTCTGGTAAGCCAGGACCAGATCGTTGTAGATTTGCTGTCCAGAAGCGAGGTACGGCGACGTCGTGGTTGTGTAGGTTATCATCACGCCCCAATCTTTTCCATAGGCGGTTGCTGCGCCCTAGCGAGCGCGATGTTTATGGGTCGGCTGTGATTCCACGCAAGTTCCGCCAAAACCACGTCGTAGCCTCCCTTGTAATCGAAGTCGTAAAGCGCGTAGTCTGAAGTCATCAGCGTTGTGTTTAGTGGGATGAAGTCCAGCAGGGCATCATCGCGTATTTTCGTCACAAATTTGTTGGCGGCGTCCGAGTAGTTCTCCGCAGTTGGCACTGCAGAGAACACTGGGTCGTGGTCAACTTGGTGTCCCCCAGGCTCGTCGTAGCAGTACAGCCCAACGAAGCGGCTATTCCACCTTTGCTGGGCGTAGATGCTCCATGCTGACTGGTTCAAAGGTATGTTGCTGCCTCGGTTTGTGTGCGCAAAAACGGCGAAAGATAAACCGCTGTCGTAGAGGTATTGGCACAAGTCATCAACCCGGGTCTCGTTGAACGTGACTCCGTAGCTGCCCACGATGAAGAAGTTTGTGAACGACTTGACTTGGTCGACACGCTGCTCAAGAGCGGTCATATTGTCATAGGCGGCGTCGACACCGAAGAAAATATCTGGCGCCTTAGGCTCAGCCTGACTTCCCAAGTAGACGTAGACTCCCGCCAAGAGCACCAGAATGAGCAAGAAGCCGACAACAGCGTAGAGGAGCGGGGTTTTCATGCGGGTTCACAGACCAGAAGCGGTGTCTGTGATAAAAACTCTTTCATAAACGACGCACAAGCGTCTGCTAATTCAACTTCAGCTAACTCGGCGTCTTCTCATTGCGATATACGCGCCCAACATGACCTCCACCAAGATCACGAGCACCACGAGCACGATGACAACCAGCGTCGTGTCAGACTCATTCTGCACTGTTTCCGCGGGGACACCGATGGCGTACACCAGATGGTCATAAGAGCCAACGTAAACCACACCATCCACTACGGCAGGGGATGAAACAACCATGTCGCCTGTCACGTAACTCCATAGCATCCCGCCGTTCGTTGAGTTCAAACCGTAGACATGGTGGTCGGATGAGCCGACGAATACGACGCCGCTCGTCACAGCTGGTGAGGAGTCTACGTCGCCGCCCGTTGCGAAGCTCCACAATTCGTTGCCGTCCATGGCGTTTAGGGCATGGACTTTGTCGTCGCGCGAGCCGATGAACACGACGCCGTTCGCCACGGCAGGCGAGGAATACACCGCGTCCCCAGTTGGGTGCTCCCAGATTTCCGTTCCAGTCGCCGCGTCGAGAGCGTAGACTTTGTGGTCCTGCGAGCCGACGTAAACCATGTCGTCGACCACTGCAGGGGTTGAGACAACCATGTCGCCCGTCGCGAAATCCCAAAGCCGCCTGCCGCTCGAGGCGTCCAGCGCGTAAACCTTGTGATCAAGCGAGCCAATGTACACGGAGTCACCTGCAACTGTGGGGGAGGAGACGACGATTCTACCGCCGGTGGCAAAATCCCAAAGGCGTTTGCCGTTGGAGGCGTTTAGTGCGTAGACCTTGGTGTCCTGCGAACCCACATAAACTACGCCATTCGCAACCGTTGGGGAAGAGACCACATGGAGACCCGTCTCGAAACTCCACTTCAGCACTCCAGTCTGCGCATCAAGCGCATACACTTTGTGGTCGTACGAGCAAACGTAAACCACACCATCCGCCACCGCAGGCGACGACAGCAGAACCTGACCGCCCGTCCTGTAGCTCCAAATGACACTCCTATGCAGCTCCCAATCGTTGCTCGTTAACCCTGTAGAGGCGTTCAAAGCATAGACTGTGCCGTCGAGCGATCCGACGTAAACAACGCCGTTCACGACGGCTGGGGACGAATCCACTTTGCCGCCCGTTGCTTGCGACCACACCAAACCGCCATTTTGAGCATTGAGCGCGTAGAGTTTGCCATCCCACGAACCCACAAACACCAAACTTCCAACGACGGCGGGATGACAAATCACCAAATCACCCGTGGCAAAGCTCCAAACCAAGCTACCGTCCGCGGCGTTCAGTGCGTAGACTTTGTTGTCGTTCGAGCCCGAATAGACAATGCCGTCAGCCACTGTTGGCGATGAAGCTACGCCGCCGCCTGTCGTGAAACTCCACACAAGATCACCCGTGTCCTCGTTGAGAGCGTAGATTTTGCCGTCAATTGAGCCGATGTAGACAGTGCCGTTCGCCACGGTAGGAGATGAGTACACTTGGTTCTCCGTTGTGAAATTCCAAACCAGACTCCCGCTCGAGGTGTCTAGGGAGTAGATTTTGTGGTCCAACGAACCGAAGAACACCTTCCCGCCCGCGACCACGGGTGTGGAGACGATATTGTTGCCCGTCGCAAAGGTCCACATCACGCTCCCGTCTGAAGCATCAAGCGCATACAGCTTGTGATCCAGGGAACCCACGAACACCAGGGCACCCGCCAAGGCAGGCGACGAAAGCATGATTTGCCCGCCCAAAGTTTGATTCCATATAACCGCCCCCGACGCAGCATCAAACGCATAAACCATTTTGTCCTCGGAAGCCACGTAGACCACGCCGTCGGCAACGATTGGGTCGGAGTCAACGTAGTAATCTGTCTTGTAACTCCACAACTTCTCACCAGTCTGCCCATCCAACGCGTAGAAACTGTTGTCTTCAGAACCCACGAACACGAGTCCTCCATCAACGGCAGGGCGGGAAACGATGATGCCGCCCGTCGAGTAATTCCACAACTGAACTCCATCAGTTACGCGGAAAGCGTAGAGTCTGTGGTCGTATGAGCCGACGTAGACGACGCCGTAAGTGGCTGCAACGGTTGGGGAGCCAACTTGTCCGCCAGTGTTGAACTTCCACAGCGTCTGGTTAGAAGTCGCTGCCACTGTGTTTGAGCTGCCCGAATGTGCCAAATCGTGTCTGAACATGGGCCATGAGGCAGATGCTGAATTCTGCCCGAAGGATCCAACGATTTCTTGAAAAATGAAAGCGGAGAAAACCAGCGAGAGCAATAGCAGAACGCCGATTAGATGTCTCTCGGTGTTTTTTCGTTTCATCGTGATTTTTCAACGATGTAATAGCGGCTGTTAGTCCATAAAAGTCTTCACAGCCGTCGACGAACGTCTGGCTTACTTCTTCCGTAGGCTTTCTGGTATGTACGCGCAGGCTGGGTCAGACTCGTAGATATCGCCCGTTATAGCGTATGACCTGTTCCTGCAGCCCCCACAGATTTCGCGGTACTCGCACACGTGGCACTTTCCCTTGAGGTTGTTGCGGTCTCGGAAACTGCTGTAGTAGGGTGACTTCTGCATCTCCGCCCAAACCGTGGTCAGATGACTGTCGCGTATGTTCCCCAGCCGCATAGGTTCAATCGGGTGCAAATCGCTGTAGAAGCATGGAATAAGGTTGCCGTTCTCGGTGACGCTGATGTAGCCGCCGAAGGCGAAGTAGGTGCATTTGCCGTGGAAGCGTTTCTCGTACCATTCGTCGAAATTCGGTGGGTTCCGCATTTTCACGACACGTGCATAGTGGGGACAGTGAACGTGAATGTCGAATTTGCCCTCATATTTAAGGCTCAAATCCCATATGTGATTCAGCACCCACTCGTACTGTTCGGGCGTCGGCGTCAACTTGTTGTCCTCTTTGGCTCTGCCGCTGGGCACGAGATGGTTGAACCAAACAAAGTTGGCATGGTACTGCTCAGCTAACTCGCACACGTGGTCCAGATGCTCGTAGTTGACGGAAGTAATTGCCGCAGCTAAGCCATTTAGGATGCCTGCCTTCGACACCTTCTGAATAGCCGCCAAAGCCTTCTGATACGAGCCCTTCCCGCGCAGTTGGTCGTTTATGTCTTCGGGACCGTCGATGCTCACGGAAGTCCAAACTTGGTTCTTGACGAGGTTGTCGTAGATTTCTCCGTCCACGAAGCAGCCGTTCGTGAGTAAGCAGACGTTTAGTCCTTTGCTCTTCGCGTAAGTGACAATCTCGAAAATATCTTTGCGAAGGAGCGGTTCGCCGCCCTTAAGCCCGAACCAGCGTACTCCGAAATCGTAAACTTCGTCCACAAGGTGCAACGCTTCCTTCGTCGTCAGCTCTCGCTCCGCGCGTTTGGAGGTTGCATCCACGTTGCAGTAGGCGCAGCGGGCGTTGCATTCGCCTGTGGCCCGCCAAGATGTCATCAATAATGGTCCTTTCTGTGCCAACCTAAAAATCCCCCTTCGACGATCCTTCTGAATTCCATCAAATTATCCTTGGTTTCTCCGACCTAAAAAGATTGCTTGGTCATCCAAAGATTTCTTTCCTGCAACGCCTAACCTGATGCCCACACATCTAGACAGGAAAAATCTCGAAAAACGTACGTATTGCCAGAAGGTTTATAGTAGAAGCGAATCTTATGGCTAGATGCGTCGTTTAGCGCTATTTGGGGAACCTAAAACGAGGAAGACGCAAGCAACCCGCCTCTCCATCACAATTATCCTAGCAGCCGCGCTCATCATTTCCATGTTAACCCTCGTTCTGGGCGCCAATGGAAGCACCGCTAATGCCCAAACCGCCACGATCGCACCTGCAAGTTCGAATCAAGCGTTGTTGAAGTTCGAGTGGCCCCAGTTCATGGGCGACCCAGAGTTCTCACGATTCGCCTCAGGCCCAGCTCCGTCAACGTCCGATATTCTCTGGAAGGCTAACGTGACGAACATCAGGAGTTACATTGCAGCTTTTAACGGCTTGATTTTCGTCTGCACCGATACATCCGTCATTGCTTTTGATGAGAATACAGGAAATCAAGTTTGGTCAACCGTGATTTCTATGAACTCAACTGAGACCTGGCCAGTCGCGTACAAAATCGACGACAAACACATGGTTGCCGAGGGCACGTGCCTCGACCCGAACGCTGGCAGCATCCTGTGGACGAGCAGCGTGTTTTCTCAGGACACCGGCAACTTCAACGCCAATGTCTACAGCCCCGAGGAGAAAATGTTCTACATCAAAAACGGTGCCTATGTTGAAGCCTGGAACCTGCCCAACCCCTCACAACCGCCGACGCTAGCCTGGAGGACGTATGTTCCAGGCGGCGGTAGAGTGGGCTCAGGAATAGCATACGGAGGTGGCAAAGTGTTCCCTGGTTCCTTCCAGGACCTGCAAATGGCCATTGACGCGAAGACAGGCAAGGTGCTTTGGACGACGCCGACGAAAACAGCGATGATTTTCACGGGCTCTTACTATCAGGGTGTGTTCCTCCGCGGCGGCACTGACGACAACACGATGTACTGCTTCAACGCCACGAACGGCGACATCATCTGGACTTACGGCGCCAACTCGAACGGCTACTTCACGTCGGGCACCGCGGCAGCGTACGGCATGATCTATTCTCCGAACAAGGATGGCAACATCTACGCCATCAACATCGCCACAGGGCAGCTGGCGTGGAAGTACAAGGGACCGGGCACGATGCTGTTCCCAGGTATGCCGACGGTAGCCGATGGCAAAGTTTACGTGACCAGCGGACAAAACGCCACCTTCGGGCAAGAAGTGGGTGCTTCAGAGTTCGTCTGTCTCAACGCTTACACGGGCGATCCACTCTGGAAGTTGCCGATTGAAGCTTATGCGCCGCGGGAATCCGTTGCGGTGGCTTATGGCAAACTCTACATCATTCCGGGCGATGTGACAACCGCCGTGGACGCAATCTCGGGCAGTGAATACAACACGAAGGGGCAGGTGTGGTGTTTTGGCAGCAACACATCGCCGGTCACGGGTGGTTCGTGGCCTATGTTTAGAAATGATGCAGTGCGGGATTCCATTGGCACGGGCGGTCCTTCAAACTTGACCGTGGTTTGGAAATACACGACTAACGGTGCGGTTATGTCTTCGCCCAGCATTGAAAACGGCATCCTCTACGTTGGCTCCCAAGATAAGAGCATCTACGCTATCGACGCTTGGAGCGGTGCTCTCGTCTGGTCTTATCCAACTGGTGGTATGATTGGATCCTCCGCTGCTGTGGCGAATGGCAAGGTTTACATAGGCAGCGATGACGGCTACGTTTACTGCAACGACGCTCAAAGCGGCAGGTTTCTCTGGAGGGCGTTTGTTAACGGGGGATTACCCAAGACTTACGGCTCAGCCGTTATGCTTCGCTCGTCCCCCGCAGTTGTAGGGAACGCAGTGTACGTAGGATCGGTGGACGGCAACCTTTACGCCCTCGACGCGAACAGCGGCGCTGTCCTATGGAAGTTTGCGACACAGGGACCAATCACATCTTCTCCGGCCGTGACTGACGGCGCTGTCTACATAACCGCCGAAGAACCTGCAGCTGGCGCCCTCTACAAAGTGGATGCAAGCAACGGCAGACAAATTTGGAAGCAACAGTTGGAGTATCAACAGCAGTTTACGGGTGGGACAGATATGGAGGGCACTCCGACGGTTGCGAACGGTATGGTTTTCTGCTCAACCAACCTGAGAGACTACTTTGGGATTGATGCAGCCACGGGCGACATCGTGTGGACATTCACGCGCCCTGACGCCACTGAGTTCATCGTGTCTTCGCCGATCTACTTGAACGGGCAACTGTTCATAATTGACAAGTACGACATCGCATGCCTTAATGCGACGACGGGTAAGAAACTCTGGAGCAGCTATTCTGGGGACGAACTCTATGTTTCGCCTTCCTACGCCGACAATCAGTTATATGTCGTCACGAGTCAGCGGCACATATTCATCATCAACGCCACCGACGGTAGCAAGACTCTGGCGTTCACGACGCCTTCGGCAAGCTGGAGTTCCCCGACGCCTTGTGACGGGCGATTGTTCATAGGATGCAACGATTGGAACGTCTACGGTTTGACAGCCACATTCACGAGTGCGCCCTCATCCGGCGAGACAACGTCGAATCCGCAGGTGCCGCAGTACGTTTACGTGGTTGTTGGGGCATCGTTTGTTGTTGCAATCGCGTTGGTGGGCGCGTACGTCTACCTTAAGACACGCAGGAAAAAAGCATAAGAGTTATTTCGGCTGGAGTTCCGCTTTCTGAATCTTGAAGTATCCTTTCGATTTCTTCCACACCGCCTTCGCTTTCGTGACCGTTATGCGTTTCTTGTAGATGGGGCAGTCCACGACGAAAGTGTGGTATTCGCCGAATTCGCCGATGGGGTTTATGCTTCGGTCTGCCTTCAACCGCTCTAGCTCGTTGAGCATGTTGTTGTCGATTTCTTTGCCGAGCCAGGCTTTGTTGGCGCCCATGGCGATGTCTACTTCGATGACGAGCATGTGGAAGTTTAGCTGTTTCATCTCGGCGAGTGCGGTTAGGGGGTTTTTGCCCCAGAGGGGTGCGTAGTGTTTCACTCCGATGGGGTCGCATATTTCATTGTAGTAGTCGATGTGTTCGGGGGTGGTCATGACGCCGGAGATGAATGTGTTTGCTTTGAGTTTCTGGAGTTCTTTTTGGATGTCTCGGATTCTTCCGCCCGCGGTGATGGCGGGGATGCCGATGGATTCTGATACGAGTTTCATGAGCCACTGGTTGTCTAGGTGGGCTTTGCCGCCGATCTTGATGAACATGAGGTAGTCCACTTTTACGCCTTCTTGGAGGGCTGCGTAGAGGGCGTACATGGAGTCTTTGCCGCCTGACAGGGAAACAACCACGGTGGACACGTGTTATGCCTCGTTTTGAAGTGGTTTACCGTGTGGATGGCGATGATATAAGAGTATTTCTTTTCGGTGGTGAACTCAGGGTTTTAAGTTCTCTTTCGTGTCTTTCCGTTTCTGGAGTCAATTTTTGGGTTTGTTCATGGTTTTTTCCATTGTGACACAATGACAACCGTTTTTGTTTCAGGCTGGTTCTGCAGCTGCTTCGGTTGAACGGAGCTTTTGGCTCATTGCGCACGATTGTGCTACGTATGCTGATCCATTGTGCGGATCATTGTGCAACGCATGCAGATCCATTGTGCACCATTGTGCGGTGTGCAGTTTGAACATTAGATCCATTGAATTCGGGTTTCACGCATATAGAATACGGTAACGTTAGAAAGTTGACTTCGGCACCGAGCGAAAACTTATCTGCCCACCTCGGAATACTTGTAAACATGGCTGACTTGGTCCTGCTTAACGGCAACATCCTGACGATGAACCCCGTGCAGCCCCGCGCCGAAGCGCTAGCCGTTGTTGGCGACCGCATCGTCAAGGTCGGCACGACCAGCGAAATCAGCAAATTAGTTGTCAAAAGCACAAAGGTATTGGATCTTAATGGCAAAACCGTGATCCCAGGCTTCATCGACACCCACATCCACGTTGCCGACTTCGGCAGAACCCTCCTGTGGATTGACCTCAAACAAGTAGAGTCGATCCAAGCAATACAAAAGATGGTCAGGAAGAAAGCGGCGAAGACAGCCAAGGGCAAATGGATTCTGGGGTCGGGATGGAACCAAGAAAACTTCAAGGAAAAACGCTCTCCTAATACGCCAAGACCTTGATACTGCCGCACCAGAAAACCCCGTTATCCTTTACCACCAGCTTGGCAGAACCTGCGTCACGAACAGTGTAGCGCTTAAACTTGCAGGCGTCACGAAAGAAACTGCGCCTCCGAAGGACGGCGCCATCGCAAAAGACCCCAAAACAGGCGAGCCTACAGGCATCTTGGAGGGAACTGCCACCGACCTCGTCTGGAACGCCGTCCCACAGCCCAACGAGCAGGAGACGTTCGAGGCGGCGAAGGAAGCATGCGGGAAAATCGTGGAAGCAGGAATAACGAGCATCCATTGGATTGCTCTGTCAGCAACCGAGCTGGGAATCGCGCAGAAACTCAGTCCGCGGAAACGTCGTGCCGTTGAGAGTCTTCCTCGTCATAACCGATGAGGTCTTCGAAAATCTGCCCAAAGCGACAGACGAGACCGATGCGAATATCAGCGGTGTGTTGGTTTTCTCAGACGGTTATCTTGCTTCACAGACGGCAGCGTTGAATCGTCCGTACGTGGGCGACGTAGCCAACAGGGGAACACTGCTCTATACGCAGGAAGAGCTTGAACATCTGATTGGCAAGATTCACAAAGCCAGCCTGCAGGTTATAATCCACGCGATGGGTGACAAAGCAGTTGGCGCTGCCCTCAAAGCCCTCCAATCGATTTCCGTCGCGCCGAGCAAACATCGTCATCGCTTGGAGCAAGCCGCGCTCCTCAACAAACAATTAATCCAGCGAATCAAGAAATTGGACCCAATCGTATCCATCCAGCCCAAAGTCGTGGAATCCGAGTTCAACACGTGGTCTGCGACTGAGCATCTGGGCGAGGAGCGAGCGAGAATGCTCTTTCCCCTCAAAACTCTCATGAAAAACGGCGTGGTCGTCGTTGGAGGCTCTGACTGCCCCATGGAACCCTTAAACCCGCTACTAGGGATTCAAGCTGTCACGACAAGGAGGCCGTTTCCAGAGCAGCGCCTCACCATCGAAGAGGCATTGCGTCTCTACACGGTTGAAGCGGCTTACGCGACCCGAGAAGAGAACATAAAGGGCTCCATCGAAGAGGGTAAACTGGCGGACCTCACCATTCTCTCAAGCGATCCGACGGCTGTCTCCTCGGAGAATTTACCGAACGTCACCGTTGAGATGACCATCATAGGCGGAAGAATCGCCTATCAGAAACCATCCGACTAGCACCGTTGGCTCGCTGCGTGTCTATTTCCTCAAAATAGCCGTCTTTTTGACGGTTTAGGGATTAACCTTATATTTATGCCCAAACGATAATCATTCTCAATCGACGTCTAAGAAAGGGATGAAAATGGAAACTGAAAAATTCAAACTCAGCGACATACTGAACGGCATCGTCATACCAATAATTCTGGTGTTGCTAATCGCCCTTCTAGCAATTTACGTTAACGTCAGCGGAAGCTATCACGTTCTCGGACAAGGTGCAATCGCCGTCATCTTAACACAGGGCTTTTCGCAGATGATTGTCCTGGGCATACCGCTGGTGTTGGGTTTGCTCTGGAACAAATGGGCTGGTGGCGCAGCAGGCTTCATCATGGGAGGCATGTACTACGTAGCTAGCGCAGGACTCTATACGGGCTACTATACAAGCGCAGGTGGCTACAACTTCTTCGGAGACATAAGTATGCTCTTCTACATGGTTAACGCCGTCATCATCGGCTACATGGCTGGAGCGTTGAACAACAAATCAACCAACTTCAAAAGAATGCTGGGTGCAGGCTTAACATCTGCTATCATAACCGCAGTGATCCAAGTATACATGAACTACAACTTCTCATTGGCACCGGCGAGATCAATGGCACAGGGACTCTGGACTGACACATCGCTGGGATACCCAGGAGTATACGCGTTCGTGTTAGCCTTCGTACCGAGCATTGCTCTGGGCGTCATTGTGCCCATTATTGGGAAAGTAATGACGTGGTACGGAATTCAGCCGCTGAGGCATCAGTAAATAACCCATTTCTTTTCTTTTCTTTTTTCGCACTAATTCTATACTAGACGACTCCCTTAAGAAGACCAATTTAGGTGCAGACTCATCTAGCCTCGAACCGCATATGTCTCAGTTACCTCAACTTGGAATACTTGATTCTCGCACGAATTGTTGAAGCCAAAGTTCTCGTTCGAAGCGCACTAACAAGCTGATTCAGCACCTTCCGTGTTGCCGACAGCCCGTACGCGGGGCCTCTCGCGAATTGGCGTGGCAGGTACGTGGGTCGGAAGTAGAAGCTCTGAAACGCCTGCTGGTACAGGTCGCCAACCTGCTTCATCGTGAGCGTGGGTGTTTCGAAAATCGGAGTCGCGCAGTCGTACAGGTCGAAATCGAAGATTCTCACCCATCGATTCTCCCTAACTTTATCAAACATGGGTGTGCCAGGCAACGGTGTTGCTATATTGAAAAACGCAACCTCGTCGGGGCTGATTTTCTCAGCGAACCGAATTGTCCTCCAAGCGGACTCTTCTGTCTCCCCTGGGAAGCCGATGAGCACGTTTGGCACCGGTTTCAAGCCGAGTTCGCGAACCCAGCCTATCGCTCGAATTGTCTGCTCGGTGGAGATACCCTTTCGCATCTCGTTCAACACGTGTTGGGAGCCTGATTCGACGCCAAACCAGACGGAAGCGCAGCCTGCCGCCCGCATCTTGAGAAGCAGGTCTTTGGTTATCATGTCGACGCGGGTGCCGCAGTTCCACGTAATCTTCAACCCCCGGTCCCGAATTGCTTTGCACAGCTCTTCAGTTCGTGGGTTGTCGACCGTGAAGGCGTCGTCGCAGAACGTGAACTGCGTGGCATTGTAAGTCTTGTTGAGGAATTCCAGCTCGTCCACCACGTTTTTGGAGCTGCGAAAACGGTATCTTCGTCCGAACATGCGGACTGCAGCGCAGAACTCGCACCAGTAGACGCAGCCGCGGCTGGTCTGTAGGTAGAACACGTCCTCGTACTTGCGGAGAACGTCCAGCGGCCACAGATGCCTTGCGGGGAACGGCAGAGAATCCAAATCCTCTATGTAGGGTCGGTCGGGGTTGCGCACGGTTTCCGTGCCTTTCCTGCATGTTGTCCCTACAACGTCATAGTAAGGCTTGCCTTTCTCGATTCTCTGCACGAGCTCCAGCAGGGTGTTTTCGCCCTCTTTCCTCACGACAACATCAAGCTGCGGGCATTCTTTCAGGGCCTCGCTGTCCCAGAACGTCGCATGTGGTCCGCCCAAAGCCGTGATGCAGTTCGGATGCTCTTCCTTCGCTATCTTGGCTATTTGGAGCGCGGACTTGTATGTGCGAGTCGTCGCCGTAGACCCGACGATAGCGGGCTGCCGCTTGCTGATTTCGTCGCGGAAACCCTCGTGCGTAAGCATCAGCGCCTGGCAATCAATCACGTCAACTGGGAAGTCGTTCTTCTCCAAAACCGCTGCCAAGTAACCCAGCCCCAGCGGAGGGAACGGCGGATGCTGATGCGCCCGAGTGGGGTAGGGCGGGTTGACAAGGGTTACATGGGTTTTCATTGATGCTTCCCTGACGTGGTGTTTCGAAATACGTGGAACTTACTGTTTAAAGGTTTCGCACTCTTAGCAATCGCCCGTTGAGAGCAAGTTGGCAGGTGAAAAACACGCCTGTCGCTTCTTTAGAATGGGAACACAAACAGTCGGACGGCAACGATTACGGGTAGGAACAGCAGGATGCTCAGGATAATCGATATGTCCCTTATCCTGAGCGACGTTAAAATCTTCTTCGCGTTCAATACCTGCTCGGGGTCGCCAACCATGTAGTGCCCAGGCTTGTCCAACTGAACATGCAGGGCGCCTGCAATGGCTGCCATTTGCCACCCGTGGTTTCTGCTCGGTATCTTTCTGCGATCCCGTCTGCGCTATTCTCCACGCGTTCCGCCAGTCTTCGCCGATGATGGCGGCGCTGATTATCATGAGTGCGGTAGTGAGCCTGGCTGGGATGTAGTTGACGATGGTGTCGAGGTTGGCGCTGAACCAGCCAATGTTGATATGTTCGGGGTCTTTGAACCCGACTACGCCGTCAAGGGTGTTTATGACTCGGAAGGCGATGGCGCCTGAGACGCCGAAGAGTGAGTAGTAGATGATGGGGGAGTGTTTGAAGTCGGTGAGGTTCTCCACCATCGACTCGATGACTGCCGAGGCGATTTGTGGGCTCGTGAGGTTCGTAGGGTCGCGGCGTGAGAAGTGATGGTATTTCTTGGCTTCCTCCAAGTCTCCGCTTTCCAAAGCTTTCGCAACGGCTTTGGCGCCGTCAGTTTCGAGTTTTATGCAGATTGTCGTTTTCAGGAGGATGGCGGCGACGACGAGGTAAAAGGCGAAGCTGAGGAGGAGGTAGAGGGCTGCGAGCCCAAGAAACACAGGTACCGTGAACGCGGCGATGACGATGACGGCGAAGAAAACACCGTAAACTTTCTCGGTTCTTGGGTTGGGGTTCTTGAAGTGCGGCTTTAGCGCCTTCGCCAGTTTGCCCATCCAGATAGTCGGATGCAGCCCATAGTAGCGCCTCCAGGGCTTCCACGGTGCAGGGTCGCCGATAAGGAGGTCAAGCGCCAGTGCCAACACGAGAACGGCTATAGCAACCAGTATCTCCAGGAGGATGCGGGTCACCGTCGTGAAGGGATATTTTCAGAGATTTGTTTAATATCAATATCGGTAACTCGGCAGATTCAACCCCTCCGCCGCCTCAAAGACGAGAAATGCACGTAGCGGAAAACCTATATTAGGTCAAACTAGCCCTCTATCAACACGAAATTGGCTAGGGGACTGAAATGAAACCACACGTAACTCTGGTTAACCCGCCTTATCCGGTGGGAGTCACACCAGCATCCGCCGTTCATACCCTTAGGCTTAGGGTACATTGCTGCCGTGCTGGAGAAAAACGGGTTCGAAGTTGATATCATTGATTGCCAAGCGCTCAAGCTCACGCAGGAAGATTTTAAGAGTGAAATCGGTAAGCGCCAGCCGGGCATCGTGGGCGTAACCTCGACCACCCTCACCTACAAGTCTGCGCTCGAAGTTTTGCAGACGGCGAAAGCCATTCACCCGAACTGTGTGACCGCCATCGGTGGACCACACGCAACGTTCTGGGATGAGAATGCTCTCAAAGAATGCTCGGAGCTTGACGTTGTTGTCCGCAAGGAAGGCGAAAACACAATGCTCGAGCTTGCTCAACGCGTGGAAGCAGGCAAACCCTACTGCAACCTGCTGGGAACAACGACTAGGAAAGATGGAGAAATCGTCCGCAATGAGGAACGTCCCTATATTGAGGATTTAGATTCTCTGCCGTTCCCGGCTCATCACTTGTTCCCGTTGGAACACTTGCAGAAGTATGGCAAAGTCATATTTCCGCTCTCCACGAGCCGAGGCTGCACGTTCTGGTGCAACTTCTGCTCCGCAGTCCGCATGTTCGGTAGACGTTACCGCATGCGCAGCCCCGAGAGCGTCATCGCAGAACTCGAAATGCTCCACAAAAAGTACGGCGCAGTGCAGTTCACCTTCTATGATGATGCGTTTAGCGTTGACCAGAAACGCGCCTTCAAAATCTGCGAGGAGATCCAGAAGCGCAAGCTGAAGATCATGTGGGACTGCGAAACCCGCGTCGACATGGTCACCAAAGAACTCTTGCAGGAGATGAAGAAAGCAGGCTGCCTCGCAGTCTGGTTCGGCGTCGAAGCCGGCTCCAAACAAGTCCTAGACGCCATGGCAAAGGGGCTCACGTTGGAGAAAACGAAGAACGCCTTCAAGATGGCAAAAGAATGCGGACTGATGACCGTTGCGAGCGTCATTCTCGGGTTCCCCGAAGAGACCCCCGAAACGGCACGAGAAACCATAAAATTCGTCACGGAGATAAAACCCGACGACGTTGGCTACTACATCGCCACACCCTACCCAGGCACCCCCATGTACGATTACGTGAAGGAGAAAGGCTGGCTCAAAATCACGGACTTCAACAAATACGACACCGCCACACCCACGTTCGAAACGCCGACGATGAATATGCGGGAACTCAGGAAAATCCGCGAAGAAGCCCTGCAGAGCTTCTACGTTCACCCAGGCTACATCATCCGCATGTTCCGCAAGGGCGGCGTCTACGGCTACTCAGCCACAAAAACAGCGCTCGCTCACGTGAGAAGAAAAGTTAAAGGTAAGTTAAGACCCGCGCCAGAGGAATAAGGCAGCCGAAGAGTAACGAAAGAGAATGACCCAGAAAGCCAAGGTCGCCCTGGTTAATCCACCCACGCTGAAAGGAGTTTTTCACCACCAGCTCTACGTCCCCATCGGCCTAGCTTACCTCGCAGCCGTTGTTGAAAAAGCTGGACACGAGTTAACAGTCATCGACTGTCCAGCGCTTGGAATTGACCAGGACGAGCTAGAAAGGGAAGCTTCAGGCGTTCAAACCCGACCTTATCGGCGTGACGTCCATGACGCCCACGATTCAATCAGCGCTTCAATCAACCCGCGTCGCAAAAGAAGCCTGCCCCGACGCGACTGTCGTTATCGGCGGACCACACGCCACGTTCATGGACAAGCAAATTCTTGAACGATGAACCCTCAGTCGACATAGTGGCGAGAGGCGAGGGCGAAGAAACGCTTCTGGAATTGGCGCAAACAGTAGCAGAGTCGAAGAAGTTCCAAGACATTCTGGGAATCACGTTCCGAAAAGGCAACGAAACCGTGCAAACTCCCACGAGACCCGCCATCCGAAACCTCGACGAACTGCCCTACCCAGCCTACAACCACTTCGCACTCGACAAGTATCTGCTATACGGCAAGCTATTCCTGCCTGTAATAACCAGCAGAGGGTGCCCGTTTCAGTGCGCGTTCTGCACTACGTCGCGGATTTTGGGCAAGGAATACAGGGCACGCAGCCCGAAAAACATCGTCGATGAACTCGAACACATCAAGAATGTGTACCATGCAGATTCGTTCACGTTCTACGACGACACACTCACGTTGGATAAGGGCAGAATCTTCAAAATCTGCGATGAAATCAAAGCCCGACGGATCAACATTCCCTGGGATTGTCAGACCCGCGTCGACCAAGTCAGCAAAGAAATCCTGGCGAAGATGAAGGAGACGGGTTGCCAGCAGGTGTTCTTTGGGGTGGAATCAGGCTGTCAAACAATCCTCGACGCTGTGAATAAGCGGACTACAGTGGAGCAGAACGAGAAAGCCATTCGTATGGCGAAGGAAGCAGGCTTATTCGTCTCCATATCGATCATCCTCGGCTACCCAGGCGAAACACCAGAGATGCTCAAACAAACGCTGGAGTTTATCCGCATTGCAGAGCCCGATGACGTGTACCTCTGCATTGCAACGCCTTACCCCGGCACGGAGCTCCGTCGAGTGGTGGAGGAGAAGGGTTGGAAGATGTCGCCCGACTGGAGCAAATACGACACCGTGACGCCCGTGTTCGAAAACCCTAACCTGCCCGACGAAGAGGTGCAGAAGCTACGCAGTACGTTCTATGACAGCTTCTACTCGCCCAAATATGTTCTTAGCCACTTGTTCAGCAGTAACCGCTACGGTCATGTGATGGCCCGGACCGCAGTGAACCACATTCTGTGGCGAATAAAAGCGAAATTCTGAGAGAATCAGCTCCGTCATGTTCAAGCTCAAACGGAAGTTTTCTCACCGAAACTATTAACTTCCCAAAACCCTAGTCCCATTTGTAGCAATAAACGGTAGTCAACATGCGCATTTGCCTGATAAACCCGCCTCGGATTCAGCCGAAGACCTGGGGAGAACCTAGCGTCTACCAGCCTATGGATTTGGTTTATGTTGCCGCCGTCTTGGAGAAGAAGCATGACGTGTGCATCATCGACGTGCCCACGGAGGGCTGGAAAAAGCTGCAGGACATCGGTGGGACAAGAATCAGGCAGGGTTTGACGAACGATGAAATCGCAGTGAGAATTCGCAAGTGGAAGCCCGACATGGCGGTCATCACCGTTCCTTTTTCAGGGTGGTCGCGCGCGGCGTTTGAAACCGCTGCCATCGTGAAGCAGGTCAACCAAGACATCGTTACCGTGATCATGGGGTTGCATCCCTCGGCGCGACCAGCGGAATGCTTGGCTGAGCCGAACATCGATTTCGTCGTTATAGGCGAACCCGAGATGACGGTATTGGAGCTGGCGGACACGCTGGCGACGAAGGATTTTGCCAAGCTGAAGTATGTCAAAGGGGTAGCGTTCATGAAGGATGGCGAAACCATCACGACGCCGTCAAGACCAGTAGTCGAGAATCTGGATTCTCTGCCTTTTCCCGCCCGGCACCTGTTGCCAATGAAGGAGTTCTTCGAAGCCGCCAACAAACGCCCAATAAGCGGGAACTTGAAGAAGCCGAGCATCAGGATGCTGACGAGCAGAGGCTGCGGGTACGCCTGCATTTTCTGTAGCAACTACATCGTGATGGGTAGGAAGTGGCGGGGCAGAAGCGCCGAGAACGTCGTTGCCGAGATTGAGCAAATTGTCCGCGACTACGGCGTCAGACAGATTGACTTCTTGGATGATAACGTTTCGTTTGATCGTAAGAGGATGGAACGAATCTGCGACCTCCTAATTGAGAAGAAGTTGAATGTGGAGTGGTGCACGCCCAACGGGGTGCGAGCGGACTGCCTAGACGAAGCGTTACTGGTGAAGATGAAGAAGGCTGGCTGCAAACGAATCCTTGTGGCGCCTGAGTCGGGCGTGCAGCGCATCGTCGATGAGGTCATCAACAAGCGGCAGGACCTGGAGAAGGTGGAGAATGCGGTTTCAGCGGCGAGAAAGGCTGGCATCGAGGTGGGCTGTTTCTTTATCCTAGGAATGCCGGGTGAAACCAAGGAGGATATGAAAGCTACGATTGCCTTCGCACATAAACTGCGGCGGCTCGGCGCAGACCGCTTCTACTTCAGCTATGCCACACCGCTCTACGGGACGGAACTCTACGAAAGAGTGAAACGAAGTGGATTCTTGAAATCTGGGTTGACGGACGAGGACTTGGCAGCAGTTGAACCACTCATTGAAACTCCCGAGTTCACTGCGGAAGACTTGCGGATGCTCTGCGCCGAAGCCAACCTCGTGAATCCAATGCTCACGCGGGACAGACTCATCAGAGCCGCAAGAGATCCCAAGAAAGCGGTTGAGACGTTGTTTGCACGACGCAGAATGACGCATCTGACGAAGACGAACAATTCCGATTGACACATCGTGTTTGTAGCCATTAGGAGCTTACGCCTGGTTCTTCGCAGGTAAAACTTGAATATGCCGATTCTTGATTGTTGGTCCATAATGCCTATAGCTTTGATGGTTTACTGGAATTTGGGGAATCGATGCAGAAACGAGCAGCCACAGTGTTACTAATCGTCTTGATGGTGCTTTCGTTCAGTTCAACCTTTCAGCTCGGCTTCGCGCAAGGGTACGATTCTTCCTACCAGTTGCTTGACCAGCAAGGAGAAAACCCGGCCTATACGCTCAATGTACATGTTCCCGAGGCGCTACTCTTACACTACGGAGCCATGAGCGACCAATTGAACACGCTTACCGATTTTCCGAGGTTCGTCACGCCCGATGCAGTCAAACCCATCGCAGACTGCCTTAGACAAATCTACCCCAATGACGAAGACTTCGTTAATGGCGCCCTCCAGATCGTCCACCAGATGACCTACGTCGAAACCCAACAAGGCAAATACCCAGCCGAAACCCTCGCGGACAACCGAGGTGACTGCGACATCTTCTCATACGTTGCGGTATCCATAATCAAGGCGGGCAACCTCAGCGTCATTCTCCTTGACTATGAAGTGCAGAAACACATGAACATCGCCGTTCACCTAGCGACCCCGCCGCAAAAAGCCCGGGTGGATGTTTACAAGATAACCCATGATAATGTCGACTACTACATCGCTGAAACCACGGGCGGAAACTGGACACGTGGATGGCGTGTGGGGGAATGCCCCGACAACATGAAGGCAGCCGAAGCTACGGTGCTAACTCTGGAAAACGATGAGGAAATCGCACCGGGGCAGGTCTCAGCCAGCTTCAGGAAACTGGCGGATAGCGTCCTTTCTCTGCAAGTCTGGCCACCCATCGCAATCGAACAGATCAACAGTAGCGCTCAGAGGTTCGCTTACTCCATCGATCCCAGACGAGAATGTCACGATCTATTTGGGCGTGAACGGCTTCCCATGGACCACACTCAGCACAGTGCAGACCGATGCAAACGGAAGCTTCGAATATGCATGGAAAGCCGAGACCGCAGGCATGTACGCTGTTCGCGCAAGCTGGACGGGCACAAACACGTTTGCAGGATCAACCACTGAAACTTTAACCGCTACGGTCATTCCACTGCTGCTCGCCGTTTTGATTGCTCTTGCAATCATAGCGGTAATTGTAGCTGTAATCGCTGTTGTCGCTTCCAGACACACGAAGCAAGACGGTTTCGCCGTCGTGGAACCTCAACCCCCGACAATCTCGTGAGCTGTTCAGAACACAGCCGCCGACCACCAAAAGGTTATTCTGCACAAGGGAACCTTTCTTGACCTGACCGTGAAAACATGCCAATCGTATTCATCATTGGAACCGCGGGTTCAGGCAAATCTCTTTTCACCGCTGCGTACAGTGAATGGCTCAAGATGTCCAAACAAGATGTCGCAGTCGTCAACCTCGACCCTGGGGCACTGAAACTTCCGTACTCCCCCGATGTGGACATACGCAACTACGTGGACGTCGGCAACCTGATGGAAAAATATGAGTTGGGACCGAACGGTGCAGTGATTCTGGCCGCCGACCTCATAGCTGATGAGATTGAGAACGTCACGAAAGAAGTGGAGTCGACGAACGCGGACCTTGTTTTGGTGGATACGCCTGGGCAGATGGAGGTTTTTGCGTTTCGAGCCAGTGGACCCTACATCGTGAACGAGCTCACGAAGGAGCAGAAAGCGCTGGTGTACCTGTTTGACTCGGTTTTCTCCAACAACCCGCTCAGCTATGTTTCCAACATGTTTCTGTCGGCAGCGGTCTATAACAGGTTTTTCCAGCCGCAAGTTCATCTGCTTACCAAATGCGATTTGCTTCCGGAGAAAGAAGTACACAAAATTGCTGAGTGGTCAACGAGCCCCCACGCTTTGGAGGATGCGATTGACCAGTTAGAGAGTGGGAAGCAGCTTTTCAGCAGGAATATGATGCGCGCCATCATCCAGCTTGGCTTGAAGTTCAGGTTGATTCCTGTCTCAGCCAAGACCAATCAGGGAATGAATAACATTAATCTTGTTCTGGAACGGATTTTGACGGGCGGAGAAAAGTATACGACCTAAGAAACTTGGACCCGTTCATCGTCGCCTATCAGGGTCCAGCTTGCTGCGAAAGCACCATGCTTCGCCTTCGAAGGAGTTTCGGCGCCGACGAGGACGACGACGTCGTTGTCTTGGGGTTGGAATGTTTTCTGGATTTGGTCTGCGGCTTGGGGGAACTTTTTCTCCAGCCTATTGCTGACTGATTCTATCGTTAGGTGTCCTTGTTTTGAGACGATGATGACTGCGCCTGTTGCGCCTGCAACTATGGCTGCGTCGCGTTGTTCGATGCCTGATTTGACGTTGTGCCCGGTGTTTTTGACGAGGAAGGCATAGTTGTGTTTGGCGTTTGTGAGTTCGGTTTTGCCGATTTCTGCTCGTTTCGGGAAGAGTTGTGCGAACTTGTTCCATATTGAGGCGCCTTTGGATGTTAGGTTGCAGCCTTTTTTGGAAGTTTCAATTAAATCGTTACTTTTGAGTCGGCTTATTATAGTGCGGACCGTGCCCTCTCCCACTTCGAGTTTTCTGGCGAGCTGGTTTCGTCCGATGGGTTTTGCAGCCATCAGTTCCATAGCGAAGAGGATGTGTGATGCGTCGAAAGCTATTGATGGTCCCGGGGCTTTTGCTGTGGCGTACCTTCGATTAATTCCTTAAAGGGCTTCATGAATTCTTCGGCTTAATTCTGAGGTGACGGACTTTTATAATTTATGACTGCATCCGCCTATTCTTTGTAGGCTACTGCCGAGATTTCCACGAGCGCCCCAGACGGCAAGTTTGCGCCGATGGTTGCTCTGGCTGGAAAATCCTTGCGGAAATACTGGGCATAGACTGTGTTGAATTCGCTGAATAACGCCATGGAGGAGAGGTAAACGTTTGTTTGGACGATGTCGGCTAAGTCGTAGCCTGCGGCTTCCAATATCGCTTTGATGTTTTCCAGGACTCGGGTGGTTTGCGTTTTGATGTCTGCGTTTATGAGTTTGCCCTAGTTTGGGATCGATTGCCAGTTGTCCTGAGACGTATAGGAGTTTTCCTGCTTTGACTGCCTGGTTGTATGGTCCAGCTGGTTTGGGTGCGTTCTCGGTGTTGACTGTTTCTTTCATTACTTCTCCTGAACTTAGTCTGTTTTCGTTGAATATGACTTTTTCATTCGTCAAGGCTGTAGGGTAGTGGTGGCTTTGGCGTGCGGCATTCTGAGGAGGAGCATGGTATTGACAGAAATGAGGTGATGATGGCTTCTGGAAGTCAATTTTTGGGTTGTGACAATTCGTTCTCGCATTGTGTGACAATGACAACCGTTTTTGTTTCAGTTTGTTTTGGGAGTTGCTTTCTTGGAACGGGGATTGCAGAAAATTGTTCGCTATTGTCACGGGTATGCACACGATTGTCACGTGTGACAATTGTCCGAGAGGAGAGGCTTCAGATGGCAGGAGGGAAGCTTTGGGCGGTTGCAGCCGGGTGGAGGAGACGCAACCCCAGCTTTGTTCTTTACGGTTGGCTGGGTTGCTGGAAGAACGAGCCTGAAGTTTAGTCAAAGTCAGCCGTGCCAAAGTCATAACTATTCCGCCTGTTCCCAGCTAGGCAGCAAAGTGAGAGTGAAGCGTGGCGTTGAAGTGACGACTTTGAGGGCTTCCTTTGTGTCCGTGAGAAGCCTGCTGGCAACGCACCTCTATTGTACTTTCGGCCTGTAACAGAATACGTAGCGTTAGCAAGTTGACTTTACACGTGGGAAAGCCTTTTAAGAAAAATGTTCAGTTATTACGTCTCTCACTAAAGTGAATGGTGAAGCATTTGAAAAACATGCGTGGAACATGCTTATTCACGTCCGAATCGGTGGGTGAGGGGCATCCCGACAAGGTTGCAGACCAAGTTTCAGACAGCATACTGGATGCTATCCTGAGCGTTGACCCGAAGGCTAGAGTTGACGCGGAAACTCTGGTGATGCAGGGAAACGTGATCGTCACGGGACAAATTACTACGTCGTGTTACGTGTCGATTCCGAAAATCGTGAGGAAGACGTTGAAGGAAATCGGTCTGGACAACGCTAAAGACGGGCTGGACTGGGAAACCTGCGGCATACTGACCTCAATTGAAGAGCAGTCCCCAGATATCGCACGAGGTGTGAACGAGACCGTTGACCATGAGCAGGGTGCAGGCGACCAGGGAATGATGTTCGGATACGCCACGAATGAGACGGAAGAGCTCATGCCCATGCCCATAATGCTTGCGCACAAGCTTGTGAAGAAGTTGGCGGATGTCAGAAAGGATAGGACGCTGCCCTACTTGCGTCCTGACTGCAAATCACAGGTCACCGTCGAATACTGCAACGGCGAACCAACAAGGGTTAATGCTGTAGTGATTGCCGCCCAGCACAGCGAGAAAGTTGACACCGAGAAGATTCGAGACGACATCATCAACAAAGTCATCAAAGAGGTAATCCCCGCGAAAATGCTTACCCCCCAGACCAAGTACGTTATCAATGGTACCGGACGATTCGTCATCGGCGGCACCCTCGCTGACTCGGGGTTAACGGGCCGAAAGATAATCGTCGACACATACGGCGGGTTCGGAAGTCACGGCGGCGGATGCTTCTCGGGCAAAGATCCCTCAAAAGTTGACCGCTCAGGCTCCTACATGGCGAGGTACATCGCCAAGAACATCGTGGCGGCGGGGTTAGCGGAGGAATGCGGCGTGCAAATCGCCTATGCCATCGGCGTCGCACAACCAGTCTCGGTTTTCATCGACACGTTCGGAACAGGCAAGATTCCCGACTGGGAAATTCTTGAACTCGTCAAGAAAAACTTTGACATGCGACCCAAAGCCATAATCGACAGCTTGCGACTCCTCAGACCCATCTACAAGAAGACGGCTGCGTTCGGACACTTCGGAAGAAACGACCCAGACTTCACCTGGGAACGAACCGACAAAGCAGACGTCCTCAAACAAGCGTTGAAATCCAAAAAAGCATGAACTCCTTTTCCTTTGAGATTATTGCCTCCCGCTAGGCATGGAATTTGTCTGTGCATACATACAACACAGAAGGACTTATACTCTATCGTTACAGTCCGAATTTAGTAGTCTTCAGCCAAGGAAATCACTAATCGATAAAAGCTGAAAGTTGGCGTGTTATTAGTTTTGCAAATGGTGGCAATATACACGATAAAATTTGCTCAATCTTCTTCTATTTTGACACCTTGACTGCAAACGAAGATCAAGGCGTCTTGCTCGAAAAGCAATCAATGGTGTTGGCGAGATTCACGCAAATATGACTGAACGACGTTAAATTCTTTTGGCTTGAGGCTTTTGCCTTTCTGCATCTTTTCAACAATCTTCGAGAATAGTTTTTCGTTCCTCCAGAGTTTGCGGGTTTTCTTCAGTGTGTTTAAGAATTTGATGTCTTCGTCGGTGAGTGCATGGGTTCTGAGGGGCCACATGCTTCATCACGTCTGTCTTAAGAAACAATATTCATTTAAAAACCACTATTCCGAAATAGAAATATTCCGAAAATCGATATAGGCGTCAAAATCAATAACGCTTTTGAAAGGCCCTAATCTTTGTAAGAATCGAGTACAGAATTATGTTGCTAATGAACCAGAGAGCAGCGAAACTGAAGATGGTCATTTGATGTAGTTCTCCTTCAAACTGGCTGACAGAGAATATGGCGGCAGCCCAAAGTATGGCATTGGCAACTATGACGGCTGGAAGCTCTCTTCTTAGATAGCTGACCGTAGAGTTTGATGAAGTGAAAGCAGTCGTTTTGTAGATAAGGGTGTATGCGTCTTGTCCCAGTTCTGAGAGGCTGTATTTTCCGCCCTTTTGAATGACAAGACAGTCTAACGCGGTTAGGTGATAGGATAACGATGGGGTGTCCTCGATTTCGATAGATTTCTTGATTTCAGTAAACGTCGCTTCTTTTCTTTCGCCTATGAAACGTAAGATGTCTCTTCTTTTTTGGTTGCTCAGCGTCTTGAAAACTGTTTCCTCCAAGCTTTCATTCTGCTCTTCCTTATCCATACCAATTCACCTCAGGCGAATATAGTAACAGGAGAAGTTCTTAAGATAGTCAGTGAAGAAAATTTTACTAAACAATCTTTGACTTCCTTTTCATCAACAACCAAAGCAAATTACTGTTGGACTAAAGATTCGGTCCAACACACCAAAATCCAGACCGTAGGACACTGCAAACCTTTAAGCCAAGAAAGACCAAAGAGTGTTAGTCAACGAGAGGTTTGATTTGATGAAGGTCGTTATTGTTTATGACTCAGTATCCCCTTCGAGGATGACGGCGTTTGTCGCGGAGACTGTGCATGGAGTTTTGAAGCAGAGAGGGCTTGAAGTCGATTCTTTCTTTGTAGGAGACGTGGATAAGACAGCTGTGAAGAGTTATGATTGTGTACTTGCGGGTGCGCCCACGATGCAGTTTAGGGTGTCGAGTAGGATGAGGCAGTTTCTTGATGGTTTGTCAAACAAAGATTTTTCAGGTAAGTTGGGGGCTGCTTTTGGCACGCAAGTGCAATCGAGATTTTCTACTAGCGCAGCAAAGGGCATAGAAGGCAAACTTAAAACCTTGGGTTTCAAGATGGTCGCGGCTCCCCTGATCGTCTACGTGGACGGAAAATTGAGAGAGAACACATGGCATCTGAAAGAGGGGGAACTCGAGAAAGTTGAGAAATGGGCTCAAGGAGTCGCTGATGCTCTTTTGAGTTAGAGTTGGTCTGTTCACTTTAGCATGCCAAGGCAACGTTGCGTTGGACTAAATCAGAATCCAATCAAACCCACTATACACTTCAATCATCTTATCCCAATAGCTTTTGAGACCACCCGAAAGCTATTCATTGATGCCTTGCCTTTTGTTGCTGCGTGATCCATTTGACAAAAGAGGAACCCAAGACGCTTGAAGTCGTGCCGCACGTGGAATTGGAGAGATATTTGGGCAAATGGTACGAGATTGCACATCTTCCAGCAAGATTTCAAGAAGGTTGTTCAGACACGACAGCAACTTACACTCTATCCAAAGATGGCAGCATATCTGTGGTCAACGAATGCAGAAGAAATGGCAAGTTGAAAAAAGCAAAGGGCAAGGCAAAAGTGGTTGACAAAAACTCTGGAGCGAAACTAAAAGTAACATTCTTTTGGCCGTTCTATGGAGACTATTGGATCATCAACCTGGGCGAGGACTATGACTATGCAGTTGTGGGCACACCAAACCGCAAGTATCTTTGGATATTGAGCAGAACCCCGCAAATGGATGACAATCTATTTTCCCAATTAATAGAATCTGTAAAGTCAAAAGGGTTCGATGTAGTTAGTCTCATCAAAACAAGCCATAAATGATAGAAAAAAATCAAATACGTTCGCGTGCGCTGAGCGTAGAAATCCATGTCGTTGATTGTTTGGGTTTGGGATTAAACCTTAGTTCCTTCCTTCCCTTTGTTTCTAGCACTTCGTTTCTTCAATGTCGCGCCCAAAAACGAGGCCCCTACTGTCAGAGGAAGTAATGCCCAACCTGGTCGCTCTGGAATAACGGTTGGAGATGTTTCAACTGTGAAGCTCAAACCGTCAGCAGAAAGATCCGGAACGGCTGTCAATTGTGTTACGCCTGTCGTGCTTCGAACGGTGTCATACATAATGGATTGAATAGCTGGAAAATTGCTTATGGCTCCGCTTTGTGCTCCAACGGTTGCGACGCAATTATTGATTGTCACCAGTCCTACGTCTGCCAGGGCGGCCAAGGTTACCCCTCTTCGACCTATCGCAGGTCTTTCAACTATCCATTCAGCGGATAGCTTGGAAGAAGCGTAGTTGAAATTGTTTTGAAATGTTTGGTTTAAGGTTAGGTCTTGTATGTTAATCTGCCACGTGTTTGTGCCAGCGTTTACTAATTGGATTGAGGCGTTAATCTGGTCTCCGGGTGAGACGTCGCCTATTGTTATGGAGAATTGTGGCAAGAGTTCGTACCAGGCAGAGTAGTTACCCTCACCTCCGATTGAATCCTGCTCGGTTCCCACCTGGATTAGCGTGGTGTCGAAGGAACCACCTATGCCAATCCAAACCGCCGAGAACATGTTAGTCAAAAGCGAAGGTGTTACGGTTGGAACCGTTCAAGATGCGCTGACTGAAGTGACAACGGGTTGGGGATTGTTGAGGTCTGAGGCAACGATGTAACCTGCCCAGTTTGAATCGTTCACGGCTACTGGAGCTGCGGAATTGGTGCGCACGGCGTTCAGAGTTGCAGACGTGAAAAGTGATGCAGAATGTGTTTCCGTCGTCATCAGCTGGGTAATATTGTTTAACCCGATTACGGCCGTGATTGCCAGAGCTATAATTAACGTAGCCTTTATTTTCTGGCCCATCTTGAGCAGAATTCTCACACCCCCAAGAAGCCGACAAGTAGTTTTACTGTTCTTTGAAATAGTTAAAACTGTGTGATTGTCCCGCGTCAATCACAAACGTCTCAACGTCATTTTCATTCACATAAGAGGCAATTGCAAAGGAAAATAGAAAGGCCGCGCGAGATGCAAGCTAGAAGGAGATAAAGCGAATGCTACTTTATCTCTCCCGAAATGAAACTTTAGCTTCTCTTCGGTAATATAGAATTGAGCGCAAGCTGAGCGGAACCTAATTCTGATTTGGAGTTCGCCCACGCCATTGTTTCTAGGCTGGAGCTTCAAAATTCATTTTTTCCTTCTCAAAGGACGACATTTCTCTTATTGACACCCTGATCTTATCATCGTCCTTGGCATCTCGAAGTTCAATTTCCACGAATTTTGGTCGTATATTGGCCCCGTACAGCTCGACGTGGAGAAAGTAGTCCTTTCGGGGTGGGTGAAGATTAATGCCCATGGGATCTTTCTCAACTCCTGCAGCCCTAATGATGAATTGTTTTTCGATGAGTGTATTTGTCTGAATGATGTCTAGGTATTCATCCTCATTGCTGTTAATATCTATCGGCTTGTCGGTTGTTGAACCAACCCAGCGTAAAACAATTGGATCGAAGTCCTTTCTTTCTTGTTTGGTTGAAGCATCTATTATCCTCACCATTTTTCCCTCACAATTTTTAGCCACAGATTTCCCTGAATTAATTACTCTAAGTCGAATCCAGTAGCCTTCCATCGTTGTCCTGCAATAAGGTTCTTCATTTTTGAAATCGACTTGAAATTTTGGCCTAGTCAGAAACGCCAAAATTTGAGGAGTAACTGAGAGGATAACTGCAGCAATCACCGCAAGTAGCGTCCCTATTGCCGTAATCCAGCCAGACAGAGACTCCCCAGCTGCGGTTTCTAGAGCCGCCAGGAACACTAAATTAGCTATGCTCATGTTTAGGATGTAATGGATTTTACTGCTTTTAAGAATTTGCGACAGCGCTTTATCTCTTGCTACGCATGGCTTATTGTATTGCATGCGTGATAGCCATTCTGGAAGCTGTTCAGCACTGTCATCTTCAAGACACCAAACCAAAATTAACACTGAATAATTGCAAGTTTGCTTTTCTAAGTGTTATATATTGCTGACACCTAAATAGTAATGCAGAATGTGATAGCAAAATGCCCAAGTTCTTCGTTAGATGGCGAATAAACCCCAAGGAGACCTTCAAAACTGCGGAAGAACGAGGAAAGTTTGTTGCGCAAGTCATCGATGAGACGAAGGCAGACTTGCAAGCTGGCATAATGAAAGACTGGGGAACCTTCATCGACGGAAGCGGAGGATACTGTATTTATGAAGCGCCAAGCGAAGCAGCTGTTTTTGCCTCTCTTCATAGATGGATGCCTCAGGTAGTTTTCGACGTTAGGCAGGCTCTTACCGTCGATCAACTCTTAGCAATACGTGGCCCTGTGTCGCTGTCGGGTAAGCAGACATCATAGCGGAAGCTGTCTTTTTCCAACCTTCAATCCGCACAAATTGCTTAGGCCATTTCTTGCGAAAAAGATTTAACCGAAAACCTCTCTATCGTCTAACCGAAAACTCTAATCTAGTCTGTGGCGAAGATGGTTTTGACCGAGGTTTTTCCTGGTTCAAGTCTCTTGATTGACGGGGAGGTCCCCCGCGGCATTTACCTTCTCATAGGTCACTCAGGTGCTGGTAAAACGGTTTTCTGCGAGAGTTTTATAGCGAGAGGGTTGTCAAATCAAGAAACCGGAATTTACCTGTCTACGGATGTTGATTGCGGCGAGATCCAAAAGTCAATTCAAAAAATCATTGATGATAATGATAAGATGAAAGGCGACCTTAGACTTATAGATGCGTATTCTTGGCGAATTCGAGGGGCTACCGGCAACGAACCGTTCGTAACAGTTAATCCGGCAAACCTCACTGGAGTCATGATCGCGTGTCAGAAAATCTGCCAAGACGTATCAAAGCCGAGGTTTGTTTTTGATTCAATCACAAATCTGGCGATTCAATCAGACCCCGCGACAACTCTGAAGTTTCTGCAAATAGTTACAGCTAAGATGAGAAGCTTAAACGCGCTATCTTTTTTCACCATGATCCCGACGTCCCACGACAGCATGTTTGTTAGCACGGTCAAGACCATGTTTGACGGGATCTTTGAGATGAGGCTGGACGACGTAGGTTCGGAGATTACCAGAATGTTTAGGATATTCTCAATTAAGGGCGTTAAGCATCAGACTCGCTGGATGGTCTTCAACGTTACTGAAAAAGGAATATCGATGGTTGATGACAGTACTCCGAGATGCGCTTGGTGTGGAGGAATAATCCCGTATGAACCATTCAAGGAGACTGTAAAGGGCCGCGACTACACGTTCCATGCTACGGGTTGTGCAAATAGTTTTAAGAAAAAACTGGCGCTTGAGCTTTCATAGTTCGTAGTTCCTTCAAAAACGAATAGAACTCCTAGAACAAGGCGAAAACTTGGAACAACAAACGGTTTTCTCTTAACCAGAGTAATCTTTTAGGGAAAGAAAAATCTGAAGTGCGGTCGCCGGGATTTGAACCCGGGTCGTCAGCGTGGGAGGCTGATGTCCTACCAAGCTAGACTACGACCGCTAGTTCGTTTCAAGGTGTTTGCATTGGAGATTATGAGTTATGGTTTCTTCCGTGTTAGATAAGTTTTGTTTAATAACTCAAGACACTTTAGACTCCTTGAAACACATGAAGAAAGGCTTCGCCGGAATTGTTCTTGTTTCCGCGCTCCTCCTAACCTTGATCATCGGGAGAGCTTTTGCCCAGAACAGGTTGCCTGGCGTTTCTGTAGGAAACGAGTTCACGTACACTCAATTTAGTCACTGGACGTCCACTGACCCTAATGCGCCGATGCCTGCTGGGTTGGCGGACGTTAACTCGACTGATTACTACAGGGTCACAGTTACGGGTGTGACGGGCTCTAACGTCTCCACTAACGTTCAGTGGCATTTCACAAACGGCACAACAGTTGAGTATTCAGGCAGTGTCAGCACCGAAACATCCGACTATGAAGGTGGATATTGGGTAATCGTCAGCAGCAACCTCAACGAAAACGACCGCGTGCACCCCAACGACGCACGAGATTTGAGCACCATTAACAGCACAAGGGCTTGGAATTATCAAGGCTACCAGCGTCAAACGAACTTTCTGAGCCGAGACTTTTCCTACGAGCAAACCGACATACCCAACTCGACTTACACGGAGCACGTTAGCACCTATTTTGACAGACAAACAGGAGCTCTCGTGCAGCTGGAGGACACGCATACCTACCACAATCCAGACATAACGCTGATGGTTGTTTGGAAGTTAAACTCTCAGAATGCTTGGGCGGGCTCTGACGTTGACCAACTGCCACTGTTGTTCGAGATATTGATTGCAGCAACCGTGGTGGTCCTCGTGTTGCTATTGACAGTGTTGGTTTCTCGGAAGAGACAACACTCCCAGAAAACGTAGTTACGCCCGAAAAACTGGTTAACAAAAACCATTCAGCAGTACAAATCAACTCAAGAGGGACGACGTTCCTTTTTGATCGTTTTTTCCGCAAGTATTAAAAACCTCAAGCCAATAAACCATGACTCCTATGAAGCTAACAGCATACGCAACAATCATCCTCATTGCATCCATGCTCCTCATAGTCATGACACCAACTGCGTCAGCGCAAGAAGAAATTGTCCCAACTGCTGGGGTGACAGCCGGGGAACCAGTTCACTTACACGGTGACGGGTTCCTATTCTTCAAACGCTCCCCTCGCCGATGTCCCTGCAGAAGTCATCAACGCCGCAGCATCCGCCTACTTCACGATAACCATCGTCAACGTGTCAAACCCCAATGTTGGCTACACTTATGTGTGGCATTTCACGAACGGAACCGACCAAAAGGGCGACGGCATAACTAACTTGGATATCCCGTCAGAGAGTCAAGGTCCCTTCTGGCCCATTGTTGCCGCCAACCTCACCACGGGCGAAAAAATACATATGCACTTTGCAGACCAGAGCACGTTCAACGAGACCGTAATGTGGACCTACACCAATTACACGAGGGAAACAAACCACCTGCAGACGTCTATTCAGGAGCAGAACAACCAGACGGCAGTCACCAAATACAGAACCGTGGATTCCGACGCCTACTTCGACCAGCAAACAGGGATGCTCGTCTCCCTTCATGACCAGACAACATACCAGGATCCCTCATTCACCACAACAATCGCATGGACGCTTGCTGGCCAGAACGTCTGGGACTACAACAGCACAGGCTCCTATCCACCTGCGCCGTTTTGGACATTACCCGTAATTATCGCAGTTGCCGTCGTCATCGCAATTCTCGTCATCATCGCGGGCTTCTTCGTTTCCAGCAAACGAACTCAAGCCAAGAGAAAACAATTACTCAAGAAGAAATAACCGCGGCGCCGCAACCCTTCGCTTTCGATTCTCCCCCTTCTCAACTATGAAGAACTGGTTATGCTTCATCGACTCTATCAAAACTGTTATCTCCTGCATCCACGAAAGAACATACCCGAAACGGGGAAAACGGCTATGCCTAAGAACTTCACGTACACCGACGCAGGCGTAAACCGCAACCAACGCGCCGAATCCAAGAAAGCCCTCAAACTTCTCGAATCAACCTACAAACTCGGCCACCACGGGCAAGTGGTGCACTTGCCTTATGGCAACATCTTCCAGCAAACCGAAAACACGTTCTTGGACCTCGTCATCGAGGGCGTCGGCACCAAAGTCCTCCTCGCCCAACTCGCAGACCGCTACGACACCATCGGCGTCGACGCAGTAGCCATGGCAGTCAACGACGTCATACGCTCGGGCGCCACCCCGCTTGCGATCTCCGACAACATCCACGCACAAGCCAGCGACCCGAAACTAGTGAAGGCATGGCTCGAAGGCATCGCAGAAGGCGCTGAGCAGGCAGATTGCCCCGTTGTGAGCGGCGAAATCGGCGACGTAAACGAAATCATAAAAGGCATCACGGAAGGCGCAGGGTTCGACATGGTAGTCGCCTCAATCGGCCAAGTTGCCAAGGAGAAAATCATAACGGGCAAGAACATCAAGCCCGAAGACGTAATCATCGGGATGCGCAGTAGCGGACTACACAGTAATGGCATCACGTTGGCACGGAAAATCCTGTTTAAACAATGGGGAGGAAAACATGACGCAAACGCGAAAATCGACGGACTGGACAGGGAGTTGGTTCTTGAAGCGTTGGAGCCCACCAAAATCTACGTTAAATCCCTCCTTGCAGCAGCCCAAGAGGTCAACGTGAAAGCAGCCGTCCACATAACGGGAGACGCTTACCTGAAATTCAACAACCTCACCCGTTTTTCACCAGGGATAGGGTTTAGCCTTACAAACTTCAAACCCCAACCCATATTCCAAGTAATCCAGGAAACAGCGAAAACCATGGGTTTGGATGTAACGGATGAAGAGATGTTCCGAACATTCAATATGGGCTGGGGCTTCGCAATAGTAGTCGACAAAGAAGACCAAGACAAAGCCTTAGGCGCGCTTAAGAAATCAAACGCCGAAGCGGAACAAATAGGCAAAATCACAGATAAACCGAAAATCGAAATTCAACATCGAAGTAAGAAAATTCTTCTAGCGTAACTCTGTTATCGCAAATTCGTTATGTGTTTAAGTTGGCGCTTTAGAACAGCGAGCGTTATCGTAACAATCATGAGAAACGCTGTCGGCGCTATCCACAAGGAAAACTCTGGAATAGTTGAAGCAGAGGCTAATTGGGCGTATGCTGCTCCTGTAGGAGTAACTGTTCCGTTTGCCATGTTCTGTGAAATTATTGGGTTTAATATGTTGTGTAGCTGAAAGAACGTTAGGTTGTCTAGCTGCGGGGTCCACGTGAGATAAGCGAAGAAGTAATAATCGCCCGGATAAGGTGAAAGGTATTCGCAGGGATATATCTGGCTGAACTTCACCATGAGTTGCTGGAACCGCGTGTCCACGGGAATCCAATACGAAAAGACGTCTTGCTGCGTTGCAGCTGGTCCGCCGAATCCTCCGCCACCTCCGCCGTTCGCAGGTTGCAGTATCTTCGTGTCCCATTCCTCATCGAACACAATCCGCTTTCCATTCTGCTGTGCGTATTGTCCGAGGCTTATGAGATTGCCGAGAAATGGTGGAACGATAGGGTAGCTGTGTGTTGAGATGAAATCCAAATTCGTGTTGTTCACGAATCCTTGGATCCACCGTGTTGTGTTCAGAAGCCAGTCGCCTGCGCCCGCCGCCAGTTTACATCCGTTCTTGTTTATGCCGTTCAGCAGCTGGTTGATGTAGTTGCTCCATCCCGCAGCAGTACCTAGCTGCGTGTAGCCCGTCAGGGCGGCTTCGGTGTCGGGTTCCACCCCGATTTCGAGAATGTCGGGCCTGATTTGAGAGCAGATGAGGTTATCCTGATCGATATGTCGCACGACAAAATCTGCATAAGGCAACGTAGACCAGTTATAAGTGAGCGGAGAGTAAGGGGTGTTCGCAAACAAGACCTGTGATTCGATGTCAACCACAAAACCAAGCTGATGGGACATATTCACGACGGCCTGGAAATAGTTGAGGTACTGCGTGCTATTGGGAAAAGTGGGGTCGAGCAGAGGGTATCCTACGGCTATTGTAACGCCCTTCACCCCCATGGCTTTCAGCGCGTTGAGATTTCTAGAAACGCCGACCAAATTGCTGGAATTGAAGAGCACAGGTCCTTGATTCCCATTAGCGGGAAGGAGTTCAGCCGCATACGTGAAACTGTTCGGGGATGATTGCGCAGCCCCAAGGGATGCATTGAATTGGTTTAGCAGAAGAGTCACGTTGTTGTACTGGCCTAGATACTGAGTTGGAACGGTTATGTTGTAGAGTTGAACCGTCAAATTCGATGTGCTCTGAGCGTTAGCTGAGTCAATTTTGGGTTCGCAAAGGACTGCGATGCCAGCATCCGCGGCTAAAACCATCGTCAGGATAAGCCCGAATGTCACCGCGGCAAACCTTATTCTCCTCGAAAACATAATTTCTCAGCCCGAATTTAATCGTGGAACTCGTGATTTAAATTTTCCGTGCAAAACACAAGATTAGGGAATTTACAAAAAAAAGAAAAGGAGAGATAGACTCATTAGTTTGTGTTTCTTCCGCGGGTAATCCACCAAACGAGGCCGATGACTGCTGGGATGGCGAAGATAGCAGCGATCCAGATCAGTATTGTGACCATTGAGCCCACGACGTAGTCTAAGCTGTAACCTGCGATGGGTGCGTTCCAGTTTCCGTCGACGAAGACCTTTATGGCGAAAGCTATGAAGAGCAAAGGCGAGATTGCTCCTCCTGCCGTGTTTGACCTCGAACCTTTCGTGGAGAGGTTGTACTCTCTTCTTTCTTCCTCAGGTATTCTCTTCCACCACTGCCAACCTATTATCGCGCCTATTGCAGCGGGGATTCCGATTAGGACCAGCTCCCAGAAGATCGCGTGCAAAATGAACAGCACGATGTTGTTCATAGTCCACGTGCCAAGGGTTGCGGGAACTAGACCGGTTGACTGAGCGACTCCCGTGAACCAGACGAACACGTAGACTGCGCCTGCGACAGCTAAGATAGCTGCGACGACGAAGACGGCGAACATGCCCCAGTGTTTTCTGAAGAACTTGCCCCAATCCGAACCTGTAGTGTTTTTGGTTTCCTCTGTCATTGAACTCACCTCCCTCCGAGCGTTTCAGCGGGGGACGATGGGTTGTTCGTTCCCATGTTCCCTGTGACGTTTCCTTGCCCTGGCTGCGTGAAGGGTGGAGTGTATTGTTGTCCGTTGTATTGCTGCGGTGGTCGAGGTCTCATGGAGAACAGCCCTATGGTTGCGAATATCCAGCCGACTAGAATCAGCAGCAAGCCGACGACGATTATAGTGAGTATTGCGCCCCACCAGAGCAGGATTCCAGCGGTGCGGAACGACGATTCACCTGTTTTCTCTGCGAGTGAGTTGAACACTCCTCTCAGGTGAGATGTTGCAAGCACATAAAATATGAAAGCAATGACGATCCCGCCCAGGAAAGCTATTAAGCCAATTCCAAAGGCGACGGTTGGCACGAAGTTAGCTGTGAATGTGAAGCCCGTCGCGGTCCAAACTCCGATAACCATTGCAGCGATAGCTACACCTGCTGCCTAGCAAAGCAACTATGTAGAATTTGACGCCCGTCCATGAGTTTTGGTAGAGTCTTTCGTCTTGATAGTAGTTTGACAGCTCTCTCATACCTCTGAGGAACAAGACCACGCCGATTATTCCAAGTATCCAACCAACATAAGGAATCAAGCCAAGCAAAAGCAATATTGCGCCTTCAGCAGCCAAAGTTCTGGCATATTCGAAGTTGACATTCATTCTTTTTTGCCTCCATTTTTTTGGAGAATCCACATAGCGAGTGCTGGATATAGCCCTAACATTTAGACAAAAATCTTCAAAGCGGCACTAACGTTTAGAGTGACAGCTCTAACAGTTAGAGTCCCACATCTGAGGGCACCGTTTTCCAGCGCGGCCTTACAGGTTTGATAAGTGTCAAGTGGCCTATGACCATTGTCACTGCTAAGTTTGATCCAGTGGAGTTCAGAAAGGTGGGGATGACGCGAAGCGTGTGTAACGAGCCTCAGCTCACCGCTTTCTTCAAGAGCGCGCCGATCCTTGCCTCTTCTGCGGAGGTCAACCCCGTCAGCGCGAAGGCGATCGGCCACATGTGGCCTTCGTCGAGTTTCGCCACGTCGTTGAAGCCGAGCGTCATGTACCTCTCTTTGAACTTCTGCCCACTGCGGAAGAAGCAGACGACCTTACCATCCTTGGCGTACGCGGGCATCCCATACCAGAGTCTCGGCGAAAGAGCTGGCGCGTTGGCTTTGATGATCGAATGGAGCCGCTCGCCCATCGCGCGATACGGGCTTTCCCAGGCGGCGATAGTCGCGAGCACGGCGCTTTCCCCGTCCGCCTTAGGTTTAGACATTTGTGGTTGTTCTTGCAAAACTATTCCTCTTTAAAACTAGCTATTCAGAACTGTCGCTTGGACAACTAATTAAAGATTTGCGACTGTGAATCTACAGTCACACCAGATAACATTAATCACATCTCGTTCATGAAGAAGATGAGAGTTTGCTTTATCTGTATCTTAAGCCAAACAGAGAAGTAGTGGGCGCTCTTGGCAAAATCACGGGGAATAAGCGCAGACATTCAATCACCCAGGATCAAACTACTCTACTTCATCTACTCGGCCCCAAACAGCAGAATCAAAGCCGAACCAGGGGTAAAATCCAACATAAGCTCCGCTTTAGGCTACAAATCCGACGGCCACTTCCACTACGACTGGAACTACCTCGTGAACGCAGGTATGATTGAGGAAAAACAGGGTCATTTTCTTGTGACTGACACAGGAAAAAAGGAGTTTGCTCTGTACTCAACTGCTTCCATGAGCAACTGGATAATGGTTATCATGGGCGTTGCAATAGTTTCCTTCACCGTTGGGCTCAGTCTAAACCTCTTGCCGAAGGAGAGCGTGGCGTTTTTCGGAATAGCGCTAATCTTCATCGGATCTCTTTTCTTGCTTGTAGGCCGAAGGAACAAACCCAAGTTGCCAACAAAAGCTAAAGTTCTGCTGAAAGAGCTGAGCCGGCGCTAATGGACTGAGTCGACAGAAAAAATCCGCCCAATTCTTTGCACTTTAGCTGACGAAAGCGTTTAAATCCCAAACGCTGGCAAGTACACGCATGAAATACCGCGCAAAAGTCGAAGTTGCCCTCAAACCCGGACATAGCGACCCTGAAGGCGAAACCGTCACGCGCCTTCTCAAGGAACTCGGCTACAAAGTTGACTCGGCCAATGTGAGCAAAGTCTACAGTATACTCCTCGAAGCCCGAAACCCGAAGGACGCCCGATCTAAGGCGGACGAACTCAGCAGGAGGCTTCTAGCGAACCCTACGAAAGACAACTACACCGTCACCGTTGAGGAGCAACGATGAGCGCATTAGACCTCTTCGTACAATCCAAGAAAAGTCCATCCGTTTTTGAAGTTGACACGAACAGCGCTTCGGACAAGCAACTCGCCGAAGTAGGCGACGAACTGGGCTTGTGCCTGAGCCTGCAAGAACTGAAAGTCATCCAAGCCCATTTTAACGGTTTGAAACGCAACCCAACCGACGTCGAACTTCAGACCATCGCACAAACTTGGTCGGAGCACTGCTATCACAAAACGTTCAAGGGCAAAATCCGCCTTCCCGACGGTGAAATCGACAGTCTATTCAAAACATACATAGCCAAAGCCACGAAGGAACTTAAGCCGCGGTGGTGTTTCAGCGTCTTCGAGGACAATGCGGGCATCGTCACCTTCGACAAAGGCTACGGTATAGCAGCTAAAGTCGAAACCCACAACCACCCCTCAGCGGTGGAACCGTTCGGCGGCGCAGCCACAGGCGTTGGAGGCGTCATCCGCGACATCCTCGGCGTGTGGGCAGACCCCATCGCATGCACCGACGTGTTGGGCTTTGGACCCCTGGATTACGATTACAACAAACTCGCAACGGGCGTGAAGCACCCGAAATACGTATACATGGGCGTAACCGCCGGCATCGGCGCCTACGGAAACAACATGGGCATCCCCACCGTTAACGGCGCCATCTACTTCGACGAGTCTTACACGGGCAACGTTACAGTCTACTGCGGCTGCATCGGACTCCTGCCCCTCAAAAAGTTCAAGAAAAACGCATCGGCCGGGCACTTGATTCTGCTGGCCGGCGGAAAGACAGGGCGAGACGGCATCCATGGCGTAACCTTCGCATCTGCGGAGCTCACAGAAAAATCGGAAGAAATCTCAAGACCCGCCGTGCAAATCGCCGACCCCATCGAAGAGGAAAAGCTCAAACGCGCCATCGTCGAGATACGCGACCGCAAACTCGGCTCATCAGTGACCGACTTGGGCGGCGGAGGCTTATCGTCAGCAGTCGGCGAAACAGCCAAACGCTTCAATTGCGGCGCCGTCGTGGAACTGAACAAGGTCCCGCTGAAGTATGCCGGGTTAGCTCCGTGGGAGATCTACATCTCAGAATCACAGGAACGCATGCTCCTCACATTGCCACCCGCGAACCTGACGAAGGTTTTGGAGGTTTTCGAGAAAGAGGACGTCGCAGCCAACGTCGTCGGAAAACTCACCAAAGAGAACGCCCTTGTACTCCGATATCAGGACGAGACAGTTGCCAAGCTAAACATGGATTTCCTATTCACTGCACCACCCAGCACAAAAACCGCCAGCGTTCGAAAAAACCAATTTTGAAGAACCCGTTTTTGCTGAACCGAAAGATCTCACACAAACTCTACTCCAACTCCTTGCTGCAGCGAACATCGCCAGCAAAGAAAGCGTGGTCCGTACGTATGATCATGAAGTCAAGGGAAACACCGCGTTGAAGCCGCTTCAAGGCGAATACGCTGGTCCAAACGATGCCGCAGTCATTAAGCCGCTAGAGAATTCATGGATGGGACTGGCAATTTCATGCGGCATGAACCCGAACTACGGCAAGATTGATGCTTACTGGATGGCAGCCTCAGCCGTCGACGAAGCCATACGCAACAACGTCGCCGTCGGCGGAAGGCGAATCGCATTACTGGATAATTTCACATGGGGCAACCCCGAAAAACCCGAACGCCTAGGCTCGCTCGTAAGAGCTTGCGAAGCATGCTACGATTTTGCCACGGCATTCAAGGCACCGTTCATCTCGGGCAAAGACAGCCTCTACAACGAGTCACCAATGGGTCCAGTGACCCCGACGTTACTAATCACGGCCATCGGAATCGTGCCTGACATCCGCTCCACCGTATCCATGGAGACAAAGAACCCCGGCGATGCCATCTACCTCGTGGGCGAGACATTCAACGAACTCGGCAGCTCAGAATACTACAAGCTCTTGGGACATGTCGGCAGGAACGTCCCACAAGTCCACAAAGCGCAAGCCAAGAAAACGTTCAGGGCAGTCACAAAGGCGATTGACTTAGGCTTGGTCAAGGCGTGCCACGACCTGTCCGAAGGCGGCTTAGGCGTTGCTGCGGCGGAGATGACGCTCGCAGGCGGATACGGTTTGGAGCTGGATTTGGCGAAGGTGCCGCGGAAAAAGGTTGACCGTGACGATTCTGTGTTGTTCTCTGAGTCGAACAGTCGATTCTTGGTGGAGATTCCGCAGAAAGCCCACGCAGAGTTTGAAACCTTGATGAAGGGCAAAGTGTTCGCTGAAATCGGCAAGGTAACCAGCCACTCCAAGCTCACGATTAGTGGCTGGAACGGCGAAACCAGCATTGACGCCACATCGTCTGATTTGCGGAGAAACTGGAAAGCAACCTTAAGTAGCGGAGTTGGCGAGGCATGAAACTCGAAGACATAAAAGTCTGCGTCCTCCGCGTGGGCGGAACTAACTGCGACAGCGAAGCCCAACGCGCCTTCCAGGAACTAGGCGCCCACGCCGAAACCCTTCACCTCAACGAGCTACTCAAACGTGGAGACCTCATGGAATACCAGGTTTTGGTTTTTCCAGGAGGCTTCAGCTTCGGCGACTATGTCAGGGCAGGCGTCATCTGGGCTCAATGGCTTAGAGCTAAGCTTGGCAAGGAGTTGAAGGCGTTCGTGGATGATGGCAGACTGGTTTTGGGCATATGCAACGGCTTCCAAGTCCTCGTCGAATACGGTTTGCTCCCAGGTTTCGATGGAGTAAGCACTGCTCCAGAAGCGGTGCTCGCAGCTAACATTCCGCAGGGCTACAATTGCCGCTGGATATACCTGAAACAAGAGAACAAGGGCAAGTGCGTGTTTACAAGCAAGGTCCCCAAAGGCAAAGTCATCAAGATACCCGTGGCGCACTCCGAAGGACGTTTTCTTTTCCCGAAAGAGAAAGAGCAGCAACTCCTCAAGAAACTCGTCGAGCAGGACATGCTGGTGTTCCGCTACTGCCACAAGAACGGCGACTACGCTGAGGGCGCCTACCCAACGAACCCGAACGGCAGCTTCCACGACATAGCAGGCATCTGCAACCGCGAAGGCACCATCTTCGGCTTGATGCCGCATCCCGAGCGGGCAATGTGCTGGTGGCAAGAACCCGACTGGACCGCACATGAACGGATGCCGCAGTACGGCGACGGAAAACTGATTTTCGAAAGCGTCATAGAACACTTAACGAAGAAGCGATAAATCCTTCAAGTAGGGCAACCCTGCCCGTGCACCCATCTTCATGACGCATCGTGAAGCCACGAAGTTGCCAAGCCTGCCGCAGTCTTGGAGGCTCTTTGCTGTTGAGCAAGCCAAAGAGGAAACCCGCACAGAACGCATCGCCCGCGCCAGTCGTGTCCACGGCTTTGACCTTGAAAGCCTCAACCCGAAGCCGCTCACGCCCATCTGTGACGTAGCAACCGTCGGCGCCGAGCTTGACGGCGACAGACCTTAACGCCTCACGCCAATGAGGACGTCGGCGCCCTTGCAATAATCCTTCTTCACCAGTTGATTAGTCTGAGCTCGTTAGCGTTTGGCATCATACACATGGCATTTCTTGATAATGGGCTCCAACGCGGCGAAGCCTTTCCTCGCGTACAGGGCACCGGGGTCGAAGCTAACTGTGATATTTTCGGGGAGAGCCTGCAGCAGCTGTTTTTGGGTTCGGAACGATTGTTCGCCCACGAAAGATGTCAAATGCAGGAAACTGCGTCCGCAAAATGTAGTCCTGTTCAACCTCTTCGAAGGTTATGGTGTCGTTGACTCCTGAATCGATGTAGAAGGCGCGGTCGCCTTTGTCGTTGACGAAACCCATGACTTGCCCGCTGTCCCCCTGCCCGACGTCGGATCACGCCCTCGGTGTCGACGTGTTCCCTCTCAAAATCTTCAAGCAGCAATGCGCCTTCGCAATCGCCTGCGATTTTGCCGATGAAGCCGACCTTGCAGCCCAGTCTCGCCAACCCGACGACGGTATTTGCCGCTGAACCACCACACGATTCGCTGTGGCTTTGGATGAAGCTCTCTTCCTCCGCCGCCGCGATTCGGTTGACTTTGAAAAGTTTGTCTACGTTGAGGGCGCCGAACCCGACGACGTCAAACCCCGCCATGTCACGTCAGCTCGTGTAGGCTTATTTTGTGATCGCCGAGTTTGCCGCCGTAGTTGCCTGCCGAAATCCTCACGACGCCATCCACTTTCGCGGCAGCGTCGATGCCCGCCTTCATCGCTTGCTTTACGGCTTCGAGTGAGACGCCGTTGATGACCACCTCGGGAATGTACTTAACGTCCTTTGGGACCAATGATTCTTTGCCCAATTTTTTCCTGAGCGAGGGGCAATAGAGATGATTCGTCGTTGGACCAATCTGCGGAAAATGCGTTTCAGGCTTAGAGCCCGCCGAACAAACGTCAAAAGGAGTCACCACACCCTCCACGCTGCGAATAGCCGCTAACGCCCTGTTACCGGCTTTCAGCATAGCTACTTTATTTCGGCACATTATCCAAAAGTTTGCGCCCATCACGCCACGGGCATACCCAATCCAGCGTTCGATAACGAAGTCAGGTACCATCAAAGGCACCACGATGACCTCTCGCCCGTGCCGATTCTCTATCCATTCGTAGCCGTCGCCGCAGTGCCCCACCCGCGCCATCATGTCCAGTTTTCCCTCGGGGTTTGCTAGAGCGTCGTAGAGGGCGGTGAAAGGTTTCACGAGTATGTCTTGCCGGATGCGGTACGATAGCTCAGCCTCATATCTTCGCAACGATTCAGAGAACGGTTTTTTCGGGAGGATTTGTCCCCAAAACTGGAGCACGGCGCCTAATCGTTTGTCTGAAGTTTCATTCTTGCCGAGCCATTGTTCAACTCCGCCTTCCACCCTGCCAATCACGACCGAAGGCGTAGCAGTCGAATCTTCAGCTGCCTTCCGCAAGGTTTTCGCGTCGTCGGCGGTGACGATTACGCGGCAGAAAACCCCCTGAAAAGCTTCGGCGAATGTATCCTCGATTTCCGCCTTTACCATGTTATCCTAGTCTCCCCACTGCTTCGCCCCGCACTTTCTTCCTGAATTCGCTGCTCTCAAGAACCAACGTTTCCATATTCTCAGCGTTGACTATTTGAACCTTGGGCAGGTTGGCGGGGAGCATATCGAGAACAGCAGTGCTCACCTCAGCATGCTTGAGAGCCTTAAGGCTCCAGTCCTTCAATACATTCAAAACCTCTGGCTTTTCGTACTTGCTAAAGAGCTCAGCCACGATAGCTGTGACAAGATTATTGTCGGACATTACCGCAACCTCGGCGCTTCGCACGGCGTACTCGTTTCCATTGAACGAAACCGTCAAGCCGCCATTGTCCTTGACAAGTTTGAAGGCTTCAACGTCAGTGATGCTGTCGCCCACGTACAGGACATCCGCTAGATGTGCCCGAGTTTTCTGCACGGCGTCTTTGATGGCTTCCGCCTTCTCGCGCCCTCCAATGGGCTTCACTAGCCTGAAAACTATGCCTGCACCCATTCTGCTAATCTCTTCCCAGAAGAGGGCATCGAGATTCGCCACAGTTTCTTGATCTCGTGGCGAAAGGTCTTCTAAGGATTTAGCGCCCGAAGGTATCGTGATCATGGGCATCTGTGCAATTTCTGATGCAAACTCCTTCAGCTTCGCACTTTCGCGGTCCGAGAGCCCGTATCTGTCGAGGCTGACCCGCGTGCAATACGTGTTCTCGAAAGGAAAACCCAACTCGCCACACAAGGCCTTAATGTAGTGCTCGTAGCTCGTGCTAACAACAAACGTATCCATCAGACTCTTCACATGTCTCAGCATCTCACCGCTGCCGGCGATCAACAGGAGATTCTGCGCCGAGAACATATGCAAGCCTCTGTCAGTGACGCCGTAGGCTTTGAGGAACGGTACAATCAACTTCAACGTATCTCCAGCGTTGTAACGAGGCTTTTTCACAATGTCTGCGAGCACGTCGTCGTACTTGCTGACGATCGCGAAAAGTTTGTCGCCGTTCGGAACGAAATGTGCCGTTGCCTCGAAGGCGTTGTCGTTCTTGCTTATGGGCCCTTCGCAGTCCGAGATGAAGACTCGTTTCACGCTTGGCGCCTCAGCTGCTCCATGTGGCGAACGCATTTGGCGATGTGCTGTTCGGAGGCGATGTCGGTTCGGTTCCACAACGCACCGCCTGCTACGGCGTTTATTCCTTCGAGCGATATTTGCCTCGCTTGCTCGATGTTGTCGTCGACGCCTAAGATGCCAACCACGCGTGACTTCAAAGCGTATGTCTTGCCGTTCCTGAGCTCCATGGATGCAGGATAAACTCGAATTCGGTTCCCGTACCTGCCCTTTAACGCGTAGGCTTTTGCGAGGTCAACTGGCGTGTCCACTTCATCTCTGTTCACTCTGGCTGGGAACACGTCGGCGTAGCCACCGTAGCCAGGCGGAACCTTGTAAGTCAAAACCGTTGCCACATTCTCCACGTCCACGCGACCCAACGAGCCCTCAACCATTCGGAAACATAGGTCGACGAAGTCGTCTTTCAAAACGGGAAGGATGTTGATGATTTCTGGGTCGCCGGGGCGGCTGTTGTCCTCGAGGATTTTGGGTCCTCCGGCGGTGTGCATGAACGCCAGATAAAGGGGTACCCCGCGTAGCGCGGATGGATCGTTCGTTTTTGTGGTCCAGTGGTCGAAGATTTTCTGTGCAATCGTGAGCTCATTTTCTCGGTCGGCTTTCGTCATGAACGGCAACACGTCGCCCCTGTCTTTGTAACTGCCCATGCCGCCGGTGTTCGGTCCTCTGTCATCGTCAAACGCTCGCTTATGATCGCGGGTGTCGGGCAGAGGTGCGAGGTGTTTGCCGTCGCAGAACGCCATGAAGCTGGATTCCTCGCCGTCGATTTTCTCCTCTATGATGACGGTACCGTACTGGAAATTGGACATGAAATGCTCAAACAGCTGTTCTTGCGTGTTGAAGTGGTCGCCCCAGACGCCCACACCCTTCCCAGCGGTGGGTTTGTCGGGTTTCACGACGGCTTGGTTGCCGAGCTCGCCGAGCCACGCGTACACAGCTTTCTTAACTTCGCTTGTGTTCGGGTAGTCTTGGGGTTTGAAAACCTTGAAGCGGGGGTTCGCCTCGGGCACGATTTCTTGGAAAAGCAGGCGTTGCTCCACCTTGCTGGCTTCAAGGGCAAAATCCTTTTTCGGGCAAATCGTGGGAATGCCTGTTCGAGCTTCCAAGAGATCGCGGACTCCTTCGATTATAGGTTTTTCAGGTCCAACCAGGACGAAGTCGATATCGTTCTTGTTTGCTTCGGCGAACTTACAGATTTGTTCGATGTTCAAATCGGGGATGACGACGTGTTTCGTGGCCCTCTCCACGTTGAACGGGTTAAGTTGCTTATCTGCAATGAATAATTTGACGTTGTAGTTTGGGCTTCGGGCGAAGACATCAACCATGGCGGTTTCTCTTGCCCCGTAGCAAACGACGAGTATGCCCGCTTTCTCCATTAAGATGCACCGTTGCGATTAGAATTAACGGTGAGGGTTAATTTGCTTTGTCGCTAGCTTGGCATGCCGGGCAGCTAGGCCCCGGTGACAACTCGTTTTGCTCATAGATGCGCCCTTTCTCCTTGTAGCCGTTCATGAACCGCGCTTTCATTTCATCCGCCATCATCTGAGCCAAATGTGTGGGGTACTTGCCCGTGATGCACGCCATACAGAGGTCGTCGTGGCTCTCGCCCGTTGCGCGAACTAATCCTTCTATGGACTGGTAACAAACGGCGTCGGCACCTATAATTTTGCCAATCTCCTCTGCGTTGTGCTGAGAGCCAATGAGCTGTCCGTAGCTGGACATGTCGATGCCATAGAAGCAAGGACCGATGATACGGGGAAACGTGACGAACATGTAAACCTTCTCAGCGCCTGCCCTGCGGAGTTTGTCTATGATGATTTTCGTGGTGTCGCCGCGGACGATGCTATCCTCGGTCACTATGACTCGTTTCCCCGCAACCTTGGAACCGAGAATGTTTACTTTGCGATCGATGGTAGAGAATCTTTCGTCGTTAAGCAGTATAAAGGCGCGTTCGGTCACGTACCTGTGTCTTCGGCTGGCACGCTCCCACCGCAACCCCGACGCTTCATGCACACCCATGGCAGAGTCATCGCCCGTTTCAGGCACGGACAATATTATGTCAGCGTTCTTGGAGATTTCGGGGAATTCGCGGACGATGTTTCTTCCGAACTCCTCGCGGATTTCGTACACGTATCTATCGTCGAATCGAGAGTCGGGTCTGGCAAAGTAAGCATACTCAAAGGCGCAAAATGCTTTGCGCGGGTTCTCAATCAGCTGCTGACGTCTGAAACCGTCCTTCGAGGAGGTGACCAGTTCGCCTGGGTTTAGCTCGAAGTCCCTGATTAGCCCGTTTATGTCGAGACTGACGGTTTCTGACGAGAAAGCAAGCAGTTTTCCATCGGTGCTGTGACCTGCGCACAAAGGTTTTACGCCGTGCGGGTCTTTGAAGGCGAAAAAGTCGCCGGTTCCCGTTATGCCGACAACCGAGAATGCGCCGTCCAAGCTTTCCATTACGGTTTTGACGGCGGAGGCGATACCTTTTCCCTTCGTGAGTTCGAGGAGGAGCTTGTGGCAGACGAGATCTGAGTCGCAGCTGCACGTAAAATCTTGGAAGTGACCCGTCATCTCCTCCTTAAGCTGCTGGGTATTGACGATGTTGCCGTTGAACGAGACCGCAACTTTGACGCCGTCGGCTTCGGCGGTCATGGGCTGCGTGCCCTGAACGATGGATTGGTCGTCACATTTTCCCGAAGTCGTGTAACGAACGTTGCCGATGCCTATGGAGCCGGGTAGTCGCCCGAACCATTCTTGGATGGCGCTGGTCTTGAGTTTCGGCACCAGGTCGAGGCTTTTGTGAGTAAAAAATCTTCCATCGTGATAGGTGAGGAATCCGTGGGATTGGTGTCCTCGGTGGTTCTGGGCGCGGAGACCCCAGTAAACGCATGGGAAAATGGGCTCGTTCTCGTAGCTAATTATGCCGAAGATACCGCAGCCTATGCTTAATTCCCCTCTAAGCCGAGGTTCACAGATAGTGAAACAAGGGGTTTATACGCTTTTAGTACATTTTCCGCTAATTCTATGGAAATGGAGACTTCTCCCGCCAACATTCCCTTTTTTTGTTTGTGAGGTGGTTTCTCTGATGAGTAAGAACGTTGAGTTTGTCTTGAGCGACTTCGCCATCAGGATTTTTCGTATTCGTTATGGCTGGACTTCTGGGTGCTGTGCTGGCTGTGGTCGACGGATCAGGAAAGGCGCCAGGATCGTCAGATCTACGGCTGGACGCAATGGGCATAAAGCCAGAATATTCATCGAAAATGCTGGAGGCGCCTCTATATTTGAGGATAAGAAGAAAGGGAATGAAAAAATGTCAGAAAAACAACAGATCGACCTAATCGCTAAGGAGCTGCTGGAACTATTTCCGAAGCCAAACAGACGATGAGAGATCGGCTGCCAACAGCCATGATCCTGACAGCTGCGATCCTGGACATCCGAGCCAGCATCAGAGATGTCAAGTACTCCGCTGAAGAACTCAGGAATCCATTATGGGCTTTGTCGCAATGATCCCTGACGAAATGAGAGACGCGAATTCGCCGAGGAACTACAGGATGCAAAGCAGATAGTGGCTATAGACGTCAGACCCCGCTTCAATGAAACGCCAGCTTCAATTGACTACTGCCGACGCAAAGGGATCCCAACAGTCCAGCACGTTGAAACCTTTGATTACATCGCAGTCTTTCACGCTTGTTTCAACCTGCTCAACCGAAAGAAGATGCTGCTCCAGGTAGATGCGAAAGAAATCTTTGAGGGAACAAAAGCCAGAGAAGAGAGTGAAATTGAATGAGCCAAACCTCTGACCTTAAACGCATCAACCATCACGGCTGGAACATGCTTCAATCTGAAAGACTTGGAATAGGCCCGTACTTCCAGAACACTCTCCAGCACCGCATAAACAGGAAAGCTAGCTACCAACATCGTTGTTTGCGGAGAAGCTGGCATCGGAAAGTCCTACAATGCGATCGACATCGCCAGGACCTGGAAGGCCTGACCCCTTCAGGAGAAGACCGGTTCAAAGTTGACCAGATCGTTTTCGATTACGCTGGTTTCATGGAGCTAGTGCTGAAGCTGAAGGCTGGAAAAATCATAGTATTCGATGAACCCTCATATGCCCTCTCAAAAAGAGAATGGTACAAGCAGCTGAATCAGGCTCTCTGCCAAACCATAGAGTCCTTCAGGTTCAAGATCCATCCGTTGATTCTACCGGTAATTAACAAGTCGCTGCTTGACAAGACCGTGAGAGATCATCTGCTGCAGTTCCAAATCGTGGTTCATGACCGTGGACACGCTACAGTTTACCGGTTGCGGCCCAGCCAATTCATTGAGAAAATCTACCACGAAAGAACCTGCGAGTTGGTCTACCGAAGGGCAGACAGCGACCAGTGCCAGCGTGAGAGTTGCTTGGACTGTCCGCAGCTGATGACGTGCAACCTCTTCTATGCTCAGTATGAGCGGCGCAAAGCCAGCATCCAGGAGTCAGGTATGAGCAGGCGAAAGAGTCAGCAGCCCACACAGAGAGGCAATGAAAACACTTCTGAACTGGGAGGAGCTGGCAGAATACCTGCAGAGACAAGTGGCTGATAGACGGCAGAGTACACGTTCAGAAGCTACGCATAGCACTGCAGGAAACCAAGGGCGCCAGCATCAGCCTGAACCGAGCGTATCACCTGAAAGCTGCACTGGAATCGCACAACCCAGAGTTCGCCGACAGTTGATGTTTTCTCCCCTCTCCCCCTATACTATTTAACTAGTAAAGGGTGCCAAATCCTGAGAAACTTGGAGAATGAAAGGTCAAGAACACATGGGAATGAAACAATACCATTACTATTGTTCCAGGGGTATTTTCCCCGATGAGGTGAATGAAAATGCCGTATGAACATCGCTATAGGTATGGAAAACAGAATGGGCTGATAGGATTCGAGGAGTGGCAAAACAGAGTGGAAAAGGCTAGGCTAAACACTGAGAAAGCTGGGTTCGTCTGGCTGCTGTACTATGCTGGCTGCAGAAAATCAGAAGCCTACGAGAGAACAGTCAAAGATTGCCAGGTAACAGAATCCAGTTTCACAATAGATTTCGGGGAGAGAAAGAAACACGGCGCCAAGGTGGATCCGCTGAAGTTCCCGAGATCCTGGCCTGGAATCGAGCAGCTGGTCAAACTCTACAAGAAAGCTAGGGCTGGAAAGCCCAGGGCAAAACGAATCTTCTACCAGGAAGACAAAACCACAAAGTCCAGACTGGTCAAGGATTTATGGTTGTTTCCAGGCATTCAGTCTGTAGGAGCATGGCGAATCGTGAAAGAAATCTGGGCAAGGAATACTACCCGCACTTTTTGAGGCTGAACCGGATAACAGAGATCTGTGAGGATCCATCAGCTAATCTAGGCTAGAGTGAAATCTTACACTGGAATCAAAACAGTGAGAGCCATTGAGTCATATCTGGGCACATCAAAAAAGGAACAGGAAAAAGCCTTGGACTGGATGCAGCAGAAAATGAAAGCCTAATGTTGTGCTGCTCTCTCGCCTTCTTTTTTGAAATGCTCAAAACAAAGTTTATGGAAAACTATCCCGGACTCTGTGATTATCAATTCTTCATCTTCAGGGGAAACTCCTAGATGACACCATACACAAGTTTCATCGACTCTGTCCTGAGATTTTCTCTTAGGATGCTTACGTGTCATTCTCAGGTTTTTTTTCGTTCGTGTTTGCCGCCTAGAGCCCAGAGCGCTGTTCGGAAAATCCTTTCTCTTTCCGTTGGCCCTGGCTGAGATGATTCTTTATTGTCAGGTGGCAGCTGGTTAACCGGTGAAATATTGAAGTCTGAAGGAGGAATTCCACATAGTTTCCTAGCGTCTTCAAGCTGGCTAGCCAACCAAGATAATGCCTGCGCTTGATTGAAATTTTGATTCTGAGTGGCAGTGATGATTTGCTGGCTAATGTAAACGTCTATTTGCCAGAGAAAGACCGAGGCTTCACCAGGATCTAGCTGCTCAAGAACTGGCCGTGCAACCTTTTCTATGAACTGGCTTTTGTTATCAACCTTCGCGAGGGCTTCAGCTACGAACTTGTCAACGCTGATGTTCAGCGTTTTGTGGCCACCCTGCTCTTTTGGTCTTCCGCCTAGAGTGATATTCTCGCGACCTAGTTTCATGTGCATGATTCTTTTTGTACTCTGTGGCGGTTTAACAATTTAAAGGTTTAACCAAACGGAGGAGAAAAAATGAGAAAACAAGATGATCGGGTTGCAACTCGATTGACAAGCCAGCAACGCAGTCTAATAGAAGAGAAAATTGCAAACCACGAGTTTGAAAGTCTCAGCGAGTTTCTGCGAGTTGCGATCCAAAAAGCATTGGCCGCCTAGGAGACTACCGGATGAGCAGCAAACAAGTCGAGTTCCTGGTCAAGCTGCGAGATGGCTGCCAGATGATCGCTGACGCCGCAAACGACTACGTGGAAACATTCGCTCCAGCAGGAGTCCAGGCAGAGAAAACTGAGTTGCCTGGATCTGTGGATCTGCAGAGTTTACCCTGGAAATCTTATGCAACAAAACAGGCAGCAGAAAAAGATGAGGCAGGCTGGATCTTCGCAAACACCAAAGGCGCCGAGGCACTTCTGGCGACACTGAAAACAAAAGACAAAGCCCAGATTGGCAGCATGGAGTACAGTCGGCAAGGCCCGGAGAAGCAGTTCATTTCTAGGAAGCCAGTGAAGAAATAGGAAGTTGAACCGATGAAAGCCATAGCAAAGCCAAAAAATCAATTAAATATCATTAGCATGGAAATCGAGGATGTACTGTTCTGCTGCCTTGGCAAAATCCCAGTAATCTCCTACATATTAGAAACACACAGCAAAACACTCACTTTCTACGTAGAACCGCATTTAGACATGTCAAAAGTAACCATGGCTGACGCTGTTGTAGTTCGGAAAATCAATCAGGACATGAAAGGATACGACTTAGAAATCTCTTGCCCTGTATGTGGAAAACCTACAAATCACTACAGAGGCATACCGTATGACGCCCAGGTTTTCTCAGGCCCTAACTACACGCTTATAGCAATTCCACTCAGCGAAATTCCGAAAGAGTCTATCATCTTCGACAGTGCAGAACAAAAATTGAAGCCGAAAAGCTAGGGTGTTTCTTCATGGCTGTTAAGCAAGGTATATGCGTATTTTGCGGAGAACCGACGCCATCCCCACGTGTGGAATACTGCGAACTCTGCTTTCTAATGGAACTGAAAATGCGGGTTCCTGAACTCAAGTTTCTGAGGGCAAACCACACGGAAACACAGGTTCCAGAAGAGTGTGTTTACATCCAGGGCATAGTACTTAGGAAGTCAAAACATGGCTGTCGTCGCTGAGAAGACTTGCGGCGAATGCCACTTTTGGCATACGCCAAAATGTCGGTATGCTGCAGAGAAAGCTTCATTGAAAAAAAGCGATTCAGCATGTCTGGACTTCTATCAGAGATCTGGCAGCGACAAGAAAAAACAGAGGCGGATCTGCAAAGATTCTGGACTGGCAGCAGCTGGATCCTTTGAAGCCATCTACCACAATGGAAAACCAGCATTCCTAACCTGGAACGGCAAGGTCTTCAGTACCACTGAAAGCATCGAAATCAACGAACAATCTTTCAGTCCAAAAGAGGCCAGGCAAACCCCATACGAACCCTACAGCTATTTTGAGGGTGAAATCCCAAACCGAGAGGACCTATTCTGGAAAGTCAGAAGCGAATTTCAAACCTTCATTGACGTAGAAAGCATTTGGAAAGACACTCTAGCTGCTTTTGTTCTCCTGAGTTATCAGCAGGAGAAACTCCAGACAGTTCCCTACATCTTTCTCTATGGAGACAACGAAAGCGGAAAATCCACTGTTCTGCAACTGCTAAAATTCCTCTGTTACCGGCCTCTCTATGGCGTCACGATCCCAGCAGCCGATATCTACGGGTACCTGGAAGACTCTGACAGCATCGGAGTAGTCCTGGAAGACGAAGTCCAAGGCATCAACAAGGACATCGACAAAGTCAAGATCTACAAGGCTGGCTACAAGAGAGGCGCCAGCGTTCCCAGGACGATCTGCACTGACAATGACAGATTCATCAAATACTACAACGTTTTCTGCCTGAAAGCCGTCGCCAGCGAGCAGCTACCCCAGGTTAAGGGCTTCAGAGAGAGATTCCTAGAGATCCCGATGGTTGAAGGCACTCCAGAAAAAGAGTGGAGTGACCTGAAAAAAGAAGACCTGAAGAGGCTGGGTGACCTGAGAAACTGCCTTCTAAAATGGAGAATGATGTCGAAAGACTGGGAGTTGCCTGATGTCGTTCTCAACATGAAGGGAAGGCTGAAGGAACTCTGGAAACCTGTTCTCCAGGTGACAAGCAGCCTGACCGTTTACCCGACTCTGTTCAATTTCATTGAGGAACAACGGAAAGAGAGGCTGGGTATCAAACAGGACAGCCTGGAAGGAAAAATCGTTAAGGTTATTGTGGATCTCCACAACGAGGCCCGGGAAAGCACTCCGTTTCTTTCTAACCAGGCTGTCTGGCGCCGCCTTCAGGAAGAACTGGATGGCAAAATAGACGAAAAGAAACCCAACGTCATGGACACGGCTGAATTCTTCCAGGTGACGAAAACAAAAGTCAGCTACAGACTCAGGGAAGTCCTGAGTGGAAAATCCCCAGGTAGCCCATGAGAAAGACTCTGAAGGAAACTGGGTGTCTGCCAGAGGCTTCAGTTTTGACACTGAAAAACTGAAGAGGATCGCTAGAAAATACGGTTATGACTTTGCTACGTTTGCTACGTTTGTACACTCTTCCGAGGGTGTGCAGGCACCTAAAAGCATGGAGAAAACAGGGGAAAACAATGTTGAAAACAGCCCTGGCACTCTTCCCCTAAACGTAGCAAACGTAGCAAACGTAGCAAACCAAACCCTACTTACCCCACCATCAAATATATCAAAAAATCCTATGAAATGAAATTACCGTAGGCAAAAAGTCTTCTCAAAACGTAGCAAACGGAGTCAAACTAGATGTAGTCAGAGAACTCACCAGGCTGACTTCAGACTATGGAATAGAGGAGTGCTGCCAGTGTAAGAAGAAGCTGAAGGCAGAATGGCAAATCACACTTCATGATGATTCCTGGGGTTTTCTCTGTGGATCCTGTGGACTGAGAATTTCTGAGAGGTCAGCTGTGGCGACGCCTGGTTTTGACGATAAATGCGAACCACAAGGGGAGGATCCTCAATCAGCAGCTGCCCAGAGTGTGGTTCTCAGCTGTTGTTTAAGGATGGTTGGAGAGATCTGGCTAGTGGTGAGAAGACTACAGAGGTGGCTGTGCCGACAGTGTGGTTTCAGGTTTTCAGAGCGGAAACAACCTTCTAATACTTTGTTGAACAATTGTAGAGGCAGCGTGGAGCCACTCTCCAGGGGAAAACTGGAGTGAAAACATGCTTTCCCAGGTGCTTCAGATGGAAGAAAAAGCTGAGCAACAACCTGGGAGAAGTCTTCAGGACAGTCAGAGCAAACTCGTTGAATTCGCATGGAAAATGAAGAAGAGAAACCTAGCCGACAGTCACCATAACGAACAGGATCAGAGGGCTCTCCAGGCTAACAGCATTGGGAGCTGATCTGGTGAATCCTGACAGCGTCGAAACAGTGTTAGCAACGGAGAAATGGACAGTCTCAAACAAGAAAGTGCTTGTGCGAGCCTACGGAGCCTTCTGCAGGGCCTATAAGATTGAGTGGGAGCCGATAAAGGTCAACTATGAGCCTAAGCAGCCTTTCATTCCATTGGAAACCGAGATAGATCAGCTGATCGCTGGGTGTGGAAAGAGAACAGGCACGTTCCTTCAGGTTTTGAAAGACACAGGCGCCAGAACAGGTGAAGTTTCCAAGCTAAGATGGATCGACATCAACAGTGAGAACAGCACCATCAGCATCAACAACCCAGAGAAAGGATCCAGGAGCAGAACAGTCAGGGTTCAGCCTAAGACGATCGCAATGGTTAACGCTATGCCAAAGAAGTACGGAGAATACGTTTTCAATCCAATCTGGTACAGTGTGCGGAGCAGCTTCTATCTCACCAGGAGAAAGCTGGCCCGGACATTGCAGAACCCACGATTGAATCAGATCCATTTCCACACGCTGAGACATTTCAAAGGCACAATGGAATACCACAAAACCAGAAACATTCTACACGTCCAGCAGCTCCTAGGGCATAAAAAGTTGGAGAACACGGCGATCTATATGCATCTGGTCGAATTCGAGAATGATGAATGGAATGTCTCTTCAGCTCAGACAGTGGATGAAGCAAAAAAGCTAATTGAGGCTGGATTTGATTATGTCACTGAGATGGATGACGTCAAACTGTTCAGAAAGAGAAAGTGACCAGGGCATGGTGGAAAACATCATTTTCGGTGAAAAAGTGGCAGTTTCCGCTAAAAACCATGGGAAAAAAACCGTGCTCATGTCAATAACGCGGGTGCAAACTGCTATTAACCCAACCTCCTAACTCTCCACAAACAGGAATCGTAATGACAGGAATGAGGCGAAAGGACAAAGAAATCACCGACGCAAACGAAATTAAAAGCATCCTCAAGAGAGCAAAGTACGTCACCTTAGCGATGTGTTCCGAAGATGAGCCTTATTTGGCGACGATCAGCCATGGATATGACGAACAACGTAACTGTATCTACTTTCACTGCGCCCCTGAAGGCAAGAAAATCAACATCCTCAAAGCGAACAACCGTGTTTGGGGACAGGCATTACTTGACCATGGATACGTGCAAGGTGCATGCGACCACCTGTACGCCACAGCACAGTTCAGCGGAAGGGTGACGTTTGTTAGCGATGTTGCCGAGAAAGAGCACGCGTTGAAAGTGATGATTCTCGCTTTGGACGACAACCCCGAAGAACTCATCGCGAAACAGTTGGTGCCACAATCTATTCAGAAAATCAACATTGGACGAGTCGACATTGACTTCTTGAGCGGAAAGAAAGCCGAGAAAGTCATCATCTCACAATAACAAGCACAATAGAAGAAGCAAAACAACATGGAGAGTTTTGAAGTTTTACTTTACGATTTCGCGTTTCTTCCAGCGCAGGTTCTTGCCGTGGCACTTGCGGCATTTGGTGGCTGTTGAAGCGTTGGTTGCGCCGCAGTCCCTGCAGATCTTCTTGTACAGCCTAGCTTTCTGCGCTATGGTCTTCTTCACTGGGTCGAGTATGGGCATTTCTTGAGGTCTTCCTTTCTTGGACTAACAGACAGATGGCCAGCTGTCAAATATACCTTTTGTACCCATCATGTTGGAACAACGAGTCATCTCCTGAGCGCCCGAGCAGCCAGTTCAGCCACATCGCTCGGCTTCTCGGCTACTCTCACCCCAACTTGTTCGAAGGCTTCGACTTTGCTCTGAGCCGAACCTGCTTTGCCCATGATTATGGCTCCAGCGTGCCCCATCCGCTTCTCTGGAGGCGCAGACATGCCTGCGACGTAAGCCACGACTGGCTTCGGATAGCGCGTCTTGTCGATGTATTCTGCGGTTAGCTCTTCGAGGTTGCCGCCAATCTCGCCAACTAAGACGACAGCCTCGGTTTGCGGGTCGTGTTTGAACAGTTCCAAAGCTTCAATGAAGTTTATTCCAACCACTGGGTCGCCCCCAATCCCCAGACAAGTCGATTGACCAATGCCTTTTCGAGTAAGCCCTGAAGCAATTTCATAGGTTAGCGTCCCACTTCGCGAAACCACTCCGACGCTGCCTGCTATGAAGACGTTGGTGGGCATGATGCCCAGCTTGCACTTCCCTGGCGTGATGATTCCAGGCGTGTTCGGTCCAATGATTGTGGCGCCTGCATTTGCTGCTTGGGCCATCACACCAATACTGTCTTTGATCGGAATGTGCTCTGTTATTATGACGACGGTTTTGATGCCGTTTTCGAGGGCTTCTTGAGCGGCGTTCGCTGCGAACTGAGCGGGAACAAAAATGATGGTTGCATTCGGCGAGTGATACTGGGTTGCATCTTTCACAGTGTCGAAGACGGGGACGCTGTTAACTGTTGATTCCATCTTTGCCAGGCGTAACGCCAGCAACGATTCGTGTCCCGTAATCGAGCATAAGCTTGGTGTGAAAGCTACCCTGCCTACCCGTGATGCCCTGCACGATGGCGATTGTGTCTTCGTCGACTATGATTCCCATTCAGGCTTCCTCCTCGACGATTTCAACCGCGCGTTTCGCTGCGTCTTCCATGCTGTCTAAAACGGCGATGCCTGCCTCCTCGAGGATTCGTCTGGCCTCGCCTTCATTGGTGCCCACGAGCCTGACGACAAATGGCTTGGCAACCTCAAATGCACCTTTTGTTTGGATGATAGCTCGGGCGACGTCGTCACAGTGGGTTATTCCGCCCATAATGTTAACCAGCACTACCTTAACTTCGACATCAGAAAGGATGATGTCGAGCGCCTTCGTAATCCTCTCGATGGGTGCGCCGCCGCCCAGATCCAAGAAGTCTGCGGCTTCCCCACCATAGTGCTGTATCATGTCGAGGGTTGCCATGACGAGCCCTGCCCCGTTGCCGACGACGCCGATGTTGCCGTTTAACTTGACGTAAGCAATCCCAGCTTTCTCAGCCTCAGCTTCCTCGGGGTTCCTCTCAGGGTCTTCACTGTACTGCTGTCTTTCGAAGTCGGGGTGCCTGAAGAGAGCATTGTCATCAACGATTAGGCGGGCGTCAACGGCGACGAACCTGCCGTCGGTTGTTTCCGCGAGCGGGTTCATCTCGATGAGTTCAGCATCGTAATCCATGCCCGCACGACACAAGCCTGCTATGATTCGTGACAGTTCGGCTTGTTGGCCACCGCTGTAACCCAATTTCTCGGCGATATCTTTGGCATCCGACAGCGTGAAACCTCTCCGCGGGTCAACTAATGCCTTCACGATGGATTGTGGGCTTTCTACAGCGGCTTCCCTCGATGTCAACTCCCCCCGAAGCAGAGGCGACGACGACGTATGTGCGTTCGACCCTTTCCACGGTCAAGCCAACGTACAGTTCTTTGGCTACTGAGATTTTTTCTTCGACGAGAACTTTCTTCACGGGAATGCCCTTGACGGGCGTTTGGAAGAGCCGTTTGGCGGTTTCCTCGACCTGCGAGGGAGTTTCTGCGAAGAGAATGCCGCCTGCTTTGCCTCTGCCCGCCACCAGAACCTGCGCTTTTACGACATATGGAGGGTTCAGGTTTGCGGCAATCTTCGCCGCTTCACCTGCGGTGGTGGCTACATCGCCACGCGGCCTGGGAACCCCGTAAGTGCCAAGAATGTTTTTTGCTTCGTGCTCAAACAGCTTCAAGCACGGGGTTTCCTACTTTATCGTCTCAATCGTCACGTAGCTGCGGGTGTCTTCGATGCCATCGATGTTGTAGAGTTTCTTGAGAATCTCGTCGAGGTTTTCGCGTTCGACAATGATAAGGGCGTCAACTTCTCCAGCGATTCGGAAAGCCCGCGTCACCGCGAGTTCCTGAATTCTCTCGTAAACGTGGATGCGTTTCATAGGAGAAATCTTAAGTAGAATAAATGCTGGCGCGGTGGACACACCGAGCGCATTTAAACCCTTTTCAGTTACGTCTATGAAACCGCGCCCAGTGCGAATGTACCCTGCATTCTTTAGCTTCCGCAAATGCACGTTGAGCGCCTGCCTGCTTATGGCAAGCTGATCCGAGAGCTCGTCTTGTTTGACTCGAAGGGAATAGGTGGTGGTGGATTTCCCTTTCATGTACAGGGTTTTGAGGAGTTGAACGGAACGTTTCGTTAGGGGTTCCAAGGTCTCATCTTCGCTGTTCTGTTTGTGAAGTGAAACGTTTACGTTTGTACTGTTATTTAAGATTTTACTGCTAAAAACACTAAACCATCAGCCAGTATCCTTAAAAATCAAACCGCAAAGCCATCAAAGGCACCGTCCTTGTGTTACAAAACGCCATATACCGAGCAAAACAATCGCCCATTAAAACATGCACGTGCTATAGATAGAGGGTATAGACCCAGAAAATCAAACAACAATCCATTTACACCACAAACTGTCAGCCCACAACCAAAATGGCAGAACATTCACCACAATCTATTTATGGCTAGAAAAAGCACCTTAAGCCACACCGTAAAAAAAGGAACTAGGAGAGAAGCGCAACATGGCCGAGAACAACGCAGTGCTCGTCGGCAACAAACCCGTCATGAACTACGTTCTCGCCTGCATCACGTTATTCCATGGCGGCGCAAAAGAAGTCAAAGTCAAAGCACGCGGAAGATCCATAACCCTGGCAATCGACGTCGCAGAAGTCGTCAGACGAAGATTCCTACCCGACGTGAAAGTCAAGAAAGTGGGCATCGGCACAGACCAGCTCGAAGCACGCGAACACAACGGCACCACCACCAACGTCAGCACCATAGAAATAACCCTCCAACGATAGACAACTCCAATGGAGCAAAAGGCTTCGTCGTCGCTCCTCACTAGACTTGCGGAGAGCACACCGAAGAATGAAGACAGAACTTTGCAGCTTCTGCCTAAAAAGCGGCATCCTATGCCTGAAATGTTCAGCCAAAGTCAAAGCCGGAGAAATCACCGACTTAGACCTGAGAATCGCACGCTTACTGCTCTCCCTAGAAGAAAAGTATCCCACGCTGCAAAACGTATGCTTTTACAAAGCGATCGAAGTTAACAGAACCCTCGCCATACTCGTAGGGCACGGAGATGTTCCGCGTATGCTGGGCTATGGCGGAAAAATCGTCCATGCACTGAGCGATGAAACGGGCAAGTCTGTCCGCATCGTAGAGCAGGGAGTTGACGACCGCAAATTCCTCGAAGACCTTTTTACTCCGTTGAGCATTTTGACGATTAACACGATCTGGCTTCCCGACGGCACAACCGAAACCAGAGTCATCCTTAGGAGAAAACGAGGCTCCCAGCCATCGCTGGACCAAACCGCCCTGAAAGAAATCGCTCGCCGGTTCCGAAAAATGTCGTTGCGCATCGAATTCGCAGACTGAGAGGAGCCTAAACCCATGAACCCTGATTTTGTGGGCGACTGGAAGAGAACCCACCACACCTCAGACGTAACTCCAGACATGAACGGCAAAGAAGTTACGCTTTTCGGCTGGGTGCAAGAAATTCGCGACTTAGGAGGAATCCGATTCATCATCCTGCAAGACCGCGAAGGCACTCTGCAAATCACGATTCCAAAGAAAAAAGTCAACCCCGATGTCCTATCGAAATCCGCCACACTGCAAAAACGCTTCTGCATAGCCTTGAAAGGCACCGTGAAGCAGACAACCATGACGCCAAGGGGTATCGAAGTCGTTCCAAACGAAATCAAAATTCTAAGTTCAGCCATTGAGCAGTTGCCGCTTGACGTGACAGGCAAAACACCTGCAAACATCGAAACACGCTTGGACGCCAGAGCGTTGGACCTGTGCCAAGAAGAGAACGTGGCGGCGTTCAAAGTGCAGCATGTCGCGCTCCAAGCCATCCGCGAGTTTCTTTTCGAAAAGGGTTTCTTGGAGGTGCACACACCACGGATCATCGCTACCGCAACGGAGGGCGGTGCGGCACTGTTCTCCGTGGACTACTTCGGCTCGAGGGCGTTTCTAGCGCAGAGTCCGCAGCTTTACAAGGAACAATTGGTTATGAGTCTAGAACGAGTCTTTGAGGTTGGTCCGTTCTTCAGGGCTGAAGTCTCGAACACCCGGCGACACCTGAGCGAATTCGTGTCCGTGGACATCGAGGAAGCATTCGCCAACGCCGATGACGTTATGGCTCTGCTTGAGCAGGTTATTCACTACGCCTGCAAAACGGTCAAGGAGAAGTGCACAAAAGAACTGGTGACGTTGAAGCACAGGCTTGATGTGCCTGAAACCCCATTCAAGCGGTTAACCTACAGTCAAGTCTTAAGCGATTTGAAGCAGCAGGGATCGAGATCCCGTTCGGCGAAGACATCCCGACCGAAGCCTTCCGAACCCTCGGCAAGCTGTACCCGAGTTTCTACTTCATCACGGATTGGCCCACACATGCGAAAGCGTTCTACATAAAGCCGCGCAGCGATAACCCTGAGTTGTGCGAAGGGTTTGATTTGATGTGGCGATGGATTGAACTCGTTTCAGGCGGCACACGCATCGCCGACAAGCAGTTGCTCATGAGCCGTTTGGAGGAGCAGGGTCTTAACCCCGAAGCGTTCAGCCATCATCTGCAGGCGTTTGATTATGGGATGCCGCCCCATGCTGGTTGGGCGATCGGGCTGGAGCGGTTGACCATGGTGTTGACTGGGAAGAAGAACATTCGTGAGGTCACATTCTATCCCAGGGATAGGTTGCGGTTGACGCCTTAGGTGTTCTTGTTTCGCAATATTTCAGAATAGAAGATTGTATCAGAATGGATATATAACTAAGAAATCTTTTGATGTTTGGAGGAGTTGAAGGAGAATGAAAAGCAAATACGCCATGATAGTCGTCACAGTCGCTCTCATAGCTGTTGTAGCTCTGAATTTCGCGGCTGCAGGTGCTGCAAGCAACATCGCTGTGTCCACCCAGAACACGGGCGTCGTACTGAAAAACCGAGGAGACAGCTTTACTGTGTCGGTCACGTTCCAGAACACGGGTAGCTCGGATGGCAGCTGGACAGTGAACGTGGTTTTCGAAGGTTCCGCCTGGACTTGGAAGGGAACCGCCAAATCCCTAACCCTCGGTGCCAACGAGAAGAGCACACTGGTCTGGACGGGTGCCGTTCCCACGAACGCAGCGATGAATTCCATCGCTAGGCTCGTCGTATACTACGATGATGGCTATAAGGCGCTTGACTGGTGGATACAAGTCGTTCCCAACGCTGTGCTTTCGATTCAGTCGTCGAGCGTGCAGTAGCCCCCTATCCCTGTTCTCTGCGTGATCCGTGCAAAGGGACAGCTTCGGTAAGTGTTGCCGGCGAATACGACCCTCCCTGCTCTGGTCTACGTGAACAGTTTGGCTATTAGGTCCAAACATAAACGCCGCAGTTTTCCTCCGCGTTGGCTCTTCAGTTAGATTGGACCGAACGATGTTCTTTCGGGTAGACTTTTCCTTTGTTCCTTGTTATCAAGCCTGATAGCTGAGCTGCCGCTCTGCGTAGTTTCTCCTTCGCGTCCTCGGCGTTTGCTCCCATCGCGGATAGGTGGATTTCTATGTGCGGCAGGTTTTCCTCGCCCTTCGGATGCGACTTCACGTAGACCCCAGAGTTGTCGAGCATTGTCACGTCGATGAGCGGCGCCAGCACGGACTCCATGATGTTGTCAACAAAGAGACTCTTCTCGTAGAAAGCGGCGCCGCCCGAAGCTTCCTTTAGCAGGGGCGCAACGGTTTCTTCAAAGATGGCTTCCATTTCCCTAGGCACGCCAGGCAACGCAAACAAAATGGTGCCTTCCAAGTCCACGCGGACGGCGGGCGCGGTTCCTACAGGATTATTGATTGGCATTGTGCCTTCGGGGATTGTAGCCATCTTCACTCTAGCCTCCGTCAAATCAACGTGCGAGATTCCCGTTTTCGACGCGTACATCTGATATTTCTCCCTTACCATACGCAGCGCCTCCTGGTTTACATCGAGTTTGCGGTTCAGGGCTTTGGCGATTGTTTCGAGGGTTTTGTCGTCGAACGTCGGTCCCAAACCGCCCGTTGTAACGATGAACTGTGGTTTCCGTTTCAACGTTTCCATAATCGCTTGCCCCGTTTCAATCGACGTTATCCGGGAGAACAGTGACCCGCTTTATGGTTATGCCCAGCGAAGTTGCCTGTTTGCATAGCCACTGCCGCGTTCGTATTGGGGATTTTGCCGATTAGGAGTTCGTTGCCGATATTCAAGATTTCCATGTCTGGTGCCATCGAAGGTTCGTCTCGCTGATATTGCAGGGGCATGGTTTAACAATGTTTCCCAAAAGAACTCACACTCTGGCAAGGTTAATAAGGTCAGCGTTCAACCATTCTGCGATGAAATTCAAAAACACTTCAACCTTTCTGCTCTTGATAATTTTGGCGTTCACGGTTTCATCGCTGGCTTTTGCTGACGCTGTCGTGGGTGTGAAAAAAGGCGACTGGGTTGAGTACAACGCAACCTTCACGGGTAAGCCGCCAGCCGAACACGATGTTGTCTGGGCAAAAATGGAGGTCTTGGGCGTGGAAGGGCAGAGAGTGAACGCCACTTTCGAGTCGCGTTTGGCTAACGGAACCATGCTTAACGTGACGGAAGATTTGGACTTTTCGACTGGCAAGTTTATAGACATGTTTATCATCCCGGCGGGACAGAACGCGGGCGACAGCTTCTACGCTCACAACGTTGGCGTAATCACAATTGACAGCGTCAATGTTCGACCTGTTGCAGGTGCGGCTCGAACAATTGTGTCACGCTGTGCTGAGGACACGCAGTGGTTCTGGGATAGGGCAACTGGCGTGGTCGTGGAGGCGTACACCGCTAACTCCGTTTATACGTTGGACACGGTCGCAGTGGCGACAGGTCTTTGGAGTCCACAGATTCTCGGGTTCGACGAGCCCTTTTTCTACGCTCTGCTGATCGTCGCGGCGATTGTTATCGTGATGGCACTCGTTTTGGGCGTCCGCAGAAAGAGGAAAACACGTTAACGTCTATCGCAATAAATTTGGGTACCTACGTCAACCATGCATGGGTTGCACTATGGAAAAGGTTAGTTTTTCTCAGGGGCGGAATTTACTTCTTGCTAAGCCACCACTTCAGGTAGTCTTTGCGTCGCTTCTCTTTCTCTTCCTCAGCTGACTCCTCGCTCGGTCTCAGCTTGTCTCGGAGCTCCATGAGCTCCTGCTGAGTCACCGACAACCCGCAGCTCTTGCAGACGTAGTGTTTGGTGGATATCTGGTACTGCATGTCTCCGCCGCATTCAGGACAGTAGGGCATTCTAGCTTCACGTTGGTTGCAGATAGCATTATAGAGAGATATTAGCTTTCGTGTGACCTTTCGCCCCTAAGAAACATTGAATTCCTCAACTTCAGACGAAAACACAGCCATGCTAGCCTGATGGATGCTTGGTAAGAAAAAAAGCAACAGATACTTTAGTGAAATTAGCCCTGAAATCGAACACAGTATTTCTGCTAACGTCTGCTGACTTTTTTCGATAAAATAATTACTATTAGTTGCAATCGCAAGACGCTTGGAGGGAAAATTTTGAAGGCGGTTCTCGGGCAAGTCTTATAAAGAAACGAAATGCATACCTATGTTTCGCAAACCTAAAGCACTTAGCTTTAGGGTTTGTAAGACTTTAGGGAGAAAAAGAAAATATGCGAAAATTAAGTTAGTAAGACAAACGCGGCAACCACTATTGTTTTAGTTCTTCTGATGGCAACTGGCATCGTCGCAACTTTGCCAACCCAAGCGCAAATGACCTACACAAATCTGCAAGACGGAGCTGCAATTCACCCCTTACCAGCCGGTGTCACTCCCGACGACACATTTGACGCCTTCGCTCAACTAAGCTTCAGACCAACTACAGTCGGTGTTGGTCAAACAATCCTAGTCAACTTGTGGGTAACACCAGCCCTCCAACCAAGCAGATACTTCAAAGACTACAAAGTGACGTTCACGAAGCCGGACGGAACGACAGCCGTCGTCACGATGGATTCCTATCATGCGGACGCAACAGCGTGGTTCGAGTACGTAATCGATCAAATTGGCAGCTGGACAATAAAATTCGACTTCCCTGGCGGCTACTTCCCAGCAGGAAACTACACTACTACTGGAGGAGCTTTCGGCAGCGCAACCACCTCATTTCCGCAATCAGCCTACTACAAACCAGCCTCATCTCCATTGCGGACGTTGATTTGCCAAACCGACCCAGTTCTCCCGTGGCCTGCGTCAGCATTACCAACCGATTACTGGACCCGACCCGTACACGTAGAAAACAGAGAATGGTGGACAATCAGCGGCAACTGGCCAGCCACAGGCTATGTTGGTGGCGGCACCACATGGGACGAGATGTATCCTGACACGAGCACAACATACAACTCACGGCAAAAATTCACTCCATGGGTTCAAGGGCCAAACACTGCACACATTGTGTGGAAAGAGCAGGATAACATTGCTGGCTTGACTGGTGGGCAAACAGGGCAATACGGTATCACGGGCGCTCCAAGTCTTCCAAACATAATCTATGCTGGAAGATGCTATGAATCCTATGCAAAGCCTGGCACAGGAACGACCGCCCAGTACTACTGGCGATGTTATGACCTGCGCACAGGACAAACATACTGGGAACAACCAGCAGTAACGACGACGACTACATCAATCTTCGGAGCAATGACCACGACGCTAACACCCAACATAATCGAATATATTGGCCCAGTGCAGTCAGAAGTGTCAGGAGCAGCAGCAGCAGGAGCATGGACAGTAAGCCTCATGTACATCGGCGGCGGAAGATTGTATAAGTGGAATCCATGGACCGGAGCAATGAGCACAAACATTTCTATCTCTCCGTTGACGTCAGCCACGTTCTACAAGCAATCAGTTGGCCGAAACAGCGAGCCGATGGCGTTGAGCATACAGGATCTTGGTGCAAGCGCAGGTTCGCAACGCTACCGCCTAATCAACTGGACAACAACAACCAGTGGCCTTTACGGCAGTTCGGTATCCGACGCCAACTTCGCAACGAGGGTTAGAACCAACACGACCTACCTTCGCAGCAGCTTACCTTCATACATTGACTGGGACACTGGCCTTGGCGCTACCGTAGCAGGAGTAACCGTAGCGGGAGTATTCATGGGACAAAACATTACAGGTTTCAACGCCTTGACAGGTCAACAATTATGGACAAAAATCATCAATGAACCAGTCTACAGTGGCGTGTGCGACATCGTTGACCACGGAAAAGTCGCCGTGCTATCAGACCGCGGCTACTACGTAGCTACAGACCTAGCTACTGGAGCTGAAGCTTGGAAGAGCGAACAAATGCATTATCCATGGTCATCCACTGGCTTCGGCGCTTATTCTTCAATGTCAGCCTACGGCATGCTATACAGGGAATCTTACGATGGAATCTGGGCTTTCAACTGGACCAACGGCAAAATAGTCTGGCATTACGAAGCTCCAACAGGCTCTCCGTATGAGACACCATACACTGGAGTAAACGGCACAGGCGTTTATCCTTTCTACTCGTTCGGTGTTGGTGGACAAATCGCAGACGGCAAATTCTACACGTGGACGTATGAACACACTGAAAGCTGGCCAGTCACACGAGGCTGGGGAATACACTGCATCGACTGCATGACCGGCAAAGGCGTCTGGAACCTGACAGGATGCATCCAACCCGCTGCAATCGCTGACGGCTACTTGGTAGGCGGCAACAGCTACGATGGCTACAAATACGTATTCGGCAAAGGCAAGACCACAACAACTGTTACAGCACCAGACGTTAGTGTACCGCTTGGAACCGCAATAACCATAAAAGGCTCAGTATTGGACCAGTCTCCAGCTCAGCCAGGCACGCCATGCGTATCTGTAGATTCGATGAAGACACAGATGGAGTACTTGCACATGCAGTTGCCAATCGACGGAATATGGCACAATCTGACGATGACTGGCGTTCCTGTTGTGTTGACGGCTATTGATCAGAACGGGAACCCAACAAACATTGGCACAGCAACCACCAGCGCATACTATGGCACGTTCGAGATGGCATGGACACCACCAGCAGAAGGCACATACAAGATCATCGCCTCTTTCGCAGCAGACGACTCTTACGGTAGCTCAGGAGCACAAACCGCAGTAACCGTGGGACCTGCCCCAGCACAAATCAACATACCCGAGCAGATTGTACCAACTGACTACACGTGGACTATCATTGGCACGGGAATAGCTGTAATCGTCGCACTAGCCATAGCCGTACTGATACTCAAGAAGAAGTCGACGCGTCAACTGAATACTAAATTCAGTTTCCCTTTTCTTTTTTGTTCGCGTCCAAAATTTTGTTCTTAAGCGGTTGCTGAGGAATCCCACAGAAACTGGAAATACTCCCTAGCAAATCCGACCAAGCCCACATGATTGCTCCAGATGACCAAGCTGGGTTTATCCTCGCCAAGAAAGAGCATGGCTTCTTTGCCGTCTGCTATGACGCCGCCGCCGAACATGTGGTCTCTAAATTTGAGTTCGGTGATGCCTGGGATTTTCTTGAGGAACTGCCAGTCGGCGAGTTTTCCCGCGGCCATCAGGTTCACCGTCACGTTCTTCTTCACGCCGTTCAAGGGCGATTCGACCAGATGCGATTAGGGGACGTGTGAAGGCGGGTGCGGCAATCATAATTTCCCTGTTTGCCTTCTTCAGGACTTCTTCGAGTTTCGCCAAAACCGCTTGTTGCCCGTGTAGGATGAGTATGTCGGGGCGTTCCACGAGTTCGCGCTTCTCGTAGAGCGGCTGCAGTTCTTCCGCTAAACCTTGCTCCCAGCCGTGGTATTCGTCTTCGAGCCTGCGTTTCGCGGCTGCTGCAGCTTCGAGGGGTGGAACTGGATAGTATTTGGAGGGTCGAGTTTCGGTGCTTTTTATCCAGCCTTTCTGCTTCAGCGAGTTGAGGACTTCGTAGATTTTGCTGTAGGGCACTTTGGCTTCTCGGCTGATTTCCATGGCTGTTAGCTGTCCACCTTCGAGGAGTGCGAGGTAGGCGTCGGTTTCGTAGGCGTTTAAGCCCATCTTCCGCAGAATTTCACGTGTTCCCTCGCTCACCGACATCAGTTGTCCCCTTTTTCACCTTAGGAAACGTTTGGAAACCTTATTATGTCTTGCACTGTTCTTAAGCGCTTCCTAGCGTAGTGAAAAACATGCAAGTAATCAAGAGCACCCGAAGCATATGTCCCGATTGTCTGAAAGCGTTGGACGCCACGATCTTACGAGGAAGACGGCAAAGTCTTCATCAAGAAAACATGCCCCGAGCACGGAGCTTTTCAGGAACTGTACTGGTCCGATTATGAGCAGTATCAGCGGGCTGAGAAATTCCGATACGATGGCGAAGGCATCGAGAACCCGCGAACCCAAAAGAACAAGGGCTGCCCGCTAGACTGCGGCATCTGCCCTGAACACAAATCCCACACCGCCCTAGCCATCATCGACGTGACGAACAGGTGCAACCTCACTTGCCCCGTATGCTTTGCCAACGCCGCTGCAGCAGGCTACGTGTACGAACCCACAGAGGAGCAGGTCGTTGGCATGCTGGAAAACCTCCGAGCTACGAAGCCAGTGCCCGCTACAGCCTTGCAGTTCTCGGGCGGCGAGCCGACTATACGGAATGACTTGTTTGAGTTGATTCGAAAGGCAAAGGAACTTGGGTTCCGTCATGTGGAGGTCAACACGAACGGCGTCCGAGTGTCCAGAGATGTGGAGTACGCTAAGGGGTTGAAGGCTGCTGGTGTAAGTACGGTTTACTTGCAGTTCGACGGATTAACGCCCGACGTTTACAAGTTCATTCGCGGTTTAGACTTGCTCGACACGAAAATGAAAGCTGTAGAAAACCTTCGCCAAGCTGGCTTCGATAGCGTCGTTCTCGTAGTAACGCTCGTCAAAGGGGTCAATGATGGGCAACTGGGCGACATCATAAACTTTGCCGCCAAGAATTTCGACGTGATAAGATGCGTCAACGTGCAGCCCGTCTCGCTGTGTGGCAGACTGCCGCCTCAGGAACGGGAGAAGATGCGCATCACCATTCCAGATTTCATGCGGTTGGTGGAGGAACAAACGAACGGCGATATCAAAGTCTCAGACTTCTACCCTGTGCCCGTTGTCGTGCCCGTCTCCAAAGCAGTCGGCGCGTTGAAGAATAAGCGTTACGTGGAGTTCACGGCGCATCCGCACTGTGGCATGGCGACTTTTGTTCTCGTCGAAAATGGCAAGATGGTACCTGTCACACGTTACGGCAACATCGAGAAATTCCGTAACTCCCTGCAGAAAGTGTATGCTGATGCTGTGAAGGGCAGTAAGAACAAAGCAAAATTGCGCCTCGTCGGAGCCGCACGACACATGAAATTCGGATTCCTAAGAAAATACGTCCTCAGCGTGCTAATGGAGGGAGATTACAAGTCGCTGGGGAATTTTGCGAGGCAGTTTCTCATGATATCCTCCATGCACTTCATGGACCCGTACAACTTCGACTTGGAGCGGGTGCAGCGCTGCGTAATACACTATGCCGTGCCTGACGGACGGATTATTCCGTTCTGCACCATGAACAGCATCCACCGACCCGAAGTCGAGAAAAAGCTGGGTGTCCCGCTGAAAGAGTGGAAGAGCAAGCATAACCTTGAAATAAGCCAGCCCCAATAGTTCCCGAACCGAAAGTTAAAGGAAGAGTAGCTGAATGGGTGGAAAAAAGAAGCTCGGCTTGAAGCAGATGGAGAAACAGCAGGTCAAAGAAGACGAAGACAAGTCGAAAGAGAAGAAGAAAGACAAAGCAGGTCCACCAAAAGAGAAACGCACCATCATCGGCGTAGTCGCGCCCGACGCCAAGAACGAGCGAAATCTAGCTGAAATCAAAAAAATGAACGTTCTCACACCATACGCTCGTCTCGACGAAATTCGGCGTCAGAATCAGCGCCGCCAAAGATTTCCTCGAGCAACTGGAGAAGAACGGCGCGGTTCAACTTGTCTCGGGAAGTCACAACATCAAAGTGTACAAGCCAGTCGCAGCCTAACAACCTCCAAAAATCTTTCTACAACATTTGAAAACGTGAGTGGGAAAACCATGAAGTTCCCCGAAAAAGTCTACACCGAAACCGAACACAAAACCGCTAAGAAGCTAATCGACAAAGGCTACAAACACGAACTAACCGTGGAGGGAGAATCGGAGTTCCAGCAGAAAGCCAATCGAATCTTAGACCTGATTAAAACAGCGGGCTACTATGATTTCTTCCGAACTTACATCAGGCATATAAAAGAAATTGACGGGTTGACGCAGCTCCGGGAGACCGAAGTTGCCATCTGGGCAAACAAATTCGCTGTCGAAAACCCAGTCGACGCCGCCAGCCTCTTCATCCAAAAAGCCTACCACATGAAGCAGTACATTGACGGCGAACTATACTATGGAGGCTTGTCGGAAAAGCAGACAGTGGAAAGGCGGATCGAGTTCCTGAAAGCCTTAAAAAGCAAGACTAACGAGAGCGAAGTCAAAGAGGAATGCGAGAGGCTCCTGCAGCTATGGGCTGAGAGCTCATTGGCTCCGTAACTGCTCCACCCTGATTCTTGTTCCGCTCTTGACCTGAGCGAAAACCTCGAGGTTCTTAGTGACTTTTCCCAGAATGCTCACGGGGCTGTAGGGCTGAGATTTCCCGTAGAAAATGCAGATTGCGCCGCCCATGGGCCAGAAGGCGACCGTTCCAGTTTCGACGGTGGGTTTTGCTTTTTCCTCGCCGAGTTTCACGGGGATTTCGAAGTAGACTTCTTCTTTCCATAGGGCGGCCCTACCCTCGACGGGGAGTTTTCGGACGATGGTGTCCACAGTTCGGGGCGCCATAAAGCGGATAAGTTCGCCCTCGGCTTCGCCCAACCCTTCAATCAGGAACTTAACTTTAATGCGGGAAATATCTTCCTCGGCGGTCACGCTTTCACGTTCCTCTCCACAAAAACCATTTACTAGATTACTCAGATGGATGACACTAATACTTCAAGTTGATATTTAACTCTTGCAGTCGCCCACCAGGATATCGCTGGGTTATTCGACTTTCACGACTTGCTCAATCTTATAGTCTGTTATCACGCGGAACCCATGTTTCTTAATGGCTGCATCCAACTTCGCATCTCCCGTGTCAACTCGGAGGCTTTTCAGGCTTCTCAACTTGCTCTCTGTGGCTACGACGAGAACGTTGTCCAAGCCCACTTGGCGAATTACCTTCTGGCTTATTTGCTGGTTGCCCCTGCCGAACACAAACCCCTGACCGCCGATGGGCGTAACGATTATCTTCGCTGGTTTGCCGCTGATGGCTTCGAGAATCTGCGTTTCGTTTACATCGCGCACAGCCAACTTCTTGTCGTAGAAGAGGTCCACGCCCAATAGGGTTTTGTTGGAGTCGAGGAGGTCGGCGATGGTGCGCGTCGTTGTGCCAGGACCGATGATGTAAATCACGCCAGGTTTCATCTCCTCAATTATGTAGATGGCGATGGCTGCTTGGTTTCGCAGTTCGCTCTCTGTCATGGGACTTGCAAGCTTGTTGGCTTGGATGAGGTGGGGCTCGTAGGGGGTTAGCAGGTAGCCGAAGAGTTCAGCAGATAATCGTCCTTCTCGGAACGCCTTCTCGTCCACATCCATGACTTCTGTTTCCCTCAGAGGCAAATCACCAAGGAGAAAGCGCGCAGCGACTCTGGCCGCGGCTTGTGGGTTTACAGCGAAGACCGCACTATGCATCTTCACACCTGTTGGCACCCCTAAAACGGAAATTCTTTTATCAACCGCGTTCAGAACATCTCTGGCCGTGCCGTCGCCGCCGCAGAAAACCAGAAGATCTACATGCGCCTCCAGCATCATTTGCGCTGTTCGGCGGGTATCTTCGGCGCCCGTCTCGTCTTTTCTGTCTCCCAGAACAGTGCATGCCAATCCAACGGTTTTGGCTTCGTCCTCGCCCAAGTTGCCAGCGCCTACGACGAGTTTGACTATTGCTCCGATTTGCCTTAACTCAGACAGGAAGGCTTCAGCTCTAGCGGGTGCTACAGGTTTTGCGCCCAACTTGATGGCTTCGTTCAAAATCTCTTTCCCGTCCGTGCCTTTGAGTCCCACGGCACCGCCCATTCCCGCGATGGGGTTAATGATGAAGCCCATAGTCTTCATCGGCTGAGGTTTTTCGAAATTCTTGGACTCGTTGTTCTTCATAGACATGGCTGGCACGTGCTATTATGAGATTGAGGAACGATAAAAACTGAATCGCATCTAATCAGGATTAAAGCCAAACGTCAGAAGAAAGGAGAAAGAGAAGGGGGAGGAATTCGTTAGGTCTGGCACGAGATGCTTAGAGTGTTTCGCAGGTGCCCAGGTACTTCTTGTTGATGTCCGCCAACCATGGGTACAGCTTGCTGAGTTTCTCCATGGATTCCGCGACTTTCTCTGTGGGGTACTCGTAGGGTTGAAGTCTGCCGCTGAAGTATTCGTCGTAGGCTGCCATGTCGAAGTAGCCGTGGCCGCAGAGCAGGAACAGTATGGTTTCTTCTTTTCCGGTCTCCTTGCATCGTAGCGCTTCGTCGATGGCGCCCTTTATGGCGTGTGACGGTTCAGGTGCTGGGATTATGCCCTCAGCTTGGATGAACGTCTTTGCTGCGTCGAACACTTCGATTTGGTTGAACGCCTCGGTTTCCAGTTGCTTCTCATTTGCTAAGAGGCTTATGGTTGGGGCGATGCCGTGGTAGCGCAGTCCTCCCGCGTGGATGGGTGCTGGGATGAAGTCGTGTCCCAATGTGTGCATCGGGACCAACGGTGTGATTCTTGCGGTGTCTCCGTGGTCGTAAACGTACTCGCCTCGTGTTACTTTTGGACAGGCTGTGGCTTCGGTGGCGACGAACTTGCGTTTCCTTTGGTGCCTTCTTTGCGACTTTGTCGTAGTAGAAGGGCCAGAACATGCCTGAAAAGCTGCTGCCTCCGCCGATGCAGCCGTAGATTACGTCAGGATAGTCGTCAACCATCTGCATCTGCTTCTGGGTTTCCAAACCCACGACGGTCTGGTGCAGGAGCACGTGGTTGAAGACGCTGCCGATGGCATAGTTCGTTTCTTGCTCGTTGACGAGCGCGTCTTCGACGGCTTCGCTGATGGCGATGCCTAAGCTGCCCTTGTTGTCTGGGTCTTCTGCGAGGATTTTTCTGCCGCTCGCGGTCTGTTCGCTTGGGCTGGCGTAAACGTCAGCGCCGAAGGCGTTCATCATCATTTTCCTGTAGGGTTTCTGGTCGTAGCTTGCGCGGACCATGTAGACGGTGGCTTTCAAGCCGAACATCATCGTCGCAAAAGCTAAAGCTGAGCCCCATTGTCCTGCGCCTGTTTCTGTCGCTAAGCGTTTCGTGCCTTCCTTCATGTTGTAGTAGGCTTGTGGCACAGCGGTGTTGGGTTTGTGGCTTCCCGCTGGGCTTGTTCCTTCGTACTTGTAGTAGATTTTAGCAGGAGTCTTCAGCAGTTTCTCCAGTCCGACGGCTCTGAAGAGTGGTGTGGGTCTCCAAATGCGGTAGACCTCTCGAACCTCGTCAGGGATGTTTATCCATCGTTCTTGGCTCATCTCTTGACCAAGAATCTCTTTGGGAAAAATTCGTGGAACTATGCCTGCACCCGGCGCCCTGGTTTCGACGTCTATGAAGGGCGGCAGCGGATTTGGCAGGTCGGGTGTTATGTTGTACCATTGCTTTGGTATGTCGTCTTCGCCAAGCATGATTTTTCTTGTTGGCATGTCGATTCCTCAATTTGGGTTGTTAAACAAACCTTTACGGCTTATTTAAGGCTTTTGTGTACAGATATGTACATAATGTTCTCGATGTTGCCTGATCGCTTATGACAACACATTTATACGTAACTGAACAAAAACGTACATGCGAAGCCAAAGCTAATGTGGAACACAATCAAGAAACATTTTGAAGGACACCCTGAACGTCTCAAAGTAGCCCGCGTCCTCGTAGAAAACGGACTCAGCACCAAGGATGGAGAAATCTATCTCAACCAAATCGAAATCCCACCCGTTCGCATCGCACGAGTCGCAGGCGTGGACAGACGAACCGTAAACGAAACTCTAAACGTCATCGAAGCTAACCCTGAGCTCAAGATGATTTTTGAGGAAATCCGACCCGCAGGAGCTTCGTTGAAGGAAATCGCGAAACACCTAAACCTTGGCGTCGTAGAAATCACAGTTGTCGACCCGAAAGCGCATGGCATCCTAGCCAACTCAGCCACGATTCTCACGAAAGGCGGCTTAGGCATAAGACAGGCAATCGTGGATGACCCTGAGTTGTCGCCTGAGCCGAAACTCACGTTGATTGTGGACAAGAAAATCCCAGGCGAACTCATACCCGAACTGCTGAAAATTGAAGGCGTCGCAAAAGTCGCCATTTACTAGAGAATAGGTGTTTCACAACACGCGAAACTTATCTTGTGCGTGCATTGAGTTTCTTTTAGGTTTCAAACATGTTGGTGCATGAAAAGGGAAAATCCGTTGCAGTGGGAAGTTTATATGATACGTTTATAAAAAGACTTATATTGCAAAGGTGTTCTTCTCTTTCGCACCTAAAAGGAGTTTAATTTGATTTGTCATCCAATGCAGCAGGTGGAGTACCCGTTCTTGTTTTGAAGGAAGGCGCAAGCCGAAGCCGCGGAGAAGAGGCACTCCACGGCAACATTACCGCCGCCAAAATCGTGGCAGAGAGCGTCCGAAGTTCCCTCGGTCCGAAGGGCATGGATAAGATGTTGGTCGACAGCTTCGGTGACGTCACGATAACCAGCGACGGACGCACCATACTGGATGAAATGGATATTCAGCATCCAGCAGCCAAGATGCTCGTTGAAGTCGCCAAAGCACAGGATAATGAGGCAGGCGACGGAACCACTTCAGTCGTGATAATCGCGGGCGAACTCTTGACCCGCGCCGAGGAACTCATCGACAAAGGCGTTCACCCTATCACCGTAATAGATGGATACAGGAAAGCCGCTGAGAAAGCTCTCGAAACCCTTGAGAAAATCGCCATAAAAGTCGACCCGAACTCTCCCGTTTACCTGAAGAAAGCCGCCATGACATCCATGGGAAGCAAACTGGTTGCAGACTACAAAGAACAACTCGCAGATCTAGCCGTGAAAGCCATGCTGGAGGTGGCTGAAAAAGACGGCGAAAACTGGAAAGTCGACGTTGAAGACGTCAAAGTGGAAAAGAAAACAGGCGAGTCGCTCGCCGCCACCAGCCTCATCAATGGCATCGTCCTCGACAAAGAAGTCGTACACTCGGGGATGCCGAAGCGCATGGAGAAAGCAAAAATCGCCCTGCTAGACGCATCGTTGGAGAACGAGAAGACCGAAATCGACGCTAAACTTAACATCGAGACACCCGACCAGATTGAAGCCTTCCTCAACGAGGAGGAAGAAATGCTCAAGGATATGACGGATAAAATCACGAAGGCAGGCGCCAACGTCGTGATCTGCCAGAAAGGAATCGACGACTTAGTCCAGCACTTCCTTGCCAGAAAAGGTGTGCTCGCCATCCGACGCGCAAAGAAATCGGACATGGAGAAGCTCGCCAAAGCCACGGGCGCAACCATTGTAACAAAACTTGACGAAATCAAATCGGAAGACCTAGGGCACGCCGCGCTCGTGGAGGAGCGCCGAATCGGCGACGACAAGATGACGTTCGTTGAGGGATGCAAGAACCCTCACGCAGTAACCATCCTGATTAGAGGCGGAAGCGAACGGCTGATCGCTGAAGCTGAAAGGTCGGTTCATGATGCCCTCTGCGTGATCCGCGACATCATTCAGGAACCTCGAGTCGTGGCTGGCGGCAGCGCACCAGAACTCGAGATGTCCAAAACTCTGCGAAAGTATGCGGAGTCACTCCCAGGTAAGGAGCAACTTGCGGTGCAGGCGTTCGCCGAAGCTTTGGAATCTATCGCGGTCACGTTGGCCGAGAACGCGGGCTTGCAGCCCATCGACGTCGTGTCCGAGCTGAGGTCGAAGCATGATGCAGGAGAAACGTGGGCAGGCATCGAAGTTCGAGAGGGCAAAGTCCGAGACATGAGCAAGATAGGCATTTTCGAACCGCTCACCGTGAAGAAACAAATCATAAAGTCTGCCCAAGAAGCCGCCTCAATGATTCTAAAGATCGACGACATAATCGCAGCCGGCAAAATGAAAGCCCCGCCAGGCGGTCCACAGGGAGGCGGAATGCCAGGCGGAGGATACCCAGGAATGGAGGAGTACTAAGCGTGATGGAACAAGAGAAGATCACCGTTGGTCCACCAAAAATCACGCGGTTCGAGAAAGCCCGCATCGTCGGTGCCCGAGCGCTTCAGATATCCATGAGCGCCCCGATACTCATCGAAGTGGTAGGCACCCTTTCAAGCCCCATCGACATAGCGTTGAAAGAACTCGAGAGCGGCATCCTACCCATCACCATCCGAAGAACGCTTCCAGACGGAACCTTTCAAGACATCCCGCTAAAATGGCTCATCAAACCAGCCTAAACGTCAGAACTTTCGTTCACTCGTTTTCTTGCTTCTTCCAAAGTCTGGCGAATCTTTGGCCAGTGTGCTCCCTGCCAGTAAACTTTGCCGCAGTTGGGGCATTCCCAGAACTCATCGTAATGAGTGAACGTGTTCTCCTCGACCTTTTCGGCGATTTTTGTTTTAGGAACCGCCTGAATCATGGTGTTGCATCTTGGGCATCTCGAGAAGCGCAAGTCGATCTCCAACGCAATTCCAAATCGCTTGGCAAGGGCAGCGAGTCTTTCGGCTTCGATCTTGCCCTCCACGTAGAATACGTTAATCCCATGGGCGGCTGACCGCTTGTACAACTCTAAATCCCTTGTCAGAAGGATGCGGTTCTCTTTTTTCGATAGAGCCATTAGCTTGTCGTCGTCCAAGATGGCTGGGAATTCAACGTCGTGCCCCATCATGCGGAGCCATCTCGCCAGCGATCCAAGCATGCCATCCACGACGAACTTCACTAGCCTTCTCTCCGAACTACGCTGCCGTTTCCAGGTTTCACAACGATTTCGCCTTCATCCATGACTAGGTGCCCGTTGACGAAAGTTTTGATGGGCTTGCCTTGGACCTCCCAGCCGTCGAAGGGGGAGAACTTGGCTTTTGAACGGAACTTTGACGCATCAATAGTGATGTTTTGCTTTCAGGTCTACTGCCACCAAATCCGCTTTGGAACCTTGCTCCAAGCGTCCTCTGCCCTTCAAGTTGAAGATTTCGGCGGGCTTCTCCGCCAGCAACCTCACAAGCGTGTCTATCGTGAGGCGACCCTTCTTAACCATCGTCAACATCAAAGGCAACGTTGTTTCTAAGCCTGGCACGCCAACCTTGACGTCCCAGATGCTCGGCGCTAATTTCTCCTCCAACGTGTGAGGCGCATGGTCAGAAGCCAGAGCGTCCACGGAGCCATCAGCGACTCCTTTCCAAAGAGCATCCACGTCTGCGCTGCTTCGGAGGGGTGGCAACATCGCCAGTAATGTGCCTCGGCGATCATAATCCAGCTTTGAGAGGAGCAGGTGATTGGGGGTGACTTCGCAGGTTATGTTTCGCTTGGTTTTCTTCGCCTCGACCACCAGTTCCAACCCTTTCGACGTAGAAACGTGACAGAAGTGAACTTGCGCCTTGGTGCCTGCGCTTGCATCTAAGACGCGTTCGATAGCTGTGACCTCAGCCTCCTCAGGATGAGCTCTGAGGAACGCAGCTGGATCGTCACGTTTCGCCTCCTTCAAAATCCGCTCATTCATGGAAATCGTTTGGTTGTCCTCAGCGTGGACGGCGAGGGGAATATCTGCTTCGCCAATACGCAAGAAAGCTTGGTGCAGGGCTTCGTCATCATTGACGTCTATGCCGCCGACTTGGGTTGCCATGAACAACTTGAAACCCACCGCCCCCTGACCTACAATGCCTTCGATTTCATTCAAATTTGATGGGATTTCTGAACGAAAGCCGACGTTGACGACGACTTTTTTCTCAGCTACGTGCATGCGGTTCTTCAGGGTTTCAGCACTCATGGTTACTGGTTCATTGTTGGGCATGTCCAACACCGTCGTGAACCCCCCAGCTGCCGCCGCAGCCGTACCCGTGTAAAAGTCTTCCTTGTAGGCTTTGCCCTCGTCGCGGAGGTGCACGTGAACGTCGATGAGGCCAGGGAGAACGAGGAGGTTTTTGAGGTTGATGCGTTCGTCGGCTTGGGGCATCTGGGTTTCTTTGCCGATCTTCTGGATTATGCCGTCTTCGATAGCGATGCTGCAGTCTAGGATTTGCTCCTTGAGGTAGGCTTTGGCGTTCGTGAGGACTAAGTCGACGATCAAGGTGAACGCGCTGTTAGAAGGATAGGGAGGGTTGGGCTATTAAGTTTGTTTTGGAAACAAAATGGTTAGAGCTAAATGCTCCGCAAGTTGAAGGTGAATTCGCTGGCTACTTTTCGTCTTCCACTTCTATGCGGCAGTCTTCGCAGAGATATTTACCGTTGATTTCCAAGAGGTTCTCGGAGTACAATCCGCAACGGTCACAGTATCCTGACAGCGGCGATTCTTGTCCCTCCTCGGCTGCTTCGCGAGCAGCGGGACTTTCGATGCGGTCTCGTTCTTGCATGATTTCGAACAGCTCGGGCATCACTTCGAGGATGTCTTTGCTGGAGACTATGCCAACGAGTTTGCCCTTGTACAGGACGCCGAGTCTTCGGATGTCTTTCTTGTTCATCATTCGTGCAGCTTCAGTCACTGTTTTCTCAGGGTCCGCGGTGACTAGGGGTGTGGTCATGAAGTCTTTGGCTTTCACGACTGCGGGGACGATGTTCTTGGCGAGCACACGAACGACGAGGTCTCTTTCGGTTATTATGCCGATGGCGTTGCCCGTCTTGTCCACGACTATGACACTGCCGACTTTGTTGTTGAGCATGAGTTCTGCGACTTTGTTGGCGGGGGCTGCCTCTTCAACGGTTACCACGGGGCTTGTCATGACGTCTTTGATGAGCATTCTTGGTCTTAATCCGAGGTCAGACATGATGCAACACTCAATTCTTTCAGCGCGTTTCGGTTTCCACTGTGACAAGTAATATTCGTCCATTTAAGAGTTACCTATAGGCTAAACCCTACAACTAGAGTCCCGATTTGATACGAGGCACTGTTCAAGTTTATTAGCATCTGCCACGAACAGCATACCATGAGGATGCTTGGTTTGTTACGGACTAACGTAGACAAACTCGTCAAATTATCAGTAACGGGCGAAATCGCCAGCCCCGTCGTGGGTAGATCCGTCTACAACATCACAGCCACTGGAACGCCCCTCATCCTACCAGGGTTGGGGGGAATAACGTACAACGTTAGAGTCGGCGACCTAGCCTGCGGATGGGAGGGAGACCACGTGGAGCCCGCAGTTAGCGTGGAGAACAAGGAGAACGATACGAGGTTTGGGCAGGGCGCCAACGCAGCGTTCAACGTGCTGTCGTGCGTGGGGAATGAAGCCGTCGTCGTGACGGGCGATGCAAAAGGTGCCAAAGGCGTCGTGACGGGCAAGCACGGAGGCATAGAACACGTGCTGGTCGATTTTACGCTTGAAATCATGGAGAAGCTCATGCTAGGCGACAAGGTTTTGGTGAAGGCTTTCGGGGTTGGACTGAAGTTGCTGGATTTCCCAGACGTGAAGGTCATGAACCTCGACCCAGCGTTCCTGAACGTGCTGAAGCCGAAGGCGGATGGAGACAAGCTGAAGGTTCCCGTGACGCATTTGATTCCTGCCGCCATCATGGGCTCGGGGTTGGGAGCGAACCAAACGTTCTCGGGAGACTACGACATCCAGCTATTCGACGACAAAGTGGTCGAGCAGTACGGCTTGGATGACCTGCGGCTGGGCGACCTGGTCGCAATAATCGATGCAGACCATTCTTTTGGCAGAATCTACCGCCAAGGTGCTATAAGCGTAGGCATCGTCGTCCACACGAACTGCGTCACAGCTGGGCATGGACCCGGAGTGACTACACTCTTCACGTCGACAAGGGGAAAAATCATACCGACCATAGACTCAAAGGCAAACATCGCAAAGCTGCTGAAGTTAAGAGCAGATATATAAGCCAGAATCCCTTAATTCAGTCAAAAACGTAGAGGTCTAAACTCATTGCCCTTTAAGCGAAAAAGCCGAGGACGGTCGAAAGGCGGCAAAGGCAGTAGCAGCCTCGTCCAATGCGCAAACTGTGGGGCCCAAGTGCCACGCGACAAAGCTAAGAGGTCCACCCGCCGAGTGTCCTTCGTGGAGCCTCAGCTGGCGAAGGAGCTTAGGCAGAAAGGCACGTACCTGGCGTCGTGGGTAGACACCAAATACTACTGTATCTCATGCGCCGTCCATCGGGGCATCGTCAAGGTCCGTTCGGAGAGCGAGCGGCACAAGCGGTATCCTCGAAGAGGACGCTTCTAGGCATTAGGCGTGTTTTCTTTTTTCTTCAGCCAACGGTAAGCGTGTAACCCTCGCTGTAACACCGTGAAGTTCGAGAGCACAGCGAGTATGATTATGCCCCAGTTTAAGGAGGGGAGCCAGAAAATACGCCGCTAAGCTTGCGACAGCCAAGATAAGCATTCGTTCGGCACGTTCAGCTATGCCGACGGATTCCATTTTGATACCCGCGGCTTCCGCTCTTGCCCGGCTGTAACTGACGAGCAGAGAGCCCGCGAGGGCGGCTAACCCCCACGATACATCGCATAATCCGCCCAGTATTATTGCAGCATAGATGATTGCGTCAGCGTACCTGTCGAGAAGCGAGTCGAGATATCCACCAAAAACCGTAGCCTGCCCGTAGGTTCTTGCTATGACGCCGTCTAGCGTGTCGCAAAACCCCGACGCCAAAAGCAACACGACGGCTGCGATGAGCAGTAGTGGTTCTTCTTTTCCGAAGGCGTACGCAACGGCTGCAAGGATGGACAGGAGAATGCCTGCGATGCTTATGGTGTTTGGCGTCAGCCCTAGCCGATGGGCAAATCTGGCTTCTACTGAGAGCATTTCTTGGACTTTCTTCTTCAGTTTGGTCAGCACGTTGGCTCAATCCTCTTCGTATGTCGGAGGTGGATATTTAAGGAGAACGCAATCCGCGCTCACTTGCTAGAAGTGGAGTCTAGAGTTAGATTCCTCATAACTTATAAGGAAGAAACCAGTTATTTTGGGGCGGTAATGTGCTGCTAGCTGAACAGAACGCTAAAGCAGGATGTTACACAAAAACACAGGAGGAAAAGAAATGGCAGAAAACGCTGATGTGATCTTCGTCGGAAACAAACCACCAATGAGTTACGTGCTGGCAATCATAACGAGTCTCTCCTCAGGCAAGACAAACGAGATAACGTTGAAAGCCCGAGGCCAAGCGATAACCACAGCTGTTGACGTGGCTGAGATAACTCGAAACCGGTTCATTAAGGAATTGCAGGTCACCAAGATCGCTATTGGAACCGCAGAGATGCCACCGCGCGAAGGCGAGACAAAGAGCCGCATGGTTTCGACGATGGAGATATCAATGGTAAAGAAAGTATAGACAAAGAGCTGAACAACGCAACAATCGACAGAAACCAAAAAAAATCAATATTTTCTTCTATTTTTTCAAAACAAATTATCGATTGCACTTTATTGAGCCAGACTTCATCCATGCCGACTGCAATAAACAAACGTTTTAAGTCAGATACAGACAGAGAAAGAATCATGTTCGTACCGCGTAAGGTTCTGGAAGAAAAACTCCTCCAACTTCTGGCTGAGGATGTAGGGCAAGGCGACGTCACGACAGCGGCAATTGTGCCTGAAGGGCAAATCGTCGAGGCAGCAGTCGTGGCGAAGGAGTCGGGTGTGGTTGCTGGCATTGAAGAAATCAGCGTCCTCGCAGAAGCCCTTGGATTGGAGGGCGAAGCCTACGCCTCAGACGGGGCGGAGGTCAAGAAGGGCGAGACCTTCCTGAAGCTGCGTGGCGACGCGCAAACGATTCTCTCCGCTGAGCGAACGCTGCTGAACTTGCTTTCGCGAATGAGCGGAATCGCCACGAAAACAAGAAGAATGGTTGAGAAACTGCACGAAGCCAAAATGTCAACCAAGATTGCTGCAACCCGCAAATCCGCGCCGGGCATGCTCTACTTCGACAAGAAAGCCATCGCAGTCGGCGGCGGCGACCCACACAGGCTCCACTTGGACGACATGGTGCTCATCAAAGACAATCACGTCGTCCTCGCGGGAGGCGTCGTGAAAGCCGTGGAGAAGGCGAAGGCGGCGGTGTCGTTTACCAAGAAGATTGAGGTAGAAGTAACCAAGGTCTCAGATGCACTTGCAGCCGTGAAGGCTGGAGCCGAGATCGTCATGCTCGACAACTTCACGCCCAAACAAGCCGAGCAGGCGGTTGAGGCGCTCAAGAAGGCAGGATTACGTGGCAAATCCATCCTGGAGGCGAGCGGCGGCATCAACGAAGAGAACCTTCTAAGAGTATGCATCTACTGGAGTTGACGTGTTAAGCCTCGGAGAGTTAACGCACAGCGTGAAAGCATTCAACGTAAGCTTAGAGATAACTCGCGTCCTCTGAACAAGTGCCAGCTACAATCGCAAGTGGGCTCCGCTTCAGTAGCCTATAGATATCAGCGCCGTCTCTAACAGTGCACTCAAGGCAAGAATGACCGAGCAAATTCCCACGAATACCGCTGCGTTTCTGAGCTCACGCAAACGCCGTCCTTGTAGCAGTCGCCTAAACAACCAGACGCTCTCAGCCATAGCAGTTGAGTATGCGGTGAACTCTATAAATCCTATGGGAATGAAAGTTATGGCTAACGCAAGCAACGCTGGGATTCCCTGACTCGTGGCGATGGCGGCGGTGAGGGTGCCAGTGTCGAACATTATGAGGAGCCCTAAGACTGGTCCGATTATAGGAACAAACATCAATAGGCAAATGAGCAGGTTTTGGCCAAAAATAAACTGAACCAACACTCCCTGATCTCGTCACCGTCGTGAATGTCTGATTGAAGTCGTTGCTTGCCTGTCCAGCTTCTTGCGCACTCATGGGCACAAAGGTGCCCAAGACTGTGACTACTACTGCGACTATGAAAACGGCTACTATCGAAAGCAGTCGCTTTCGCCTCGTCGAGGCGCTGCTCCACATATGGATGCTCAAGTCAATTCTTCCTCTTCGTCAAGCAAAACTATACTGCAAATATCAGGAGGAAGTTGCGCCAGCTATGATATTAATCTTATTCAACGTCGTCAATCATCTCGCGCCGGGAACACTCGCTCAGCTGACTCACCGAGTTCACGCACGTTGCCACCCTGCTTTTTCATCCGCATAGCCAGTATGTACATCTCCGAACTCTTCGCTCGGCTGGCTTTGGGTTTGACGAATTTTATCACCTCAAAGTGCTTCTTGACCGTCTGTATGTAGCCGTTCAGCAGGTCGCCCTCGAAGACTTTCACGAAGAAATTCCCACCAGGTCGCAGCAAGTTCAACGCCAGATTCATCGCTTGCGTTGCCAAGTCAATCTGCCTTGCATGATCGACCTCCCACACGCCAGAGATGTTTGGGGAAGCGTCCGATATGACGACGTCGGGCTTTCGCGGCAAGAAGCTGAGGATTTGTGGCAGCGTCTCGGGCTCGGTAATGTCGGCTATGATGGTTCGAACGTACTCCCATGGAAACGGCTCAATCGGGTTCAGGTCCACGCCTAAAACGAAGCCTGTTTTGCCCACGATTTTGCGGGCTGCTTGAATCCAGCCGCCCGGCGCGGCACCAAGGTCGACAACGATGTCGCCTCTCTTTATGAAGTGGAATTTGAGGGCTGTTTGAGAAAGCTTGTATGTGGCTCGGGAACGGTACTGCTCCGCTTTAGCCTTCTGGTAGTAGTAGTCTCGTTTTCTATCTTTGATCCATGCCTTCGGCAACGTTTGCGCCTTCCACTGGGGCTGCTGCTGCGGGTTTGTCCAAGTTGAGAATCCAATCGGTGAGTTTGCTGCAGTCTTTCGGACTTATCGCCGTCGTGGGGTCGCATCGTGCATTGTCCTGGCAGAGGAGGCAGGGGCAATCGACGATGGATTCGATGGATGCTGGCAGCCTCTTCGGATAAAGCCTATATGTCCATCTGCCGCCTTCGAGTTCTTTCTCCCTGCGGATTAGCCCTTTCTCTTCGAGTTTTATGGCTACACGTGACCCTTCGCGGCTGCTGGCGCCGAGTTCTCGCCAGAGTTCAGACTGCAATATGCCTTTGTAGCCCGTGTTTATCACAGAATGAAGTGCTTTCTGTTCGAGGTCGTTCCGTTTCGGCATCAAGTATCAGTTCCAAGCAATAACTACATATATGTACAGATTCAGGATAAAAACATGTATGTCCAACATACACAAAATGACACGGAGGAGAACGCAGGAACGAAAACAGCTTCGGAAAAGCTCTGTTTAGGCATTGAATCCACAGCAGATGACTTCGGCGTGGGCGTCGCAGCCTTCAGCGGCAAAATCCTAGCCAACGTCTCCGACTCATACGTGCCCACCGCGGGCGGAATCCACCCGCGGGAAGCTGCGAGGCATCATGCTGAAGTGGCTGACCGAGTGCTCCGAGAAGCATTGGAGAAGGCAGGTGTTAAGCCCCGAGACCTCTGCTTCGTGGCGTTTTCTCAGGGTCCAGGTTTGGGACCGAGCCTTCGGACAGGAGCTACCGTAGCGAGGGCTTTGGCAACTTATCTGAGTATTCCGTTGGTCGGCGTGAACCACTCGGTCGCTCATATTGAAGTGGGTAAGCTTCAGACGGGCGCGGTTGACCCTGTAACTTTGTATGTGTCGGGTGGCAACACAATCGTGACGGCTTTCGAAGCGGGACGGTACCGGGTTTTCGGTGAGACGTTGGATATAGCGTTGGGGAACTGCCTAGACGTGTTCGCCCGAGATGCAGGGCTCAAACAAGAGAAGGGCATGCCGCTGGGGGCAGCGTTGGAGCAGTTGGCTAAGAAGGGTAAGATGCTGGTTTCGCTGCCCTACGTCGTGAAGGGCATGGATTTGTCGTTGAGCGGTTTGCTCACGGCAGCCGTCACATTGCTCCGTAAGGGCGACTGCCGCTTAGAGGATCTATGTTTCAGCTTGCAGGAGTACGCGTTCTCCATGGTTGCAGAGGTGACGGAACGCGCGCTGGCACACACCGAGAAAAAAGAGGTGTTGTTGACTGGCGGAGTGGCGGCTAACCAGCGGCTGCAAACCATGTTAGGCATTATCGCGGCGGAGCACGAAGCCAAATTCAGCGTAGTCCCAAAACAGTTTGCCACGGACAACGGCGCTATGATAGCTTGGACAGGAGTCCTAGCCTACACTCATGGACTGACGACGCCCGTGAAGGAAAGTTTCGTGAAGCTGCGTTGGCGAGTGGATAAGGTTGATGTGCCATGGGTGACGTGACTGGGCAGAAGTTGATGAAGAAGGGTGCAGAGGCAAGCCTCTTCGTGGCGGATTGGCACGGAAGACAGCGTCGTCATCAAGAAAAGGTTGCCGAAGAAATACCGCCCCACCAAGCTCGACTCGACGATTCGTTCTTACAGGACTGTTCATGAACCGCAGTTGATGAGTGAAGCGAAGAAGGCTGGAGTGCCGACGCCGACGATTTTTCAGGTCGATGTCGAGAACGCGACCATCGTGATGGAGTTGGTGGAGGGAAAACAGCTGAAGCAGGTGTTGGGCGGGTTTTCTCCGAAAGAGAGAGAAAGTGTGTGTTTCAGAGTGGGCGAGTTGGTCGGAAGACTGCATCGCCATGGCGTGGTTCACGGGGATTTGACAACGTCCAACATGATTCTCAACGCTGAAGGCAGGATTTTCTTCGTGGATTTCGGGCTGGGAGAAAAGAACACTGAGCTCGAAGCGAGGGGTGTGGACTTGCATCTGATGAAGCGGGCGTTGCAGAGCACGCATTATCAGTTTGCCGAGGACTGCTTCACTGAGGTCATGAAAGGCTATGCGGCGGTCGTGGGCGAGGACGAGGCGAAAGACGTTTTAGCCAAAGTAAGGGAGATTGAGAGAAGAGGACGCTACGTTGAGGAGAGAAAGCAAGAAGTTCAAGCTTGAGGGCAGAGTTATTTTTCTGGCGACGGGGAACTTTCACAAGTTCAACGAAGCCCGCAGAGTCCTAGCTGAGTACGGCATCGCGGCTGCCATGCTGAGAGTGAAAAACGTGGAAATCCAGAGCGACAGCCTCGAGGAAATCGCCAAAACCAGCGTCATAGAAGCTTTCAAACGTTGCCACCTCCCCGTCATCGTCGAAGACGCAGGACTCTTCGTGGACGCGTTGAAGGGTTTTCCGGGACCGTATGCGGCTTACGTTTACAGGACGATAAGCAACCCTGGCTTGCTGAAGCTCATGGAAAATGTGGAGGACAGGTGCGCTACGTTCCGCTCAGTTATCGCTTACTACGATGGGCATGGAGAGCCTGTCTGCTTTGAGGGCGAAGCTACAGGATCAATCGCCCACGAAGAAATATGGGGTAGCCTCAAGACAGGTTTCGGTTTCGACCCCATCTTCCAGCCCTTGGGGAGCGAGAAGACGTTTGCTGAGATGACGATTGAGGAAAAGAACGGGTTCTCACACCGCGCAAACGCTATTCGCAAATTCGCAGCGTATTACAGGAAAAGTAGGCGTTAATGAGAAACCGAGCACGCGAGTTCTCTCTGGCCCATTTCCTTGCGTCCAGTCTAATTTCGGCGGGTTGGGATGACCTCGCTTCACGAAGCCCAAACCTCCTCCAAAGCAACTGAAATGATTGTCGGCAAGCTGCTGGGAAATTCTTATATTTCTAAAAAACAATTTGAATATTAGGCAACGTTTTGGCAGGTGATTTTTTGGTGAAGAAGAAGGGTGAAAGATACAAGTGTGATGAATGTGGGCTTGTCGTTTTGGTGGAGGATGTTTGTGGATGCGAGGACTGCGACGTGATCTGTTGTGGCGCCCCGATGAAACAGGTTAAAGCAGAAAAATCCGCACCTAAAGCAAAAGCTAAACCTAAACCCAAAGCAAAAGCAGCGAAATCCAAGTAGGCCCCATTCAAACCCCTCTTTTTATTGTTTGTGCGCATGCGATTAAATCAGCTAGCGAGCGCCAAACTTTTTCCTTAAGCATTCCTCACAAAATCTCTGTCTGAACCTTTTCTTCTTGTTCACCTGGAAGGTTTTGCCGCAGGAGGCACAGGTTTTTGCGATTGTGGATTCTGGCTGAAGCAAGCTCAGTCTCCTTTCGATCTCATCCCTAACATCTTCATCTTCTTCAGTCTTCAGTGCGTCGGTCAACAATTTCTTGGCGACTTCTCCGCTCTTGTCGCCGAACCGCCTCTCAAACGTGGTTAGCTTAGCCTCATTGGAACTAAGCCTCAAGGGCAGCGTGCAAACGAAATTTAGTGGGTAGGTTTTAGCCTTGTCCAGGCTCACAACCGCGATGCGCAGGCGCCTTTTCTCCGAATAGTCCATCGCATAGTTGTCCTTCAGAATGTATAGCCGAAACCTCAAATCAGTTTGTCCCCGCAAAAACGATGTCAGCGTTGCTCATTAACCATTTGACTGCAACACCTTCGTATCCACTTTAACGGTACTCTCCAGAGTGTAGAAAGGTTGTTTCAGCGGCTTTCTTTTTAAGAATTTGCGGCACAGGCTTGAATCCCGAGTGGTTTGCTATGAGAAAGAAAACAACAATCTTAGCAGTAAATGAAGATCTCCTCGTGGACTTAACATTTAACAATATCCCAGCGTCGTTGCTGTCCGAATTTGCCGAGAAAATAGTTCATCCATACTACAACGGCAATATGAATGCTGCAATCCAAGATCTACTTCGCAAAGTTCTCGCAGAACAAGACTATGTGCTTTCTCACGTCACTCACGTAAGAAATGCGGAGGCTTAGCATATAGTAAGACTGTGGCATTGCTCTTCGAAACATAGCCATATCTAACCTCCTGGCGCAGAACAACAGACAGGATGAACTGGACGACAAATCAATGAAAGTTAAATGGTACAAAACCCATGATAGCAAAACAATAAAATGCAACGCTCTCAAGGAATGATGTGATGACAAAGCAGTCGACGCTTTTTCCAAAGAATGAGCCAGTAGTCCTGGCCGAGCTTAGCTTAGACGAAGCCGAAGAATTAGCCAGCCAACTCAAGGCTGCAACTGAGATGTATTGTGATAAGATCGAGGTTGCTGGAAGCATCAGGCGACAGAGACCCATTGTGCACGACATAGACTTCGTTGTGGTAGCTAAGGGCGATCAGGACTGGCAGAGGATCAGCGAGGCTCTGAAGCGTTTGAAGGCTAAACCCAATTGTTCAGGAAACCAAACCATCAAAGCCTACGTACCCTGCCAGAACGGGCTCTTCCAAGTCGACTTTTACAGGGCAAAACCATCCACCTTTGGTATCCATCTACTCATACGCACGGGTTCAGCTGACCACAATATGTGGCTCGCAGGCTACGCCATATCAAAGGAGCTCAGGCTCAAGTACAGTGAAGGCCTAATCAAAGGCTCAGTTCCGATCGCCGGGGAAGACGAGAAAGGAGTGTTTTCCGCTTTAGGCTTGCCTTGCCCTTTGTGTAGAGAGCGCGAGATAGTTGACGGCAAACCTGTTTGGATGTCGCCTCAAGATCAATAGTGAGTCACTCTTAGGTCGTGTTTTCTCCTAGTTCGTTCAGAATTCCCAGATTTCATCATCGAGGTGACCTTTAGCGGGGATTTCAAAGGAGCTGGCCTCGCTTGTCTCTTGCGCGAAGTAGCCGTTCTGGGTTCAGTTACTCTTAAGTAACCCAAACCAGAGGTGCATATATTTTGGTTTTCCATTTTTGACATTTCTGGGTCACTGATTGGACCATTCAAAGGTTGCTTTTAAGGAAAATGGA
>CAWGAW010000021.1:0-73623 GCA_963820675.1 Candidatus Bathyarchaeota archaeon | reverse complement strand
CAAGCAACGGGAAACGTAGCCATGGCGACAGCGTTCGTCAATCATTACTTGCTGTTTGAGAAAGGCGAGTAAACAAGACAAGCTCAATAGGACTACAATCTTATCTAACCAACGAATCTTCTCGCGATAAGTCACTACTGCGATGGCACAAACACCCGAGAAGGGGTAATTACCCGAGGCACAGTACCCTTGCGTGTCGTCGGCTGGCATAGCATGTTTTAAAGCATGCACTTCTCTATTTCCGCGACCTTCTAACCCAGATAGTAAAGATTCATCACCAAAGAGACCCCTGTCAGAACACCCTCAACGAAAGCTGAAATCGAAAAACCAGAAACCTCGAAAGACGTGAAACGCCCGACAAGAATCCCAATCGCTAACGACATCATGCCAACTGACAAGGCAGTCTCATCCTTTAACTTCAATTCAAGCACCCCACGTACAAAATATCTAATTTTGTTATATTTTTGTGTGTGGGCGCGTGCCTGTCGTCGGCTGACGTAAACCCAAGCCTCGGGGTGAAATTTAGCTGCGGGAACCAAGACCCCCAAGCCCCTTCGGAGCAGACTCAAAGGGGTCTCCACCCTGAAGAGGGCCCCCCCACCTTTGGTCAATCCTTCTTCGCAAATCAGCAAATTGTTCTTCTCAAAAAGCGTTAATTCCTCAGTGAATGCTATCTTGCTCGTGGGGATTAATGTGAAAAGACCTAAAGCTCGAGCTGTGCTTCACGAAATCTTTGAAGAGTGCCAGGAATCAGTTATCCATTGGCGTGTGTCTTTAGATTCAAAAGAATCCCATGTAGTTGAGGGTTCCGACGGTTTTGAAATAAAGCTAAAATGCGAGTTGGATGACCATTCAAGAAGCGTAATTAAAACAATCTTGGATAAACATCACCTTGGAATGAAGGAAAAGAATGGGTTTGTACTCACCTATTCAAAGCTATGATAGTAGCGCGGATTCTCTAAGAAGAACAAAGGTTTCTGCATCTCAATCTTGACCGAAAGCGAACCAACTTTCAAAGCTCACCCAACAGGGTAAAAGTGTTAGAATTCAAAATGAGAGATTACGGAAAATCTAGTTTCAGGTCTGGCAGGCGCGATAAACTGGAAATAGTATCAGCTATAATTTCTATTACGCAGCAACCTTCAAGCATCACACAATTGTTGGGCGATGCGAATTTAGGCTATTCACAATTGAAGGAATATCTGAGGTTCATGCTTGGCAGGCGTTTGATTGAGAAACGTGATTTAATAAGAGGAGCCGAGAGAACTACACAAGTTTATCAGGCTACGGAAAAAGGTAATAGGTTTCTTGAACTCTATTGCGAGATCTTAATCTTGCTCCAGGGAGAACGCTTTCTGGAAAACAATAGTAAACTGTCGGAAGCCTACCTGCTTTCAATACTGCATAAAAAACAAATTGCCCCCACATGACGCCCAGAACCACTTTCCATAGCCAAAACGCCCCCCCTCTTCTCTTCCATGATTGCTCTCGTTTTTGATATTTTTTCAGCACAATCTTCTCTTTTATCCCAAATCAGAACTACAACTTCAGAAATATAGACGTATCTCAGACATGCCACTGAAACCCCAAATTAACCCACGAAAGGTTTACGAGTACTCTCGGAAAGTGTGCCCGCATTTCGTGCAACGCATAAACTGCGTCGAAGCCTCATCCCCACCCCGAGTTTGGACCTGCCAAACGAAAACTAAGTTGTTCCCACATTTGGGGCACTCAACCTTAATCGTCGGCATCGTCTGAATCTTCTGGTCCTCCTCGCTGATGACCGTAACCGCAGGTTTAGCGGTGCGGTGAACAACCCGTCCACTTCGAAGCCGCGTCGCCTTATCTGACCTCTCCCTCTTGTAACCGCATTTAGAACAGGCTATCACGACGACCGTTTCGTCGCCTAACTTCATCTTTTGGGGCGCTAGGAAACAGCCGCAGTTTGGACAGAATTCCATTAGAAGTCTCCCGTAACCTGAGCCTGTCAGAATCTTTAACGTGGGTTCAACGTGATATAAGGCTTTCCGACCGACATTTTGACATCTGGAACAAAGAAATTCGGAGGAAGATTGAACTGCAAAAAAGGTTATGTGGCCTACCATCTCTGGTTCTTTTATGCAACCATTAATGGGCTCCAAACATGTTCGGAGAAAATTGGTCCTTTTCGAATTCATAGACTCCTTAAATCTCAGCGTTCCTTAACGGTCCAGCGTATAGGAGGATTGGATGATTGAGCTATGAAGAAATAGTCTTGAACTGCATCGGTTTCATTCGAACTCAAGCCGTCGGTGACGAGGTCAAAGACAAGTTCCACCTCTCAGAAATACACCTCAACGATGAGCTTGTCCCAGCGTTGGACGGCATCAAAGGCTTCTCTCACGTTTTCATCTTGTTCTGGCTCAACCAAATCACTAGTGAGCAACGCAGAACGTTGAAGATTCATCCAAGAGGCAGGATGGATCTGCCGTTGGTCGGTGTGTTTGCGGCACGCACGAACCTTCGACCAAACCCAATTGGGCTCACGCTCTGTGAGCTCTTGGAATGTTGAGGGCAACGTGTTGACGGTCCGTGGGCTCGACGCCTTTGATGGAACGCCAGTGCTGGATGTCAAGCCATACGATTCGTGGGATTGTGCCCCAGAGGCGAAAATGCCTGAGTGGTGGATGAAACTGGAGAGGGAAAGAAAACAGCGAACCTAGGTTTTCATACCTCGAACGATTTCGCAGACCTTACACAACCCGCCCGACGATGGCTCACCACATTCGGTGCATTCGGCAAAATGGGCCTCATTCATCGTTGTTTTCAGTGCGGGACGCAAACGCTCCAGCGAATTGAAGACTGTGAACTTCGTGCCCGCGTGCTTCGCCTCCATCTGGTTGAGCATGGCGCGAAAATCGTTCCGCAACGCTTCCGAAGCGTAGGGACATGGTGAAGCCTGAAACCGCGTCTTCTTCACGTAAGCATACAAGGCGCTCTCATTCTCAGGAACCTCGCAGAATGGTTTCACACGCTGCACAAGCTTCGGATGCACTTGATCCGTCACTGGCTTCTCTTTCGCCAGACGGGCAAGGTCGCCGCGGAAGATGTTCATGAGAACCGTCTGAGCCTCATCGTCCAACGTGTGCCCAGTCGCAAGTTTGCTGGCGCCAACCTCACGAGCCGCCACGTTCAATGCCCGCCGCCGCAGGATTCCACAGTAGGCGCAGGCAGTCAACTTCGCTGTCGCCCACTTTCCGCTTTTTCTCGACGAGTTCATCCAACGTGAACCCGAACAGCTGCTTAAAAGAAACAACGTGATGCGCAACTCCTAGCTTAGCGCATTCTGCCGAGGCGATTTCGAGCGCTTCATCCCTATAGCCCTGAATGCCCTCGTCGACGATACCGCTGAAAGCGACGCTTTTGGGCGATTCCGCTCGATTTTGGTTAGGATTTGAAGGAGACTTAGACTGTCTTTGCCGCCTGAAACCGCCACCGCTATCCTGTCGCTGAAACTGAACATGGCGTATCGTGTGATGGTCGCCCTGACTTTTGCCTCGATGGATTCTACGAAGCATCGCTTGCAAAGCCGTTCCCCCGAGTAAGGTCTGAAGAAGATAGCTTCCCTGGGCCCGCAAGCACTGCACAATACGTCTGCTGGATTCATCACGGTTCTGATTGGGGATTGACTAAATAAACCATGCACCCCAAATGCGAGATTCGGAAGGTCAACCCGTAATTATCCGCAAACCATGGTGTTTGCTCGCTCTTAGCTACTCGCCGAGCGCTTTTATGGCGCTCCACACCTCGTCGCCCACATAATGCACGTTCCTGATGACCACGCCCTTCTTTACGTTCTTCGCCGTCTCGAAATCGCAGAGAACCTCTCCCAGAGCCAGCGGTTTCCCATGTTTCACATCCACAACCACGATTAGGCTGCCCTGTGGGAAGGTGCCCTCAAAGCGTACGATGCCAGGAGCCATAACGTCGGCGCCGTTGCAAACATGACCCACCGCGCCCATGTCCACGACTGCCCGCGGCAGAGAAGCCAAGGCTTCTGCGAAAAGCAAAGTCGGGTAAACTTTCTCTCCAGTCCTGAAGAGTACGGGCTTTCTGTCGATGAGCAACAGTTCAGCTTCACCGGCTTCCACTGCTTCTAAGCTGGCTTTTGCATCCAGAAAACCGCATAAACGTGCGCCTAGCTGCTCGGCTATCTTACCGAAAAGGACTTTTGCTTCACTCGACTTCAAGGTGTACCTTCGACCCTTCGGCGGCACCTGTTAACAGCTCTCCTTCACAAACACTGGAAAGAAGCAGGGAGCATCGTATTAAAGATGTTCAAGCGGGTGTCTGAGGCTGTGCAGGCGCAGGCGGAGGCGTCACTGCTTGAACCTTTGGCTTCTTTCGGCTTATCACAACCAGCGCCACGATTAGGACTGCGACAACGACGACCACTGCGACGACCACGGCGGGCACAAGCCACGATGGCAATCCTTGATTCGTGTTAGTGCTATTGTCGGTTGTGGCAGGAGCCACTGCAGAGTTGAACTGCGTAATCTTCCAGGTCTCCGAGTCAGTCTCGCCCAAACTCGCCCAATAATGCTCGAGAGTCATCTCCATCAACACACCCGTGCTCTGCTCGTAGTAGGCGTTTCTCGTCACGGAGTCACCCGATGTCGAATTCGTCACGGTTTCGGTGTAGTGATTCACCATCTTCGAAACACCAAGGTACGTCTTCGCCACCGTCTCAGCTATCGTGAAGGATTCAGCTGAAACTCCCGCGGTAACGGCGGCAGGGTCAGAGTTAGGGTACGCTTTCTGGCCTGACGTAAGGTTCGCACCGATGATGAAGAGCAACGCGTCCACTCCACGGCCCGACACAACTTCGATGTATCCCTGCGAGAAACTCGTCTGACCTCCCCGCATCGTCTTGTTAATGTCCAAGTAAGCAATCGTCGACCCCACAGCAGTTACGTTGAAGTGAATCGAAAGAGTCTGATTCATGTCCGAGTACTCCTGCGGAACAACCTGGTTTGGATCCGTGGAACTCCAGTTAACTACAAAATTGTATGTGAAGTTGTCACCCTCCTTCACTCCGAGCAAGCTCTCGCCCTGAGCCAGAGCAGCGTAGACGAAGGCGCCGGCCAAGATGCATACCAGCAGTGTTCCAACGAGTACTCTATTCTCTCATAGACATCGTTAATCGTATCCTTCTTTGAGGTTTTTATGGTTTGCGGAAAACTCCCCAGAAACTCAACGGAGCGGTTTTTTGCTGAATCAACAATGACAAAGAGGCACAGCTTACGTGAAAAAAGAAAAAACGTGGGAGTGCTGATCGAAATGCCATCGATTTATGTCGGAGAGGCGGTTGTTCCTTCCTTCTTGTCCTTATCCCCGAGGTTCACGTTCACGGTCTGTGTGATGTTCTGCGGCTGTTTGTCCTTCTTGCGCCCCATCGTTGCCAACGTGAAAATGAGCCAAGCTATAAAGCCGTAAATGACGCCGTTAAAGACTGCAATTATCAAGGTTACTGCGTCAACGGTGCCACCGACCAGGTAGCCTGAGGCCACTTCGGTGCCGGGCAGGACTGCGTTGTAGATGGCTTGTCCAGGAGGAATCGACGTGTTGCCCAAAGTGATGACGAGCAATATCGCAAACACTGCAAGGAATACTAATGCACCCTTCATCTTTTCAAACCCTGAAAGCGAGTTCTACAAGCGTAGTGCATATAAGCTTTCAGCAATTCCACCCAGCAAACCACAGTCTTGAGGATTGCATCCTGCGCTTCCCATGTGTAAAGACGGTTAGATAGGTTTAAATGTAGAAGCCTCAAGTATACATGAGATAACTATACGTGAAGGGTCACTAATGAGCGAGATGACTACCGAAATCCTCGAGCAGAACCTAACCAAAATTGTACTAGTCAGACTGAAAGGCGGAAAAAACCTACGAGGACACCTCAAGGGCTTCGACCAGCACCTAAACCTCGTCCTCGAAGAGACAGAAGACACGACGAACCCTGAAAGCATGAAGAAACTCGGCCTCATAATCGTCCGCGGAGACAACGTTGTTCTGATCTCTCCGCCGCCTAGGTGACCCCAGTGGGTAAAGGCACCCCTTCGATGGGGAAACGTTCAGGCAAGATTGTCCACATCAAATGTCGACGGTGCGGCAGAAGGTCGTACCACGTTCGGAACAAGCGATGCGCTGCCTGCGGCTATGGCGAGACGAAGAAGATTCGAGTGTACAGCTGGCAGACGAAAAGCCTGCAGCGACAGAGACTCTTCTAAACCCCAATAATTAATCCAAGAAATCTCCACTCTACACTTTTCGAGCGCAAAAGAAAGAGAATACTGAAAAACAGGCAGTTAGTAGTTGGGAGAGCCGTAGTAGCCCTTATCGATCTTCACGAAGATTAGCGGCCCCTTGCTATACGCCATATCCCTGCCTTTTCGCAGCGCGTTGTTCACCGCCACAAGGATACGTTCTTTTTCGCTTAGGAACTGCACGCGCTTCTCACCGAGCTCCATCTTGAGCAAGTTCTCGGAGAGGATTTCGGTGCCGCATATCTCGCCATTCTTTATGAGCGTGAACGCTATGAGCTCCTTTATTTCCTCCTTCCGCTCAAGCTTTCTCCACAACGGTTCAGCATTACTTAATGCTCTTGAAACCTTGCTCCATTTCTGGGCGCTCTCTTCGCCGATTAGCAGCTTCACCCGCTCTTTCCACTTCTTAAACCACACTCCCACCCAGACGCTCAAAAATTCTTCCAGTTCCTTGCGGTCGTTCCTGTAAACCTGCTCCAACCTATCAGCCAATTCCAGCTGGCTCGTCTCTTTTCCCATGAGTTCCCAGTGGAATTTCGCGTAGTTAGTGAAGTCTTCACACGCAACTTGCAAGACTTTACGGTCTGAGCCGAGGATGTCCAAGGCTGAGTCCGAGTCCTTTAGTTTCTCCCCTATCATTATCTCTACGAAGTTCATCTGAATCCGCTCTGAAGCCGCTCTCCAACCTATCCATTTAACAGATGGTTTTAATAAGCTTTATTTTGCAACGGGATATAACTGGTTTAGGCGGTTTCCAGCAATATTCCAGTCCCGGAATAGTCGTCATAAAGCCTAATCGACAAACTCAAGGAGTTCGGTAACATCCTTAAGAATCAAATCAGGCTTCTCTCGGGATAATTCTTGGCGGGAAAATAACCCCGACAAAACCGCTGCAGTCAACGCACCCGCCTCCTTTCCAGCCCTCACGTCGGTCACGGAGTCGCCCACAATGACGCAGTCACACATGTTCACGTCCATTACTTTTACGGCTTTTATGAGGGCTTCGGGGGACGGCTTCGGCTTATGAGTATCCAACGCCGTAACAACGTGGGAAAAGCAGTCTGCCAAGCCGAATCGCTCCAGTTCTTCAGTCACAGCGGCTTTTGGGACGAAACGCATGGTTATCAACGCCAGCTTTGCTTTCTTCGAAAGCGTGCTCAATGTTGCTTGAACGTTGGGAAAGGGCTTCGTCAAGGTCTTTGTGACTGAGTAATAGGTCTTCAAATAAACGTCCAAGAACGAGTTGACGTTGGCTCCAACTAAGTCATCTATTGGCAAGCGCTGCTCAAGTCTCTTCGGAATGTCCAACGCATCGCAAGTTCCAAGCGGTTCTTTCCCAAGCGCCGAGAACGCTGTTCGCGCCGCCTCCAAGTAAGCCGCTCTCGAATCAACTATGGTGCCGTCCAAATCGAACAAGAAGCCCTTGACCTTCAGCTTTTTCTGGCTCACTGAACGTTTGCTCCATTGCGTTGCTTTTAAGCCTTCTGATTCACGGTGGTCGTAAATAAGTGTTCTGACACGCAAAGTTTTAATCATCGAATCGGGATATGAAACGCCGATTCGGCGGGTGAGTGGACCTCCACCCGTTCCGCCAGAAAAGACCCCGGTGTAGGAGGAAAAAGAGAAGTGAAATTCGACAGCAGAGACATAACGTTAACGGCGTTATTCGCCGCCCTATACGTCGCCATAAACATCATCCAAACCGTGACGGTTGGTAGCCTCACCATCTACGGTTCCATTCAACTTCGCCTGTCAGACTTCATGATTGCTCTATCCGCACTTTTCGGGTACCCCATGGTTGCAGGCGTGACGTTGGGATGCTTCCTCACAAACGGCTACTACTTCCTAGGGACGCCCGACGTGATTCTCGGCCCCATAGCCAACCTGGTTGCGGCTTGTGTCGTGCTTCTGCTGCGGAAACATCGTCTGGTGGCATGCTTTGCGGGTGCGTTTCCCATCGGAGTCATCGTGGGTTGGGAGCTCTGGTACTTCTTCTCCTTCTCCGCTTCCGACATCTTTGCAGGACTTCCAGTTTGGGCAGCCATGATGGCCAGCATAACCATCAGCAGCATCATCACGGTTGGAGTGATAGGGTACTTGGTGCTCACGGTTTTGGGGCGACCGAGAATCGTCGAGCCGTTGAAGTCTCGCGGGCTGAAAGTCCTGCCAAACAAAGCAGCGCCATGAAGGAAAGCACGCTGGACTGAAAACAGAGTGGCGAACGATAGCGTAGCCCTTAATTCCCAGCACAGACGTGTACTCGGTATGTTTCGCGCCGAGAAAATGCGACCTGACGACTTCGCATTCGCTGTGCAACTCGCCAACACGCAGGGCTGGGACATGGCAAACGTGGACTTCGAGTACATGTCGACGCTGGAGCCTGAGGGATGCTTCGTTCTATGGCAAGGTCATGAACGAATTGGCATGTCAACCTGTGTCAGCTACGGAAGGACTGGCTGGTTCGGCAACCTAGCTGTACTACCAGAGTACAGACGAAAGGGCGCCGGAACCTTCCTCGTGAAGCATTCAATTCAGTATCTGAAAAGCAAAGGCGTCGAAGGTGTCGGGCTTTACGCCTACCAGCATCTAGTTGGGTTCTACAGGAATGTAGGGTTCAAACCGCACGACGATTTTGTCGTCTTAAGCGGAACTGTGACGAAAGAACCAATCAAACATGAAATGGTTCTGGAGGCAAGCGAGAAAGACGCTTCGAAGTTGATTGAGCTTGACAAGCGATGTCTGAGCTGGGACAGAAAAAAACTATTCGAATCCATTCTCCTTGAAGAGGGCAAACTCTGCTATTACTCATCGGCAGAAAGCGGAGATATCCGCGGATTCATCTTCGCAAAGGTTTACGGCGAAATGGCTGAAATCGGACCCCTCGTGTGCTGCCGAAACGAGAAGAACATTGCCCTTGCACTAGCATCAACTGTTCTGGACAAAATCGCTGGATTGGATGTTTACGCTTACGTGCCTGCGAAAGAGGAGGAGCTTGCTTGCCCTATTTCTTGATTCTGGATTGAAAGAAAAGTTTCGGGTGACAAGAATGTTTTTAGGCTCCGTCGCAGCAGAAAGCTGCATTTACCTACCTGAATCTTTGGAACGAGGATGACGCCATATGACAGACGATTTATGCCGAATGCTCACCGAGAATTTTCTCAAGAGTTCGTGGTCTTGCTGCATCAAAGCCATCGTTGAAAAACTCTCAGTTTGGAGCGCCTTGCCAAGCAAGAAAGCAACATCGTTCTTCAGGATCAAGGACAATAAACGAACCGATTACACGTTCAGCGGCGACCATTTCTTCTTGCGGAGCTCCGTAGAATACACGAATCCTCAGCTCACCGTGGAGGATTTGCAAGGCATCATCGCTGCGAGGCTGCTTGAAGTCTGCGGCAACTACTTCCATGAGAAGGGATTACACGAGCCTGACGAAGGCGACATTAGGGCTCTTTGCGAGATGCTGAAGAAACCGCCGCAGGGGAAAATCGTCTCATTCCTTCTGAACACGGACGACGTTGAGCCCGACAGGTACTCCATAAACCCTTTTAAGGCGTCGCTGGTTGCGAGTGGCCAGAGTGCATTTCCCGCCGCCAACGTGAAGACCGACCAGCTCAAAGTGGACGACAACTTTGTAGCAAAGTATAATGGAACATTAATCTCGAAAAGCGAAGTGGACTTAATTAACGCGCAGCTCGCTGGGGCAAACGGCTCTTACTTGGATTTCTCGGACTCCGTGAAATATGCTCAGTTAGAGAAGCTTTCCGAGGTGTTCGGGATGGATCTGTCGCTTCCTGCCTTACGAATGCCCATCGCTACCCTAAAGACGGAAAACAAGGACGGCGTGATACACAGGATAATCAGTGGCACCCACAAGGATTTCAACGCCGTTAAAGAAGCGTATGAATGCATGGGAAGAAGCATATCTAACAAGACAACGCTAATGACCGTTCCGCATTCAGGGTTCGGCTTCGGCTCCAAGAGAGCCGCACGAGGTAAGTTGAAGTTTAATGGGGACAGATTGGAGAGCGTCACGATTCACTACAAAACGACAGCGCTTTACCCCAATGCTATGGACCCGGAAGACGTAAGCGTGGCTCAATGCGAGGACAAATTCATCGTGGCGGGCGAAAAACTTGCCGACTACAACTTTGCTGAAACACCCTCCTCGCCCCAGTTCTTCCTCTATTCTTTAGCTTCCCCCGAAGACTGCGCCTTATGGCACGGAGTAGGAGCATTTGCAGCCCCGCAACTATTGCAGAGCTACGCCTCTGCACGTGCAGCTTGCCGAGAGGGCCGCCTAATTAAAGGGTTGAGTGAATATGGCGTGACAATGGAAGTTCCGATGCAGCTCAATCTCTCCCCAAGCGGCTTGTGGGTTCACCCCTTGCACCGCAACATCGACGCCAGCGTCGGTAGCGTGGAGAACCTGGCGGAGTTGGCTCGTATTGGCATGAAGATAGAGCACCTTTCAAAATACGGATAGAGGCGCACTTAGTGAACCCACTTGAGTACCTAGCTTTCATGCTCATGCGCAGCCTCCGACGATTGCACTTGGCACAGTTAATCCGAATCGGAGCGAAGCGCAACTTCAACGACTACTTCCTAGGCTTCGACAAGAACGAAGCAGTAAGAGGAATCTTCGGCGACAAAACCGAAGAAGTTCTTCGAAACCTGAAGGTGGAGTTCATGGGACTCTTCGGCTACATGGGCGTCGACAACGCCGACGGACACCTACTCGTGAATGCACGCTACCTCGAAAACGGAGACAAAATCGACATCTACTTGGACGTTATACACGAACTGTGCCACGTGAAGCAATACATGGACGGGAAGGAGCTCTTCGACAGCAACTATGAATACGTGGACCGCCCAACCGAGATAGAAGCGTACCGTTACACCGTGAAGGAAGCCCGACGGTTGGGACTCAGCGACGAACGCATCTGCCAATACCTAAAGACAGAGTGGATGAGCGACGAAGACTTCAAAAAACTGGCAAAACACCTAGGAGTAGACTGCTGAGTCATCATGCACCGACGGCTTCGTGATAAACCGCAAGCATTTTTCTGGCACAGATGTCCCACGTGAAATTCTCTACAACGAAGTTGCGCCCCGCAATACCCATGCGTTCCCTCAGCTGCTCATTAGATAACAGCTTCAAGATTGCTTCGCCCAGCATTTCTGAATTACCTGGCTCAACCAGCAGACCGCTCTGCCCATCAGACACGGCTTCCTTGACGCCGCTCACGTTGAATGCCACCACGGGCGTGCCGGACGCCTCAGCCTCCAGAAGAGCGATACCTTGCCCCTCCTGAATCGAAGGCAGAGCGAACACGTCTGCGCAGCTGTACAGTGAACGCAGAGCATCGTCATCGACATCACCCAGAAAACTGAAATTACGGGACAACTTCAATCTCTCCAAGACTGCGGCCAGGTGGTCTCGGAGGGGACCTTTCCCGACGATTACGAAAGCGGTCTCTGGCTTCTCTTTGACGATCGTTTTTGCGGCTTCGATGAGGTAGTTTAAGCCTTTTCGGGGGATGAGTCTGCCGACAAAAAGCACGACCTGCTTGTCGCTCAAACCGTATTTCCCTTTTGTTTCATCTCCCAGTACGCTGTGGGCTTGAACTTTTCGGGGTCAACCCCGTTTGGCACGACTCGTATCTTCGCTTCATCTGCACCGTAGAGTTCAACGATTCGTTTCTTGGAGTAGTTGCTCACCGTAACAACCAAGTCTGCGTTCCTCGCCGCCTCAGCCTCAACCCGTGAAAGCTGCCACATTAGGAGGTTGGCAAGGTTCTCACGAAATGACAATCCTCCAGTCTGCTTTGCTTGGAGATATTCGTCGGCGAGCACACCGTGAACCGTCTGAATGAAAGGCACCTTAACTTTTCGTTTCCTCAGCGCTTTCAGAGGTCCGTTTCCACTGGCGGCATGAGCCTCATAAACGTCAGCTTCGATGTCAGCAACCATGCTCGACGCGGTTCGGTTGAAAACCCAGTTATCCAAAGGAAAAACGGTGTCCGTGGAATGACAGGGCACGATGCGGGCACCATCCACCGTGATGGGGATCGTGAAACCTGCTTTGGTTCCGCTATAAACCGTCATGTCCACATCATTTTTCAGTCGCCTAGCCGTTTCGAGAATTCGCCTTTCGACGCCCCCGAAGTACAGGTGTGGGGGCTGTGTGTTGAAAACGGCTAAGCGCAACATCTCCATTTCCTATCTCCTAAACTTTAGATTGTGGATTTGTAGGTAACGATGAGTCTTCTAATAAATTCTCTCACGGAAGCAAAGCGGGTCAGAGAGTTGACGAAAAAAAAGAAAGGATGAAAGGATGTTTGTAATGTTCTATTTTTGCTTTCTAGCGTACACAACGAGATTTACGACGCCTATGAGGATGGCTATGGCTACCGCCGCTATTAAACCGTAGAACATCATCGAGTAGTCAGGAATCACGACGCCCGGCTGCACAGGTGGCGCTTCAGGGGCTGGTCCGACCATTACTGCGGTGGCGGCCGATGAGCTTCCGTAGGAATCGTCGGCGGCGAATGAAGCGGTCACGGTGTACGTTCCCTCACTTGGTGGAGTCCAAACAAAGCTGAACGTGCCGTAGTACCCATTAGTCGTCGTCGATCCAATGCTGATAACGCTGCCCGCAGAATCAATCGCGGTCAAAGTCACTGGAACACCGGTTATGGTTTCATTGTGGTATATTCCGTCAAGCGGTTGCGCAATATGTATATGCTCCATCTGCAAAGTCATCGAGTCCTTGGATACGCATGGCGTGCCTGGCTGGCCTGGTGATTGATCCAGCACTGTTCCTTCGATCAGGACTGTTGCGCCTTTTGCAATGGTTTTCTGTGAGGCTGTAACGGTTGTTGCGCTCTTGCCCCTTCCAACAACATACATGGTACATGTTTGTGCATCGGAGTATGCAAGGTAGCCGTCAGCTATTGCCCCTTGGAACACGCGTGAGCCATCAGTTGACCCAGTCTGTTGCATTACTAGACTCCATATCTTCTCACCAGTAGTAATGTTAATGGCGTGTATTCTCATACCGCGTTTAATGGGCATGTCAGCCGAATGCTCCGAGTTCGTCGTATAGTAAACTCCGTCTGCAATCATACCACAAGTATGCCAAGGATACACAGTTTCATTATTATAGGTCATAATTGCTTCATATGGTGAGCCTGCAGGAGCAATATATGACCACACAATTTTTCCAGTAGTCCAGTTTAGAGCAGTAACAGAGTCAAATTGGTTTGACATTATCATGCCGCCGTAGGAGCATGAACCGTAAGTTCCAAAGGTTCCCCAAGGCTCGCTGGAAATCTCGCTTCTCCACAGTGCTGCGCCTGTGCGCATGTCCCAACAGTGCCAAGTTCCATCATTGTAACGCTGCGCGAATTTTCCGTGATCAGCCAACGCAGGAGTTCCCTCAGTAGCATAAGCAATGCCAGTTGTAATGTTTGCAAGCAGCTGCCCTGTATCCAGGCTATAAGACTGTATGCTTGAACCACTGGCACTGACAGCGATGCCAGCTTCGTAATCAACAGTGGCTGGCAAACTACTCAATGGCCAAGTTATGTTACTCACTATCCTAGTTTCTGTGCCGACAGTCAAGTTAGCAATAGTTGGCAGGACAGTCCACTTAACCAAACGATAACGCTGAGCCCCTGCAGCGGCGCCCATGTCATACACGCTTAAAGCGTATGGATCAGCGTAGAATGTGCCAGTGTCAATGGAGCAATAGAGTAGTTGCCCGATAACGGCTCCAGTCCATGTATCATATTTTATCAAACGTCCACCGCCTATATATCCAAGACACGGGATTGGCTATGTGGGGAGCTGCCTCGACAATTTCTGCCGTACCAGGGTCATAATTGATGAAAGTAGGTACTTCGTTGACAGGGTATCGATTCCAATATACTTCACCAGTGCGTAAATCGTAACATTGCCAAACGCTCGTGGCTTGCCCATCTATCACTATCGTGGTAGGCCAGTAGCATCTGCCAGAATAGATTATCCTTGGATGCCCGTAGATCACTGTGGAACTCTCCCAAATGGTTATTTGTCCCATCGACCCTCCAACCAGACCGCCAACGTTGAACTGTTTCGTCCAAAGTATGTGCGAAGATTTTGGTCCTTGAACATAAGGAAGATAGCCATATCGAAGTTGAGCGTACAGATTTGTCTCAGCTGGCCAATAAGGATTGCTGTGATCGCCGCCATAAATGCCCCAGCCAGGGAAGTTGCCTAGAATCGGCCACCACTCTCTGTTCCATGGAGAGACAGGTCGTGTCCAGTAGTCGGTTGGCAATGGCGCTGCCAGGCCAAGAACGCACTTGTTGCTCTTGAACCACAAGTCCGTATGGACCATCAGAGCTAGGCTTGTAATACACTGATTGGTAATGCTTGTACTCCGACAGCGTTTGGCGTGTAAGGACCGATTGCGCTACGCCATTGAGGTAGCGCCGTTCCTGTAGGTTCCATTTGGGAAATACTGGCCAAGATATTCTAGTTTGATACTCCATTGCCAACCTGATCAGCTGTGTATTCAAACCATGCAGTTGTGTCGGCTACGTAAGAATCCATGGTGACAACGTCTTTAGTTCCATCTGGTTTGTTAAATGTCACCTTGTAAGCCTTGAAATGCTTATAGGAAGCGGAAAGCGTTGTAGCTTCTATCCACATGTTCACTAGAAAAGGCTGGCCATATCCCACAGTTCTGGGTCTAAAGCTAAGGTGAGCAATCGTTTCAGCTGTTACATTAGCTGTGACTCCGCTAGGTATCGCCACTGATGGTTGTTGTGCAGCAAGTTGAGCTTCAGCAACTGGGGTATCAGCAAATAGTGTAAAAGCAGAAGACATCATTAGAACGATTACTATTATAGCGTAGGTTTTTTTGTTTTTCGGAATCTGCATTTTTCTTTCTCCTTTTAGTTTACAGAATCTCGTGGGGTCAATTTGTTTATAACATTTTCCCATCGCAGCAAAAAACGAACGTTTTCTTAACAAGCTGTTTGCTTGTCGGAATTGGAGTCTGTCATTATCGATATTTAAGTCTTGTTCGCAAGAGCAGTTGGCTAGTTTAGAAATATTGTTGAGCAGTTTCTTGAACCTACAAAAGTTCAGAGCCTAAAGTGATACTTTTTGCGAATGCAGTCCTATCCTGAAGACGCTTCTTTGCAGAGTCAGCTTCGCTGTTTTTGTGTTTCTGTGCTTGGTCTTGGGTGGCTGTTTGTATTTCGTGGTTTGTGGGTCAATTTTTGTGTTGTGACAATTGTTTTTGCCATTGTGTGACAATGTCAACCGTTTTTGTTTCAGTTTGTTTTCGTGATTGCTTGCTTGGAACGGGGATTGCAGAAGATTGTTCACCATTGTCACCGGCATGCACACGATTGTCACTTTGTGACAATTGCTTCAAAGAGATCGCAGCCAGATGGATTGAGGAAGGCCTTGGACGCGTGGGAAACGCCGCCGGACTGTTGAATTGATAGCCGCAACAAAAGACGAAGCGGCACAAAGATGAATTACTCTTTTGAAAAGCTTAATACTTTCATGCGCTATCTCCGTGTAACTTGCGGCAGCTGGTATGAATGGCGACTAACCGACCCGAAAACGAATCTTCAAACCTCAGCTTAACGACGGATTACCGACCACTCGAGCTGGAAAGGGAAATACGCGAGTTTTGGGAACAGAAACAAATCCGCCAAAAACTGGAGCTTCGGGAAAAAACCTGCAAAAGCCTAGGCTATGTGGAAGGCCCCCCAACTCTAAACGGGATTCCGCACATTGGTCATGCCCGCGGTCGAGTGATGAAAGATATCCGCTACCGCTGGAAAACTATGCAAGGGTATTACGTGCCGTTCTGGGCGGGTTGGGACTGTCAGGGGCTACCTGTTGAGTTGGAGGTTGAGAAACTCCTCGGCGTGAAGAACAAGCGTGAACTCGTTGACCGTGTGGGACAAGAGCGTTTCATCGAAGAGTGCAAGAAAGTTATCATGAAATACCACCGTGAGTGGGTAGCAGCAGACTTGCAGCTTGGCGTTTTCATCAACCAGGAAAAGGCGTACTGGACCTATCGCGATGACTATATCGAACGTGAGTGGCGATACCTGAAACGCGCTTGGGAGCAAAACTTACTCGAAGAAGGACATTACGTCGTGGCGTATTGTCCCGGTTGCCAGACGTCTTTGAGCAGCGCTGAGGTTGGTTACGAGGGCGCCTACAAAGAGGTTGAGGATCCATCGCTTTTCTTCAAATTCAAGAAAACAGATTCCGAGAACGAGTTTTTCCTGATTTGGACAACCATGCCGTTCACCATCGTGACCGACACGATGCTAGCGGTGCTTCCCGAAGCCGAGTTCGCGAAGGTCAAGGTCGGAAGCGAAGTTTGGATTATGGCTAGGCAACGCGTTGAACCCGTCATGCAGGAGCTCGGCATAAGCAAGTTCGAAATCGTCGGAACCGTCACTGGCAAAAGCCTAGAAGGCGCAAAATACGATTACCCGCTGAAGGACATAATTCCCAAACAAGCTGAACTCGAGACCAAGCACCCGTTGGTTCACCATGTTATCGGCGTGGACTTTGTTGATGTCAATACTGCAACGGGTGTCGTTCATCTTTCGCCGGGAAATGGTGAGGAAGATTTCTGGGCTGCACACGAACGGGGTGTACCGATTTTCGCGCCCTTCGATGATGAAGTCAAGTTCACGAAGGACGCAGGCCTGTTCAACGGCGTGTTCGCAAGGGACGCCGATTACCCAGTCGTGGAGGAACTCCGCAGCAGAAATGCCTTTGTTGAGGTTAAGAAAACGAAGCACGATTACCCCACGTGTTGGCGCAGCCACCACAAACTCGTCTGGCTAGCTCGTAAAGAGTACTTCCTGCGTACGGACATAATAAATAGCAAAGTAATCGAAGCGGCGGAGAAAATCGAGTACTTCTTCGACGAACCTAAAAACCGCTTCATCGCTTTCCTCAAGGAGGGCAAACCATGGTGCATCTCTCGCGAACGGATCTGGGGTACACCGCTGCCTATCTGGACATGTGCCAACTGCGGAGAAAAGAAAGCTATAGGCAGCAAACAAGAACTTCTTGCCAACGCCTTGGAGAAGATTCCCGAAAACTTCGAGTTGCATAAACCATGGGTGGACCGCATAACCTTCCGCTGTCCAACCTGCGGCGGTCTCATGAAACGCGAGGACTACGTGCTGGACACCTGGCACAACAGCGGTGCCTCACCTTACGCTCGGTTCACCGACGAAGAGTTCAAGAAATTCGTTCCAACAGACTTCCTCACCGAGGGCATCGACCAGACCCGTGGATGGGCAAACTCGCTTCTTTTGGAATACGTGATTCTGACTGGCAAACCCGAAGGACCCTATCGAGCATTTTTGTTCCAAGGGTTGACGCAGGATGCTCGTGGCAGAAAGATGAGCAAGAGCCTCGGCAACGTTATTGAGACTAACAAGCTGCTGGAGAAGAACTCCTCGGATTTGTGCAGGTTTTACATGATGCGGAAATGTTCCCCAATCGACTTCATGAACTTCGACATGCAAGAACTCAACCGCCGCAGCTACCAAGTCCTTTCTACCCTTTACCACCTCAGCAGGTTCTTCCTCGAAAACGCTCAATTAGATGACTTCAAACCCACGAACGAATCGCTTACGTTGAAGAGGCTGGAGCCGCCTGATCGATGGCTCCTCTCCAAACTGCAGGGCGCCATTACCGACTATACTGATAAGCTTGGCAGGTGCGAGTTTAACGCTGCCGTCGCCATCCTGGAGGATTTCGTCATCGAAGCTCTCAGCCGATTGTACGTTCCTATGATTCGGAAAGAGCTCTGGACGGACGAACCCGAAACATTACCAAGGCGCACGAACATCTACAAGGTACTTCATTATGCCCTGAAGACAGTGACGCTGCTCTTTAACCCCGTCACGCCCTACTTGAGCGAAGCCCTATACCATAAAGTCTACAAGAAACTTGACGGTAACCTGCCCGAATCAATCAACCTCGAAACTTGGCCAGAGCCAGACGTGAGGTTAGTTGACAAGACCGCTGAGGAAGAATTTGATGTGCTCTTCAAAGCTGTCTCCCTCGTTTACGCTGCAAGGCAACAGGCGAAACTTAAGAGGCGCTGGCCACTCCGAACCGTTATCGTCGTTGCACCAAAAAGCGTAACTGCTGCCCTGAGAAAGGTGGAACCCATTTTTCTGGAGTTGAGCAACGTCAAAACCGCAGAGTACGCGTTAGAGATGCCTGACTGCGCAAAGGACAGCGAGTGGGTTTCAGCTGTGGAAAACGAAGTTTCTATCGTCATCAGCGGACAACGTGATGAAAAGCTTCTGGGCGAGGGCATTATGCGGGACCTAGCTCGCCGAGTGCAGGCGCTGCGCAAGGAGTCGGGATACGTGCCCAGTGACGTGCTCGATGGTGTTCACATAGCGGGGCTCGACCCTGAAAGCGCTGGGCTTGTAGAAAGATATTTGGCTGAGATGGCTGAGTTGGTGCGCGCCCGAAAAGTCAATCTCCACGAACAAACCTCCGCAGTAGCGGACGCCGACTGGCACGAGGCTGAGCTGGATGGAAGGAAAATCTTCATCAGCATTCACTAAGGAGAGGACGACGTTTGACTGAACAGTCTAACAACGAAATTCCGAAACACTTCCTCAAATGCCCCCACTGCCCATGCGTTTTTCTAACAGAAGCTGACCTGCAGAAGCACCTGAGCTCCATGGGAGAACACAAAGAGGAACACTTGGACTTGTACAGGAGAACGCATGGGCGGATTGAGCATGGCGGCGGAAACGCGGAATAAGTTGACTTAAGCCGCATCTCTGCTATATTACGATACTGGAATATCTCTTTTAAGCAAACCTTCGACTCCATCCCTTCTGGCGACACGGAACGGCAAACAGAAAAGGGTAGGGGTTTCGTCTCTCCTTCCCCTGCCCTCTCCTTTCACCCCATCCGCAGAAGAGTTCTGCTTCAAGAATTATTTCAACCGAAACGTCTAAATCTTAAGCAAAGTTTCTTTCGATGAAAACTAGGTGTGGGCCGGTAGATCAGTCCGGTATGATCGCCGCTCTCGCACAGCGGAAGCCGGGGGTTCAAATCCCCCTCGGTCCACCACAAGATTGTTCTTGGGGTGCCGGCAAAAATCAAGAGCGTTCTAAATCGGGAAAAGAAACCCTTAAAGAACGGGTAAAAGACTATTTGTTGTCTCTGCACGACGTAAGTGAAGGGACAAAACGGTCTTCTAATAGCCAAATTTTCTTGCCAGCTTGGAGACAAACCATTTTGCTCGTAGAATTTACCTCTTGGTTTTATTTCCAAACCGTTGAAATAGGCCAAAAAAAGAAATTAAGATTTATGAATTTCAACCAAGTTTCTACGTAGAGTCATTGCAATTCCTATTGGCACATGGGCATTCAAGGGGAACTTCACCATTAGAAATAAACTATAAATGCTTCTCAACTGCCGCTAGTTTCAGAGGAGCAGAAGGAATCGCGGGCTGAAAGGGCCTTGGGCAAAAAGAAGGATGCTAACTTCTCAAGAGTTGCATTTTTCTTTTCTCTCCAAAATAGCTCGTCCGAGGCCCCAGCAAACATTCTAGATATAAGCTAAGGCGCGCGATCGAAAGCCAAAATAGTGTGGCGCAAGCTTTGCGTCAAATAGGAAACGTGCATCAATTTTGGAATAATTATATGGGTGTTTCCACACAAAACATAGTCAAGAAACCTTGACCGAGCAACACAAAACTGCTGTTCTTCTTGGAGAACAGAGTGTTCTTCAGGGAGAGTAATATTTCACTATCAAATTGATAGACACCAGGAAGATGATGAAGAAAGCAAACTTCACAATGATTACCACTTTGCTGCTACTTCTGTCTTGCTTTTTTAGTCAGTTTTCAGTCGCAAAAGGAGGCGTGTTCAAGCCGTCTGTCCCCGAATTTAGTCTTGAAATAATTGACGATGCTGTCCAAGTGGCAATCCAGAATCAAGAGGTCTTTAGGTATAATGCGAGTGATTATTCGTACATCTCTTTTAATATCCGAATGAAGAGCCATGATTCGGAAAATTGGGTTTCTCTATTGCGTTACTTGCCTGAAAATGGGACGTCAGGTTTCACTGTAACACACGGGGATTTCGGCAGCATTAACGCATTGCTTGGATTGCCTTATAGCTCGCACCAAATTGACTTTCAGGTAGAAGGGGTCTACGGGTATTTGAATACTACTCCCGCATATCCTGTAAGCGGTTTCGACCCCAACAGATGGACGGTAGCCGTAGTCAATACAAGTAATTGGAGCAACACACAAACCATAACTATGCCTGCCACTCCATCCCACGAAATAGGGGCAATCATAGGAACCGCTATTGTCGTTGTAGCGGTAGGTGTTGGGTTGCTGGTTTACTGGAAGAAACGCAAACGCTGACACCTAACCGAATGTTGGCATAATTAGGTAAGTGTTTTCATAGAAAATTCTAAATTAGAGTGCACGGCTGATTATACCCGTTGAAAAGGTTGAACTTGCTATGAGTACACCACCAGTTAGGGAAGACCCAGTGAAACTGCACAAGACCGCTAATGGCTTGATGGAATCAGGCAAATTCGAGGAAGCTAGGGATATGTTCCTAAAAACCGCTGAACTCTACCGCAAAGGACAGAACTATTTCGACTCTACGACCATGCTGTACAAAGCAGGCGAATGCGATTTTGCGTTGAAGAATTATGAGAAAGCGGCTGAGACATTCATGAAGTCTGCTGACCTATCGTTCAATAAGGGTTTCGATAGGTTCGGCGTGAGCGCACTTGACTATGCGAAAGACTGCTATAAGGCGTTAGGGGACAACGAGAAGGTAGCGGAGCTGGAGAAGAAGATCAAGGAAGTTAAAGCCAAACTCGAAGCAGCCTTCTAAACTGTAGACTACAGCTTCATGGCTTGGAACGGCACCAAGCATCCTTTTTATTAACCAGCAAACAGAGGGTAACCGATGGCAACCCTGCTCAAAACCCTCACTGAACTCCTTGAAAAAGTAGAAGCCACGAAGAAACGAACCCAAACCGTGACCATGGTCGCAGACTTCCTCACGACCCTGGAACCTGACGAACTCGAACCCGCAGTCAACATGATTCTGGGCAGAGCCCTCCCGAAGTGGAGCCAAAAAACCCTCGACGTCAGCTGGCAGACTCTTAACACCGTTCTCAAGCGCATAACGCAGGTTGACTGGACGGTTTTCTCAGAAGCCTTCGCCAACACAGGCGACATCGGCGACGCAACACGAGCTCTTTTCGATGGGGCAAGAGTCAAACGGCAAACCACACTCGTCGAAAAAAAACTAACAATCACTGAAGTGCGCAGCAGTCTGGAGGCCATAGCCGAAACCGCTGGATCAGGCTCTAACGTGAAAAAACAACGCCTAATTGAGACATTGTTCAGCCGGGCGGACCCAACCGAAGCAAAATACCTCGTCAAGATTTTTGTGGGCGAGATGCGCACGGGTTTCCACGAAGGGCTCATGGAACAAGCCGTCGCCAAAGCCTTTGATGTTCCGGTCAGAACCGTTCAGCGGGCGAACATGGCGCTAGGCGACGTCGGCGAAGTCGCGGCGGTCGCCAAAACACGCAAACACGACTTGGCAAATCTTGGCTTCGAGGTTTTCAGACCAGTCAAGCTTATGCTTGCTCAAGTGGCAGACAACGTTGATGAAGCTTTGTCTGAGCATGGTGGCGAATCTGCGTTTGAATACAAATATGATGGTGCACGCGTTCAAATCCACAAACGCGGCAGCGATGTCAAGGTTTTCAGCCGAAGGTTAACCGATGCCACACGGAGTCTGCCAGAAATCGTAGAAACCATCAAAACCAACGTCAAGGTGAACGAGGCAATCGTCGAAGGCGAAGTAATTGCCGTGGATTCCAAAGGCTTTCCTATTCCGTTTCAGCATCTAATGCGCAGATTCAAACGTGTCCACGGAATCACAGACACTGCTGAACGAATCCCACTTCAACTGTTCCTCTTTGACATCCTCTACCTGGATGGCGAAAATCTCATCGGTTTGCCCTACGTTAAGCGCAGGCAAATTCTCTCAGAAAACGCTGGAAAAATCCTGCTGACCAAACAAATTGTTACAAACCAACCCCAAGTTGCCAGCGCGTTTTTGAAGGATGCCATAAACGCGGGGCAAGAGGGTTTGATGGCGAAGAAACTCGACAGCCCCTACACGCCTGGAGCACGAGGAAAACGGTGGTTCAAAATAAAAACCGTCCTTGAACCCTTGGACCTCGTCATTACGGCTGCTGAATACGGCTATGGGCGAAGACACGGTTGGCTGTCAGACTATTATTTGGCTGCTCGTGACGCCGAAACAGGTGAGTTTCTGGAGTTGGGCAAGACTTTCAAGGGTTTAACCGACGCAGAAATCATCGACATGACCAAACGCCTCAAAGCCTTAACCATCAGCGAGGATCGTTGGCGAGTGGTCGTGCAGCCTAAGGTCGTCGTCGAAGTCGCCTACAACGAGATTCAGCGCAGCCCAACATACAAGAGTAGAATGGCGCTGCGATTCGCAAGGATAACCCGAATTCGGGACGACAAATCAGCCGAGGATGCAGACACGATTCAGCGCGTCAGGGACATCTATGAGCGGCAGTTTCAGAAAAAAGGCAGATATAAACCTGAACAACAATAGAGGTGCAGGGAGCAACGAGCATGAAAATCGCTGACACAAAAGCGTTCGCGAACACGTTCTTCAACCGCCAAATCGTCATGAAGGAAATCGGCCCCGAAGGGCAACACAAGCTGTTCCAAGCAAAGGTTGCCGTTGTCGGCGTCGGCGGGCTTGGCACGGTTTCGTCGCTTTATCTTGCATTGGCCGGCGTAGGATACCTGCGTTTGATTGACCAAGACACGGTTGAAGTCCAAAACCTGCACAGGCAAATACTGTACACGGTCGACGACTTGCAGTACCCGAAAGTGGAGGCTGCCGCCGAACGCCTGCAGCGGTTAAACCCATTGTTACAGGCTGAGGCTGTCAGCGAGAACGTAAACGTTGGCAACGTAGAGAAGCTGCTCGCAGGCGTGGACATCGTTGTGGACGGTTTGGATAACATGCTCACGCGCTATATCGTGAATCGTGCCTGCGCTAAGATGAAGATTCCGTACGTTTTCGGTGCCGCCATAGGTTTTGAGGGGAACTTATCGGTTTTTTCGCCGCCTGAGACCCCTTGTTTGGAGTGTGTGATGCCGAACCTTTCGGACGCTGACCTGGAGACGTGCAGCACGCGTGGCGTGGTCGGGGCAACACCTGGAATTATCGGTGCGATGCAGGCTATGGAGACAATCAAACTCATCGTTGGTGCGGGTACTACGTTGAAGAATAAACTGATGGTGTGCGATTTCGAAGACATGTCGTTCGCGACCGTTGACGTAGCGAAGCGGGCAAATTGTCCAACGTGCCAGGGCGAAGCCTTCGCAGGTTTACCGAAGGGGAAGCTGGTTTGGCTTTGTGGTTTGTACACTGCTAACATTAACCCCGAAAAACCCCTAATTGTTAACCTCAACGATGTCTACGAAACAGTCAAACGCCGATTCAACGTCAAAGTCAAATCAACCATGGTTATAGTCTTCGACTATAAAGACCTACAAGTGAGCTTATTCAACGGGGGGCGAATGCTCATAAAAAACGTGGCGAACGAAAAAACAGCCTTAAAGCCTACAGGGAAATCCTCCGAACGTTGAACCTAAGCTAGAACAATGTGCTTTGGGATTCTTACGTCTCATTTTTTTGGTTTGTAGTGTAGCATGACGTTTCCCGACTTGAAACTCTTCGCCTCCAATAGCTCAAGGTCGATTTTCTTCACTCCTTTAAACAACTGCCTACCCGTCCCCTGAATTAATTTAGAAGCGCTCTAAGGGTTTCCCTTTTAGTTTGAGTATTGTGTCGTAAGATTAAATAACGTGAGTCGTTCTTTTATTGGTCGGTATGGTCGCAAATCAGGAAATTAGGGGCAACACCCTTAAGGTCTACCTTTACCTGCTCAAACATGGGGCATCGGAACTAAGAGACATCCAGCGCGGAGTCAACTTGTCTTCAGCTTCCCTAGCTTCTTACCACCTGGGAAAACTGCTTGAGTTGGGCTTCGCAAAACAGGATGAATATGGAAAGTACTACGCGGTTAAAGAGGCTTCTGACAAGGTTCTTGAGGGCTACTCGAAGGTCGGACGTACCGTCGTGCCCCAGTTGTTCTTCTTTGCGTTGCTCTTCACCATACTCGTGAGTTTCTTCTCGCTTGAGGTTTTGAGCGGGGCAGGTTTCGTTCCGTTCTTAATGGGTGTAAGCTTCGCAATGCTTGCCGTGTTCTGGTACGAGACCATCAGGCTCTGGCGACGACTGACTGTTTAACTGAGCCTTTTCCATAGAGCGTATGATTAAAAGTTGTTGAATGATCATTCAAAACCCTTTAACCAACTTTAAAATCTGTAGGTTTTAATTATATGCCGCTTTTCCATAGCGGCAGAGGAGATAGGAAATGTATCGAAAATGGACTTTCAAGTACAGCGTAGCCGCAGCTTTAGCAGCAGTCGTTATCATCGCGGTTTCTTTGTTTGCAAATCCAACCTCGCCTCTCGTTCCACCCGCTCAAGGAGCCACCTTTGCAGTTATGTTAACTGATCCTCCGACAGTTCCCGCAGGAACGACGCAACTCAATCTGACGTATAACAGTGTCATGCTTCACGTGATCTACCCGAACGGAACCGTTGCGTGGCTTCCAGTCACGGCTTCGGGGACGGTAAATCTGTTCTCTCTCGTAAACATGACCCAGACGATAGCCTCCACCATAATTCCAGTGAACTCAACCGTGGACAAGGTTCAATTCACCATCGCCAATGTCACCGCAGAAGTCAACGCTAAAGTCTACAACGTCACCGCATTATCCGACACGTTTGTGGTGAAAGTTGCTAATGGAGCTGTCAACCAGACGCTCTCGGGCGTGTTGATAGACTTTAACCCCACGCTGGTACAAATACAGGCGTCAGATGCAAACGGAGCAACAGTATACTACTACGTACTCGTCCCAAGCGCTAACGCAATGATCGTAAACAACGTGGATCCAGGGCGCCTTAAGATAGGAACCATCGTGAAGATTGGCGAGAACAACCGAGTAACCTTAGAGCACGTAAAAGAGGACTTCAAAAAGAACGTGACGATTGTCTCAGCAACACTCACCGTCAAAGGCAATACTACGGCACTTTCTGTGACGCTTCAGAACCAAGGCAATGTCACCTTCAGAATCTTTGGACTCACGTTGAACGGCCAATTCAATGTAACTCGGAGCTCGAGTAACAGGCAAAACCCACGTGACGAGGATGGAATGGACGGCGTAAATGTTCACCCTGACACGATTCCCTTCAAAGTAAGTGGGACCTCATTGGTGCCGGTTTTCGGAACCGATCAGGAACATGATGATGACGACCGTGGCTTTTCATCGGTGACCCTTCAGCCCGGGGAAAGTGTCACATTGAGTTTCAGTGGAGTCATCGCAATCAACGCCGGTCGGCATGACCAGAACCCAGTGTTCAGCCTAACCCCAATCGTTGATGGCAACTACACGCTCAGACTGATGGGCGAAGGCTTTCAAACCTTCAAAGTTAAAGCCACAGCTCAACCCTAAAACTTCCCTTTTCCTTTCTTTCAAGCTATTTTCTCTTGAGAATTGCGCATTCGCAAGCGGCATTTATGCGAAATTGAAGGTGCAAGTTCAGCGGAAAATCAGTTTCGGACCAATATTTTTATTACAGTCTCACCATAGGGTTTCGGGTGCTGGGGTGGCCGAATGGTTCAGGCGGTAGCCTGCAGAGCTGCTCTATATGGGTTCAATTCCCATCCCCAGCTCCACAACCTCATCCCTATTCTCTGAGGATGTTGTTCCGTTTTTATGGGAACTAAAGAAGCAGGGGTACAGAGAAAGCACTATAGTCCAGAACTATGCGAAGATTTTGAAGCAGTTAAGCAAAAACTGCAATCTGGACAAACCTGAAACTGTGCTGAATTTCTTAGCGGCTAAGGACATAAGCGAAGGCAGGAAAGAACTGATTTGTGATTGCTATGCGAACTATTGCGAATTCAAGAAACTGAGTTTTAACAAGCCGAGATACAGAAGAGTTGACAAGTTGCCGATTGTTCCATTGCAAAAGGATATTGAAGCATTGCTTGCCTGCGTAACAGAGGCATCTAAAACAAATGCTCTAGATGTATTCGTATTCCTATTGCATTAAACTCAAGTCCAGTTTTTTGAAGAGATTATGAGGAGAGGTGAAAACAAAGAAAAATCTTTTACGTTAAAGTCATTATAGTGCTTTTAGGTGAAAATTCAAAGTGAGTATTTTTGAGTCAACAATTAGCTTGAGCATTGAGATGGTTGTTCTTGGTTTACTCACAAGCCCTTACTTGCTGAAAAGACAGAAAAAATACCGCCACCACGGATTAGGCATGCTTTCCGCCTTAGCTCTACATGTAGTGGCAATATTGTTTGTTATGGTCCCGTCCTTAGCGGCATTCTTTGGCGTGCGTAGCTCGGTGAACTTAGCAGCAGACGTCCTAGTAATAGTGACACTTGTTCATGTTTCCGCAGGACTCCTAGCTGCGCTATTTGGTGTTTGGCTGGTTGGTTCTTGGCATTTGCAAGTGTCATTGCAGACTTGCTTTAGAAAGAAGCGCGTTATGGATGTCACATTAACTCTATGGTTGCTGGCGATTGCCTTGGGTGTCGTTCTTTACCTGACAATTCTCCAATCACTCTAAGCCTAAAGCAACCCTTTTTTCCATGAACGTTGGAGGAGAGAGAGCGCGTGCTCGATTAGAATTCTTTTTCCAAGAGTCATTGGGAGGCATCCGCCAAATTTTATGATTTTGTCTCCAAACGTTTGCCCAGCCTTGTTTACCTTTTTAGGTTGACGATTCGAGCGCACGTGTTAATCCGACATAGATAATAGTGCATTCTCGGATAGACATTCAAAAAGAAGGGAAGACTCGAGTTTCAATGCCCCCACTTGCAGCAACGCCGAAAGAGCTCATTATTTCTACCGACGATGCGAAATGCACCTTTTTCCTTTCGGGATCTGTTGCTCTTAGAGCCAATTTGAAGACCGAGCCGCACAATGCAAAGACAGCAGAATTGCAGAGGGGATTGATCCTTGTTTGCAACGGCATTGAAGTTGCCGGAGAAGGAACGGGTTTTGGAGTGCCGGTCCTAAGATATGCTGACGAAACCTACTTTTCAGGTACATCAACTCTTCAAGTACAAAAACAAGAAAATCTCACACTTATTCGCAAAGAGTTTGATATGAATCTGGTGGAGAGAGCAAAATTCCGGAACCTCAGTCTTGCAAATGTACAACTGCGCAAGCTAATTGCCTCTATTTCCACTCTGTATCAAAAGCATGGACATTTAGCCCACTCAATTCTTCTAATCAAAAGTCTGCTTCTAAAATTTGGGGTGAAGGAAAACTTCGCAAAAACCCAAAGCAGAGGCAAGGTTGCCATTACCTACACGATATTCCCTAGCCGCTTATTGATAAGAGTGGAATGTGGTCTAGTAGACAGGACTAACCTTGAAAGAATTTTCGTGCTAAATGAGCAAAGTGCACTGTTCTTCAGGACCTATTTCGACTCGGACGGATCTAGATTGATTGACCAAGAGATCGGTGCGTGGGAGCCTGTCACAGCTGATTCAGCCAAAATTGCCGATTATCATGGCGGAGTAGTGTTCGGCCTCAAAACAATTAGAGGAAGCGTTTTGCGAAGAGGCCGCGAGTTTATGGCCAATTCCCTAAACTGGATCGGGTTGGATTATGAACTCAGCCCAGAGAGTGATTCGTTCGAGTACGAGATTGAACTTTTGGAAGGAAGTTGATGCGATGGCTACTGTAGCTTTGGTTTACCCATACTTCCAACCTCGCGGAGACAACTCAATCTTCAGATTTCCACCTATCGGCTTGAGCTACATAGCTGCCTATTTGAAACAAAATGGCATTTCAGTCGATCTTGTAGACTGCACATTTCTCACTCAAGAGAAGGCGCTCGAAAGAATCAGGGCCTCCAAGCCAAAAGTAATCGGAATCCAATCAATGTTCTCGATGAAAGCTCAGTCACTTAAGATAGCCGAGCTCCTAAGAGAAGACTGCGAAATGATGGTTGCAGGAGGGCCACTTCCAACAACAAATCCAGACGCCTTTCTCCAAGAATTTGATGTCGCAGTAAACGGGGAGGGCGAACGAACGATGCTTGACCTAGTGAACGCAACAGAGAACGGTCATGATCTTTCTAATGTTCGCGGAATAACCTATAGAGACAAAGATACGGGTCAAATAAGACGCACTCCTAAGCGTAATTTGATTGCTGACTTGGACACTCTTCCATTTCCATCGAGGGAACTGTTTGACAACGAATCCTACAAGAACTACTACAAGAAAAAGTTTGGCTACACAACAACAGCGGTCATGACCTCCAGGGGTTGCCCTTTTGAATGTGATTTCTGCAGCAAGCCCATTTTTGGAAATGATTTCAGAACTAGAACAGCCTCAAACGTGGCGGATGAGGTAGAGAGAGTGCGCTCTCTTGGATATGAGAGAATCTGGTTCGCTGACGATTGTTTTACATTGAATCGCCGGAGGCTTATCGAGATCTGCGACGAGCTTCTCAGGCTAAGGCTGAGAATTGGGTGGGAATGTCTGTCGCGAGTAGACACTTTAGATTCAGAATTGGTCGCGAAAATGAAACAAGCTGGATGCCTTCGAATGTTCTTCGGAATTGAATCTGGAAATGACTCAATTCTTCGCATCATGAACAAACAGATCACGACCAAGCAAGCTGAGGATGCAGTTCGCCTTTGCAAGAAAGGAGGCGTTCAAGCGGGAGCTTTTTTTATCCTCGGATACCCTGGTGAAAATGAGCAAACCGTCTCAGACACTATTAGATTTGCTTCGTCGCTTCCATTAGACTATCTTTCTTTTACTCTGCCTTACCCGATCCCGGGCACTCCGCTTTTTGAAAAGGTACGGAAAGAAATGTTCTCAGACGAATGGGAAGAACCCAAGAACCTTAAACTCCTGAAACATAAGCTGCTATTCAATTCACACCTTTCCGAGTCCAAATTGCAGTTCGCAATTGTAAAGGGGATGTTTCAATTCTACATTCGAAAATACCTCGGGAACCGAGGATACACGCTGGCCGGCACTCACTTCGAGGTTCTAACGGATTCCATTTACCGACTGTTGCGGTAGTCCTTGTTCATCGATTCAAGAAAGCGCCCAAAAAAAGAAGAATTCGATCGCTAGAAATGCTGCTTTCTTTTGTAGACGAGAGTGATTACTGCTGTAGCTGTAACAAATACCGAAAGCATTATCAGTGGTTGAAATTCCGGGATCGTTCCACCTTGAACCACTTGAAGGTATCCCCACATCCTTGCACTGTGATAAAAGCAATAGTACTTGTACGTTCCGGGATAGTTAGTCGCAACGAATTGAAAACTGGTTGTACTGGAGAAGTCACTTGATACGGGATCGCCAGGACTCGGTGACGAGGCGTTAGTGTAGCTAACGAAGAAGTTGTGAAGGAGTCCGTCGTTACTTATCAATGTCAAATTGACTGTATCTCCCTGCTGAATCACAAGTGTCGGACCGGGACTTGATATGGTCGCTGCGGTTAATCCCCATCCTCCGAACATTGATCCATACAGAGTGAAGTTGTCTGAAGTTGAAGGTGTGCTGAGCGCAATGACTGAGTCATTGGCTCCAAGCCCCGCGGGCCAGACAATCATGTTGCCAGCAACTGCGGGCCATCCGTTGATTCCGGCTGGAGCACTGTAATTGAACACCTGCTCGCCTGTCACAGTCTTGAAGGCGTATATTGTGCCGTCCAAGGTTGCTGTGAATACAAGATCGTTTACGACCGTAGCTGCACCAACGTTGACTGAATCGAACAATTTAGACCAGAGTATGTTTCCCGTGCTTACGTTGAGAGCAACGAGTTCACCCTTGCCCTTGGTGATGTCGAGAGTGGATCCATTGAGGCTTGTAGGCGTCCAATCAGTGAACACGTCAACAACAGGAACATATAGGATCTGATCAGAAACCGAATATGCCATCGGCGTCTCAACGCCTCCCAAGACTCCTGGGAAGACTCTGGTGTTTCCCAGTGGCAAGACAGTGAGCGTATCATTCTGGTGCTCACCAACATTAGTATGCCAGAGTAGTGTCCCTGTGTCGCGATTGAATGCGTAAACTGTTCCCATTTTGCCTGCGCCGATCACAATGTCTTGTTGCGATCCATTCACCTTTGTTTTTGCCAGAATTGGTGCTATCTGCAGATCATGGTCGAATATGTCATGAGGCAAAACCTGATTGAACCATTTCATGGTCCCATTGTTATGATACAAAGCCATCATGGTGTTCGTGTACAGATTGGGACCAGGCCTATAGAACCACTTGGCCAGCCTTCTATGCCTGGGAAAGGCGCTGGGTTGGATATGCCCCAAAACGTTACTCCACTGTTGGTGTCAATCGCAGGAGTGTACCAGCATCCACCGCCGCTGTTGATCTCTGGATGGCCCCACAGATTAGGCGTGTCAACGGTGCTAAAATTCCACATTACATTGCCAGTAGTCTGGTCAAGTGCATAGATCACGCCAATGCCTCCCGGTGCATAAAAGATGTCTCCTGTACCAGGCACAGTAGAGACATAAATCATGTTGTCATATACGGAAGGTTGTATGTCAATGCCCGTGGTGTTTACGTTCGAAATCTTTGTTGCCCAAATCTCTTCACCGGTGCTCGAATTCAGAGCAGCGATCGTATAGAGATCCTTCGCCACAAAAACTTTGTTCCAACCTACAGCCGGACCATTCGGCCCAACAACAGCTGAATTATTGTAAATCTTTTGCCAGTTTACGTGGCCGTCTCGCAAGTTCAAAGAGAAGACATTCGCTTTCAGATCTTGGAAATAGATATTGTCCCCCATGATTATTGGATTACTTGCACCTCCGCCGTAGACTCCTATTCCTGGAATCTTAAAGGACCACTCAAGTTTGAGACTGCCCACGTTGCTAGTGTTTATTGTCGCATCTGCCGTAAAGCGTGTATTTCCATAGTCTCTATTTGGCAAGGGCCAGTCTTTAGCATGCTGAGTCACTTCCGGGGGAATTGGTTCGTTTGCGGCATATGTAACAGAACGCTCTAGGAAGAAAGTGCTAACTCCTAATACCATTACCAGAAGTAAAACAAAGAAGGTTCCCTTTGTCTTCTTCATCTTTCTCAAAACCTTGCAACCTGTGTATGTTGCAGGGATTCTATAAACATGTGTGACTGTGCCATCACAGCAACAAATGCTCTCTGCTCCTAGCAAATACACGCGCCATTTATCAACTGATACAACAATCCAAGATCGCGCTTAGTGCACTAAAAAGTGAACTGACAGTTGAAGTAGGGAAATTTGACATTGGCGAGGAAAAAAAAGCTTTCTTTGGCAGTTCCCGAAGCTTGCGATCCAGCGCGCGCTTTCGCTCTATTTTTCTATATGACTTTTGATGCATATTTGGTTAGCGCGCGAAAAAAAAGGGAGAATTGTGCGGGAGACATCTCCACTTGCAGGGGATGCAATTCCCATCCCCAGCTCCACGACCGAACCCCTGCATAATTTTCTGACTTGCCCTGTTTTGGGTTCGGTTCCTCGGCGGATTTGCCACATTCCTTTGTCGTTATGTCGGAACTTCTGTCTATCGTTGGTTTAGTTCTTCCAAAAGTATATCAACATCTACTGGTAACGAAGTTTGAAAGGAGGTGAAGTTTCTTGTTGTTTTTGTACTACTTCAACTGGGCAGGGACACCTGAAGAGTTTAGCGAATTTGCTGAGCGAATGAAAAACATAATCAAGGACACAGAAGGCGTCGAATTTAACGGAATTTTCATACCGACAAGCGAATGGCATTATGTGCTAGTCATGAAGACGACAAACTACGAGAAAACATTGCAAGTCATGAAGTCATACATCAAAAAATTCGGATGGACAAAGACCTCTTTGGCAAAAGCGGAGCTGCTTCACACATTTGAAGAATTGGGCTTGAAAGAGTAAACTGCTTGCGTGTGCATCTTGTGATTTGCAGGGTGATGAAGCCCCAAAAAGGAAAGGTGATTGTAGTAGTCAGTTATCAATCACAAAAGCTTAACTCTCCAGCGTCAATCAAGACTCCCTTTTGATCACATCTGACATCGTTGCCAGCGGGAGGTGAGATTCAATGGAAGAATATGACGAGACTTTAAAAGACATCAAGAAAACCTTCGGCTTTGTTCCAGGCTTCATGAAAGGACTGCCACAAGACGTGCTGATGCACGATTGGCCTTTGATGAAGAAATACACCTTAGGAGAAAGCAAAGTACCTGCAAAGTACAGAGAACTTATGGGTTTAGCCGTAGCTGCCAACATAAAATGTCCATACTGCCAGCTATTCCACAAAAGCGTAGCCCAAATGTACGGAGCCACACCAGAAGAATTCGCAGAAATTGCGTTCCTTGCCAGCTACACCTCAAGGTGGAGCTCCATGATTCACGCCCAACACTACGACTATGATACCTTTGCCAAAGAGACACAACAAATAGGTGAATACCTAAGCAAGGGCGCAAAGAAGTAAAACCAATCAAAGCACATTTTTCTCAGTCTGGGCAAATGAGAAAGAAACCTGACAAAGCACTGACTGGTGAAGTCGGGTGTTTTGCAGGTAACGTTTGATGCTCATTTTTACAAGCCAGTTCAGCAACACGTTGCGCTTCCATTAAATTTTAGTCCAACCAACCAAAGAAACAGCCAAAAACAAACATCCAAGAATTTATATCGATTCAGCCATCTAGTGCACTGAGAACTGAATGCCTTACACACCGATACATTGCAGTGTAGCCTATCTGGCAAGAGAATTCAGACCCCCTGCGGCAACCACAGCCACAATCGCAAGAGAAGAAGCAACTGTAAACGTTGAGAAAGCTCTTGTTTGGGTTCAGTTCATGATGTTTCATCGGGTGCCGTTAGTGGGTAGTTATCTATGTTGTTGGTGTCTATGACATAAGGCATGTTCCATATTCCTGCATTGTCCACCTCCGCCGTGTTAGGATACTTAGTTGTGTAGTCGCTCCAGTAGTTTCCCTCCTTGCCGTCGTCCCAATCGTTTATGGAGCCAGAAGCGCCAACGAAGACTTGCTGTGCATTGTTTATGAAGTTGTTGCGGTAGAAATTGCTATAGTTCATGGGCGCTGCGTCTTCTCTCTGTGAGAAGCTTATTCCCACCGTGTTGCCTGTTATGTTGTTCTCGAAAATGTAGCTGGTTGAAGTCTGATAGAGACCTATTCCGTAAACGCTGCAGTTTCTGATTATGTTTCGTGAAACGCTGTACCGGGTGCCAGTGTAAAGGTCTATTCCCATTTGGCCGTTATCTATTGTGTTGTTTGAGACTCTGCATAGGTCTGAAGAACCGTAGAACGTTATAGAACTCTCATTGTTTGATATGAGGGTGTTTCCGATGATGTCGTGTTTTGCTCCGGAGATTCCAATGCCTCCGTTCGTGTTTGAGTTGATGTTGTTTTGCGATATAATGCATGAGTATCCGTTGAATAGGCTGATTCCGAACGAGTTGCTTGTGATGTTGTTGTCGCTGATGGTGATGTAGTTTGAGTAGCCTCCGAGTAGGATCCCTGTGTACAGGTTATCCCTAATGATGTTGTCCGATATCGTTATCGAGGAGACGTTGGTTACGGAGCCGTCGTTCCAGATGCCGACGGCGCAGTTTTCGATTATGTTGCCCGTCACTTTGCAGTTGTTGCCGCCAGCATAGATGCCAAAGAAGAACCAGGCTGGGGTTGGGAAGTTGTAGCTCCTGATTGTGAAGCCTGAAACAGTGACGTTGTCAGCTCTTATGTTGATTGTCGAGCCCCCTCCGCGTATTCCCTCAACTCCGCCTATCAGTATCGTGTCCGCGCTGTCTTCACCGACTAGGGACAGGGGCTTGTCGATGACAAATTCTCTTTCATTGTAGGTTCCGCTTTTCACGTACACCGTGTCGCCGGCGGTGGCGTTTCCAAGAGCCCAGCTGATCCGAGCATAATCGTCAGGAACAACCAAAGTCCTTCGACTAGGTCCAACCAGGACTACGAAAAGAAAGGCACCAACAATTAAGATTAGGAGAACGAGGATGATTAGCAGCAAAACAATTCTCTTTTTCATGTGCCGACAGTCCTAAGGTGAACGATAGGGGTTTTCCGGTTGATTAAAGGGTTCTTGTCAGGGTTTCTTGACCAAAAGTTAGTCAAGATTTCTTGACAAATAAATTGTCAGACCATCCTGAGAACTACCGCTTGCCTTCTGATACAAAAAAACAGCATTCACCGTGCCCGCCTGCCTATGACCATGCCCTTCAGTGTGGCGGGCGGTCTGCCGTCGTCGTTAATTTTTTTTTGATTAAATTTTAATCCCAAACCCAAACCTCATTCTTTTCCAAGCGATGGTGGTGTAGCCAAGCGTTTTTTCACGATATAAGCAACGGCGAGAGCGGTAAACCCAACAAAAAACTCTAACGAAAATGCAGAGTAAAAGACAGCCCAGAGATACTGCAAGAGGGTATACGATGCAGACCCAAACAAAGCTTGGGAAATATACAAAAATATTAATAAGCCGCCAATAAGCTGACCAGCCCAGCTTCCTATGAAAAGAGGCACAAGCACTGATAGGAAATCGGATGCGAGGTCTATGTTTCTTCCTATGAGGTAGAAAGAGGCAAAAAGTAAAAAGGGGCTGATGATGAAACGACCCGCTTCGATTAAAGACAATAGCCAGTCAACCGTCTGTGGACTTAAATTAAGCGAGTACAGATAAAGCAAACTATGTGAAAGAGCACCGACAACGAAAGAGAACATGAGAGCAACCGCGAATACTGTCCAATTAAGCTTCATGGTCTCTGATAATCAATCATAAACACAAAGCAGATTAAGTTTTCCCAATAAACGAACTTACTTAAAACACCGTCGTCAGTTGGTTGGTTGGACTAAATTTTAGTCCAACAACAACATAACGACGACGGAGAGAACCAAAAAAAAGGCTTAATTGAGGAAGAGGGTATGAGGCAGAAAGGCTGACGTGAGTTTTATGGAGAACGGAATGCGGCAGATTCTCAGAAATTCCATAGCGCTTGCGTTTCCTGTTGTGGGTTATCCAAGGTAGCACGCGCTTATGGGGAAATAAATTTTTAGTCCAAAAAAAGGGAAGATTTCACGGTGACCATACGAGTCAGGTAGAATTGCGCGCTTGACCCCGTAAAAGCAGTTAGTTATGAAACCACGTTTGTCACGAAGTGCACCGAGAAAAGGTGTCCGTCAAAGAACATGGGAACGAGAACAACTGTTGAATCGAATGTGCCTCCGCCTTTCTTCATCCACGTAATCTGAGTGGTTGAGGCTGTCTTTTTCTTCATCGCATCCCAGTACGCCGTCGTCAATGTTTCCCGACTTTTCTCTGCAACAGACACTCCCAAGACGCTTGGTGTCTCAGCCCATTCCTGTGGCGACTTGAAGCCCAGCATCTTCGCAAATTTGCTGTTGCAGGCTTTGTGGTTATCGTCTAGGTATAGGAAAATCGGCTGCTCTGACGAGTCAAAGACTGGCTTCATCTGTTCGTAAAGCCCTTTTACTACCTGCTCATGGTGCTCTTCTGGCGATAGCATTTTTTTCGACATAAAATCTACCCTCCTTTACATTTCAATCAAATCTCTAATTCAGCATACGTCGTTTATGAAATAAGCTTTATTGCTTCTTCTCTCGGTATTCCTACCATAGTCTCGGTTGAAACAATATCGCCGACCATTATGTTGGCTCTCATAGCTGCTTTCTCGTCGGGTGCCTCCATTATGACTACCGTGTCATATCTGCCAAGAGTCCAGTAGAAACCAATAATCTTAACGCCTTTTTCAGTCATAGCTTGCATAATCTTGCTTACTTCATTTGTCATCTCTTTTGTGGCTTTCTTCCTAAGCTTACTAAGAGTAATAAAAATCATCGACTCCCACCTCCTTTTCGTGTTGGCTCAAAGTTTACGGTTTGCCCGAAAAAGTTGAAGGAAAAATCAGCAACTAAATGAACTCTGCTGAGAAAAAGAAAGGAGGTCTGGCTATTTCCACGCCCAGACCTTGACGATAAAGTCTCCATTCTCGTCGTTTTCCCACTCCCAAACGCCGACGGTCTTGTTGAGGCTCAGGAGTTTCGGCGAACTTGTCATGAAATAAACGGCTCCCCTATTGCTTGATTTCCAGCCCTTTCCAGTGGACCAGCCTATTCCATCGAACTTGTGCATTGCACTCTCTCCCTCAGCCGTCATTTCCATGCCGTTCCCGTCTATCATGTTTACTCCGTTAGGCATGAGCGAAAAAACAGCCGTTGCCATTAATGAGGCTTCTTTTCCAAGGAGTTTGCCCGCCCCAGCATACGAACCTTCGATTTTTCCATCAGCAAGGAATCGTGTTCCCGTGGTTTTGCCTTTGAATTCGCCTATTAATTCACCAATCAATTTGAATTCACCTCGCAAAGGTGTAGCTTCGCTTAACCTTATTAGAATATGTGACTGTCTAAAGCCAACTACAAATCATATGCAAATAGGCGACCACGGTACTGGTCTATTAATACATTGTTGTGTGTGTCTGCATTAAATTTTAGTCCCCAACAAAAGAAAGCTTATAATGTAATCTTGCATCTAAAGTCTGATCGCATTCTAAGATGGTCCAACGTTTGGAGAAGTAACAAACCGAACGTGGATTTGCAATTACTTGAAAGACCGTAGAAGGTCATATCTTTAAGGTGGCGCGCCATATACTGTTGAATTCAAAAGTCTTAATTCAACAGAGGCAACAAGAAGGGAGAAAAAAGAGATGAACGACAAGCGGAAATTCAAAATCTACGGAGCCATCTGTTGGATAGCAGCAATCGTCTGGTTCATAGCGATGATAATGTCCGAAGACATTATATTTATCGCAATCTCGATAGTGCTGGCAATAGCTGGATACATTCTCTGGGCGTGGGAATTCTCTCCAAAGGAAAAACAGAACGCAACGGAGGTGGAAACATGAGTTATGGAGCGCCTTCCAGATTCCCTTTCAAATTCCCTTTCAAGAAACTCATAGCGGTAGCAATGATTGCACTTGTGCTGGCTTTAGTTGGAGGGATTTCGTGGAGTGCCGCGCGGTCAGTGCCCGCTGGATATATTGGAGTATTGCTAAATTGGGGGCAACCTATAGGCACATTGGATGCGGGATTCCATTGGATAAGCCCAATAGGTCAGGACATTGCATTGGTAAACGTACAGATACAAAAAGTTGAAGCCGAGGAAAGCGCAGCGTCATCAGATTTGCAGGAAGTTACTACTTCGGTTACGGTAAACTACCAAGTGGACAAAACATTTGCTAAAGAGGTCTATACTAACCTCAGAGACACTTACGAATCCACTGTAATCGTTCCCGCTATGCAGGATGGACTAAAAGCTATTACCGCGAGATTCCAAGCAGGAGAACTGGTAACTCGTAGAGAAGAGACCAAGAGTAATTTCCAAGATTTGCTACAGCAGAAGTTACAGCAGTACCACATTTGGTAGTTTCGGTGTCGATGACGAATTTCAAGTTTAGTGACCAATTCCAAGCTGCCATCGACGCAAAGGTAACTACAGAGCAAAATGCCTTAGCAGCGCAAAACCAGTTAGCGGTAGTTCAGTTCCAAGCACAGCAACAAGTAATTAACGCTTCCGCAGCTGCGAACGCTACTATAACGAAAGCTTTAGGAGAAGCTAATGCTACGGTGATCCGTGCTAATGCTACCGCTGAAGCTATTCAGATAATACAGGTTCAGCTAACTCCAGAATATTTGCAATACTTGACGATACTGGGATGGGATGGTAAGCTTCCGATTTATTGGTCAGCAAACGGAAGTATGCCGTTTATCCTGATACCTACTACAAACGCCACTAATACTACACTTCCATAATCCTTTTTTCCTTTTTTTCAGTCCAAGTTTAATCCCATTTTCTTCAACCTTTCAAAATGAGCCGCTGGTCCGCTTTGCCGAGCCAATGTCGGATTATTTATCTCAAGTTTGGGTTGGATGCTTTTTGCGTTTCAAGAACAAAACTCCAGTGAACCCTATTATCGCTGCAACCGCCACCGCCGCGATTCCAAGACTGTACTCCACGGGCGGGTTTGAATTTGAGGATAGTGAGGAGCTTTTGGTTGGAGTGCTCGGCTGTGGAACCACTGGAGGCGCGGGAGTCACGGGTGGCGTCTGAGCGACTGGTGGAGTTGCGGGGGAAATAGGTTGGGTCTGCGGGACTGGCAATGCTGGAACTGGATTCACCACGGGTGGGGGCTGCGTTGCTGGCGTCTCTTGTGAGACTACGTTGACCATGATGGCACCTTGCTCGGGACCGTTGGTGCTGCCGTGCTCGTCGAACAAGAAGACCCTTATCTCGTAATTGCCCCGTGGGATGTTGGTTGTGTCCCACCTGTAAGAGCAGTTTGCTTCAACCAGTCTGCTCTGGCTCCAATTCCATGGACCCTCTGATACTAGCGTGTTGTTGATTAGCAGGGTGACAGCGTTTAGGTATATGTCTGAAACGTTGAAGTTTATGTCCACGACTCCTGAAACATTGGCTCCATTCTTCGGAGATGTAAAAGTTGGCTTTATCATGGAAGCAAAGTTATTCAGTATGATTTGTCGATGCTGCTCCACGCCGTCAGGCAGACTCAGTTGAAGAGGATAACCGTCTAGAGCAGGCTGGAAGTTGTCGCCCCACATCCCCAGCCCGATGTAGATCGTTGGTGCCACATCGACTTCGTCGCCGTTGCGGCGAACTCGACCGTCGTTAGTGGCTAGCCAGCTGTATGGAGCGTTGAAGTGAGTATAGGCGCCCTCATCGAAGCCATGGTCCGCTGTGACGTAGATGAGTGTGTTTTGAGTAAGATTCAGAGCTTTCAACTCGCTGACGATTCGACCCAGCCAATAGTCGGCTGTAACCATTGCTTGTTCGTACTGGGCAGAGTTTTCTCCATCTCGGTGTCCAGACGCATCAACGTCGCCAAAATGGAAGAAGCCGAAGAAATGGCTGTTTGAGTTATTCTGAAGGAACTGAATGCTTAAAGCGCCAACTTCGTTGTCAGATCGATCACCAACGTTGACGAAATCAAGCGTCTGCGGAAGGTGGTCATATATGGCTTCGTGGGTGTATGTTCCGTTTTCTGCGCTACTCGTTCCGTCCTGAATTTCAATATTGTCTTCTTTGCCAGCTACGAAACCCGTTTTCACTGCATCTTTTCCAAAGTAACTTTCAACCCGTTCAGGAACCGTATAATTTGCAGGAATCGAGTTAAACCAAAGCACGTTACTGTACACGCCGGTTCTAAACCACCTGTAACCAGTTAGAATCTGTGTCCACCCAGACTTGGTGTCGGTGCGATGGTCAGAAACCGTCAAGTTTACCATGGTGCCACCATTTATCAAGGCTTGCAGATTAGGAAGCATCCCTCGGCTCAGGACATCGAGGAGGTGGTTTCTTTGAGTGCCGTCCCAGCCAATCAAGAGTACGTTTTTGACTTTTTCCAGCGAGGAAGCGTTGAGGATGAAGAACCCGCCTTCAAGGTTGATGTATTCTATTGTCCCCTGAACCTTGACAAAGTCGCCTTCACTCGGCTTCGGAATCCCCGCGAACCGCGTCACCACTGGAATCCTCGCGCTCTGGTTGCCCTGAGCTTGCAGCCAGAAATCCTCGTACATGTAGACGCTCGCGAGAAACCTCACAACCCCCATTGTACTGACGTTTGCGCCTGTTAGCTGGCTCAGATTCTGGGTTAAGTTGCCCAAATCGTAGTTTGAGGGCGCAGAATCAGCGGTGGGTGTTAAAGTTTGAGCGCTCGCTGACGGAATGTCCAATCGTGAGATTGCAACAAACACCGCTGTCAGCGTTATCGCCGCAAGCAGCAAGGCACTCGCTTTCTTGCTGAAAGAAGACACGCCCTTCCCCTGAATAGCAACGTCAACGGACATGTACTTATAGCTTATTCAAAGCTTGGAACAATTCTATTTTACAACTCCGAAGGAGCAGAAAAGTCATCAACCTTGACAAATTAGCTGTCGAAGCCTCAACAAACCCACCAGCTCCTTAAGAGGATGAATCTCTCAGTCCTCATCGGATATCTCCAAAAAACCGATTCGCAACAAAAAGGATAACTATTTACGTGGAAAAAGACGTGATTACACGCTATGAGCCCAGCCAGACGAGTGCGAGTAGCAAAGCGACATCGGCAAACCCGAAGATGGCTCCTCATCACTTCCACCTCAGTAATCATCGCGGCGCTTGTTGCCGTAGCCTTACTCTGGAATAATGCCCAAGCTCCCACCAACACCCTGCCACAGGAACCTTCAGGATTCACGACCCTCAAAAACCACTACATATCCATCATGCAGAACCTGAACTCCACCCAGACCAAAACCACGATGGCGGCGCAACTCAACCCGAACGACAACCAGACAGACCTCTTCACTTGGGAACACAGCAAACTCACCTTCGTACAGGACCCAGCAGGGTTTGAAGACCCCTTCCAGATTCTCAGCAGCGGCAAGGGTATCTGCGTCCAATGGAGCATAGTATACGTCTCAGCCTGCCTCGCATTGAACCATCCATGTCGACTGGTGGTGGCGGTGGACACGTCAACCTGGAGGTTCATACACACATGGGCGGAAGACTTCTACAACGGCAACTGGCTACACGTGGACCCGCCTGACAGCGTGTGGAACAACCCTTCAAGGTACCTGAACTGGGATTGGGGTAGCGGAATCGGCGGACAAGTCAAGATTTACGCGTTCACAGACAGCGGATACTTGGATGTGACACAGAACTACACGCCTCACTCGACCTAGGCAACGCGACACACACTTTTTTGATTGATGTCTAGGCAGAAACGGAGCATACTCGTACACGAAACGCAGCAAAATGGAAAAGGGAGAGTGTATGCCCCACGTAGGCTTTGCTTAAGCTCGCTTTCTCACAATCCCAACTCAAGAAAATACATCTTGCAAAATCGTTGCTTTACACAAAGCCTTTATGCACAGAGCAAAATACCAACGTAAGAATCTGGGAAAATGAGCACTACCAAACCCTCTACGGTCGTTAAAGCTCGCCTGAGAAACTTCGGCAACGGCATCCTCGAAGTCAGCGACGAAGCGGTTAAGTTCTACGTCCAGACGGGACGCTTCAAGAAGCACCGCGAAACCATCCGCGACATACCAACGTCGGAAATCGAAACCCTAGAGCGGCAGGAGAACGACTTGAGCATCACTTGGAAGGGAAACACAGACGTTTTCGCTGTGGAGCAAACCTCCCAAGTCCTCCACATCCAAGAAAGAATTTTAACAGTCCTAAAGGAGCGGCAGAAAACAAAAGAAGCCAAAGTAGCAGAGGAGCACGTTGAACAGAAGCAGAGCGAGCAGAGCTCTAAGCTTGTCCATTCGACGGCGAAGGCGGTGGAGGCTGTGAATTCCCTGTTCGAGGTTCTCAGACACCTTCACGGGCGGATAGACTGGAAAATCGTGGAACTCAGTTCTCAACGTGTTGACGATGCCGTTGCAAAGCTCGCCAGCGAAAATGAAAAATTGGCGTTTCTCGACGTGAAGCCGATAGCAGCAGCGGTTCAGCAGCGCTTTCCGAAAGAGATAGCTGACCGAGCATTCGATGCTTTGAAAACGCTCCATGAACGTTTCAACCGCGAAGACTCTTCACCGGCGGAGGGTGCCGAGCAGCCCGATCCGAACCAGCGCGACGCAAAATTGATTCTTCAAGCGTTTTACGTGTGGAACGACGTGATGCTCGGCGCGGTCGTTGGTGACAAAGACACCGGGAAAGAGACCGCTGAGCTGCTCAGGATTATCGAGGAGTTGGCGAAAAAGCCAAGCTCACAAATCGACGCGGGCAGGGTCAGAAACGCGTTTGAGAAACTCTCCGCCGAGCGGGAGAAGCAGAAAGAAGGCTTCGAGGAACTCAAGACGATGCTTGAACTGCAGCTGAAAGACTTCATGTCACTTGTCGAGGCTGGTCAGTGAGCTAGGGTTTCATTCTTTTCCAAAAGCACCCTTCCCACACTCTTGATACGCACTCGAGGGCTGGCTTGTCAAGAAACTTTGACTGACATCAGGTGACTTGGTCAAGAAACCCTGACAAGAACGCTTTAATTCTAAAAGAACCTGAAGAGAGTGGGAATCCAAAGAACAAGGGGGATTTAGCGCAAATGTTATATTCGATATCTAATAGTAGACTCAGCCTAAAGGGGAGTAGAATGAAATCCAAAATATTCGCAGTATGCGTTTTAGCTCTCTTAGCATCCGCATGCATGATATCAATCCTTAGCGCCTCTGCCGCTCTTGGCGCGGGCGATTGGATAACCAGCTACCGAATCGAAGACGCATCAACAGGACGACTGATCATTGATACGGCATCGAACGTTCTGTCCGGCACGATAATTAGTGGAGCGCAACTGAAAGTCACAGTCACTATCAACGTACCCACAAGCAGCCCATCAACCATGCTGAGCCTCAGCACAGCCATGCAACACTCAGCAAGTCTCGATCATTACTGGGCGCACGATACATCCGACGGCTACAACCTCGGAAACTACAATCCTAACGCAGCGACCATTTCGTTCCCACAAACCACAGGCACTCTCACAATTGCCTGTTATGGCGTCGCAGTTGGACAGGTCACTCAACAAGTCGGGAGCGTAACCTTGCACAAATCGGTTCCTATAAGCTTGGTATCTCTCAAAGACCCCAGCAACACAATCTTGGACGAGGTCAAGATGAACATCACTGACTCAAAGATTGACGAGTACAACACTTTATTGGCAGCGAAACAGCAAAAATTGGCTGAACTCAGCAGTTCAGGAGTTGCCACCGGATACGTGGACGTTTACCAGAACATCATCACCCAATCACAAGGCGTGGCTGGTGAAGGACTAACAGACGCCGCAGTCGCCATGCTGAACAGCCTGAACGTTTCCAACGAGCCAGCCGGTGCAGTTATGCAGAACTTGTTCCTTCCGCTCATAATCGTCTTCGCAGTCGTGGCAGGCGTGTTTGGGTTCATGTTCATGAGAAGCAGGGGCAGAGTAAGCTACTACAGGCTAGTCGTCGAAGACCAAATCAAAGACTTAGAAGGTTTAACCCTGAGAGCATCCAAGATTGACAGAACTATCTCTTCGCAGTTGTCAAGCGTGGAAGACAGGCTTAAACGTCTAGTTGGGATGTGACCACAACGCGAATCTTCCAAAATAGTGTGCAACTAATTGGGCTAGGCTCCGCAGGAACGAACATCGTAGAAACGTTCATGGCGCATGAAAAAACCATGGAGCTCATGAGAAACGACATCACCAGACTCTCTCTGCTCGCCATAGATATCGCTGACCCAGAAATCAGAGCCCTCGAAGAAACCAACGAGAGAATAGTAAAGGCAATGGCAAAAGCTGGAATACCGCACGAACGAATGCGTCTCGTCGCTCAATCAGTAAAATTCCCAACAGCCGAGGCGATGTTCGACTTCATCAACCAAAAGTACAATGAGTACTTGATTGGCGAAGGCTGCAAGATCGAGAAGTTCATGCCTTGGCTGCACTCAACCATGGCTATCCCACCTATGGCTGGCGGCGCAGGCAGACGACGAGCGCTGGCAAAAGCAATCTACGCTTTGAACTACTATCAGCTGGGCATAATTCGCAACTGCATCAACGCTTTCAAGGAACAAGCTCTCTCATCCATAATCACCCCAACAGTGATCTTGGTTTATGGGTTGGGAGGTGGCACTGGAAGCGGAATCTTCTTCGACTTCGCTAGGCACTTGCGAAAAGTGCTCGGCTCGGGCGTACCCATAATCGCCTTCGTTGTGACCCCATGCGGTGGAGATGACCCTCCTGCTAAAGGCTGCTCCGCATTCGTCGCCATGAACGAGCTTCAGCTTCTCACGAACAAAGACTACAACGAATACCTCACTAAAGTTTACGGTGAATATTATCGTAACCCGCTTAATGCTTTGATCTACTTGCCGCTTCTTCCCGCTTTCACGAAGGCTGGCAACATCGTGACTGCTCGCCACGAGATAGACGACATGTTTGTAGACTTGCTCTATGTGCTCATGGACTTTGACTTAGCAGATTTGATGGGTGGAATCGGCACCGAAGTCGGCCTCACCGAGAACTCGACTCACACGTTGGGCATGGTCAAAGTCATGTACCCCGTTGACGACTACATCGCTGCGTACAAGCTGAACTTCGAGAAACTCCAGATGCTTTACGACCTGCGGAAAGAGAAACTCGAAATCCTCGATGGCATCAACGAAATCCTCACCGAATGCAACCACGAAGTCCGCGAAATGTACAAAGACTACCTCATCAAGACAGGCACGTTCAACGAGGAACAGTTCGACGAGAAGGTCAAATCCGTCATCTACAGCAATCCTCGACTCGAAGACGACATGGAGCTTCACGTGAAGGGCATCGAAATCCAAGCGAGAAACTGGATTGACGAACAGAGGAGGTTCCTCTCAACCATCAGACGCATGGGCAAAGTCGGACCCATCGAAGAAGCCGTCATCAACCTATCCCTCCACAAAGAAGGCTCACGAAAAGTCGACAACCTCGAAACCTTGCTCACAAACCTCACTAAGACTCATCTGGAATTCTGTGAACGAAAAGCCGAGATTTTCGAGCGGCTAAAGCAGCTGATTCCAAGCTCACAGGTCTTCACCGTCAGGCAAAAGCGCCTCCTCGAAGACTTCATGAGCCTCGCCGATATCGCAGAGAAATCCCTGAACATACTGAAGTTCTACGACCACACACGCTACCTCGCCGATACACTGATGGGATACTGTTCGGTGCTTCCAGAGGAAGAAGCCAACGTGAAAGGCCTCAAGGAAATAATGTCCGAAGTCTCCACAATTTACCTCGCTGTTCAACTCATGCTCCGAACACCCGGCGACGAAGCGAAGATGATTGAGGAACACGCAGCTTACCTGAACGAAATCGTCTCCAAACGCCTCGAGAAGCGGAACCTGGTGGACAACGAAGCCATGCGCGTGCAAGAAGCCAAGAGACGCAAAGAATTCGACCGATCCAAGATGGAAGCTCAGCTACGCAAGACGTTCAGCGCCAAACGCTATGCAAGAGAACAGCTCATCGGCATTGAGCGTGAACTGAAGAGACTCACCGAAGAAGAATCAATCGCCCTTGATGACTTAGCGAAAATGGACAGCACCATAAAGATGTACGATTCACTTGCCAAACGTCTCGGCATCACGGCAGACTACCGCAAACGCCTCAACAAAATCGTAGCCCTAGAAGACGAGTACGAGGAAAAGATGCGAAAAATCGTGGAACCGAAGAAGTACTTCGAAAGGTCCTCTGAGCTAACTGAAAACGAGCAGATGCGAATAATCTTCAAGATACTCATGGAGCAGGAGGAAACTCTGACTGAGGAGAAAATCCTGCGGGAAATCGTCGACAAAGACCACTACAAGGACTTCATGAAGAGCCTCATCCGCGTGTTCAAGACCCCAAGCGTCATGGGCTACAAGCCAATCTACAAATCAGACTACATCTGGGTCACCGTCGTGACACCGCCAAGCCTCTGGAGCGAAGAACTCAGCCAAGAACTCTACACGTCACTCGCAGGATACGTCACCAGCGAAGTCTCCAGAACCATAACTGTCCGCGTCATCGAATCCCGCGACCCATGGACCACCCGCGTCCTCGTGGTGGGCGGCAGAGGCAAACCCGACGACATGGAAGCCTTCGACGAAATGCAACTGCTCTACAGCAAATCCAACGACTTCGAACGGGCCCTCTCGCGGTCAATGCTCATCGAACACGGCATCGCAGCAAAACAACTCGTCGACGCACTAAAGAACAACAATAACGGAACCAACGTCAAAAAGTAAGTTAGCGGCCAATCGTTAAGCTCTTAACGATGGCTTCCCACTCCTTCTCTTTTATCAAACCCTTCTTTATAGTCTCGGTTCTTATCTTGTCCGACTTCTTTAGCAGAAACGCCGTCAAATCCGCAACGTTGAAGCCTCCCGCAAGGGCAACTGCGTCCACGCGGTCGCTTGCGTCGTCCACGTAGATGGGTTCGCTCACGTAGATGCTCTTGACGTTGGGTATCTTCTTCGCCCACTCAGCGGTTTCGAGCTCGATTTTTCCCCTCGTAAGTATTTCTTTCAGGCTTCGGGGGACGCGGGCAAGAACATAGATTATTGCAGCGCTGGTCAGGTCGAAGGGTAGGAAAGGGTTCAAGGAGGCGGCGTCGAGCATGCTTTCGAAAGAGCCGTATACTTTGTAGCTTGCGCCCATGATGCTGAGCCCCGTGTAGAGTTTGACGTTGAACGCCCGCGACAGTTCGCTGAGCTCCTGCGTGAGCGTCTCCTTCTCCAGCATCATCTGCAGCAAGTAATTAACCACAACGTTACCCTTCATCCGGGACCCGTTTCGGTCGACTCCGACGTAGTTCTCTGCAAAGTCCCTGCCCACCAATATTATCGCGGCTGAATCGCCGGCTGCGCACATACCGATGGAGGCTAATGTGTTGAAGTGCGCGTCTGAAGGTTGCGCTTTGGAGGGCAAAACGGCAAGGGCAACCGAGCTAGCGTTCGATTTCCTGAACTGAGCCAACAGCATCGGCAGTATGGCGCTACCTAGCCCCTCCCACAATGAAGCAAAAACTGTTGCTTCGTGCAGTTTCTCAGTTGCTTTCCTCAGTCGTGTGCTTAGTTCTTCGTTTGCAGCGAGGTAGGTCGTGACGTTGAACCAGAAGTGAGTGTCCACGTCAGCCTCCACCTCTAGCATGTTCTGAGGGGCAGCGAGCTGGCTGAGTTGGGGCGACTTTCGCGTTTTCGCCCTCTGCCTTCTCGATGACTATGGGGAGGATTCCGGCGAGTTTCTCCAGGAACGGGTCTTTCTGCAGGATTTTGAACGGGTACTCGCCGATACAGATTAAGCCTCGTTCGGGCACGTAGGGTTTCAGCTGGGCGACGTGTTTCTTGACGTTTTCGATTACGTCGAAGCTGGTTTCAACAGGTTTAGCTTCAATAGGCTGAGGAGGGGTTTCCATGACAAGCTTTAAGAATGGTTTGACAAAATAAGGTTTTAGGTTATCCTGTTTGAAGTCGCTGAAGAAGCTATCCCTGCCGCATGTTTCCAGGCCGAAAATCGTTGGACCCATAGAGTTCTTGAAGAAGCTGCGTAAAAAGGAGGCTGAAGAAAGGGCTCTTGAGCCTCGCCGCCTCCGGGTCATCACTTTTTCCGTGACGTTTGCGGCCATGGCTCTGGGATTGTCTTTCATTCCAATGTTTCCTCAGCCGTTACCACTGCTCATCGCGTTCATGGTTGCGGCGGTCACTTATGGTTATCCTGAGGCTGGGATGCCTATCGGTTGCGGCGTGATCGGCGTGGGGTTGATTTATCAGTTGTCGGCGTTGAATTTCGTGGCTATGCTGAGCGGCGACCCATACGTTAAGGGTGGGTTCGTTGTCGGTTGGCTGGTGTTGTTTATCGTGCCGCCGATTGTTTTTAATCGTCAGAAAGCCGCACTCGCCATAAACTTGGGCATCATCGCAGCGATTTGTCTATTCTTTGGTCAAACCTATTTTCTCGCGATACCCCTGATTTTGATGTCGGGTGTGCTCTTCAAGCGAAGGGCAACGTTGACGGTATTGTACTCGGTGTTGATCTTTGTGCCCCTCATCCTCATGCAATACCTGCAGACGATTCTGCTAGTAAAGCGAACCGATTGGTGGCTCGACCCCACTGCAGTGCCGAGCATATTTGCGCCGTTGTCGGGGATTTTCAAGAGCATCCAGAACACGAGTATGCTGCAGTTCAGGCTTTACGATACCAACAAGATTGTGACGGCAATCACGGACCAGATTTACGGCAGCCCACCCTACTCGAGGTTGAACTTGTATGATGTCCTGAAGCAGTACCGCGATTCGCTACCCGGCATCATGCTGTTCATTGCAATTGTGGTGGCGCTGGTCGCTGCCGTTTTCATCATACTCAAAACGCTCACGGGCAGTTCAACAGAGAAGATACTGCCGGTAATCACAGCCACGACAGCGGCGGCTTTGTTCTTCGTTTGCCTCAACGCACTGCAGCTACCGCTCGCAATTAGCGCGAAGATTGACGCTGGAACCATGGCTGGCGCCGTCGTTGCAACGGTGTTGCTGACATTGCCCACTTCCATTATTTCGTATCAGCCCAAGAAGCGCGCGACCGACGAGATGCTGTTGGCGAAGGCGAATGAGTTGATGGCTAGGCTGAAGGTTTTTGAGGGGAACTTGAGTTCGGTGAAGGACGGCATACCCGTAGACGTGGCGTCTGTGGAGGGCAAGATGCTCATTATCAAGGACAAACTGGACGACGTGTTGGCGAAGGCGGCGTCACGCTACTATGACAGCTATGAGTCTGACAAGAAGTTTGACGAACTCGACAAGCAATTGAGCGTCGAGATTGACGCTTTGTTCGCTGAGCTGGACGTGTTGTTGCGTGAGTACCACACTCTCGTCAACTGCGAGTACACAACTTGGGTTGGGCGAGTTAACGCTGCGGGGCTGAAGATTGAGCCCTCGGCGAAGGTGACTTTTCAACGTGAGATGCCCGTCGAAGAGAGAATTGCGGCGATAAAAGGAGTCATCGCTGCGGGCAAAGCGCTAGGCGAACAAACTATTCCTATTGTGGAACAGGTCTATGGTATTGTGCGTTCCCTGTATGACCCCAACCTGCCGGAGAAGAGCGGGGCAGTATCGTTTGCGAAAGAGAAGCTGGGCGAGAAGATGGCACCATGGGTAGCGATTGACTCGCTGCTCGTGGCGCTCAACAACTGGCGGCGACAGTACAGCACAAGCATCGTCAGATCGGTGGAGCTGCTTCAGGAATCGCTTGCCTACGTGAAAGGCTTGAAGAGCAAGGAGGCGACCCTGCAGTCGGCGCTGGAGGCGGGGAATTACGAGAAAATTGCATCCCTTGTGAGTGCAGCCGAGGGCATCCAGGTTGGCGTCCAAGCGGACTCTCTCAACGTGACCGAGGTCACGATGGTCGGCACGGTCTTCCAAACTTCGCTGGGCATTGCGAGGGATGTGTTGTCGACGTTGAACGAGGAGATGCTGAGCAAGGAGAAAGCCATCGAGAGCATGCTGCCGAGGAAGAATTACATGTGGGAGAAGAACTTCACGTTGAAGGAGCGGATGGCGCAGGCGGTTGATAATGTGTCGAACCCCGATAAGTACGGGTACAAGGAGACGCTGGAGCAATTGCCCAAGTTCCTGTCGAACGTTGACGAGTGCGTCGCCACCATCTCAGCTTACAGTGAGCGAAAGGAGCTGCTGCTGAATTATCCGACGGCGCTGTCGGCGATTGAGAGCCAACTCGGCGCAGGCAACCAAGTAGCCGCACGTGACCTGCCCTTCGACTCGCGGCATGCAGAGGAGTTTCTGAAGTTGTTCTACAGCCATAAATACCCTGAGTTCTCCCTGGACGAGGAGAACATGGTGCTCGCCCGAAAAGAACACCTGGAGGAATAACCGCTGCCCGACCTGCAGAGTGACTGGAACTTCAGGATAACCGCCAACCGAGAAGTCCTCGTGAAAGCTAAGAACGACTCCATCCGCAGAGTATCAGCCGTCGACGCGTTAACGAACTCGCCCTTCCCCCTCGAAGCTCGAGAGGATTTTCCGCTAGAAACACTCGAATTGGACAAAGCGTACTATGCCACCTTCAAGGTTTACACGCGAAAGGACGTGAAGGACGTAGGCAGCGACTTCGTAGAGTTCTTTACAGCGGTGGACGTGGACCAGAGTGTCGAGGACTTCATCAAGGCGTACTGGCTCTTCCCAGCCTACATCAGGTTCGAGCTTGAAGAAGCAGAAACATTGTAGGAAATAACGTGGTCAACGTCTACACGACCCTTCACGATTTCATTTGTTCTCCAGAGGTTGAGCGGGGGACAAAGCTTATATGAGCACGGTGTTATGCTTACTTTGTAAGCCTTTTGAGGTTTACATGTGGGGTGTGTTGAATGAGCTTAAGTTCGGGTTATTTGACTTCTAAGCAGAGCGTAATCTGGGATTTGAAGAGCCGAGGAATGCCTGAGGCAAGCATAGCTAAGAAGTTAAAAGTTACTCGCCAGAGCATCCATAAAGCCGTGGGCGCCGCCAGCAAGAAGGTCTGCACTTCCCTGGAGGAAGCAGCCGAAATAAACAGGATCGAAGTTGAAACGGTGGACCCAGCCAAGGGCTTTCTGGTGGGGTATAGTTCGCATTTCAAGACCAAAGCGTTCATAACTTTCTCAGCGAAGAACGGCGTGCAAGTCTGGTACAAGCATGAAGGCGACTGCGGAAAATGCAGGAAGCTGGAGGCGTGCAGGGGCGTTTTGCTCTCGGAGGCGGAGAATAGGAATTTTCTCCTTCCCGAAGGTGTACGTACGATGTTGCCGTCCCAGCTTGCGGAGGCGTTGTTTTCAAGAATCGGAGGAAAGGAAGAATGACGTTGCTGGAGAAGACAAGGCGTTGGTGTCAAGAATCTCCGAAGGCTCCGATTTCGACGAAACTCAGACGAAATGCCGTCCCAATAATTGCGTTATTTGCAGCGACAATTCTTGCTGTTTCGTTTTTTTCTTACATGTCCTATGTAGTAACTCACCCAGTAATCCAGTCGATTCCGCAGCCAGAAGTTCCAAACCAGCCTGCGCCAAACACTTCAACATCGACGGCTTCCAACGCAACCCAGAAGCAACCGTTTGCTCAAACCTATCAGCAACCGCTTCCACCGGATTATCCTTTAACAACACCTTCGGAACCTCAATGGAACAGGGTGTTAGTCGCTAACTTCACAGCAAATGGAAAAAGTGTTGCAATCTACCTCGCGTATCAGGGCGAGAACCCACCCACATTCCCTGCAATTATTAACATCACTGGACTCAGCAACGGCACAGGCTAGAATTGACGACAAACGCCTAATTCGCCACTTTCAAGGTGTACACTCTTTGAAGAGCGTAAAGGACGCGAGCAGGCGACGCCGTGGATTCATCAGAGCTTGGAAGACTTCATCAAAGCATACTGGCTGTACCCGAACCACATAAAATTCGAGCTCATGGAAGCAGAATCTCGGTAGCCTTGTTTGATTAACTTCGGAATTTACTCAAAATGTTCGTATTCACCAAGCAAGTTAAAACGGTGAGAAGGTTTCTGCGCAAGAGCAGTAGGTGGCTTTAATAAAAGAAAGAGGGTGGAGAGTTGTTGTCTGAGATGGGTTTAGTTAGAGTTCTCCTCGTGAGAAGCTTCGGTTTCGGTTGCCTGTGATTTTTCGGCGTTTTCCGTTTCCGCTGCGGCGACTATTTCTGGGTGCGCCTCCTTGGGCGCTTCCGTAGGGTTTGCTTCTGGGGTTACCTCTTCAACCGTCTCCGGAGTCTCGGGTTCAATGAGGGTTTCGGATGTTGAAGGGGTCTCGGTTATTTCTGTAAGGGTTTCAATGGGGTTTTCGACCACGGGTTCAGCTGAAGGTTCTACTGGGGCTTCGACGATGACTTCCGCGGGTTTCTCGATTACGGGTTCCGCTGTGCTTTCTGCGGCTGGCTCGGTGACGACGACTTCTGCTGGAGGTTCAACGACGACTTCTGCTGGCGCTTCTACGATGACTGGCTCGGCTGGAGTTTCAGGGGCTGCTTCGGCTGCTGATTCTGCGACGACTTCCGTGGGTGTTTCGACAACGGGTGGCTCTGGAGCGGCTTCGACGACAGGGGCTTCCACGACGATTTCCGTTGGTGTTTCTGCAACTGCGGGTTCCGTTGGAGTTTCAATTACCGCAGGTTCTTTTGGAGCTTCTGCCACGATGGTTTCGATGACTGCCTCAGCAATAGGAACTTCTGCTGCGGGCTCTGCTGCTGATGCTTCTGCTGTTGCCTGAGTGGGAGTTTCGGCGGCTACTGGTGGGGCTTCTGCAACTGCCACTTCGGCGACTGGTTCTGCTGGAGTCTCTACGGCTGCTGGTGCTGCTTCGGCGACCGGAGTTGCTTCGACTGCTGCTGGTTCAGGAGTTGGTGCAGGTGCGGTTTCTTGGGCGCACACTACGGGGATGTCTGCAGCTGGTTCGGGTGCGGGTGTGGGTTCAGCTGGGGGCGCTTCAACGATTAGAGCTGGGGTGGCTACGGATTCTGCGATTGGAGCAACGGGTTCGGGAGCGGGCGCTTGAACTGGTTCGGGTGCGGGTGCTGCAGATGCTTCAGGAGCGCAGAGTTGGTTTGCAGCTTCTTTTATCGTGTCCAACTCGTGTTTTGCTGTGTCAAGTCCTGTTGTGAGTAGTGTTATCTCGTGTTGGTATGTGTCTTCATCTACTTCGCCGACTACGTGTTGGATCTCGTAGTTTGCGAGAAGCATTTCCAGGGTTTGGATTTGGCTGCGCAGTTCCATGACTTTTGCATCCATTTTTGCCAGGAGGTCTTTCTGTTGACGTTCGATTTCGGCGATGGCGGCGACGATTTCGCCGTTGAAGCTGTCGCGGGTGGTTTCGCTGATTCGGCCCGATTCATACAGCTTGTCTAGCGCTTGCTTCTTCTTTTTAGCTATGTCGTATTCTTCATTTAGACGTATGAAGGAGTGTTTCCACGAAATCAATTTTAAGACACCATGCACAGATGACGCTGGTGGGGAGATAACGCTTGTTAACATGTGGGTATATCGCTGGGTGTTAATTGTATTATATGCAGGGTTTGGGTTGTAATTTACGAGTGCAAAACCAACATGGTTTTGGGGTTGCAATAGCATAAAACAGTGAAAAAAATCAATGCTGAACAGCGGGAAATGATTGGAAAAGGTTTTTTTCAGTCAGTGATTTTGTTTTTTGTCTAATCTTTTTTGCACGGAGGGGCTGGTGAGTTCACGGATGACGTCGGATCCCACCCATTTTGCGGGTTTGGTTTCTGTCTGTTGGATTTGCCTAGCGAGTTGGATGGCTTGTTGGCTGAGGTTTCTGTTGCGTTTTCCTGTGTTTCTGAGTGCCCAGCTGACGGCTTTCTGGACTGATTTGCGCGTGTCTTGTGCTCCGTGCGCGATGGCGGGAAAGGTTTCGGTGAATTGCTGGTCTGTAGCGGTTTTGCTGTGCCATGCGAGGCAAGCGATTAAGCTGTATGCGGTGCGTTTCACGAATTCCTCGTCTCGTTGTGACCATTCTTGGATTTTTTCCCATGCAAGCGGGGTTTTTTCGAAGAGGTTCATGCAGGTTTGGTCGCCGACATCCCACGAATCCACTTCTGCTGCCATCTTGTCCATTTGTTGCTCGGTGAGTCGGTTTGGTTCTGCGACCATGCTGGCGAGGATGCGGGCTTCTGCAATGCCTGTCTGCCATAGTTCCAGTGCGAGGGCGTGGTTTTTGCCAGTTTCTTTGGCGAGTTTGCGGAGTTCGGGCATCTGGATTCCAAGACGATTCTCGGTGTTTATTCCGTAACGTGCCATGCCTGCAAGTTGGTCTGGTCGGGCTTTGGCTTTGAGTTTTGTGAGAAGTTCTTCGCAGGTTGGCATGGCTTGTAGTTTTGTTGTGGACCTGTATTTACCGTTTGCCATGAAGGAAAAAGAACTTTTCATGCGACTTTTCAGATGTTGCTGATGTTATACAGTCACAAATGCTAATATGAAGTCTGATTCGCTGTTTCTTTCGTGAGGTGATTTGTTATGCTTGGAGAACTCATCGGAGAATTCAAAGGCAAAAACATCGGTTGGCGCGTGCTCCCCGACGGAAAAATCGAGACGACAGCGCAGGGAATGGGCAAGATTCTCGGCGTCGATACGATGGTAATATCGACCAGCGTTGGAACCATGGCGAATGGCATCTTCATGGGCGACGTCACGTCAGCGTTCACCACGATGGAGGGCGAGACGGTGATGTCGAAGGGCGTGGCTGTTGGCTTCCCTTCGGGGAATGGAGGAGCAACACGGGCATCGTCCATTCACATGACGCAGTCGAAGAAGCTGGAGCGCTTGAACAAGGTCGTCGGGATCCACGAGTACCAAACGGACATGCAGGAAAACTTCGTCGGTAAAATCTGGGAATGGAAATAGCCCAACCCCTTTCTTTTGTGTTAAACCGAAAAAACCACTTTGTCTATCGTGATGCAGATGAGCAAGAAAAGATCAAAAGCTAAGAAATGGTCTCACACCATCACAACAGTCTCTACCTTTCCTCCTGAGGGTATCTTCACGCAGGACGCCGAGACCATCGCCCGCGTCATGGCGAGCAAGGAGGTCAGCCCGAAAGGCGTGGGCTCGGGCATACGCATGGTGCAATTCTTCATCAACAGGGCAGGAAAGAACCTGTCGCCAGAGAGGAAAGCGGAGCTGGAGAGAGCCAAAGAAATCATGCGGAAAAAGCTGAGGAACGAAAGAACTATTTCTCGAGCAACGTCTGCAACAGTCTAATCGCCGACCACGCAGCCAAGGCGCTCGTTCGTGGGTTCTCAGGATGTGGATCGTTCGCGAATCTTAGGAAGATCTCGCCGAACCGCCACTTCACGCTTATCTCGTGCGTGTTGCGATGTACCAGAGGGTCAGCAACTACGCGCACCCTTACCCGCGTAGGCTTAACTGTCAACGCCAACGTCGCCGCCACGTTCATCTCTCGCGGAAAGCGCCTCGCGGCCTCCTCTGCATCACCCTCATAAATCACAGTCTCCACGACGTAATTCACGTCGAGAGACTTCGGGTTTTTCCGAGTCGTCAAGACCACCTCGTCTACACCCGCCAAAGCAACGGCCGAAAGCGCATCCAACCCGCCGATGGCACCCGACGGCACGTGAACATAGCGACTCCGCACGTTCAATCCCAGCAAAGCCCCCGTGCTCATAACGATCACGTCTATGCCTTTCGCGACGATTTTTGGTACGTACTCTCGAGCTGCCTGCTGCGACGCCACCTCCACGATGACCCTTGGCTTGAACTTGAGCATCTCGTCAAGGTTCAAAACCACCCGAACCGGTACGTGCAGTTGGCTTTTGAGAGTCTCAGCCCGCTCTAACTCATAATCGTAGAGAACCAACTCATCACAAGATAAGATTCTTCGTTCGAATGCCCCAGCTATGATGACCCCGATGGCTCCGCAGCCAATCACGCCAACCCTCCTCATCTTCCGCTTCCTCTCCACACTCGCCTAGTATTCGGATGTGAAACGAATGCTAGGGCACTCAGTGACCTCCCTGTCCCCACCCTCGCCAACGTTTACCTCGAGAGTTTCCACCTTGCACGCGCCCACGATGTCCCCCATGCCCGATTTTACTGCTTCCGCTGCCTTCCGATCCTCAGTGCAGACCGTCAGCTTTTTGATGAGCGTGTTCAAAGGCAAATGCTTTTCTGCTTTCTCGCGTCGAACCGCTGAAATCAACGCCACAATCACGTCACCCCGCTCCTCGGCTTCGTTGTCAACCCACCCCTTCACTTCGGGCCACGCCGACACTTGCAGGCTCGGGCACTTCTTGGCTTCAGCGTACATGGCTTGATAAATCTCCTCGGTCATATGTGGAATCACGGGCGCCAGCAACTGCAAGACCGTATGAAGCGTTTCGTACAAGGCTTTTTGGGCGCCACGTTTCTTCGCGTCACCGTAGATCTCGGCGCGGTAGAGCCTATCCTTGACCGCCTCCACGTAGCAGTCGCAGAACGTGTGCCATGTGAAGTTGCGAACCTCCTCGATTGCGACGTTGAATTCGCACCTCTCCATCGCAGCCGTAACCTTCTCCGCCAACCGCGCTGCTTTGCTTAGAATCCACATGTCAAGGGGCTCCAATACGTACTCCGCTTTACCTTCGTGGTCGTAGTCCGCCAGCAGCCTTGCGGCGAAGCCCGACACGTTCCACAGCTTCACGAGAAAACGCCTGCCGTACTCCACGTCTGGCCAGCGGAATGGGATGTCTGAGCCCGTTGTGCCGCCTGCCGCAGCCCATTGGCGTGTCGCGTCAGAGCCGTACTTGTCCAGTACCTGCGGCGCAGCAACGTAATTTTTAAGCGATTTGCTCATCTTCCTGCCGTCCGAGCCGAGAACCATACCGTTGATGAGACATGACTTGTATGGGGTTTCGTCAAAAAGTGCCAGATGCCTGACCATGAGGTAGTAAGCCCATGTGCGGATGATATCGATTCCCGATGGATGGACATCAGCGGGGAAAAGCCTCCGCCAGTCGCTGCGGTCGGGCCAGCCAGCATGCACAGCGCAGGTAATGGAAGAGTCCATCCATGTGTCAAACACGTCAGTTTCCCCCGTGAACTCTTTTCCGCCGCATTTCGGACATGCCTTGATGCGGGGTCTTTGGAGCTTCGGGTCAATGGGCACCCACGACGGATCAGCCAGAATGAGCTCGCCGCACTGTTTACAGTACCAGACGGGGATGGGCGTGGCGAATATGCGTTGGCGGCTTATGACCCAGTCCCAATCCAGGGATTTAGCCCAGTCTGTGAGGCGAGTTTTCATGTAATCGGGATACCAGGTCACACAGTCTGGCGGTCTCCACCACTTTGTCCGTCAACGCTCGTGTCCGCATGAACCACTGTTTCCGCTCCAGAATCTCCACGTGCGTCTTGCACCTTTCACATAAGCCGACCTCCTGCTGCAACGGCTCCGTCCGCTCCAGCAACCCCGCCTCGCCCAGGTCTTTCACGATGGCTTCCCTCGCCTGCTTGATGGATAAGCCTACGTATTTTCCGCCGACCTCGCTGATTCTGCCGTTCTCCGTAATAAGCGCGATAGTGGGTAGGTGATGGCGCATAACCGTTTTAACATCTTCCTTATCGCCGAACGTGCAGATCATCACGACGCCCGTGCCGAACGAGGAATCCACCATCTCGTCGGGAATTACTTCCACTAAGCGGTTGACCAGAGGCAGAGCGATTTTCTTGCCAACGTAACAGTTGAAACGCTCGTCTTCGGGGTTCACCGCAACCGCGACGCACGCGGGGATGAATTCGGGGCGTGAGGTGGCGATGAGCAAGTGCCCGCCCTGCTCCAATGGAAAGCGAATGTAGTGCAGCGTGCCCTCCCTGCGGTCGTAGTCGACCTCTGCGTCAGCGATGGCGGTCTCGCATCTTGGGCACCAGTTGACGGGGTGCGTCCCTTGGTACATGAAGCCCTTATTGTGCAGCAGGATGAAGCTAAGCTGTGTGCGGCGCCAGTAGTCGGGGTCCATCGTGCGATATTCCGTCTTCCAATCGATGCTGCACCCGAGGCGGAGGATGCCTTCCTTCATGAGTGCAATGTATTTGTCGACGATTTCGATGCACCACTTGCGGAACACGTCGGGAGGCACGTCTCGCTTACGTAAGCCATGCAACTTCTCCGCCTGCACTTCGATGCTCAAGCCATGGCAGTCCCAGCCCTGCGGGAACAACACGTTGAAGCCGCGCATGCGTTTGTAGCGGGCGACGATGTCGAAGTAGGTCCAGTTGAGGACGTTGCCCATGTGCAGGTCGCCCGACGGGTAAGGCGGCGGCGTGTCGATGGTGTAGGGCCTGCGCTTTGTGTCATTCCAGTCGAAGCGGTACACGCCCATCTCTTCCCATTTCCTTTGCCACTTGCTTTCGATGTCGGCGAAGTTGTACTCTCTCGGCAGAGGCTGCATGTTCAGTTATTCTCCGTGAACGGTTTTTATGTGGTTAAATGCCTTAGGGGGTTTAAGCCTTACGATGGCTCCTCTTGGCGTTGCAGAGCCTAAAATCTTTAAGCTGCAACGTTGAATCATATCCGACTGTTACAGATGGACAAGACAGACGTCATCCTCAGCTTGCTACTGCTGATAAACAGCCGACGTTCATACCGTGAACTAGCAGACACGCTGAACCTTTCCGTAACCGCCGTCCACAACCGCATCCAATCCCTCATCCAAGCAGGTATCATTCGCAAATTCACCGCCAAAGTCAACATCGCCGCAACCGGTGCCCTCCACGTTTTGGTTTTCGGCACCTCCAAAGCCAGCCAACTTACAGATTTGCGAGCTAAACTGGAAAAACACGGGTCGGTATACTGGCTAGCCGTTGGCGGCGGCAACTACCTATACGTTGGAGCCTACTTGAAGAGCATAAGTGAACTTGAAGCTTTAGTGAACTACGTGAAGGAAGCGGCTGAGATACCCGAGCCGACCGTGGGCATAACAACCTCCCATGTGAATGCGCCAATTGCGGTTTTGGAAAAAGCTGACAAGCGCCTCTTCAAACTGGACTACGAAATCGTAAACGCCCTCAAAGACGACTCACGAAAAGCAACCTCCGACATCGCCGAAGAACTGGGAGTCTCGGCCAAAACCGTTCGAAGAAGGCTCACACACATGATTAAGAACTCCATGGTCGAGCTGTCCATGGAGTGGTATCCTGACGCTTCAAACGACATCATGAGCGTCTTCCACGTGCGCTTAAAACCAGAAGCTGACAAGAACGCGGTGGACACGCTTTGTCGGAAGTATTTCCCCAACGTGATGTTCTCTTGGGGCTTTGGCAACATTCCGAATACTTATCTGTTTTTTGTGTGGACAGGCACTACGAAGGAACTGAGGAACCTACGTGAATGCTTCGAGCATGAGAAAGCAGTACAATCGGTAATGCCCAACGTGATTTTCACGGGCTACATTTTCCCAGACCTGGCGAGACCAAATCCCGCTGTAAGTAGATATGTCTCTTTTCTTAACTCAACGATGTTTAAAACGCCCATTTAGAATATTTCTTCTAGCCCCTTTTTTCATGTGTCATTTAACATGAACCTAAATGCTAGAAAACACTATGCAACGACATGAGATGGAGTGAAAAAAAATGAATGAATCCGCCATAGTAATGGAAAACCTCGGCAAAAAATTCGAGGACACAACTGCAGTCGACGATTTGAACCTGCAAATAAGCAAGGGCGAACTCTTCGGGCTACTTGGACCAAACGGAGCCGGCAAAACTACAACCATCAACATACTCTGCGGCTTGACTAAACCCACAAAAGGGACCGCCAAAGTCGGCGGCTACGACGTGCAGAAAGAAACAGCAAAAGTCAAAGAACTCATCGGAGTCTGCCCCCAAGAAACCGCAATATACGGCTTACCTGACGGGCGAAGAGAACGTGGACCTCTTCGGAAACCTCCACACAATGAACAAAACACCCTCAAAGCCAGACGTGTGATGCTGCTGGAAAAGATGGGGCTCACGAGCGACGCGAAAGAAGGGCGGAGAAGTACAGCGGCGGCATGAAACGACGACTAAGCCTCATCCTCGCGTTAATTCACGACCCACGAGATTGCTTTCTTGGACGAACCAACAGTAGCTATGGACCCACAATCGCGCCATGCCGTCTGGGACTTCATAAAGGAATTAAAAAAGCAAGACAAAACCATCATCATTGACCACGCATTACATGGAAGAAGCCGAAGAACTCTGCGACCGCGTCGGCATAATCGACCATGGCAAACTAATCGGACTCGGCACGCCCCGGGAACTGATTTCGCGAGAACAACGTCAAGAACTTGGAAGAGGTCTTCATCGCGCTGACGGGCAGAAAAATCAGGGAGGAAATGTAAATGCAACTCCAAAGAGTCTTTGCCTTAACCAAGAAAGAAATGAAGAAGACCATCCGCGAACCCGCAGTACTGTTCATGATTTTCCTGTTCCCAATCGTCTTCGTCTTCGCGTTCGGGGCATCATTCGGCGGCGTCGGCAGCGGCAGCCAACCAGTTTACCACGTGGGAGTAGTCAACATGGATCAGGCTGACACGGTAAACGCCTCGCAGATACTCTTGACGGCCATGTCCAACATGACAATATTGAACGTTCAGACCTATGCTAATAACCAGACCGCACAAAGTGACCTCTCGCAAGGCAGCATCCAAGCTGTCATGGTGATTCCGGCTGAGTTCAGCCAAAGCTTCGCGTCATACCAAGCAGCGCCCAACAACCCAGCTGCATGGACGAACGCAACAGTTGCCCTGTACCTCGACAAAGGCTCACTGGTCGCCACCCAAGCAATTCCACCGATAATCCAACAGATCCTAACCGCAATCGCAGGTCAAACCCAGCAAACAGCATCGAGCCCGTTCTCGCTTGGAGACTGCATCACTCGTTGAAGTGAAAGCGCCGTCAGCCCTTGACTTCATTGCTCCAGGCATGTTCACCTTCGCATCCATATTCCTCATCATGATGGTCGCCCAATCCTTCGCCACCGACCGTGAAAACGGCATGATGAAACGCATACGTATCACACCTACGACGCCAACGGAGTTCATGACGGCTCAAGTCTTATCCTACATGGCAATCGCACTCATCCAAGCGGCACTCGTCTTCGCCATGGTCTACCTCATGGGCTTCAAACCAAACGTCGGAGCACCCACATACCTCCTCGCCTTCGTACTCGTACTAGTCTTCTCGCTTTCCAACGTCGGCTTCGGCTTAATCACCGCGACCATCGCCAAATCTCCAGGCGCAGCCACAGGCCTGTCGTTCCTCTTCGTGCTGCCGCAGCTGTTCCTCGGCACCTTCGTCGGCGCATCGCTCTCTTCAGCAGCACAGGTCGCAGGCAAATTCGTCCCCAGCTACTACGTGACAGACGCGCTTGACATCGCTGTTCCTGAGAGGCGCAACCTTCGCCAGCCCAACCATATTGCTCGACTTCGCCGCCGTGTCAGGCTCGTGCATCGCCATCCTCGCCGTCGGCATCATTCTGTACGGAAGATACTACAAAATCTGAGACGCACCATACGTGAGCAACTCGCAAATCGTGAAGAGAACCAAAATGAAACAAAACACACCCCTGGACATCGCGGCCTTGTTGGAAGAGGCTAATGCCTCCGAACATCACGAAGCCTACCAAACTTTGGAGAGAACAGTTAACTACCGCATCGGGAGGGGAGTGAGACTCACACCGCCCAACCCACCCTCCTTTTTTGTTGAAATCCTTATCTACCTTGCACCTGATAATGGCAAAGTCGACCTCAGAATTCTGGAAAAAAGCGTCTCGGCTTTGAGAGAGCTACTGGAAAGAGGATTCAGAGCGCTATTCCAAGACCACAACTGCCTCTCTTGCGAAGCCCAAGTCCCAGCAAGACATCTGACCGCTGAATATGAACTGGACAAGGCACTCATGAAGAACATTTTCGGCAACTAAGCTCGCAGACCCTTCACGTAACACTAATATACAGCTGAACAGCACTAACCACTCAAGGTATCATGGGGAGCTGAGCATGTAACTCGGCTGAGAGGACGGCTAAAGGCGCCGTCGACCCAACGAACCTGAACCAGGTAATACTGGCGGAGGGAAAAGAATGACGACTCAACCGACTAGAAAACCGATTCTGTCAACCAGTGTACTTGCAGAAGTAGTAGTGCTCGTCGCGTTGGCGGGTGCTTTAAGTCTCGTTAGCCATAGTTTCTTTAGCCTGCCCCAAGGCGGCTCCATCAACATTGGAATGATCCCTATATTCTGGCTTGCTCTCAGACGAGGATGGAAAATCGGCATCTTCGCAGGCGCCGTGTTCGGGATGGTTGACCTCGCCATCGAGCCATTCATTGTCAACCCGATCCAGTTTGTCCTCGATTATCCCCTGGCTTTTGCAGTCCTCGGACTCGCAGGCTTCTTCCAGAACTACCCCGTTGTGGGCGTCGTCGTCGGCGGCACGGCTCGTTTCGTGAGCCACTTCGTTTCGGGTGTGGTCTATTTTGGCGATTATGCTCCACCTGGAATGAGCTCAGCGGTCTATTCGGCGCTCTACAACGGAACCTACCTCATTCCGAGCATCATAGTCTGTGCCGTCGTCATTGGCATCATGCAGAAAAGCAAAGCGCTCAACGTATACCTGTAGGTCTATGACATGGGAAAACTCGCAGACGGAGACCTAAAGAAACTCCTAACGTGTATCAAGGAGGACAAGCGGGTCGTCGTACCGCCCATGCCTGGTTATGATGCAGGCGTGCACCTGCAAGGCGACAAATACGTCGTGGTCGCAACCGACCCCTGCATCGGTGTGCCCGACGAGTGGTTCGGATGGCTACTCCTCAACTACGCTGCGTCGGACGTCGCCCTGTTCGGAGCGAACCCAGAGTTCTGCACGGTCAACCTGCTCGGGCCATCGTCAACAAAACCCGAGAAGTTTCGGACTGTTATGAAGCAGGTTTGCAGCGCCGCGGACGAGCTGAACGTTGCAATCGTGCGGGGACACACGGGCACGTACAATGGCATTACCTGTCTTCTTGGCGTGTGCACAGCTTACGGCACAGTGCAGAAAGAGAAACTCATCACACCTGGGAACGCCAGGGAAGGCGACCTAATTCTGTGCACAAAAAGCATCGGATTAGAAACGCTCGTCAACTTCGCCCTAACAAACCAGGCTTTAGCGCAGAGGATTCTGGGCAAAGTAGAAGCAAAGAAGCTGACATCGTTGGTGAAGATGGAAAGCTGCGTGCACGAGGCAGAGAAACTAAGCGAAATCAGAGGCGTGCATGCCATGCACGATGCCACTGAAGGAGGATTCACGATGGCCTTAAATGAAATGGCTGAAGCGTCTCGGTTAGGTTTCGAAATCGAGTTCGAGAGACTGCCCATCAATCGCGAAATGAAGCTTATTCAAGAACATTTTCGACTCACTGACGAACAGGTTCTCGCCACGTCGTCAACAGGCATGATAATCGCTGCGGTACATCCTGAAGCGAAAGACCAAGTTGAAGAAGCAATGTGCAGAGTCGGTATCCCAATCGCCTATCTGGGAACCTTCACGAACGACAAGAAGCGCAAGCTCCTGAGGAACGGGGTTCCAGAGCCTTTCCCGAGAGCCGCGGACGACCCCTACGTGAATATTCTATCGGCAAGAGAATAGAAGCAGCTATTTCTTCAGCTCAGAAAGCACAAATTCCACGATTTCCTCGGCAATGTTAACCTTCGTGACCATCTGCAGCCCCTTCCACCCTGGCTGGCTGTTCACGTCCACGATGCGTGGTCCTTCGGGTCCCTCGAGGATATCGACGCCCGCGACTTTGGCGCCGACGGCTTTGGTGGATTTGACGGCCAAGTCTTCGAATTCCTTGCTCAGCGTTGTCGGCGCAGGTTTGGCTCCACGGCTGTAGTTGGTTTTCCATCCCTCAGCTACTCGACGCATGGCTGCGACGACGCGTTCGCCGACCACGAAGGCGCGGATGTCTGAGTGCCCGTGTGCCACGAACTCTTGGAGGTAGATAACGCCGTGGTGGAAGGTTATGGCTTTGAATACGGTGTCTGCGATGTCTGCATCGACGATGCGGGTTGCCCCCTGTCCTCGGCTGCCGAAGATGGGTTTGACGACGATGTCGCCGCCAAGTTCCTTGAAAGCCTTCAATGCTTCGTTGACGCTTTCGGTTGCGAGGGTTCGTGGGACGGGTACGCCTGCGTCTTCGAGGATGGCGAGTATGTCGTACTTATCTACGCAGTGTTCGATGGCTTCGGGTGGGTTGAGAATGTAGAACCCCAGTCGTTGGAGTTTGTAGAGCATGTCCATCCGGAAGACGAGCTCTTCGAGGGAGCCTCTGCCGATTGGACGAATTATGAGGGCATCGAGGTCTTCGAGAAGTCGAACTTCTTTTTGGGTGACGACGTCTGAGGTTTTGAAGTTTGGTTTGTAGGCGAGGCGGGCGACGAGTTTGGGGAACGTGAAGCAGACGTAGGATATTCCCCGTTTGTTGAGGGCTTCTCGGACTTGGCTGCTGCTCCAAGCTTCCATGTTTCGGGTGGCGATTCCAATCTTCAAGGCTGAGCATCCTCGGTTTTTCAGTGAGAGAGATGCTGAATGCTGCGCTCTTAAATGTTCTGTGGGGAGTGGTAGGAAGTGAAATTGGACTAATTACTAAGTAATCTCTATTTTCATACTCAAGAAGCCAAGAACGTTCTTCTCGATGAGCCGTTTGTCGCTGCGGATTTTCTCCTGAATGTCCGTTCCAGCTTGCCCCTTCACGGCCTCGTGCGTTTCCACGCTCGTTTTCCTCACCATGAGCTGCTTCAGTTGTTCTTGACACTGATAGAGCTCATGCTTTACCTTGTCCATCGTGCTCGACCCCAAAAGCTGATTCCGGCGGGCGACCACGCTGGCAGCGCGGGTGTGGAGCTCTGCCAGAGAATTCTTCATGAGGATTTCGTCAAGGGATTGGGCGGCTTTGCGAGCTTTATCCGACTTCAACTTCAACTTGCCCTCGTCCATGAGGCGGCTGACCTTCTGCAGAATCTCTTTCAACATTGGGTATCCCGACGGTTCGGCCGCAAAAGTTTCAAGCGGGTTCTCCATGTATCCGCTTAGCATTTTTAGTTCGTCCTGTGTTAACCCGGCTCCGCCACCTCCCGTTGCTAATGCCTGCACTTTGATGAAAGGTTTCTGGAGGTGGCGTAGAGCGTGTTTAAGTTCGTTCGTGAGGGCTTCTTTCTCAGCTTCTACTATGTTGAGTTCGTCGATGAGTCCTTTGGTCTCAAGTTCTGAGATTCTGATTTGTGTGTCGGCGATCTCTTTTTCGATGGGCACCCTCTCGTTCTTCATGCTCGCTTTCTGTGTTTCAACTTCGCCCAACTGCCGCTCCAAAGCTTGAATGTCATCGACTAGCTGGAATGTCTCCTCGATGGTCTTGGTCTTGACGTATTCCTTGGTCACGAAATCGTTTAGCATGTTGAGGATTAGTTTCGCCTTTTCGTGCACAGCTAGGAATTTTCGTCTGTCGAGGATGAAGAACGGGGAAATTCGTGGGAACCAGTTCTTGATGTCAACGTCTGCGACGATGTAAATGCGTTGGGTGTCCTGCACGAACCCTTCGAGTGTGTCGTATGAGACTTGGTCTGGTATGGTGATTTTCTTGAGTCTATCTATAAACAGGCGTGCTAGCTTGTTGAGAGCGCGGGCGCGTCCGTAAACTCTCATGTTTCGATGCTCGATTTCTCGGTTGCTGTTGTCAAGGAGCATTTTGCAGGCTTCCGTTTCGCTCTCGATAGCTTGCCGCATTTCGTCACGTAGGTCTCTAGCTTCATCCTGCACGGGAGTCAGAATGCTCCGGGTTTGCTCCTCAAGCCAGTCTTTCACGTCTTTGGTTGAGAGTTTCGTTTCAGACAACGCATCTCACGTTGCGCTATTATTTACACGACGGTATTTATCAACTTTGAGCATAATTGAGAATACCCTTTTCTGAGTAGCTACTCTTAAATAGATATTAGCGCCGAGTTAGCCTGACCAGCATGAAAACAGCGGCATTGGCGTCCATAATAGTGTTTGCAGCTTTGACAGTTGTCCTTAACCCTTCAATCACCGGGATAGGAGTCCCAGCGCCTTACCTGCCCTTCCTTGTTTATCAGATTTGGGAAATACCCATTGTTGCCCTCTTCCTCCTATATGGGCCAAAATACGGAATAATCGTAGGAGTCCTGAACTCATTCGTGCTCCTTGCTATTTTCATGGGACCAGGCGGGTTGCCAGCGGCACCATTTTACAATCTTATAGCAAACCTCTCCATGATGCTGGGAGTATACATTCCACACATCTTCTCAAGTCTTAGAACTCGACATTTGAGAACGGATCAAGTAGCAAGCTCGCCAAAGCATGGGGCTTTGCTAATCACAGCTTCCACGATTCTTGGAATAACCCTGAGAGTGATCGTGATGACAGTAGTTAACTTATCGATGTTGGGCTTTGGATACCCGTTGGGCTATAACATGCCCCAAGCTGCGATAATCCCAATTCTACCGTTGATTGCGCTGTTCAACGCCACACTCGCCCTGTACACGATTCCGCTCGGTCACGTTTTAGCTGACGTTGTTAGGTCACGCTTGAAACTGAGCACACCGAGTTAGAGGCTCGCTAAAATTTCTGTTTGTTTCATGAAATTACAAAAAAGTTGTTTCTTATGAGAGTTGCCGTTTGAGGGAGCTGATTTGTTCAACAATTTTTTCGAGTAGATTCACGGGCTGATGGCAGCTGTTTTCTTGAAACTGAGCTTGTTATGGGTTACTCTGGATTGCGCAGAATTGTGCAGGCATGTTGCAGAAATGTGCAGCGCAACAATTTTTTCAAAGAAATAATCTTGGATGGATGATTTTCTGGGTCTTGCGGTTTCACTGTTAAAGACCAGCTGAAAATATGGAGCAGTGGCCTTTAGCAGGCGACAGCTGGGAAATTGGCTTTATAGTAGTGGAAAATCTTAAGCCGAGGAGTCACATATATTCGGCTATCGGCTGTGGCGCTGTTGCGGAAAGAACAGTATTTCTTGTTGCTCCCGGTGCTCTTCTTAGTAGTACTCACATTCATTCTTGCTTTGCCCGGAGTCCCAATTTTGTCAGGCTTGAGTTTTGGGGAAAAAGCAAACTTGCTACTGACTTTTTCTCTTGCTTTTTTTGCCGCTGTCGAGGGATTCTCAACTTATAGGCGCGCTAGTATGGAGTCCAAGAGGCACGCTATCGAGGATGCTAGAAACGAGCTAGAGAAGGCGTATGGCCCTTTGTACACCTTACTTAACAAGGGCTCGTCGGGCGGTGGTGCGGAGAAGAGTTTCTGGCTTGACTTTGAGGACAGAAGAAGATTGGATGGCATCTTGGCGACTTATCCGTTCATGTTTTCGCCTAAGATCTATGATTTGTGGCAGGAGAAGCTTCGAAATGTCGAGTCATTATTGGGAGCCTCAGATTTCAAGTCCGGGACGCGGGAGGTAAGTTTGGGTGGTTACTTGGAGTTTAGGAATTTGTTAAATGAGGAGTACGCTTTGCGGGTCAAGAATTACCGTAATCTCTTGGAGGAATAAATGACTGCGTACTGATTGCAGAGTCTGTGACATAGGCTTAACAGCGTCGTCGGAGAAGTAAACACAGCGATTCTTTGAAGTGATTAAAATGGTATTTGCAAGACTGTCAAAGTGGACATTCAAAGCTGGAAAACACGATGAGAGCTTCCATGAACTTGATGCAGCGTTTGGCAATATCGCACGACAAGCGAAAGGTTATCGCGGAGTACTATCTCTTCTAAGTCAGGAAGACCCCGATGTCGGATTGGTTATCACTTTATGGACCGATGAAGAATCGTTCAAAGACTCTGAGACTGCCGTATTTGGGAGCGCTATTAAAAAGTTTGAAGAAAACCTAATGGGACCTCCAAGTATTGAAAAATACAGAGTGTTCACAGCCGAACTTCGGCAGCTAACTCCCTCTTGAAAGGGAGAGCCTGTTCCACATATTTTTCTTGGTAAGGCGTTTGCGTTCTGTAAATACGTGTATCAGCAGACAGTGTCTAAGGTCCCCCTAAGGAAAGACTTAGGGAATTCCTTTCTTTTGAAAATCGTTGGTTGATGTGCGTTAAACGTCGATTTCTCGTGTCTGGGTGGGAAAAGCTTAATCTATGTTCCAAAATGTAATTGCTAACGAACTCGCGAACGAGGAAGCTCCGTGTCTGTGCCGAAGATTAACCTTAACAAGTCTGCTCTGCCTTTGGTAAGCAAGCTGTGCGATGAAGCTGACAAGTATGGTGTCTCCTTCGAGCAAACGCCGTCGGGAGCGACACTTGTCGACGCGGGGATAAACGTTGAAGGCGGGTTCCTTGCGGGCGAACTGGTCACTGAGATATGCTTGGGTGGGTACGGAAAGGCAACCGTCACGCCAGTGCAATACGGGGACATAGTCTTACCCTCTGTCTTCGTTCAGACGGACCACCCGGCTCTTTCGCTTTTGGGTTCGCAGTTTGCCGGTTGGCAGATTAAGGGAGAAGATTTTTCTGCTATAGCTTCGGGTCCGGCCAGAGCTTTGGCGTTGAAGCCTAAGGACCTTTACGAAAAACTTGCCTACAAAGAGGAATCAGATATCGCAGTCATCGTGTTGGAGACAGAGAAGAAGCCGAGCGAGGCGGTAATTCAGGTTGTGGCGGATAAGTGTAGAGTCTTGCCAAAGAACGTTTATGCTGTTATGTTCTCCACTACGAGCTTAACGGGTGCGACACAGGTTTCTGGCAGAATAGTCGAGACTGGGCTGCACAAACTTGAGAGACTGGAGTTTGATCCGCTCCTCGTGAAGCATGCTTGGGGTTATGCGCCTATAGTTCCCGTTCATCCGAGTAGCAGTGAAGCGATGGGCAGGACGAACGACGCCATCCTGTACGGAGGGGTGACTAGTTACACTGTTGATTTTGAGGACGAGGCGAAGCTGGAAGCCATAGCCAAGCAGGCACCTAGCTCAGCGTCGAAGATGCTCCAGGAAGCTAGGAAACTCGCTGCCAAGAACCCGAGGTTTTTGGATATTTTTAAGGAGGCGGGGTTTGACTTTTACAAGGTTGACCCAGACCTTTTTGCGCCCGCTGTAGTGTCGGTGACTAATAAGAGGACGGGTAAGACTGTTCGGGCTGGAGCCTTGGATGTTGATGTTTTGAAGAGCTCATTAGGACTCGTATAGGCGAAAACCGATTCGCTTCCAAAACTTTCAGAGAAAGCAAATGCTGCGGATGATGTTCCTACTCGAACAAAAACCTACAAGCCCTCTGATACCGTAACGTTAATTGCGAAACAAAAGTGTCTTGAAATTTTTTTCGAGTTCCGCCGCCTCTCAAAAAACGTTAGAATACATGACCGAAACCAACAGAATAGCATGGGAAAGCGATTTCACAAAACTTATAAGTGTTACTTGAACACCATCCACAACGGTGAGCAAATTGTCAGACAGCGTCCCGACAGTACCCACAGGGATTCAAGGCCTCGACGAATTAATAAGCGGCGGATTTCCCAAAGGAAGAGTTGTCCTCGTTCTCGGGGGACCAGGCTCTGGAAAAACCGTCTTAGCATCACAATTCCTCCACAAAGGTCTTGTTGATTATGGCGAAAACGGAATATTTGTCAGTCTAGATGAGAGTGAAAACCAATTTCTTGCTGAAATGATGAAATTCGGGTGGGATTTCAAGAAGGCAGAAGAAGAGCACAAATTCGGATTCATAGATGCGACACGACTCTCCAGAGTAGCGATGCTAAAAGAAAAATTGTTAAAAGAAGAATCAAGCAGCTTGCGCGGCAAACAGCTGCCCATTGACAGGCTAATCGAAGAACTCCAAGCCAAAATAAAAGAGCTAAACGCGAAACGCGTCGTCCTGGACACGTTAGCCCAGCTTTTCTACAGATTCCTGGACCCTATCGAACGGAGAACAGCGAGCCAAGATTTAATCGAGGCTTTTTCAGACCTAGGCGCAACGGTTTTAATCACAACAGAGCTGTCCCAACTAGGTTTGGAACGAAAACCAATGGATGAAGAATTCCTCGTACACGGGGTAATCATGATGCAGACTCTCTACTCAGGCGGCACAACGACAAGGGGACTTCAAGTTGAAAAAATGAGAGGCGTCAGCGTCAACAACAACCTTGTCCCATACACCATAGACAAAACAGGTATAGAAATCTACCCCACAATGACCTTGTTCAGGGAAAGATAACCCCTTTTATGCCAGAAAAAACCGATTCTGTTTCCTTTTAAGACCCAATTCTTTCTCTAGTAACCGCAATTTCGCGCTCCAGATACTTCTGGTTGCAAAGCTTCCAAACCCGCAAGGTCTTCTCCAAGACGATGCCCGTTTCTTTCTCTGAGATTCTTGCCTCCCCTTCGAAAAGACGCAAGACCGCCTGAAATTCCTCTGGGGAATATCCACAAGCATAATCATCCATAATGATAATTTGCAATCAGTTGCGAAGCTACCATTATAGCAATTGAATAGATTGTTTTTCAAAAATGCAAATCATAGAAAAGACTTTAAGGAGTAAAAAAACAATGTAGATTGGGGAGAGCCAGATGATTGTAACAAGCATTAAGCCTTATGGAATTATTAGGGGCATGCTGAGGAAATGGAAATCAGTCGGAGTTGTATCCTGCAATTCGTGCGCGAGAGTGTGTGAAACCGGCGGAAAAGAGAAAATGGATGAACTCGCAAACCGGCTGAAACAAGATGGATTCGACGTTGTTGACACCGAACTGCTCCCGATGGCTTGCAACATAGAATCAGCCAAAAAACCAAACTATAAAGCCGATTACCTCGTGGTCTTGGCATGCGACTCAGGTGTTTGTACACTGCAATCGCTTTTCCCAAACAAAATCGTCGTCCAAGCCCTCGACACGATAGGTTTAGGTGCCAGAGACGTTCAAGGCAACATCTTCCTGATGAAGAAATTCTGAAAGCCTCTCAGACCTCGCTACGGCTTTCATTTGTATGAGAGTTCACTCTCTGACGAAAAACATCTTTTAAAGTCTGCCGTCAGATTAACGTCAACCTTTTGGGACCCTTGCGACGTCTTTCGGCGTCGATTACTGGTACAGATTACTCGAAGCTTTCACCATAAAGCGCCTTGAGTTTCCTGTATGTTGCGGCACATTCCGCTGAATCGAAGTTGTATTCCTTGCCGTCCACAACTTCTACATGTGGCTCCAACTCGATCAGTCTGGAACACATCATACACCTGACTTCTGCGTCGCTTTTCATGACTATTCCTCGGTCCGTTATCTCGAAGGGCATCCAATGCGTTTTGTGTTTGGCTCCCTTGAGTGAGAAGAGCCTAAGCAGCCTTTTTATTTCCTCGCCCGAAGCACCCTTCTCAGTGTCCGTCTTCATCTCCAGTGTTCCATCGAATATTTCCCGTAGATAACTTATGAACAAGGGATCATGAGCTTCTGGTGCAGCGAGAAACATAGCGTTGCCACCCATAGCCCTCGTTTTAGCTACTATTACTTGCAGAAATTTTGAAAAAAACGTGAGGTTGTGGCTGCAAATAGTCATCAATCCCGTCATAGAGTCCAGCACAAAGCGTGTGTTTTTCAACCCTTGTCGGGAACCATCGATTGCGCTGGAAACGGCTGCCAAATCGGCTGGATTGCTAACATAAAACTTGCTGGAAGACTTACCTCCTATTTTCCAAGAGTAACAGTCAACAATGGAAAACGTGCCGTTGTTTACGTAACTATCAGTGTTAAACCCGAAACTTTTCATAGATTCGTGAACTCTTTCTGGAGTCTCGTCAGTAGATAAATAGACGCCAGCCTCGCCAGAAATCAGACCATTGTAGAGAAACTGTTTAGCGAAAATGGTTTTCCCGATTCCTGACGGACCCATTAGAAGAAGAGAAGAAGGGGGCATTTGTCCTTCAACAAGCCTGCCCGATCCAGGAAAAACAGGCACCTGCTTCATGACAACACCTTATGTCCTACATTCAACATTTGTTAACCGAGCACCTTTATTCTTTCCGCAAGGTCAGCTACCTTTATTGAAAAAGGATGCTCAGGGTGCTTTATCGCGAATAGAAATTCGTGTCTGCTAAACTGGATATCACAAAAGCATGGAACAGATCCAACAACCTCAGTCCCTATTTCTTTCCGCAGTTCTTCAGACCATTCTAGCTCAGCGAAGTCCCACTGAGCCCCTTTTGAGTTTTCGACTCCTGGCACCTTGTTGAGGACCACATAGTACTTTGATTTGCCATACCTTGTCAAAACGTCATAGATGTCGTTTACCATTTTCTTAGTTCCTTCAATATCCATATCGCTCGTCTTCATCACCAGAAAGAGAAGATTTGCCACTGCCAACGTGTTTATGGACCAGTACCTAATTCCAGGACTGGTGTCTAGGAAAAGGTAGTCTATCCCATATTCCTCAAATAGCTGATTCTTGAAGGATTGAAATCGCTTAATAGCTTTTAATTGCCATTTTTGATCATGCTGAAACTCGATCTCGTCAATATCTTCTTTATTGGGGCTGGAGAACCCAAGCAGGAGCTTTCCATCCACCCCCAACTCCGAGCTCACATCCATGATTAGAGAAGAAGCATCAACCGCTCCGCCGGGCGTATCTAGTTCTCCCCTCAAAAGATTGTTCAAGTAGACAGCTGGTTTCTTCCGAAAATACATTCCTAGGCTGGGAGCATACAAATCAAAATCTAAAAGGCAAACCTTCATCCCGTCCTTTGCGTAAAGGGCGGCAAGATTTGCGATTAAAGTTGTTTTTCCAGTTCCGCCTTTATAAGAGTGAAACGCTAAAGTTTTCCCTGATCCCATGTTTCCACAGTTTGACATATGCAAACAACTAGAATATTAAAATTTAATCCAACAACAACCACGCACGCCGATTTATTTTGAGAAGAAAACTCCAGTCATGCGCGCACGGTTACGACTCATTGGATGAGTTCTCGTATTCTTTGATGTAAGCCGATATTTCTGGTGCTTTTGCCTGCATTATCTCCAGAAGCGGCCCATAAGTTATGTCTGTCTTTTCCTTATAGTGGTCCACTATCGGAACCAACCATTCATCACCAGCAACAGCAAAATCCATCGCCGCAACATCCGCAGGCATACTCAACGGCTGTTTTATTCGAAGTTGACAAGTCGAACTAACAAGAGTAAAACCCACTGAAGATGCAAGTTCAGCAAGCAAATTGCTAACTCCAGGCGCAGTCTCTGCGAGCGATTCGTTAGCTTTTCTTCCATTTTCAATGGCTTTTCTCATATCGCTGTCAGTGAAGGCGTGATAGATCTGCAGAAACAAATTGTTCCGCGCCAATATGCCTCTATCAAAATTCACGTCTGTTAGGATATCCACGCTTATCCTATATCCATGTTGTTTAAGCCACTTATTACGCGAAATCATACTCACTTTTTTTGCCAGGGGTTTCAACTCATCATTTTTAGAGGTCGTTTCCTTGATTAGTTGTCGCGCAAAGTTTGAACTGAAAATCGCCTCGAATTCTCGCCTGCCAGAAAAGAACCCGGGTTTTTCTACCACGTAGATTCGTCGATCTGTAATCGCTAGAGCGCCCTTAATTGGTCCTTGGTTACCTGTTGTGCCCGGAGGACCAAGCGTTAACTCTGCTTTTTCAGACGAAAAAAGAAGCCTCTCCCCATTGACTAAACTCTGAACAAGCAAATCGGACTCAGTCAAGAGAAACTCGACAATAAAGGTTCGTGCCTTTTTCCCAATATAAATTTATTCACTCATCTTTTGTTATTGGAACCCGAACGCATGTATTTTTTCAAAGTCCTTTAGAAGTTGGATTAAGTTTTAGTCCCCAAACCCAAACTAATTCATTCTTATTCTCTTAATCTTACTCTCCTCACAACTGCATCGCTCGCATAGAACGTGTAACACACAGCGAGCGAACCAGGCGAAAGAGCTGGAGAATAGAAGTGTGACTGCCAGTAGCCTTCGTGTCGGGATAGTCAT
>CAWGAW010000020.1:0-112765 GCA_963820675.1 Candidatus Bathyarchaeota archaeon | reverse complement strand
CCTGCCGTCAATCACAAACTGATCGACGCTCCGGACATCGCTTTCCTCAAGGGCAATATCCAGGCTTCCGGCTTGTCCGTCTCGGAGCTGGTGTCGACCGCTTGGGCATCGGCGTCCACCTTCCGCGGCTCCGACAAGCGCGGCGGCGCGAACGGCGCCCGCATCCGCCTGGCGCCGCAGAAGGACTGGGAGGTCAACCAGCCGGAGCAGCTGGCGAAGGTGCTGAAGACCCTCGAAGGCATCCAGGGCGAGTTCAACGCCCGCAGTCCGGCGGCAAGAAGGTTTCCGCTTGCGGACCTGATCGTTCTGGGCGGTTGCGCAGGCGTCGTCTTCGGTACCTGGCTGGTTGATCGGACGAAAAGCAAACGTGGTTGACAACAAAATCTACGTTATGGGTGGCGCAACGTTCGTCCAGGGCATCATCTTCACGTCTGCCACCAATTACGTGTACGCCCCAACTAACGATTCATGGTCTACGATGGCTCCAATTCCTGTGCCAGTTGAGGGATATGCTTCTGCTGTTTTAGACGGCAAGATATACGTTATCGGAGGAGGAACACAAACATCCACTCCCATTGACGCCAGCGATCCAGTTCAGATTTTTGACCCCGAAACCAATCGATGGAGCAATGGAACATCCATTCCTGTTGGTGTAAGTGGTGCGGATGCATGTACAACGTCAGGATTTTTGGCACCCAAAAGAATCTATGTGGTGGGTGGAACAACAACCGTTTCTGGTGGATGGCTGTCAATGGATTTTGAGGATTATTATAAGACAGATTTGAATCAGGTTTATGATCCAGAGACTGGAAACTGGTCGACGGCAGCTTCCATTCCTGATAAACGCTGGTCACTTTCGCTCGTGAACGTCAACGATTTGCTTTATGTTGTAGGCGGTCAGAATGGAAGTGACGAAGGCATTACTTGGACTGAACGTGGTAACTGGACTGAGTTAATGCAACGTTTCGCCTCGACTAAGGCTCAATCAACTTGGCAATACACTCCTATAGGATATAATCTTCCTAAAGAATACGAGCCAGATGAAGACGTTTCTGACTCTGATATTCAACATGGGTCTTTTCCATGGTTGCCTGTTGCCGTTGTTTCTGTGGCTGTTGCTGCCGTGGTCTACCTGAAGAAATACCGCCACTGAGATATGCAGATACAAAACAAGGAACCATTAACTGACGTTGAAGTTCAACCGTAACAAAGCTCGGAAATCTAACGACACAGGATACCCTGCCACAGTCAAGCCTTTCAAACCTATGTCAAAGGAACTTCGGCTTTCAGGTAAGAAAGCCCTGCCATGTTGGCAAGTAGGTGACTCAGAAAAATACTGCTGGACCTATACCAAATGGCAAAATACCAGTCGCAATGTTACAAGCACAGAACTGCAGCAACCCAATACGTGCAAATCGATTTGAACAAATAGCTCCGAAATAGCTTTTTTCACCGTACTAGTTCTTAGAAAAACAACAACGGTAAAAAACACTGTTGTTCTACCAGCCGTTTTCTCATCAAAAGAAGAAAAAAACAGCGATTTTCAACTGATGCCGATTTTTCTTCTTTCAAAATAAGACCTAAGCTTCTGTTGAACAAAGAAGACAACGATGCAAGTACAGCTTTGTCCTCTTCTTTGAGTTACAAAATGCTTGACACTTTTCTGTTGTGCGGAAGAAGGGTAGAAGTGGCAGTGCGTTCCAATTCGGGCTGAACTACTATTTCTGATTCTTTCTTGTCTGGTTGTTGAGGCAGAAGAAATTATTTCTTTTCAACATTCTACCTTCTGCGCTTATACTGTTCTCTCTTTTTCTAGGCCAGTTACACTAAGTTGTGGCTCTAGTTTTAGCAAACAAACTTCTAGTGAGAGAAAGAAAAACAAGTTTTCTCTGAAAAACCATTCTTTTTCCGCTTAGCATCATGTATTAAGTAGATGTTTGATTGAGTAGAAGAAGTGGTCTGCAAATACGTTTTCTTCTTCTTTTACTGGCTATAGAAAAATCAACAATCGCGACGCATGTTATTCTTTTCAACTTAGCTTTTAGTAGTAGTCGTCTTATCAATTTGACAATACGACTACTTCTTAGGTAAGGGATTATTCTTAAGGGTAGCTGAAAAAAGGTAGGGGGATAGGGGCCGCCAAAAGTTAGAGTCAGACAAGTTTTTCAGTAGATCTTGTAGAAAAGAAAACGGTCTATCTTTAGCCTTCGCTAAAAAACAAAACATCTCCTAAACCAGCTGCTATTTGCTTGTTTCATCTAATGTTTTCATGACTTGAAGAAATGTCTTAAACACCCCTGGGTTCGCTCTGTGAAAACCGATTAGCCTTTGGCATCCTTAAATGTTTTTCCACAATTATGGAGAGGTAATCTTCATCTACTGTGATGCACAGGCGCAAGAGATTAAGCGAGCTTTCTTGCAGAGGCTCAGATGAAGAAATACTATGGATGGACAAAAGATAGCAAGATGACTTCATTTTATGTTCATCTTTCAGGAAGAGATATTGACGAAGTTATTTTGAGGATTCATAGGAAGCTGAACGAAAACTAGTACATGAACAGCTTAAGACACAAGCTTGTCCAATTTGTCAGTATGAGAACGCTACCGACGCGGGATTCTGCTCAAGATGTAGAAGACCTTTGAGCCTTAGGGCATAGCTTGAGGCTGAGGAAAAAGAGAAGGAACTTTTGAGGCTGATTTCTCCACAGATGATTGAGCAGATGATTCAGAAAAGAGTTGAAGAAATACTGGCTGAGAACAAAGCAATGATGGTTCAGCCAAATCAGTCGCCTAAGGTGATGAAATGAGATGCGACTTCCAAAACATGCAACAGTTAATAGATTGTGTGGAAGAGGAAGCTCAGAGAAGAGTCAAAATTCTGACGGCGATATAGCTAGATAAGTGCCGAGGGCTAGCTTCACGCCGTCGTTTAAACTGTCGGTTTATAATTGGCATGTTAGGTATTTTCTGGCTCGCTCAATACACAAACAAGCTATGTCTGATTTAGCAATTAAAAAAGTCACAATAGGCTGGTTCAATTATTTTTAAATCGACTACTAAATTTAATTTTTAAACATAGGAATGTCTAAATAATTTTATGGTAGTCATTAGAATAATTAGATTGACTGTACTAGAGTGTAGAAATATTAGGGTCTGTAATATTTCTACTCTTCGAAAATACAGGGGGAAACAAAAATCGGCACAAAAAAATTTAGTAAGAAGTACCTAAACACGATATGCCTGTTAAGTATACTGTCGATATCTATTGTTCAAATAGCCCTTGCAGGAACTGGTGAAAATGCAACTCAAGAAAAAACTATGGCAGGGTTAACTTTGACCAATAGCCAAATTAGTACTATATGGCCAAAGTTACCTTCAGTAGACGAATTGCGGGCTTTGGATAAAGTCTTGATATACGATAGCGCTGCATTAGGACAAAAAGACTCATCATCAGGACTTAGCATGAACCCTACAGCAACACTCCAACGCCCAACAATCAGGAACTACACTGACTGTTTTCCACCGTCTATGGAAACATTGCCAATCATTTGGATACAAATTAAAGACAGCACAAAATGGATTCAAGTACCAATTGACCTGTTAAAATTAACTAACCAAACCGCTATTCCGACTGCTGAACAGAGTTCTGTCTCTACGGAATCTTTCTCATCGAATCAAGCCTCAGCGAGATCAATATCGCCATCAATATTGTCACAAAATTGGGCCTTAGGTATTTATGCGAATCCAGCTCAAATTTGCGGTGGCTCAACAGTTTATGGTGCTTTTTCATACGGTGCATGGGGAGACTACAGACCTGCCCAAACAAGTGAATTCCTTTACTCCGATATTCTATCAATAAGCGATGGCGTCAATATTATGCAAATTGGAATGTGCAAAGAATACGGATATGTCCCGTATGTTTGTGCACAAATATGGCGCATTTCTGACAATACAATGATAAGAAACGTAGTTTATAACACAGGGTCGATAACTATAAACCAACTCTACAGTCAATACATTCGGTATAATACACAAACATCTCGATGGGAGTTCTACTGGAACCAACAAGATTCGGGTTTAACTTTTACTGATGGTCGAACATATATGCTAACAGGAAACCAACCCAATGTATGCGCAGAATCAAATGACGACACCTCATCGCATTTCAATTACTGCACATATAATATCGGTGGAATGTACGACAGTACACACTATCTTTCAGCTATAGGTTATCTTTACGGTGGCGGTTGGCATCCATATGCTACAACTGATTCAATTCCTTCTGCATACACATATTATGGAGGTAGCACTGCTCACAGTGTCATTTTTGGAGTTGGTAAACAGGGACCAATGTCATGGTTTGGCGAACAAAAGAAAAGCGGCCAAACATACGAAGCACTAACAATGGGCCACAACATTGCCGTACCTGGTGACGGATCCCAAATATGGTAGGATGTTAACTTACTCTTTTTCTTTTTTTGTTCCTGTTTTAAGTTGGGTAAAAAGACAAAAAAGACCCTCAAACATTTTTTTGTCTTTCTCTGTTAGCTGAAACTTCTTTTTTTCGCTCAATGTTTTCGTCTCCATTGACTGCTTCTCAGTTTGTCTTCGTTTACGACCTTCCAATCGCCGTTATTGTCCAAATCTAAAACGAATATGTCTTTTGGTTTTTCATAGCTGGAAGAGCTTTATCCAGGGCTTCCAAAAAGCCAGATAAATTAAGCGCCAGCTTTTGCTTTGTTTCAAGATCACTATTAGAATGCGCACAAGGCCACACAAAGAAGAGAGGCTGTATGGGAATTTCAACAAACTCATACTATTTATAGCCCTTGTCATTAAGGATTTACTTGGTGTAATGTCTTAGACGATGGACGCGAGACACATGGCCAGACGAGTTCTTATTGAGTTTTCCTTAGTTGAAGAGAGTTCTGAAAAACAAAACCAAGAAATTGCAGACGAGATAGGCAAAGAATTTTTTGAGGGAAGAATCTGCATTCCTTGGTGTTAAGAGGTTAAGAAAATTATAGTAACTAGTACTGAGCCCGATCAATGATAGCTTGTATGAAGTTTTGAACTTGGTCTTTTGAATCAATGAACGCCTCAGCTTTCCGTCTGCCCGCATCTGTCGCTTCATAAGTGCGTTTTCCATTTCTAGTATAGCCTTGAATCAAGCCATTTCTCTCCATTGTGTAAAGAAGAGAGTAAATAGTGCCGGGACTCATAAAAAGCCCAAACCTTCTATTAACAAATTCAACAACATCATAACCGCTTAATCTGGTCGAATTTTGAAGTCTAATTAGGACTATTGTGCATAAGAAATGTCTGACTAAGCCCTCGCGAATTTCCTGCAATATTTCAGATTTCAGCGGACTCTCATTTTCTAACATGCCACCCCACTCACCCTGTTTATTTTCAAAATGCTGAACTGATTTTTCTTCGATTTTTTAATATTCACGATAAGGTAATTCTCGCACTGAAGCATAGTTCTAAAACAACGCACAGTACAGCTTGTTGAATGTTTCAAAACTCCCGCAACGCTCGAAACGGCATTCACTTCTTCGTTTTCCGTTCCTTTGTCTCTAAGTGGGCTTGCAAATAGTATTGCTCCAACGATTGCAACTGCACAGATTACCGCCAAACCTACCCAAGAGACCGCCGAAAATATTTGATCCAATATAGATACCTCTGGCCCTGGCATGGGGGTCGGTTCCGGGCTGGGGAACAGAACACTACTTAAACCAAACAACAAAAAAGCCAGCACTATAGCAAGAACAATTGAAGTCAGTATCTTTGTTTTTTCTACGATCAAGGTGTGAAGGCTCACCAATAATACGTTCTATTGCTAATTCCAAGAGAAATTCTCTTATTTTAACGTTAATCCTTGAGCAACTGTACTAGTTTCTGGACAGTTGGCATTTGGCAAAATAGGGCATCTCTTAAATTACACTAGCTCCTTATGCAGTTTGCTTGGAAGAAGGCATATTGTCTAAGAAATCCGAGGACATCTTGAAAGGAAACGCTCTTGAAATATACCGACTTCTGCTAAGGAGCCAGAAGCCTTTGGGAGTCCGAGAAATCCAAAGAAGGCTTAATCTCAGCAGCCCAGGTGTTGCACAATGGCATCTTTCCAAGCTAGAGGATGCTGGATTTGTGAAACATGAAATGGGCAATTATGTTGTTAACAAAATAATGTTAGATAATTGCATAAAGATTGGCCGATTCATAGTCCCCAGATACCTCTTTTACTCCGTCTTTATGGCGATAGTTTTGATAATAGAACTTGTTCCTTTGAGACCAGGAATTCTGACCAATCAGTACTTCTTCGCCGTAATTGCTATACTGATAGCTGCTTCGATTTTTTGCTATGAAACTATAAAGGTTTGGCTTAAAGGACACCTATAATACGTCCGTATCGGAACATAGCTTTTTTGAGAAAGAGCCTTTTTGCCCAAACTCTGTCAAACTGTACTAGAGAGTAGAAATAAGTATACGTGAACGGGGACAGTAGCCAAGAGAGGTGAAAAAATGGCAAAAGGAAAAAAAACCATTAAATGCATTATTGGAATGTCTCTCATTTCAGTGCTAGCTTGCTTAACGCTGCTTACAGTGGCGGCGGCACAGGCAGACAACATGACAAGCCCTCTCGCGTCTTGGCAGCCTCCAAAAGGTTTTGTTGATCCGGTGACGCTAAAAATCCAAGGACTCAAATCTCAAGGATTAAATGATGAACAAATAACTGCGAAACTAACCGAGCTAGGTATGGGCTGGTTCCCGCAAACAGGGGCGACATGGATAGGAAGGGCGTTGACCGCTGAGGAACTTGCGCAAATGCCAACCACAATCTCAACTGAAGCGCCATCTTCGGGGTACGGTGTCACTACTCAAGTAGGCAGATACTCGTACATGCGAACAAGTTCAGCTTCATGGACTGGTGTTGCTTCTGAAGTAGTTTCTGGCTCAATGAGTGTTGCTTCAGGACAAACGCTGTACCATTATCTGTGTGTGCAGTTAGGCGATTTGGCTGGTGCGACAAACTGGGTGGAAACTGTACTTACACACAATTATGGTCAAGCTTACAGGTGGAATACCTTTGATTCTGATGAAGGCGGATGGTCGTATTACGCAGACAAGAACACAGCCATAACGGCGGCAGATACCTACACTATAATGTTGGATGGCACGAACGATGGCAACGGCTGGAACTATGACGTTTGGATAAACTACGATTGGGCTAGAAGTGGACACTTGTCAAATCTCTGGGTACAGGCAGGCTTCCAAAAAGAAGTGTACAGCGACGGTGGATCATTTACGAACGATGCTTCCCATGCTGTATTCTACAGAAACTGGTTGCATAATGCTCAGGGCTGGTCTTATTGGACGAACTCGATGAGTACTGGCTGGACGGCGCAGAGTCCTCTACGAGAGAGTCACTCCTTTGGTGCTTTGAGCTACAGTTGGCAGACATGGGTACAAAATTAACGTGGTATTGGAACTATCATAAATATCAAATTTTTTTTTGAATAATCTTCTTCACAAAATTGCGAAACAGAGCGAACTTTGTCTTTTTCTCAACCAGAAGAATTTGGCTGTCTGTACTAGAGTGTAGAACTAAGTATTGGCTTTCTCACTATGTCTTGGGGATTTCTGTGACTGAGAGGAATCTGGGTAGAGACAAAAACAACAGCATGCAGTCGATCCCTAAAAAAAGCTCTCGTATGAACTTAAAGAAATTACTGGCGTCCTCATGCAGACAAAAAATCATTAAAGAGCTCTCTAAATCGGGACAAATCAACGTAATGTTACTTGTTCAAAAAATCAACAGCACATATAATGAAGTGAATCGAAATCTTGAGATTCTAGAGGAAGAAGGTATAATCACGAATAGCTATATCAGACACATGAGATTGATTAGGCTAAACCACGACGATAATAGGACTGTAGTGCTTCTTGAGGTGTTAAGGACTCTGAATCCGCAGATGACACCGTAATTCTATGCTAAGACAGGAAATCCCTTTTTTATAGCAATGATACGTGATTTGGTTGAAAATGATTAAGTGGTCGGAGGCATTTTCGTTCAAAATAGAATAAATTTACTTATTTCCTATTTCGGAAAGTATTCGTCTTCCCTTTATATCTGAAATGCTGAGATGGCTACGAAAGGCGTTTGCACTCTTGAGCAGGCGCCTTTTACGCTGAGGCTAAACGCCTTGGGGGCGTGTCACCGCCCAGTTCCAATTGAGGGACAGGAAGAGAACAAGTGGAAAACTGAGGAGATTTCCACTAGGAGAGTGGAGGTAAGAGAATGATTAAAATCTCTAAAAAGATCACAGCATCGCTTGCTCTATTTTCAGTTTTGATTGGCGGTGCATTCTCATCTTTGCTTCCATGTGTAATGGCTGTCCCACAAGATGCCAATTTCCTAAATCTCAATAATTTCAATGCTACCCTTCTTGGAAATGGAACAATGCCCATTTATGCAAATACACAAAATGCCAGTTTTGAAGCGCAATTGTTTTTTTGGAATTTCTTGAGTGAAGTTGCTGGCATTAATGCAACAAGTTATGATGCGAGTAAGTTTTACATTGAACCCACAACGGCGTCGGGATCCAATAAATCTCAGACCGCAATGAGCGCCATCATCAGCAAAGGTCAAACAAAATATGAGTATTACAGTGATTCTCACGCAAGGAAAAGTGACTTTCTATAAATTGTATTTGATTTCAGGCTCTCTTGAAGGTCACCAATTGACTGTTAATTCTGCATTGGACAAGGCCAGAAATATGATTAATACGTATCAGGAAAGATATAATGCAAGCTATTGCAAAGGGTTTGACCGCTTGGTCCCCCTAACCATGCAGACTGGCAATAAGAGAATTGAAAATCAAACGGTATCTTTAAGTGTCCAAGTTGAAAACGATACACTTAAGCCCTTAAACTATGTTGAACTGAATTGGTATAATAAAATAGGCGATATCATAGTTCCTGCGCAATCAATCGAAGCTACCTTTGCAGAAACAGGAGTCTTGACTTCCTTTGTTGATAATCTATGTCTTTATCAAGTCGCAACCACAGAAATTGCTTTGTCAAAAGAGACTGCCCTGGCTATCGGGATGCGCATTATTAACGCTTATGCATCGGAAAATGGGCGAAAGATCGCATCAATACAGTCAAATCTGAGCTATGTTTCGGACATTAACGCTACGAGAGGCGATCGTTTTCTAATATACCCTCAGTGGCAAATATCGGCCAGATTTGATGATTTGCTAGATGATATTTGCGGCTACTCTGTTTGCATATGGGCAGATACTGGTGATGTCCGGAGCCAAGTGGCGGATGGCATTCGCCAAAACGCTATAGAAAACGGTCCACTAAATCAATACTTGGTTGCGGTGATTGCCGTAGCAGTGTTTGGACTTGTCGGCTTAACAGCTTTCGTAAAAAGGCAAACTCGAATATTGAAGATACATGGTGTCACAGTGACTGTAGGAATCACACTTCTAATTTGCTCGTTGCTCTTGCCGTTCTTTGCTCAGCCTAGTTTTGCTTATCCGTCCTCAACCTATGGTTCAACGTATGGCTTTTCTGATCAAACTGAAATAAACCTTCACAACCAAATCACACAAGAGATAAGCAGCATGGCTTCAGAGACCTCGTACACGGATTATACTTATAATGGGCAAGATTTGACTCGTCAAAACATATATCTCGGAGCTAATGACCATGGGGATAACACAGGAATAGTTTACTATGTTGGTCACGGGTCCACATCTGGTACTACAATGTACGCTAACAACCCCTATGACCACGATATCACAAGCCAACAAATATATGATAATTCATACCAGCACTCGATATACGCAAGGTTCGTCTATTTAGATGCATGTGACCTAGCTGATAGTAAAAACTATATGCCTTACGCATGGCTGCACACAACGTCGATAAGTTCTGACGGCTACCAATCCCCCGATAATACCCTTAAATGTTTTGTTGGTTGGGTAGGCAGCGCGCCGTATTTGATGAATAGCGTTGATGGTCAATCATGTGCTGGCTATTGGTTTGTGTATTACTTTTACGAAGGCGCTTTGACCCTTGGATTAAATGTAAACGCTGCACTCGACTATGCATCAGAGCAACTCTGGCAAATTGATTTCGATGACGGCAGCAACAAATTTTACACGGGATGGATTATTTGGTACCCTTATACCGTGTTCGGCCACATAGTTGTTTACGGTCAAGGGACATTGTATCTTGGAAACGAGGCATATGTGCAAGACTATGTTGACTTTGATGCTGGTACGTCACCTTTTGCATGGGTTGTTAATCCCACTAGCTTGGAAGGGCCGCAAGATGACGGGTACTCAACCAGATTATTGGCAGGATGGCCGGGTGACTACTCATGGATTACAGGTCGTTTACAGAGGGAAGCGACTGGCTATGTTTATCTTTGGGGATACAGTGATTCACAGGAGCGCAGTCATCTGACTGTTTTCATATCTGACAACTACAATAATTGGAGCACTCTATACGACGGATTCATAGATTCGGGCAGTCCTGGAGCCATTTATTTAGGGTATGCAAGCAATCAATTTAGGTATATTGGATTCGCTGTTCAAAATGATCAGTATTCATCTGACATGTACATTGATGCGGTTCATGTTCATGCTTGAATAATCTTTAAAAAAGCCTCATCTTTTTTTATTGTTCGAAAATTTCGCAGGAGACGATTTAATTGATTGGAAGAATTATTGAAGCTTCGCAAAAACGTAGTCCGTTCGAAAACGCTGAGGCATATGCTATTCGCTTTCTCACATTGCTCGGCTCGCTTGTCGTAAGACATATTTCTTCTTCACGTTTAGAACAAATCTTAATACCGAGCATCAGCCAGCAGTTAAATAGCGAGCCATGAAAAAGTAGAATCAACTTTGGGGAATGGATAAACGTTCACAAAAATCAAACAAATGTCAAGGCATATTGTTGAAATATTCTCAATAGTTTTATTGTTTGGCACGCAAACAATACTGCACGCTGGGATTTACATCACCATCATGACGATACCTTTACTACCCTACTTAATTTCAATTCCGCCCTTCTATATCAGTACCCGCAGGCTTTTCCCGCGGAAATTGCAGTGATGCTCTTCTGGAAATCCCTTATTGTTGGTCGAATCATTGCTTTAACAGGTGCCATAATTTTCACTCTCGCAACAATTCAATGGTTATGGTACCACCATAAAAAAATTGGATTATACACAAAAGGATTGTATTCAAAAATCAGACATCCACAATTTCTTGGAATAACCGTTACCAGTCTTGGACTAACTATAATGGTATTAACTTTTGATGACTTTCATCTCCAACAACTTGTAGTATTATGGTTTCTTCAGGTGGCAGGTTACATGGCAATAGCGTTCTTTGAGGAGCGAAGTTTATCTAAAAAATTCAACGGTGAATATGAGCAATATGCAGTGAAGGTACCGTTTATTTTTCCAGTAAGGTGTCCCAAAAAGATTCCTGAATACCTTTTCACGTTGCTAATACTCGCATTAATTTACATGATACTTTTGTTGCTGCCCTACGACCTTATCCGGAGTTTCAGTAGGTTTGTCCCTGATACACCCTTAACATGGAATTTTTAAACGCGTGAGCCTTCTCTTCTTTCTTCCGATGTCTCAAACGACAACTGCTGGCTTATACTTTCTTGCGTGCCACTCCACCATCGCCCAACCAAAGAGAACGATAAGAAGCCCGCCTAGGACTATTGGAAACCAGAAGGGACCGAGAGCCTCTACATTCACAAGTATCTCGTCTTGTGCGTAGAAGCCCCACAGTATCATTATAGCTATTCCGAGGATCGCGATGCCGTACCTTGCGACAATCGTTTGCGTGCTTCGGCTCTTTCCTCTGAGCAGGTATCCTGCTATCAGAAGCACAGCAACGGCTAAGAATAAGACCAAGTGCGGTTCCGTTTTAGTTGCGTCGCTCACAAGAAAAGACCAATTCGTTTCAGCCACAAATCCGATCCAGATGAAAGCCGCAGTGAGAGACCCGACCAGAAATATGCGGTCGAGGATTTGACTGTTTTGAGCTGGCCCGTATACTCTGCGCCAGGGAATTGCAGGTCCGCTGTTGGCGTTTTCTGGGTCTTCCTGCAGAAAGTAGATTCGTTCCTTTGGGTCGAGGGGCATTAGGTTCTTGTTGGCGTCGAACTTTCCACGTTTGACCCATCGTGAAATTGGATAGAACCATTCGCATCCTTTGTCGTTGGCGGTTGTGAATGAGTCCTGCAACATATTGAGAAACACGCCAACGGCTAGGAAGGGGCTTAGCAGAAACGCTATGCCGACTATGAACACGTTGTGAAGAATAGCTCGGTGTCTTTGTTCCTCTCCAATGGCGTTTGGTTTAGCCAGTCAGTCTCTATCCAAGTCGGGGAGAATTGCGCCAATCAAAACCAGCGTTGCGGCTTCGGGGTGGCCGAAGAATAGCAAGCCTATGGCTAAGCCGAAGGATGCGTGAGTAGGCAAATCCATCTTTATCGACTCAAGCTCTATTTGATGGATGCTCTTTTCTGTTTTTCGCAAACAATTTCAACTGACGTGTAAGGATGTTGTGGTGCCGAGGGCAAGGTTTGAACCTGCGGCGGTTGGAGATTTCACCCGCATATCCCCCTTTTTTGATGCAAATTATGATAGCGAATCCGCTGGGACTCGAACTCCACGGGGCGAATAGGTACTATCCACCTCTTTTTTTGCGTAGTTTCTTGAATGCCGTCGATTTCTCCTGGTCGTGGTCTTGTGGTCATCGCTTGGGGCGTAGTCAAGAAACTTTGACTAACTCCTTGTCAAGAAACGTTGACGAAAACTCTTTTATCACCAGAAAAAGTGACCTCAGGCGGGCGAATGCTTGTGAAAACAGCAGTGCCAACACTAACATTCATCGCCATTATATTACTCTCCTTAGCAGCTCCAAATCTGCTTGTTAACTCGGCAAACGCGAACTTTTTTGGGGAATTCCCAGATCCCACACCCGAAATCACGGTCCAGAGGCCTAAAAACAGAACAACATACTTCCAAGATCAGGTAACTCTGAATATTACCACGACGGTTCCTTTTGAATCCAACATTACGATCACGTATCAGCTGGACCATCAAGCCACCGTTTACATGGCAAGGAGCAAAATTGACGGTACAGAATACTCCACGATACTCAACTCCCTTTCTGAAGGGTATCACACGGTGAACGTTTTTGCTTATGGCGAAAACTTCAGGGCAAATCTGGGATGGACACCGCGTCAGTCACGTTCCTAGTTGATGTTGTCCCTCCGAGTGTCTCCGTTATTTCGCCGAAAAACGGGACATACACGACGTATGACTTACCCCTAGACTTCACTCTGTCTGAGATGGCAAAATGGATTGGCTACAGCTTGGACGAGCAGCCACTTGTATCCATTGCAGGAAACACTACGTTGATTGGGTTGTCCGAAGGACCACACAGCCTTACGGTTTACGCAAACGACACGGTAGGACGCAAAGGCAACTCCGAAACAATCTACTTCAACATAGGGCAGAAAACAGACGAGGCGGTTGCCAAGCAACCAGAGCCTCCCAATGCGCTCATCCCAACTGCATCCGCAGTCTCGGTGGCTGCCGTCGGATTAGGTCTGCTGGTCTACTCAAACAAACGAAAACATAAGGTTGCGCAATCATGAAAAGGACAGCATTAGCACTAACACTCATCTCGGTGCTACTATTCTCAGTAATAGCTGGAACAAAGTTTGCTAATTTGGCATCTGCTCAATCTCTCGAAACCATAACCATCAAAGCTGACGGAAGCGTTGAAGGAACAGACAAGATTCAGCGCAACGGAGATGTTTTTCTGTTTTCAGATAATATCACTGGTCCACTTTTTGTGGAGAGAGATAACATAGTTGTTGACGGGGCAGGTCGTACCCTTCAAGGAGCAAGTGGCAGGGGGATAGTGCTATCAGGAAGAAGCAACGTAACAATCAGGAATGTGAACGTGGAGTTAGCTGGCGGATATGGCATCTATTTAGTTGATTCTTCAAGCAACATTATTTCTGATAATTGTGTTATTGGAAGCGACTTGCCCTACGCTATCTACATCTGGCGATCTTTCAACAACATCGTTGAAGACAACAACGTAACAAACAGCTTCAGAGGCATCCTGATTTATGACTCTTACAGCAACATCGTTACAGGAAACAATGTAACAAATAATGTGGTAGGCATCGAGCTTCATGACTGTTTTAATAATGTGCTAAGAGACAACCACATGAACAATAATAGCAACAGCTTTTCTGTGCGTTTGTATCCCTCATATGAGTACATCAACGATGTCGACACTACAAACACAATCGATGGCGCTCCAATCTTTTACTGGGTCAACGAAGAAGACAAAACTGTACCCTCAAATGCTGCATGCGTAATACTCGTAAACTGTACGCGGATAACCGTTCAAAACTTGAACCTCTCAAGAAACGGACAAGGAATACTGCTCTTATTCACGACAAACTCCACAATAGCAAATAATACCATAAGCAACGGAGGCAGTCAAGGCATAGGACTCATTCATTCTTCAAACAACAGAATTGTCGCAAACAGCGTGCAAGACCAGTCGACAGGAATCCAACTTGAAGAATCTTCAAACAATGATATTATTGAAAATTACATATCGCGCAACGACCGTGGCATAAGAACGCTTTATTCTTCAAACAACAACGTCATTTCTGGGAACAACATAACAGCGAATGACTACGGGATAGACGACCTCCAAACAAGCTCTTCGACGGGCAACACGATTTTGGGCAATAACTGAACAGCAAACAATTACGGTATCTCCCTCTTTGGAAGCAGTAACATTTCTGAGAACAACGTAACTGGAAACAGCGGTTTCGGCATCATGCTCAACAGTGGTGCAAACATTCTTAGGGGAAACAAAGTAACAAGCAACGGCGATGGAATTGTAATTGCAAGCTCAAACAACGAGCTCAGAAACAATCGCATGGATAATAACGCCTTTAACTTTCGAGTTCAAAGCGGCTTCGTGAACGATGTCGATGCTTCAAACACGGTTGACGGCAAGCCAATTTGCTACTGGGTTAACCAGCAGGATAAAACTGTACCGTTTGACGCTGGATATGTGATACTCGTAAGCTGCACACGGATAACTGTCCAGAACCTAACTCTGGTTAATAACAGACAAGGTATACTTCTGGTTTTCACCACAAACTCGGTGATATCCCAAAACAACATACTAAACAGAGAAGTTGGCATCATGTTCTACGGTTCTTCAAACAACTATATTGTTGGAAATAACATAAAGAACAACGCGAATGGACTCTATTTCAGCGGGGCAGCATTTCTAGATCCTACTTTCTATCCGTCTACAAACAACATCATTCACCATAACAATTTTATCGATAATTCTAAAGCGATTTACGACATTGCAGACGATCCGAACCCGTGGATTCCTTCAGCCATCCCTGCAATAAGTATCTGGGATAATGGCGCTAAAGGCAACTACTGGAGCGATTACACGGGCATAGACTCCGATGGAGACGGCATAGGAGACACAGCATACAGGCTCTATGTGAACAATGAAGACCGCTTTCCACTCATTCAGGCAGTCTCGCTTGCTAATCCGCCTACACCGCCTGATGAACAGTCTTTGCCGCCCGACGGTGCTTCGCCCGTTGAAGAACCAACTGGCACGGATGAATCGGGAACACAAACGAAACCAGACCAATTTCCATGGCTGCCCGTTGCCGCTGTTTCTGTGGCGGTTGCAGCCTTGGTTATCTTAGCTGCTCTGGTTTACTGGAAGAAACGCAAACGCCAGTCTTCTTTGAGAGAGGAGAGCACCAAATTTTAGTCCAACCCAACGAGAAAATGCAAAACATGAAATAGCCCTTCTCAAAAAATGCTTAAGCATGGTGCCTATGATGATAATTGCACGTTAGTATGACGCGAGATACACAGTACACTTCGAGTTTTTCGCGGAATGACTTCAACTCTGACAAATTCTGAGGCGCCTGTAGCAAAGCCAATTTCGTCAGTCATACTACAAGTGAATTTCAAGAGTCTAAAAACAAAGACTAAATTTTAGTCAAAAAAAGACAAGAATTTAGTCCAACCTGCTGCCTTCACTAGTCGTTTTTGACGTGCTGTTTTTTCCGTGTTTTTGCTGAACTTGTTTTGTTCGTCCCGAGGAGTTTGGGAAGAACGCCGTGAAGTTCGGCTGGGAACTCTGGGAGCAAAAAGGAACAGCATAAGGCCGCGTCTCGACTGGGGTGTGGTCAAGAATCCTTGACTAAATCGTGGTCAAGAAACCCTGACAAGAACCCTTTAATCCGCAAAGAAACGCATGTTAGAGCAGGGGATAATTGTGCATAAGATAGTTGCCGCATTTTTCGTTTTCCTCATGGGCAGCTTCACGTTAGCTACTGCACCGAAAGGGTTTTCCTACGAATACGCACTTGAGAATTCTTGGACAAGCCTTACTCCTTTGCCTATTGCATATGAGGTTAGTTTAGGCGCCGCAATAGTGGATGGAAAAATATACTTCTTTGCGGGGCGCGCATTCGGCGGCAGCGTTGCAGCGCAATACGACCCTGACACAAACAACTGGACCAAAATAACTCACCCACCCATGGATAATAACTGGGCTAAAGTCGTCGCTTACCAAAACAAGATTTACGTGATAGGCGGAAGCGCAAAAACACCAACACAAGTCTATGACCCCTCGACCGACACCTGGGAGAACAAGGCTCCAATACCTGAAACCATATACGGGCATCAACCAAACGTTGTAGACAACAAAATCTACGTGATAAGCGGAGGGTCACCTGCTTTCATAGGTCTAGTCAAAGCCTCCAACACGACCTATGTCTATGACCCAGCAACGGATTCATGGTCCAAAATGGCGCCCATCCCAGAGCCCGTCATGGCATACGCTTCGGCGGTTGTAGACAACAAAATATTCATAATCGGAGGAGGACCTACAACAAACGTTCCACACAACGCCACCAACATAGTTCAAATTTTTGACCCTAAGTTGAACCAATGGACAAGCGGCACACCAATTCCCACAGGCGTTGTCGCCGCAGGGTCGTGCTCAACTCACGGACTATCAGCATACAAGCGAATGTACGTTATAGGTGGAGAGTTCAAGTACTCTGGTGGAGGGCTCTCCTCCGACTGGTTTAGCTTTGGAACCGATCTGAATCAAGTTTATGACCCTTATACTGACAGCTGGAGTTCGGCAGCCCCTCTATCCGGTGTTCGCTGGGATTTATCGCTGGTAAATGTCAACGACTCAATCTATGCCATCGGAGGAACGATTAGCAGGTATAGTAACTCATATGGGACCTTTCCCAACTGTACCGGAGCAACAGAAAAATATGTCCCAATCGGCTATGGACACCCTTACGACGACTCATCGGCCGCTTTTGTTCCGAAGCCTATTGTGACGTTGCTTTCCCCTAAAAATATGACTTACAACTCAAGCAGCATTTCCCTCGTTTTCACTGTTAACAAACCAACTAGCTGGTTGGGTTACAGCCTCGACGGACAGGATACAGTAACAATCAACGGCAACATCACTTTTTCCAGTTTGGCTAACGGTTTTCATAATGTAACCGTCTATGCAAACTCGTCATCCGGCAGCATGGGCAAGTCTGAGACACGGAGCTTCGCCGTAGAGGTCCCCGATGAGGCAGCGCTTCCTATCGAGCCTTTTCCATGGCTGTCAGTCGTCGCTGTTTCAGGGGCGGTTGCTGCTGTTGTTGTCGTGGCGGTTCTGGTTTACTGGAAGAAACGCAAACGCCCAGGCTAAAGCATGAATTGTGAAAACCCAAGAGCGATTTCTAAGCCTATTCAACAAAAAGAAGAGGAGTGAATGAGATTTATTCCTTTCTAAAACGTGATTGCTAGTAGTCTATTTCGTATATCTTGGCTTTTCCGTTGTCGAATATCTTTGTAAAGTGTGTTGGTTCCCACATGCTATCATAGACTAGTCGCAGTAGGGTAACTTCGCTCCCGCGTGTTGTCGGCTCATACGCCAAAGATGTCTCATTCCAAACCACGTAGTCGATGGCGTTGTAGCCCGCGTAGCGTGCAATCCAGTAGAGCTTTTCCACATCGTCGGGAACGAACACAAGAGCATACGTTGCGTTGTACTTTCTGAGTATCTGCAGAGACTGTTCCTCATTTAGCATAGACGCTTGCGCGAGGTCTTGGATGTGCTCGTTGGAACCCCATTTGCCGAAGAGCTGTGCTCCTAGGTCGCCGAAGACGCTTCTGGTGCTGCCCATCGACTCCGCGATTTCCCTCGACGGGTACGCCTCGATAACCTGTCTGTGACTCCACTCGACAACTGCTTGTCCGTAGTCCCACCAGCAAAAGACGACCGCGTCGGTGGGCGTTAGCCTGCTGACAGCGGCGAATGCGTCGGGCATGCCTGGCTGGTTGGTGAAGTATAGCATTTTGGCTCCGTTTTCGGTGTCGTAGTCAACCTTTATCGTCACAAGAAACAGGGCCGTGGTGACTATGATGATCGTGAGTATGACGACGGCGAGAAGCCCCTTCCTTCGCCAGAACCTCAAGTCCATGGTTTGAAGTGTTCGTTAATATGAGATAAGACTTTTGGGTACATTCGCTTTCACCGCTCGTCTTACTCCGATCGTGTATCGGGAACCTGCCTCAGGCGTTAGACTTGGTGTTGTACTAATAAATAGACTTAAGAGTGCAAAGGGCCAAATTCTTACACTCAATGTCGATGGTATATGCTGTTAAACATGTTTTCCGCTCTTGGCCCTTATTCATAGCCCTGCTGCTCGGAATCCTGTTAGCTTCGGCGTTCTTCGCGGGTATCGATATCAAAGCAAACGTGACGACCGAGAAAGCTCTCGATGAGCAGTTGAGAACCGTCTACAAGGACTTTGAAATCCAATCCTCCTCGTTCGACCTGAACCAGCTGAATGTGATTCAGGACCAGCTTGCGGGCATGGATAAGGTTCAGGGCTACGAGTTGATTTCGCGGGGGCAAGGTCCCTCGGCTGTGGTTGGCAAGGAGACGCAACAAACGACCCCGAACCTTCCCCGAGAAATCTACACGATGGTCGTTGGGATAACCGCGAACTCCAGGGTCTACGATGGCTGGTCAAACAAGCCCGCGGGAGGTTTGGCTGCAAACGAGACTTACATCTCTCGGAACGCGAACTTCCGATACGGTTCAAGTGAAGTCAACGTCGGAGACGTCGTCCAGATGAATTTCACGATGTTCAACAGCCAAAATGGCTCCACTACGATTCTGCCCCTCAACTTGACGGTGGCGGGTTACGCGGAACTTGACGACGGCGCTTACTCTATAGTGTCAGGTTCCACATTCTACGTGTCTCCATCCATCGGCGGCGGGTCTTCAGGTCAGTTTCAGATGCCGCCGTTTTTCGGCGAACCCTACATCGTGGATTGGGAGAAAACGGTAAAACCTTTCTTGCAGGCGACAAACGACTCGGAGAACATGCCTTTTATGCAAAGCTTCATCGTCTACATCGACCGCAAGTCGGTTATCAGCGCTTGGGACATTCCAGGCTCTATTACCAACTTGCAGGTGTTGCAGAATAACATAGCCAACAAGCTCGACACCGCGCTCGGTTCGCAGGTTAGTTTGCAGAACAACTTGATGTATCAGGTGCAGAGTTTTCAGGGTTACTCTATCGGGCTTAGGCTCAATTTTCTCTTAATCTCCATACCTATTTTCTTCATGGCCTGGTACATGGGCACCACGGTCTCTGAAGTGTCCTTTACTTCCAGGCGGCGCGAAATTGGATTGTTGGCGACGAAAGGCTTTTCAACAGGTCAGATTTCGCGGATTTTCCTGTTCGAAACCATACTCATCGGAACCATTGGGTCTCTGCTCGGCGTGCTCCTTGGGTTCGCTTTGGCGCCGCTCTTTGCAGCTTCATCCGCCGTTGGACTTCAATTTAACTTGGCAACGCTTAACCCGTACACGGTGGTTTTCACGGTGGCGTTCGGGCTGATCATGGCCTTTCTCTCAACGTATGCGTCGTCGAAGCGTGCGGCGAAGCTCTCCACCGTCGGTGCTCTGCGGGAATACCTGCCTGTCGAGCCTCAGCAGTCTTACCGAAAACGTATCGCTTGGCTCTGCCTCATCCTTGGCACATACAAGATTGTCGTGTATATCGCGGGCATCAACGTACAGACGCTCGTGAGCAGGGCAGTCATGGGGGGCGGCAACTTCATCCTCACCCTCCTGGGCGGGATATGGGTGCTTATCGACATGGGGCTCAGCTACGTGGGTCCACTGTTGTTCTTCTACGGCTTCGCCAAACTCTTCATCCAAGGTTCCTTAAAGTTCCAGGAACTCACTGTCCGCGCTTCGAAGTTCCTCGGCGACATCGGCACCCTCGCCACCAAGAACGTCCGACGAAAGCCCGCCCGAACGGCGGCCATGGCGTTCCTCATCGCGTTGATCGTATGGTATGGCGTGTTGGTGACGGGGCAGCTAGCGATTGAGCGAGATTACAGCACAAGGTCGGTTTACGCGAGTGTGGGGGCAGACGTGACTGCGGAAGTCGCCAACGTGTCCCAGACGCAGGCGATCCTGCAAAACGTGCTCGCAAACGTTTCAGGAATCAAAGACGCGTCGGCGGAGTACAGCATAAACGCGCAGGGCGGCAGCATGCAGTTGAAGGCGGTCGACCCCGACCTATGGCTCAAGACGGCATACTATGAGCCTGGCTGGTTCAGCGGATCAACCGTTGATGAGGCATTTGCGGCCATGAAAGCTGACAACGATACAATTATCCTGGACCAGGGTCAAGCTAAAAACCTGAACGTGGGCATGGGTGAAAGCGTTTCGGTGCGGTTTGAAAACGACACCAAGGCGTTACGGGTTGTCGGTCTCTTCGGTCCCAAACCGTCTGATTCCACTCCCAGCATTGGCGTGAGTCTCTATTACTCGTTTGTTCCCTACAACCTATATGCTTACCCGGGCAACCTGACGAGTGCGAGCGCGCGAATCCTCGCTAAACTTGACGGTAGTTTGGACGGTCAAGCGGTTGCAGATGACGTGAGGAACGTTGACGGCATAATTACTGTTAACTCAGTGTCCAAGAGTTTGGAGTTGGCTCAGACCAATGTTCTCTCAACTGGCACTTTGGAGGTTCAGCAGTTGGGCATCGTTTTCGCTGTCCTTGCAGCCTCCGTTGGAACTGCGCTCATAAGTGTCGTGTCGATGAGGGAGCGGGCACGTGAGGCCACGATAATGAGCGTCAGAGGCTTATCCTACAAACAGCTGGTAATCATGTTCCTCACCGAGAGTTTCGCGCTCGTAACGCTCTCTATCGTGTTGGGCGCGGCCATAGGGTTCATCAGCGTCTACGGCAACATGTCTTCCGCCAACGCGCAGGGCTACGGGCTCGTTTTGCGGCAGTTCGTTTTCCCGCTCGACTCGACCCTGCTTATCGTCGGCTGCGTTGCCCTGATTTTCGCAGCCACTGTGCTCCCAGTCATCATCATGTCAAGAAAATACGTAACACAACTCGAAAAGATGGTTCGGTCAAGATGAACAAAATGGACATACAAATCAGAGACCTCGTAAAAGTCTACAAGACGGGGAAAATCGAAGTCCAAGCCCTCCGGGGCGCAAACCTCGACATTAAAAACGGCGAACTCATCGCCATCATCGGTCCCAGTGGAAGTGGAAAAACTACTCTGCTTAATGTCGTTGGCGCTTTGGATGAGGCAACTGCGGGTTCGGTGATGGTGGGCGATGTGGATGTTACTTCGCTATCGGTTACGCAGCTTGTGGATTATAGGCGGAAGACGGTGGGTCACGTGTTTCAGAACCTCAACCTCATACCTACCTTGTCTGCAGAGGAGAACATCGAGTTGCCAATGATTGCTCTCGGCGCCCCAAGGGGCAAACGAAAAACACGCGTCACTGAACTACTGCAGGTCGTTGGCTTGAGCGATCGCGCCCAGCATAAACCCGACGAACTCAGCGGGGGAGAGCAGCAGAGAGTTGCCATAGCCGCCGCACTCGCTAATGATGCGCCGATTCTTCTTGCGGATGAGCCCACCGGCGAATTGGATACAGTGAATGCACATATGATCGTTGAATACCTGGTCAAAGTCAACAAGGAGCTGGGCAAAACCATCATTATGGTGACCCACGACCCAAGCGTTGCGAGGGCGGCAGACAGGATACTCCGCATTGAAGACGGCGTTATCAAGATGGCGCTTACACCGTCAGAAGTTATCGTGAAGCAAGAGGCAGTCTCCTACGTGGATCAGCTTAGGGCAAGAATCACCGAGATAAGCGGGCAGCTGGAGCAGTTGGACAGAGATTTCAGAAACGAGAAGATGGGCGGCGACGAATACGTGCAGAAGCGGCAGAGCCTCAAGCAGATGAAGGATAGCTTGAGGGAAGAACTTTCGCGGATGGGTGTCATAACCTAAACCCACCGTCCGAGTGACTACCTGAACCTCGGTGCCAAAATCATATCTATCGACGGGGACTCGATGATAGGCAACCTTCTGGCTCACGGCGTGTGGTTGGTCAAGAATCTTTGACTAACGTTTAGTCAAGAAACCCTGATAAGAACCCTTTTAATCTCAACATTTAGCCCCCTTCTTCCGTGTGAAGCGAGCAAAATGGGGTGCTGTTTCGCCCAACTCTTCCAAACTTCCAATCAAGCTTAAAGAGGCTGCGGTCGCAGCTTTCTTACTCGTGCTGTTGCTCGCAGTCCTACCTTTCTTTTTTTCAGGCTTTGCTTCTGCTCCGAATTCGAACCAGGTTTTGACGGCCACGCCCAAAGAAAAGAATGCCCTGAATGCAGACAATAGCGGCAAATACTCAGAGGGCACGGTGGCTCCAATTCAGAACTTCTCTGTTGGTGCTAACAGTGAAAGTCACGCGCCTGCATCTTCCACTAACCAGACAACCACCCTTCAAACTCACGTTGAAATAAATTTGCAGCCTAATCCAGTGGCTGTTTTGGAACTAGTGTCGATTCGAATAATTGTTTCGCCTGCTCCTCCCACATTAAACGACCGTTTTAGCAACTTAACTCTGTTCGTTTTACGCCCTGATGGGACCGCAGAAATCTTGGGCCCGTTTCAATCAGACTCGAATGGTTCACTATCTTTGAATTACACACCCGAAATGATTGGCACCTACAGTGTCCAAGCAAGTTATGGTGGACAGTTCTTTGCTAGCTCCAGCACTATGTATCTAACAGCAGAGAGTTCCATGATAACATTAAGTGTAGCCACAGAATTGACCCCAAGCAATCCAAGGATATGGGTTGTTGACGATGACGATCCTGCAGACTTCCACACGATTCGCGAAGCCATAGACGCTGCGTCACCGGGAGATATAATAAGCGTAAGAAACGGACGCTATTATGAGCACTTAATCATTGACAAGTCTTTGCAGTTGCTGGGACAAAATGCGGGTGAGACGGTCATAGACGGCAAACTAGCGGGGCACGTGGTTTTGCTGGTTGCTTCGAATATTTCAATAACAGGGTTCACGATCGAAAGATGCGGGACGTACTGCTCAGGAATTCTCATCAATGGAACCTGTCCTACTTACAGTCGATACAATAACATAGAAGACAACAACTTCGTTTCGAATTACGAGTGTATCCGTCTAGTTCAAAGCTCAAACAACGTGATACAAAGAAACAATATGGAGGGCTCGCAACAGGGTATAATCCTGTCTCACAGCCTGAACAACATTCTTTGTGATAACAGGATAGTTTCCTGTAATGCCGGCATCACGCTGGATCTTGGTTCAAGCAACAACGTCCTCCAAAACAATCATATCGTAAACACACACTACGGTTTTGGCACTGGAAACAATTGGGGACTCTCCGACTACATCAATGATGTAGACTCCTCGAACACGATAGATGGAAAACCAATCTACTACCTAATTGACAAGTCTAATGTTACTGTTCCATCAGATGCTGGATGTGTCGTTTTAGTCCACTGCACTCACATGATAGTGCAGAATCTGTGCTTGACCAGAGATATTTCTGGAGTGTTGTTGGCTTACACGGATAGTTCGACTGTAACGAACAATAACTTGACAAACAACGCAGAGGGTATTGAATTACAGCATAGCATTAACAATTTCCTGAGCAGAAACAGTATCAGTTCAAACGTGAATGGAATCGTCATCGGACAAGCATGCCATAACAACATAATTACTGAAAACAATTTGACGAAGAACCTTCAGAGTCAAATTAACATAGGCGGAAGTGCAAGCAACAACTACATTTACCATAACAACTTCTTCTATGTGCTTCAATACTGTATGAATGCTTCAAAATTAGTTCCATCACAACAAGTGATTCAATACTCATCGAACGTCTGGGATAATGGATATCTCTCGGGCGGCAACTTCTGGAGCAACTATGTCGGAACAGATGGAAACTGCGACGGCTTGGGCGACACTTCTTACGCCATCGAGGTCAACACTCTCTATGCTATCGAACTCAACGAAGATCATTACCCTCTGATGGTGCCATTTCTCTAGTGACGCGTGCGCAAAGAGTAGTCAAGAATGTTTGACTGCGGGTTAGTCAAGAAACCCTGATAAGAATGCTTATAGCTCGTTGCCATGTCAGCGTTTCATGGTGTCGGCGTGAGGAAAACAGCGCTGGTGCTGTTTGTAGTCTGTCCCTTCGCGATCTCCACCGTAGTAAGCCCCCTATTCATCGATTTGGCAGAGGCAAATTGGTTAGTGCCAGTTAACCCTACGCCGCCACCCGCCCCCGAAATCTCCATAACGTTGCCTGCAGCGAACGAGACGTACAGCAGCAACGTGGGGCTGGATTTTCTTGTAGTGGGACGAAACTGGATTTGGGATTACGGCGGCTACATCAACATATCCTCGGTCACCTATGGCTTAGACGACCAGCCAGCTATGCCATTCGTGGGAGAGCAAGTTGTGCTGCCAGATGTTCAGAGCTTAATCGTTCATTTCTCGGGAAGCCTGACAGGGCTTTCTCGCGGAGTTCATAGCCTAATCGTCTACGTGGAATGCGTGGGTCGGTATTCGCCTGAACCATACAATATGACCGATTTCAAAGCCGTTGGTTCATCTTCGAAGGTGTACTTTGGCGTGGACACCAGCATGAAAGACAACGTTCCCCCCGAAATTTCAATCCAGTCGCCGAAAGACCAAGCTTACAACGCAAGCGAAGTCCTAGTAACCTTCACGGTTAACGAGGCGTGCTCGCGGTTCGGCTACAGCTTGGACGGAAAGAAAAACGTGGTGGTCGATGGAAACACGACCATAACTGGGTTGCCTGACGGGACTCATAGTCTAGTGGTCTTCGCAACGGATTTGGCTGGGAATTCTAAATCGAGTGTAACCAATTTCACGATTGCCACAGTTCCGGTGGTGCTCATCGTCTCGCCGAAAAACACACGCTATGAAGTGGCGGTCCCTAAGTTAGCCAATTTGGCCCTGAATTTCGTCGTTAGCGAACCCACGTACGCCATGGCATACAGTCTGGACGATAATGAGAACCAATCGATCCCAGGAAACACAACTCTCAAAGGTCTAGCCTCAGGATCTCACAGCATCGTCGTATTCGCAAGCGATGCGAACGGCAACATCGGTCGCTCAGCAACTGTGACCTTCACGGTAGCTCAAACGGAACCCTTTCCAACTCTGCTAGTCATTCCAGTTTCCGCGGCGGCTGCTGCTGTAATTGCCGTCTCTGTTCTGGTTTACCTGACGAAACTCAGGAGGGACACGACCGATTGAAGAAAACCTCTGTGCTACTACTTGCGTTGCTGATTCTTCCGGTTATCGCTGGGATTCGTAAAGTGGATGTGGCAGAGGCGAACCCGGGACCTGCCACCAGCGTTCCCCCTGTTCTTAGGCTATCCGATACGCAAGTCCATGCCTCAATTTCGTATGTTGATAACGAATTATGGGGAAAAGTCGACGCCTCATACTATATGGACACTGTCTATGCGTTGGGAGACAAGTTTCAAACGGAGAACTACAAGATGGGCTTGATCGCGGATCCATCGCCCTATGTCACCGTAACTGTGACATACAACAAGCTTGAAGCCTACTACCCGTTTCCTTCAGATGCAATAAACATCTCCGTGAAAATGAATGGTGAAGAACTCAAGCTGGTATCCAAAAATAGGTCGTTCCATCTCTATGGCGACGGAAACTTGCCAGAGCTCACGTGGATGATTAGCCCGGTTCCGCGCAATTTCACGATAACAGTTCACTATGAACAGCCAATTCACAAAATAGCTAACCAAGATTTTGGAGAATACGGGTTCTTGTACTCGCTGGGGGCTCGTTTCGGTCTGGATGATTTGATTTATGGATACTATGGGTACTACTGGTTTGACAATTCAACTGCCCAATTTGAGGTGCTAGTCGACTCTTCGTTTAAGGAGATAGATGCCTATTCGATATATGAGCTGAACCCTTTGAATTCTACGTTGAGCGCCTACTCACTGAATTGTACTGTTTCAGCTGAGAACGGATTGAGGAGAGTGGGATTCAATGTGTCCGCTCCTGCGTCCACGCTCTATCGGTCGCTTAGCACGTCGGGGGCAGCGTTGTTCCTGAGCGAAACGCCGGAGGTTTCAGAAACTCCATCCTTGTTACCCCTGCTACTTTCTGCTGCTATAGCCTCAGTTGCGGGTCTGGTTGCTGTCGCCGTGATCTACTCGAAAAAGCGCAAACCGCCTAATGCAGGCGTGATCAAGAATCTTTGACTAACTTATAGCAAAGAAACCCCTAATCGAGAACCGCAAATCTTATTCAAAGAATGCCTTGTTGAATTGATGGATGAGATTGTGCTTAAAGCGTGGAAGAACGAGTACGTTCAGACTGCCATAATTATTGGCTTGATTGTGCTCGTGTTCTTCGGAGGATGGTTCGGAGCAACACTAATACTAGACACGTCGAACCCTGTCGTCGTTGTACCGTCAGGCAGTATGTGCATACCATATGACGGCTTGTGTGATGGTTGGTCGCACCCTTTTGCTCGTACGTTACACGTGGGTGACCTTCTAGTTCTGCAGGGGCTGAATCCGAATGACTACAACACCAATTATCCGTACAGCGACATAATCGTCTTCCACGAGGCCGCCGACCCGGCAACTCTGATAGTTCACAGAATTGTTGCAGCGAGCGAAATAAACGGGATAATGTACTTTCACACTAAGGGCGACGGAAACGGCGTCAAGTGGCCAGCACCAGTCACGTCAACTGAGCAGTATGATCCGCCAAACATTGAGCCTCCTGAAGGCGTTGCGCAAGACAAGGTTGTAGGTAGGGTAATATTTCGAATTCCGTGGATTGGTGACATTGTTCTGTTTATGCAGAAACCTGAAGGCATAATCCTCGTAGTTATAGTGATTGCGCTTCTGCTCATTATCGAATTCATTATTCCAGTCATTCGAAGGAAAAAGAAAGCTGCTAAAGCAAAACAACGAGCGCTGAGGCAGGCAAATAAGTCTTGAACCACGAGCAAATACAGTATGGAAAACCCTTGGCCTTAAGAAATATTTAACCACTTGACACAGCGGACGCTTGCATGACTTGTATGCTGCTTTTGTTCCGTGGTCTCGTAACTCAAGTTTGGTTGCCTCCTGGTTCAAGATACATAAAACTTAAACCGAAATAATATGATATTATATATCCATGGCGTCAAGAAGAATCTTTTCCACACGTGTTGCAGCAATTATCATAGCGATTGGTTTGCTTTTTGTGGGTTTGGCGTTTTCTCTTGTATTTTTCGAGCAGACTGAATTCATCCCCAAAGGGCTGCCATCTGATTACTGGTGGCTCCACCCCACGGTGATAAAAAGCGTTGACTGGGACAAGAATACAGGGTACATCACAGCTTCTGTAGAATACATTGGCAACGAAACAGTGACTCTGAACGAGGTTTACGTCAACGAAACGCTTGACGCTGGTGCGGCAATTGTTCCGAGAGTTTTGTCACAGTATCAAACAGCTGAAATCACCCTGTCCAAATCGTACTTCCCTGAACCACTTCAGATAGCGATCAGAATCGCAACTTCAGACGAGCATGACGCCTATTTTGAGATGACGTTCTTCGGTATAGGGCTGGTGCAAGTAGATTGGGATGAGAGCACCGGTAGGTTTAGGGTCAGTGTGAGGAATACCGGCGACGAAAGTGTGACGTTGAATGAAATTTACGTCAACGGGGCGTTGGATGGTGCTGCTATTCCCAACCCAGTGGTCTTGGCTGCTGGTCAAACAACAGAGTTGACTACGTCCTGGACAGATTGGGATACACATACGGATATTCCGATTAAGGTCAATACCGTTGAAGGGGCGTCCGCTCAAGAGTCAGCCCCAATATATGGAATATGGATACAGTCAATAAACTGGAACAGAGGAATTGGCCAAATTGTGGCTTATGTGTACAGCAGGGGCTACAAAAGGGATGTCAATGTTACCAGCGTCTATGTTAATGGAACCTTGGATGCGGAAGCAAATATCCAAAGATCCTTGGATCTTTGTTCAATAACTCTGTCAAAAACCTATGTTAACAATCCCACAGAGTTAACCCTTAAAGTCGTGACCGCAGATGGTGCATTTGATGAACTGACAACTCGCCCTTACGCCTATTGGTAGGCTCCTATTTGAAAACCGTTTGAGCCTAAGTTCCGCGTCAAAAAGAATATTAAATTTTAGTCCAACCAACAATTAGTCCAAATCATTTTTAGTTACGAACGGCTAAATAGTTTATTTATGAGAAAGTACCTAACGCCGCGATTTGGGGCTAGTTATTCTGGCAGTGGTTGCCTTATCTTCTTTAATAGTGTATATCCTTCTACCTCATCCTTTCGAGGACGTAGGAGAATGGTATCACCCCCAAGTGCAAAATGCTTCCGCAACTAGACAAGGCTCAACATTATTGATTTCATTCTACTTCAGCAATGAAGGAAAAAAAGACCTAACGCTTGAAAGATTCATCCTTTACGGTTCAAACAGCGACACTGGGGATGGCGTGGGCGGAAATCCACCCCAACAAAATGTCCCTGGCTTAATAGTCTCCTTCAACGGGACAAAAATGAATGATGCAGAAAAGCGCTAAAAGTTCTTAGACCAAACGAGCAACTCTACCTACAATTCGAAAGTAAGTTGGATTAAGAAAAGAAGAAAAAAAGCGCGTTTGGCGATTTTATGTTTTGGTGTGGTTTTTTTTGGTTACTGTTGCGGTGGCTACAACTAGGATTAGGACTCCCAAGAGAGTGGCGATTTCGGCAGTTTGCCGTTGCTGAACAAAGTATAAAACTGCAGCTGTGAGTAAGGTGATTATGGCCAAGGATAAGGATTTTAGGGATTTTGCGATTTATTTTTCCCTCGCGATTTTTATAGTGTTGTTTGTCTATTACGTTCCTGACTATTATTTTTTGGAAGTTGCTGTTGCGGGGCATTCTTCTGCTGTTCTTTCAATGGTGAGCGTGGAGGCTCCGGTTCATTTCGCTGGAGGTGTTGTTTTTTTGGGGAATTATGCGGTTGCTAGAGAGTGTACTGGGATTCAGGTGATGGCTGTTTTTTTGGGTTTGATTTTGCCTTTGCCGCGGGTATCTTGGAGGAGGAAACTGCTGAGTTTGGGGTTGTTGGGGAGTTTGCTCTATAGCGCCAATCTTTTTCGGGTAGCGTTGGAGTATTTCTTGGTGGATGCTGGGATTCTTCCTTGGTCTTTGGCGCATTATCCTCTTAGTTTGGTATTGGGCGTTCTTGGGGTCTTCCTTTTGGTTTTGGTAAATGATAGGGTGATTCCTGAGTTTGGTGAGTATGTCTTTTCGTTAATGGGTTCGCTCGAGAGTTTTTTGGGACATGGGCAAAGAAGTCGATGATTTCTTTTTTGTTATGTAGATTATTCCTATGGCCAAAAGCAGCCCGATTACTATTGATTCGAGCGGAAAGCCGGGAATATCCAAACCAGTCAAAGTTGAAGTTGGCTGAAACCCTTCAGGTTGAGCAATGAATACCGAAGAATTCGTAATGTGATACGCGGTCCATTGGCCGTCTTCGAAGTCCGATGGCGTCCAACCTAGAGGATTGGAGCTGCCTGTAGCTTCAACCCATATCCAACCCGCGCCTCTGCCGTCATTAATATCCCAATAGTCATTTGCGTTCGAGAACTCCGGAAGCCAAATCAGCAGAGCACAATGGTCAGTTGCATCAATGACGGCCGCGTCGAAGCCCGCACCGACGTAGATTGTGCCGCACAGGAAGGCCATGTCTTCACAGTCTCCGGGGGCTGTGACGCCCGTAGTTTGGTTGAAAGCGTGCGCAAATTCGTCAGCGTTCTGTGCCCACTCATCCTGGGAGACACCATTTCTGACAAAGGTGTCGCTGTCGTAGGCGTATTCTGTCCATGTTTGAACGTACTTTAGGATGGCAACTGCCCTATCGGTCTCACTTGGATAGTTGTTCTGAAACCATTGGCCGATGCTGCACGCCAGTTCCTTGTTATCGCCGAGCGTTTCATACGCAAGGTTGGGTAAGTACCCAGGAAGCTCTCCGTTAGTTCCCGCGTTATTCCTATCTATTTCCCAGTTGTCGTACCAATCGCCATATTGCTGACTGAAGCTTGAGGCTGGAAACCCGCTAGCAGTTTTGATCAGAACAACAGCTGGCGCAGAAAGAAGCAAGAATAAGACCAGGTATCGTACGTGAGTCATTTGTTGTCCTTCGCTACCCGATTGGGATGGTTAGGCTTGCAAACATTATGAGTCCCAAGAAGATTTCGTAGCAAAGCAGGAAGACTCCAACGGCTAGGGGATGTTTGTTGATGTCGTCTAGCTCAACGCCGAAAAGCCTGAGTTTAGTAAAGACCAGGCAGAACAACCCGCCGAAGAGCAGACTTACGAAGAAACTGAGGACGACAACGAGAAGCCTCTGCAGGTTGAAGTAGGCACCAATACTCACCGACTGCGAAAGGAAGAAAGGGTTAACCATCGAACCATAAACAACCAAGCCAGCGAAGACAAAAAAACCGCCAACAAAAAGGGCAGTTGCCAAAGAATTACCCTCGATGCTTTCGAACTCCTTAATCTTCGGCGTCAAAAGCGTGATGCTCCTAATTCCAATGTACCCAATCAACAAACAAATCAAGCTTGAAACCAAAGCACGAACAAACCACAAACCTAACGATAGTATGAATTCCGAACCTGCCATAACTACTTCCTCATCAAGGAATACTCTACAATAGCAATATAACTTTTTCAATTCTACATAGTTTGATGTATGTTGCTAAAGCATGCACCAACAGCTCTGTCATCAATCCAAGTCTTGATCACACTATGCTCAAACCCGATATAGTCTAAGCCTCCACCGGACTTATTCCCAAACGGGTACGAGTCCTGTTGGCGGTGGAGATAGTTTTTGCCTTTGTTTTCGGACTCCCGTCGCGTGCTCTGGACTACAATTGTATGAGAGTCAAGCCCCGCACTTTTGTCAAAGGGTGTGCGCGCGCTGGGGGTTGAGCAACACCCCGTTCCCTTAAATATCCAGCGCGTTAATCTCACAGCATTAAGGAGCAAGCTTTGATGCCCGTGAAAGCCGTTGTTTTCGACCTCGACGGAACCCTAGCCGCCTTCAACTTAGATTACAAGATCGTTCGCTCTCTAGTCAAAGACTACCTCGCCAAACGGGGCGTTCCAGCCGAGCTGCTTTCGCTGGATGAGAGCGTGTTCGAGATGCTCCGCAAAACCGAGGCATGGGCAAAAAACACGGGCAAAACCGACGAATTCATCGACGAACTCCGCAGCGAAGCCTTGAACACGACGGAAACATACGAGTTGGAAGCTGCTTCACGAACGAATCTGTTGCCCGGCGTCGTGGACACCCTCCAAGCGCTTCGTGCCATGAGTTTGAGAATCGGGTTGTGCACTATTAACAGCGAGAAGAGCGTGGAGCCGTATCCTTGAACGGTTCCACCTCGCCAACCTGTTCGATGTGACGGTTTCGCGGAACCAGGTGCGACACGTGAAACCCGACCCCGAGCATATTCAAACCGCGCTAAAAGTCTTGGGAGTATCACCTGAAGAGACGGTTATCGTGGGGGATAGTCGTGTGGATATGCAGAGCGCCAAAGCTCTCGGCGCCGTTGCGGTTGGATTACCTACTGGCGTATCTTCGGTGGAACAGTTGATGGCTGGCGGCGCCAATTACGTTGTAACTGCGATGTCGGATGTGCCGTTGCTCGTGGAGCGGCTGGGAAAAGCTGAGACGAAGAAGGGTTGATCAGAGTAGCCCGTACTCGGTTGATTTGACTCTTCCTTTCGAATCGACGACGACGGCGAATCGTTCGGGCCACACCATCTCGCCGAACTGGATTGGAGTTGTTCCTGTGACGACCCAGCAGCCATCCTTCATCTCGATCATGATGATGTCGATTTTGTCGGTGCCTTTCTGCTTCTTCACGAATTCAACAGCGATCTGGCTGGCGCTTTCCTTCGACATCTCGACCATTCCGACGTATCCTCACTCTACCAAAGTCGTCAAAGGTCATTAAGCATTGTGAAGCCTCAATTCAGGTTCATGCCGCAGAGCGCACGCTTTAGTCAAGAATCTTTGACTGACTCTTTGTCAAGGAACCCTGACAAGAACCCTTTAATCGCTCTTTTCCACGTAATTGTGGTTTGGGGGAACGCATCTCACGTGAAGAGAACAGCAGCACGATCTACTCTGCTACTTCTGTTCTCAATGACTATCGGAGTGCAGCTCATTGCAGTAGCGTTGGCGAACTTCAAGCCATCTCCCTATCCGGGAACACCCGACACAAGCAAGCCTTCTATCAAAATCCAAGAGCCTTATCCTGACAAAAGCTACAACGCGAAAAGCGTTGCTTACAACATAACTGTAGAGAATCCAGCTTCATGGTATAACGCGTACGGAGAGCGCTATGCTGGAGAATTGCTTTTCCTTGGTTACACACTTGACGGAAAGAAAAATGTCACCATTGCCCCGATTGAGAACCAAAATGCTTCCCGATATATTTATGACCCAACTGGCAAGTTTTTCATCCCAAACCCTGATTACGTTGAGCTCCCAAGCAGCCAATCTTTCACTTTCAAGGGGAATTTTTCTGAATTGTCGGAGGGAAGCCACACCGTGCAGTTCTGGGCATATGCAGTAAGCAGGTATACTCCTGAAGAGGAACGGAACACCTTTCTCTATCCAGTGTACAAAGTCTACACTTATGCTGCATCGGACACAGTTTCTTTTTACGTGACCAATCAGGAAGAAGGGACAGAAGCTAGGCTTTTGACAACGGGCTTTTTCACTTTCTTGCTGGTTGCTACCGTTTCTGTGGCGGTTGCTGCTGTTGTTGTCGTGGCGGTTCTGGTTTGCTGGAAGAAACGCAAACGCTGAACCTAACAAGCGTTCTTCTTGGAGAACGGATTGTTCTCTGGGGAGAGCTAAATGCGCGTTTCGGATTGGTATATTTGATACAGCTATGAGGAATACACGGATAGTATCAAGAGTTGCATTGATGCTCCTGCTTTTGTCAGTAGCTTCGATAATGCCTGTTCACGCTGCTGAAGATTCTTGGATTACAAAGGCTGAGATGCATGTGGCAAGGAACAGTTTGGGCGTTGCCGTCGTGAACGGCAAAATCTATGCTATTGGCGGATTTGGCGTTAATGGTACTTGCGCCTTCAACGAAGAATACAATCCAGCAACAGACACATGGGCTTTCAAGGCTTCGATGCCGACGCCTCGAAACAGCTTCGCCGTAGCTGTTTACAACAACAAAATCTACTGCATAGGTGGATACGCCAACAGGTCGCAGCTTCCTGCTCCAGCCAACGAGGTCTATGACCCCGCAACCGACACTTGGCAGACTAAAATGCCTGCCCCCGAAGGTTTGCTGCCTCGCCTCGCAAACGTTGCTAACGGGAAGGTCTACCTAATCGGAGGAATCCAGTATTCGAACGGAACCAAACTGGGAGTCAACAAATCCACACTAGTGTACGATCCTGTCACTGATACCTGGGGTATCAGAGCATCAATACCTCTGCTTGCTGAATCCTGCACTTCTGCGGTTGTTGACAATAGGATCTACGTGATTAGTTCAACCTCCAATCAAATCTATAACCCTGAAACCGAAGTTTGGAGCCAAGCTTGCCCTCCAACCTCATTTCAATCTGTCTCGCCAGGAGCAGCAACAACAGGAATCTTTCCAAGGCGAATCTATGTTTTTGGTGCAAACGCCACCGAATGGTGGCAACCAAACAGGCAGGGATTAACAGCCCAAAGTTACAATCCAAACACGAATAGTTGGACCAACATCGCTCCCTTTAACATAGTACGTGATTCTGCTGGTGTTGCGGTTGTAAATGATAGGATATACGTGATTGGAGGCTACACTTACGTTGCTAATCAGCCTCCAAGCTTTAATTCAGTCAAAACGGAATTCAGTGCAGCGAATGAGCAATACACATCATCGACTGAAAATGAAGACTCTAACCCTTCCAAGACATCGGCAATTATTAATGAAACATCTAACCTACCGTTGCCACACACTTTGGAAGCCACGGCGCTTTCCTGCTTGACAGACGTTTATCCCGTAGACCTAAACCACTACAACGTGACCCTTGACTCCTGCTACACATTCCCGTCAACGCCTTCAGACAACTCAACGACTCAAGCTGTCGATTACATGCTCAACTCGCCTGACAGCAACCTTGTAGCCAACTTCATGTTCAGGGATGCCAGGCTATATTCGCTTAACTTGGGAGTAATAAATGGGTCAGTTTTCACCACTCGGTCGTATGCAAATTTAACTGAAGCGGCTAAAGATTTTCTTGCAAAGTATCAGGCGTTCAGCGGGGTTGATTCGTCGGAACTCATTCGCGTGCTTGGCAACTTGGATGAAGCCAAAGGTTCGACTGTTACTTTGGGCAACATTTGGTTCAGCGTGTCTCATTTTGTAATACCCAACGTGGCAAATGCTATAACGTTCAAGTGGATTTACGCGATTAACAGCACGGATAGCGTTTCCGTTGCTTTGGGTTTCAGCGACTATAACGGCAACAAAGGCGTATTCGACAGTTTTTACGACGGTCGCCAATTCTTGTCGACAAATGGTTACACGCCTCCTGATCAGACATCAAACACTGACCCAGGGGTCTTACCAATCTTACTGGTCGCTGCTGTTTCTGTTGCAGTTGTGGCTGTGGTTGCCGTGGCTGCCCTGGTTTACTGGAAAAAACGCAGGCGCTGAAATTTGCTGGTTGTTCTTCTGCGAGAACAGAGCGTTCTCGGGGGAGAGTAATACGTCACCTTTACATGGTATGGTATGAGGGTGATGATGAAGAAATCAAACTTCAATCGTATGGCTATCGTGCTGCTTCTTCTCTCCTCCATGCTCAGTTTGGTTTCAGTCGCAAAAGGAGACTTGGTGGGTCACAGGGGACTCATAGCAGCATACAAGCCTTACATCGTTTTTCCTTCTAACAACTATGGCTATAGCTCTAATTCGTTGACGTTGAATGTCAGCTTCAAAGCAATGGCTTATGCAAACATGAACTATTCTGCGACTTACAGTTTGGATGGTCAAGCGAATGAACCTCTACCTGTAGTGAAACATTACCTTGGCAACTGGGTCATCTATCATGGCGAAAATGACTACGTAGATGGCTCAGTGAAGCTACCAACACTCTCGGAAGGTTCCCACACGATAACTGTGTTCCTTACTCTCGATTGGGAAATAGGAGACCAAAATGGGGTGACGGTCTATACATATTACGATAATGAAACAGTAAACTTCACCATTGGACAAGACATAACTCCAGAACCGTCTGCAGTCGAACCACCAACCATAGCTCCTCCTGTTGAGAACAAAACAGAGCCTCCAGTCGTAACACCTTCGATACCCCAAGAAGTTGAGCCTGCTCAACCAACCGACACAACTCCCCCTGCTCCTGACCCTTTGCTGATATTGGTGAGCATTCTTGTGCTAGCTGTGCTTTCTGTAGGGGCTGTAGTTTACTGGAAGAAACGCAAACGCTGAACCCAACAAGCGTTCTTCTGGGAGAACGGAGTGTTCTCCGAGGAGAGCTAATAGACACTTGTGGTATCTAATGTTCCTGGCAATGCGTTAGAGAAGTTGGCGAGAAACGGTGAAGCCCAATTGAAATCGAAACTCACCCTGGCAGTAATCGTGACTATTTTGTTAGTAAGTCTCGTCGGAAACGTCTATTTCTACAGTGAACAACGCAATTCCACTCTACGCAATGCTGCTCTCAAAGAACAAGCCTCAGAGCTCGGCGCATTAACAAGCACTCTTGAAAATGAAACAGCAGAACTCGAAGACCAACTTAACCATGCTTAGTCAAGAGGGACCAAGACTCGTAACGCGATTAGGAGCGCGCGATATGAGGTTTAACTATACAGGTCAAGAGACCCGTCTGTACATTTCTGGTGAAATATGGAACGTCGGAACGTCCGCAGCCCGCAACTGTAGACTTCACGTGACACTCTATCAAGGCGTCACAGTGGCAAACGATACTTACGTTGAGCTTGGCACCATTAATGTTGGGTCTTACGTGGACGTGGCATCAAATGTATACTACACGGGAAATGCGTTGACCAACTGGAATCTGACTCCTGAATGTGACTAGGAGGAGTGCGCGCTGAACACAAAACTCGCGCTTATACTCGCTTCGGTGATTCTGATAGGGAGTCTTGCCGTTAACACTTACTTCTTAGCTCAACTGTACAGTCTTACCATGGACAACAGTAGTGTTCAAAAACAAGTTGATGATTTCAGGAGCCAAGCAGCCGACCTTCAAAGTGAAAAAGCAAGCCTGCAAGGTCAGCTGCAAACACAACAAAGCAGGGCAAATTCTCCAGAATTAGTCACACGGCTTGGTGCCAAGGATGTGCGTGCTTCTCCTTATGCGAATCATCCATGGTCAGGAAGGATTCGATTCTACGTGTCGGGTGAAGTGTGGAACGTGGGACGAGTTCCTGCATACAACTGTAAGCTTCATGTGGTTCTCTTTCAAGGAGCAGCTGTGGCAAATGACACCTACGTGATGTTGGGGGCAATCAAGGCAGGCTCATTTGTTGATGTTTCAGCCAACGTGTACTACGAGGGTGAGGCATTAACAAGCTGGAGTGTAACTCCAGAGACAGGATGACGAAGTAACGCAAACGCTAAGCGTAGATTCACCTGTTTTATGTAATTGTATGTATGTGTTAGTGGGAGAGAGTATGAGTGAGTGAGAGTCGCAGTCGTCCGTATTCGTTTTCAGTTTGGGACTAAATTTTAGTGCACACACACATATTTTCAACGAGCAGCTCCGAGGACTGGACAACCTTCTGCTGGCGTGACTTGGAGTTTATTAAACTTATATGCTGATAGCTTCCTTACCTCTCTTTCAGGAGAATTGAAAATGGACGTTACTAAAGGGGTAAGGCTCTTAGCTGCTTCTCTTTTGATGTTCACTGGCGTTGTTCATTTGACTATGGCTGCTGTTACCGCGGATTTCGTGATGGCTGCGGGGTCGGCGTTGTTCGGGGTGCTCTACATTGTCTTGGCAATAGGTCTCTTCGCAGGCAGACGACTTTTCAATTATCTGGGGGCAGTTATCACCTCAGTTGGCTTAGCCGTTGGAATATACATCTATGTTGCCATGACGCCAGAACTGTTTATTCTGCCACTCGCAGTAATTGACGTCATAATCATTTTGTGTTGTTGCTACCTTATACTTCGGAAAACAAAATAAAACTCGTTCAAAATAGAAATAAACTTCTCTCCTTTTTTGGATTAAATTTTAGTCGTTTTTTTGCCTTTCAGCGGGCAGGTATACCATTTCCATATTTTGTCCACAACATGGTCGGAGTATCCATGATTGGCAACTGCTTTTTTGAAATTCGCCTCTACTTTCTGACCACGTTGCTTCCGCATATGCATAACGTAAGAAGAATTCGTAATATACCTTTTGAATCTCCGATAAGACTTGTAGATAAGCACAACACAAATACAGAAACCGTATACTCGATTCCGACCATACTTATACCCTATATTGAGTTATGAGACTTCCTACCTTACCTTCTTCTGATTTATGAGAATGCTAAGTGTCCTGAACCGTGTCTCCTGCCTTGAGCAGGTGCTTTTTCCCGCCCTATGCCCGTAAATTTGGTTGGTGGATTAAATTTTAATCTTTCTCTCTCTCTCTCTCTGCTTTTTTTTTCTTCGCTACTGAACGACTCTCCTTACTCTTACTATACTACTAACCTCTAAGCACCCACACCCTCAACACAACACCACACAACACACAAAAGAGAACAGAGACTACAGCGCTAACGAAGAACAGTGCAGGTTTCATAGAAAAACTTAACCTCTGAAACAACTGATTATACCAATAAGGTGACTTCAGTTGGAGAAAGATCCGATTCTGGTTATTGAGAAACCTGATTTTGTGGTTAGACTCCACAAGGATTGGATTGATGTCGATTTGAAAGAAGGAGGCAAGGCGAAGCTTGAAGCCGCCATCGAGAAGAATCCGTTGCTTAGAAAAACTATAGGCTATGTTCTCCAGAGCAAGATTCCCTCAGATGTTGAATTGTGTGACATAAAATCCGTCGAAGTTGACGGCAAGGGACATCTGAAGCTGATTATTCCTCGGCATGTGGACATTGTCCTCCCATTAGGCATCGATGATGCAAATAGACTCGCCAATGAGTTAAAGGACTTGCTACCTTTGGCGAAGGAGAAGAAGAAGGCTGGCGGAAAAAGGATTCCTGTCCACATATGGTGGCCAACCTATATCGGCGAATCTGGAGTTCGCTACTAACTAGGGATCTTCACATTTGCCCAAGAGAACGCTCTGGACCGAAAGACTTTTCCAGTTAATTCCGATTGGGAAGGAACGCGGAAGCTTCGCTTCTTTCCTATGGGTACGCTTGATTAGGTCGCTCTGTCTCACCTTTGTGGCTTTCCTTATTTCGGTTCCCGCCTGGTTGCTTATGGGAAGCACCACCCATGCTTACGACGCGCTCCCTCTGACAGGCCTGCTCTATATCTTTGCAATGATATTCCTAGTGTTCGTCGTTTCAGGCTGGTTTCACAACAAGTGGGATTGGTTCTTTGCCTGGAGTAGCCATATCCTTAAATTGAGTGAAGTCGAGTTTGGCAAGTTCCGCGATAGAAGGGAGAAATTCGTCAAAAGCTCTCTCGCCTGTCTCATAGTTACTCTAATTATCTACGTCATTTCTATGCCCACTTTTTTGCCATTTATGAATAAACAAGTGGGACCATTAGTGCTTAGACCGGCTGTACTTCTTGTTTATTTGGCATTTACCAACTTTTTCATATTCTTGTTGAGTGCAACCCTGCTCTGGATTATTGTCTCGATGTGGATCACATTCTACGTCACACTTCGCCAACCGCTAAAAATTAGACTATCACCGCACACAAATGAAGAGTTTCGACCGTTGGCGATCTGGAGCCTGAAAGTCCTTTTTGTAACCTTCGTCCTTATCACAATTGTCGTGATCTTTACAAGTCTAGGAGTTATAGTCCAGATTGGAGGGTTTTCCCAGTATCTGGTCACTCTGATGTTCTTGGCGACACTGGGGGTTCTTGCCTTTCTCCTACCCTTCTATCATGTTCATCGAGTTCTCGCGAAACTGAAGAAACAGGAATTACACGAAATCGAGGAGGAACACGACAGGATAATTCAAGATCTGACAGACACAACATCCACGCAGTCTTCTGATACGGAGGCGCATATAATGCGTCTCGTCAATAGCATTGTCAGTTTGGAGGTTTTGCACCTTAGGGAAAGGAGGGCAAAGGATGCTGATGATTGGCCGATTGATACGACGATCCTATCAGCAGTGGCTGGACTCGTACTGATACCCATCCTGGTCAACATCGTCACGAACCTCATCTAGCGCGCTTGGTAAGGCTTATTACATCAGGATGGTTTTTTCTTTCGGTGGTTCGGCTTGAATTTCGTTGCAGGTGTGTTTCGCTGGATTCAGACAGCCCTGGCTGCGTGTAGCCTGGTTTCGCTGTACGCTTATTTGAAGATAGATTCGATCGTGAATGTAACTCTTTACAGGTATGGTCTCCAGTTTAGCTATGATTGGGCGACGCCTTACTGGACTCTTGGCTGGATTGTTATAGCGATGAGCGGGGTTATTTTTGGGTTGGCGATTTCATCTCAAGCATACTTGCTCCTGCGAAGGCCCACCGCAATTGGTGGTAAGGCTGAACGGAGTAAGGTGGGGGAGGACAGCGGTTGGAGTGTTTACAACTTGGCTGATGGCTCAACGATTAAGGTGAAGATGACAGTGAAGGGCGCGACACGATTAAACAAACACTCTGATGACGGGTTACCGATCTACACCGTGAACGTTGAACCTGTAGTGCAAGTGGTTCATGTTCCTGAAGAGTTGAGGGAACCCAAAAAGCGCCCGCTTCCGCGAAGCCTATAATGATTTGTCGGTTGTCACAGACTCTGAGAAAGATATTTACCGCGAAATAGAAGAAGACGTGAAAAGAGAAGAAGCCAGCAAACGAGACGAATGGTAGGTTCCACTAGTTTCTTTTTAAGCACAATCGTTGTTGGCATATTAGCCCGACTCTTCCACGATAGTGTGCTTTGGTAAACCCAGCTACTCGTTTTCCAGCGACCGAAATTTCCAGAGTCTCCCGAAAACCCAATACGCCTTATGTGAAAGTCTTAACACATACATTCTCCAAAATCGGAAAAAACATCCTGGAACCACAGATAAACCTATCGAAAACTTCCTCCTCTGTGTGCACTAAAATTTACTCCACCGCCACACTAAAATTTAGTGCACCACACACTGCTAGTCACGCAGAAACGGAATCTGTAACATACGCAGGGAACAAAAGCGTGCTATTATTTTTGAAGTGAAAAAAATGGCAAAAGTTAATTCTCCACATTCGCTCTAAACAGTATTCTGAAGAGGTTAACCTGACCATGAGCAAAGATAAGCTGTTTAGGCTGCTCATTGTGGAAGTTACGGAAATTTTGAGAACCAACCTTAATGGCGCTGAGAAGCTGAAGGCTGTATGCAAATTGCTCAAGAACAAAGTGCCTTACTATAATTGGGTTGGTTTTTATGCAGTGGACAAGGAGAGAACTGACGAGCTTGTTTTAGTTTCTTTTGAAGGGGAACCAACGGAACATGTTAGAATACCTTTTGGCAAAGGCATATGCGGTAAAGCTGCGTCTCTCCAGAGAGTTTTCGTTGCGCAAGATGTTTCCAAGGAAACGAACTATCTCTCGTGCAGTTCAAAGGTGAAATCTGAAATTGTAATTCCAATTCTTAGAAACAATATGGTTGTAGGTGAATTGGATGTAGATTCTCATGTTGCTTCACCATTCACCTTGGATGACGAAAACTACTTGACGATTATAGCCAAAATGGCAGGCGAACTTATCTAGTGTATGGCTTTAGCGCGAGAACAATCGCAGGACATATCATGCTGGGATAATCTCAATCTTCACAAGAAAGTATGCCCACCAAAAGCTGTTTGTGAACAAGCCTTGAGGTCCCACGATCGCAACAGTTAAGGGGTCCCTTATCTGAAGCTAGGCTTGTACCATTGCAGTAGTAGGCGACGACCACGGTCAATGGCTGTGAGGGTTGAACTGCGGCTCTTGTCATCGGGTCATAGGTGTTCAGTCCTTGACCTTGCACCTGCTGATAGGTAAATGTCGTTTGGTAGCCATCTGACGCCGTAACGGTGACGTTTTCGCCGGTTGTAATACCCCCGACCAAGTTCAAGAGAGTTAAAATAGGCACTCCTGTGAAGTCCCCAACATAAGTTGTGTTCTTCTCGTTAACGTATCCTCCCGTACCCTTGTAAGGTATTAGGGCAGCGAGTCCGATTGAGTCCAAAATCTTCTGTTGCCCGTTGGCTCCTATGAGGGTCAAGTTTAGAGCAGGAAGAACTACGTTCGATTTTGGGGTGTTTGCCGATTGGGTATAGATAAGCCGCCAAGAAACCCCAGCGGCTACGACAACGATAATTATAGCAGCGATCGCCAGGAGCTTCTTGTTGAATTGGTTTTTTGCCGCAGAATCCGCGTTCATTGATTGTTCATCCTGAATTCTGTACCCATCGTATATGCATAAAAGTATATCGCATCATGAGAGCACGCCAACACAAAAAGCATCCTTAGCAAGATACGCCCACAACTTTTTGCCACATTTAGATTTTCAAAAACAGGCTTCAATTCGATAGGCCTGAACAAAACATTAAATAGCCGCGTTATAAGGCTTATTAACAAATTCGGGCTAGCCAAGATTGGTGTCTTTGTGAAAAAGCACATTTTTGCATTGATCGTTTTCTTGGTGCTTCTAAGCTCTTTGACGGTTCTTGTTGATGCCTCACAGACAATTTCGATTCCACCGCAAACCAAGCAAGTTGTAAGCGTGAGTTTGAGTCAGGGCGATTCTGTTAATGGCACGATTTCTGTTTCAGGGGGTTCTGGAGGAGGGATAGATTTTATGGTGAGTGACCCAAACGGAAAAAAATTGTTGAGTTATAACTATACCACCTACACAAGTTTCTCGTTCTCAGCTTCGATTAATGGATCATATCTATTTAGTTTCGACAATTCATTCTGTTCCTGCACAACTGGCAAAAATGTGACGATAGATTACTCAGTTAACAACAAATTAGTTCAAGGAAGTTTTCAAGACACGTCTAACGGAGGGTTCCCCGTCTTCGTAGCACTCATTTTGGTCATAGTGATTCTAGCAGTTGCCGCAGTTGTCATCTTAACGCGACGCGCAAGAACAAGTACGAATAATGCAACAGTCAGCCCATAAGATACGCAGGGGAGGCTAAATAGGGTTGGAGAAGCGAAAGCATCGCACAAAAGCCTTAGTTGTGGCTGCTGCAGTTTTGATTTTGGCTCTGATTTCTATTAGTATTTACGTCCAGCACCAACCGTTGGATAGGTCTCCTAAACCTTCTGGAGTACCTCAAAATAGCTCGTCCACACCCTCAACGCCCCCTAACGCTACCTCTCAAACGTCTAATACCACCTCTCAAAATGAGACACAGCCATCTACCTTGCCCCCTCAAGAAATTCCTGGGTACCAGGGACAAACCCTATCTTCACTCAGCGATGCTAGAGAAAACGCGATTGCAGGCACGCAGTACATTGACGTATCAACTTATCGCCTCAGCATAACAGGACTTGTAAACAAACCATTGGAATACAATTACACCGAAGTCGTCAATGGTACTTTCCAAAAAGTACGAGAAGGTTGTTACACTTCACTGTGTTGAAGGCTGGTCCGAGACGTTTGATTTTGAAGGTATCCTCGTGAGGGATTTGCTCAATGCGTCAGGCATAGATAATCGAACCAAAGTGGTAATCTTCTACGCATCAGATGGATATTCAACTTCTTTGCCGCTTCAATACTTCTTTGATAACGACATAATGATTGCCTACAAGGTTAATGGAGTGGTGCTTCCGCCAGAGAGGGGTTTTCCATTACGCCTTGTCGCAGAAAGCAAGTTCGGATATAAATGGATCAAGTGGATAACCTCGATTGAGCTGTCGGACAACAAGGATTTCAGGGGATATTGGGAAAGCGCCGGATACTCGAACGATGCAGATGTCGGATGAACTGCCAAAACAAACTGCAGCGAGCGCTGTAATCGTAATTGTACGTATATGTTAGTGAGAGGGAGTATGAGTGAGTGTAAATCATAGTCGTTGAGAATTTGGGTTTGGGGACTAAAATTTAATCCAACAACATTCTCAACAGTACCGCTTAATGCTAAGGCTATCTTACACTGTGACTACATGAAAAACTGTTCGCTCTATGGCTGTTTTGCTAAGGAATTTGTTAGATAACCTTTTTTAAAACGGAAATAAGCCAATAACTTTGACAATTTCACAGGCGCGCGGTAAACAAGGAAAAAAGGAAATACTCTAAAGCGTGAGAACACAAAGAAAAAAGAAATGATTGTGCGCGGGTGATTTCGCCACGAGGATAATCTTCCATTTAGACATGGACCACTTCTACACGGCGGTCGAGGAACGGGAGAACCCAGCGTTGAAGGGCAAACCCGTCATCGTCGGCGCCGACCCGAAGGAGGGCAAAGGCAGAGGCGTGGTAAGCACGAGCAACTACAAAGCTCGCGAAGCAGGCGTGCGGTCGGGTATGCCCATCAGTCGAGCGTGGCGATTATGCCCCGAGGCGGTTTATCTGCCACCGAACTTTCCGCTTTACATTCAAGCGTCGAACGAGGTGATGGAGATTGCGAAGGACTACGCGGATAAGTTTGAGCAATGGGGAATTGACGAGGCGTTTCTCGACGTTTCCAGCAGGGTACAAAATTTCGACGAGGCTGAAGCGCTTGCTAAACGGCTGAAACAGGAAATAAAAGAAAAAACAAACCTGACAGCCTCCATCGGCGTCGGACCGAACAAGCTGGTTGCAAAAGTGGCAAGCGATTTCCACAAACCCGACGGACTCACCGTCGTCAGAGACGAAGAAGTTGAGACGTTCTTGGCGCCACTGCCCGTCCGCAAACTGCTCTGGGTAGGGCGAAAAACCGAGGCGAAGCTAAAGCCACTTGGCATCGAGACCATCGGCGACCTCGCCCGTTTCGACCCTGCAGTGCTCAACGAAATGTTCGGCGTCATGGGCGTCCAGATGCACCTTATGGCGAGGGGAATAGACAACAGTGAGGTCCAACAGCGCACGGGGGTAAAGAGCATCAGCCACGAAACAACGTTCGAAGAGGACACCGACGATGCCAACGCGGTCCTCGCGGCGGTTGACGTTCTCTCCGAGGATGTTGCGGAAGAGTCGACTGAGCAGCGGCTTTTCTTCAAAACCGTCACCGTCAAGGTGCGCTTCGAGAATTTCGAAACACATACCACAAGCAAGACGCTACCCTTCATGACGAACAGACCGCAAGACTTGAAGAAAACAGCCCGCGAACTCCTCCAAGCTTACTTGGAACGAGGCAGAAAAATCAGGCTGATAGGAGTCCGAGTGTCAAGTTTCGTAGAGGGCGAGAAGCAGAAAACGCTGATTTAACACGTCAGCTTACGCGCGCGCTGCGCCTTACACTCGTGGCTAGGGATTCTACGCCGTGAACATGACTAACGGCGAGCTATCTGGAAGTTAGATGAGCCAATGGTCGCGGGTGCGATGGCAGACGGTTACACAACTGCAAGCGATAGTTACGACGGGTACATGTACGTCTTCGGCAAGGTCAGAGCCAGACAACAGTTTGCACCAGGAACAGCAATAAGCCAAGGACAGAGCGCTGCGAAGAATAGTATGGGAAGCGGAAACGCGATTAGGGTAATTCTAGGGTGATTTTCTGTTAAAGCATTATATCGGTAAAATACTGAGTGTTGAGCACCCTGAGGTAATTGGTTTATGGGTTTGAGTTGGAAGGACTGGAGTCGAAGCGACATCATCTATGGAATTATTGTGCCTCTTGTCGTGGTTTTGGCTATAGCGGGTCTTTCTTTGGTCAGTGCATCTTTGATCAGAAGCGGGGGGTTTGGCGGATCTTCTGGGATCGTCATTGGCATCATAAGCGAGATAGAGGAGCTTGTCATCACTGTCGCGGTTCCATTGTTGCTTGGGTTGGTTTGGAACCGATGGGCAGGTGGGGTCTCAGGTTTTCTAATGGGAAGCGTCTGGTCGATATGGTATGCTGTTAAGTACGGTCTATATACGGGGTCTTTTCGCGGCGGTGGAGGGATTAATCTTGGTCCAACTCTGTTGGGCTGGGTTCTTAGTGCCATGCTGATAGGATACATGGCTGGAGCGTTGAACAGGCACTCTGAAAACTTCCGTAGAATGCTTATTGTTGGAATGGTCTCCACAGCTGTGGGTGGATTTTTCCTGCTGGGGATGTTTCAGCTTTCGCCTTCAAATGTTGTGCCTTTCGACTTTTCTGGATTTGCGATTAATGTAGCGACGCGAATAGCTGCAGGAGCAGTAGTTGCAGTCGTAGCCAAAGTCTTCATGTGGTATGGAGTAACCTTACACAAGAGAGGAACCGCTTAGAATGAGATTAACCTCTTCTTTATTCAAATAGAAACTCTTGTAAATCAGGATTGAGGCGTTCTTCAAAAGTGTAGTCTCTAATTTCCTTGAGAAACTCGTTGACCTAAATTTTACATAGATAACATAGCAGTTTTCTGCAAACTTTAAAAGTATATCAAATGCCCTATTTTACTGATGGATGTTGACATCGAGACGAAGGTTAATCGTTACTATCTTATTCTTTGGTTTGATTGCGCTTCTTTACTTAGTTGCCGTCTTCCTGACTTTTAAGCCTCGAAGCAGCGGCACGGAATACGGTGAATTAGTTGCCTTTGCCTTAACATTTGTCGGAGGTTCAGTAACTTTTATGCTAGGATATGCGTCCGTGGTTGTCTTCGGAGGCAAAGTTTCTCTGAAACTTGTTGAGTTCACTTCACGCTTGAATAGGTCAAAACATGCTGTAGAAATTATAGAGGAAACAGAAGCAAACAATCGAGGACTCATAAGTGACCCATCACTCCTGTACATTCCAGCTTTAGTCTTTCTGATAGGGTTAGCTCTGGTCTTGAATATCCATTATCTGGATTCGACCTTTGCCGTAACCTTCCAGTCATTTCCTTCACCCATACTCCAAGGCATATTGGGTACTTTGGATATTCTCATAAAACCAACAAGCACAGGTTCTTTGAGATATTCCATCGATATTATTCCAATAATGGTTTCAATGGTCTTCGTGGCTGGTGCTGTGCCTTCATTAGTTTTTCCATATCTAAGAAAGTTTAAAGTGACAAGCGTTAACGCTGCACCTTTTCACAAAGATATCTTATTTGGCACTGTGGGTGCGCTGTTTGGAATAACTATCGTGCTTTCTCTGATTGATATCGTCTATGGGGTCTTGATAGGTTCCGAACCGCATTACTATAGTTATGTGTTACCATCCTTATTGGGATTTAGTTTGCATTACTCTTTAGGGATTTTTGTGGGCAGGGAAAAAGCGGAAAAAATGGTTGAGAAGGATCTGAGGGCTGGTTCAAGCAAAAGAGTTTTCCAAGGAAAAGTAACTATACAAGAGCTACAATCAAGCAAAAAGCAATGAACGCATCCCGTTTCAACGTTTGAGGTCAGCGGCTCTACTGATTCTTCACCTTTTGAATCGTCTGAGTCCGATTCTTTCTTTGGCAAACTAACAACCTACAGTTGAATTATTCGGATTCCGATTATTGAACATTTTATTTGGCTTCCCAGTTCGAAAATCAGCTTGTCGAAAACGCCCTCAAGTGATTTAATGCTAAAAGGAGCAAACATGTCAATACTGTGACTAAAGCATCCGGGCTTTTCTTGGGCAAAAAAATAGGTGGAGTAAGAGAGCCGGGTGGTAACCTTGAAGAAGCCCTAAAGGTTTTTTGCGATTTCGCTCAGGGGCTGAACGGGTCTAACTTCGACGGTCATTGGACCGAAGAATTTTGTAATTGCTGCTGGATTCTCGGCTTCTATTGTGAAGAAGCCTTTGTGGTCTGTGGCTGTGTCTTTTGGGCAGCTCATGTAGGCTGCTGCTATTTTGATTCCTGATTTCTTGACATTATTGTCGGAAAACAGTTGCTTGAGCATAGCTTTTCCTTCAGGCGTCAACAAAGGGCACATTTTGGCAGGGTGGGCGTGGGTTGCTTCAAATAACAATTAAACACCTCCTTTTTCATAGAAAAAAGAGAATCGATTAGGTTTACTCCGATTTTGCTTCGAATTCAATTTTCACTGGGATTGGCTCTTTGAAAATGGATACGACTGGACAGTTAGCTTCGGTTCTTCTCCAAGCGGCTTCCAACAGTTCCTTTCTTGCTTTTGCGGAAACGCAGACCTTGAGAGTGACTCCCGTTACTATTGGCGAGTCTGGGGATTTTTCAGCTTCAACAGTGGCTTCAGCTTTGCCGAGTTCGATATTGCTTTTTTTGCAGACATCGGCGAATATTGTGATGGCGCAATCAGCTAATGCCATCAGCGCCAGCTCATTTGCCGTGGGGCCGCTGTCGGTTCCGCCTGCAGGTACAGACATGTCACAGACGATGCTGTGCGTTCTTTGGTTATCGACTACGGAGCGAACATTCTCTATCCATTTTGCTTTTGTCTTGAATTTTGGCATTCATTTCACCTATCTACTAGTTTTCTACTGGCTAACGGTCTGAGGTTGTTTGGCAACTTTCTCTTGGATTAGTGAGTGTGATGATGTGCATGTTCACATCCATCTGCAAGCGCTTCCAGTTTGCCCTGTTTATAGGAAGTAACTATGTCCTTAACTCTGTTTGCATTGGCTTTCAGAACTGCTATTCCTGCGTTTTGAAAGCTTGCCAAACCTCCGGGTCCCATGCCACAAGCGACAATTACGTCCGGTTTTAGTGCCAGAAGATTCTCGTGTGGGTGCCCTGTGCCTCCATGGTGTTCGCCCTTATTCACTTCAGTTTTTGAACCCAAGATTTCGCCGTGCTCGTCTAAGTCAACAACTGCAAAGAATGGGGCTCTTCCGAAATGTTCCGCAACAAGGGATTCCAAGCCGTGTTCATCTTCGACTGGAATCACGATTCTTTTTGTCGTTTCAAACTACCTTCTTTTTGGATTTTTTTCCTGTTTCGTTAGCCACTTTGTTTAGTACGTAAACGCTATTAATAGGTTATGTTTATAAAATAAACTGGTGCGATCGTATGGACGAGGTTGACAGAAAGATAATCTCACAGCTTCAGCTCGATGGCCGAACAACATTTGAAGACTTGGCCAAGATTATCGGGTACACAAGCATGGGAACTAAGAAAAGAGTGCAAAAGCTCATGGATCAGAATACAATTAAGGTGTCGGCATTACTTAATCCGGTTAAGCTCAAACTTCATCCAGCAATTGTAATGTTAGAGATGGAAAGCGCTGAAGCGATGCAAAACCTCATCGACCGATTCAAAGATTGCCCGAGAGTAATCCATATGTTCAAAACCATGGGCGGCTACAACCTAATCGCACTCGTCGTTGCAGAGGATCAGGGCACGCTTGAGAGCATATCTATGGAAAAATGTTCCTTACGAAGCAACGCGGGAATACGCAGATCAGAATTCTACCCGATTGGCGATATCAACTTCGCTCCTTTCCTTCAAGTGAGGGAACACCTAACTCACAAGGACAGAACCGTTGCACCATGCAGTGTGGATTGCAGACCATGTGCCTGTTACAAGGACAAAACCTGTGTGGGCTGCCCAACGACCAGCTACTATAGAGGCACGCTATAGAAGGAAAGCTCTCGCATGAACGCAACTAATGAGGAAATGCTAAATCAAACACTGAAAGTTGAAGAAGTCGATTCTGTTGAGATGCTTATTCAGATCAATTTTTGTTTAACAAGCTTCCACTTTTGCGGGGATTTGCCGATGCAATCTCCACCTTAATGAGGGTTCAAATCAACCCAGTTTTTTCATTGAATCAACGTGCGGCTGACCTCTTCATGTCCGAGCGGCAACAGTAAGAAGAAGAAACAACCGCAAATTCAGAAAACTCCTTCGTTCCCATGTAAAACAGAAAACCAAGAAGTGAGAAAATGCAGCTTTTCTCAAGCGTACTTCTCTTTTATTTTGTCATCAGCAACCTTGGCAATCATCGCGTTTGAGACTAAAACAAATTTTACGCCCAAAAGTTCGGCTAACTCGGCTGGTTTCTGGTCCTGAGTCACAAGAATCAACCCGTGCTTACCGGCGTACTCGACGATTTCCTTATCTTTGGCGCTCTTCAACCCCGCTTCCTGCGCCGTCACGACTTCGTAGCCAAGCGTTTCAAAGTATTCTTGCAATCCAGCGTACATTTCATCCAATAAGAGTTTCATAACTCATACCCCCAAACAGAGTCTACTTTCTTCGTTTGCATATTTAGGCGTTAATCGGGACGGAAGCATTGCTTGCACGAGGTTGCCTTAACCGGTGAACCAAAAAGCCGAGAATTATCAAGACACCAACAATCGTTAAGGCCACAGAGATCAATGTGACGAGGAAATTGTCCGTCTGCACCACGAACGCGGCTGAAGCGGCGATGAGAAATGCTCCGATGACAAATGCTGGCTTTCCTCCCGACGAATCCGTGCAGCTCCTCAAATATGCTTTGGCGGTACCTGTAAAGCAGAACCAGAGTTGAGATGAACGCCAAAGACAGTAGGACGAAGGTCCATGTCAGTTCACTGTAGTAGTTCCCGAAGGTCAGGAGCAAACCCACTTCGTCAGCTATGAGTCCTCCGCCCACGCCGTAGATTATCGCCGCAAGCATATCTATCTCTTTATGCGTGTAACTGATTCCCAGCCAGCCACCAATGGCAAGGAGTGCCAATCCAAACCAGAAATGATGAATATGAATGCCCCCGCTGACCAAGACGAAATCTGGATGGAGATACGTGAAAACTCGTGCCACGATGAATGAGAGCGCGAACGAGACTAAAGCCAACACTGCAAGGTGAGGTCTAGGCTGGAACCGCCGGAATGAAATAATCTCAATACTCCACAAAGACTGAGGCTATTTTCGGTATAAAAGGTTAAGTCAAGTTGAAATCATTGTTCCCCTACATTTGTTGATTGTCCGCTTTGCTTCTTCCTTCTCACAACGCACAGGCTTACGAACACAGAATAGCTACTTCTTTGCCGTCCAATAATAGTCCGCTATAGCAAGCCTGCAAATTCATCAGGAGAAAGGGCTTTCGGGTAAGCTAACTTTTTATCCCGCCTCCCCACGTGAAAAGAGGAACGGACCTGACAGTATGGAAACATTAGCCACGTTTGGACTCGCCGAACCAACCACAGAGATAGCTATCGTGGTTGCCATTGTCGTTGTCGGGTTGGCTTTCCGCATTTACCTGATGCGGCGACAGGGGGGACGAGCCAAATGCCCCAAATGCGGCGCCGTCTTCGATGCCTCCAGAAGCCTCTCGCTAGTCCACCTGGGACCGATGAGGCAACTGAAGTGCCCTGCCTGCGGTAAAATAAGTTTCATGAACACGGGTGTGAATGAGCCGCTCACGTGGCCGCCCGAAATGGTGAAGCAGGAGCCGAAAGCTGAGACTTCTCTGTCCGAGGAAGACTTGGAGAAGAAACGTATCGAAGAATCCAAATACGAAAAGTCCTAATCACCTCGTTGGAAAGCGCAGCCTTTGATAGACACCGTGAACTTGACTCGTAAATTCGGCGACCTCACAGCAGTTGACAGCCTCACGTTGCACGTTGAGGAAGGTGAGGTTTTCGGGTTTTTGGGACCGAACGGCGCTGGAAAAACCACCACTGTCCGTATGCTCTGCTGCCTCATCTCCAAAACCAGCGGCGCAGCCACCGTCGGCGACCACACAATCGAGAGCGAGGAGGATTGCCTCGCCATACGCAAACTGGTCGGCTTGCTTCCCGAGAACGTGGGCTTATACGACAGCTTAAGTGCCTATCGAAATCTGGATTTCTACGGGCAACTCTACGAAGTCCCCGACGAGCAAAGGAAGGCGAACATTCAGCGGTTCCTTGAGCTCTTGGGAATCTGGGAACGCCGAGACGACGCGGTCGGAACCTTCTCGAAGGGTACAAAGCAGAAGATTGCTATCGCACGCGCTCTAATCCACGACCCTCAAGTGCTGTTCTTGGACGAACCCACAGCAAACCTGGACCCCGAAGCCGCCAAAACCGTTCGCGATTTCATCCTGGAGTTGAAGAAGGAGAAGCGAACGATATTCCTCAACACCCACAACTTGGATGAGGCGGAGCGGCTCTGCGACCGCATCGGCATACTTAAAACCCACCTCATCGCGGTGGATTCGCCGAAAAACTTGGAGCGTAGCCTCTACAACCGCAAAACCATCGTGCACCTAGAGAAAGTGACGAATACTGTGATGGCTGCCGTGAAGAAACTCAACGCAGTGAAGAATGTGCGAACAAGCGAGAACAAGCTGATTCTAGACATGGACGATCCTGAACGGGATAACCCTGAACTGGTGCGTACCGTCGTGGCGGCGGGCGGCAATGTACAGTACGTGACCGAGTTGAAGTCTACGCTTGAAGATGTTTATTTGAAGCTAATACGGGAGGCATCGCCGGCATGAGGTTCTGGAAGTCTTGGATTGTCACGAAGAAAGACCTGAGCGTGTTCAAGCGAAATAAGTACATTTTATATTCGCTTGTGGCGATGCCCGTCATAATAGGCATCGTGATTCCCATCACTATCTTGGCAACCTTGACTGCAAACATTCCCGCGGGCAACGTGTCGGCCGCTTTGGACCGGATAAGCTTTGGCATTAACACCGTTTCAGGCTACTTCGTGGTAATCGCAGCGATTCTCCCTACAATAATCGCATCGTACAGCTTCGTCGGAGAAAAACTCGAGAAAAGCCTCGAACCCCTGCTTGCCACACCGACCAGCGACAGCGAGCTGCTTTTCGGCAAGAGTCTAGCAGCGTTTCTCCCAAGCATACTAGCAACTATCGTGGGCGCAGTTGTTTTTCTAGCAGTGGTGGATCTGTATTCGTTCACGAACTATGGCGTGTTTCTCCTCCCTAATCTCTATTGGGCGGTAACCATCGGTATTGTGACTCCGCTAGGCTGCCTTCTCAGCGTGGAAGCCAACGTCGTCATCTCTTCGAGAGTGAATGACATACGTGCTGCTCAGCAAATCGGCGCCCTCGTGGTTTTGCCTCTGATACTCCTGATTGTTCTCTCATCCACAGCGGCTGGGCTTATCGAGCCGAGTTTACTGGCCCTCATCTTGTCGGGCGTGCTTGCTCTGTCGGATTTCGCCTTGTTCTACGTGAGCAAAGCTACGTTCAAGCGAGAAGAAATCCTCACGAAGTGGAAGTGAAACGCCAAGTCAGGATTGCTGTACGTAGGGTTTTCCATATTCTTCGACGCTGATGGTGTCTTTCAGTTTCTTCCTTCCCCCAACCGCTGCCGGGATTCTTCTCAGGTGGGTTGAGTTTTTCGAGCGCTTCTTGTCGCCTCGGTTTTTATCTGTACGATTCGTTTTTTCGGAAGCACAAGAATAATATAGACAGTGCCTGAACTCTGCATAACGTGGGTGCCGTTTCAATGAAACCCAAGATCAGCAACATCGGCTACGTTAACAAAATCCGAGATAATGTGCTCGGCATTAGGCGCAACAGCCTCCTGCCCGTGTATGAGGATTTGAAGGCTGCGGATTGTGTGGTCTGTTGCGGCTCAGGTCGGTCGCTTTTCTCGCTGAATGCTGCGATGAGTCAGATTGCCATCAGCCAGGTGGGTTGGAGAAACAAAGTCGTGCTGACTCCTGACGACCCAGGTTTTCCCGGCAAGAACATGTACGACGCTGCCGGTGACTTGGAGAGGCGGTACAAGAAGACGCTTCTGCTCATGAACTCGGGCAGTGGCTACTCCGACGACCCGCTCGTTATGGCGCAAGACCTTGCGCGGTACATAGACGAGAAGAAGTCGACGCGGTTTTCGATGGGGCTTATGACATCCGCTTTGGAGTCGCCATTGGCTGAAATAACCCGCAAGTACGGTCACGTCGTCCAGCTCAAGGGACGCGGCAAATCGAAGCCTTCGTTCGAGTACAGCGAGACGGGCATGATGGGCGACATCTTCGAGCTCGGCACCCTCTCGCTCATGGAGATGATGATTGAAGCCATCTTCCGCAACCTCGAAGTCGACAATGTCTTCGAACTGTTGGACGAGGAATTCGAGAAAGTGGGCGCCATGATAGACGCGCAAGTGGAATCGGAAACTTACAACAGACTTGTCGACTTATTGGAGAAACGCACCAACGTGTTCCTCGGCGGCAAGGGCACAGCAAACGAAATCGCCAAAATGACGGCCGTCAGGCTCTTCCACATCAAAAGCGCTCTGGGCGACAACGTGTACGTGACCCGAGGCGTCAACACGCCGCATCCGCGGTCAGGAGACCTTGAGATTCTCATGTCGTTCTCGGGGGAAACCACGCCCGTGCTAATTTGGGCGGACGTGATGAAGAAATTCAACGGCACAGTGCTATCGATTACTGGAAACAAAGATTCATCTTTGGTGAAAAAGTCCGACCTGAACATCGTGCTGGAAGAGGAATGCAAGTCGGGAGCTCCGCGCAGGTTCTACACAAGAGCTGCCTATGTGCTGAGTCCGCTGCCCGTGAAGCTGGCGAATCGTCTTGCTCTACGTGGCTTGAGGCTGCCTGAATACATCATCAGCTGGTACCACTCAGTCACACAATAAACTTGCTCCGTAAAGAAATCTTCGCCGCGCTTTGGTTATTGTTGTCCAAGGATGGCTCGTGCGAGCTACGGGCAACGCCGCCTCACTGCTATGCTTATCGTTTGTGCAACTGAAAACAGAACGTTAGAAAGATGACCTTACATCCTTTACGTGGGCATCGGGATAGCTTTGATCCCGAGACGTTTGTTGATCTCTCGAGCCAGGCTCTCGCCGTTGCTCCTAAAGTTATCCGTTATCACACGCTTGGGCTTCGACCGCCTCACGTACTCAATTAACCCGTCAAAATCCGAGTGGTCACTCAACGCGACAACGTGCTCATGGTCGCTGATTCTTCTGCAGGCTGAGTGGAATTCCCAACCGCTCACACATATACGCGAAGCGTTCAGCCCAACTGTTCCGCGCATGTTCATGTGGTAAAACGCAACACAGGGCAGGTTCTCGTTAAGCATCTCTCTGGCTTCATATTGCGACGAATGTGTCAAGCATCCCAGCCGCATGCCGTGACGTTCGCAAACCTTTGATATATTGAACACACGCTCGGGCATCACAAACGGCACCGAAACGTCAGCGTCGTGGAGTATTTGCATGACTTCCTGAAGCTTACCGTGATACCCGAAAATGTACACTGCACCCTTTCTGAGACTACGCTCCACCATCGACACGAGCAGTTCGCGAACATCCACACCAAAATTGCGTCTGCACGACGGGTCACCGTACGTGGCTTCCACGACCAGCGTATCGCACTCCAACACCGGGGTTCCGTCAATCCTGAAGTCCCCCGTGTACACAACTCTGGTGCCATTTTCCTCCTCAACGAGCACTTGGGCAGCGCCAACGATGTGGTCCGCCTTCACCAACGTGATACGCTCATCGCCGTAACACATGGCCTTCCCATACTCGAGAGTTTTCACGTTTCCGCCCGCCAAGGCATCGGAACCCTCGATTACCCGGATGAGATCTCGGGTGGGCTTCGTCATCAAAACGCGCTCGCACCGCTTAACGCTAGTCCTCAATCCCGCCAAATGGTCCGCATGCGCATGCGTAACCACCCGCAGAGGACGACGGTCATCGTGAGCATCGCACGCCACCGAATCCCCCAGCAGAACCGCGCCGCGCTGGGTAACCATCGCTTTCGCGAATAGCGGCAGTTGCACTCTACGCTTGGGTGATTCTCGGCGCGAGCCAGTCAACAATTTCCCTCGGGTTTTCAGTTTCGATTACTACTTTTATCGGACCGAGCGGGCATTCACCAGTCTCCTCCGAAAACGAAACGTGCCCCATGAACGCGACCTGCTTATTTAGGCAGAAACTAATTCGGTTGCCCTGCACGTTCGAGTGCAGCAGTTTGTGGGCTGCGGCACGCACACGGTCTCTCCGGAGGACGGCGCGGAAGTTCTCTAATGCGTCTCGGTTTTTTGTCTCGCCAACCAGCGCACTCCCGACTGCTAGAGGCTCTGTCTGTATTTCGAGGTTGCCGAACATATTTGCCACGGCTGTCTTCACCTTCTCCGCAGTTTCCGTAGGGTGAACTTCGACTTCTACGTGCAGGGTTACTTCTGCCATTTCGCCTCCACCTTCAAAAGCATATCCGCAACTCTGACCTTCAACTTTTCCTTGTAATCCTCATTTACTATTAGGTAATCCGCCATTGCAATGGCGTTCCCCAAACCAACATTCAACTCCCGCATGTCTCGTTCATGAAAAACCTCCCAAGAAGCTGGATCGTCGCTCCTGCCTCGACCTTTGAGGCGAAGGAACCTCGTTTCGGGTGAGGCGTGAACTGCTAACAGTGTGAAGCCGTGGAAATGCGCTTTAAACACTTCAGCTTCGGCCAAGGATCGCAACCCATCCACGATGAGTTTGCTACTCTGTGACCGCTCAATTCGCGGGGCACATCTCTCGGCAATCACGCCGGCGCCGCTTGCCTTTCTCAGGTCGAGCATAACAGCGCCAACGTTCTTCGGGTTTAGTTCAAGCCCCCGTTTCCGCGTCTCCTCCCTGACGACATCGCCCATGGTGACGATGTGGTATCCCTTTTCTTGGGCGGTTTCGACGACGATGGATTTTCCTGAGCCTGGCATGCCAACTAATCCGACGACGAGTTTGCCCGCGTTCATTTTGAATCCTTTCTACATTAGCGTGGGTTGGCGTTAAAAAGCGTTTACGACACACCCCTGTCATTTTTCAAATTGCGCTTGCTGCTGGAAAGCTTGGGTGACTACACAATAGGCAAATTGTAGTCACCTTCGTTCAAGCATCTTCTTAAGTGCTCTGTACTCTTTCAGCATCAATTCTAACGTCGGACGAATGTTATGGTCTTTCTCGTACGATAGCAATGCTGCATAGTACTCTGACCTGTTTCTCAACTCTATGTTTAAAGGTGGCAAATTATGTTTCAACAAGATGTTGTTCAATAGGAGCCTTCCGACTCTGCCGTTTCCATCTTGGAAGGGGTGTATGTTCTCGAACTGGTTGTGGACAACAGCCGCCAAAACCAGTGGAGGGTATTTTGTTCTTTTTCGATTGTACCATCTCACTAGGTTTCCAAGCAGAATTGTAACCTGTTCCGAAGGCGCCCCGCGGTGAACAGCATTTCCCAGTGCGTCTGCAACTATCACTTCGATTCCTTGTTCTCGGAATTTTCCTGCAAAAGGCTTTGAGTTCTTGAAAACGATTTCGTGAATAATTTTTATCAGCTTTGCTGAAATGTGATCACTAGTCTTGCGAATGTAATCAACGGCTTCTGCAACCCCGTACGTTTCAGCTATATCCGACATGCTTTTCTTATCGGGCCATTTCCTCTCACGTAGAATCTGCTTGACTTCTTTCGCTTCTACCTGTGAGCCTTCAATCGCGTTGGTGTCGTATGTGAAGGCTTCTTTGAACTTGTTCCATTCGAGTTCTGAGAGGTGGGAAACTCGGAGTTCACCTCTTGCCTCGAGGGTCTCAAGCTCTCTTAGATCAGCAGGTGAAAGGGCTGTAACATATGGGTCGCAGATAGCCTTTTTCTCTTCCAGTCGCGCTTCAAGCTTGACTTCGGCTAATTCTCTTTTGAGACGGAGTTCTTCGGGGGATAAATCTGCGCCCAGATAAACTCTCACTTTTTTCACTTTTTCTCCAATTCTGAAGGAGTGTGCTAGATAGTACTTCTTTGCGCTGTTCGTTTTGCGAATTTCTATGTGCACAGTAACAAATTTGGTGACTACATATTTTAAGGTTTCTTTCATAGGTGACTACAAAATAGGTATAGTTGTCTTTGAAGATTCACGCAAAGGCTTCTTTGATTTGGCTCCATCTTGGAATGAACCTTGGAACCTTCTTCATGTATTCTCGGTATTCTCCTCCGAATTCTGCTTCCATTTTCCCCTCTTCCTCCCTCGCTAGGCGAATGTACAGGAAAACCAGGATGGGCCACATCACGACGGTGGAGAACGTGGGCCACAGGAAGTCGATGCCTCCCGTGACCAGCAGCAGCCCTAGGTATTGTGGGTGGCGTGTCTGCGCATAGATGCCAGTCGTTACGAGCGTGTTTTTGGCTTTGTAGATTCTTATCCAGCCGAAAACCACGAGGAAAATTCCCGAGAGGATGAGGATGTTTGAGATGGGTACGATGGCGAAGTAGAAGATGGAGTTGAGCACTGCTAGTCCGGCTATAGGTTTGAGAAAGCCCCAGAAGGTAGCTATTCCAGTCATGCCGAAAACAGCGCTTATTGTGAACATCGTCAGTGGAAAGCCGTACATCTCGATGTAGAGCGCTACGATGAACGCGACGTAGATGCTTGAGGGAAGACGTGAGATTTTTCCCCTGAAAGCGATGAACGCGAGAAAGAGACCGAGCAAAGCGAAGTTTATGCCCACGTAAATCCAGTCGTGGGGGTTCACTGCAGCAATGGAGAAGACGAACGTGAAGAAAATCTGATTCACCGCCAGCCAAAAAGTGACCAGCGTCATCAACGTTGCAACGAAGACGAAGATTAGAAGGTATTTTAAGTTCTCCAATCCGACCCAAACCTGATTATTTAGAGATTTTGTTTTTATGTTTTGCGAGAGAACCCAGACGATATATGCCGTCCACTAAAAAGCATTTATGAAAGGACAGCCCTAAATCTTACCCCGAAGGCGAAACAGATTGTCCGAGCCCATCAGGAGTTTTATGTCTTTCGACATCGAAAACCCAGCTGTCCGCAACAAACTCGCCAAGACGCAGACGCTGCTTGTTCAGGCGGGAGCCGACGTGAAGCTCGTAGAGACCGAGAACATCCACGTGACCATGCGGTTCCTCGGCGATTTGTCGTCGGGGTTGGTGGATAAGGTTTTCGAAGAAATGAAAAAGGTTCAGTTTACCCCGTTCAAAATCCAGCTAAAGGGTGTCGGCGTCTTTCCGAGCCTCAGCTATCCGCGTGTCGTTTGGGTGGGAATCAGGGAGGGTACCAACGAGCTTAGGAGCGTTTTTGAGCAGCTTGAACCTCGCCTCCAAGGGATAGGGTTTGCCGCTGACGAGCATGGGTTCAGTCCGCACCTGACGATTGCGCGTGTGCGTTCTGGTCGAAACAAGGCCCAGCTTGCCGACTTCGTCAAGCAGAACGCTGAGTTGGATTTCGGGACCATAAGCGGAGAGTGTCTTCGGTTGAAGCGGAGCGTTCTGTCGCCTAAGGGTCCAACGTACTCGACGCTAAAGGAGTTCTGTCCGGGAAAGTAACGCCATGCAAGCAAAACTTAAGCGAGTGTGCAGCGAAGCCCTGTTGAAGATAAGTCCTAGTGCCGAGGAACGGAAGAGAATAATGGCGCTGGCAAAAGACCTCGAAGAAAAGGTCGCTCGTTCAGCGGAGAAACGGGGCATCGATGCGGTCGTTCGGGTTGAGGGTTCTGTCGCAAAAGACACGTGGCTAAAAGAAGAACCCGACGTAGACGTGTTTATGTGTCTGCCGCCGACGATTCCAAGAAAAACGCTGGGAAGGGTGAGCCTACAAATCGCTCGTGAGGCAACCGAAGGATCACGGCAAGTGGAGCGTTTTGCGGAACACCCGTACCTTGAGGCGTTCGTGGAAGGGTTCAGGGTAAACATCGTACCCTGCTACTGCGCTGCACAGGGCGAATGGCTGAGCGCCACGGACCGTACGCCGTTCCACACAGACTACGTGAACAGACGCTTGAGCCAGTCGCTACGGGATGAGGTTCGTTTATTGAAACGGTTTTTGCAGGGCATCCGAGCCTACGGCGCTGAAATCAAGGTGGGCGGCTTCAGCGGCTATCTCTGTGAACTCCTCATCATCCACTGCGGCTCCCTCACGAAGGTTCTGGAGATGTTCGCTAAATACGCGCCGAGGATGGTCATCGACATCGAGAAGTATTATGCTGGCAGAGAGAAGGAGCTCAGGCTCCTGTTCGACGAACCGCTCGTGGTCGTCGACCCCGTGGATAAGGGCAGGAATGTGGCATCCGCGGTCAAGCCTGACAAAATCTACACGCTAGTCGGTGCCGCGAGGGCTTTCCTGAAGGAACCGAGCTTGGAGTTTTTCTTCCCAACGCCGACAAAGCCTTGGCCCTTAAAGGAACTGAAGCGTACTCTTGAGGAGCGCGGTTCTGACTGCGTTTTCCTAACCTTCGACGCCGTCAAAGCCGTTCCTGATGTTGTCTGGGGACAACTCCAGAGGACCCAACGTGCCATCTGCAAGCTACTGGATCTCAGCGACTTCACCGTCCTGCGCAGCGCGGTCTGGAGTGACGAAGAAAGCTTATGCGCCTTTGTGTTTGAGCCTAGGTCAGCGTGTGCTCTCAGGTGTGAAGGTACACGTGGGACCGCCTTTGGAGCGGGAAAAGGAATGCGAGAGTTTCCTGCAAAAATACGTCGAAAACAGCGTCGTGATCTCGGGCCCCTACGTGGAGGGCGGCAGATGGGTTGTTGAAGTGCAACGGAAACAAAAGGACGCCGTAGAGTACCTGCGTAATAAGCTGAAGGACGGCGGAGTGAACGCGGGGGTGGCAAGTCTGATTTCGCAGGTGCTAAAAAAAGGCTTCAGAGTGGAGGTCAACGGCGAAATAGCCGAGACTTATGCGCGCAATATGAAATTCGCTGTCTTCCTGACTGAGTTCCTCTGTGGAAAACCGTTATGGCTCAGCGACGGAGAAACTTGATTGTTGTAAGTTGCCGAAAAAACACTCTGTGCTGTCTTCATAAATTCAAAATAGTTCCTCGCTTCCTGTTCATCGATTCTATTAATGGCACATTACTCTCTTGTTTTAAGAAATTTTACATCCAGTCCATCAAACTCCTTATCACTGCCAACGACAAGTGCAGATTTTTGTTTTTCAGCGGTTGCCACGGCGAATGCGTCGGCTAAAGATAACGAGTGTTGAGCTTTGATCTTAGCTGCATTGCGCCATAAGTTGTCGTCTTCAACTGGGAGAACGGTCATGCCGAGATGGCTTAGGGCGCGGCAAGCTTCATCAGCCATCAGAGGATTTAAGCGATACAGAACGTAGTAAACTTCAGCCAGGTTGATCACGTTTATGAAGCCTTCCATTTCTTTACGTTGAATTTTAGTCAGGCAATCGCTGACGATTTCCCCGCCAGTTTCACCCAGAAAAAGGCTAGGATGGGTTCGGAATCAAATGTTAGACGTTCTGGCACGTTTCATCAGCTCGCTGTCTTTAGCAAGACTCTTCTTTTCGGGCTTCTTTGAGCAGCTGCTTGGCAGTCTTACCTTTCGCGAATTCCTTGAAGGATCCAAACAGCTCATCGGGGGTAGGCACTGCTTTCAAGACGAGACCACATTCGTTTTCTTCGAAGATTACTTTGTCTTTAATACGGTATTTTGTCCTAAGCCTCTTAGGTATCGTCGCCTGGCCTTTCTTAGTAACACAGACAACTTCGTTCATGTCTAGCACCTGAGTAATACTATTGTGAAAAGTAATTCTTAAAGATATTGCCTGACTCGTTATGCACTTTATTACCTTCCTCTGTGCAAGACAAATCACATGGTCCATTCCACATCTCGGAAAGACAGTGAGAATTGCCAAGAAAAAAAAGGCAAGAGTGTGTTGAGGTAAGGTAATTACTGAGTCTCACAGCTGGAAGGATTCAGTTCGCGGGCTGATGATATCGGAGTTATTCCAGCCTTCTTCAGATAATGGACAATGGCATCGGCGAGGACAGCGCAAACCAGCTGCTTCAAGTCCAAGGGTTAGCATGATGGGAGTTATGATGGCGAGTGCTGTGGCTGCGGGGTTGCCCATGAAGTATGTGAACCAAACGTAATCAGTCACGAAAACGTAGGGCAACTGAACCAGCCAAGCCAGCAAGCAAGCGGTGACAGGTCGGAACCGTTTTGCGAAGAGGCCTGTGCAGGCGCCGAGGATGGCGATGCCGCCCACGATGAACGGAATCCTCGTGGCACCCATGTAGATGCTTCCCGTAGCCCCGGTGAGCAAGCCTGCCCACGGTCCAGCGAGGATGGCGGCGATGAAGATGGCGAGTTGGAAGAAGTGGATGGACGACGTGAACGCACCAATGGAATGGGGATGGCGAGGGGTGGGAGGGACATGACGTTGGCCAAGGCTGCCATGACGGCAACGAAGGCTACAGTTTTTGCTTGCATTTCACATTCGCCAGAAATGTTACGTTTCATAGATTTTGTAACACCAGACTTATATGCCTTCCTGAAGCCAATGTTCAACGTGAACCAGTATGTCGTCAGCGAAAGGCGTCACCAGATTCAGCGTCTCCCTCCCGCCCAGCCTTGTCGAAGACTTTGACGATTCGTGGAAGAACGCGGGGTACGAGAACAGGTCCAAAGCCGCCCACGATGCGTTCCGAGCGTTCATAACCGAGAACAAATGGACCCGCGAGGAGGGCGAAGAAATTGCTGGCACCGTCACGCTGCTGTACTATTTGGACAAGCCCGGCTTGCTTAACCACGTAGTCGAGGCGCAGCACAAATTCGCCGACATCGTCCTTTCGAGCATGCACCTGCATTTGACGGAGAACAAGTGCATGGAGATAATCGCTGTGCGCGGCAAAGCAGGCAACGTCAAACGCCTAAGTCAAGAGCTCATGACCAGGAAGGGTGTGAAGCAGCTGAAGCTCACGGTCATGGCGCCGTGAACACTGGCTTACTGTGTGAAGCTAGAGTATTGAAATTTCGATGACAGGGGTTCATCGCCTTTAGAAATAGCGCAAGGACGCTCTCGTGTTTGCCTTTCTGGAAGTAGACCAGTTAACAGGCTCGCCACAACGATTGCAGTAGCCCCACAACAAAATGTCACCCGAACCTCAAGAAATAGGAAAAGTGAAGATTGACAGCTGAATTAACAAGTGACGAAGCCTTAAAAGCTTCAATCTACGAATCTAACTCCAAGGTGCCCTAGGCATGGTCAAATCCTCTTCGATTTCAGGCTTCTACAAACTTAGCCCGAAAGACCGCTTGGTCTTCTTGAAGCAATACGCCGACTTGTCCGAAACAGAGTGCAACCTGCTTCAGAACACAGGTTCCCTGCCCCTGGATTTGGCAGACCACATGATAGAGAACGTCGTTGGTGCAATGCCCATGCCCCTCGGGATAGGAGTGAACTTTCAAATCAATAAACACGACTATTTGATTCCGATGGTGACCGAGGAACCTTCGGTCGTGGCAGCAGCAAGCTACGCTGCAAAGATGGTTCGCGACGGCGGAGGCTTCCACACAAGCAGTACCCCGCCCGTTATGATTGGACAGATTCAAGTCGTCGGAGTCGGCGACACCGAAGCCGCCAGAACCCTAGTCCTCGCGGCTAAGCAGGACATCTTGAAGAAGGCGAATGAGCAGGACCCGCTTTTGGCTAAGGTCGGTGGCGGTGCGAAAGAGGTGGAAGCCAGAGTCATCCAGACAAAAGTTGGACCCATGCTTATCGTGGAGCTCGATGTTGACTGTCGTGATGCGATGGGTGCAAACGCGGTTAACACGATGTGCGAAGCCGTGGCGCCCATGATTGAAGAGCTGACAGGCGGCAGAGTCTACCTTCGAATAATAACGAATCTGGCTACGAAGCGATTGGCGAAGGCCTGGTGCACCGTGCCCAAGCAATCCCTGGGAGGCGAAGAAATCGTCGACGGCATCGTGAACGCTTCCGCTTTCGCAGCAGCCGACCCATTCAGGGCGGCAACACACAACAAGGGGATAATGAACGGCATCATCGCAGTTATCCTCGCAACGGGAAACGACCACCGCGCTATCGAGGCGGGCGCCCACGCCTACGCCGCCCTCAACGGTTCATACACTTCGCTTTCGACGTGGGATAGAGATGCAGACGGGAATTTGGTCGGCTCGTTGGAGTTGCCCATGGCAGTCGGCCTAATCGGCGGCGCTGTTAGGACTCACCCAATCGCGAAGATTGCAGTGAAAATTTTGGGTGTAAAAACAGCAAACGAGTTCGGCGAAGTCTGCGCGGCGGTGGGTTTAGCTCAGAACCTTGGCGCTCTGCGCGCTTTGGCTTCTGAGGGAATACAACGGGGGCATATGTCGCTGCATGCTAGAAACATAGCGCTTGCGGCGGGTGTGCCGGAAGATATGCTCGACAAGGTCGTTGACCGCATGATCTCGGAACGAATGATTCGGATGGACAGGGCCAAGGAGCTCTTGAAGGAACTGAGCTCCGCCGGAGGCTGACTTCTCAAAATAGCCGAAAGAAAATGCAAGAAACATTCCCTAATGCAATTTTGTCTACAAGCGTGCGATCGTTATTATCGACGAGATTACGAAGTTGAAAGATAAAAGAAGTTGGCAATTAGCAAACTCATAATGGGAAAAAAGCTAAAGACCGATTACTGGACTGATTCGACCTTCACGACTTCGGGGACTCTCCTCTTGATGTGGGCCTCAATGCCTTGTTTCAACGTCAAAGCCGACATGGGGCATCCGACACAGTAACCCTGAAGCCTGACCTTCACGATACCCTTCTCAACGGCAACAAGTTGTACGTCTCCGCCATCTGCCTGAATGTTCGGTCTAATCTCATCTAAGGCCTTCTCCACTTTCCTCTGAACAGTTTCACTCATTCTTTTCACCTCACAAATCAGGTTTCCGTCTCTAAACGGTAGAATCCCTAAAAACATTCCGCAGAGATACTGTTAAGTTAAGTTACCCAACATGAAAAGTCGTTTTGACTTTAAATCTCATAAACAAATCAAGAACAATTACCCAGAATGGGTAGAATAATCTTGTTATGCTCTCACTAAGGCTTTTCAAAATATGTGCAAAAAATCTTTAAACTCAAACACACACTCAGCTCTGGGGACTCGCTATGGTATTTGAGAAAGTTGACTTTAAACGAGTTGGTCCACCAACAGCGTTAAGCAAGGATGATTCAGGTTTTGTTTGGGTTCGCATCTCGCTCAATGTACCGCCAAATTGGACTTGGATAGAATGTTTCAAGAATCCTTCCAACTTTATTCAAAATGAAGCTCATCCGAAACGTGCTCGGGTCGACAGGAATTTTATCGATTTTCAATCGTCAGAAAATGGAATAAAGCAAAATGTTGAGTGGATGGATAAATACATACAGCAAGCCAATGATGTGTATAACGATAGAATGGCTAAACAAACAGCGGGTCAAGAAAGGAAAGAAGAAAAAGATAGAATGGACGAAACAGAACTTGACAATCTAAATGACGCTCTTAAGGACCTCTAATTTTTCCTATTTTACTCATATGTATAGACCTTTTACCCCAAAAAAGCATTGCCAAATGGGGTAACTTAACTTAACAGTATCCGCAACAGAGGCGGCTTTTTCGTGAGCATTCGCTATGTTGAGTAGAGTTATTAGGTGCGAATTGTCATCGTTAGCCTCGAAACACTTCGAGGTCGAACGCGGCATGTTCAAACCGAAAATCGGCATATCGATGTTGCACACTTTGGCGGAACCATTCAACGTCATGCTCAAGCACATGGCAAAAGTGGAAACGGAGTACGTTGAGATCGTTGATGACGGCTTCCACACACTCAACAAGCGTAGAGTTGGAGCGCTCAAGGGAATCGCGAAGACCCGCGGCTTCAAGTATTCGCTACACTGCCCCTTTGCCGATATAAACATCGCCTCACCCAGCAAACCCATGCTCAACGCCTCTATGAAACGGCTCAAGCAATCCATGGCTTTCGCGGCCGAGTTACCCGCGGAGCTCTGGGTTCTGCATCCTGGTCAGAAAACGGGCATCAGCCCCTTCTACCCAGACTTAGATTGGAAACAACAAGCCCGAAGCTTGTTGCAATTGCATGAGACTGCTACCAAACTCGGTCTGCGTATTGCCATCGAGAACGTTCCAGGAAGATACGGCGCTTTGATGAAGACCACAGAAGATTTCCGAAGGTTCTACAAAGAAACAGGCTTAACCGACATCGGCATCGTCCTAGATACGGGACACGCAAACCTCGAGAACCAAATCCAACCGTTTCTTCAGCAATTTCCAGATAGGATTGCGCACCTCCACCTGAGCGACAACATGGGCGAAATCGACGAACACCTCGGAATCGGCTCCGGGAAAATCGACTGGCAGCAACTCGCAACACAATTAAAGAGTATGCGGTTCAACGGGATAGTTATGATCGAATCCGTCTTCAACGTGCCCGAAAGCCTTGTGCGGCTACAGCAACTATTCGCCTAAAGGTAACTCTAGAACCATGAAGTCATCAGCCACTTCGGCGTTCGGAAAGATCTTCTTCGCCTGCTCCAGCAGCAGACTAACATCACTATAACGAGCACTAACATGCGTTAGAACCAACTTCTTTGCCTTTGCATGTTTCGCCTGTTTAGCTGCTTGACCAGGCGTTGAGTGCCCATCCAACTCGGCCTTCTCAGCCAAAGCATCGTCAAAGGTAGCTTCGTGAACGAGCAAATCTGCCCCCGCCGCAAACTTCACGAACTCCTTGAACGGCCTTGTGTCGCCGGAATAGACAACTTTTCTTCCTTTCCTCTTTGGACCAGTGACTTCCTCCGGTTCCACGACCTTCCCATCAGCAAGTTTGATAGCTTTGCCATGCTGCAGCTTCGACCACAGAATTCCCTTCGGGACACCAAGCGCAAGGGCTTTTTCGGGGAAAAACTTTCCTGGACGATTTTTCTCCAGAAACGCGTAAGCCAGCGTTGGCGTTACGTGATTTGCCCAGATTGCCGAAACCAAGTAGTCAGGTTCGTCGCAGACTATGCCTGCATCGTGAACCTCATGGATTAGCACGTCGAAGGTTAACCCGAAGTGCAGCGTTTCCTGAACGCACGTCAAGAACGCTGCGGTGCCTTCTGGCCCGTAGACGTCAACCGCCTTCTTCCTGTCCATTAGAGCCATCGTCTGCAGAAGCCCAGGCAAACCCAGAACGTGGTCGCCGTGCAGGTGCGACAGAAAGATCTTCATCTTCTTGTGGAAACCCACCTTAGCTTTAAGCATTTGCCGTTGCACGCTTTCGCCGCAATCCAACATGAGCAATTCGTTGCCGAGTTGGACAAGTACCGCTGGCAAGCTCCGCTGCAACGTTGGGATTGCACCCGAGGTTCCGAGGAACACGACTCGAATACTCATGTTTCACTCTCCTTCTGGAATACGGCTATTTCCCGCGTTAAACTCCGATGCACGTACGCGAAATGTGACTCCACGTGCTTGTAGCCGAGTGTTTCGCCGAGTTTTGCGATGCGTAATGTTTTTGGGTGAGGCAATACAAATCAGAACGCGATTTCTTTCCATTCATGGGCTCCAATAGTTTATATCGGGCTTCCCATATTTCTTCCTTTTGAGAGTGTAATTATGGCAACTTTTTTGATAATATCCAGGCACTCCCCTGAGAACTGTCCGATTAACAATGAGCAAATGAAGAAGCTGACCTTAGAATTGCCCGACAAACTGGGTGAGTTGGAGAAGAAACACGGCATCGAGAGGGTTGGCGTATGGACTGTGATTCCGGAGCATTTGTTGGTTTGGGTGTATGAAGCTCCCAGTTCGGACGCGTTGCAGAAATTCTCCATGGAACCCGAGATGGTAAAGTGGATGGCTTGGAACACGAGTGAAATCAAATTAGCAATGAGTCTAGAAGAAAGCAATAAACTACTGAAATAATCAGTGCCCAGCGTGTTTGAAAACTAAACAATTGCTCAACTTACCGCTCAAAATGGTGGTGAGAACAAGAAATGGATAACTCATCGATATTTCTTCCTGCAAAGTGGAAGCAATACCTGAAACGTTTGGCCGATAATCACCAAACTGACGTTAACAGCGTCATCACTGAATTGTGCGCGTGGGCTTTTTCCAGTCCTGAGAGCAAAAAACAGTTTGAACTATGGTTGGATGATGCTTTTCCCTCAAAAGGCGAAGCTGAAGACAAAGCAAGAAGTGCAGACGAAGATATATCCGAGGACGAGGAAGAGCAGGAAGAAGAATTCGAAGAAGAAGCCCACGAGGACAGAGATTACAGTGAGGATAAAAAAACCTGAAGCCTTAAAGCGATGGTTTAATAAACTGTTTATAGACCTACCTTCAATTAATCATTATTAGGCAAATCGAACGCCAGTTGCTAGGCGGTTTTCTTTGAATAATCAAGATAGCCAAAACAATCAGTCATTCTGGAGCGTTCCTACTTCGGAGCTTTTTCAGCAACTTCAGACGACATCAAAAGGCTTGACCGACGATGAAGCTGAAAAACGGCTCACAAAATATGGCTCTAATCTTCTTAAGCCCAAGAAAAGATCCGACACGCTCACGCTTCTGTTAACTCAATTTAAGAGTCCCCTTATTCTCATCCTCATATTTGCAGGCGGATTGTCATTCTTCCTCGATGTATCGTCTGGTATTTTGCCTACGAATGCAATAATTATCATAACGATCATCCTAATAAGTAGCCTTCTTGGATTTTGGCAGGAGCGAGGTGCAGCCAATGCCGTCGAAAAGTTACTTGCGATCGTTGAAACCAAAGCGACCGTACTTCGCGACGGAACTCCAAAGGAAATATCAGTTGAAAAAATTGTGCCCGGAGACGTCATCGTCCTCAATGCTGGAGACCTAATACCTGGAGACTCCATAATTCTAGAATCAAAGGACCTCTTCGTAAACGAAGCCTCCTTGACTGGAGAGACTTTTCCGGCTGAAAAAGCTGCTGGAATCTTGCCAGAAGCAACGTCGCTTAATCAGAGGACAAATAGTGTTTTTATGGGAACTAACGTGGTTAGTGGCAATGCACAAGCACTTGTTGTAGGAACAGGGTTACAAACGGAGTTCGGCAAAGTCTCGGAACGGCTAAGACTCAGACCGCCTGAAACAGAATTTGAACATGGGGTCCGGCATTTCGGTTATTTCCTTATGGAAGTAACGTTAGTGCTGGTCGTTGCCACCTTAGCTATAAACGTGTATTTTGCTCGTCCTGTGCTGGAGTCTCTTCTCTTTTCATTAGCACTCGCAGTTGGATTGACGCCTCAACTACTGCCGGCGATTATCAGTATTAACCTCGCTCGCGGAGCCAAGAGCATGGCAAAACAGAAGGTGATTGTTAAACGGCTCGCATCCATTGAGAACTTCGGCAGCATGAACGTGCTCTGCTCCGACAAGACCGGCACACTGACGGAGGGCATAATAAAAATTCAATCGGTTCTTGATTTTAATGGCAATCCAAGCCCGAAGGCGCTACTTTACGCTTCTCTAAACGCTTCGTATCAATCGGGATTCACAAATCCAATCGATGAAGCGATTTGCGCAAACCATCTGGACGTGTCTGGTTACCAGAAGCTGGATGAGGTGCCATACGATTTTATTCGGAAGCGACTAAGCATCTTAGTTTCGAAAGATAATGCGAATCTGATGGTCACCAAAGGCGCTCTGCAAAACGTGCTTGCTGTATGCACTCAAGTTGAGACTTCCGAAGGGATAACCGTGCAAATCACTGGGGTGGAACAGCAGGTTGAGAAACGCTTCGAAGAGTTAAGCAGCCAGGGTTTCCGCGTTCTGGGGATAGCTTACAAAAACATCGGATCTGACAAACTCATCACTAAAGATAGTGAAGTTGGTATGACTTTCTTGGGATTCCTGGTTCTCTTTGATCCTGCTAAGCCTAAAATCGCCGAGACGATTAGCGAGTTGAAGCATCTTGGGATTTCGCTAAAGATTGTAACTGGAGACAACCGATTAGTTGCGAGTAACATAAGTCAGCAGGTTGGGTTTCCAAATCCAAGAATCCTCGCTGGTCCAGAGCTTCGTGTGCTGAGTGATGAAGCATTGCTTAGACAGGTGAATGTAGTTGACGTTTTCGCAGAGGTTGAACCAAACCAGAAAGAGCGCATAATTCTCGCACTTAAGAAAGCTGGAAATGTGGTGGGCTACTTGGGCGATGGAATCAACGATGCCTCCGCTCTTCACGCAGCTGATGTGGGTCTCTCGGTTGAAAGCGCTGTGGATGTTGCCAAAGAATCTGCCGATATTGTCTTGCTTGAAAAGGATTTAGGTGTGCTCGCAAATGGAGTGAAAGAAGGAAGGAAAACCTTTGCTAATACTCTAAAGTACGTGTTTATGGCAACAAGCGCAAATTTCGGAAACATGTTCAGCATGGCGGGGGCATCCCTCTTTTTGTCATATCTACCCCTTTTGCCTGGGCAGATTTTGCTTACTAATCTGATGACAGATTTCCCAGAGACTACCATCGGCACAGACAACGTCGATAGTGAAATGGTTGAACAGCCCCGGCGCTGGAACGTCACCTTCATCCGCAACTTCATGATAGTTTTCGGCATCTTGAGTTCGGTTTTTGACTATCTTACCTTCGGGGTGCTCCTATTTGTTTTGCAAAGTCCTATGAGCTTGTTTAGGACCGGCTGGTTTGTAGAATCGGTTCTTTCTGCAAGCTTAGTTGTGTTGGTAATTAGGAGCCAAAGACCATTCTTCAAAAGTCATCCAGGGAAGTATTTGCTGTTATCAACCGTAGTGATTGTTGGGGCCACACTTATGTTGCCCTTCACTCCGCTTGGTAGCCTATTTGGCTTCGCTCAGCCGCCCGTTTCGGTTCTTCTTTTGATGTCGATAATTGTGGTATCCTACATAGTTCTGGGTGAAGCGGTGAAAAGAATTTTCTATAAGCGGGTGAAATTCTGAAACTAACCTTAGTGAATGCAAGTCGCACGAAAATGGTGACAGGTTATTAAGAATGAACGGCAGACGGAACTGTGAGCGGTGAAGGAAACGTTTGACAAAAGGAAAAACAAAGTGACTTTCGTGCTGAGATATGAACTTGTTTTATTAAAGGGATTTGCAAACATTATTTGAGTGACTTTGGAAATGAGAGGGGTTCCCGACAATTCTATCGGCGAAAAAAACGCAAACCGCCATTTGGAAACGTTATGGCTAGGATTGAGGATATATCGCGGGCTGCTCTCAAACTTATTTGGAGAAAGAGTTCCCCTGTTTTGTGGACACAAGTTAACCTATAACTGTAACCTCCGATGCAAAATGTGCCCCTTCTGGAAGAGGTCCAGCAAGGATTCAAGCATTCAGAGAGAAAAAGCAATTCTGCGGCGGATTTATGATTCGGGCGCTTGCGGGATCGCGTTTGAAGGCGGAGAACCGCTGCTGAGGAACGATTTGGTCGAGATTCTAGCTTTTTCCCGATCGCTGCCTCTACACACAAGCCTCATCACTAATGGGACTCTGCTCGAATCCAGAATAGACGAGATAGCCTCATACGTCAACGGCGTCGTCTATGTTTCGTTAGACGGACTAGAAAAAACTCACGACACGATTAGAGGTGTTGGTGGCTCTTTCAGAAAAGCGGTAAACGGTATAATTGCATCTAGAGAGAAGGTCTCAGTGACGATCAACACGACGATAATGGCTGAAAACATCTATGAGATTGAAGATTTGGTTAAGTTTGCAAAGGAATTGGATATAAAAATATCTGTAGCCGTAGCGCATGAGTATTGGAACGCCAAGGCGTCTGCGCCTGCCAGTCATGACATAAGAGAGATAGCTGGAAAACTTGTCGAGATGAAGAAGAAGAGGTATCCTCTTGTGAATTCAATCGGTTATCTTAAAGTCATTGCAAGAGAGAAAAATTGGACGTGCAAACCTTGGTCACTAGTTAACGTGGGTCCAGACGGAAAACTGGTCCTGCCCTGTTATGTTCGGAATGAATACGCGACTGGCATTTCTGTTTTTGAAACCAACATCAAAACGGCTATCTCCAGCTTTGACTGGAACGAGACAAAGAACTGCCAACGATGCAATCTCCACTGTTACGTCGAGCCGTCTCTGGTGCTTTCATGGGATTTTCGAACCTACCTGGATTGGGCCTTCCGATATAGGGCACACACTTAAAGCGCTGTAAAAGAGAAAATGTGGGGTTCTAAGTTGTGTAATCTTTCACTTCTGCTTTGGCTGCATTTTCCTTAACTGATGCTATTCCTTTTTGGCATCCCTCTTTTGATTCATAAGCTCCGCTTTTCGCTATAATCTCCCCGTTTTGAGCTCTGAGTCTGAACCTGAATTTTCCAACAGCATCCTTGAATATTTCAAAACGTTCACCTGCCAATCTCTCACCCCCATTAATTCCTTTACTTCAGTGTATCATGAATTAACTACTGCGATAATCGCTTTTATGTTTGTGTCTCTGTAGGCCTACACAGACAACTTCAATTCAACATCTAAATTGTCGAGAAGGCGCGCCATTGAGTGTAATGTTCTTTCATTGACTTTGTTCGGTACTTCCCTAAGGATCCGCCAAAGCATATAAAAGCCTCAGCATCATATCTTAATACATAATATACATTACGTTTGGCATAAGCACGTGTTACTGTGAGCCTACACCCACAAATGCTTAATAGTCATTTGCACTCCTACGTTGCTTAAGTGGAGTTGTGGGTTTTGGGCGTCTTTGAGGATATTTTTGGGTTTATTACATCTGGAAGCATAGGCGGTTTGCCACCAATCGTGGTGATGATTCTTCCATTCGTCATCGGACTGATCGTGGGCTATCTTGTCCACAAAGTGCTAAAGATCGCCATCATCGCTGGAATCATACTCGTCGTTGTCGCCTACTTCGGCTTCTTCGGTCTAAGTCTCAGCGCTTTGAAAAATCTAGCAGACAAATACGGACCAATCGCAGTTCAATACGGGACACTTATCATAGGCATACTACCGCTAGGCATTGGATTCATAGTAGGGCTAGTCATCGGCTTCATACTCTCATAAACTGAACATCGGTACGAGTTGTTGCTGCATTACCGATATTCAGTCCCGTCTTTCTGCGCATACTAATCAAGCCAGCCTTTCCGTTTGAAGTACCACAACTCAACCGCGCCTATGGCAGCCATCAAGATTATGACGATAATAAACCCGTTGGGATTTTGGGTCGCCGGAAGTCCGCCGACATTCATCCCTAGCAAGCCCGCGATAAGACTGAAAGGCAGTGTAACTGCCGAAACAATCGTCAGTATTCGTAGCCGCTTTTCCACCCGAGAGCTACCCACTGTCTGGTAAGAGTCATATAAACCGTTCACACGGGCTTCCAAGCGATGGATACCTCTTTGAGCTATCTCGACCTCTGACACAAGGTCTTGAATGTAAGCCTTGCGGTGAGGCTCTTGCAGCGCTTTGTTGTCGGAGGCACTGAGGCCAGTGACGCAGTAAAGCTGGTTTTCGATCAGGGAAATCAATTTGTCAACCTGGCACCGCAAATTCGTCAGATCGTCGGCGTTAACATTCTCCGGCTTGTCAGCCATGGTTTTGGCCATGTTCAGGATCTGATCACGGACTTGGGTTTCCCCTTGTACGCTTAGATCTGTCAATTCATCGAGGATTAAATAAACAATCTGAACTAGATGACTCAAACTGGGAATTTTTTCCGCTGCGAGGTCATTTATCAATTCTTTGATGGCGGGCATTGGGCCAGTTCTGATCGTTACCAACACCTGGTCTTGCAGTATAATTGTTAGGTAGGATGGATCCATAGCCTCCAGGTTGAGGGCGGCTGGAAACTCCAGCAGAACGGCCCGATCGTAAGATATTACGCCGGGTGTGTTTGCCGAGTCTAGGCAACGATTGCTCATTACGGGATGAAGGTTCAGTGGTGCTAGGAACCTCCGCAGCTCCTCGGGTTGGGCATCTTCGACATCAAACCAGCTTTCACCCAGTTGGGACAGGTCCTCCTTTGGCCAGTCTGAAAGGGTCGGTTGCTCATGCAGTCTTCCCGAACTAATCAAATACCAATTAATCTTCAAACTGACCCTCTCTGAACCTGAATTATCCATCGCGCTTTATGTCAATGATCTATCAATAGATCGTTAATTGATTTTTCGGTTTCTAGGATGCCTCAAGAACAGCAAGCATTGAGTTTTATGTCATTTCGCTAGAAGGAAAGTGGTCAGACAAAAACGGGTATTATGACGCCCAGAGAGTTCTACGAGAAGTACGTGAACGTTGACCTGGATGCGCTGATCTGCCTAATAAACGCCCCAACCAAAGACAAGCCTTATAATAAAATCTACACCGTGAAATATCTAGGCAACGTCATCGGAGGACGCCCGGTTCGTTACCTAAACGTTGACATTGAGACATTGAAGAAAGCTGCCGTCGACATGATAAAAGACAACCATGCAGTTTGGTTTGGGTGTGACGTTGGCCAGATGCTTGAAACAGAGATGGGCGCGATGGATTTGAACGTATATGATTATGGCATCGTCTACGGGACAGATTTTAAGCTAGATAAAGCCGGAAGATTGGAATACAGGAACAGCGAGATGACACACGCCATGGTGCTAACAGGCGTGGATCTTGATGAAACAGGAAAACCGAGAAAATGGCGGGTTGAAAACAGTTGGGGGGCTATGATTGGGGACAGAGGGTATATGTATATGATGGATGAGTGGTTCGACGAATACCTATTCGAAATAACTGTGAGAAAAGAATACCTCTCTCCAGAACTCTTGAATGTTCTCTGCACCGAACCTGTTGTTCTCCCACCCTGGGATCCTATGGGAACGTTAGCAAGGCAAAGCACGCGCTGAACTCACCATCCCAGTAGGTCAAAGCGTAGAGAAGAACCGATGACTAATGGTGAAATTACCACTCTACTTCAAGCCTCAAAATTCTTCCAGCCGCATTTCAGACAAGCCCTACGCGATGTTTCAGCAGCAATTTTTATCCTTTAGAATAACTAAAAACCTTCAAAACTACAACAACTCGACTGTTTGAAAAGCGAAGCTAGTTGTACACTTTGCGAAAATGCCGCAAAACATATAATGTGGGAAGGGGAAAAAACTAATTGGAGGTTGAGAATGGCCAACGACGAAAGCACGGACCTCCTTCTTGGTTTGGGTTTGAGTCTTAATCAGGCAAGGGTGTACTTGGCAATACTTAAGCTGGAAAAAACTGCAGTGGGACAGGTAGCGAAGTTTTCAAAAGTGCGCAGGGAAGAAGTTTACAGAATTCTGTCGGCACTCGAAAAAATGGGTCTGATTGAAAGATTGCTGGGCAAACCAAGTGAGATTCGGGCTACTCCTATTTCGGATGCATTAAGTTTTCTGGTAGCGGAAGAAAAAACCAAGTCCGATGACCGATTGTCGGGTATGAGGAGTAAGGTTAAAAGTTTGTCATCAAAAGATTGGAAGCAGCCGCTTTCTGGAGAAGAAAGCATCTACATACTGATACCAGAAAAAAAAGCGGTTTTGGCTAAGACTTCAAGTCTGATTAGAGACTCCAGAAAAGAAGTAGCGTTGGTTGCAGACAAAGGAAGGGTCATACCGGTTTTGTCTCAGTTTTCAGACGAATGCATGCAAGCAATAAAGAAGGGTGCTCAGGTTCGACTGCTTTTTGAAGGGGACACCCCGGACGGTTTGCTTAAAGAAAAAGTGAAAAAACTCATCGATGGGGCGTCGGTTCACGTCAAGTTTCATCGGGAACCTTTGAATCACTTCATAATGTCCGATGACAAAGAAGCATTGATCACCACCTCCAAAGAAAGCGGGTTAGGCGAAAGCCCTTCTCTCTGGACAAATAACAGCAACCTTATAGGCGTGCTAAGAACAGGTTTTGAATCCGACTGGGAAAAAGCTGAAGACTAACCTGAGACTCTCCTTTCTCGTTTAGTTTCGAGTTCCAATTTCTTCTATCAGTTGAATCGATTAGGGGAGTCACAATCGTTAGAGTGTTACTGTAGGCTCACATACACACACGCTTAACTCTGTCACTGACCATTTATTGAATAGCCTGAATCATGGGCGTAGTAAGGAGGGATAGAGAAGTATGAGAACTGGAGAGTTTATAAATAGAAGTGTGTTTGCGTTAAACGAGAAAATCGGCACAGTCAAAGGCATAGAAGTAGATCCAGACGAGTGGAGAATAACTCATCTTGAAATCGAATTGAAAAAGGAGATAGCTGAATCGGTGCTTGGCGCGAAAAAAGGCGGAGTACGAAACATGCTGAACGTGCAATCTCTAGAGAAAGGTACTGCACGCTGGGCAGATAATGCATTGCACTTAAAAGTTTCAAAAGATCAGCTTCACATGTACCTGAGACCAGTAGTTAAGACTTAGTTGGGGAGTTTGCTATGAATACGTGGTTGACGATTGCCATTATTATTATTGTGCTTTGGGCGATTGGTTTCTTTGCTTTGCCAGGCGTAGGCTGGTTGATACATATACTGCTTGTGATTGCCGTAATCTTAATTGTTGTTTGGCTGTTGACCGGCAAAAAGCTGTGGAAATAACCACTCTCTCTTTTTTGTTTTGTTAAGTTTTAGTCCAAACCAAAAAATTATGGAGCGCGCAAACGGCGAAGAAGACGAAGGTGAATGAGAATGGTTAAGGTGAAGAAACGTTCTGAGGATTTTGATAAGGAAAAACTGAAAGTCTCGGTTAAGAAGGCTGGAGCCAAAGAGGAGCATGTAGCACAGGTTGCCGAAAAAATCGTAGGCAAAGTAAAGTCAGGAACGACGACTGTCCTGATAAGGCGGTGGGTCATAACTGAGCTTACACCGCTTGACCCTAAAGCTGCAAAAGCCTACGAGACGTATAAAAAGCCAGCGAAGAAGTACTAAGTCTCATTGAGAATCCATACCCTTTTTTTGCTAAATTTCAATCCCCAAACCCAAACCGTTGGTTAAAATGCTGAATAATCGCACTATTAAACGATGAAGACGTAGGGGGTGATAGTTTATGGTAGACAAAGAAAAAGAAGATGTAGTTGATGAGGCTATGAGCAAAATGAACCATATTAGAAAAGCAGCGGGCGAGTTCAAGGGAAACGTGGCTGGTCTAGTGAAGGACATGAATGTTGAAACAAAAGATTGGCGTTTTAACGTGGAAAGTCATGATGAAGGCGTCACAGTTGACGTAGCAATAAAGCTGCTCTTAACCAAAAAAAAGTAGACCTCGAAACACGCAACTGATGATGTTATGAACAAAACCTTGAACGATTCCTCCCAGTCTTAGCGCGCATGGTTGTTCCGAAATTGGTCAAAAATGGTCAAAATTCCATTTTTTACTCTTTCCAATATCTGCTATGCCCATTTGTAGTTCATGCTTTGAAACGTGACCCGAAATGAGAATGCAGACTTAAAACCATTTTTAACCATTTTAGGAACACGAATGCGCGCTAAACGCTTCATCCGAAGAAACTTCAGATGCTTATTTGATCGACAATTTTCTCACTTTTCAGAATCTTTTTTATCCTTGAAATCTTTTTTATCTTTATCCATTTTTCCTTTGAAATCTTTTTTGTCAATATCTTTTTGTTCTTTGTAATCGCTTTTATTACTGTCAGTTTTTTCTTCAAAATCTCTTCTGTTAGTATCCCTGTGTTCTTTGTAATCGCTTTCGTTACTATCGCTTAGTTTCTCGAAATCTTTTCTGTCACTGTCAGTTTTTTCTTCAAAATCTCTTCTGTTAGTATCCCTGTGTTCTTTGTAATCGCTTTCGTTACTATCGCTTAGTTTCTCGAAATCTTTTCTGTCACTGTCAGTTTTTTCTTCAAAATCTCTTCTGTTAGTATCCCTGTGTTCTTTGTAATCGCTTTCGTTACTATCGCTTAGTTTCTCGAAATCTTTTCTGTCACTGTCAGTTTTTTCTTCAAAATCTCTTTGATTACTATCAGTTTGTTCCTTGAAATCTTGTTTATCTTTTTTCGTTTTCTCTTTAAACGCTTTATTCAATATCTTTTCGGCAACAGTTCCTAATCCATACACTTCGAAAAAGACGAAAGATAATACGAACACAAACCAGAAACTCGCGAATCCTGCCAGTAAACTTGAAGCCTGCGCCAGCGAGAAATTTATTCCGAGAACGTGGTAAAGGCCACTGGAAATTATTTGTGAGAAGCCTGTAAGTGCTACGCCTTGATTGCTAATAGTACTAACTATGGTATTTGTGATTATAATTTTGTCTAAGCCTATAATTGTTCCTAGCGAAACGAAAACAAGATATAAAGCTATAATACTGCAAACCCACGCCATGGTTTGAAAAATCATGGGTTTTATCATGCTTTTTGGTTTTTTCTTTATAATCATTATTACGTCATGAAAATTAGCTATTTGAGTAGCAATCTTTTGTTCAAATACATCATTAGGTTTCTTATGCTTAATTCTTGCTATTATTCTAACAAGAAATTGAAGAAGCCTTTTAGTTATTGAAACATTTGTACTCAAATAAACTATTAAAATAAGTGGCAGTGCAAAGAACGACATGGTTATTCCAATAGCGGTTAATATGAAAGGATTGATTGAATAATTCAATATTAAGAGAATCATACCTATAATCAAAGATAAAATAGTAACTAAAAGTTCAAGAATATCTTTAACTATTACAGAAGCTGCTACTTTAACTACATCAACACCTTCATCTCCACCCAAAAGATAAGTCATGAAAATATCTCCCGACCAACCCCCAACAATAAGACAATCAAGAAAAGCTCCAACCCAACCAAGATAAAAAACTCTTTTAAAGGTAGTTTTTACTGAAACATTATCAAGAGTGGCCTTCCAAGCTAATGAATTGAATGCCGCTTGAAGAATAACGCACACAAAAACCAGAAAATATATTGGAACACTTATACCACTAACTATAACAGCAACTGCTGCAAGATCTGTAAAGAAAAGAAGATAAACAATAAAAATTATAAAACCTACTATAGCCAGTAAACTAACCCATTTCTTAATTTCTGGTCTATTTGACATTATTTACATCAACTACCTTCATCGTCTACCAAGTATCTCGCGCAGTTCAGTTACGTCTTCAGTGTTAATGTAATGTTTCGGGACAAATACTCAGCGCGTGCGAATCGCACGACGTTTCCACCGACAAATTACTTCGGTTGCTTATGCTTTCTTTGGCTTTATTATCCACGTTTCCAACGGCGGAATTCCAGTTCTTCACTTCCACATCCATATCCTTAAAATGATTCATTAATGAGCCTTGTAATTACTAACGGTCTGGCCTATTTTCTGCAACCGCTCAGGCACATCAACATTTTTATCAGTCACTCAAAGGCACATCCCAAAATCGCAATACATCATAACAGTCAACCTACACACAGCTCTTAAGGCTATGTGACTGGGAGCCTACAGCAACCAAACCTTTGGCATTGACAACTCAAGTTTGCTTTGTTCTGAATTGCTTCCTTATGAAGATGAAAAGCACCAAAAGGAGCAGAGCACCAACGGCACCTGAAGCTAGACCCATGATGCCCCAAGCCATCCAAGCCGGCATGAAAGTGCTAAGATACTTCAGCGACCCGATAAGCAAAAAAAGGGCAGCAGAACCGATTAACGAAATTACAAGCACCAACAAAACACACACAATTATACCTGAAATCAGAAGCCTTTGGAGGCGTTTCTTAAGAGCAGTCTCCGTTTCATGCACATACTCTCTAAGAATGGTTGTTATCTCCTTGAGCAAGGCGTCGATGATTTCCCTTATTGTTGGCAACTAATCCTTACCCTCCCTCCAAAGAACAATCCGATCAATTGGAATCCTCTATTTTAACGTATGTGACTGTAGAGCTGCAGCGACAAGAGGATGCCAACAATTGTTCCGTTCTTAGTGTGCAAGTGAAAACGGACAAGACGGTTTGACTTTCATAAATTTCCAGGTTAGAAGTGATTCATGATAAAATCCCTGGTGGTTATGTGACTAGCCATGATTTCAACGATCTTTTTTGTAGCTTGGGTTAATTGCACATCAAACAGTCTTGTTACGAACAACGAAAGCGCAAACACAAATATGCCAAACACAATTCCCGTAGTAGCGTTTATTGTGCCAACCGACAATATTAAGAGGAATGTAACGGCCGCAGCTATCAGCCCCATGATGAAGGATCTTATTATGAAGTAAAGTCTGTGCAACCACGTAGAAAACAACAGAACCTTGATCACTGCTCTTTTCTCGATCTCACTTTCAGATCCACTGCCTTGCTTTGTTCCTATCTGTTGCAGCACCCTTTTTGCGTAATTAATGTCTGCTAAGTGCAATATCTTTTTTGCATAACGAACATCTGACAAATCCGTGCAACTTGCGCTTTCAAGCTCTAATAAAATCCTTTGCGCTATTTCGTCTATGATGACATCTATTCGGTCTACTTTAGCATCTTTAGCTACCATTATCCCACCCGAATAATCTAGTATCTTGTTACTAAGTCTTTTAATATGATTTTTGCCTGTTCTTCAGTTAAAACGAGTCTTATGTCTATCTATCCATAAATTGTACCTCTGACTGACAGACATTATTCACGCGCTCGTGCGTACGTGAGCGCGCTCGTCGTCGTATCCGTTCACGCACGAGAGAGAACGAGAGAGAGAAAGACTAAATCTTAATCCCAAACCCAAATTACTACTATACCACCAACTCCTACTCTCTCCTACTCCTACTAACTCTCTCAACAAAAACACAAAAATAAAAAACACGTAGCACCTGTAGCGTGTACATCACACAGAACGCCTAAGGGTAACGCGATGACTCCTTGCTAAAACCCCTATTATTTGTCATTTATTTCTGCTTTCACCGTGCTGTGTTTAAACAAGTATGTTTCTTAAGCAGCTTGGGAGGTTTTAGGAGCATTAATTTTTTGCAATTAAAAAGAATTGATAATCGATTAGAAAAATCTTTTTAGCTTTGGAGATTATTAATAGCTGAGGGATGTTTTTGGCTATTGCTGCTCGAAAAGCAGTTCAATCTGTAAGATCCAAGATTATGATTTTGTTGAAGCGCAAAGGACATGGAGCTACAGTTAACATTGATGTTTTTTCAAATCCTGAAAAATACTTGGTGCGGCTTCCCATAGATAAGATCGTTGCTGATACAAAGGTTGTTCAGGAAGCCGTAGAAATGTACAAACGGAAGATCAAAAACGGCGAAAAGATAGCTCCTGTAATAGTGGTTAAGCATCCCAGATATTATGTCTACGCAGTCTTGGACGGTCATCACAGATACTATGCTTTTCTTGAATTAGGAAGAAAAAAAATCGGTTGTGCTCTCGCCGGCGACGTCTCAAGTGTAGTCTTCTACTTAACAGAGCAGGGATTATTCCAGCCCAACCCCAACGCCAAAGAACTGATTAGAAAGCCAGAATTCAGGTTACACGATAACGTAGAGCAATTTCTGCAAGATTTCCTAAAAGAACCTAAAAAAATTAAGCGTTAGATTAAGGATATGAAACTTCCATGTTTTTTCCGAAAATTCTAAAAATTTTGTTAATTTCTGTCTTACGAAATCATTTTTCTGTAGCCAAAATACCCATAGTTTGAGAGTATTTCGGTAGTTTAATGTGGTAGCCCGGGAGGGCTTCGAACGCTCGCAGACCATGTCTTGAACACGTTTCTGCCTTTAAAATAATAGGGTACCCTTTAAACCGCATCATTTTTTCAAAACCTCAAAGGACATAAAATTGAGCTGTACCTGCGAAATTAATTGGATCCGAGCCTGAAGCAGTGCAGGTCTTTACGAGGCTCATCCCAACCCATAAATGTGTCAGTTTAGCGCTTCTGTAGCAGAAAAAGGTTCCATACCCAATCTGGTTCGGAACCATTAATGGGGCGCTGGGATTTGAACCCGCGCGAGCGACCAGTGAAACACCCACAACGTGAACACTAGCCAGAACGCACCCAACAGGAACCCGCCCGCAACATCACTAAACCAGTGAACATTAAGGTATATTCTGTCAAATCCAATAAGCAAGATTATCGCAGTATATAATCCACCTGTTAATGACCTAGTTCTTGCTGAAGCCCAGTTTTTCCATGCAAAATATGTTAAAATGCCAAAGAAGGCCACACTTCCTGCGACGTGTCCACTGGGGAAAGAGTAATCCGTTGCATGAATAATCTCATTCAATGGTCTGGGCGACATAATCAGCATTTTTGATATTTCAACGATTAGGGCGTCTCCACCCATCGTGCCTAGCAACAGAGCACCATATCGCCAGCGATTTTTGACAGAAAAAACCGCAGCCAACACCAGAGAAATTATTACTAGTGCGTTTGTGTCGAAGATAATGGAAATTTCTTCAGCTACCACCGTAAAAGAGCTCTTGTTAATTGAAGTTGCCCAAGCATTTACGCTCAGATCCAAGGTGACGAAACTGCTTCGTAGAGTTGCAACAAGCAAGAATCCGACTAGAAACATTAGAGAAACAAGAAGGATTACTCGATGATCGTGCAACTTGCCATTCACAGTTGGCACATCGCTCTCATAATCACGGTTCGTGCCAAGATTAAAAGGGTAGCGACGCTTTCGCATTTTTTGTATACGTGAGCGTAATTGACTGACAGACAGTGAGACTGACAGGATAGCACACGGACACACACACGCGTACGTACGTAGGCGTGTGCGTACAAGAATGCAAGAGAGAGAAGATTAAATTTTAATGCTACAACACCCGGCCCTCTTAATCACAAGGTTGCTCAGTTCTGATAAAGTATTGAAAAAAGAAAAGGAGGTATTAGGCTACTTCGCTGCTACAGTGTGATCAAAGACCTTGGCCTTTGGCGCATTCTTCTTCACTGATGCGATGCCTGTTTCGGCTGACTGTTTTGATAGGTAGGACTGGCTTACGGCAATTATCTCCCCGTTGGCAGCTTTCAGATGGAAACGGAACCTATCAGGAGCATTGAATTGAATTTCAAAAACCGGGTCCTGCTCAATTCCTGCTACATGCGTTTCCTTCTGCATAGCCCCTTCTGCCGTTGTGAGATCAGCAATCTTGGCGATTGGAGCGTTCTTCTTTATTGAATCAATGCCTTTTATGGCCGACTCTTTTGCTCCGTAGGCTTGGCTTACAGCAATTATCTGCCCGTTGGCGGCTTTCAGATGGAAACGGAACTTCCCAGCAGTATCAAGTATAATTTCGAAACCGCCTTCCGTTATTTTCGCCGTTGCAGGCATCTCAGCTACCGGTATCACTTCAACGACTGGCATTGGTTCCGGCGTTTTCTCAACTACCGGCGTCACCACAGCGGGTGGGACTGGTTCGAGCGCTTTAATCTTCTTTCCCAGCTCTATCGCCCACTCCCTTACCCTATTCATGTTTTGATCATCCATGACGGGTCTTCCTTGCCTAAGCATGCAGCCTCCAAAAGCAGCAACATCAATAAGGTTGAGAGACTGGTTCTTGGCCAGTACTCTTTTTGCGTTGTCTGCAGTACTTTCCGCTTTCGGGTTTTCCTCATCCTCGCAACAGAAATAGACTGCAACGTGCCTGCCTTCAAAGTCTTTCTCCAAAAAATCCACAGCTTCATTGTAAACGCTTGTTCTTTCTACGCCACCACCAACAATGATGTTTTGGAATGGAGTTATGTCCGGTGGGCCATTTCGAAGATCTGCAACAGTTACATCCATGCTGTAAGATGTTTTTAACGCGTCAGCTATGGCGTGCGCTGCGCTTTCATTTATTCCAGTTTTTGTCGAATAAGCAATTAGAGTTTTTCTTGTCATTATTTTTCACTTTCTTTGTTCTATATCTATAATGTGCCCTTCTGCGCACAAAATTTGGGCTATCCTATAAATGGTGATTTACAGAGTTAAGCGTATGTGACTGTAAGCCTACACCGACATTCAGATGTATGCGCTTGCGCTAATCGGTCCAACCGCTAAAGAATTTGGAGCTTGAACATATTTAGGTTTTCTTCACAGTGTCCAATTCGGCAAACCCAGTCTAGGATGTGACTTTCAAGAACTCTATCGTTACTTGATTGATGACTACTTGATTGAACGCTGTCAAACGTTGCGCAAGAAAGACTTCGTTCTTATAACCGATTTCATGATGCGCCTAAAGATGGGAAAAAAGATTCACCTTCGCGAGCTTGAAGCTGACAGCCTTGCTGAAGACTTGAACAGTCTCTTTGACCGCATGGTTGAAGTCCCAAGAATATAGCATGGTAATCGGCAGACTGTTGATACTTTGATTAGTGGAGAGGCTCTTTTGTTTGCGAAGTATCTTAGAAACGAAAAGAAAGATTAGAATCCAAGAATCGGAATTATAGACTGACGTAAATTAATTAGTAAAAATTTGCCTTTTCAGTTTCAAAAACTAACGCTTGCCCTTAACAAAGCTCTAACGCAAATTCTGATATTGTTTCTTAATGGTGAATATCGCTTCTTCGCTATTCTTGAAGAATAGCTGGATTTCGATAGGTATTTCCATACACTCATTCAACACTGCCAAAAAATTAAACATATCGTGCTGAGCCCAAACATGATAGTGAATAATTGCTTGTGAGGTTTTAAACTTTGATCCAACCAACGTGGGCTAGCTATAAAGAGTAGATAGATATGCAGTATAATAACAGATCAGGCACTTCAGTAAAATATCTGGTTTCTTTCTATTCTGTATTTTTCATGTATCAAGGTATTACCTAATTAATATTGACAACATCCATATGCTTAAGTACCCAATATGGAGAATAATATCCTATGGCTTTAGAATGTCAAAAATAAATAGGAAAAAAGAAATAAAGCTAGAATCTAAACCTGCAGATAATACCACAGACAACACTACAGATAACAATACAGATAAAGACCTAAATAAACTTAAGGAAGAGCTATTCGCTGATATTGTATCAGTGGAATCGATAAAGAATCATAGGAAAGGGAGAGAACCTAAATACTCTAAGCTAGCAGCGGCTATAAAGATAGTAGCTAAGATGTCAAGGAATGCTTATAGACTTAACTTGGAAAAAGTGTTCCAATTAGAGAATTATAGTAATCTAGATGCGAAAGAAAAGAAAGCACTAGTAAGAAAGGTCTATCCAATACTTGATCGATATCTAAAGGAATTTGCACGTACACATGGCTATGATCTATCTAAGAAAGAAGTTAAGAAGAACAGGGAAGGAAAGGAGATCATTATTAAGGGAGTTAAAATGGCTACGCTTCCAGAGTACACTAAATTTAAGAAAGAAACTATCAGTATGAGACTAGTTGGATCTGATATCTACCTAATCAAGCAGAGTGATATACCAATTGAATAAATATATTAGATGGCTTTAGTCATATACTGCATGAGTAGAGAATGTCTAACGATGAAAACACGGACTTGCTGCTTGGTTTGGGTTTGAGTCTTAATCAGGCAAGAGTTTACCTAGCCATACTTAAACTGGAAAAAGCTACGGCAGGGCGGTAGCGAAATTTTCAAAAGTGCGCAGGGAAGACGTCTACAGAATTCTGCCTTCACTCGAAAAAATGGGTCTAATTGAAAGATTGATGGGCAAACCAACTGAGATTCGAGCTACTCCTATTTCGGATGCCTTAAGCTTTCTGGTGGCTGAGGAAAAAAGCAAATCTGATGATCGGCTAACGGGTATGAGGAGCAAAGTCCAGAGACTATCCCTCAAAGATTGGAAGCAGCCGCTTCCTGAGGAAGAAAGCATCTACATACTGATAGCGGAAAAGAAGGCGATTTTGGCTAAAACTTCAGAGCTGATTAGAAACTCGAGAAAAGAAGTGGCGTTGATTGCAGACAAGGCAAGAATCATCCCAACTTTGTCCCAGTTTTCGCAAGAATGCAGGCAGGCAATAAAGAAAGGCAGTCAGATTTGACTAATTTTTGAAGGAGACAGCCCGGACGTTTTGCTTAGAGAAAAAGTGAATAAACTCATCGATGGAGCTTCGGTTCACATAAAATTTCATCGTGAGTCTTTGAATCACTTCATAATGTCCGATGACAAAGAAGCCTTGATTACCACTTCCAAAGAAAGCGGATTAGGCGAAAGCCCTTCTCTTTGGACAAACAACAGCAACCTCATAGGCGTGATAAGAAAAAGTTTTGAATCCGACTGGAAAGAAGCTGAAGACTAACCTAGTGCAGATTTAAGATTTATTGCGTAATCCATGCGATAGCGTTAGTGACTGATTGACTGAGAGAGACAGACAGAGTGACAGACTGGCAGACAGACAGTGAGCGCTTGTAGCTGTGGTTCTACAGTCACAAATCGTTAAGTAGAATTGAAAGATAATGAGTCAGTTATGCAAGAGGTGATTGGACAAATGAGGTTTTTGCATAATAACAAAGGTGGTTTAGCTGGGTGGCTCTGGTCTGCTATTGTAGTAGTAGTATTAATAATAGTTCTTGTCGTTGTTGTGAGATTTCTTCTTCACTTGATTTAAGGCATGCTGAAAGAAGGATTCGACCGAATCTTTAGCTTGCCCTATCGGTTTGTTTTTGTTTTGTTGCGGGTGCGACTGTGAGACTGAGACAGTGACTGACAGACATTATTCTCTCCGTCTGCGTTGTGTTGTGTTGTTGTGTGGTGTTGTGTTGAGGGTGTGGGTGCTTAAGGGTTAGTAGTATAGTAAGAGTAAGGAGAGGCGGACAGTAGCGAAAGGAAGCAGGCGTATTAAAAAAAACAGAGAGAGAGAAAGATTAAGTTTTAGTCCCAAACCCAAACCGCTCATTTTTTTCCCCTCAGAGAACGAGATTTATTCAGCATACGCCTGACCCAATGGACAGATGAGGCCCAATTGAACGCGACACGCCATGAATATGGAAAAAAATATTTCTTCATCAGAGATCGCCTTTAGACCGCATCGGCTTTGTTCTATATTCTTGGAAAGAACGGCGCCGGATACACAATTCCAAACAAAGTTCCTACGATCACGCTTAGAACAACGAATATGACCCACGCCAGAATCGCTATGAGGATTGCCCGGAGCCAGCCCGTTTGGAAACTAGCTTTAAACACCCAGATCCAAGCTATGAGCGCCAGGATGTAACCGATAACCAACGCCGACGATCCGATTAACTCGCCAAGGAAGAAACCCACTACCAAAACAACTATGAAGTAAACGATTGGTCCTGCCAGCGTCGCAAGAAGAGCATCTCCGAAAGTCGCTTTCCCTGCAGTTGCGGCTTTTCCAGCAAGCCAAACTGGGATTGAAACGACTATCCAAAGAATAATCAATCCAATGATCGTATAAAGGATGCCCGGAAAACTCACGTCAAAACCAGCGATGATCAAATAGCAAACCTCATGTCAACATCGGTTGAAGCATATATTTAAGATTTGCGTGTGTTTCGAAACAAGCATGGGCGCATAGTCGCCGCAACATACATATTTATTTTGGCTTCCACTCTCTCAACAAAAAAACAAAAATAAAAAAACACACTCAACGCACGCACACACAACGAAATATACAAAAAATGAGATTGCAGGTTAAGACGGGGTAGTTCTTACTTTCGTTTTCGTTTCGGGACTAACACCGCCATCAGTGTTGCTACCATAAAAAGTAGCAGAAAGAAGAGCGGTTGGAATTCTGGGATTACATAACTGATTACATGCGCGCGGCATTATAATTTGTTACATTTGATTATTTCGTTTCCATTGAGTAGGCTCCTCGTGGCACCTGCGCGGGCTGCCAAACACCTGTCTATCATGCGTTACTTTTTCTGCGTTTGAAGTACGAATAGGCTGAGGATTGAATAAGGCGCGCTTTTGAGATATCATTAGCGGACGCTGAAATGTGAACAGATTTTCAATTCATCAGTTAGAAATCTGCTATGATGATTCCGTCAGTTCGGTGATGCGATTTTGAACCGTTTTGGACAGTTCCCTTCTCAAGTGTTCATCGTCGTGGGTCCATAAATTAACGTGGTCAATTCTATTGGCTAGTTCTTCATCGCCAATAGTGTTTTTGAACCAGCTTTGAAAATCTTGCCGCTGAAAATGAAAGACGACAGACTGAATTGGTACTATTCGGAGTTTTTCAGCGAATTCAATAGTGCTAGTTGCTGCTATTCCGGTGTTTTTCCCTGGTTCTGTGTAGAATTGAAAGCGTTTTTCGAAGGGAACCGTGTTGAGTAGCGGTTGAGATTGAGTATTAAACTTCTTTCCCAGCTCCATCGCCCAATCCCTTACCCTGTTCAAGTTTAACTCATCCATGACGGGTCTTCCTTGCGTAATCATGCAGCCTCCAAAGGCAGCAACATCAACAGGTCTGAGAGACTTGTTCTTAGCCAGTGCTTTTCTTGTGTTGTCCTCAGTACTCTGCGTTTTCGGGTTTTCCTCATCCTCGCAACAGAAATAGACTGCAACGCTCCTGCCTCCAAAGTCCTTCTCCAAAAAATCCACGGCTTCACCGTAAACGCTCGTACTTTTTACACCACCACCAACAATTATGTTTTGGAATGGTGTAATATCCGGTGAACCATTTTTAAGATCTACAACAGTTACATCCACGTTGTAGGTTGTTTTGAACACATCAGCTATAGCATGTGCTGCCTCTGCATTTATTCCAGTTTTTGTCGAATAAACTATTAGAGTTTTTCCAATCATTGTTCTTCACTTACTTTATTCCATATTTAGCACGTGTCTTTCTGCGCGCATGATATGGGCTATCTACTAATGGTCATCGATAGAGTTAAGCGTGTGTGACTGTAAGCCCACAGCAACAAGCGTCGACCCTGAAAGCCAGCGATTAGCAAAAGTCAATTAGAATCAAGTGGTTGTCTTTTGGTGATTTATTTTGGCGTTGTGCGCGTATACTTGATTGGCTGACAGCGACAAACAGGCTGACAGACATTTTTCACGGGCGCGCGTGCGTACGTGAGCGCACACGTCATCGCATTCGTACACACGCGAAGAGAAAGATTAAATTCTAATTCCCAAACCCAAACTACTTCTAACTAACTCCTATTCTCTCCCACTCTCCCACCACCTCTCTCTCAACAAAAAAAACAAACAAATAGAAAACACACACAACACGCACCTACAATTAGTTTAGTGAAGCGATTTAATTCTGTATTATTGACTCAGCGTGCGGAGACAGGCATAGTATCTATCGATGACTAACCCGCTCAACAATTGACTTTTTGAAGCCGTCGACTAGAAATAATTTCTATCCGCATGCTAGCTACAAAGATAACTGTCCAAGTGTAGTTGTAGCCTCACAGTCACACGACTATTTATCCAAGCTGGCATAACGCATACAGGTAAGAATGTCCATGCAAGTTGGTCAAAACCCTGTGCACGCTAGTCGCAGGGCCAAACGATGAAGAAGCCAGGGGGTGAAAGCATATGGTTGATAAAGAAAAAGAAGAAGCAATTGATGAGGCTATGAGCAAAATGAACCAAATTAGAAAAGCGGCTGGCGAGTTCAAGGAAAACGTGGCTGGTCTAGTTAAGGACATGAATGTCGAAACAAAAGATTGGCATTTTAACGTGGAAAATCATGAAGAAGGCGTTACAGTTGACGTTGCTGTAAAGCTGCTCATAACCAAAAAGAAAGTAGACCTCAAAACAAGCAACTGATGACATTTTGAAACTAACCCTTGAACGATCCTCCCAATTCTTCTGAGATTTTTTCCTGTTTTTATACATTTATCCAATTTTCATTGGATTGTTACCTATTATTGGACGGTTCGTTCCGCTATTTGTCTCATACTTTCTGGAGTAAACATTGAGGGCATTGAAAACCGAAGGATCAATTGAGGGCCGTCCCAGAACCCTAAGAACCGGGGAGTTTCATTGCAGAATATACATAAAACTCGTTTTAACTGAAGAGCAGCAAAAATCAAAAATAGCAATTATCTAACCCGCCTGCGCTCTCTGCAAAAAGAGGGGAGTTGGAAATTTCCAAGTCGGCTTGGTGAAGCTATTGTCTCACAGCATAAACATAAGCCATCCTGTGATCTATTCTTTTCCATCCGTCGTATAGATACACGTAGACGTCATAGCGCCCCGTTTCGTTTGGCGTGAACTCAGCGGTGTAACGGGCTTCCTCCCCAACGGGAAGATCCTTAATATCTATTTTAGCCTGCATTTCGTTCTTTCCCGACGGGGTTTCCACCCAAAACTCCAGTTTCAGTCCACCAGTTTTTGTCAAGCCCTTAACGGTTGCCTCGGCACTGATGGTCTTCCCAATTGCCGTATACGGGTTTGAAAGCACCACTAAGCGTTCTGATATGCCTTCTCGTCGCTCACATTGATACGAGTAAGACTGGATTCCCACCAGAAGGGGTTTTTATCCTTACGTCCTTTGAGAGTAGCGTACACATCAGCGGGTCCTATTGCATTAACCCGGAAAACCACTTCGTTCGTCTCATTCGGTCCCAAATCATTGATGTGGTGTCCAGCCCCCTCCCACCATGAACCATGAACTGTTAGATTGTAAGTGTCCAGAGAGTGCAATTGCACGTCAAGGTCTTTAAGAGTTTCATTTCCTATGTTTTTCAGTTTCAACGTTACCCAGTTAGTTTCTGTCTGTATCTCCTTAGGAGTCAATTCATACTCGATAGGATACTTGTATTTTGGAAACATTTTTTCACCTCCTTTCAACTTTGCTTTTCTTGCTTCTTCTAAAAGCAGAACTTAGCAGATCTTCAGCCCGCGTCCACACTGCCGCCAATTCATGGAAAAAGAGGATTTGAAACGGCGAAACCCGCTAAACGCTGCCATATTAAAGTAGCCTCAAACTCTTATAAACCATTACGTGACTGCTTCTGAAGCGCGCCTCGTCTGTTCTGAAAAAGGGAAAACTAGAATAGTATCTTGTTTTCTACCCCACTATTAGCGATTAGGAGTCTGAGAAGAATTGTCGGATAACGTTGGTTAGATAAACTTGACGATATGAGAGACTTAAACCTATGAAAGATTTAGGGATAAAGCTTCTGTTGCCCGCAATTGTTTTCATTTCAATTGTTTTATTCTACTTTTCAAATTCAGACTATCTATATTATGTAGCCCACCGCAACATCATCCATCTTTTCTGGGCAATACTATTTCTTGTGGTTGGAGTTGGGTTGCTACTACTATTTGGAATACTAATATTCCGGATAGTTGAAAAGAAATGGTTTGAGCGTAAATTGGCTAAAAGTTTGAGGAAATGAGCAAAGAAGCTTGTTGAAATTGATGAAGACTTGGCGCCCCGAAAATAATAGTAGCCCTTATAGCTCGGATATAACAGGGAGGAGAAAGGAGCCCTGCTGTCTTACTCTCCGATATTGTTTTGTGCAGGGTTTGAACTAAGCTTTTTTCCTTTTCTTCTTAGGCGCGGGCGCTTGATGACCACAAAAAGAGAGGATAGCTATTGGTTGACTGCTTTTCTAATATCTTCCCTTGCTTTATTGAAGAGGTTCTTAATCTCTTCAGAAGCCGTCAAGGCCGCTTTTTCTAACTGTTTTTCTATGTCAGAAACTATTGCTTTATAGGGCATGGGAACGTTGGCTTCTACGCCTTTTGCCGTTCTGACACCGCAATTAAAGCAAAAATACGCTTTTTCAGGAAGGTCTGTGCCACAATTAGAACAAAACACCAATGTTGTCACCTGTACAACAAAAGAATGTGAGTTGCTTAAAAATCATGCGCAGCGAGTGATCTCCCTGTGGATAATTTCAGGAGTCTTAGGGACTCCTTAAAATTTTCTATCTTTTTTCTTTTTCGTTCACCGAGAGCAAGCTAAGAAGTTCTTGAGCTTTAGGATCTCCGAGGTCTAGTCGCGCGTTGTCAGGGTTTCCTGACCAAACGATAGTCAAGGATTCTTGAAAAACTGGAGGGTTGGGATTCTCGCAATCCAATCTCCACGCTCATTCCTTAGATACTTAGCTAGACAGCAGAGCTTCTTCACTAATCAACGTGTCCAACATTTGCTTTCTTCCCTGCTTTAATTCTTGGAACCTCAACAACTCGCTCGAAAAGAAAATTCAAGCCTTCAGCTAAGCTGTCAGCTTCATACTCGCACAGTGAGCGCGTAAGAACGAGCAACAAGAAGAACCGTGAACCCCAAACGGTCGCGAACTTCTTAAAGTCCTTTCCCGTTTCTTCCCACCTCGTGCCAAAAAGTAATCTATGACACAGGATTGGCAAGAAGGGGAACGATGATTCTGTTTGGAGACTGACGAGATGGACAGGTTCCCTGAAGCTTTTAGACGGTTTGAAAGCGATGTTAACGTCGACAAGCTGAAGTCTTACAGTGAGTTGATGTATTCTTTTTCGCTGGTGGGCAGGCGAAAAGTGGAGAGATACAGCTAGGCAGTGGACGGCTTTCAATGCTGAAGATGAAAGATTAGGGTTTGATCTACCGAGTTTTGTCCGTGAAGAGGTGCGAGAGCAGTGCCGTTCTGGTTCTCATATCTATGAAAGTCGGCAAAATGCCGTTTCGTGGAGACGTGAGGTTGTCAACGTGAAGGGCACCTCTCAAAACCGATATAGAGACATTAAGACAGGTCGCTTCATTAAGAAGCCTAAGAGACTTATTTGAACTGCTTGGCTTTGAGTTCAGATGATTGATTTCTAATAGTAGTGCGTACCGAAACTTTTCGCGACTAATGGGTGCGCCGTTTCAAACTCTTTGGTAGCTGTATGTGCTTCCGCATATTCTTTTTGCAGAACTTTGAGCTCTGTAGCTAATGCAATGATTCGGTCAGGGTTGATGCTCACTTGTGCTTTAAACATGCGTTCAGGGTCATTTCCATCAGGGTACTTCTTCTCAAATGCATCATGAAATGGGCCTTGGTAAATGTTTTCCAACTTGTCTATTTTTGCATAAAGTTCAGATTCACGTTTTATGAGCTTAACTAATGCTCCGATTAGTTCTTCTTCGCTTTTTTCGTCCAATCCACAAATCCCCCGTCTTCGTTTACTATCTATCAGGCAATAAATTCTTTCTTTTTAATGAGTGACAGACAGTAACTGACAGACATTATTCACGCGCGTGCGTACGTGAGCGTGGTCGTCGTCGTATCCGTTCACGCACGAGTAAATACGAGAGAGAGAGAGAGAGAGAAAGATTATAATTTAGTCCCAAAGAAACCTGAAAAAAGAAGAATTGTATTTTGAATCTGGCCTCGTCTATCCTGGCTATGACTTGACGAATATCGATACTAATCCCAGAAGAGCTCCGAGAATAACTAAGATGCCTCCGAATCCGCCTGAAACGATTCCAAGCACCAACAGCACTATCGCCCACACCAAGGTTCCAACGGACCTTGACCCAATCACGCAGATTACGCCAATTATTATCGCCACTACACTGTACAACGCTCCAGTTAAGTAGTAACCAGCCGGCGAGAAAGCACTTCCCAAAGAATTCCCAATAAGAGCTAGCAAGCCGAAGACGATGATAAGTATTCCGCCTATTAACGCTAAGATATATCCCCAATAAGCTAATCCTTTATTCATTTTCTTAGTTCACCTCCAATGAATGCTTGTTCAGAATCTTTACCTACTTAAGATATGGAAGAATAAGAGGCTGTTGGTGGGGGACTAACTGCTGCATGAGCTTAAATTCCGTTATCGCTTATTCTGCAACTTTTGCTTTTCAGAGTATTTTGAATACCTTTTAGTTGGATTGAATTTTAGGCTTTTTCTCTCTTTAGCGTACGAATACGTGCACGCTCTCTGCCCGTGTAATGGTGCAATTCTAACTGCTTATCCCAAAATCTGGGTCATGTTAGAAAAGCGATTTTTTAAGAGAAAAAGAGGGCATATTATTCGAAAAAAGGAAGGATAATCGTTGCACTACTCAACTTTTTCTTTTGCTTCCACTATTTTTGCTATTGGGGCGTTTTTCCTTACTGACTCTATGCCGTCTACGCAGCCTTGTTTCGATGCGTAGCCTTCACTTATAGCGATCATTTCTCCGTTGGCAGCTTTCAACCTGAATCTGTATTTTCCGACCTTGTCTACATACCATTCAAAAACTGGTTCTGGCATTTCTATCCCAATTAAGATTAGTAATACTGAGAATAAATAGATTTGTGACTGTGGTCTCCCAGCGACCATGTTCGCTTTGAAGAACTCGTCAAGTTTGGGCGTGGACTGATGAAATCCTTGAGCTACAGAAACATAATGGAAGCATTTCTGTGAAGAATAGATTGTGCCGTGAGTTTGTGGTTTCAAGAACATGCTTTGGCGGACCTGCACGCTATCAGGGCGCGAACATTCGAAAAAGGGACGGTGACAATTCATTCGCGTCTTGTTTAACGTTGATCCGCCAAAGCGCAGGGGGTGCTTGCACTGTTAGTGCTTATGTTTGAAGATAAATGACTTTGTGACTGGAGGGCTACAGTCACAAGATTGTTAGTTCTTGTCTTGAAGAGATCCATTTCCTTAGTCTTGTCCCTCAGGTGTGAATTGATGTTACGAACAAGACGAAAAAGATGGAAAGGCAGAAGAGAACGCTACTGCTACGACAAAATTAATTGATTTTTCTTTCTACAACGAAAGCGATTTTGACAACAGCCCTGTATTCAACAATCTTGTTGTTTTCTACCTTTGCAGTGCACCGCTTCACGTAAACTGACTTGATGTTCTTAATTGTCTTTGCCGCTTCTGCTAACGCATTCTTTGTGGCGTCTTCCCAACCTTTCGAGGAGCTACCGATCAATTCAATGATTTTTACAACCGCCATATTATTCAGATCTCCTAAGTTACAATCTGTTTAAGTAATCTAAAACTCTTTGGTTTGGAACAAACCTTAACAAAAAAAGAGAGTGTGGTTATCTCCATAGCTTTTTGCCGGTCAATAGCCAAACAACTACCAAGATTACGGCGATCACGAGCAGTATGTGTATCAACGAGCCAATGCCCGGCAAAGCGAAGAACCCAATCGCCCAAAGTATCACGATAATAATGGCAATCGTCAACAAAGTATTCATTCCAAATTCTCCATCTAAGTCTTAACTACTGGTCTTAGGTACATGTGAAGCTGATCTTTTGGAACCTTTAAGTGCATTTGCGCGCGCATCCATAACTCTCAACCAACTAGAAACTAATTCTTAACATTTCAATTATAACCGAGCGTGCGGATAAAAAGCGATGACTGCGAACCCACAGCAACCAACCCTTGACATGAACAACTCAATTTTGCTTCGTTCGCAATTGCTTTCTTATAATGATGAAAAGCACCAAAAGGAGCAGCGCACCAATGGCACCTGAAGTTAGACCCATAATGTCCCAAGCCTCCCAAACTGGCATAATGGTGCTAAGATACTTCAGTTGCCCGATGAGGAGGAAGAGGGCAGCAGATCCGATTAATGAAATTACCAGCGCCAACAAAACACTCACAATTATACCTGTGATCAGAAGTTTTTGGAGGCGTTTCTTAAGAGCAGTCGTCGTTTCATGCACATATTCTCTGAGAATGTCTTTTATCTCCTTGAGCAAGGCGTAGATGATCTCCCTTATGAACGACAACTACCCATACCTCTTCGAACAAAGAACAATCCGATCAATTGGAATCCTCTATTTTAATAGATGTGACTGTAAAGCTGTAGCGACAAGAGGATGCCAACAATTTTTTCCGCTCTTGGTGTGAAAGTGAAAACGGACAAGGCAGTTTGGCTTTCATAAATTTCCAGGTTAGAAGTGTTTCATGATAAAATCTCTGATGGTTCTGTGATTCGCCAACATATCGACGATTTTTTTTGTAGCTTGGGTTAATTGCGTGTCAAATAGTCTTGTTACAGCCAACGAAAGCGCAAACACTACTATGCCGAAGAGATATCCCGTAATAGCGTTTATGGAACCAACGTACCATATGAAAGCGAAAGTAACGACTGAGCCTATCAGCCCCATGATGTAGGATCTTATGATGAAATATAGTCTCTGCAACCACGTAGAAAACAATAGAACCTTGATCACCGCTCTTCTCTCTATATCACTTTCAGCCCCCGATGTAGCACTTCCTACCCTTTTCAAAACCCTATTTGCGTAATGGATGTCTGATAAATGCAACATCTTTTTTGCATAATGAACGTCCGATAAATCTGTAGAACTTGCACCCTCAAGCTCTAACAAAATCCTTTGTGCTATTTCATCTATTTCAGCATCTACTTTTTCCAATTTAGCATCTTTATTTATCATTATTCCCTCCAATATTCGTGTACTAAGTAAGGAAGAGCCATATGTTTTTCCCATGATTTTTTTTAGTGAAAGTTGGCTCAGCAGTTGACTGATTAAAGCTCAACTGGGCTAGACTGCATATGCGTCATTGCCCTTTCTCATTCTCGCAATTGACCTTGAAGAATAAATTTCGAGCACGACGAAGGCAGTTAAGAATACTACCAGAATTCCTGCTGCCAAGTAGGGAAGATTGCCTGCGAATGTGGTATATGAACTCGGGTTGAGATAGCTTCCGAGCGCAACCCCAAACGCGATTAAGAAATTCGAGAAAAAGAATGATAGCTTCCACAGAATCGGCGGTGCTCGAGAAGCTCTTTTCGCCTCTACGTGCCTCTTTGTTTCACCTACGCCCAGAACAAGAGAAATTCCCAAAACACTGATAGATAAAGGACCAATAAAGTTGAAGCTGAATGGGGGTTGGTAGAAATCGATGAAAGTCTTAACCCCCAATAAGGACAATAGAGTCAAAAACAAGATGAGTGCGATGGAACCAACAAAGATTCCTATGTCCAGGATACCGCCAGAATAGAAGGGGCCGTATATCCTTCGCCAGGGCCGGAGAGTAAAATCTTTCATATCCTCAGCGGTTTTTAGTGAGTTCGACGGGGTCGTTTTGATACATATACAACCTAGTTTTGATGTCGAACGCAATTTTCTTACCTTGGTGATCGTACCTGGCTTTCTTCACTAGTCTTGAGAAAGGATAAAGCCATTCCACCCCTCGATCTTTTGCTGTGTTGATGCCATCAAGTAGAGTGTGACAGAAAGCACCCAGTGCAAGGTAAGGACTAACTAGAAAAACGATCCCAAGGAAAACGAAGTTGTGATATAGTGCCCGATGGAGCTGATGGTCACGGAAGTAATCTTTGCTGAAAAAGCCATACTCTCTATCCATGTCAGGGAGGATTGACCCGATGGCAACCAGCAAAATGATATCCCACCTCCCAAAGAAAAGAGCTCCGATTAACGCACCAAATGTTATGTGCGTAGTTAGATTCATGGCAATTTGCCTTGCCAAGCTCGATCAAGTTACTATCTTGGAGTGTTGGGCGCGTTAGCATATCCAGTTGAAAATGGGGATTGAAATTTGCCAATATTCTCTCTGATTACGCCATACCCCTTTTCTGCAAGGTCATTTGGCAACTTATCCAACTCCAGATGTTCCTCCAGATTCTTCCCCTGATTTCCTTCCTTGGGCTTAAGCGTAAGTTTGATGGTTGAACGCATTATTCCTTTGTCAAGAGTTACGTTCGTGACGTCCCTATAACTGTAATCGGTGTAATCCTTCTTCAAATTAAGCGCATGAGGATGACGCAGAATTATGCGTTCATTCGTAACAATCACGGATTCTATGTTGATCCGAGGATGATAGATTTTCTCCTCAATGTACAGCTCAACCTTTTCGTTCGAGCCAAGTATGTTCTTTATATCATCAGGAGCAGCCATTATTACCAACCGCCTTACATAAAAATAATAGTGTGCAGAGTTCTTAAGAGTATGTGACTGTGATGCTCCAGTAACAAGCGGTAGCACACACAAAAAAAGTAAGCTTTTTGCTGTCCCGTAAATTGATTAGTCCCTACCATAGCTTATCTCCAACAAGCAAATAAAAAGTGGAAAGTTGATATCCTGCCAGCAATCCGCCTATGAATCCTCCGATCGTAGATGCAATCGCTCCAAAAATAGCAAGGATAATCGCTACGACTCCAACTGCCAGCCCAGCCAAGCCGCCCAAAAAGCCGCCTAGAATCCCGCCCGCGACTCCTCCAACAACTGCGAGACCGACGATTGCGAGTATTGCAACCAATTTCTCAACGTGCTCCAAGGGCCGGATTCAAACCTATTTGCTGCTTGTTTGCAGTTCGAAAGGATAGACTTAGTTAGAGAACCCTTTTATGGATCGTCTACGAGCAGTTCAAGAGTACGATTAAGCTACGAAAAAATGAACAGGTTGAGCTTGATTGAATGTTCTTTCGGCTGTTCTAGTCGGGCTAGGTATTTGGCTCATAATAGACGGTGTTTTGAGCATAGTCAAATACCCTAAACAAACCTTACCGGAACAATTCATTAGAGTAATAAGGGCAACAGTCGGAGTCGTCATAATTCTCATCGCCATCGTTGAAAATTAAGATACTTAGACAAAAATACCGATGCCGCTTTGGGTTGGGCCACTGCTATATTCTGGGATGAGTGGGCAGTAAATGTTACAAGGGCCTGGAACGATTTGCAGCTTCGGAAACCGATGTTTTCCAATGTGATTAACTTTATATTCTTAAAATCGTTTGTCTTCAAATTGGCAAGTAAAGAGACTGGCTGATTGTTAACATGAATCTTCATACCCACGTGATGGTCGGCATACTTGTCGGAGCTTTATTCTTTGTCAGGCCAGAAATCATGCTGATGATCGGAGTTGGCGCCACACTTCCTGACCTGGACAGAGAATACGGTTTCTTCAGCAAAGAGTCCTTTCGTCGGCGGGAAATCCATCGCGCATTATTCCACAATTTCTTGGCTATCGCTATACTCTATTTCATAAATCCATTCATTGGCCTTGGTGCCTTTCTCCATTCGTTTCTGGACTCCCTTACCACGACGAGGGATAGAGGCGTCGAATGGTTGTACCCCTTTTCAAGACTGGTTACCCAAGCCGTATATGATTCTGACGGCAATAAACTGGAGCTTGACCCAAAACACCGGATATTCTTCCTTCAGAACGATCTGCCGGGGCTGACGAGAAGAACCACGAAGGATATTAAGCCCGGCGAAAAGCCACTGCCAAACAGAAGAACTTATGGACCAGCGCTGTCTGGAAAGTTTCTTGACCGAAGCCTCTTTTTCGGATCTGCCGCGCTTACTCTCATGATGCTTCTTTTTTCTGCTGTTGGTTTTCAGCAGTTTATCGACTTGAGCTTCAAAGGGTTCAGTCTTTCTTTAGCGCTTCCTTTGCTTATCGGTGCGGTAGGAGTTTTTCTGAATTTCTTGGTTGGCGAGCTTGACAGAAAGAGACTAATTGACAACGCCAAGTCTTATAGAACTTACAAGGCAACATTCTATCTTACGTTTGGAATCATGATTTTCGCAGTAATTCTTGGGGGAATCCTGAACCCGCAGACTCTAACTTCAACAATAAGTACTATTCCATATGTTGCTGTGGGGATTGCGCTTGTGATTTGTATCGCGTATGCTGTTTTGACGTATTCTTCAAGAGGTTTTTCGAAGGATAGCAAGAAAGAGCCCCTCATTGTTTAAAACGAGAGTGATTTGTGACGAAGAGAATAACCCCGCTCAATACAGGAAAGACAACTCTTTCATGGGTTTTTGCATTTACCAATGTTTATCAGCAAGTAACCGGAGTATTCTCTTTTGAGGAAACAACTTGTCGAAAAGCGTAACGCAATCTGAAGAAGAAATGAAGCAGATGATAATCGACAGTTTAAAAGATATTGAATGGGACATAATGCAGGGAAAAACTGATGCCGTGATGACGAAACTGGAGGAAGCCCTGAAACTTACTCGGGAATGGAGAGGAAGAAAAACATAACATCGCGTCCCCTTGGACTTCAAAGCGTACGATTGCCGAAAAATGCTTAAAAGTTGCTGTCGAAGGCACCATGAAAACGATATATAGCAATCTTGCCCATAACTCTAAAAGTGATTAGCTATGCCAAAATGTCCGAATTGCACAGCGCACATGCAACAGCCCGACAAGGAATGGAACTTTGGGCAATTCAGAGTCAAGATGTACGTATGCACAAAATGTGGAAACCAGTTCAGGGAACACTTCATGGGAAATACACTGAAATTTGTGTTGAGCGCACACAACGGTGGTTTAGGAAGAAACAAGGTGCACAAGGAAACAATGGATAGGCATAAGACCTATCAATGCTAGGCTTCTTGCGTGCTGGCTTTTCTCCAAATTATGGCGCGAATAGAACTTGAATCCAAGTCCTTGAATATGCGCGTGGAAGAACCGGACCTCTGCATCAACATGACGAAGTCGGGCTCTCCAAACATAAACGGTAATTACCTAAACCGCCTGCAATCTCTGCAAAAAGAGTGGAGTGGGAAATTTTCCATTCGGCTTGATGATTGCTATGCTTGCCGCGCATAGATTGTCTCTGTCTTGTAACCTATTCTCATCCATCCATCGTATAGATACGCGTATATCGTGTAGAACCCCGTTTCCGTGGGCGTGAACTCGGTGGTGTAACGGGCTTCCTCTCCAACGGGAAGATCCTTTATATCTATTTTAGCCTGCTGTTCATTCTTTCCCGAAGGGGTTTCCACCCAAAACTCCAGGCTCAGTCCACCATTTTTTCTCAAGCCCTTAACGGTTGCCTCGGCACTGATGGTCTTTCCAATTGATGTAACCGGGTTTGAAAGCACTAGTAGGTGACTAATTTTTGCAGGTTCGTCGCTTACATGGAGATTCATCCAACTGGATTCCCACCAGAAGAATTTTTCATCCTTACGTCCTTTTAGGGTAGCGTAGGCATCAGCTGACCCTATGGCATTAACTCGGAAAATCACTTCCTGCTGCTCTCTCGGTGCCAACGCCGTAATGTGTTGTCCCCCTCCAGACCACCATGTTCCATAGACCGTTAGATTATATGTGTCCACAGAGTGCAATTGCACGTCAAGGTCATTAAGAGTTTCATTTCCTATGTTTTTCAGTTTCAACGTCACCCAGTTAGTTCCTTTCTCTATCTCCGCAGGATTCAATTCATACTCGATAGGATACTTGTATTTTGAAAACATTTTCTCACCTCCTTTCGACTTTGTCTTTCATCCTTCCTGTAAAAGCAGGACTTAGCAGATCTTAGCCCGCGCCAATATGCAGTGAATTCATGGAAAAAGAGGATTTGACGCTACGAAACCCGCTAAACGCCGCCATATCATATGTAGTCTCGAACTCTTATAAACCATTATGTGACTGCTATGCACAACACCAACAGCCGCTGAAATCTGTTCAGTGATAAAAAAGAAAAAATGAGGCAACAATATTAGTAACGTTAGACAATTATTGAGTAGGATTGAGGAGGGAATTATGTGGCTTATTTAACTCAAACTCAAAGTGGTCAACCTGTGCTTATTTTGAAGGAGGGGACCTCTCGAAGCAGGGGGAAAGAAGCCCAAAGAAACAATATTATGGCCGCTCGCGTAATCGGAGAAGTTTTGAGGACAACACTTGGACCTCGCGGCATGGACAAGATGCTTATTGACAGTTTAGGCGATATAACGATAACAAACGATGGGGCAGCAATTCTGAAGGAAATAGATGTGGAGCATCCAGCTGCGAAAATGATGGTGGAAATCGCCAAGACTCAAGATGACATGGTCGGAGACGGAACGACAACCGCCGTTGTGTTGGCCAGCGAACTTTTGAAGAAAGCAGAAGAACTGTTGGACCAGAACATTCACCCAACCATGCTCGTTGCTGGATACCGCAAGGCAGCGCAGAAAGCAATCGAAATCATGGAGAAAAACGCGGTGGCCATCGACGTCGAAGATCGAAAAATGATGATGAAAGTCGCCTTGACGTCGATGAGCGGCAAAGCAGTGGGTGGCGCTAAAGAGCGCTTTGCGGAAATCGCCATAGACGCAGTGAAGCAAATCGCCGAGAAACGCGGAGACAAGATGATTGCAGACATTGACAATATTCAACTTGTAAAGAAAACGGGCAAGAGTCTTCTCGAGTCCCAACTAATTAGTGGAATAATCGTCGACAAAGAAGTTGTCCATCCGGGAATGCCCAAGAAAAAGGAGAACGCAAAGATCGCACTTTTGGATTTGGCGTTGGAGATTGAGAAAACCGAGATGAGCGCCGAAATTCGCATACGTGATCCGAATCAGATGAAAGCGTTCCTGGACCAGGAGGACAGCATGCTCAAAAACATGGTAAACAAGATCAAAGCTTCAGGCGCAGACATAGTCTTCTGCCAGAAAGGCATAGACGACATGGTTCAACACTACTTGGCTAAAGAAGGAATAATGGCTGCCAGACGACTCAAGGAGTCAGATATGGAAAAGCTCGCGAGAGCAACCGGTGGAAGAGTAACCTCCAACTTGGACGATTTGAAGGCGGAAGACTTGGGCTTTGCTGGTTTAGTGGAAGAGCGAAAAATCGGCGAAGACAAAATGATCTTCGTTGAGAAATGCAAAGATCCCCATTCAGTAGCCATACTCATTCGAGCAGGGCTTGAACGAATGGTGGACGAGGCTGAAAGAGCAATGACCGACGCGTTATCAGTAGTTTCAGACGTCACAGAGAACAATAAGATAGTCGCTGGCGGCGGAGCAATAGAAATCGAAGTCGCAAAAGAACTGCGCAAGTACGCCACCAAAGTCGGTGGCAGAGAACAACTCGCCATAGAAGCATTCGCAGTCGCAATGGAAATAGTCCCCCGAGCACTCACAGAAAACGGCGGATTCGATCCAATTGATGTTTTGGTGGCACTTAGATCAGCGCACGATAAAGAAACTGGCAAATACATAGGCCTAAACGTATTCACCGGCAAAGTCGAAAACAGCGTTGACAACGGAGTCATCGAACCAATCGTAGTTAAAATACAAGCAATAAAATCAGCAGCCGAATCAGCATCAATGATACTACGCATAGACGACGTCATAACATCAAAGGCGCCAAAAGGCGGTCCAGGTGGACCAGGCGGAATGCCAGGCGGTCCCGAAGGCGAAGAATAAACACACCCATATTTTTATTATAACGACCACATGTGCTACGATGAGGTCAGCGCCCTGTTAGGCAATGGGGGAAAATATGACCCCATAACAACGGAGAACTGAATTTTTTCAAGAAAGTGGAATTTTACTTCTGGTGGAAGTAAACACTGTCTAATACTCGGGTGGCATACCGCCGTAACCGCCCCCTGGCATTCCGCCAGAAGGCATACGCGGAGCTTTCCTTCCAGAGGCAATGACATCGTCGACCCTCAATATCATAGTGGCAGCCTCGTTGGCAGACTTGATTGTCTGTTTCTTAACAGCTAAGGGCTCGTAGACTTCCAGTTCGCTCATGTCTTTGATTTTGCCTTCGAAAACGTCGACCCCTGCCCATTTTTCGCCCTTTTCATGACGGGTCCTAAGCTCTAGCAAAAGATTGACAGGATCCAGACCGGCATTTTCACCCAATGTCAATGGCACAATTTCCATAGCCTCGCCGAAGCTTCGGACCGCAAGTTGCTCTCTGCCTAGTAGAGTTTCAGCATAAGCTCTAAGTGCTCTAGCAACCTCCATCTCTGGAGCGCCCCCTCCCGCGACAATCTTGGGCGCCTGAACAACATCGCGGACTACGCATAACGCATCGTGAACTGACCGCTCAGCTTCTTCAAGATATCGTTTGTCTGCGCCTCGTATGAGAATAGATACCGAGCGTGGGTTCTTGCAACCTTCGATGAAAGTCATCTTATCGTCGCCCATCTTCCTCTCCTCGACAAGTTCTGCAAAGCCTAGGTCGCTTTTTGAGAGCCCTTCCAAATTAGTAACAGGCTTTCCGTTGGTTGCCAATGCTAGTTTCTTCATATCCGACTCCTTAACTCGTTGCACCGCTAAAACGCCTTTTCTAGCCAAAAAGTGTTGCACCATATCGTCTATGCCTTTCTGGCAGATAACGACATTAGCACCTGAGGCAACTATCTTTTCAACCATTGCTTTGAGCATCCCCTCCTCTTCCCGCAAGAAAGAATCCATCTGTTCTGGGCGTTCAATGTTGATTTTAGTGTCGAACTCGGTCTTCTTAATTTCAAGAGCACTCTCTAACAAGGCAATCTTTGCCTTCTCGACTCGTTTGGGCATGCCTGAATGTACAACCTCTTTATCGAGCACTAATCCTTCAATAAGCCTAGTTTCAGTAAGGGATTCGCCTGGCTTCTTCGCTATCGTGATATCATCCAAGTCTACCAAGTAGTCGTCTCCAACTTTTTGGGCAACATTCAAGACGGCTTCAACGGCTATCTTGGCAAGTTGCTCCTTTTTCTCAGCCACCAGCTTGCTTGCCATCGAGGTTGCAGCAATCTTCTTCAAGAACGCCTTGTCTGCAGGTTTGACTGGAATCGCGATGTTTTCAAGGGTTTCAAGAGCTTTATCAGCTGCTTTGATGTAGCCTTGAACGATTACTGTTGGATGAACACCTTTGTTTGTCAATTCTTCAGCTTTTCCCAAGAGTTCGCCGGCTAAAATGACTGATGTTGTGGTTCCATCCCCCACTTCCGCATCTTGGGTCTTGGCTACTTCGACCATCATCTTGCCGGCTGGATGCTCAATATCCATCTTGTCAAGAATTGTTCTTCCATCACTGGTAATGGTTACATCGCCAGAACTATCCACTAACATCTTATCCATACCTTTGGGACCTAGCGAACTTTTGACCGCTTCCGCAATCGTTCTTGCCGCCATGATGTTATTTCGCAGGGCATCCCTGCCCCCCGACCTTCCCGACCCTTCCCTAAGAATTAGAACAGGTACACTACCCGCTTGTCCGGACAAAACGCAACTCCTTCGTGATTCAGTATCATTGATTCATTCAGTTAAGGTTTTCTGAATGCTCGCCTGGACCTAATTGTACACTCGGCGGAGGCTTCGCTAATAATCAATAGGTTTTCGCCTAGGCATTTCCCAGGATCACAAAAATAAACCACTGTTTCTTTCTTGTCTCCTCTCATAATAGATCATCCACCATCGATTTCAGTCTGACTCAACACCGCACGCGAAAGCCCAGCGCAGTTTGATCAATAATACTCGAATCGCCCTTACCGATATGAAGAGCCATGCCCACCGCTGCAGCTATGGTGATTCTTGTCAATGATGAGGGACAACGCTCTTAATGAAACCATATTTTCGCCTTTTCCTATTCATTAAGAAGCGCGGGTTATTACATAAAAAGCATGAATAATTGGAGAGCTGTGCAATGCAGGCATGAACGCCTACACGACGTTCGTTATCGTCTCAGTTTTCCTGCTCCATCACATTTTGAGCATCGTTTTCTGGAAGCCCCTGTGCCTATCGTACCCTCACCATGACATTCAGGACAGGTGACTAGCCAATCTTCATCACGCTCATAGTACTTTCTGGGCATAAAAACCACTCTTTTTGGCACTCATCTGGATTGCAACTTCCAGTTTCGTTATATCCACTCTCTAATATTTAGAGATTAATGTGTGCTCGATAAAACAGCTGAATTTCAGCCATGTTATCTTTTGCCCTTTACGTAACGATTTCCATCTACAGTAACAGGCATTCTGACCGTCCTGCCCTTTTGTCAAGAAGGCCATTCCAAGCGAGAAGAAAACAACGAGAAAACCTATTTTTGCGAAGTTCACTGTATCACTTCTCAGCTAATCTAGTAGTAGCATTGAGGTTACAGTTCAATTTGTGGTTTCTTTGTTCTCCATCTGACGGGGCTCTTAGGCCGCATCTTGGCAAAAGCGACAATGAGAAGAACTATTCCAAGTAAAGCCAGCACCACGCCTAAGCCAACGAATGGCTGAACGATAGGCTGTTCGGGAACTGCAACGCTAAAGTAGGCCAATCCTACACCTATGGCGACAAGGAAAAGACCTAGAATAGAAAGCAGCAGTGGCAAATTTCGGTTCTCACTCATTTGCCTAAACTCTTGTTTTTCTATGACTCAATTCAGGTTTAAGTTTTTGCTTTCGCCTACCCCTACAATCTCTTGCACTAAGTCTAGCCTAGCCAACCCATAGCAAAAATCGAGGCGAAAAACCACTTGTGCGAACTGCTTGATAATTTGTTTTGTGACGTCGTTCCAAAAGCTATTAGATGAAGGGTTCCCGTTTCAGAATGATACGTGGAGGAGCTTCAGTGAACCATCGTCATAGGCAAAAACGGTTAATAATAGAAAGGGGCAAACAATCAGGTTATTCTATTCTCACGAGGGAGAACATTGGCTACCAGAAAATTGGAGATCGTGTTCATGAACAAAGATGGCAAGTTTTACCCGTTAGACGAGGTTAACAGCGCAGAGTTAGCTGAAGGTCTTGAAAAGATTTCTAAAGAAACCGCAAAGAGACTGTTGCTGCAGAAAGAACAACGATAATAGCATAACCTGACCTTCCTTCAGCAACTCTCACGCTGTGTATCTATTTGACTACTTGTCCGTTTGCTGCTTTTTCTGTCAGTCTGATAACCCTTATTTTTACGCGGTCTCCAGGTTTTGTGTCAGCAACATAGATCACAAACCCTTGACTCTTAGCTATGCCTTCCCCCTTCGGGCTCAATTCAGTAATCTCTACTTCCAATTCTTCTCCCAACTCGACTGGACAACGCTTAAAACCCTTGCCATGACCACGTCTTCCCTCATAACTACCACCCTGCCTTGATTTACTCATACCATTCCTCCTTTTTGGCGCCGCTTACTACCAGAAATCAGAGAGATTGAAACTTAAAAACCCTCCAACAGGTCTTACTATTCAATTTCGCGCATGGGGGCTTTCTCAAAATTTCCAGCGAAAGCAAACAGTTCTATCGTGGAAATCTATTGTTGATTGTTGGATGTGGATTGGGATTAAATTTTAGTATTTTTTTGGGAAACCGCCACAATCGACAGAGCCATCAAGGCTAATATGAGAGCGCAGCGCGCATGGCTGTTCCGAAATTGGTCAAAAATGGTTTTTATTCCCATCTCAGTCTTTGCACCTGTTTCCAATTTCCATTCCGAATTTAAGCTTCAGGGATTAACCCAATCGTGGAAACAGAATTAAAACCATTTTTAGCCAATTTAGGAACACGCATGCGCGCTACTCAAACACAGGTGTCTTCAAACATTCAAGCACACTTAACAAAAAAAGAGGTGGATTAACTATTTTGCATATGCCTCGACAAGGTCGCGTGCTGTGATTATGCCTACCAATTTCCCCTTTCTGGTGATGGGCAGCCTTCTAATATGTTCTATAGCCATTGTGACTGCGGCTTGGTGAATGCTTGTTCCAACCGGAGCGACGATGAGGGGCGAGGCGACTTCTTTTCCCACTTCCGCGATTAATGGTCTGCCCCTAACGAAGAAGGTGGTGAGCAAGTCTCGCTCAGTGAAAATCCCAAACGGTTTGCCTTTGCTTGTGACTATCACGCTGCCGATGCGCTTTTCACCCATTACCTTGACTATGCTGGCTACCGGAGTTTTTTCGTCAGCGGTCTCGACTGGTTTGGTCATGAAATCATCGACTTTGACCCATGTTTCAGGAACAAGCGGTAAACTCCTAATAAGGTCTGACGCCGTTATGATTCCAACGAGTTTTCCGCAGTCAAACACTGCAAGCCTACTCTTCTTCCGGAGCATCATCTGAGCGGCTTCCTTTATCTTGACCGCTGGTCCTATCGTTATTAGCGGATACGACATTATATTTTCAACTTTTACCTCTCTGAGGTCTTTTCCCAAAGCCAAAACTTTGCTAAGCAAGTCCCTCTCGGTGACTATGCCCACAGGCGTGTCATCCTTCGTTACGATTAAGCTTCCAATGTGCCTCTCGCCCATAATTCCCGCAGCCTCAGCCATTGACGCTTCAGGGGCTATTGTGGCGATGTCTCGGCTCATGATTTCCTTGACTTCTTGGCAACGCGATAGGTCACGTATATACTGTGCGCGCTTCTCTATGTTCTGGCATTCATCGCAGAGGCCCGAGTTTGGTCTTGTTGAACGCCTTCGGATGGCTTCACGTGGATATTGCTTGCAGCTTTTTTTCCAATGCCATCGGTCAGGTGCAGGTCCCTTGACATATTCTTCCATTCCAAAGCCTCTACAACATAATTATTGTTGTGGCTATTATTTCTAATTTGCTTTGCTTGGAATTTTTTGGCGGAAGCAATAGCTCTCGATGTTGTTTCTCGCGCTCGTGCGCGCTCTTGGGTAGTCGTCTGGAACGTGCGAGGCGGAGCGCAAGCGGCGCCAAGACTTTAAGCGCGCGCTAAGATGAGAATCTTTGCACTTTGATACTGTGATGCGCGCAAGTCTTAATTATTTAGTAAAGAAGTAGTCATTTTGGGATTGTAAGTGATAACAGTTAGCGATTACCTTGACCTAAAAAAGAAACTGAAAGAATTTGATTTAATCTATCCCCAGAAACTAGCTATTCTGCCAATAAATCTCAACAAGGCTAAATCCAAGGAAAACCTGTTCAACTCAGAGACAACTTCTACCGTTAGAATTCTTTGGAAAAAAGCGGGAGTAATTGAAACATCAATAGAAGGAAAAAACAAGATACCCGAACTCATTGAAGAGTCATTTGAGTGGGTAGGTCCAACAATATTCTTTGCTTCAACCCTGATAACTGGAAATCCAGAACTTGTTGACTTGGTAATGAGGATAATTTCAGACTATTTGACCGAATGGTTCAAGGGAAAAGTGAAGGAAGAAAGGAAGGCAAAGCTTCACATTGTTGTGCAGACAAAAACTGGTTCTTATAAAGATATAAAATATGACGGGGACGTTGAAGGTCTCAAAGAATTGTCTAAAGTTGTAAGGAGTTTGGATGATGAGCGGTAAATTCTCAGCTTACAACAAAGTTCTTAATAACATTTTGAAAAAGCGCGCATGGCTGTTCCGAAATTGGTCAAAAATGGTTTTTATTCCCATCTCAGTCTTTGCACCTGTTTCCAATTTCCATTCCGAATTTAAGCTTCAGGGATTAACCCAATCGCGGAAAACAGAATTAAAACCATTTTTAGCCAATTTAGGAACACGCATGCGCGCTACTGTTATCTTGCAGATAATTCGCGCGTGTATGTAGTAATTCGTCAAACAAAAAGGGATTTGGAAATTTCGAGATCGGCTTGGTGGTTGCTACTCTTTCTCCGAATAGATGAAATCTGTCTTGTGACTTATTCTTATCCATTCATCGAATAAATACGCGTGGATGATGTACTGCCCCGTTTCCTTGGGCGTGAACTCAGCAGTATAGCGAGCTTCCTCTCCAGCGGAAAGTTCCTTTACATTCATTTTGGCCTGCTCTTCAATCTTTCCTGAGGGGGTTTCCACCCAGAATTCTAGTTTCAGTCCCGCACCTTTTCTCAAGCCCTTAATGGTTGCCTCGACCGAGAGGGTCTTTCCAATTGTCGTATACGGGTGAGAAAGCACTACTAGACGTCCGAGTTCTGCTTTCGCCTCGCTTACAGAGATATGCGTAAAACCGGATTCCCACCAGAAGTTTTCTCCATCCTTACGTGCGATAATAGTGAAGTATACATCAACAGGTGCGGTTGCGTTAACCCGGAAAATCTCTTCTCTCTCCTCATCTGGCTTAAGCTCTCCGATGTAGTGTCCTGTTCCATAAGGGAGAAAAAGAGGGGTAAGGGGAAAGGTGTCTAAAGAGTGCAATTCCACGTCAAGTCTTTTAAGAGGTACTCTTCCTTTGTTTTTCAGCCTCAATGTTAGCCATTGCACTCCTTGATTTATCTCCGTAGTGTCCAATTCGTACTCGATAGGATACTTAACTCTCAACACTTTTTTCACCTCCTTTCATCTTATATTTTTCATACTTCTCTAAAAGCAGAATCTAGCAGATCTTAGCCCGCGCCAATATGCAGCGAATTCATGGAAAAAGAGGATTTGACAATACGAAACCCGCTAAACGCCGCCATATCATAAGTAGTCTCGAACTCTCTTAAACATTATGTGACTGCTATGCAACAGTAACAGCCGCGTTTTCCAGTTGAATAGGTTTGTTTCTACTCCTTACGACCTTGCTTTCCAGTATTCTTTTGCTTCCCTGTATTCCTTTTCTTTTTTAGCTGCTCCCTTTTTGGCACTGCATTCTTGACAGAGGCAATTGCCTTTGTGTTGCACATACCGTGTGTAGAACATTCTGCCGCAATTCTCGCATCGGTAATCGCCCATGATCTCGCCTTCTATACAATGGTTATCTTCCACGGATTTAACTGGTTCTACATTTTTCCAAATAAGTAAGACTCAATTGTGAGGCTCCTAAGGAAAAGCTACTTGAAGGGCAATAATGCAAGGAGAAATAGGGCTGCTTAGCGCGGGTGCGTGTTATATGCCTCAGCATTATAATGGAGGTTCTTAGTTCCGCACCTTCCACAGAATTTTTCCGTTATGACTATAGGGTTCTTGCATTTTTCGCAATCGTACAGCAATTGCGTGCCACAATTCGTGCAGTATTTCTTCTCCATGTTATCTGTTCCGCATGTACACCGAACCATACTCTACCACCAGACTATTAGTATCTGCCCCACGTTCATAAGTTATTCTGCAATTCACGTGTTGCAAATAGTATTTGTTTTTGCTTAAGCGTGCGCGTAGAACTTACTTAATCATCATAATAGTGCAATTTATTTAAGTAAAGACAACAGAGTCTCCTTGGGTGCAAATATGGGGCACATTCAAAGACAAGAGAGGCTATCCGAGATGGAATGATAGCGAGAAACTGGTTCATAGGACTGTCGCGCGTCCCAAAAGGGGAAACGTCGTTCACCACAGAGATGGGGACAAAAGCAATTTCGAAAGAGCAATTTAGTTGAAATGAGTAGAAGTGACCATTCGCGGCTTCATGCTAAAAAGCGAAGCTGGTTCTCATTGAAAACCTCGGCGTCGCTTGCGCTCCGCCTCGCACGTTCCAGAGAAACCGCACACGCGCTGACAAATCTTAAATCTGCGTTACCAAACCGCAGCGCGCGCTGCCGAAATTTGAAAACTCATTTTGATAAGGAGTGGTATATGGCGAGCGCGCTGGATTTGTGGGTGTAGGACCCCAGTCACACGCGTTTATACCAGCCGCAGCATATAGCGTATATTAAGAAATAATATTAAGGTTTTAGAATGTTTTGGCAGAGCCTTAGGAAAGTACCGAACAAAGTCAATGAAACAATAGCAAACTCAAAGGTCCCTTTCGCCATCCAAATCAGCAATCGTGTGCACAGGAAAGCAATATTCGCCACAATGTGCATAATTCTGGTCGTTATTCTCGGCACCATTCTTGTGAATTCAGTTTCGAATAGAACTGTTGCTTACGCTTATTCAATGAGTGGGGTTGGAGTTGGGATTTACTGGGATCAGGCTTGTACAAACAGGACTCTTTCGCTTGACTGGGGGCTAATAGAGCCAGGCTCAAACAGCACTGTGATGGTTTATGTTAGGAATGAAGGCGATTCAGCGGTTTCTTTGTGGATGGCAACGTCAAACTGGACTCCATCCGTCGCCTCGGGCTACATGACTCTAAGCTGGACATACTCAGGTAGAATCCTTAGCGCATATGAAGTGATTCCTGTAGAACTAATTCTGAATGTCTACCCCACTGTAAGTGGAATAACCGATTTTGGCTTCGACATAGTCATAACCGCAACAGGCTAGTATGCACCCATCCACCAAACTGTGCCAATCACCCCTGCAATGATGGAAGCTCTACTCAAAGGTCGCGCCGATAAACGGCGGCAAAAAGGTCTGTACAGATTTCACTTGGCTGGGACAGCAACAAACATTAGCCAGAGCAACCAGATAGCCCGGGCTTTACTCTTTTGAGGAACAAAGAGATGAAGTGCAACTTATTCGTGCAATCGGCTCCAAAACAAGTACATTTTAGTCTGCAGCAGCATTTCAACGAGTTAATCAGGTTTGTTATTTTCCTAGAGTCTGTGGTCTTAATGCACTTAATGCAGTCAGAGGTTTTGCCAAAGAGTTTATGTCAACTAACAGCAAATTCTTTCTTGAAACGAGGGTGCTTGTTTTTGATGGATAATTCCTTGAGCTTCTTCAAGCGCGCGGTATTATAGATTCAGTTTTTAAATATACTTTAGAAAATCACAAGAATTTTAATATTGATTCGGGCAAATATGTACACGAGCCGCGCTCGAGAATGTCAAACGATGAAAACACGGACCTTCTTCTTGGTTTGGGTTTGACTCTTAACCAGGCAAAGGTTTACTTAGCGATACTTAAACTGGAAAAAACTGTGGTGGGACAGGTAGCGAAGTTTTCAAAAGTGCGAAGGGAAGACGTCTATAGAATCCTGCCGGCACTCGAAAAAATGGGCCTGATTGAAAGATTGCTGGGCAAACCAACTGAGATCCGGGCTACTCCTATTTCGGATGCATTAAGCTTCCTGGTAGCGGAAGAAAAAACCAAGTCTGATGACCGATTGTCGGGTATGAGAAGTAAGGTTAAGAGTCTATCCTCAAAAGATTGGAAGCAGCCGCTTTCTGGAGAAGAAAGCATCTATATACTGATAGCGGAAAAGAAAGCAATTTTGGCTAAGACCTCCGAACTTTTTAGAAACTCGAGAAAAGAAGTCGCGTTGATTGCGGACAAGGGAAGAATCATCCCGGTTTTGTCTCATTTTTCAGATGAATGTAAGCAGGCAATAAAGAAAGGTGCTCAGATTCGACTGCTTTTTGAAGGGGACAGCCCGGACGGTTTGCTCAAAGAAAAAGTGAAAAAACTCATTCATGGCGCTTCGGTTCACGTCAAGTTTTATCATGAAACTTTGAATCACTTCATAATGTCCGATGACAAAGAAGCATTGATTACCACCTCCAAAGAAAGCGGGTTAGGCGAAAGCCCTTCTCTTTGGACAAATAACAGCAACCTTATAGGCGTGCTAAGAACAGGTTTTGAATCCGACTGGAAAAAAGCTGAAAACTAAACCTGAGAACCTGATTTTTCCTAAAATGGGTAAAAATGGTATTAAATCCGTTCCTACTTTGAATCCCACACACAGGAAATAGTGGGGAAGCAAAAAACGCCGTTATGCCAGCTATTTAACTGTCACTTTGTGCTTTTTAGGTGCGGGTGCAACCGTCTTCTTAGGGATGACCACTTCAAGTAATCCGTCTCTGAACGTGGATTCAGCCTTCTCAGGAATTACTTCTTCGGGGAACGACAGCTGTTTGTAAGCATGCGAGTAAACGCGTTCTCGGACAACAAAATTCTTCCCCTTGTCTTCCGTTTCAATATCTGTTTCAGCCGAAATTTCGATACCATCCTTCGTCAGGGAAACGTCGATCTTGTCTTTGACTACGCCAGGCAACTCAGCATGCACCACAAACCTGTTTCCCTCATCAACCAAATCTACAGTTGCCTCGCGAACCGGAACAACAGGTTTAAGACTCACCCAATCCCATGGAAAAGCCATACTTTCA
>CAWGAW010000019.1:0-19567 GCA_963820675.1 Candidatus Bathyarchaeota archaeon | reverse complement strand
CCACAGGCCACGCACTTCTCGTAGTTAATCGTTGGTCCCCATGGAATTTTGCTTCGCGGGATTCCGTGCCATGTCTCCTCAGACATTTGTTTTCCATTCCCACTTTAGGTTGTCCAATAGGAAAATATAGGCATTTTTTCTCCGAACTCTTTTTGGAGGAATTGCTTTATGTCGTCGTCTTCGAGGTGTCGATTGCCCTTATCATCGCGTATAGAGATGGCTGTCTCCCTGAGGGCGTTGCCGCGTGGAAAGTCGAGGTACACATAGTAAGCGTTTTGAGCCGGCAAAAGCAGGCGGAGCACTGTCATTTCCCTTTTTTGAGTGAGACCGTTTTGTTCGATGATGTAAACGAGAGAGTTTGGCTTTAGTTCCGTGACTAATCTCTTGAACTCTTGGAAGGTTTTGACTCTGATTAATCTCTCGCTCAACAAGACAACCCTATTGTTTTCATCCACTAGTCTAATTGCTTTGCCTAATAAGAGCAGAGTGAAGGAAGAGAAAAAGCGTTTTTCAAGTCTGGCTAGGCAGGTTTGAAAAACTTCTCTTTAGGTGAGCCGCAGATAGGGCATTTGTCGGGTGGTGCGCCTTCAACAGTGTTTCCGCAAACGCTGCACACGTGGTACTCCACTTTCTCGAGTTCTTTTTTGGTTTTCATGGCGTTGAGGGCTTTCTGGAACATTCCTGCATGGACTTGTTCGACTTTGTTGGCTACGTCGAAGCTCCAAGCAGCTTGTTTGGCGTTTTCTTTGTTGGCTTCCGCTAGAAATTGGGGTACATCACTTTGAACTCGTAGGTTTCTCCTGAGACGGCTGTACCAAGATTGTCGAGGGTTGATTTAACTTGAGAAGTGATTCGCACATGGTTCAAGGCATGGACCGTTTCGGCCTCTGCCGCAGCTTTGAACAACTTCGCAGCCTGCGTATAGCCTTCTTCTTCAGCTTTCTTAGCGAACGCTAAGTACAGCCTATTAGCTTGGGATTCGCCCGCAAACGCAGCTTTCAAATTCTCATCGGTCTTCGTCAAAACAGACACTCCTAAAACACTAGTTTCCCAAGGCGAGTAATAAGGAATGCTGGTTAATCTGAGCAGCTTCTGGGCATTAGCGGGACATAACTCTCTTAGTTCGTGCACAGTATTTCCACTGTTCCCATATGAACGACGCAGGCTGATAGACAATTGGTTTCCTTTTCATGGGTCAAGAAAATTGTTTAATCTTTACACGCAAGAGTTTAATCTTCCAATTTCGTCGTATTTTTGTTGGTGGCCATTAGGACTTTGAAAATTTCGGTTCGTTTCTTTACGAGCTTGAGAGAATTAGTAGGCAAAAGAGAGGAAAGTTTGGAGTTTTCAGAGGACAGCAAAGTAACGTTGGATGAAGCTCTCCGCCTTCTCTCATCCAAGCATGGCAAAAGCTTCGTTGACTACGTTTACGACCCGAGCACTTGTAAGGTCAAGGGTTTTCTGCAGTTTCTTATCAACGGCAAAAGCGCTGCCAGCCTGGGGGGGCTTCAAACGCAACTCAAGGACGGCGACGTTTTGGCGATTTTGCCACCAGTAGGCGGCGGCTAGAGTTCAGTTTTGATGGGGAATACAACGAGGAAGGCATTCGTCACTGGCGCGACTTGGATTGTTAGGAGAAGAAGATGAACACTCAGAAAAAACAACCTGTTCATCTTCTTCCAGGCAGAAACTAGAAACTCGCTTTTAAGTGCCTGGGCAAAAAACCTTCGTGTAAATCAACCCGGCGACATCGGGAAAAGTCTGCGCGAAATGTGACATGAAAGCCCTTTGTGTGCGACAGAGAGGAGAAGGTAGACTGCAGCCATTCTGGATAGACGGAGTGCCGACTTTGTCCTTCAAACAGGTTAGAAACCGCCCCAGAACGGCGTCTTCTTCTGCATAATCTTCACATACTCCTGCAGGACCTCGCGCTCGCTATCTGACATCATCTCCGCACACGTCGTTGTCAAGACTTTAGCATCTGACTCGGGCACCTTCACGTAGAGCACGTCTCGCTCGAATATGTGCCTGCCCACGATGGGCTTCTCCATGGAGATGGCGACCTGGGCGCCTTCTTTCGCTTCCGGCACGGCTTTTCCCTTGTCCTGAATCTGCTGCACCTCACCGACGTCGTCGCCGTTTTCGGAACGCACAAGCGAGTACTTTGGCTTCAACGTGCCGCCTTGGACTTCGACGCCGAAAATCGCGGGTTTAGCATGGCGGAAAACGAACCCTGCCATGACCTGCACTTTCGCGGGCTTCACGAGTTTCTCGAATTCCATCTCAACTTTCTTCTCGCGCTGGGCCTTCTGCCACTCCACGTAGTTATCTATCATGTTGTAGATTATGGGTTCCTTGAAAATCTGAATGCCACTTGTTGCCGCCTCTGCCTCGGCGTCGGGGAGTATTTTCACTCCGAATGCTAGTATCGCGCCCATAAGCGGTTCGCGGGTTTTCACCACTGATGCTTCGATAACGTCTCGTTTGGACACGTCGCCGATGTCGGCTATGCGTATTTGCACGTTGTTGTTCTTCAGTATCTCCGCAATCGCCTCCAACGAGCCTAATGTGTCTGCTTTGACGACGACGCCAGCGATCTCCTTGATTATTCTTACTCTACCAACTTCCTCAGTGACCAATTTCGCATACTCAGAGACATCCTCGCCATGAGGCACGACGTACAATGGCGCTCCAGCGAGTGCTCCCTCCAATCCGGAAGCCACGATTTTGACTCCTGCGGCGGCGAACACGCAGTCAACCGAGCTGAAGCGGTCGCGTGGGTCACGTATCTCGTCCAGAGGCTTTGGCACCAAAATCGCCCTGATGGTTGTCACTACAGGCTTGTCCTTGCCGCCGACAACGATTAAATCGTCCTTCTGTAGGGAGCCGTCGTAGATTATCGTGTTCAACGTCAACCCCAACCCTGGCTCCTCTTTGACTTCGAGGACTGAGCCCTTCGCGGGACCTTCAGTTGTCTGTAGGCGTTTCTTCATGTACTGCTGCGTCAACCCGACTAGCACCATTAGAAGCTCCGCCAAGCCTTCGCCTGTTTTGGCACTGGTCGGCACCAACGCGATGGTGGAGGTGAAGTCTTCACGGCGGATGTGGTCGAAGCGGTCAGTCTTGAAACCCAAGCGGGAGAACTCGCCCATGACGGTGTAGAGCCTATTATCCAAGTCTCCGCGGACATAGGCGTCTTGGCTAGGGTAAGATTTCAGAAAGGGCGTGGACTGTTGGGGTTTCCAGCCTGGCACACGGTCGATCTTGTTTATCGCCACGACGAACGGGGTCTTGCGAGCTTTAAGGATGTCGATGCACTCCAGCGTTTGCTTCTCTATCCCCTTGAGAATGTCCACAACGAGTATGGCTATGTCGGCCACGCTCCCGCCCCTGCGACGGAGGTTCGTGAAGGCTTCGTGCCCAGGCGTGTCAACGATTAGCAAGCCTGGAATTTCAATCTCACCCCCGAGGCTGCTGAGCAGTGGCCCGATAAGCTGCTTGAGCGTCTCGAGAGGGAAGAAGCTGGCACCTATGTGCTGTGTCATTCCGCCTGCCTCTCGGGCTTGCACGCTTGTCTTGCGGAGCTTGTCGAGGAGGCTGGTTTTTCCTGTATCCACGTGTCCGAGGACGCAGACGATGGGTTGGCGAATCGGCATGCGGGTCATGTCTCCTTTTTGTTAATGTGGAAATAAACCGCGGGAGTGTAATTGGATTTGAGTTAATAAACACTCAGGATGAGAGTGAGAAGTGTTTTAAGCGTCTGGCTGCTTGCTTCAAGTTGAGGTTCACTGTAATGCCATACTGTGTAAAATGCGGAGCGCCATTGAAGGATGATGATAGGTTCTGTCCCGTCTGCGGCGCCGCAGTCGTCAAAGTCACTCGTCAAGAGTACTCCGTGAGCGGCAACAAATTGGTGAATCGTATTCAAGAACTGCTACATGAAGGAAACGTGACCCGAGTCATCGTCAAAGACGACAAAGGCAAGGCACTTCTGGAGATTCCCGCCACCGTGGGTGTAGTCGGTGCGGTTCTGGCTCCTTGGCTCGTGGCGCTCGGTGTAATCGCTGCTTTGGTGACGAACTGCAAAATCGTGGTTGAAAGAAGAGAATAAAGCGGCTATTCTGGCGGTTTGGAAATAAGCAAAACGATGCCAACCACAAGAACGACTATGCTGAGTAAGCCGAAGAAGGCGCTGAAGCCCAAGAGTTGGTCAGTGCTCGTGACGGTGAAATAGAGTAGGATTGCGCCGACGACTATGAGTAGTAAGCCAAAGAATCTTTGTGCGAGCTTTATCCAGAACGTGTCTTGTTCGCTCATGCGGGGTCTTTTCCTTTTTGTAGTAGTTGGTGTTGCTACTTAACAAATGAACGGTTATTTTAAACTTGTTGCTATTTGGCGCCTTTCAATTTCGTAGGCAAATACTCATCAACAATGTATGTTAGCCCATATCTGCTGAATGCCTCTTGTTCTGCCTTCCGCCGAATCTTCAAGAACAGCTTGATCTCGCGTTGCCATAGCGGGTCGTTTTGGTATCTTGGGTCCTTCTGCAACTCGTAAAGCCTCTTGATGTCCACTTCGTCCAGCGGGTCTGTTGGCAGTTTGTAGTCGATTATGTCGGTTGCCCACACCCCGCTCCACACCGCGTCTGGCGTGTTCAGGTCGCGTAAGTGCGCCGCGTTCGCTGAGCCAGAGATGATAACTTGGGCAATGTGCATTCCCCAGGGGTCGCCGTCGGTGAGGATGAAGACGGGCAGGTTCAGCTCGTCGTGCAATCTGCGGATGAAGCTGCGTGTCTGCCGTGGCGCCTGTCCACCGCATGATATGAGTAGTGCCTTGTGTTTGTTGTGGACGTTTTCCTCGATGAACCTCGTGAACAAGGCGCCTTTCTCGATGGCAATAACCTTGTTGGCTTTCGTGTTCACGAACTCGGCTGACGTCAGTGCGGGTCCGATGAGGACGCCGTCAGGATGGCTGGTGAGGTTGAGGGTTTTGCCCTCGTAGCCTGGCACTGTGTAGCCAATGGTTAAGTCTCCGAATATCGCGGAACGTTCCTCAGGGAAGATGTTGAAGTCCTCGCGTGCAAACCCTGTGAGCGTTTCGAGGTCGGTGATGATGTTGTTGCTTTCCTGCTGGTCCGTGAACGTCATCTCGTACGCCTGTGCCGAATAGTACACGTCCCTGAGGGTGCTGGTTTTTCGCTGCGACGTGAGTTCGTTGCTGAACATCGCCGCCCAAGCTAACTGCGTGAACGGCTTCACATGACGGATGTTTCGGGCGCTTCGGCTAACGCTCTTTTCGCCCAAAATGTATTGCCTTAGGTTTGGGTCGTAGTTGATGTTCTCTGTGCTGCGGCTGGGCATGTTAATGCTCGGGAAATTCCCCTTGTCTAACTGGTCGTAGACGCTGGTGCCGAATTTCTTCAAGCTACCGAGGACCTCATTCTTCCGCTTCGTTATGCTGGCTTTCGTCTTCTGCTCCATACTTCTGCACACTCTTCAATAATTTTTCAATATCGGGAAGCTTCTCCTTTCCCGCGAGCTTCGCGCTGAACTGGGCAATCTTCGGCAGGTACTTCGAGAACACGCCTAAACGCCGTTTCTCCATGTGCACATGTTCCTGCCTGCTCAGGAAATGCTGCAGTTGCCGACCGACTTCTCGCAGTGCGTTGGCGATTTCGCGGCGGACTTCGGGGCGGTCGGCGATAAACTCCTTGCCCACCGTCTTGTACGGGACTTTAGTGCTACAGATGTGCACGACAATGGCGATGGGCATATCGGGCGCAACCTTGTACCTGCGCCAGTTCATCTCCGTTATAACGCGGTATGACACATCGCTCGCCTCATCATACAGCAGTGGAATGCGGTTGGCGAAGCGGTAAATCACGAATGAACCTCGTTTGGGGACGTCGCCGCCGTAGGCTATTCCCATCTCCACGATGAATGGGTGACCTGCATAGGTCGAAGGTTTCCGCTGAAGCGCCACGAGGTACTCTGGGTTCAACTCCTTTTGGATTCCAGCCTTTAGCAGCTCCTCGCCCAGCGGTGACAGACAACTTGCGTCGGGTGGGAGGAAGTCCTTGAATTTCTTCAGGTTCTGCATCAACTTGACGATTTCCTCGTGGCTCAGCCTCTTCGGGTTTTTCGAGGCGGGCAACGTCGCGAAATCCAGAAATTTCTGCGCCGTAATTTCTCCGACACGGTGGAAGTTGTGTCTGAGGAAGTCGAGCATGTTCTTGTCCATCGTGATTTGTATGAGCCTTTGGAGCAGTTCCACGTCAACGCCATAGGGGTGAGGCAGCGTTTCTTTCGGCGGCTCAGGCATTTCTGTCGTGCCGCGGGTGAACTTGTACAGCCTGCCCTTCGGGTCGACGAACGTGAGGTTCGCGTAGGGGTTCACCATGGCGGTCTGCTTGAAGTACTCGATAATCTTCGGCATCGCCCTGAGGTAATCGCCTTCCAACGTGAACTCCACAATGGTTCCGCGCCACTCCTCCTTGTTGATGATGACTTTGCGGTCGAGAATTATCGGGCGGTTGCGCTGAATGTCAATCATCAGCTTAAACTGGTAAATCTTCGCGCTCCCAGTGCTCGAACACACAAAAGCAGCTTGATGTGTAGTGATTTGCCCGTAGAGGACAGCCATTTTTCCGCCTAAGCCGAAGGTGCCCCGCATCTGCTTCAGCTTGTACTTCGAACCGTAGAGAACTTGACCAAAAGCGGAAGGGATGAATCGTGGTTGGATGCCGCAGCCGTTGTCTTCAACCCGTAAGCTTGTAAATTTGCGTATCCTTGGTGGCTTCGCTCTCGAAAGACAAGCGCACGTAGATGTCCGGTGGAATCTTGTTGGTTTCTGCGGCGTCGAGGGAGTTTTCGACGAGTTCGCGGATGGCGGCGAATATGGCACGGGAGGGGTTTGTGAAGCCCGCGATGTCGCGGTTGCGGTAGAAAAAGTCGGATGCGCTTATCTCTTCAAAGGTTGTTGCTTGAGCCACCTTGTTGCCTCCACCAGTTTTCTGCCTTTTCCCGCGAAATCGGAGAGGTTATGTTAGGGGTTGTTTTTTAAGTTAACTACCTACTTTAAAGCAAAAATACGTTTGCATCTTCGCGGAGAAATCCCCATATCTCTTCGTTGGTGTTAACGTCTGAAATTGTGGCGCTATTTTTCTTTCGTCTTCGTATAATAGTACTCGCCGAGGTCTTTCTGAAACAAGTCCATCTGCGACCCCTCCTTGTTCACACGGGGTCTCCTCGTGACGGAGTCTCTCCGGAACGTGACGTTCATGCCCTTAAGGAAACTGTTCATGCCATCCCGCAGAGTTGTTGGCGAATTCGCTAAACCGCTCACACCTGGATCACCCGTGAACACCATGAGACGGTCTGCTACGAAATCCTGCGTCACGACGTCATGCTCCACGACGAAGGCGGTTACGCTGTGTGCTTCGGTTACGCGCCGGATTGTTTTCGCCGTGTTCAAACGTTCCTCCACATCCAAGTAGGCACTGGGCTCGTCAAGCAGGAACAGGTCAGCTTTGCGGCTAAGGCAGGCGGCTATGGCTACTTTTTGAAGCTCTCCGCCGCTGAGCTCCATCACGTTCCTATCCAAGAGCGGCTCGATGCGAAGGGGTAGTAGGATTTCGGTTTTGTACCAGCTCGACGTATAATTCTCCTTAGCAACGCTCATAAGGAGATCCAGTACGGTGCCTGGGTAGTCGGGGGCGATGTACTGTGGTTTATAACTCACCGCCAGGTCGCCGAGTTTCTGTTTGTCGTCCGCTTCCTCCAAACCCGCGAGGAGTTTGACGAAGGTGGTTTTGCCGATGCCGTTGGGTCCGAGTATACCGACGATTTCGCCCCTGCGAATTTCTCCTGGTTCGGTGACGAGTTTGAAGTTGCCAAGCGTCTTCTCTATCCGGTTCCATTTCAACAGCGGTTCCAAGCCAGCCGTGCTCGTTGCAGGCGGTTTTTCGTGGAATACAATAGATTCTTTGCGGAACATGATGTTCTCGTCGGGAATATAGCCTTGCAAGTAGATGTTGATACCGGTGCGAACGCCGTGGACGTGGCTGACGATTCCGTAGACGCCTGTTTCCCCGTAAAAGACGCAAATCTGGTCGGAAAGGTAATCAATGATTGCCAGGTCATGTTCGGCTACGATGATGGTTTTGTTCGCTTCCTTGAGGCTGCGAATTGCCTTCGCCACCTGCAACCGCTGCTTAACATCCAAATAGCTCGACGGCTCATCAAACATGTACACGTCCGCCTCGCGGCTCAAGGCTGCGGCTACCGCCGTCCGTTGCAGCTCTCCGCCGCTCAATACGTCCAAAGGTCGGTCGAGGATTTTTTCGAGTTCGAGTTCTTGCACAAGTTTTTCGAAGATTTTGCGTTCGTCGACTTTTTCGAGGAGTTCGCCGACCTTCCCCGAAACCGCTTTGGGGATTTTGTCCACGTACTGCGGTTTGTGTGCGATTTTGAGGTTATTCTCGCTCATCCGTTTGAAGTAGTCCTGCAGCGTTGAGCCGCGGTAAAACTCGATAATCGCGCCCCACTCGGGCGGGTCTTGGAAATTGCCCAGGTTCGGCTTAATCTCACCCGACAACACTTTGAGCGTCGTGGTTTTGCCGATGCCGTTCTGCCCCAGCAACCCCAACACCCTCCCAGCGGAAGGTATCGGAAGCCTGAAAAGTTTGAAGGCGTTCTCACCGAACCGGTGACTGCAGTCTTTCTCTAACTCGTCGGGCAGGTTCACAATGCTGATGGCTTTGAACGGACATTTCTTGACGCATATGCCGCATCCGCTGCAGAGCTTCTCGCTAATGACAGCTTTGCCGCCTTCGATACGAACGGCTTCGACGTGGCTACGGACCATAGGGCAGAAACGGAGGCAGTTCTGGTCACACTTCTTGACCTTGCAGCGGTCGACGTCGAGGACAGCGATTCGCGTCAATTTTGTTCAATACTCAAGTTGGCATCTGTGTTATAAAGATGAACTCCGGAAACATACAAGCGGATAGTGAAACGAACAAAAAAAGCTTTAAGAAAAATACGAAAAATTATGTGAGTTTACCATTCTTCTTCTTCCCATTCTTCCTCTTCGCCCTCTTCCCATTCCTCGTCTTCCTCAAACACCATTTTCACTTTTCACCTCCGCATGCAGGTTTGTGGTAGACTACCGTACGTCCGTGAGGGATAAGCGTTTGTCTTCGTCAACTGTCGAAATTTGGTTTGAAGATTGCCAGAAAAAACGTAGCTTTATGCAGGTTCTATAAATCACCGAGTTAAACCTGGCATTTCATTTCATGAATTTAGCTGTCAGCGACGCCACGGGGTACTCTCAGGTCCATGTTCATGTACGCCCAGGTCAGATTGGGTGAGCTGTGAGCCGCGCCAATTCTGCCATGAATGTCAACTGCGAGTAAACCCATCTCGTTGTACGTGTTTGGCAACCGTTTGCCGATGAGCTTGACTGCTTCCTCGACAGATTCCTGAGCGATCTTGCCATTCTCCATGTGGTTGCAGACGGTTTTCGCTAGAACGAGTTTCATCGCAACCTCGCCGACTCCTGTAGCTGTGCACGCCCCCGCTTGGTTGTCGGCGTAGGTTCCACAGCCCACACTTGGGGAATCGCCGATTCTTCCTGGCAATTTCAGCGGAAAGCCACCTGTTGACGTGGCGGCTGCAATATTGCCCACTCCGTCCATAGCTACAGCTCCAACGGTTTCCGGCTGAAAAACCTCAGGGTGCTCTTTGATCATTTTAGCAAGTTTAGGCAACTCGAACTTGCCATCTTTTAGGCTTTTCAGCTGTGACTTCATATTGGACACGTTTCGTTAATGTAGGCATGTTTCGCCTTTCCAATTTGAATGCCCGTGCCAACTGATCGGCGCCTTTGCCCACGACGAAAACGTGGTCGGTCTGCTCCATCACAAGCTTTGCCACTCGAACGGGGTTCTTCACATTGTTTAACAAGTCCCACTGCACCTACCCCCAGTGTTTTGCCGTCCATAACGGAAGCTTCCATCTCGAAGCATCCCTCAAAATTCAAAGCTGACCCTGCTCCTGCGTTAAACAAGCCTGAATCCTCCATTAATACCACAGCTTCAGTCACTGCATCAACGGCGGATGCCCCATTCTTTAAGAATTCAAAGCCTCGTTCAGCGGATTTTCCAACACCTTCAAGCAGCTGTTTTCCGTGTTCTTTGGGAACGGTTCCTGCTCCTCCGTGCACGGCGATTATGGGTTTGTGAGTTCCAGTCAACGGATCATTTCTCCATCTGGCTCATGCTTGGAAATGCTTTGAATTTAAGTGTAGTGCTAAGAGGCTTGGGCAAAATGGATAAATCCGTGGCTGACCCCTTCTAAGACGGGATGATGTGAGGCGACGGCTACGAGCCTTGCGGCTGTGAGAAAAGCCGTACTTACACTGACCGCAACGATTTGGTGAAAGAATTTGCTCTCGGACTTCAACCTCTTGGCAACGTGTGCACGAGGCAACGAACGCCAGATGATATATGAGATCCTCTACCTGTTGAAGGAGGCGTTGGGCGATCAAACCGCCCAAGCTGGAAAAACTGGCGTTCGAGGGCTGATTGTTGCAAGAACTGAACTTAACCCATGCGAAGTCATAGAGAGATTCAAGGCCATTCTGCATGAACGTCCCTATGAGTTTCGCTACGCCCTCAGGATTATTCCAGTCGAGAAGGTGGTGGAAACAAGCCTCGAGAACCTTGGGCTAGCAGCTTCCGAACTGGCTAAGGGAATGAGCGACAACGAGTCCTTCAGAGTCACAGTGGAGAAGCGTTTCACAACTCTACATGCGCAGGAGATTATTGAAGCTGTTGCTACGCCAATCAAGAACCGCGTTGACTTGGACAGGCCCAACAGAGTCTTGCTGGTTGAGGTTGTCGGAAAACTTACGGGCGTCTCCCTCGTGAAGCCCAATTTGATTTTGTCGGTGCCAAAAGAGAAGATGCTCTGAACTAAAGCCTCGTAGATAGGAGCGCCATTCGCTCTGCGACGAGGTCAACCAGTGCACGGTCAGAATTGTTTTGTTTTGTCACGGCGTTCAATTCGTTCTCTGTTATCCCGAAGGCTTCGCGAATGATTTGTCTCTTTGCAGGTGAAAGCGCTAGAACATCTTCGTCTGGTTCTCTACAAAAGTATTTTGAGATTGACTTCACCGCAGATTCGGCATCCTTAAGACGCTTACTAACCACGACGACGGCCAAGTCCGAGCAACCGCACTTTACTCCAATGAGCCCAATGGCTTTCTTAATCTGCCGCTGAGTCGAAGCGTAAAGCATGATTTCGACGGCGAGGCTTTTCGAGATGTTCCGCTTTGTATTAAAAGCCATCAGAGCATCAAGAACGGCGAAGTACAGGTGCTCCCAACTGGCAACAAGGTTGGCGTTGAAGAATTGAACCGACACATCCGAATGCTCTCCGCCGCGTAGAGTCCTGAGAAGTTGGTCGGTTTTCTCCACCTTGACATTCTTGAAGCCCGTGATTCCTACGTACTGCCCCTTGTCTGCAAGATATTTCAGCATGGCAAATTCTATCCTATGAGGCGGAAATAATTCTTCAACAGATTCGTGGCTAGGTGTTCTCGAACGCTCCCATCAACCCACAGAAACAGATACCTGCCTCGGGCCATGCCAACGATTATGTCGTGCTTGAAGACGCCGCCGTTTGTTTTCCCGGCTAGGCTAAGCATCGGTCGGCATATTTCGGTCAATGTTGGTGCCTTGTATTTTGGTTTTGGGTTCATTTTTTCAGCTATTAGACTGAATTAGGTGAGGCTTTATAAGCTTAAACTACGCGGCGCCTGTTGTGTTGAAAGTGCGGAATCACGTTTTCGCAGACTATTTTCTCATTGGATCTTTTTCGTCGTTTGGGAAAATATATTACCCTGAGCAAACGCTATATAGCAACTGCTGATTGGTGAGGGAAAGGGGTTTTTGAGTAAATCCTCGAAGGCTAAGCCCAGAGACGTCGCAGATTTGATCATCGTAAACGCTAAAGAATTACTGACTCTGGCGGACTCTACGAGTGGCCCTCGGACGGGCAAGCAGATGCGGGAACTCGGCATCGTCAAGGACGGCGCCATAGCCATCCGCGAAGGCAGAATAGTCGCTGTCGGTAGCACTCGTGAAGTGTCGAGGGTTTTCAAGGCAGGCTATCTCCTTAATGCTCAGGGAAAAACCGTCATGCCAGGCTTGGTAGATCCGCATACGCATTTGGTTTTTGCAGGTTCCCGTGAGGATGAGTTCCAGATGCGTGTGGAAGGCGCGTCCAACACGGAGATTGCGGATGCCGGCGGCGTCCTTGCCACCGTCAAAGAGACGCGAAGGGCGCGCATTGAGTCGCTCGTGGATTTGGGGTTGGAGAGACTTGATGCGATGTTGGCGCAGGGGACGACGACGGCTGAGGCGAAGAGCGGCTACGGCATGACGACAAGTGATGAATTGAAAATCCTAGAAGCAACGAAGCGGCTAAACCAGTTGCATAGCGTCAACGTGGTTTCGACACTTATGGGTGCGACGGTGCTTCCATCAGAGTACAGCGGCAACCCTGACGCCTATGTTGAAATGGTCGTGGGCGAGATGATTCCGAAAGTCACGGCGAGAGGATTAGCGGAGTTTTGCGATGTCTCCTGCGAGAGAGGTGTGTTCAGCTTGGAGCAGGCTAAACGAATTCTCGTGCGCGCCAAAGCAGCTGGACTGAAACTGAAGGTTCATGCAGACCAGACGGGAAGAGGCGGCGGAGCAGAGGTTGCAGCCGACGTAGGGGCGGTTTCGGCTGAACACTTGGTTTTTTCGTCGGTTCAGGGGTTGCGGGCTTTGGCGGCGAAGGGTGTTGTTGCGGTTTTGCTTCCAGCGGTCGCCTTTAGCATGATGACGGGCAAGTACGCGGATGCAAGGCTCATCATAGACAGCGGCGTGCCCGTGGCGTTAGGTACTGGCTTCAACGCGGATTGCTGGTTGGAGAATCAGCAGTTAGTCATAGCTATGGCTTGTCGTTTCATGCGAATGACACCCGCTGAAGCGGTTACCGCGGCAACGATAAATGCAGCCTATGCCGTGAACCGTGCAAGTGAGGTGGGTACGTTGGAGGTTGGCAAACGCGCTGACGTGTTGATTTTATCCGTGCCGAATCACAGGTTTCTGGGTTACCGGTTCGGTGTGAACCTCGTGGAGAAGGTTATCAAAAATGGGCGGTTGGTCGTGGACAGGGAGAAGCAGGATGAGCCCATTTTCCTGAGTAAAACCGAGTAAACCTAACATCTATCTATGGGCTTCTCTTGGACGGACTCTTGAGAATTTACGTGAAGGGTTAAATAGAATCTAACCCCGTAAATTTTACAAGACTGACGAGGCAGAACAGCTTGGCTGGTCCATTGTATATCGTGCCGTGGCGTTGCACGTTCGCCTGCGACCTCAACTGCGCTCACTGCACATCGGCTGGAAAGCCGAAAGCTGCTGGAGAATTGAGCACAGCTGACGCGAAGAAGCTGGTGGATAGGATTCACGATTTCGGCGCCACGTTCTTGGGGATCACGGGCGGCGAACCATTTTTGCGTGAGGACCTTTTCCGGATTGTCCGCTACGCCAAGAAGGTCGGGTTGCAGGTGAGCATCATCACGGATGGGCACCGCGTCGACGACGAAGCCGTCAAAAACATCGTCAGGAACAAGATGCGGGTTTCCATAAGCATCGATGGCACGGAGAAGGTGAACGACCGAATACGAGGCAAAGGCACCTACAAGAGTGCGGTTTCGCTGGCTAAGAAACTCTCGGGAACGGGATTACTGGACTGCTTCGTCTACACCTTCGCCAATGTCGGCAAGAAAATTACAAACGTGACGGAGGACAAATTTCAGGCATGTCAACGACCTTGCAGCAAACTACGGCGCTCGATGGGTGGTCTACCACGGTTTGGTGCCTTACAGTTCAAATAAGAAGCGCCTCAAGGCTGACCCGTCGCCAGCGCAGTATGAGTGGGCAATGAATAAGCTATTCGATTTAAGCGTTGGAGTACAAGGATAAACCATTTGTTAACGTGTATGTGCCCTTTTACGCTCGCATCGCAAAACAGCATGGCTTAGTCGAATTTTGATGATTGGTATCAACACTTTTTCTTGGGTAAATGCTGGTTTGGCAATTCATGAGTATTGCAGAGAACGGCGACGCCATCCCCTGCAGCTACAACGACGTGTACCGGTTCGGCAACGTCAAAGATAAATCGCTCAAAGAAATCTGGGATGGCTTGCAGTCATCGGAATTTTTCGCGAAAGCGCGGGACAAAGCGAACATTAAGGGCAAATGTGGCGTCTGCGAGTACAAAGATATCTGCGGCGGATGCCGAACGGCGGCGTTGTTCTACACGGGCGACTTGTTGGAGTCTGACCCGAGATGCGCCTACGTGCCAAAAGCGATTCGTGAGAAGAGTTAGTTAGCAACACGACATTTGTTAGCGCTTTATTAAATAAGGGACTTAATCCGCACGAACTCACGAAATGAGTCAGCACTAGGGAAAGGTTTTTAGTATAGTATTTATATGAAACTCAGCGAAAGCGTAAAGAAGCACATGTGAGGTAAAATTATGTCAGTCTTCGCAGCGCCAGGAGCATACGACCGCGCAATCACCGTGTTCTCACCCGACGGCAGACTGTTCCAAGTAGAGTACGCCATGGAACTCGTCAACCGAGGGGCCACCATCATAGGCATAAGATGCCAAGACGGCATCGTTCTCGGTTCGGAGGAAAATATCGAAACCCTCGAAGAAGCGGAATACTCTTGGAAAATCTTCCGAGTGGACGAACACATAGGCGCCGCAATCGTTGGGCTAAGCTCAGATGCGCGTATCCTCATTGACCAAGCCCGAATCTACGCGCAAAGCAACAAGCTAACCTATGACGAACCCATCGACGTGGAAGTCGTCACCAAACGCATCTGCGACATCCAGCAAATGTACACGCAGCACGCAGGAGTTCGACCCTTCGGCGTATCCATAATCTTCGCAGGCGTCGACAAAACAGGAACCCACGTGTTTGGAACCCACCCCAGTGGAACATACCGCGGATACAAAGCCACAGCCCTCGGTGCAGGCAGAGAAACCGTCATCGCTATACTCAAAGACGAGTACAAGGAAAACATGACGCTCGACGAAACCACAAAACTCGCGGTGAAATGCCTCGTGAAAGCACTGGAAGCCCGACAACTGCCCCCACGAATAAAAATCGCCGTCATCCCCACCGCAACCAAGAAGATGGAAATGCTGGAAGACGACAAAGTCGAAGCATTAGCCAAAGAGCTGGGTTCGAGCAAGTGAAAATTTAATGAGTGAAAAGTTTACCATCGCACGCTTCACGAAAGATAACGAGCACTTTGAAGTTCTAGTCAAACCCAACAAAGCACTAGACTACAGGAACGGAAAAATCGCAGGCATCACGGAAGTGCTTGCAGCAGAAACCATTTTCTCAGACGCCAACAAAGGCACACGAGTGAAAGACGAAGACCTCAAGAAAGCCTTCGGAACCACCGACCCACTGCAAATCGCCGACACTATCCTCAAAAAAGGTACACTGCAGCTCACGACGGAACAACGCCGAAAAATGGTCGAGGACAAACGCAGACAAATCATAGATTTCATCAGCCGCGAAGCTGTCGACCCCAAAACCAACCTGCCTCACCCTCCAACGCGCATCGAAAACGCGATGGAACAAATCCGCTATCCAATTGACCCATACAAGCCCGTGGAAGAGCAAGCGCGAGACATCGTGAAGCTCCTCCGCCCGATTCTGCCACTGAAAATTGAGCAAATCTCCGTCAACGTACGCATCCCAGCGGCTTACGCAGCCCGAGCCTACGGCGCCGTAAAAACCGCTGGAACCATAAAGCACGAAGAGTGGCGTAGCGACGGCTCTTGGAACGGCACGTTGGAGATGCCAGCAGGCTCTTACGCTTCATTCCTGAACAAGTTAGGCGATGTAACCAAAGGAAATGGAGAAGCAACAATAATCAAATAAACAAGGCGAAAAAACCATATGCCAGTATTCTTTGAGAAAAAACAACTCGTAACACCCGGAGAACTCCTCGCCGAAGGCGAATACCTCGCGGGCGAAAACACGTATATAGAAGGAAACAAGGTCTACGCGCAACGCATCGGACTAGCCGACGCTGAGAACAAGAAAGTCAACGTCGTCGCCCTCCGAGCTTTCTACGTCCCCAAACCAGGCGACATAGTCATCGGAACAGTCACCGAAGTCGGGTTCAACGGCTGGACCGTCGACATTAAATCCCCATACACAGCCTTACTGCGAGCATCCGACGTGCTCAGCAGACCATTCAAGCCGCAGAACGACGAGCTCAGCCAGGTCCTCAATGCAGGAGACCTCATCGTTGCAAAAATCGCCTCCTACGACAGAGCCCATGATCCTCAACTCACCGTCAGCGAACCAGGCTTGGGAAAGATTACCCGGGGACAAATCATGCGCGTGACGCCCACGAAGATTCCACGTGTCATCGGCAAGAAAGGCTCCATGATCTCCCAGATCAAGGCAGTGACAGGCTGCCAAATTATCCTCGGCGTCAACGGCGTCGTCCTCGTGACCGGAAAAACACCTGCGGATGAGGAGCTAGCCATCATGGCGATTCAGAAAATCGAAGCAGAATCGCACACCACCGGTCTCACCGACCGCATAACTCAGTTATTAAAAGATGAAAAAGCAAAATTGGAGGAAAAAAAGAATGAGTGAAAAACCTGAAAAGTTAATCGATAAAAAAGGCATAAGGTCCGATGGAAGAAAAGCCGATGAACTCAGACCCCTAAAACTGGAGGTCGGCGTTCTTGCAAATGCCGACGGCTCAGCGTACATCGAACACGGAAAAAACAAAATCTTAGTGGGCGTTTTCGGTCCAAGAGAAATGCACCCGAAACACCTGTCCCAGTCTGACCGTATGGTCATCCGATGTCGCTACCACATGGCACCCTTCAGCGTCCAAGAACGCAAATCTCCAGCGCCTTCACGACGAGAAGTTGAACTCTCAAAAGTAATCAGAGAAGCCCTCGAGCCCTCAGTGTTCATGGACCTTTACCCACGCTCAGGAATCGACGTTTTCATCGAAGTCCTGCAGGCAGACGGAGGAACACGATGTGCAAGCATAACCGCCGCTTCGTTGGCAATCGCCGACGCTGGGCTTCCATTGCGAGACTTAGTTGTCGGCTGCGCTGCAGGCAAAATTGACGACACTGTCGTTCTAGACTTGTACGATGCTGAAGACAAACTAGGCGCTGCGGATGTCCCCGTTGCTATAATGCCGAACCTTAACGCTGTGACGCTGCTTCAGATGGACGGCATCCTAAGCCCAACCGAGTTTGAAACCGCGACCAGCATGGCTATCGAGGGCTGCAAGAAGATATACGTAATGCAGAAAGAAGCGCTTCGAGCCAAGTATATGACTGCTAAAGAGGAACTCAAGGAGGAGGCTGAAGAATAATGTCAGCAACACTCACACGTGTCAGGCAGAAGCAAATCGGGCAACTAATCGACGCTGGAAAACGCTTGGACGGGCGAAGCTTAACGGACTACCGAGAGTTCACCATCGAAGAGGGCTTAATCGAACGCGCTGAAGGATCAGCGAGAATACGTCTGGGTAAAACCGAGGTTCTAGTCGGCGTGAAAATTGAGACGGGCGAACCGTTCCCGGACACACCTAACGACGGCGTCCTGACGGTGAACTCGGAATTTGTACCTTTGGCTTCGGCGTCCTTCGAGACTGGTCCCCCTGACGAGAACTCCATCGAGTTAGCCAGAATCGTGGACAGGGGCATTCGGGAGTCCAAAGCCGTCTGTTCAGACAAACTCGTCATCGAGCCAGGGAAGAAGGTCTTTGTGGTCTTCGTCGACATCTACGTGTTGAACCATGACGGCAACCTAATAGACGCCTCCGCCTTAGCCGCAGTCTCGGCCCTGACAAACGCGAAGATGCCAAACTACGAGGTGAAAGATGGCGAGGTCAAGATCAAAACAGGATACTCTCCGCTGCCGCTAAACAGCCACCCCATCACGGTGACGATGGCGAAAATCAACGGCAAACTCGTGGTCGACCCAGGAATCGAGGAGGAGCAGGTGATGGAGGCTAGGCTTTCCATGGCTATCAACGACGACGGCAACATCTGCGCTGTACAGAAGGGCTGCCCAGGATTCTTCACACCACAAGAGCTTTTAGAAGCCTCGAAGCTTGCACAGGAAAAAGCAACTGAAATGCGCAAGAAACTCGATTGGTGAAAGAATTGGCAAAGATGAAGAAGGTCGGACCCAGCAGAGGTCTCGGACCCCGCTACGGCTCAACCGTTAGAAAACGCTATACGAAAGTAATGATTGGCCTAAAGGGCAAACACAAATGCCCACAGTGCGGCTTCAACAAAGTCAGACGCGAGAGCGTCGGCGTGTGGCGATGCAAGAAATGCGACTACACGTTCACAGGCGGCGCATACACGCCAGTAACGAAGCTGGGTGTGGTGGCGAAACGTGCGGCGAAAGGAGCACCCTTAGCTGAGACTTTGAAAGCTGTTGAAGAAACAGCGCCAGAATAAGCCAAGCTTTCTTTCTTCATTTTTTCGTATTTCTTAATAGGCGAAATTAGCTACATACTTCTGCAGATGATTGTCTGATGAAAGCGAAAGCCGTGATTCGCCTAAAATTTTCCTCAGCTAAACAGTTGGAAACGGTGAAGGCCTCTCTTCAGCCAGAGGTCAACAAACCAGGTTCAGAAAGAGCACACGTTGCGCTGAAATGCGAAGATGCGTTTCAGGTTCTCACGGTGGAAGCCGACGACACCGTTGCGCTGCGTTCCACGTTGAACGCTTACCTGCGATGGGTAAGCTCCGCGATGAATGTGGTTGACTCTTTAGACCAAATATGTTGATTGCTTTGCACGGAGCCAGAAGCAAGTTTATTGTTTGCTTCTTTCTTTCATCTGCTCCAACAGCTGGTTCGCCATCGTCGTCAGGAAAATCAAAGCGAACACTATAACGCCGATGCTTATCTTGTCGGTTAACTCCATGCCAGAGAACATAGCGAAGACTAAGACGATCATTAAGCCCATTATGAGGACTTCTTGAACGCGGTTGAGTCCTAAATTCATACTCATGTTTTTTCGGACCGTTGGAAACTCCAAGTCGTTGGCGATGCTTATTAGTTTTCTGCAGTTCTTTGCACGTTCGGGATGTAAGAACAATGCTGTCGAGTAGCTCCGGGAGCCAATTTTTGGGTTTGGTTACGCAGTTTGCTGTGTGACAATTTCTTCCGTTTTTGTTTCTGCTTGTTTCTGCTGCTGCTTTTTTGGAACTGGGCTTTCAGAAAATTGTTAGGAATTGTGAGGAATTGTGCGGGCATGCAGAGAAATTGTGCCGTCCATGTAGAGTAATTGTGCGGGAATTGTGCAAACTTGTGAAGGTTAGTGCAGTGGCTTCTGAAAGCAGATTCTTTTGGTTTTGTTTGGCGGTTTCTGCGAACGTGCAGAATGTGCGGTGACTTTGGACGCCAATTTTTGCCTGCATTACCGCGG
>CAWGAW010000018.1:0-16894 GCA_963820675.1 Candidatus Bathyarchaeota archaeon | reverse complement strand
AGTATTTGGCGGTAGTTTTCGGGTTCATGCTTGAAAGTCTGCAAAACATCTTGAGTCAACGCAAGGAGATTGTCTAGCCGTTTTTCCGCTTCATCCGCCCATTCCTGCATACTCGTGAGAGGTGTGTCGTAGATGGGCAGCTTGGAGCTCGGTAATTTGGAGATTGGGATGATTGTGCTTAGGTCTTCGACGGCTTTTCGCCAAGCGGTCACGGATTCCTGGAGTTCGATGCCCAACGAGCGAACCTGCTGCGGAACACTCACCCCATACGACTCCAGCTTGACCAGACTTCCAGGGACCGCTGTTGAACCTAATGTCTTCAAGATTTCTAACGTTGCTTCAACCGCCTTTTCGACTTTTTGGAAGTCGGTGTTGTCCCCTTCGTAGAAGTGACCAAGCAAACCTTGCAGCGTGCTCGCGTTGCTGTTGATTTCCGTTTGCAGCATCTTTGCTGTTCGCGCATCAATTAAATCTTTCACGATGGTCTTTGGGACGCGACCCTCACGTGTGATTAGAGCGATTTGCTTCTGGTCTCGATGATAAGATGGTTTGAATACTCGTGAGAAACCCCTGTACGGTCCATTGTACCGCCGTATGAGCTCGTCGAGGTCGAGGCTGTAGATTCTGTCGTCGTAAGCTTTGGCGATTTGGCTCCTAAGCAGGTTGTTTTCCTGAAAGTCTTTCTTTGCCTTGGGAACGATTTCCTGCACACGCCGGAAGACGACTAGGTCAAACCACGCGCCTTCTGGTTTGTTCTCGGAGAAACAGAACAGCGCCAGGCGTGACAACTGTTCGACATGTTCTGGTGTCAGATTTTCCCAAAGCAAGCCAAGTTGCTGAGCAAGATCGTCGGCGTACTCTTAGCCATTTCTCCACAAGCTCGTGGGTATTGGCGAGAAGTTTTGATAGCTGTGCTTGCTTCTTCAGCAGGTCGCCATCCTCGACGCTTGACGAAACGATTAATGGACGAATTGACGCAAGCGCCTGCGCGATTTGATCAGATTTGTCGAGGTTCAAGTTGAAAAAAGATTCCTTGTAAGACTCAAGTAAGCGGTTTTTGAGATCTTGCCGCCATTCAAACATGTCCTTATGAGCTTGAGCTTCATGGACTAGGTCGTATATGTCGGGATTCGTGAGCCAGTTCGGCTCTGGCTTAGGACTTTCCATGAGCAGGTTGCTAAGCTCGATTAGCCAGTCGAAATTTGCGAAGGTTTCTGGCACGTCCATGCCCAGTTTCTCGGAGAATTTCGCCGCCGCCAATCTGAGCAGGTTCAACTGGGAAATCAAGGTCTCAAGGAAAGACGTGAGTTCTGATCGGATTTCCAGCGAGTAACTATCGCCGCGGTATCCTCGCCAAGGAAAGTCTTTCTCCTCTACAGCTTGCCAGACCCCGCTGAGTTCGGCGACTAGGTTCTCCAATTCTCGCATGCGCCGCGGAGTCAAAGTGTCTATGCTATATATGCCAACGGGAATGGAGGGCGACTCTTCCAGCCCAGCGAGTTCGCAGAGGACTTCGAACGCGCTCATCTGTAGGTTCGGCTGCTTATTATGGAGGCTGTGAACGTAGCCATTAAGCGAGTTTTGCAGAATGTTGAGCTTATCGAAATCGTGTGCCGACGGCAAATTGCGCGGAACGAGTTCCTCGTTTAGGCAGCGCATGAGCTCAGCCACGACTTCCTGCTTGTTCGCCTTACTACTGTGCATCTCCAGACAGAAAGGTGCCAAGCCGACTTCGCTTAGGCGTTTGTAGACGACTTCAAGCGCAGCCATCTTGTCGCTCACAAACAGCACGGATTTTCCACGGGCGATGCATTCTGAGATTATGTTGGCTATGGTCTGACTCTTGCCTGTTCCTGGCGGTCCCTGCATTACAAAACTCTGCCCCTGCAGGGCGTAGTCGATGGAGATTCGCTGGCTACTGTCGGCATCTAAGACCCTGAAAGTCCGCTCGGAGGTTTCTATTGCGTCAACTTCTTTCTCTTCGGGCAGGGAATCCATAACGAGCTTTGCGTCTTTGATGCCTGTGATGGCGCGGACTATGGGGTGGGTCACGATGGCGTCTGCGTTGGCTTCGAGGTCTTTGTAGATAACGAGTTTGTGGAATGAGAACAGCCCGATCTCCAGCGTCGGCTCGACTTTCCAGCCAAACCGCTCTACAGTCTGGCTGACAGAGCTAAAGTAGTCCGTCAAGCTGCGTGCTTCGCCGTTCTCCGGAAATAATGGAAGATCAATCTTGAAGTCGGCTCGCAATTTTACCTGCAACGCCGGGTTCGGGATAGCCGCCTCCTCAACGAGTGGGACTGAAAGGGTGAATGGATCCAATACCGATTTTCTCGTCAGCTCCACCGGGACCATAATTAGGGGGCTACGGACCTCTTCGTTCGTTGCGATTTCTCGCCACGAGAGCATCCCGAATGCCGCATAGAGAATGCGGACGCCCCGTTCCCTGTAATCCAAGAGTGCCCGTCGGTTGAATTTCTTGAGGATGTTCTCCAGGTCTTTGCGAGCAATATTGCCGTCGCAAACTAAGTGATTTGTCGTGGGTTTTGGAGGTTGAAGAGGAAATTCAAGAGGCGGAGTCGCTGTTGCCCTACGGTTTGGGATTTGTTCTTCTAGAGGCATCCAGAATTCCATGCCACGCTTTCTGTGGACAAGTCTGGAGAAGACGGTCTCCGCATCAGGAGAGACGACGAGCAGGTTGCCTTTCACTGCGTGTTTGAAGTAGAGAAGCCTGTTACGGCGGGAGAGGTCAATGAGACGATTTTTCCATTCCTCGATATACTCGTAGACCTTGGAGTTGTCTGTTTCTGGCGCGAAAGGCGAAACGGTGTCTCGTGACATGCGTTATGAACCCCCACAGTCTCGAAGAATATCGTGACCAAGGAATTTACCCTTTTGGTGGCGGCAAGGATGGAAACAAGCGACTTTCAAGTGAGGTGAAAACGGGAAACTAATAGAGTGTCCTAAATTGCACGGCAATCTTGCAGAACGATTGATGTAGAATTTCATTGAACACCTAAAAACAAGGAAGGCATTCTCGCACTTTGAGCCTTAACAATTCCCCGGAAAAAGGACTGAATAACCTTTGGTCTCAGAAGTTGTTGCCTACTTTAACGTTCTTGCTAATGGTTCTAGCTATCGCATAACCGAGAGGGATTGTGTAAAGTGGCTGTGTTGCGTTGAATACTGCTATGAGAAGTATGCTGGCTATTACGAGCGACTCTTCAAGGTATATACCTGCGATCGGTCTTAGAAGGAAAACATAGTCAAGGACTGCCATTATTAGAACTCTAAAGATTGTTCCTAGCGCAACGTAAGAGATAATTGCTCTCTTTCCGTGACGGTATCCTGTTGTGGTTTTTTGCGAGCGATGAGTTTGGTAGCAATAGATTCCGGAAAGCACGCTAAGGCAAGCCAGCACATCACCTAAGGATACTACGCCGGGGAAAAATGCAAACAAGATTGCACCGCTTATGAGCGCCGCAAAAGTGCCATATTTGGGACCTATCATTAAGAAGGCAGCAACTATCGGTATTTCCCAGATTTGATAGGAAATGAAGGGAAAGAATGGTGCGGGAATTGCAATTCTTGAGAAAGCAGGATTTAATGCAATTGCTAGCGCGGCAAATACCACGGTTATGGCAATTGACCTTGTGCCCTTCAATGGCCATTATTTCTTTGAGTGTTTTGCTATTTAACATTGACTTTTTAAGAAAAATATGGACTGAGAAGCCCAACTCAGAAAGAATTGATAGCAAAGCAATTCTTGTCTATGGCGGGATGGAGCCTAGGATTACATTCATTCCGAAAACAGCTTCGGTTGCGGGTCCCGCGTACTTCCAAGTTGGACTCACGAAAGTTACGAATGCATCGAAACCGGTATATTCACACGTGCCAGTGTAGCCTGAAGGCATGGGTGTGTTGTACTTCTGGGTTCTGGCTTCGCCGATTTTTTCAAACAGTAGACAGGATGGAGGAAGGTAGCGCTGCAATGGGGGAAGTGGGATTTGAATTGTCCAACCCGCGAAGAGCCCATCGCCTTGCTTCCAGACTTGGAGTTCTTTGTCTGTAACATGAATGACGTTCTGTCCAGTTGGTGTTCCTGCGAAGAATGCCTTATCAAAATCCAGAAGTCTCAGGTCGTTACTGGTTTCGACAACCGCTACGGGAACAAATGTGTAGCCTTTCGGAGTGTTGAGCCATAACGAAACAATCAAGGTATTTCCTTCTCCAAACGTGGACTCTTTTCTAGCGTGCCAAGAATCAATCATCATGTCAGGTAGGTCAAGATTGGCTGGTGGGTGAATAACTGCGTTTCCTGAAGAGGCATAAGCGACAACTCTGGCTTGGTTCTTCTGGTACTCGAAGACTTTACTCAATAGGTCGTTCTCGGTGCCCAAAGGCTTCTTGTCAAGGATAGCATCCACAGGACCGTACCATTGTTTTTTCTTGATTATTTGGATGCCAGAGTCTATTGGAATATCACGCGGAATTGCAGGGGTCGAACCAAGAATTGTCTCCAAGGTGACTATCGATGGAGTGGGAGCATTTATCCAGATGCCGTTCAATATATTTTTGGTTTTCTCGACATATTCCCGATCACTGGTGTAGAATGTATCTTCAAAATGCGGCATAGTCTCTAGATTTCCCCCGCTCGTCAAGGATGTTTTGAATTGGAAAAGGTGTTGTCCGTCAACTATTGTTGTTCCCAAGTGGCTGGCTGAAGCATGTCTTACAGCACAGTATCTTGACAATTTTAGTGCGGCATTTAGGTTCTCGCTGGTTATGGGTGCCATTATTTTGACCGAGACGCCTTTTTCAGTCCACTCTTTCACCAATGCTACGTTTTCTAACTGCTCTATGAGACCTTTGGCGGACGTTAACATTAGTATTTCTTCTTTAGCCGAGCCTATGGTTTCTTTGTAGGTCTTTCTTGCAGCTTCGGCGTCGGTGATGACGCATGTTTTTGGTGCTGGTTTGCCAGTCTCTAGTTCAAGTATCTTCTTCTCCATGTCTGTTGAGTTCCGCCATAAATCGTCAAAGACCGCCGTGAACGCATGCACCAGCTCTTTGCAGTTTGTCCAAAGGCACGCCTCATCCTGCCCTGTCATGGGAATGCTCTGCCTGGGCGTGATGAAGAATATGATTTCTTCGGCATCTCGAATGACCATACGGGGCGAAAGCTGCAAACCCAGCTCAGGGTTTCTTCCCTTGAAATTGAATTTGGTTTTGGCTGTTTTCTTGAGGAGTGTCTTTGCTGCATCCAAGTTTTTGCTGGATATGTCGGTAAGGAATCTAAATTGTATCTTGGAGCGTAAAGGATGCTTAAAGATGACGTCTAAGAGACCGAATTGGTCAGCCCGGAGGAGACTTGGAACGGTTGACACTGCCGATAGTTGGCTCTTTGTTTCCTTTATCATGTGGGAAATCTTGGGGTAAATCTTGTTGTTTCCTTCGATTACCACGAATTTTTCCAGTGAAGGCTCGAGTCCGGGTATGCTGATGCTTTTCCAGTAGGTGAGTATTTCTTTTCTTGTTTTTTCCATCTGGGCTGCTTCGTCGCGTTTGGCTTTGATGCTTAGGTCCAGAACGGTGGTAAATGGGACTGCGCTGAAGCGTGCGGGCGCTTCAAGAGTTGACTCTACCTAGGCCCTTGGTTTCCAAGATTTTTAGGATGCGGTAGATTTGCGCCTTGTGCCTTTTTATTCCCTTGGCGATTTCGCTGCATTTGAGAACGCCTTGTTTGGAGAGGAAAATGTAGACTTCTGCTTCTTTGTCGGTTAATTCGAGGTTCTTGAGAACGTTCTTTATCGTTTCCTCGCCCAAACCAAGATGCCTCTCACCGGTGCTAGGAACAAACTTTTGTTCCTAGTTCATGCTTATTACGATACAGGGGCTTAACAATTTTTCGCAGATTGGGACTGATCAGTCGTTAGTCTTGAGCGCCGAGTGTACGGGGCGCAGTGACAAGAAGTACCCAACTGAAAGGAGAGAATGAAAATGCACAAAATCAAAACAAGCGCAATAACCTTACTTCTGGCAGTCGGACTCGCCATCAGCACCCTGCCCATATTTATTCCGAGAATTCAAGCTGCAAACCCTGCCACTGAAATGTTCAGCATTATGCAAATAAGCGATACCCAACACCTTGCGTGGCTAAGCCCAACACTGTACAACGATACAACATCATGGATAGTCAACAACTCAGCCAGCTACAACCTGCAAATGGTCATCCACACAGGCGACTTCATCGATCAGTCCGGCTTCAACCAGTCTCAATTGGCTAGTGAATGGGCAAATGCAAACGCATCCATGAGCAAACTTCTCAACGCAGGCATCCCCTACTGCTGGTGCGCCGGAAACCACGACCAGACACCGTTCTACAACTCCTCAGGTACAACAAAGGCCATCAACTATACAGCCTTCAACGGAACCGCGCTGCGCTCAAAATCTTACTGGGTCAGCGACATCTACGACTCAAAGAACACAGCCGTCAAGTTCACAGTCAACAACTACCCGTTCATGGTCATAGCCCTTGAAAACCTGGCGAACAGCTCAGCTATAGCTTGGATGAAAGGCCTACTTGACAAAAACACCGGAGTCAACATAATCGTAGCAACACACGGCTATCTGACTCCTGAAGCAGGCTACGGTTTAACGCTTCCTCCTGATGTAACGCTTCCTCCTAATGTAACGATTCCCACTGCTGTACTTGCACTTGTGAATTTAACCAACTCATGGGTGCAAGGCTTGAAAACAACAATGAACAGTTACCCGAACGTTTTCCTTGCGCTATCCGGGCACCTCAGCGGTGTAAACATGACCAGAGTAGGAAACCGTCAAGAAATTCTGTTTTGTCCCCAGGAGTGGAACAACCAATCAGGGTCAGCCTCAGTGAGAGTCTACACTTTCAATTTGACAAGCAAGCAGGTGAGCGCTTCAACCTACAACCTATACACAAAAACATGGCTAACGGACAGCTACAATGAATTCGCATTCAGCGCGAGCTCACTGATAGCCCTAGCGACGCCAGCGCTGGCAGCTTCAGCATTCTGCGACGTCACAGTTCTGCCTGGATGGACATGGTACTTTTTTGCACACTCAAGCGGCGGAATGGGCACCCCAACCTATCAATGGTACGAGGGAACCGCACCATTACAAGGACAAACATCGATGGTGCTGCCCGTTACGAAGAATGCGCCAGGAAAGTACACGTTCTACTGCAAGGTCTCCGATTCGCAAGGCGCAACAGCAAACAGCAACGCCGTAACACTAACTGTCCTCGGATAAAACAGCAGCAACCGCAACCGCCGCAATCGTCATCACCGTCAAAAATAGACCACCAACCGTGAAAAGAACACGCGACTCCTCACCATCCCTCTTTTTTCTTTTTATCCAACAGAAAATCAAACAGGCCAAAAGGATGGAACAGTATGAGCCTAGACCAAATACTTAAAGCCCTCATGGACCTTGGGCTTTCGAACACCGACGCAGAAGTCTTCATATTCCTCGCAACGAAGGCGCCTCAAAAAGCCAGCGACATAGCCGAAGCACTGCGAATGAACAACAAACGACTTTACCCGTCCCTCAAAAACCTCCAAAACAGAGGCATCGTCAACTGCACAGGCGACTACCCCAAACTTTTTTCCACCGTACCCATAGAAGAAGCCATGAGCTCATTCATAAACGCCAACTTGAAAGAAGCCCAGAAGATGGAGGAAAACAAGCAAACCATCCTCTCTTATTGGCAGGCAATGATTAGGAAAAACTCTACACATTAGCCAACCAGAAAAAACCATCCTTACCGCCAGCACCTTGAAAACACATCCAACGCAAGGATGTATTTGCAGACTGCATAGACAAATATAGACAACCAGACGCCGCCAAAACAGACCCTCGCACGCAAACGGAAGCGCAGCGCGCAACGCCTATTGTGTCTATGCGTTTAAATATTGGGTTTTGGTGTAAAAATGGGTATCGTGGGGTCGTAGTCTAATCCGGTATGACGTTGGGCTCCAGAAATAGCACGGGTTTGCTGACTCCTCGGAGGATGATAGAATTCTGGAGCTGTCGGGGAAACCCAAAGGCTGAGTGTTCAAATCACTCCGACCCCACCATTTTCACTACAAACAAGCTTATCGTTTGCGTTTCTTCCAGTAAACCAGAATGCCCGCGGCAACCACAGCGGCAACAGCCAAAGAAACAGCAACAACCCGCAAGAAGGGGGAAAACTCTGGCTCGGTCACGCGGAAGACTACTGTTTCTGAGGCACCGATATTCCCTGCTTCATCTCGAGCGTACACCGTTACGTTATGCTCTCCGTTAGATAAGCCTGTTAAAGTGGTGTTTCCAGCAACCGTAACATTTGGTTGTCCGTCCAGAACGTATGAGACGCTTGAAAAAGCCTCGTTTGTTACGAAGTCTAGGGGAACATCGTGAGTGAAGAGTGCCTCATTCTGCGAAGACAGGATTGAAACTTTGGGGGGTGAAGTGTCGACGGTGAAGATGATTGAAGAAAAACCGCTAATGTTATAGAAATATTCTGCCAACTCAGGAACAGGTCTGCCGTTTGTGAATGAACCTTGGGCAGTAACGCTAACGTTTATTTCGTGCCTCCCATCCGGCACTTGTGTGAGAGTTTTATTGTAATAGAAGCTACTTTGCATGGTGTGCATTTGCTCCTGCGAGTAGACAGAGACGTTGCCCTCGGTCCAATCCAATGTGTAGTAAACATCCATTAACCATTCCCAAGGACCAGTATCGCCTGAGTACTGATATTTCCACGACTCGGTTGTGCTGGCATTAAAAGTCAAACAAAAACTATTCACGGCATATATTGAGTTGTTCTTTGGGGACAGGATTAAAATTGGTGGCGGTTTAGTTCCTTGCGGCGGCAGGATGTTTTCGAGGTACCAGAAATTTGCCTTTGCTAAATTAAAAGGCAGAACAAGGCATAACGATGCTGCGAGGATGAGAACAAGCAACAGAGCTGCACCTTTATTCATGGCTCGTTCCCGCAAGAAACTTGGTTGTTTGGGTGATTAAAGTGTTCTTGTCAAGGTTTCTTGACTGAGAATTAGTCAAAGTTTCTTGACAGAACCTCCGTTCATTTTTTAAAAAGGTTGAAGAATGCAAAAAGGAAGTCGCCTTTGATCTCAGCTACGAGTTCAAACTCTGCGTCACCGTCCTCGAGTTGCTCAAAGCTTTTATGCGTAAACGCGTGAATAACCTGTATTCTTCCATGGAGAGGGCCGAACTGGAAAAGAAGTTTGTTCTCTATGAGGACATGGACGGCAAAGTCTACGACGTCAACTTGCCCCTCACCTGCAACGTTGACCCTGCAGAGCTTAGACAGAGACTTGGCATCCCCGAATACGTTGACTTGAGCTATTTTCCAATGAAATGCGCGATGGCTATTATTTGGGCCTCCATGAACGCGCCGACGCTCCACAAACAATACCCGCAGGCTTTTGAGAAACAGGTCAGCGACAAACCTATTCCCGCTCTGCTATTCGGCGGCGGAGGCATAAGAATTCAATGTAAAAGCAGCAACGGCAAAGGTCCCCTTGCCAGAGGCATAAAGGATACAGATTTCATAGTTCCGAAAAAGGTGGGCATCAACTTTTTCAAGATGCTGCTTGGTTTGGGCAACGCATTCGGAACTATGTTCACGTCGTTCGCCACCTCCAATGACAGGCGTTTCAACACGTGGCGATACGGCGAACGCTACAGGCTCACGACGATAAACGGCATAACCCCGCAGGGCGAACCTACGATGACGGTACTAGATTTATTCTGCGACCGCATAAACCTCAGACACAAGGTGGAAATCAAGGACATCGGATTATTCGAACGGTACAAGGAGAACCTTTACACCGTCGGTTTAGAGGGCTTGCTCCTGTCGAAGGGGCAATTCATCTTCGACATGCCCACGGAGACGCGTGAAGACTTGAAGCAGAAGGGACAGGAATACCGCATCCTGCAATATCCATTCTTCGCCAAAGACCGTATCATCATAGGCATGGAGGAGAAAGACCTGAAAGACGTCGCCGCCATTTTCCTCGACCACGAGATTGGAAAAGGCAGCGCCAAAATCGACGCCCAGATGATGCACAAAGCCTTCGAGAAAGACAACAAACTGGCGCTATCAGTTTCGCTTAACATTAGGAACCTTGTTGAACATCAGGATATTCTTGGAAATTGGCTATCGAGGAGCGAAATCGCGACGGTGACAGGCAGGATTGAGTCGCTTTTCAAGGAGCTGCCAAAGGTTGACAAGAAATGGGATAAGCCCTGGTGGGACACCGAAGTTGAGACGCCCGTTATTGAGTAGCCGCCTGCCTACCCTTTATTATCTGCCTAACCATGCTGTACGTTTCTCGCCTCGGCAACCCCGTTCGGGAAACTGGCAAATCGAACTTCTCATCCTTCGACTGCAGCCTCAAGAATACCTCGAGGTTTGTTGAAATAAAGACTGATACCCCTGAGAAACTGCTCCATTTCCTCTCCGTGATTTTGTTGCCCTCGCGGAGCTTGAAGCCCTTACTGTCAATCGTCACGGACATTTTATAGCGAGACCGATAGATAGCGTATCCAACAATGATGGCTAAAACGAGCATAGACAAGATTGTCACGGGTTGAATCGCAGTCGTATACCCAGACAGCCCCAAGAAAACCAGCAGTAGAATCCCCAAAACGAACGTCGCGGTGAAACTTTTCAAATAGTTCGGGACATCAAAGTTTTCGTATTTGGCTTCGTTCGGTTTCAGCTGTTTGCCCAGCCCTCGACCGAGCACGTTGTTTGAGGTTATCGTGTCTTTCGCCCCGAGACCGTAGGCAGCTATGCCCAGATTCTTATCGTCAATATCTTCGATTGCTGCCTTCAAGGAGTTACCTACTGGTTGCCCCTGAACCAGAATTAAGAAAACCCAATCTGGAGACGGAAATTTGCGCTTCAACGCAATGACGATCTTGCTCAAGAATTCTCTTGTGATTTCGGGAGCGGAGTAAACTAAGAGATGCACCTTATATCGGGGCGTCACCATAGCCGAATAAATTCTAGAAAGCAAGAAGCCTTTTTCCTGCAGTCCACCTGAAGCGTAAATCGGGAAAGTCAAGTCTTCGATGGGGTAGCTTTTGCGTATTTCGTTGAAGTTGGCGAGCCATCGGAGGCGTCCTTTGATTATCTGTTCTTCTATTAGGTCGTTTATGAACGTGAGTTCAATCATCTTGCATACCTTGATGTCGTGGGAAAAATAAAAAGAGAGAGGGTTTTTTGTCGCTACTCCGGTGGAATAGCGATGTATAGCGTTCGCATGTCTACTCCTCTAGTGGAGTTCTTGTACATGTAGTAGACGTATAGCACTATACCAGCCGCGATGCACGCGAGGAACCCGACGGAGCTTGCGATGTCAGAGTAGGAGGCGCCGCTCGTGAACAGCTTCCATATCCATGGTGATTGCTGGATGAAGATGTACAGACAGAAGCTTGCACCCAGCGTTGCCAGCAAGCCTAAGAGGACGACGAAGCCGACAGAATGTTTGACAGCCGCTCTATCGTAGATGTCGCGCCTTTCCAGCGGAAGCAGCATACATGAAACGCAGAACATCAACAGGAAGGTAGCGTCGAATATGTCCGTTCCAACGACACCTGCGAACGCCAAGGTTGTAGCTGCGCCTGCTGGGAAGTTTGCTTCAGCCATACAGGCAGGAACAGCAAAGGCAGCAGTGATTATCAGCGACCAAACAGGAGCGTGCCAGCGTTCACTGACGTAGCTGAATTTCTCAGGCATCATTCTGTCAAAAGACATAGCAAAGAACGTCCTTGAAGCAACAAGCAGGAATGGCGGAATGTCGTTGGCTACCCAGAACACAGCGCCGATGGCGATAATTACCGCCAGCCAGCCGAGACCCATGCCCTGAGCAATGATGGTAGCTATCCCTGTGCTCCACGCACTCTGGAAATTGGGTATCGCAGCGGCAGCAGCATCTTTCGCAGCTTGAGGACCATAACTCAGCCACCCATAAGCTTGGAAGAGACTCCACGTGTGTCCCCCGCTCGGCGTAGTGACGGCTACATTCATGACGGAGGCAGCTGACAGCGACGAAGCAGCCAAGTAAACTACGATGATTATTAACCCTGAAACCAACAGGACTCTAGGTAGTTTCTTGTTAGCTTCTTTAACTTCACCTGCTAGAAACGTTGTTGCGTACCATCCCATGTACGCCCAGAATGCGCCTCCGAGCGCGAACGAGAAGGCATCGAAGAACCCAGCAGGATTAGTCGCCATTCCAGTTGCGAGAGCAGTATCAACGTATGTCTGCGGTGCAGCTCCTGTGACTTTGGTGAATCCGTCGATGACAACTTGTGGATTCAGAATCCCACCGATCCACATGGCAAAGAACAGAATAGTGATTGCCGCGGGAATGTAGAACATCACTTGCATTAGTCGACCGTACATTTTTGTGCCGAGTAGCGCAACGATTGCGAATATCCAGACTAAGAGCAAGCCTCCGATGAAAATCGTCGCAGAATCGAAAGCGATTGCAGGTCCAGCACCAGGTGTTGCCAGTGCGATGTTAAAGAATATTCCGATGCCTTCGAACACCGCGACGCCAATGAGTCCATATGAGAAGGCTTCTGCCAAAAACATCAGCCAACCAGCGAGGTATCCAACACTTGGGTGGATGATTCTTGAGACAGTCACGTAGCCTCCGCCGGACCTTGGCATTGCTGCTGCAACGTAGCCTGCGGCGTAGCCTGTTACCAGCACGACTAAGCCGACGACGAGGAATGCCCAGAACATTGCGGGTAAGCCGAGCGGCATTGTGTCTGTTGGCATTGGCATTGGTCCCGAGAACTGAAACGCGCGTTTCTGCCAGCCTAAGCCGATGACGTGCGACAGAATGATGATGACGCCAACGGAAAAGCCAATTTCTCTTACTAGTCCAGTAGCTTCTCTTGCGAACAGTCCAGGTTTACTTGAACCCATTTTTTTCAAGCACCCGAACTACGAGTTTTAGTGCGTACAACATTTAAAACTTTCCATAATGCCTAGACTTAAATAGACAAAATGACGTAAAGGCATGGTAATAACCAAGAGGACTGAGACAAAAATTGTCGTTTCTCTGGAAGAAAAAAGAACAGACAACTCGCGTCCTGTTTGCGACTGACATGCACGGTTCTGAGGGTGTCTGGAGAAAATTCCTCAACGCTTCCGCCATGCTCAACGTAAATGTGGCCATCTGTGGCGGCGACTTAACCGGAAAGATGATTGTGCCAGTGGTAGAGCAGCAAGAAGGAAAATTTGCGTACTACTACATGGGCGCAAACCACGTGTGCGACAAAGAGGAGTTGGATAAAACCTTCAAACAGATACGAGGCATCGGGTATTATCCGTACCAGACTAATGAGCAAGAGTATGAAGAGATGACACAGAGCCCGAGAAAAGTGGACCAAGTCTTCCATGAAGTCATGCTCACGACGCTTAAGAGTTGGCTCGACCTAATACCGCAGAAGGTGCCGAAGGACACGAGAGTTGTCGTTTGTCCTGGCAACGATGACAGACCAGACGTTGATGACCTCGTGAATGGTCATGGCTCGGTGATTAATGGTGAGGGAAAAGTTATCCAGGTTGACGAGACTCACGAAATGATTAGCTGTGGCTGGGTGAATCCAAGTCCATGGAAGACGGCTCGCGAAGAGACCGAAGACAAACTTGAGGACCGGTTGGAACGCTACATCGCCGACGTGCAAAAGAAGGAGACGGCCATTTTCGGTCTCCATGCCCCGCCTTTCCAGACCAAGCTTGACGAGGCGCCTCTGCTGGATGCTGATTTGAACCCCATCATTCAAGGAGGCAGCACGGTCATGGTTCCTGTCGGATCGAAAGCGGTTCGAAAAGTCATCGAGAAGTACAAGCCCTTTCTAGGTCTCCATGGACACATTCACGAGAGCTCTGGCTGCGTGAAGATTGGGCCAACTAACTGCGTTAACCCTGGAAGCGAATATGCCGAAGGCATTCTCCGCGCTTACCTCATCGAGTTCACGGGCAACAAGATTTCGAAGCTCCAGAGAATCGAAGGCTAAGTGACGCGTGATGGCGTGGCTTCTTGAGAAAGAAGTCGTTCGTGAGTTGCCAAAAGAATGGAACGGGATCGTCCCAACCCAGGTTTTCATGAGTGAATCCGAGAAGATCGTAAACCAAGCCAAGCAAGAAGGTTTGACACTGCGAATTCTCGGAGGACTCGCCATAGGAATGCACTGCAAGAACCAAATGGACTTCGCCAAGAGACTGGCGCGAACGGGAATGGGGGTCGTTGCGGGACAGGAGTACAGCGACATCGACTTCGTGGCATACCGCAAACACAGAGACAAACTCAAGGATTTCTTCAACAAAATCGGCTACGTGAAACGCAGAGCAACCCTCTCGTCCGCCGCTTCAGAGAGACAAATCTATTATCATCCGCAGGGTTGGTTCTACGTGGACGTTTTCTTCGATCAACTCGTTGTGGCGAATCACCCGATTGATTTCCGCGGCAGGCTGGAACTGGACTACCCGACGATTACGGCAACGGACATGCTGTTGGAGAAGGTGCAGATGTGGGAAGCCTTCGGCGTAAAAGACCTCAAAGACTGCCTGCTCTTGGTACTTTCCCACGACGTCAAAGACGATTCGGATGAAGAAGCCATAAACGCGGGGTACGTGGCGAAGCTGTTGGGTGACGACTGGGGTTTCTGGTACACCGTTACAACGAACTTGCAGAACATCAAACGCTTCGTCACCGAACTTGAAAAACTTGGTCCTGAGGCTAAAATCGACGCAAAACTCATCTCGCAAAACGAGCGAGATAACATAAACGCGAAAATCGACACGTTGGTCAAAAAGATAGAGGCTGAACCGAAGTCTTTCGGCTGGAAGATGCGGGCAAAAGTGGGAACGAAGAGGCAGTGGTACTGCCACGTGGAGCGCCCTGACACGGTGGGCGGCTTCGGCATCTGGGAAGCCATAATGCGCAAAGGCGAATAGTTCCGCTAGAAGTGCATAGACAAATGTGTGAGTCCAAAAGGAAACACATGCCAGAATACTCTGGGTTCACACCACTGACCGAAAAAAGCTGGAGAATTAGCACAGTATCTACTATTCATCTTTCCGAGTTACAGGCGGAGATTGAGAAACGCCGAAAACAAGACCAATTGGACGCGGAACTGTACAAAGACTACCTGTCCCAACTTAAGTTTGCACCGCCTGAAGATTTGCCCAACGCCAAATCGCTTATAGTCGTCGCCATGCCCAGACCGCCAACCAAGGCAACGTTTACATGGAACGGAAAGCAGCAGTCGTTCATCCTGCCTCCCACGTACACAGCTTATGATGAGAAGCGAATCGAAGTTGAACGCCTAGTAGCCCAAGTTGTGGGCAAGGAAGGCTACAGAATCGCCACCCCCATTCTGCCGTTGAAGCTGCTTGCCACACGAAGCGGGCTGGCTGAGTACGGGCGGAATAACATCACGTACGTTTCGGGTGTTGGAAGTTTTCAGCGCCTCACGGCGGTATACTCCGACATGCCCTGTGAAGATGACCACTGGCAAGAGCCTCGGATGATGAAGCGATGCGAAAACTGCGACCTATGTCGAAAGGCTTGCCCCACAGGCGCAATCTCCCAAGACCGTTTCTTGCTAAAAGCGGAAAGATGCCTCACATATCACAACGAGAAGAAAAGCAATGTACCCTTCCCAGACTGGATTAAGCCTTCATGGCACAACTGCATCGTGGGCTGCCTCACGTGTCAAAGAGCCTGCCCTGAGAATAAGCCGTTCCTGAAGTCGATGGGCGAGTGTGCAGAATTCAGCGTGGAAGAAACACGGCTTCTCCTAAAAGGAACAGCACGCGAACAAGTGCCGACTTCGACGATGAATAAACTGCAGCTTCTCAGCCTCACCGATTACTTTGATGAGTTGCCTCGAAACTTGTCAGTGCTCCTCAAATAATACTATGCCTCTTTCGGATCTAAGCTATGGCAAAAAAAGTATAAATGAAAGTTAGACATTTGTATAACTCTGGGTAAGACTTTGATTGAAGAAGAAATGAAAGTCGGTCCAAAAGGACAAGTCGTCATCCCAAGGGCCATGCGAAAAGCCTTGAAAATAGAACCTGGAACCAAGGTTCTTTTCACTCTAGAGGACGACAAACTGGTCCTGACAAAACCTATCTTCGATGCTGTAGCTGTATTTAGAAAGGTCGCCAAGAGTGGCAAATCCGTCTCCAAAATAGACCCGCACGCTTACGAAGAAGAGTTGGAAGAGAGATACCGCCGTGCTCTATCTGGACTCTAACGTCTTCATTTTCGCGGCTGTGAACGTTGAAGAGGAAGGAGAGAAAGCTGTAGCTCTTCTTGCGAGAATTCAACAAGGTGAGTTACAGGCTATTACTTCTGCGTTAACATTTGACGAAGTATTTTGGGAGGTAAAGAAATATCGAGGGCTCGAGAAAGCGATGGAAACAGCAGAGGCAATGCTGAACTTTCCAAATTTGGAAATTGTCTCAGCTGATAAGGAAGTGGTTTTGTCGGCTCTGCAAATCATTAGAGAATACCATCTCGCACCAAGAGATGCGATTCATGCTGCAACAGCCATTGCTGAAAAAGCAGAGTTCGTGTCCAAGGATGCAGACTTCGACAAGGTTACAAGTTTGAAGCGAAAAATACTTTAGCCAAGGTAATGAAGGACGTGTGAATTGAAGAATTCCAAGAAGGAGCGGTTCGATGCAGTTGCGGTTTTCGAAGGGATTGCCAAAGAAATCAACTCCAACGAGTTGTATGATAGTGATGACGCTTACGAGGAGGAAATGGAAGAGAGAGCGCGGCGCCACGGTTATCTTTCGGATAAGCAGGCT
>CAWGAW010000017.1:0-22513 GCA_963820675.1 Candidatus Bathyarchaeota archaeon | reverse complement strand
AAGAGTTGGCGGTAGTTTGCTGGTTCATGTTTGCAGGCCTGCAAAACATCGTGTCGTCAGTCCGAGAAGTTGTGTGATGTGTTTTTCTGTGTCGTCTGCCCATTCCTGGAGCTCCGTTATGGTCGTGTCGTAGATGGATAGCTTGGAGTTGGGTAGTATCGAGACCGGGATGACGGTACTCAGGTCTTCGATGGCTTGCTTCCATGCAGCGGTTGAATCTTGGAGTTTCAACACCCAGCCAGCGAACCTTCTGCGGCGCCATCGTCCCGTAAGATGCAAGTTTGGCAAGGCTCTCGGGAACCGAGGTGGAACCTAGTATCTTGAAGATTTCAGCTGCCACTTCCACTGCTTTTTCGACTTTCTGGAAGTCAGTGTTGGCCCCCTCATAGAAGTGCCCGAGCAAACTCTGCAGCGTCGCCGTGTAGCCGTCGACTTCGGCTTGTAGCATTTTGGCTCGGCGTGCGTCGATAAGGTCTTTCATAACGGTTTTGGGGACGCGACCATCACGTGTTAGCAGAGCGATTTGCTTTTGGTCGCGGTAGAATGCTGGTCTGAAATATCGTGAGAAGCCCCTGTAGGGTCCATTGTACCGCCTTATGAACTCGTCGAGGTCGAGGCTATAGATTCGGTCATCGTAGGCTTTTGTGATTTGGCTCCGCAGTAAGTTGTTTTCCTGAATGTTCTTCTTTGCCTTGGGCACGATTTCCTGCACACGCCGGAAAGTTGTGGGGTCGAACCATTTGGCTTCGGGTTTGTTTTCGGAGAAACAGAGCACCGCGAGGCGCGATAGTTGTGCGATGCGTTCGGTCGATGGGTTCTCCGCTGACAAGCTGAGTTGCTGGGCTAAGTCTTTCGCGTATCCTGCCCATTTTTCGGTAAGTTCGTGGCCGCTTGTGAGGAGTTTTGCGAGTTGCTCCTGTTTCTTTAGCAAATCGCCATTCTCGACGCTGGCGGGATGATTAGGGGTCGGATTGATTTGAGTGCCTGCTCGATTTCAGCGGATTTGTTGATGTTCAGGTTGAAAAACGACTCCTCGTAAGAGCTCAGCAGTTGGGTTCTTTGGGCTTGTCGCCATTCAAACATTCCTTGGTGATCCTGTGCTTCTCGGATTAGTTCGTATATGTCAGGGTGTGTGAGCCAGTTCGGCTCGGGCTTTGGGCTCTCCATGAGAAGACGGCTAAGCTCGATGAGCCAATCGACTTGGGGGAATGTTTCGGGTGCTTCCAACCCTAGTTTTCCGGAGAATTCTGTTGCCTCTAAGCGGAGCAGGTTCTCCTGTGAAATCAAGGTCTCCAAGAACGTCGTGAGTTCCGACCGAACGTCCAGCGAAAAGCTGGTGCCACGGTATCCTCGCCACGGAAAATCCTTCTCCTCGATGGCTTGCCAGACGCCGCTAAGTTGTGCGACGAGATTTTCCCGTTCCTGCATACGCTGAGGCGTCAACTCGCCGACGTTTACTAAGCCGACGGGAACGGATGGCACCGCTTCCAATCTTGTGAGTTCGCAGAGGACCTCGTACGCGCTAATCTGCAGATTCGGCTGCTTGCTGTGGAGGCTGTAGACATAGCCGTTCAAAGAAATCTGCAGCGCTTGCAGCTTTTCGAAGTCATGTATCGAGGGCAAGCTGCGTGCGGACTAGTTTCTCGTTGAGGCAGCGCATGAGTTCAGCCACGACTTCCTGCTTGTTCGCTTTACTACTGTGCATCTCCAGACAGAAAGGTGCCAAGCCGACTTCGCTTAGGCGTTTGTAGACGACTTCGAGCGCAGCCATCTTGTCGCTCACGAACAGCACGGATTTTCCGCGGGCGATGCACTCTGAGATTATGTTGGCTATGGTCTGACTTTTGCCTGTTCCTGGGGTCCCTGCATTACAAAACTCTGGCCCTGCAGGGCGTAGTCGATGGAGATTCGCTGGCTACTGTCGGCATCTAAGACCCTGAAAGTCCGCTCGGGGGTTTCTATTGCGTCGACATCTTTCTCTTCGGGCAGGGAATCCATAACGAGCTTTGCGTCTTTGATGCCTGTGATGGCGCGGACTATGGGGTGGGTCACGATAGCGTCTGCGTTGGCTTCGAGGTCTTTGAAGATGACGAGTTTGTGGAATGAGAATAGCCCGATCTTGAGGTCGGCTCGACTTTCCAGCCAAACCGCTCTACAATCTGGCTGACAGAGTTGAAGTAGTTCGTCAAGCTACGTGCTTCGCCGTTCTCCGGAAAGGATGGAAGATCAATCCTGAAATCGGCTCGCAACTTTACCTGCAACGCCGGGTTCGGGATAGCTGCCTCCTCAACGAGTGGGACTGAAAGGGTGAATGGATCCAATACCGATTTTCTCGTCAGCTCCACCGGGACCATAATTAGGGGGCTGCGGATCTCTTCGTTCGTTGCGATTTCTCGCCACGTTAGTATCCCGAAGGCCGCGTAGAGAATGCGGACGCCCCGTTCCCTGTAATCCAAGAGTGCCCGTCGGTTGAATTTCTTGAGGATGTTCTCCAGATCTTTGCGGGCAAGGTTGGCGTCGCATACTAGGTGGCTTGTCGTGGGCTTCGGGGGCTGAAAGGAAACTCAAGAGGCGGAGTCGTGGTCGTCTTGCGGGTTGGGACTTGTTCTTCGGGGGCATCCAGAATTCCATGCCACGTTTCCTGTGGACGAGTCTATAGAAGACAGTCTCTGTATCGGGAGACGTGACGAGTAGGTTGCCTTTCGTGGCATGTTTGAAATAGAGAAGTCTGTTGCGGCGGGAGAGGTCTATGAGGCGGGATTTCCATTCCTCGATGTACTCGTAAACCTTGGAGCTGCCTGTTTCTTGCCGGAAAGGCGAAACGGTATCTCGTGACATGCGTTATTAACTTCCACAGTCTCCAAGAATACGTTACCATGCAATTTACGCTTTTGGTGACAGCAGACATGGAAACAAACGACTTTTAAGCTAGGAAAAAACGACAGACTCATAGAATGTCCCAAAATACACGGCAATCCGTCAGAGCAACTCGTTTGGAATTTCATTGAACACTTCTAAAAAGGCGATGGCCTTTTTCTCTCTGTTAAACGTCACAGCTACCAATTACCGTTGGATTCTGTTATCAACTTTAGGTTTGTACGAATAATTTTCGCTGTGAAATGTTCGAGGGGAAGCACAAACTGCGGCTCCGTTATGTTGAGTAACACTAGCGGCGGCATTATCGCTGTTTTTGCAAGCTAGCTGGTGCCTTGGTAGTGTCCTTTGCCAAGAAGAGAAGAACAGCGGAGCCGACGACGGTTATGCTTCCAAGTGCGAGTCCTACGACGCCGTAGAGTCCAGATGTGATGAATAGAAGTGTTCCTCCTAATGCTGGAGCGATAACGTTGCCGATATTGTTGAATATGCTGTTCAGCGACAACATGGTGCCGCGGGATTTCGGAACTTGTTCGAGAATAAGGTAAACGAATGCTGGAGTTGAAAAAGCCGCAAACCAGACATGCAGCATGTCGAAGGTGATGCGAGCCACAGGTTAGGAATAAAGAAAAATGCTATGGTGAAGAAAGCTGCAAGGAAAGCGCTTAGGACAGCAACACGTTTCGCTCCAAACTTACTTACGAATCGACCGGAAACTAAGGGCGCAACGGTGTAAATTACGGCCGCTACTTCAAAAATCCCCACGGTCCATTCCCTGGGCACCACGAATACAGTCCGGTAGAAAGCTATTGCGAAGACTGCGACCTGTGTCCCTGCTATGGTTAGAATGTTGGAGATTAGGCAAGCAGTAGCAGATCCGTTTGTGAAGATTTGCCTAAAACTTCCTGAGTACGGATTCTCCTTGCTGACTGCGGATTTTTCACGTGGTTTAGATGGAAGAAAGAATGTGGCTAAGGCTAAGCCTGCAGCCGAAACGGGCAATGCTACGAACAAGAAGTCGTACCGCCAGCCGCCAACATTCGTAATAAACCCAAATAACAGGATTGTGGCAAGAGTCGACAAGGCGCCTACTGATACGATGTAGCTTATTGCTTTCGCCTTCTTGTCTGCTGGAAGTATATCTCCGACTAACGTAAAAGCCATTACGCTAACCATGATACTGCCGCCGCCTTCCATCGCAAGAAAGAACTGCAGTGAAAGCAGAGTTGGAGCAAAAAAGCTTCCGATTGCTGAAATAACCACAAGTATTACACCTATTAAAAGCAGTGGTTTTTGTCTAAATCGGATAGCCAAAATGCTTAACAATAGAGCGAAGACAATTTCAGCAGCGGCGTTCACGGTGCTAAGCTGGCTGACGGCACCAACGGCGGCGGCATTAACAGTGCCGAAAAACGTTCTTGCTATGTCTACTGCGAACAGCGTTATTATGGCATTGGAGACGCCTACCGAGAAAGCAGCGATTGCCAGGGATGGAAGAAATAATCGTCTCGAAGGCTCACTACTTGGAGCAGGTTCATCGAAGGTCATGTTATTTCGCTATGTGAGTAGAAAGTATATAGAATTTGCCAAAGTCGAACTGAATTCAGAAAAATGAATCTTTAGCAAAGAAGGCAAGAAATCAATGCAGCTAGGAAAAGAACTGCACAAACATCCGCTCTGTACATTCCGGTATTTAGTACCGTGAGAGTGTTACTTTCTGGCGTTAACTATTTGCGTTAACTATTTAGGTCGTGTTATGGAACCAACAACATTTGTAAGCATAACCCCGTGGGTTCCGGGCGCTAAGTTCTTCCACGACGGGTCTAAGAAGGTGACAAATGCGTCAAGCCTGTCGTATTCATAGTTCTCGATGAAGTCTCCAAGAGGCGAAGAATTCATGACGTGCTGGGGTTTGCCATACGCCTCGAATAGCATGCAGGCTGAGGGCAGGATATGAGCGGTAGGAGGAAGAGGTATATGCCCTGTCCATCCCACAAACAAGGTGTTGCCGTTTTTCCGAATTTGCAACCCATCAGTCTTCACAAATTGGAAGTTATTTGCTGCGGGGGTGCCCAAGCTCATAGCTTTCTGCGGAACAACAGCTTTTTCGTTTGTTTCGACGGTGGCCACTGGCACGAACTCGTAGCCATTTGGGGTCTTGAGCCTCATTTTTATGTATAAACTATTCCCTTCTCCATACGTAGACTCTTTTTCGTAGTGGACAGCGATAATCTTGGTTGCAGGTATGCCGAGGTTGCTTGGTGCCTGAATCAAGACCTTTCCAGCAGTGCTCCGGCTTCTTGGCAAGTCCTTATCAGGGACATCTTTTGCAGCCTTAGCATATGCGGTTAGCGTTTCTGGGGTTCCAATTTCAGGCTGAAGCGAGCTCAGAGAATCAATGCAGATGGCTGATGGGATAGGAGCTCCATTCCAAAGACTTTTCAGCATAAGCGCAATTCTTCCGACGTGCTCACCATCGCTTGTATAAAACACGTCTTCAAACTGCGGTGACGCACCCATTCTTTCAGAATCACGCGGCGCATGAAATTGGAAAAGGTGCGTTTCATCGACGACAGTGGTCTGCAAGTAACCAGACGGGATGTGCCTTGTTGGACAGTATTTTGCCAGTTGTAATGCGGCTTTGAAGTTCCCACTCGTTATGGGCGCCATGATTTTGACGGAAATCCCTCTTTTTATCCATGCTTCTATAAGCGCCGTGTTTTCGCACAGGGTCGCCAGTCCTTGCGAAGACGTTAGAACAAGGATTTGTTTCTTGGCGGAACTTACGATTTCATAGTAGGTTTTTTCGGCTTCCTCAGCGTTGTTTATGAATATTCTTTGCGATGGGCTGCCTCTCTCGATTTCAGCTATATTTTGCTCGATGTCCGTTGAGTTTCGCCACAAATCTTCAAAAACAGCGGAGAAGGCAAGTGCAAGTTCTTCGCAGTCTGTCCAGAGGCAGACATCCTGTTTGTTGGAAGTCGTACTCAGCTTCGGTGTGATGAAGAACAGGATTTCATCATTATCCCCTAGGACCATGCGAGGTGCTTGTAAGCCGAGTTCTGGGTTTCTTCCTTTTAGGTTAAATTCCCTGAAGTGTGATTCCTTGAGGAGAGTTTTAATGGTGGGGAGGTTCTCGTTGGATAAGTCAGTGACGAAACGGATTTGAATTATGGATTTCAAGGGATGCGATAAGATGTTGTCGAAGAGGCCGAATTGGTCAGCGCGAGCTAAGCCTGGAACCGTGGCTACAACTGACAGGCTTCTTTTTGTGTCTTTTATCATCTGGGCGATTCGGGCATAGATTTTGTTGTCTCCTTCGATGACGACGAATTTGCCTATTGGAGGTTCGAGTCCGGGTTGGCGAATGCTTTTCCAGTAGGTGAGTATCTCGCTTTTGGTGGTTTCCATTTGCGCGGCTTCGTCACGCTTAGCCTTGATGCTCAAGTCCAAAACTGTCTCAAACGGGACCGCGGTGAAGCGTGCCGGGGCTTCGAGAGTTGATTCTAACAAGCCTCTGGTTTGGAGGATTTTCAGGATACGGTAGATTTGGGCTTTGTGTCTTTTCATTCCCTTGGCGATTTCGTTGCATTTGAGCACGCCATGTTTGGAGAGGAAAACGTAGACCTCTGCCTCCTTCTCTGTCAGTTCGAGGTTTTTGAGAACGTTCTTTATGGTTTCCTCGCCCAACCACTACTCCCTTCTCCAGTCGAGTAACAAACTTTTGTTCCTAGTCCATCCTTAATACGGTAATCGGGCTTAACAATTTTTCGCAAATGAAGACCGATTAATCAGTCTCGAGCGCCGAGTGTGGGGCGCAGTGACAAGAAGTACCCAACAGAAAAGGAGAGTAATAAAAAACGCGTAAAATCAAAACCGTTGCATTAGCTGCTTCGCTTCTTATCATCGGACTTATGATTGCTGCCTTTCCAGTGTTCATTCCAGCATCTACGGCGGCCGACGGCTGACTTCAACCTATTGACGGTAGGGGCGTGAAGGCGTCTCCTGACCTGAAAGAGTATGTCTGGCAGAAAAACGCGAGCATGGCGCCTCACGGTCCATTACGACAAGATAGGCTTACACAGGCTGGTCAAAACAGGCGCCACGCCTAAAGCAGTCATATTCCTGTACCATTCTGGTTGAGCAATGCTGAACAGTCTTTCAAACCCTCCTGAGGAAAACTGGACCAATATGAAAACTACTCCAAGCTATTTACTTGCAAACAGGGGCTTCGACATTTACATAGACTACCGATCTCACTTTGCTCACAGGCTTCTGGCTGCCAATAATCTAACCAGCTTGCTGCCCAGCTCTCTTTCATGCAAATTGGGGTTTTGACCAATGGATAAGCGACATAAAAGAAGCCGTGGAAAAAGCAAAAGAAATTTCCGGAGCTAACAAAATCTCCATCTAGGCGATAACAAGGGCGGAGACGCAGCCATGAACTACGCTACCCTCTACTGGAAGGAAGACCTGCTGGGCATAATATTAGTTGACGCAGCCCTTGGCGACAGATTGGGCACTCCTATTGTCGTGAAACCCTCTTCAACAACAAACACCTACAATCTGACTACACAATTAGCTACATTGAAAGCAACAGGAGACTGGGCGAATCCAACGTACGGCTTAACCATCGCACAATCTGACCTTATATTCGCCACGAGATATGGATTGGCAAACCCCAACAGCACAGTCTTTGACCCAGACGGTAATCCCATCATCAATCCATTAACCAACAAAACATACTCAAACTGGATCGAATACTTCGCAAGTGCATATGAGGTTAGCTTCCGCTACACCAACATCACTGGAGGATACGGAGACGCTCTAAGAGAAATGCAGCTCGAAAGCAAGAAAGACCAATGGTGGCCACGCAGGCTCAACCGAGAAACTCTAGCAATGACGGACTGGACAAACTGCCCCTATGTAACCCGCGATTTCGACGAGTACTACCGGGAAATAGGCACTCCCTTGATCGCTATTAACAGCGGGATAACATCAAACAGATCTGGCACACTCCGATTCGTGAATGGAATCAATACAACCGACTTTACAACAACTCTGGTGCCGAACACTGGCATTTTTAACCTCTCCGTAGGCAACACCGCAGTACGAGACGTCTTTGCACCAACCTACCAGTGGTTAATGGGCGAGCTGACGGGACTCAAGGCGACAGCCTTCTGTGACGTCACCGTCATGCCAGGGTGGGCATGGTACTTCTTCGCCCGCAGCACCGGAGGCGCAGGCGCACACACCTATCAGTGGTTCGAGGGGACAACAATGCTTCAGGGACAGACATCCATGGTACTGCCTATAACCAAAAACATGCCGGGCGTCTACTACTACTACTGCAGAGTAACCGATTCACAAGGCGCAACAACCAGCAGCAATGCAGTCACACTAACAGTCAGATAGCCAACATGGCCGCAAGAAGAAAATATGACAACATTCCCTTTTCTTTAATCAATCCGTGATTGGGAAAAGAATTAAAAACGGGTGAAACTAATGAACATTCAATCCTTCAAAGGACATAAATGTTTAATGCCAATTAACAAGAAAGCATTGACTTGGGCTTTCGTATTAACGTTGTCAATATCCATGATGACTTCTGTCCTGTTCATTGACTCTGCATCCGCGGAAGTCTCTGCCTTCTCAATTATCTGGATCACCGATACCCAGCATTCTGCGCAGCTATACCCAAGTGACTTCGACCAACAATGCTTCTGGATCGTTAACAATTCAGCAAATCTTAACGTGAAAGCGGTTATTCATACAGCGGACCTAGTTGAGACTGCCGGCAGCTCAACCGAATGGGCTAACGCAAACCATTCAATGGGTCTCCTTCTGGACAACGGCATGCCCTATTGCTGGAACGCAGGCAACCAGGATCAGTATGGTTCAACATGGTATGGAAAAGACTACACGGCATTCAACTTAAGCATAATGGGTGGAAAACAGTGCTGGGTATCCGACTACTATGCTGGTAAAAACACTGCCATTCGCTTGAATCTCGAAACCGTAACAATCTTAGTTGTAAACATCGGATCTCGCGGACCTTTCTGTCCTAGATTGGGCAAACAACCTGCTCTCCAGCAATCCCACCGCCTCCGCCATCGTTGGAACACATGCTTATCTTGACACAAACGCCGGCGTAGGAAGCGACCCTGGGCATCCTACTTCAGGACCAACGTCTTGGACACGCATCCAAACGTTTTTCTAACCCTAAGCGGTCACAACCATTTCCCAACAGGCTCCAGAACAAAAATCGGTAATCGAAATGAACTTTTCTTTGACCGACAAGATGAGGATATGTACAGAGGCGGGGCAACAGTTAGCGTTTTGGTTTTTGACACTGTGAAGAACACCCTCAACGTCACAACTTACCTTACATACGCCAACCGATACCTCACAGACCCAGAGAGTCAATTCACGTTGACTTCCGTGTTTCCTCAACTCATTCCCGAATTCAGCTCGAACGTTCTGATGACAATACTTCTCGCAATAGCTCTGCTCTCCGTGGTAGTCTTGAAGAATGAAATAGGAGGCAAAGTTCGAAGTCGGCAACATCTTTGCACTCCGGACAACGTCCGTTCTCAGAAAAACAACCAATATAACTCGCTACTCAGGAAAAAAGTATTGCTCTCAGCTTCCCACCTATTTTTATCCAGTACTAAAATCAGACAGGCAAAAGAGGATGCAAGCAACGTGAGTCTCGAACAGATGCTTCATGCCCTTGTGATTCTCGGTCTTTCCGAAGCAGACGCCCAAGTTTACCTCTTCCTCGCACCGAAAATACCGCAAAAAGCAAGTGACATGGCAAACACGATAAAAATAAAGCACAACAATTGTATCCATGCCTCAGAAAACTCCAAGAAAAGGGCATCGTGAAATGCACAAACGACCGCCCTAAGCTCTTCTCAGCGGTGCCCATTGAAAGCGTCCTCGACCTGCTAGTGAGGGCAAACTTGGAAGAAGCTCAGAAAATGGAGCTAAACAGACAAGAAATCCTTTCGTTCTGGCAGGCGATGATCAAGAAAAACTCTACCTCATCCACCAAACGATAAAAGTCCTAGAAAAGCCTACTCGGCACTTTGAAAGCATGTACGGCTACACGAAGCACTCTTAAGACCCATTCGCTAAAGAGCGGGGGTAAAGGACGGATTTAAACCAACGACCCCTCAGTCCGCAGTCTGCGATTGTGGTTTTACCGTGGATTCAAGTCTGTTTCCTATTCTCAGGTTTGAACTAATTGCCCTTGCCAGGAAGTAGCTGATGGGAATCACGTAGAGGGGTTCTGTTGCATTAAACAACGCCACTAATGGTATGTATACGCCAAGTATGACTGACTGGGAAAAGTCAAGCCCTATCAAAGAGAGCATCGGCGGGAGCATAAAGTAGTTCTGGATCACCATAACCCCAACACGAAATCTTACCGCACCTGCTGTGATGACTATTACCGTTTTCCTGGTTAACGGCGCGCTCCTTGGAGGGACGTTGCGCGTGACGAGTTTGTATGCTAGGGTAGAATCCTCCGAGCATAGCTAAGCAGGCTATGATGCCGCCCACTGCGATGAAAGTTGGGTGGAATGCAAGCAGAGCCGCGGAACCTATGAGCGCAATGAAGAGGCCGGGTTTAGGACCGAGCAGGAGGAACGCCGTGAATATGGGGATTTCCCAGACTTGGTATGGTAGAAACGGCAGGAACGGGGCTGGAAAGCTGATTCTTGAGACATCAGGGTTTAAGATGATGGCGAGGGCGGCGAAGACCGCTACTATTGCGACTTGTTTTGTGTCCATTCAATGGCCCAGTAGTATTCGAAGTGTTGAATACTTAACACTAGCCACTCGAAAACCAGATTGCCAAGTTGTTCTATGGGTGGGTTGTCCGCATGACGTACTCGGTCACCAAGAATCCTTGGATTCCCGTCGCGATATACGGCTGCGACTGATTCATGAAGGTGATAAATGCGTGACGTTTCTTGAAATCCGTTGTACCCTTGAACCCTGTCGGCAGCGAATAGCTCCGTGTTAGTTGCTGGATGGGTCCGTGGCCTTCAAAGAACAGGCAAGATGGCCCGAGACTGTAGCTTAGAGGGGGTAAAGGTATATCAACTGTCCATCCTGCAAAGATTAGATTGTCTTTCCTAAAAATCTCTATTTGCTTGTGCCGCTCGACCAGCACCATGTTTCGCGCCGCGGGCGTTCCTTCGTAAAATCGTTCCATGACCATTGATCCCTGCGTGTTCACGACGCATGCAACCGGAACAAAAGAATATCCCAGTGGGGTTTCCATCCGCAAATCAACATCAATCATTTTTCCTCCGCCGAATGCGGAGTTATCATCAAGGTGAATGACGTTGATTCCAATCATTGGTGTCTTTGGAAGGTTCGGGAGCCGTATGATTCCGCGTGCCCGCCATCCGCGAGCAATTGCGGGTTCATTGGTCCGAATGTATTGTTCCCACTTCTCTTTGACGTACTCTATTGATGGCAGATTTTCGGTTTCGTTCACAGTAGCATCGTTCGTGGTGTTTTCTCCAGTGGCGAACTGTTTGCCAGTTTTCGCGGCACTCGAATTGCTATTGCTAGTAACCGGAATTCTTGCCTGGGGAGACCGAAGCTTAGTTCCCACGTTGTGTACGATGGGAGTGGAGCTCTTTTCCAGATGTCTTCCATCGTCTTTTTCATTTTGTTTACGTATTCGAAATCGTCAGAATAGTACGCTTTCCCAAGGCGCATTGGTTGAGACATGTCTTGGTCAATCGGCAGGTCTTTGAACTGAAAGATGTGTTTGCCATCGATAATCGTGGTTCCTAGGTCGCCTATCTCGATGTGGCGCACTTGAGTTTGTTCAGCCAGTTGTTTAGCAGCGTCTTGATTTTCGTCGATTATTGGAGCCATTATCCTAATGGTGACACCTTTTTGAATCGCTCCACCGAGCATCCGATTGTCTTGTGATAGTTCCTTGAGACCTCTCGAGGACGTGATAAGCATGATTTCTTTGTCTGCTGACCGCAATGCTTCCGCGTACTTTTGTCTGGCTTCTTCTTCATCGTCAATTAGCCGCGCTTCACTTAGCCTCGCTGCTTTGCTCGTGGGAGTTTCGAAGTTATGTCTGGTGCGTTTCGCCACATCTCCTCGAAGATGCTCTTGAAGGAGAGGACCAATTCTCTGCAGTCGGTCCAGAGGCCAACTTCGTCACTGCTACCATTAGATGCTCCGTTTCGGGGCGTGATGAAGAACAAGGCTTCCGCCTGTCGCGAATAACCATTCGCGGAGACAGTTGCATGCCCATCTCTGGGCATCTGTTTCTCAGGCTAATTTTGATCTTGTGCATTTTTTTAAGGAAGGTTTTCACCGAGTTTGTGTTTTGGCTAGACAAATCGGTTAGAAACCTGAACTCAAGCTTGGAATTCAAAGGATGAGCAAGGATGTTGTCGAAGAGGCCGAATTGATCTGCGCGAAGGAGACCTGCAAACGTTGCCGCAGCGGACAGATTACTGTTGGTGTCTTTTATCATCTGAGAGATCTTCGGGTAAATCTTGCTGTTTCCTTCGATTACCACGAACTTCTGTAAGGAGGGTTCAAGTCCTGGTTGGCGGATGGTTTTCCAGTAGGTAAGGATTTCGTTTTTTGTAGTTTCCATCTGTGCTGCTTCGTCGCGTTTAGCCTTGATGCTTAAGTCTATAACTTTCTCGAATGGAACTGCCGTGAAGCGTGTCGGCGATTCGAGCGTTGATTCCAGCAAGCCTTTGCCTTGGAGAATCTTGAGAATGCGATAACCTGGGAAGTGTGCCTTTTCATTCCTTTTGCGATTTCCCCGCATTTTAGGACGCCTCGTTTGGAGAGGAAAATGTAAACGGCGGCCTCTTTCTCTGTAAGGCCAAGGTTCCTGAGAACGCCCCTTATGGTTTCCTCGCCCGTTGTACCACATCCAGATTATGCGAGCAACAAACCTTTGTTGCTAGTGCATTCTTAAATCGATACGCCAGCTTAACAATTTTTCGTTGATATAACCTATCAACCATCAGATTCGAGCGCCAGTGCGTAGGCGCAGTGGTGCAATAAGTACCCAACTGAAAGGAGAAAAAAGAAAATGAACAAAACCAAAACAATGGCGATGACGCTTCTTCTCTTGCTTGGCTTGCTCATCAGTATGATTCCTATATTTGTAGTGACATCAACAGCAGCGGAAAACACCAGCCAACCGACCTACTTCATGGAATACAGCAACGCCTACGCTACTGCAGTTGTGAATGTCCCATCAATAGGCAACATTACAAGGATGACCATTGCGGCAATTCATCAAGACAAGTCCTCAACAATCGATAACTACGAAGTGTTGGTTTTCCAGCTGTCATCATCTCTTCAGGTATTGCTTCTGGAAGCATCACAACAAACTTCAAAGGTGACGACTTCGGCTGGAGAAAAGCCCTCAGCAACGGCACTTCATACTACACAGAAATCAACGGCAACGTCACCATAAACAATCTCCTGCGAGTCACAGCCAACGAACTGCGGGTGGTGAAGACCGGCAATCGGGTGACCGTTGACTTCGAACCCAAAACGCCAGTAGTTGTGACTTTGCCGCAGGATCTGTTTCCGCCAGCAAACTTCTCTGCCACATGGACAATGCCTGCTTTTCACATTGATCTTCACTCAACGGAAGTTTCACCATAGGAAACAGCTCAAGCGTAACTCCATCTGGTTGGAGTGAATACAACGAATATGCCAGCTCCAATGCCAACTTTACATTCATTTGTCCTTCTTGGAGCAACTACAGGGCCTCAGGAAGTTCAGGTGGAACGATAAGATCGTTTAACGTGCACAGAGGCCAAACATCAGGAACCCCTTTTACCCCAACCGACGAGCTGAAGCAAGTTTTCTTCAGCAGCGGCTTTGCACAAATTACAGTTGACATACCGAAAACGGGTGGCATTACTCGAATGGCAGTCCAGGCTCTCCACTATGATCAAAGCAAAGATGGAAAGTATGATTTAATTTCAGTAACGTTATCAGCTGCAGGCTTCAATGGCTCTGTGCAGGCACGCATCAATAATGGAAATTATGACATGGGCAGGGCTAAGCAAATCTATAACGGCACCTCAACATACACGGAAGTAAACGGTGCAGTTTTAATCAACAATATGTCCCGGGTATACGGTAACGAACTGAAAGTGGAACGCAACGGCACACACTTGACTTTTGACTTCAACCCCGCAACACCAATAAACGTAATGTTGCCGCCTGACCAGTTCCCACGAGCGAATTTTTCAGCCACATGGACCATCCCTGCTTTCCACATGGAATTTGACGTCCCCAACCAAAATCAGTCCGTTGTTGGCATCAGCACGAGTCCATCATTCCCATCAGGATGGACTGCAACCGGTGACTTTTTCATGTACTTTGCGAATGCATCGGTAACGATTCCCACATTGAGTTTCGCAACGACAATATCTGGCCCAACCACCAACACTTGGATGGGCCCCTATTTGTTTGGTGTTCAGCGATCCCCGTATTTGCCTCAACAGCCTGCCGCTTCAGCCTTTACTAGCGTCACGGTTCTGCCTGGCTGGACTTGGAACTTCTTTGCACACAGCAATGGAGGCGTAGGACCATACAGCTTCCAGTGGTACGAAGGAACCGCACTGCTGCAGGGTCAAACATCGATGGTGCTGGCTGTGACCAAGACGGTCACTGGAACTTACACGTTCTACTGCAAAGTGATCGACGCCGAAGGCACGACCGCAAACAGCAACGCCGTCACACTAACCGTCATAGGATAACCTAACCGCTACAACATAAAAACGGGCAAACGGAAAACAACCGTGAAGAGAACACGCAACTCTTCACTTCCCCCCATTTCTTTAAAGGCAGGCAAAAAAAACAACCGCGGAAAAAATAAACATTTGAGTCTAAAACAGATCCATAAAACCCTGATGGACCTTGGACTTTCGAACAGACGCAGAAGTCTACATATTCCTCGCAACGAAGGCGCCTGAGAAAGCCACGACATAGCCAAAGCACTGCGAATGAACAACAAACGACTTTACCTGTGCCTCAAAAACCTCCAAAACAGAGGCATCGTCAACTGCACCAGCGACTACCCCAAACTTTTTTCCGCCGTACCCATAGAAGAAGCCTTGAACTCATTCATAAACGCCAACTTGAAAGAAGCCCAGCAAATGGAGGAAAACAAGCAAAAAATCCTCACCTACTGGCAAACAATAATTAAAAAAAGAAACCCCTAAGCAGCACCTAAAACCTGCATTCAACACTTTTTTTCTCCCCCTTTTTTTTTTTTTCTTAACATCATAGTTTCCACATTTGTAGCAGTTCTTTTCTGATTATAGATATGAAGCTTTTAGTTTTTTTTTTCAATGCATTTTGTACGTTCGATTGTATGAAGAACACCTTACGGTTATGGGCTCTGGTTCTGATTGCAAGATTACTCACTGCGTTTGGGCTGTGTGACACTCGTTTGGGGAGGCCTAAGTTGGCGTGAGAAGCGGAACGTTGTAACGTTTTCTTTTTGCCACATATTGTTATACATTAATTCAATGTTGGGTTTTAGTGTAAATAAAGGAGTGGAGTTTTTGTGGTGCTTAGTGGGGTCGTAGTCTAATCCGGTATGACGTTGGGCTCCAGAAATAGCACGGGTTTGCTGACTCCTCGGAGGATGATAGAATTCTGGAGCTGTCGGGGAAACCCAAAGGCTGAGTGTTCAAATCACTCCGACCCCACCATTTCTACCTCGTCCAGTGTTCCAAAATCAAAAAATTTTCGCGACCTCGAGTTGCTCAAAGCTTTTATGCGTAAACGCGTGAATAACCTGTATTCTTCCATGGAGAGGGCCGAACTGGAAAAGAAGTTTGTTCTCTATGAGGACATGGACGGCAAAGTCTACGATGTCAACTTGCCCCTAACCTGCAACGTTGACCCTGCAGAACTTAGACAGAGACTTGGCATCCCCGAATACGTTGACTTGAGCTATTTTCCAATGAAATGTGCGATGGTTATTATTTGGGCTTCCATGAATGCACCGATCCTACACAAACAATACCCGCAGGCTTTTGAGAAACAGGTCAACGACAAACCCATCCCCGCCCTGCTCTTCGGAGGCGGAGCCATAAAAATTCAATGCAAAAGCAGCAACGGCAAAGGTCCCCTCGCCAGAGGCATAAAGGATACAGATTTCATAGTTCCAAAAAAGGTGGGCATCAACTTCTTCAAGATGCTGCTTGGTTTGGGCAACGCATTCGGAACTATGTTCATGTCGTTCGCCACCTCCAATGACAGGCGTTTTAACACGTGGCGATACGGCGAACGCTACAGGCTCACGACGATAAACGGCATAACCCCGCAGGGCGAACCTACGATGACGGTGCTCGATTTGTTCTGCGACCGCATAAACCTACGACACAAGGTGGAAATCAAGGACATCGGATTATTCGAACGGTACAAGGAGAACCTTTACACCGTCGGTTTAGAGGGCTTGCTACTGTCAAAGGGACAATTCATCTTCGACATGCCCGCGGAGACGCGTGAAGACTTAAAGCGGAAGGGACAGGAGTACCGCATCCTGCAATATCCATTCTTCGCCAAAGACCGCATCATCATAGGCATGGAGGAGAAAGACCTGAAAGATGTAGCCGCCATATTCCTCGACCACGAGATTGGAAAAGGCAGCGGCCAAATCGACGCCCAGATGATGCGCAAAGCCTTCGAGAAAGACAACAAACTGGCGCTCTCGGTCTCTTTGAACATTAAGAACCTTGTTGAACATCAGGATGTTCTCGGAAATTGGTTATCGAGAAGCGAAATCGCGACGGTGACAGGCAGGATCGATTCGCTCTTCAAGGAGTTGCCAAAGGTTGATAAGAAATGGGATAAGCCCTGGTGGGACACTGAGGTGGAGACGCCGGTTATTGAGTAGCCGCCTGCCTGCTCTTTATTATCTGCCTAATCATGCTGTATGTTTCCCGCCTTGGCAACCCTGTTCTTGAAACGGGTAAATCGTACTTATCATCCTTTGACTGCAGCCTCAAGAATACCTCGAGGTTTGGTGAAATAAAGACTGATACCCCTGAGAAACTGCTCCATTTCCGCTCCGTGATTTTGTTGCCCTCGCGGAGCTTGAAGCCCTTGCTGTCAATCGTCACGGACATTTTATAGCGAGACCTATAGATAACGTATCCAACAATGATGGCTAAAACGAGCATAGACAAGATTGTCACGGGTTGAATCGCAATCGTATACCCAGACAGCCCCAAGAAAACCAGCAGCAGAATGCCCAAAACGAACGTCGCGGTGAAACTTTTCAAATAGTTCGGGACATCAAAGTTTTCGTATTTAGCTTCGTTCGGTTTCAACTGTTTGCCCAGCCCACGACCAAGGACGTTGTTTGACGTTATCGTGTCCTTAGCTCCCAAACCGTAGGCGGCTATTCCAAGGTTCTTGTCGTCGATATCTTCAATACTAGCCTTCAGCGAGTTGCTTACAGGTTGACCCTGAACCAGAATCAGGAAGACCCAGTCTGGAGACGGAAATTTACGCTTCAAAGCGATGACGATCTTGCTCAAGAATTCTCTTGTGATTTCGGGTGTGGAGTAAACTAAGAGATGCACCTTATATCGGGGTGTTACCATAGCCGAGTAAATTCTAGAGAGCAAGAAGCCTTTTTCCTGAAGCCCACCTGAAGCATAAATCGGGAAAGTCAGGTCTTCGATGGAGTAGCTTTTGCGTATTTCGTTGAAGTTGGCGAGCCATCGGAGGCGTCCTTTGATTATCTGTTCTTCTATTAGGTCGTTTATGAATGTGAGTTCAATCATCTTGCATACCTTCATGTCACGGAAAAATAAAAAGAGAGAGGGTTTTTTGTTGCTACTCCGGTGGAATAGCGATGTATAGCGTTCGCATGTCTACTCCTCTAGTGGAGTTCTTGTACATGTGGTAGACGTACAGCACAATACCAGCCGCGATGCACGCGAGGAACCCGACGGAGCTTGCGATGTCAGAGTAGGAGGCGCCAGACGTGAATAGCTTCCATATCCATGGTGATTGCTGGATGAAGATGTACAAACAGAAGCTCGCACCCAGCGTTGCCAGCAAGCCTAAGAGGACCACGAACCAAACAGAATGTTTGACGGCCGCTCTATCATAGATGTCGCGTCTTTCCAGTGGAAGCAGCATACATGATACGCAGAACATCAGCAGGAAGGTAGCGTCGAATATGTCTGTTCCAACGACACCTGCAAAAGCCAAAGTTGTAGCTGCGCCTGCTGGGAAGTTAGCTTCAGCCATACAAGCAGGAACGGCAAAGGCAGCAGTGATTATCAGCGACCAAACAGGAGCGTGCCAGCGTTCACTGACGTAGCTGAATTTCTCAGGCATCATTCTGTCAAAAGACATAGCAAAGAACGTCCTTGAAGCAACAAGCAGGAATGGTGGAATGTCGTTGGCTACCCAGAACACTGCGCCGATGGCGATGATCACCGCCAGCCAGCCGAGACCCATGCCCTGAGCAATGATTGTAGCTATCCCTGTACTCCACGCACTCTGGAAGTTGGGTATCGCAGCAGCTATTGTTGCCTTATCAGCCCCCGCATAACTAAGCCACCCGTAAGCTTGGAAGAGACTCCAGGTGTGTCCCCCACTTTGGGTGACGGCTACGTTCAAGACGGAAAAAGCGGACAGCGACGAAGCAGACAAGTAAACTAGTATGATTATCAGTCCTGATACCAGCAGGACTCTGGGTAGTTTCTTGTTTGCTTCTTTAACCTCACCTGCAAGGAACGTCGTTGCGTACCATCCCATGTACGCCCAGAATGCGCCTCCGAGCGCGAATGAGAAGGCATCAAAGAACCCAGCAGGACTTGCTGCCATTCCAGTTGCGAGAGCAGTGTTGACGTATGTCTGCGGTGCAGCTCCCGTGACTTTGGTGAATCCGTCGATGACAACTTGTGGATTCAGTATTCCAGCGATCCACATGGCAAAGAACAGGATAGTGATTGCGGCAGGAACATAGAACATCACTTGGATCAATCGACCGTACATCTTCATGCCGAACAGTGCGACCAAGGCGAATACCCAGACCAATATGAGACCGCCGATAAAGATCGTTGCAGGGTCACCCATCGCGGTGAGCCATCCAGCAGTTGGAACGCCAGGCGATGCCAGAGCGATGTTAAAGAATATTCCGATTCCTTCGAACACCGCGACGCCGATGAATCCGTATGAGAAGGCTTCTGCCAAGAACATCAGCCAGCCAGCGAGGTATCCAACGCTTGGGTGGATGATTCTTGAGACAGTCACGTAGCCTCCGCCGGACCTTGGCATTGCTGCTGCAACGTAGCCTGCGGCGTAGCCTGTTACTAGGACGACTAAGCCGACGACGAGAATGCCCAGAACATTGCGGGTAAGCCCAGTGGCATTATATCTGTTGGCATTGGCTTGGACCCGATAACTGAAACGCTCGTTTCTGCCAGCCTAAGCCGATGACGTGCGATAGGATGATGATGACTCCGACAGAAAACCCGATTTCTCTCACTAGTCCAATAAAGTAGCTTCTCTTGCGAACAGTCCAGGTTTACTTGAACCCATTTTTTTTCAAGCACCCAAACTTTCAATGTGAGCGCTAACTCCATTTAAGACTTTCCATTAGCTTAAATTTAAATAGACAAATTGACGATAAAACATGGTTAAAATAAAAAAGGATTGAACGTGCTTTGTCATTTCTAAGAAAGAAAAAAGAGCAAGCTACAACTATTCTTTTCGCCACCGATATGCATGGTTCTGAAGGCGTCTGGAGAAAGTTTCTGAATGCTTCAGCAATGCTAAAAGTTAATGCTGCGATTTGCGGCGGCGACTTAACTGGAAAAATGATTGTGCCTGGTAGTTGAACAATCTGACAAGAAATACGCGTATTACTACATGGGAAAAAGCCGCACAGTGGTGAAAAAGAAGAGCTGGATTCTGCTTTCAAGAACATCCGAGGAATCGGCGACTACCCTTACCAGACCGACATGAAAGAGACCTATGAGGAGATGACCCAGGAACACGAAGAAAGGCGGACGAGGTTTTCCACGAAGTCATGCTTTCCACGCTGAAAAACTGGCTAGACCTAATACCTCAAAAGGTGCCCCCCGAATGACAAGAGTAATCGGTGGGTCTGTCAATCAAAACTAGAGGAGACGTTAAAGGAATTCAGTCAATACACGGGTATGGGGGGAGTGGATGGGCCAAGGAAAATGGATCAATATAGATGAGTTCACCAATAGATTAGGACGCGTGCCAGGGTACACCCTAGCCCATGGAAAACTGCACGCGAAGAAGAGCAGAAGACAAGCTTGAGAGTGCCTAGAAAAATACATCGCTGCTGGTTAAAGAACAAGGAAAACTCGATTTTCAAACTTCCACGCGCCGCCTTTCCAAACTAAACTAGACGATGCACCCCTTTTGGACGAGGAGCTGAACCCCATTATCCAGGGAGGAAGCACCGTCATGGTTCCAGTCGGGTCTAAAGCTGTGAAAAAAATGATTGAGAAGTACCAGCCTTTCTTAGCCCTGCATGGACACATTCATGAAAGTTCAGGCTCCTTGAAAATAGGCAGAACATACTGCGCTAACCCAGGAAGCGAGTACGCAGAGGAATCTGCGGGCATTCCTGATAGAGTTTAAAGGCAATAACATATCAAAGCTTCAGAGAATAGAAGGCTGAGAGTGCTAAACTTTATGGCTTGGCTCTTGGAAAAAGAAGTGACACGGCAGCTTCCACCAGAATGGAACGGCAAAGTCCCAACGGAAATTTTCATTCGTGAATCTGAAAGCATAGTTGACGAAGCAAAGCGCAAAGGCTTGACTATGCGAATCCTCGGCGGACTTGCCATCGCCCATGCACTGCAAGAACCAAATGGACTTCGCTAAGAGAGCTGGCGCGAACGGGAACAGGGGTCGTTGCGGGACAGGAGTACAGCGACATCGACTTCGTGGCATACCGCAAACACAGAGACAAACTCAAGGACTTCTTCAACAAAATCGGCTACGTGAAACGCAGAGCAACTCTCTCGTCCGCCGCTTCAGAGAGACAAATCTATTATCATCCGCAGGGTTGGTTCTACGTGGACGTTTTCTTCGACCAACTTGCTTGTGGCGAATCACCCGATTGATTTCCGCGGCAGGCTGGAACTGGATTACCCGACGATTACGGCGACGGACATGCTGTTGGAGAAGGTGCAGATGTGGGAAGCCTTCGGCGTGAAAGACCTCAAAGACTGCCTGCTCCTGCTACTCTCCCACGACGTCAAAGACAACTCCGATGAAGAAGCCATAAACGCAGGGTACGTAGCGAAGCTGTTGGCAGACGACTGGGGTTTCTGGTACACCGCCACGACGAACCTGCAAAACATCAAACGCTTCGTCACCGAACTTGAAAAACTGGGTCCTGAAGCCAAAATCGACCCCAAACAAATAACCGCCGCACGAACGGAGCGACATAAACGCGAAAATCGACGCGCTCGTTAAGAAGATCGAAGACGAACCAAAGGGCTTCGGCTGGAAGATGCGGGCCAAAGTGGGCACGAAGAAGCAGTGGTACTGCCACGTGGAGCGACCTGACACGGTGGGCGGCTTCGGCATCTGGGAAGCCATAATGCGAAAAGGCGAATAGATCCGCTAGAAGTGCATAGACAAATAAGCCTGAGTGCCCAAAAGAAAACACATGTCAGAATATTCTAGGTTCACCCCACTGACCGAAAAAGGCTGGAAAATTAGCACCGTATCTACTGTTCATCTTTCCGAGTTACAGGCAGAGATTGAGAAACGCCGAACGCAAGACCAATTAGACGCGGAACTCTACAAGGAGTACCTTTCCCAATTCAAATTTGCCCCGCCTGAGGATTTACCCAACGCCAAGTCCCTAATAGTCGTCGCCATGCCCAGACCACCGACAAAGGCAACGTTTACGCGGAACGGAAAACAGCAATCGTTCATCCTGCCGCCCACGTATACAGCTTATGATGAGAAGCGAATCGAAGTTGAACGTCTGGTAGCCCAAGCTGTGGGCAAGGAAGGCTCAGAATCGCCACTCCCATTCTGCCGTTGAAGCTACTTGCCACAAGAAGCGGGCTTGCAGAGTACGGGCGGAACAACATCACGTACGTTTCGGGAATGGGAAATTTTCAGCGCCTCACGGCGGTATACTCCGACATGCCCTGTGAAGACGACTACTGGCAAGAGCCTCGGATGATGAAGCGATGCGAAAACTGCGACCTTTGCGGCAAAGCCTGCCCCGACAGGAGCAATCTCACCAGAACGGTTTCTGCTCAAAGCAGAGAAATGCCTCACGTTTCACAACGAGAAAAAAGGCAACATCCCATTCCCAGACGTCTTGGATGCAGCCATCGTGGCACAACAGCATCGTGGGTTGCATGACATGCCAAAGGGCATGCCCAGAGAACAAGCCGTTTCTGCAAATCACGGGGGAGACGGCGGAATTCAACGAAGAGGAGACGCAGCTTCTCATGAAGGGCACACCACGCGAACAATTGCCGCCTCAGACCATGAAGAAACTGAAGCTACTCAGCCTTGTAGACTACTATGATGAGCTGCCTCGCAACCTCTCGGTGCTCGTGAAATAGTC
>CAWGAW010000016.1:0-145686 GCA_963820675.1 Candidatus Bathyarchaeota archaeon | reverse complement strand
TGGCCTTCACGAAATACTACGTAGCGCCACACACCTCCTTGATTTCTTCAATAAGGCATTCTAAAAAAAGGGAGTGTATGATAATTAGTGTATTGAACTGAGAGTAACTACTAATGAACTGACAATATACCACCTTTCTTGACCTGCTTCAGCATACTTTTCCTTGAGCGTTCAGCGTAGGTTCACCTAACAACGTTGGTTGTTGTTGGACTAAATTTTAATCCAACAACAACAACCAAACGAGCGGAACTTCCCATGTCCCGATAGTTTAATATCTGAACCGCACTACAATCAAGAACGGGTGATTTGAATGCCCAAGTTCATCGTAGTTCACGTACCGTTTCCGACTCCGCTGAGCCCTGAGCAAGCTGCACCTTTACTGAAGCGATTGGCTGGCTCTATGACCGCCGAAGCTTACTGGATAAATAGCTGGTGCCAAGGTAATGCAGAGGGAAAAGCAGTCAGAGCATATTGTCGATGGGATGGAACAAGCCTTGAAGCTGTCCGAGGCGCAACTGCAAAGTTGTTGCCAGAAATGCCAGTGGAAGGCGTCTACCCATTAGTGATACTTGACTCAGGAGATTTCAGGTAGCACAATCGCCTGAATCAAAAATTCCCCTTCTTTTTCCAAATGTGTGCGCTCTGTGTGTGCGCATTAAAATTTAATCCAACCCAATCAAAAACGGGTCAGAACATCAGAAAAAGGCATTATCCACAAGCAGTAGACACGATTCAGAACATAGTCATTCTCACTATCACTCCGAAGAGGGTAGGGTAGTAGACCTCAGAATCAATATAGGATATAGTATAGTCGGAATCGAGTATACGCCCTTTGAAGCTCGCATGCCGTCACAAGTCATTTAAGCAGAGAATTAGAAAATAGTATTCTTGCGCTCTTTTTTAGAGTAGCGGAGAGAAGAGGAGGTGGTGTAGGGTGGAGGATGTGAAGATTTGGCTTGCTGTTTTGTGGTTGGCTAATACTATCGGCGGGTTGAGCAGTCTGGTTTTCGAGTTTTATGAGCCTGGTGTACTTGATGAGATAAGATCTGGCGTGAAGAACGGCATTGCGATAGTTCCTGTGTTTGTGCTGGCACTCGTTGTCTTGTTTACAGTTTCCTTGATTATGGCGTTTCTTTCCGTGAGGTTGCGGGACAGGTTGAATCGGGGCCTGAATATCGTTGTGGGTCTGGTTTACTTCGTGATTTCGCTGATATTGCTAGTTCAGAAGCTTGAGAGCCAATCCATCCTAGCCGTTGGTTCTGTCGTCGGAACTATATTGGCCGCTTTAGTTGTTTGGTACGCCTACAAGTGGCCTAAGAGTTAACCATCCAAGCACATTCAATAGTAAACAGACATCCGAGGTACGAAAGGTTATATTTTTCTTGGGTTTGGGGACTAAATTTTAGTCCAACCAATTCATTCCAGCGTACGCTAAGAAAAACAGAGCGATGCGCAATTTGCGGTTGATTCTACGCCTTGCTTTCTACTTCGTATCGCCTGAATCTCCAATTAAATAGGCACCAAAGCCAAGCACCCAAAGTAATACGGGGTAGATTATGAAGCGTTCGATTCCGCCAAAGCCTAAGCCTAAATAGAAACCCGAATTTACCGAGTATCCCAAATTGGAAAGGACGACCGCTGAAAGTGTTACTGCACCCAAGATAACAGACACGTAGGAAAGAGGCGATTTCACGAATTTATAGGACATAATAGCCGAAGACGCTCCGAATACAAAAGCAACCAGAGCAAAAATGAGGTGTAGTGGCAGAAAAATATTCTCTGCGACCAAGCCTCCGCCGACACAACCGACGCCAGACATTAACACCAGAGAGGTGAAAAGTCTGTTTTTGAATATTCGCTGAATGAAATAAGCACCAACAATAACAAATATTCCCAGCAAGATAACTGACACATCAAAGATAACAGCAGAGTTGCCAGCTAAACTCCAGTCGCCCAAGTCACTCATAACCTGCTGCCCTACGCTGTAGCCAGAATAAACCGCTTCTGAAACGACCACGGCAAGGACAAACTGTACCACTCCGACAAAGAACGGCAAACCCGCAATTCTCTTATCGCTGTAATTCATAATTTGAGATTGAGTGAGTGCGCATTTAACATTTGTCTTGCCTTGTGATTTGCTCGTTACACCCGAAGGCTGGCTCCGCTCTTAGCGCAGGTCACGCCAGCCGAAGCGTGTCCAGTCCTCGGAGCTGCTCGTAGAAAATGTGTGTGTGTGCACTAAATTTTAATCCTACAGCGACAACGACAACCACAACTATCTAACCAGAAAAATAGACTCTGATACAACCAAACCGAGACATATACACAGAGAGAGACCGGCACACACACTAACACTAACACATTAGGGTTTTAGGCTAGGGTTCATAAGGTTCAAATCCTGTAGTAACAGAAAAGACTAAAATTTAATCCAACCATCTGTTCATGAGTATGGTTTGGCTCTTTGTTTCGTAGCCACATTTTGGACAGATGAAGGTTCGCTCAACCAGGATAATTTAAACGAAACTCGCGTCAGGGCAACTTTATTACACTTTTCTGTACTTGCCATCTTCAGTTAACTTCAGCGTAAAAATCAGCTTTCCTTTTTCTGAATATTCTCTGAATTTTGTTCCACATTCGCAATAGAAAGCCTCAACATCGAAATGTCCGTATCTCCAGCTCTTTTCTGTCTTCGATAACTCCCTTCCGCAGCTTGGGCATTTCACGAGCGAAACCACCCGTCTACACTTTGTGAGCATGCCGTTTTATGCTTTGCCACACAAATTCCAAGCACAATACCTTGGCAGCGCGCGAGATTTCTTTCATATCTTTCTGTAAGTATCTTCGAGTTTTTTTATTAGTAGCGCGCATGCTTGTTCCTAAAATGGTTAAAAGTCATATTTCTTGGTTTAGGTCTGATGTTAGAATGGGACTATCTAGAAGGGTAAGGAACAAAGGTGGGAATTATGACCAATTTTGACCAATTTCGGAACAGCCATGCGCGCGTTACTGACAAAATTTTACGACGAATTTTTTGATGTTGACTAGTTAGATTAGACCTAAATCTCTCCAGACGTAAACGGTGATTACCTGATCCGCCTGCGCTCTCTGCAAAAAGAGGGGCGTTGGAAATTTCCAGTCGGTTTGGTGATTGCTATAGTTTCTGCGCATAGATTGTCTCTGTCTTGTAACCTATTCTCATCCATCCATCGTATAGATACGCGTATATCGTGTAGAACCCCGTTTCCGTGGGCGTGAACTCGGTGGTGTAACGGGCTTCCTCTCCAACGGGAAGATCCTTTATATCTATTTTAGCCTGCTGTTCATTCTTTCCCGAAGGGGTTTCCACCCAAAATTCCAGTTTCAACCCACCTTTTTCTCTCAAGCCCTTAACGGTTGCCTCGGCACTGATGGTCTTTCCAATTGATGTAACCGGGTTTGAAAGCACTAGTAGGTGACTAATTTTTGCAGGTTCGTCGCTTATATGGAGATTCGTCCAACTGGATTCCCACCAGAAGTATTTTTCATCCTTACTTCCTTTTATGGTAGCGTATACATCAGCTGATCCTATGGCATTAACACGGAAAACCACTTCTTTCTCCCAATCCGGTCCCAACTTCGCAATATGGTGTCCAGCCCCCTCCCACCATGATCCATAAACTGTTAGATTATACGTGTCCAAAGAGTGCAATTGCACGTCAAGGTCAGCAAGAGTTTCCTTTCCTATGTTCATCAGTTTCAACGTTACCCAGTTAGTTCCTTTCTCTATCTCCGCAGGATTCAATTCATACTTGATAGGAAACTTGTATTTTGGAAACATTTTTTTCACCTCCTTTCAACTTTATTTTTCATACTTCTTCCATAAGCAGAACCTAGCAGATCCCAGCCCGCGCCCATACTGCAGCGAATTCATGGAAAAAAAGGATTTGACACCACGAAACCCGCTAAACGCTGCCATATCATAAGTAGTCTCGAACTCTCATAAACATTATGTGACTGCTATGCAGCAGCCGCATTAAAATTTAATCCACACACAGGAAATTTAGTATCAAATTATTGTGCTCAAGACAGTCGTAACGACGAGCGGTTTCCCATCGTTGTCAAAGAAGTACCAGTAAGGCTCAAACTCAAGCACCTCTGCCCCCATATTTCTTGCCACGACAGCATGCTGCACCAATAGGTAAATAGGCATATCACTCTCAGACCCGTATCCACGAGTCTGCCAATACCAACTCTGAATAGACCCACCCCAGTGCTGGAACTGCTTTGCATAATTGAATCCAACTATTGGCTCATCAAACTGGTTGTTAGTTTGGTAGAGAAAAGTGACTATATCCTCATATCCTGAAATTGAGCTCTTCAACGTAGGCAAAACGTCTTCTCCAATCTTCCACTCGCTCCACAGCACCGTCAAGTTGTTGCTCTTGCAGAAACTCAGAATGCCCCTGACATAATTCGCTGGAAAGGTCTGATTGTTTTCCTTATGCCAACTCACCATTTCAGCCAGCCTAATCATTTTCACATTACATGCCAACATGGCTTGCTGAATTTCTGTAACGTTTAACATGACGTTGGGATTTGGAAGACTTGCATTGCCCCCCTCAAACACAGAGAGGCAAATCGGGATCCCAGTGAAGTTAGTTGAAATCCATTGAAGCGTTTTCGTCCAGTTCAGGTTTCCTTCAAGTTCAGGCAGCGCCAGATTCTCATACCCTTCAAAGTAGCGACCTATCTTTCGATAGGTATACTGAACATCTGGAAGGATACCAAAATCGTCACTCTTGTTGCTAAGATGCCATACTATGGCACCGAGTTTCTTAGGGTCAGGGCTGTTGAGTACGCGAGCAGTTTCGTTATCGAAAATTAAGCTCAGCCTCAAGGTTGAGTACTGTGGCAGTTAAGTTCTTGTTCGCATCTTTAAGGTCGCTAACCTGGTCTTGCAATTCGTCTATACGCTCGCTCTGCTGTTGCAACGCAGATGAGTAGTAGAGCAATGAACCAGCAAGAGTGCTTGCTAAAACAATGCACGCAATGACAGAGGCTATTGCTACTGTTTTTATTCTATTCAACCTTCTTTTCACCCCCTTGACCATGAGTTGTATGCCTCGCATTTGTACTCATGAAATTCAATAACGCGAGCTCTCCATAGATTGCTTAAGCTATATTCTAATGAATTAATAAGTGCAATTGTACTGAGAATACAGAACTTCACCAGGGTTCTCTGTGAGTCTGCAAGACCGCTGATAGGAACCTCTTTCGAGAAGAATATGTGGGATTCCAATTTTCATGAACTTTTGGTTGGTTGGTTGGTTGGACTAAAGTTTAGTCCAATAACAATTTGCTTCCGCTGTTGATGAAGTGGGAAGTCAAATATTTTTTAGTAAAATTCTCTTCACTGACTATCTTAAGAACTTCTCTTGCTGCTCTATTGCTTGAGGTGAATCCGCTTGGATAGGGAAGAGCAGAATGAAAGCTTGGAGGAAACAGTTTTCAAGACGCTGAGCAACCAAAAAAGGAGAGACATCTTACGTTTCATAGGCGAAAGAAAAGAAGCAACGTTCACTGAAATCAAGAACTATATCAAAATCGAGGACACTCCATCATTATCCTATCACCTAACCGCGTTAGACTGTCTTATCGTTCAGAAGAGCGGAAAATATGGTCTCTCAGAACTGGGGCAGGATGCATACAACCTTATCTACAAAACAACTATTTTCACTTCATCAAACTCCGCAATCAGCCACTTAAGAAGAGAGCTTCCAGCCGTCATAGTTGCTAATGCCATACTTTGGGCTGCCGCCATATTCTCTGTCAGCCAGTTTGAAGGTGCACTTCATCAGATGACCTTCTTCAGTTTCGCCGCACTCTGGTTCACGAGCAACATAATCCTGTACTCGATTCTTACAAGGATAAGGGCTTCACGGAAAGCTTGACTAGTTGTTGATGGCTGCAGGAGGTCTTGAAACTTGTGAGCGTATACTCGATTCCGACTATACTCTATACCCTATTATGGTCCTGATATCTACCCTACCTCTTACATGAATGCTCTTAGACTATTATGTTCTGAATCGTGTATACTGCTTCTCTATAACCGTTATTGACAAACCTCTCGTAAGAAAATGGGTTGAAGATTTAGTCTTAACCAAGACATTTACGGGCTTCTGTTTTCAAGAAAGCATATTGAAAGCGATTGCTGAAAGAAAATGGGTAAAACACAGAAGGGCGACACCAGAAGAGGAGTCAAGATTCATAGACGGCTATATTGGAGAAACACCTGTGTCAATTAAGCCAATCACCTACAAGACAAAGAGCATGCTGCACGAAAACGTTGGTGTCAAATTGATTTACTACGAGAAGCTGAAAGACGGCATCAAAGCAGAGTACGATTTCTAATCTTGGCTTATCCAATCCCTTAATGATTTGCTTTTTTGGAATAGCGCACCCTTTGTAAACTGAAAAGTGGGCTTTTCTCTGTACTGCACTTCAACCTCGCTCTTCTTCCTGACAAGCTTTGACGGTTCGTCAAACAATATCTCAGTTTCTTGGCTAGTCATCACTGGAAAACCGTACACTACGCTTTCATAGCCCAACCCACCTTTGGCTTTAGTTCTTTCTTCGACAAACCTCAGGTGATTTAGGATTCTGTTTTCGATGAGCTTGATTTGAAAAGTCAACTATGTTCTCAAATCTGGCAAACAGGGTTTCCTTGAAATTCTTGTCTATCTCGATTCCAATGCTATTCCTTCCCGTTGCCATAGCAGCCAATGTTGTTGTTCCAGTTCCCAAAAATGGGTCAAGAACAGTGTCCTCTCTGAGATGAAAACATGTTGATTATTCGATAAGCCAACTCGAATGGAAACGCCCCGCTTCTTTCTCGAATCTCTTTGTCTATGTTGTTCTGTTTCGTTCCCTTCAGGTCTTCCCAGACATCGGAAAACCACAAATTCCTCTCTTCCCAAAAGAAGGCGCTTTTTTGTCGGCGTTCTCTTGTCTTCTTCAGTCAAGAATTTTCGTTTGTTGCCTTTTCTGAAGATAAGTATGAACTCATGTTCTAATGTAACATAAGCTCCAGCAGGTAGCATCCCTGAACCCATGAACTTATTCGGGGCGTTGGTCTGTTTTCTCCAGAGTATTTCAGGGAGAGAGCTAAACCCAAGTTTAAGGCAATGCCGCTGTATTCTTGAATGGTTTGGATACAGCTTAAACTCGCCACCTATGGTTCTTGTGGCGTCTCCGATGTTGATGCATGCGAATCCGCCCTCTCTTAGAACTCGATAGACTTCGTTCCAGACTTTGTCCAGCTCTTGGTTCATCAACTCAAAAGCTCGGTTTCCATTTTCATCCTTCAAAGCCTTCCCAATTTCGGGATTCTGCTTAGAAAAAATCTCATCCCACATCTCAATCATGGGGTATGGCGGAGAAGTAACCATTAGGTCGATGGAGCCATCGTCTATCTCTTTCATGTCGTTGGCATTTCCGAAAAGTATTCTTGTGAGAGGTTTTCATTGCTCTCCTCTTCTTGTTTCCAGTTTATAAAACTCTTCTATCGACCCACCGCGGGTCAACTCCGAAGAACGGCTAGATATGCATCGACTTCCTTTTCTTAGGAGCATGGCAAGCTTAAAAGGGAGCACTCGACTGACATAACCGTGGTGATTGTTGGATGAGCAACGTTAACGTAGCCATCAGGTATGAGCCTTTCAAAGAAATCGTCATCATGGAGAAGACCAAGTTCTCGAACGCTGAGGAAATCGCGCGTTTCACATCGGTCATCGCTGGCGGCAAGCTGGCGGGGCTTTACTGGGTTGACGGCGTCGTCTTCCTGTATTTTCCGTTGCCTGCGGCGAATCAGGCGGTGGCGAAGATGCTGCTGGACAATGGCAGGGTTTACTGGACGTTCGTGGGTTATGCGTTGATGCCGAAGTATGAGCCGACGATTGAGACGAAGGAGAAGATGATTGTGCCCGTCGTGGATATCTCGGCTGACGCCATCTTGAAGTCGGTGGCGCAGTGGCTGAAGACGCAGATGTAACCAACCCTTTTTTGCGTTCTCGGCGTGTGCACGAGTTGAAGAAGATACGCTTCTCCGGTAAGGTTTTTTCTGGGCGAGGCGAAGGCAGAAAATTCCTTGAACTCGCGTGGGTCCAACAGCAAATGGCGGAGAAGCTGGGCTTCAAACCCTTTCTGGGCACGTTGAATCTGCGCCTTGATGAAGAGAGCGTGGTAAAGAAGAAATTCTTGACGAAAGAGGTTGCTCTTGGCGTCTGCACCGCCGAGGGCTACTGCGTTGGATTGCTCTTCAAAGCAGACGTTGGCGGCGTTGCGTGCGGCGTCGTCATCCCGCTGGTCGAGGGCTATCCTGAAGATGAGCTAGAGGTTGTGGCTCACGTGAACTTGAGGCAGCGGTTCGGGCTCAGCGACGGCGACGTTGTTGAGGTCACGGTTTTCCTGTAACTTTTGCTTTTCGGACGATGACGATGGGTTTATGCTTAACTCCCGAGAGCATTTTCCATGTTACGCCCGTCAACCCAACGTGAAAATGTTTAGCCATATTCCATACAGTGGTTCCTGAGCCCGTGCCTCGAGCCTTGTCGGCGATGTTGGCGATTCTCAGCGCCTCCTCTGTGGCGAGCTCTGCACCCGCAACTGCGAGTGGGGTGGGTCTTTTCCTGAGCTTCAGCAATCTGCCGACGACGTATGCAATGACTCCGCCGTTTCCATGGATGCCATGAATCGGTGTTGGACGTGGAGTGAAGTGGAAATTGCGGAACGTATAGGTTTTGTCGGTGTCCACGATGACAATCGTTACGCGTTTGCCAAGTTTTGCGCGTATTTCTTCGCCGGATTTTCTCGGCGATTTCTTGTGCTTTATTGAGTGTGAGGCTGACGTAGGCATAGGGAAGGTTGGAGCCATCGATGCCGCCCTCCGAGCCGAACATCAACGCCTGCAATGGACCAGCACGTTCGAGGGCGACTTGCTTGTGCCTGCTTCCAGAATCCAGCGGATACTCGCGAAGATTTCGCGTTAAGCGTTGCCCGAAGGCAAGCAAGGCGCTGAACACGTGCCCCCAGCAAACCCTCATCCACCAGCCCGCAAGGAACCGAGCATTGAAGCTTGGCTGCACCCCATTTTCGTCAACGATGTTGCCCGAGGCAGTGGAAAGCGCTTTTTCTGAGACGACCACAAAGTCGCCATTCTCAACCCTATTGGCGATGGCTTTGATTATGGCGGATAGGAAGTCTTCTTGGGGTTTCCAGTAACTGGTAACTATCGCTAGCGCTTTGTACTTCGTCATCAGCGTTACTTCGGTATGGCGTGCTTTTTTGTTTATCTGAAAATTCAAGGTTACTTTCAAATTGAGACATTTTTTAATTTTGTCAAGTTTGACTAAACTTTAGTGCACGCTAATAGCCGCTGACGTTTGAATACGGTCTTATGGTCACGACTGGATAAGTCTTGGCAGCTGCGGTCACCAACTCATTGAACTTTTCTTCCGTTGTCTCAGCCGTAATTCCCAAGCGGTCGCCATGGGAATGCCGTACATACTCTGCGAGCCTAGGCACCGCATCTGTTTCATCGTGCTCTATTGTCCTTGCCAAGCATTCTATTGTTTTCCCCTTGTAAAACATGTCGACCTTTGACTCTTTGCGAAAGTTGCGCCACCAATTTGGCAGTTCACCAAAGCACCCAGGCACGACGATAAACTCATCTTTGTACTGCGTGACATGAAAAACCAGCGAGCGTCTCTTATGTGTCTTTCTTCCCGTGTAAGTCAGTATCACCCAATTGTCAGGTAGTAGTGAGCGAAAAGGTGAACGAAGGATAGTTCTAAGGATAGGATTGAACAATTTATTGGAAAACCAGTACATCAGCATTTTATCGCCCCAATATGATTAGAAATCATTTCTTCAAAACAACTACACGCTATAACTGAGACTGGTTCCTAAATCGTGCTACTTCTCGAAGATTTCCTTTGTTTTTTTCATACCTCTTTCCATACTTGCATCGATGTCTTTGCCGACCCACAACTTGTCGATTATCTTGCCAAGAAACGAGTAGGGCAAATCATAGTCCATTTCAAATCTCAACTTAGTTCCGTTCTCAATGGGACTGAAAGTCATTGAACTCGTCATTTTCACCTGCCCACCAATAGAGTGCCAAGAAATCTTTTCATTTTCCTTCCACTCAAAGACCTCAGAAGTCCATTCGGCTCTTATACCGCCAGCCTTAGCGACAACGTGAGCGGTTGCACCGAATCCATCCTTAATTTCAGAAACATGCTCAACCGTCTTGATTATGTCAAACCATTCTGGCACTCTATCCCAAGCAACTATTGACCATACCTTCTCAGGACGAGCCTTGATTTCAATTGACCTATCTATCCTACCCAAGTGTCGCCTCTCCCAAATTGCCAACAATATTTATCTCCTTTTGGCATATAACAGTTGTTCAGTCACAATTTTTCAACTGTCACAATGCAGAGGTTAGACCAGACAGCAAAAGTTATAGACAAATCGAAAAGACATACCTTCATTTTATATTGAAGAGAGAAAAGGAGAGTAATGTGCAATGGCAAATATGTTACAAGACCAACCTTACAAGAACCGTGAGCACGTAAGGCTGAGATTAGAAGATGTGCATTGGCAAGTGGCATCTTTTCGCTTCTCAGTTTCCTATTCGCTCGCTATAGGAATCATTGGTGACGCTCTGAGCACAACTCTTGGCTTGACATCTTTGTCTTGGTTTATGTTGGCAATCTTTGCCGTCGTACATGCTATAATTCCATCTATGCATCTGGTTATGGCAAAGAACTTTCTTGGCATAGAAGCTGAAAGCAAGAAAAAAGAAGCTGTGGGCTGAAATAGCGGTTTGCATCGTAAGTGATTGTGCGCGCATTAAAATTTAGTCCAACCAACCAATTGACGACGACTGGATGATTCTGTAGAAAACAGCTATGGTCGACAGTATACAGGATTCAGATACCATATGATTTGATTATCACAAAGCCAAGATGAAGCCTAACCGTAGAGACAAGTTCAATTTCAATATAGGGTATAGGTATAGTCGGAAACGAGTATACGCCTCGTCAAGAACCCTTGACTAAGGTTTGTCAAGAAACCTTGACAAGAACCCTTTAATCCCTGCAATACCCCTAATATGGGGATATACCACGAACAAAACAGCTATGCCTTTTTCATCGTCATGGTGTCATTCTCATGCATACCATGATTTGGGCTATGCGTGTGGCAAACGCTAATTTTACCCCTCGACCAGATATCCTTCAACCCCTGACCTAAATGAACCATCAATTACTTGAAGTTGCCCAAGCAAAACATGACATACAACACAACAGTTCCTTACTCCATTGTCGTGGAAAAACCTTCATCATGGTTTCAGAGAATAATTATGTTCATGGACATATTATGGAAATTGATTATATCATTGATGAGGTTCAACATGTCCTGATTGGCGATGACCAGACCCCACAAACAAGAACCTTTCACTTACGAGGGCACGTTATCTGGGTTGCCTGAAGGCAATCACAGTATAAAGGTGCATGTGAATTGTCAGAGCTACTATGCAACGCCAGACATGTACGTTTATGCTGCGGCATTGATCTACTTCTTGGATTCGTATTCGGATAATGTGTCTTTCGCTGTTGATGTTACTACGCCATCAATCTCCTTTCTCATATCTGGAGAGAACGCAACGTATCCGTTAGGTGAAGTCCCCTTGGGTTTTGTGGTTAATGAACCCGCATCAAAACTGTCTTATTGTCTCGACGAAGGAGAAAATGTGACGATTGCTGGCAACTGCACTCTGACCAATCTACCTAATGGCTTGCATAATTTGAAGCTCTATGCTTGGGATTTAGCAGGTAACATCGGAGCTTCAGAAAGAATCGCTTTCACAGTTGGTACGCCTGAATCTACATCTCAGTCAGAGCCTTTCCCGTGGTTGCCGATTGCTGTCATTTCTGTGGCGGTTGCTGCTGTGATTGCCGTGGCTACTCTGGTTTACCTGAAGAAACGCGAACGTTAGTCGCATGTTGCTTCGAGAGAGCACTAAAGTTTAGTGCACACACACAGAGATTATCCTTGCTACCAGAATTCACAAGTAATATAAGCAAAATGCAAGAAATACAACATTTGCATTAGGTGAAAACATATTGAAAATAAATTATGTTGGAATTATTGGATGTGCCTTCGCATTTGTTAGCATTCTGTTTCCTTGGTATAGTATTTTTACTCAAGCCTACATGAATAATACTTTAGTCCAATTTTATTTGTTTATGAAAAAATCGCCTTATCCTGAATTTTCTGAAGCGTGGACTCCACAATACATACGAATAATTACTCTTGCTTTCTTGATAGCAGGCGGCACGCTTGTAATTGTTGACAGTTTAAAAAAGAAGACTCTACTTTTATTTTCTGGTGCAATCTGTATTGTTTTATCTCTTACACTGTTTGCGAGTTTCGTAGTTTTGAGTGGTGGTCTTTTGTTTGGAAGTAGAGATGGATTAGGCATATTTCAATACTACTATTTGGATACTGGTTATTGGTTAGCAACCATAAGTGCCATAATCCTATTTTCATCTTTATTTGTTAATGCAAAAAGCAAACCCATACTTCCAGCGCAGCAGCACTAAATTTTAATCCAACAACAACCCTACACAAAAACTTAAATGGTGAACATTTAGAAAAAGAGACGCAGGGATGAGGAATGGATAATAAGGGAATTATTGTAATAGGACTTTTTTTCTGATAATTGGGGTACTCTTTATGGCATTGTATTACAGAGATGCAGCCAACCTGCTTCCGTTTGGGCTTTCTTATGCAGTAATTCTTCTTGCAACAGGAATAGGCATAGTAGTTTATGGAGTTGTCAGGTCATCAAGAAAGGTTCGATAGGAAATCTTCATTAGACTTTCCATATGTAACCTACAACTTGCAGTTAAGTTTTCTTAGGTTTTCGGAGCATTGAACCAACATACACCCCGATGAAACCAAACACCAACGCCAAAAAGACAGTGAGAGCCACAGTCCATAACGTCCACATGCCCTCATAAACATACCAGTCCGCTGTTGTCCATGAACCCGTTTGGAACATGCCCTGCAAGCGTTCCTTAGCATAAGCGCCATAATAACTATTGATGGGGTCTCCTATTAGCACAAAAAACATTTGGACAAACGCCGCCAAAACAGCTATTTTCCCAATTGCCTTCATTCTGGATTCTTTCCATATTTGTCCAGCAAAAAGGATGCCTACAAACAACCCAGTGGTCAGTGCAGACACAATTGATGCAACGTTGAGTCCCCAAGAAGCACCCAGAGGCGAAATGAACACCATTAACAGCACAGCAAGGACTAAGACATTAATCACAGAAGCTAAAGCCACAGCCAGAATAACATCACTAAATTTCAGCCAATCACCTCTTGCCAAGCCAAAGCGCAGAAATGTTATTCTCTTGTTCTGAGCTTAAATCACTTGTGACGAAATTGAGCTTTGAAGGGCGTATACTCGATTCCGACTATACTTATACTCTTGTCCTATACTGATTCTGATCTCTACTACCCTACCTCTCTTACCTGAATTGTGGAGATATTATGCTCTGAACCCTGCATGCGCCCTTTTTCATGCCTTCTGACGTGTGCTTACCGGGTAAAAAATTGGGTTGTTGTTGGACTAAAATTAAATCCAACTTAAGTACATCTAACAGCTTTGTAAGACGTGTACGTTATGGGTGGATTGGTGATGAGTGAGGCTCTTGGCTTCATCGGCGTGATGAGAAGAACTGTTGTCACCAATATCTTCGAATCTTTGTATCTCACAAAGGACAAAGTAATTGTGTGGAGAATGGGCAAGGGCGGATTCTTGGGGTGGGGAACAGGAAATGCAATATTGGCATGGTACAGAGCGAACGACCAAGACAAGTATCTCGCTAAACTCTCGCCTGACGAACTTCCAAAACTGAACGAGGACGATTACGTTGTACCTTTTTCTGAAATCACAAAAGTTGAATTGAAAAAGTATGGTCGCGGCGCCATAATTAACATGATAACAAACGAAAAGAAATTCAGTTGGTTCGCCCGTGGTCTTCCAGACGTGAAGAAACCGAAATTCGACGACTTTGAAGAAATCTTGCGGAGAGTTTTTTCGGAAAAGCTCTTCGTCGAGAGATGAGCTAACAACATATTACTAAGAAACTTTCGTCAGGATTCTTGACCAGATGTTTGTTGTTGGTTGGACTAAACTTTAGTCCCAAACCCAAACCCACGCATTCACGCAAACGGTTACAAACGCGTTCTTTTCTGCGCTCGCAATCTTTCATTCACATTATACATACATCAGAGCATAGCCTATATCGCATATCTCGTAGCGTGTATATCACACAAAAATGAGATTTATAGAGAATTTAAGACGTGGCCTCGAAGCTAGCTATGATGCTTGTTTTCATATACCACGAGTTCCCAGAATATTCAGCCTTCAACAGATAGTTGGTCTCCTCGGTTGGCGCCCAGACCAAGGCAAAATTTCCAAGGGCGTCGTTTTTCAATGACATAATTAGATTCCAAGAGTAACCACCGTCCGTGCTGCAAAAAAGTAATATGGGCGCTCCCGCTATACCAATTCCGCCGTCTGTTAGGCTTCCATCGATTTCCACGGTTAAATTTGAATTGGCTTGGCTTCTTTGGCAGGAAACGGAAAGCATTGGTATTGACGAGTTTTCTCCGGATGGCGCGACTGGCAAAGTCACCCCAACCAAAATGACAAAAACTTCTGCTTTAAGCGATTCCGCTGACAAACCGTTAGAGTCTGTAACCTTGACAAAGACGTACGAGGTCGCGTTTGTCGTTGGCGTGAAACTCCACGAATTTGTGTTTGAAGACGAAACAACACTACTCATCAAGCGGTCATTCACGAACCATTGATAATTGAACGGCGAGGTGCCTCCTGCCATCGTCGCTTTGAAAGTCACAGTTTGACCGGGAGCTGACTTTTCCGAGAGTGGTGTGATTGAAACCGGGCTTCGACCAGTCCAGTAGTAACCACAATAATAATCAATTTGGTTAACAAAGCCTGAGGCCGAACCGATCAGAAGAACCCATTGACTGTTGCCCGTAACATTGTAAGCCACAGCGGGAGTATTGGGCCAAGGGAGCAGGTCGCTAACACCGCAAGTTAACAAGCAATCTTGAACCCACTCAACTCCATTCCACTGGAACGCCTCCAAGCTGCCGTTCGGACCACCACCACTAGATAGCCCAACAAAGAGGGTTGTTTTCCCTTCAAAGTCAGAAGCGAGGTATGGAGCAGGGAAATTGTGGCTACAGCCAACCGATTCCGCCTTAGGCAAGCCATTCACCAAGATGTCTTTCGGTGTCCAACTGTTTCTATTCCATTCAAACCCTACGTACCCATTGTTGCCAGCATTATCAACTATCAAATACCATTTGTCATCACCTAACAGGTTGTAGCCTATGGCTGCGAAGTTGTTTCCCGATCCGTAATTTGGCAAGCCATTCAGGAGGGCTGGGTTTGCCACCCAGCGAACGCCATTCCAGGAATAGCCTGACCAGCCAGGCGATGACATATACGGATTTCCGCCAACTATCATGTCAAACGTGTTATCTCCCGTGACGTTGAAGCCGACCGTGGGGTGATTAAGGCCAGGGTGCGCGGCCAAGCCATTTACGGTGGTGTTGTCATTGACCCATTGGGATCCATCCCAATAGTACCCCGTGAAAGGGTATTCATTGGGTGTCCAACCGTTGTAGGGACCAATTATTAAGTCCCAACGACCGTTGCCTCCGAGGTTGAAGACTAAACATTGACTATTTTCGCCCACCATACCCAGGGGAGGCAGACCTTCAACAAGTTTTGAACTTGCTTGCCATCCTGAGACTCTTGAAGCGTTGGGAGAGACTTCTTCGTCGGGCGTCAAATCGGACAACACGGTCAACGATACTTCCGAGCGCTCTGCCCCGGAATACGTGATGTTGCGGCTAGGAAAAAATTGTTCACCGCAGGAAGCTTGGATTCTGTAGCTGCCAATCATTTCCGGCTTGAAACTAAACGAGTGCAAGCCATTTGCGTCTGTTAGAAAAGGACCGAGCAATTCAGCGGTCCCGTCTGGACACAGAATCAGAACCGAGAGATTGCTAAAAAAATCAGTTGCTGTTGGCGGCAAAGGCGAAACTGCCACCTTAACCAAAACATCGCTTCCGAGAGCTACACGACTAGGTTGCACATTCACAGAGACCTGAGTTTGAACGGTGGCCAGCAGGTTGGTACCTGTCAAGTTGAAGGAAGAGACGCCTGCTTCTTGAACAACAGGTTCGTTGGCTGAAGCCACTGAGACTTGAAATGGGCTCGAAATGGGAACACCGCCTGAGAAAAAGAAAGGGAGGACTGCGACTAACAACACGATTAAGAAAGTTGCAGTCGCAGCCCCTCTAATCTTCATGGGCAACTTAGACGATTTGGGCGAAATAGTCACGTTTTACTTCGCTCCATCACACGAGAAATTGAGGCTGAATTTCGGGATAAAAGGCTTCTTGTCAGGGTTTCTTGACTAATCCGTAGTCAAGGATTCTTGACTAGGAAAAGTATACCCGCGAAGTTTGTAATTCAAGGTTAGAAAATGGTGTTCTAACTGTAGAACGGAGGTGTTCTATAACCAGAGCTAATAGGTACTTACGCGATAAGATCGAACGGAGGTAAAGAGAAAATGCAAATCGCAACAAAATTCCTAATCGCCGCAATATGCTCGTTGACAATTGGAATCGCTTTCGCCTCACCGCTGCTCATCTCAGAACTTGCGAAGCAGTTCCCAGTCGTGCCTGAAGGACCAAAAGCAGAATTCACCGTGGAAATAGTCTACGCCGACTTCAGCATCCAAGAGGGCATTCTGGAGACGACGGAAACTAACATGACGCAAAACTTCACCCGCGCTTATCCTTACATAAACGTAACTTACATGGTCGTCCTCAACGTCACGAATCTAGCTGATATTGAAGCGAAACTCTCGGAAGTCAGCTTCTCCGCGGCAGAAAACATCACCGTCATACCATCAGCTCTGGGCGGTTATTCTTTCGAGAGGAGTGGAGGTCCAGGAGTAAACTTCGGCGGCGTCGTAAAAGGCATCTGGCTTGATAACAATTGGCTAAACGTTACTTGGATGCCTGGAACTGAATATCCTTCCAGCTTGTTCAGAATTATGACGCCACAGCACATCACGATGGATTCAGTGCCAGACCTGCCTGATAATGCGACTGAAACAGGAACATGGATTGAAGGCGTACCTGTCGCCGAATACTACAGCGCCAACGCATTAGAACGCACCGAGATCTACATAAATGGTGCATGGGTGGATGTGACTGGAAGAGTTCGACCGGACAACGCACAGCCAATGGTCATGTCGGTGCATACGCTGGCAAGCAGAGTCTCCCAGAACTTCGGCGGACTACCATACAGAAACGCGGGAAATGCTAGCGTTGGACCCGTGACGGAACTGCCGGGCTGGAAAATGTACAACGGCAACGGACCTGCTTATCGATGGGTTAACGCAAGTGGTTTCAGCAACGTTTGGGCACCTGGCCAATCGCGATTGATAATGCTGAATAGCACCGTGATGCAGACATACAGCACGGAATCTCAGAAACAAAACTTACTCGCAACGATTGCCCCATTAATAACTGGCGAAATTGACCTTTATGCTTCAGCCTCAAGCTACCTCACAAACTGGCCGGTCGAAGGCACATACTACAATACCTACTCAACCGCCACATATCTTAAACACGTTGCAGTAGAAAACACTGGAAGCAAATATGTGTACAACACTGCTTTGGCAGAGAATCAGATATTCCAATCCGACAAAAACGGCATAGAAGTCTTCATCGCACCAAGGAGATAGAGCGTGAAACTCGCAGACGAAGAGCTGGAGGGCAAAACCCTCAACGTGTACTCCTACGTGGTCAAAGAGGGCAAACCAGTGGGTCCACGCGAAGTCATGCGCGGCGTAAACCTCAGCAGTCCCAGTGTTGCGTACTGGCATCTGCAGAAGCTCGAAGCCTGCGGACTCTTGGAGAAAAACGGGTACGGTGAATACATCGTTAAAGAGAAGGTAAACATCAGCGGGCACCTGTGGATTGGCAGAAATCTCGTGCCGAGGCTGCTGTGCTACTCTCTCTTTTTTCTGGGCATTGTAGGCACTGAAATGGCGATTGTCTTGGTTCAATTCTTCGAGCAAGGACAGCTGTTGAGCATGGATATCGTGTATTTGCTTGTGACAAATGCCATCGCGATGGCGCTGTTTCTTTTTGAAGGCCTTTTGCTTCGCAGAAAAACCAAGCCAGAGAGCGAACCAAAAAATTAGGGAATTCTTTTCTGCCACATTCCTTAGTATTACTAAAAAGGTTGACTCTTGTTATTGGCTTGTAATTTTCCGGTGCCAAAATCCTTAGCAGTCAGGGTTTCTTGACTAAGGGTTAGTCAAGGATTCTTGACCAAAGAGTTACATGGCTAGAATTCTCGGAACGCACTCTTACCTTTCTTTCCTTGGGCACATCGCAAACATAAGGCTTCCTCACTGATCAAAATGTCTCAATCGTTTCATTTTGCTCACTTTGATTGGGAGTTCTCGTCTGTCGCCTCAAAATGGTCAAAAACGCAATCAAGTGACGAGGTTCTTCAGTCCTGCTTCCCTAGCCAGCTGAAGCGCTTTCTCCAGCTCGTTTTTGTTGAGTCTCCTGCGGAGTTCTGGGATTTCGTATGCTCGCCATTCAGGGCGATACTGGAACATGAGGTTGACCCGAGTTTCGACGCCGAGGTTTTCGGCAACCCAGTTGAGAATGGGCTTCGTGCAACAGTCCAAGTGACCCGGCAAGACGAGCACGCGAACTATCAGTTCGCCATTTTTCTTTGCTTCCAAGTGGTTGCGGGTGCAAACCTCCCAATAGTTGGGTGCGTCGCTGATTCGCAGAGCACAATCGCCAGGTCCATACTTGAAGTCCAACAAGTAAACATCCACGAATCCGTCAAGCAACCGCGCGGTTTCGACGCTGTAGTAGCTGTTGCTGTTCCACACGACAGGCACGTTAACGTCGACGTATCGGAAGGTTTCGAGCCATTGTTTTAGCCAGGGCGTGGGTTCGCCGCCTACGAGGTTTGCGTTCCTGCAACCGCTTCGGCGTAACTGCTCAACCTCTCGCGCCAACTCCTCGGGTTTAACCTCGGTGCCGTCTTCCTTCCATTGTGAGATGGTCCAGTTTTGGCAGTGGCGGCAACGCATAGTGCAGCCCATCGTGAAAATCGTCCCCGAGGGCACCAGCTCAGGCTCCTCACCCATATGTGTGAAAATGCTGGAAACCGCCATGGTTTTGCCGCAGCCACAATATCCTAAACCTGTCGTGAGACGGTTGGCGCCACATTGACGATGGCAGAAACGGCAACTCTGTACGATTCGGTTGGCAATTTCGATTTTGAGGTCAAGGTAAGATTGCGAAGGCGAGAGTGGGTCAATAATTTTGCCGTCATCCATGTCGTGTTCAAAATCCCGAAATGCCTCAGTTCGCTTGGCATGTTTCTTCCAAAGCATTTCTAGCGAATCAGACACGTCAAACTTTGCTGGCAATTTCTTGGCTAAAAGGAATTTGGCTGGCGTCCCATTCTGCAGGACTGTGAAGTACCTGTTCAGGCTTTTCTTTGCCAACTCGTCTTCGAGGACAGCGACAGCGTCGGGTCTGCTGGTTCTCCACATTCTTTAGCCTTTAGAACAGAGCGTAGGGAAAAGCTGAGCCCGACTGGTGCAGGGTGCCTTTTATGGGGATGTTTTCGCCGCAGACGGGGCAGCGCATGTCCTTTGTGAGGTTCCACTTGGTGATTTCGAAGCTGTATCGTTTGATGAGGGTTTCGCCGCAGTTGGGGCAGTAAGTGTTCTCTCCTGGATGCCCCGGAGCGTTGCCCAAGTAGGTGTAGGGGAGTCCCGCTTCCTTGGCGGTCATGTACGCCTTCTCCATCGTTTCCATCGGCGTAGCGGGAAGCGTCGTCATCTTGTAATCAGGGTGGAAGCGTAGCAGGTGGAAGACAGTGTCTTTGCCGAGGTAGCTCAGAATCCAAGTTGCCATGTCTTTGATGCGCTCCATGGAGTCGCCGATTTTCGGCACGATGAGGTTTGTGATTTCGATGTGGACGCCCCGCAGTTTCAGCTCCTTCAACGCCTCGTAAATGGCTTCAACGTTTGGCACGGCTGAGACGCTGCGGTAGAAGTCTGGGTCGCCGCCGCCCTTGAAATCCACTGTCGCCGCATCCAAGAAAGGCGCGACTGTTCGCACTGCTTCGGGTGTCATGTAGCCGTTGGTGACGAAGGTGTTGAAGAAACCCGCCTGGTGCGCGAGCTTAGCGGTGTCATAGGCGTACTCCATAAAGATGGTAGGTTCCGTGTAGGTGTAGCTGATGCCCTGGCAACTCTTGTCACGCGCATACCGTATCACATCGTCAGGCGGAAACGGCCGCCCCGCCACCTCGTGGTCTTGGCTGATCATCCAGTTGTCGCAGAATTGGCAGCGGAAGTTGCAGCCCGCCGCCGCAATCGACATCACCAACGCGCCGGGATTGAAGTGACTGAGGGGCTTCTTGCTAATGGGATCCACGCCCGCTGAGACCGCCTTCCCATAATTCAACGTGAAAAGAGTGCCGCCCTCGTTCCGCCTCACCTGGCAGAAGCCGCTGGCTCCGTCGCTGATGAGGCATCGTCTTGCGCAGAGGCAGCATTTAACCTTGAGTTCGGGTTGCCGTTCATAAAGCATGGCTTCGTGCAATGACATGCACAACACCTACATGCAATATGCAGGGTTTTTCTTAAAAAGTTAGCTAACCCCGCCGTGAGTAAGCTGCCTGTGAATTCTTGCTTTCCTCAAGCGGAAAACAAGGCCCCCGATTGCAATTGAGACTAATGCCACGGTCGCTGCGACTAATTCGGTTGGAAGAGACGTTTGCGATGATTGACCCGCCGCTTGTATTAGGCTGTTGACTGTTTCCTCCTGTGCTCGATCATACGTGAGGGAGGTGAAGGCGCCATTTCCAAAGTGGAGAACCACATCCCTTACGGTTTCCCCAGTTTTGCCATCCGCCCACTGGAGCGACACCGTGTCCATCGTGTACGAGTAATCAATCACAATTCTGCCGTTTTGGAAATGAATGGCGTAATCTGTTATGTTGGAAGTCATAAGAATCATGTGATTACAGGTAATCGTTTGGTTCTTCGCCAAGTTAACGCTATCCAATGTGCGTGTTAGTCTGGTTGCTTCGAATCCAGTCTGCTTCTCGTCGTTTTCGAGCAAACTCCTCACGACCTCAACCCAGCCGCCGTTGGATTTAGCAATTGAGAGTGTGCCCATGGTAACTCGAAGGAAGCAACAATACAGGAAATCGTCTTGGAATTCGCAGTCAACCTCGACGTTGCTATACCTAGAGTTCAGATCGAAGGTGAACTTCTCGTATGGGGACTTTCCATCCAAGGTTGCTTCCCACTCATAACTGCCCAGATTCACACTATAGTGTTTGATGTCGATGGGGAGAACGTTTTCGATGAAGGTTCGTGCCTTCGCTTCGAGCGATTTGTCGTAAACGCAACAAGACTGGACATCCATGCAAATCTGTGCGAAGAAAAGAAGCATCGCTGCCAAGGCAAAAGTTGCTACAAGAGTTCTTGAAATGGATTCCAAAGCGTATATCCTCGCAATTGAGGGAACCTTATCCCGCTTCCACGTCAAAGTAGATGGTTTCTTTGCCCTTCCTCGAATCTAATCCCAAGTCGGCAAACAGAACAAGGGTGTGAGCACCATCCGACAAGGTTAGCAGGGCGACTGAGCCAGATATGGACCTCTGCATCATTGACTCTGCAACTTTCTTCACCTCAATTGGTACAGGTGTTCGTGGACCTCCGTCTAGGGAGAAGGACAGGTACGGATTTCCAGCGATTATGGTGCCGCCAACCTTGAGAGTCAACGTGTTGCTGGTGTAGGTCCCGTTGGTTGGAGATACAATTCCGAAAACACCCAGAGGCAACCACTCCGCGAGCCCCTCAGGATAAGATGCGTCGTCAAGTGTCGTTTGTTTGGGTGCCTCAGTTCGTGTCGGTGAGGGAGAAGGGGTTGTAGATTGCGGGGAAGACAAGGAAGGAGGACTGTTCTGGTTGTCAGGAGTTGCCGAAGAAGGGGACGGAGTGAGCGTCGCTGAGGCAGGTGATGGGGCGGTGGATTCTCTATTCAATGAGCTAACTGAGGCAAGATAAGCAAACGAAGTCGTGAAAGCCGAAGCAAGCGACATTACGGCGAGCACCAACACTATCGCAGGTTTGTTCATCTCGCTCACAAGTACATGCACGTGAAACGGTGATATTACTCTCCCCAGAGAACGCTCCGTTCTCCGAGAAGAACGCCACGGGAAAAGCTAATACGCATTACTTCCCAACATAGATGTTCAGGCACGCGAGGCCCTGAACATGCCAGCCGCAAGCAAAGATGAACTCGAAGGCATAACCCTCAGCGTCTACCTCTACGCCGTGAAGAAAGGCGCTGCCGTCGGTCCACGAGATGTCGTGAAGGGTGCCCACCTCAGTAGCCCCAGTGTAGCCTACAGGCACCTTGAAAGGCTGGAGGACATGGGGTTGCTGGAGAAAAACGAGTACGGCGAGTACACGGTTAAACGCAAGGCGAAGATCGGCGGATACATGTGGCTTGGCAGGCGTATGGTGCCGACAATGCTCGCTGTCTCTCTCGTTTTCCTCGGCATCCTCATCTTCGAACTGATAGTCCTAGCGCTACACTACCCGGTTGAGACTTTCGAGTTCAAAATCTTCTTCCTGCTCCTCATACTCATAACGGGGCTTGCCATGGGCGTCCTTATCGTCGAAGGCATGATGCAGCGTAGAAGACTCCAGAGAAGCTTGCAGGCTGAACAGGAACAAAATACAACGTAAAACAAGGGAATTTAGCTTTCAGCACTGAAATTCATGGTGGAAACACGTCTCGGCGCCCGTGTGGCACACCGGCCCCTTCTGCTCCACAACGTAAAGCACTGTGTCGTAGTCGCAGTCGGCGACGACTCGCACAACTTTCTGTGTGTGCCCCGATGTCTCGCCCTTCACCCAGAGTTCCTTCCTGCTACGGCTCCAGTATGTTCCTTTGCCAGTCTTCAGCGTGTTTTCCAGCGCTTCCTTGTTTGCGTAAGCCAACATCAAAACCTCTTTCGTCTTCGCATCCTGCACAACCACAGGGATGAGCCCGCCCATCTTCTTCCAATCGAGCTTCTCGATGAGGTTTCCTTCGGTCATGATCTAATCGTCACCCCCATCTTCCGCAAGTAATCCTTCACAACTGGGACGGGGTACTTGTTGTAGTGGAAAACGCTCGCCGCCAAAGCCGCATCCGCCTTGCCCTCGACGAAGGCTTCGAGGAAGTGTTCTGGTTTGCCCGCGCCGCCGCTGGCGATAACGGGCACGTTCACGCGTTCCGAAACTGCCGCGAGTCAAATCCAAATCATACCCGTCTTCGGTGCCGTCGCAATCCATAGACGTTAGAAGGAACTCGCCTGCGCCCAGTTTCTCCGCTCGCATCGCCCACTCGATGGCGTCAATGCCAGTGGGTCGGCGCCCGCCATAGGTGTAAACCTCAAACCACACTGGTCCACCATCGGTTTTGACAGTGATTTTTCCTCCCGAGGCGCGGTTGCGTTTGGCATCGATGGCGACGACAACGCATTGCTTGCCGAAAAGGTCAGCCAACTTAGTGACCAAGCTTGGCTTCTCAACCGCGGCCGTGTTCACCGAGGTTTTGTCGGCGCCGCTGCACAGGACCAACCTTGCGTCCGCTTCGCTGCGTATGCCGCCGCCCACCGTGAAGGGAATATTGATGGCTCTGGCGACGCCCTCAACGTATTCGCGCATTGTCTCGCGGTTCTCCGATGAGGCAGTGATGTCAAGGAAGACGAGTTCATCGGCGCCCTCGTCTGAATAGCGTTTTGCCAGTTCGACAGGGTCGCCTGCGCTGCGGAGTTTGAGGAAGTTTATCCCTTTGACAACTCTGCCGTGGTCCACGTCGAGACAGGGAACGATTCTCTTGGCCAATGGCATATGTTAATCTCCCTCCACTGTCTCAATCGCTTCTTTCAACGTGAATTTACCCTCGTAAAGCGCTTTGCCCAAGACCGCGCCCTCCACCCCCACCTGCTTCAAAGCCACTAAGTCGCCGAGGCTGCCGATTCCGCCCGCCGCGATAACACTTATTCCTGGGTATGTGCAGGCTTCGCTGAGCGTCTCCAAGTCGGGCCCCTGAAGCATGCCGTCCTGTGCGATGGATGTGATGAGGAACGTTTTGACGCCGAGATTGGCGAATTTCTCCAGCGCATCCCACACCGTGAAGGCGGTCGGGGTTTTCCAGCCGTTCACCATGACTCTGCCGTTCACGTTGTCCATGGCGACGATTACGGATTCTGCGTTGAACCGTTTCTGGATTCGGGCGACTGCGGCTGGTTCGCTGAACGCCAAGGTTCCGAGAATCAAGTGGGATACACCTGCCGCTAGGATTTCCTCGGCAATTTTGACGGTTCGGATTCCGCCGCCCACCTGAATTGGCAAAGCCACGGTCTCTGCGATTTCCTTGATAACTGGGAGGTTGCTGCCGAGACTAAACGTCGCGTCCAAGTCGATGATGTGCAGCCGCTTCGCACCCTCATCCTTCCACTTCAATGCGACTTGGGCTGGAGTGCCCCATTGCTCGTAGTACTTCGCCGTCGCTGGGTCGCCTCGCATGAGCCGCACAACTTTGCCGTTCATTAAGTCAATCGCGGGGATAACAATCATAGCAGTTCACTTCTTGACGAGTCTGGCGAAGTTCCGGAGGATTTTCAGCCCGATGTCGCCTGATTTTTCTGGGTGAAACTGCGTGCCGAATACATTCTTGTCGGCGATGGCTGAGGCGAAGGTTGTGCCGTAGTCGGTTTCGGTGACGATTAGTTCTTTGTTGTCAGGCACGGGATAGAGCGAGTGCACGAAGTACACGTAGGCGTCGTCTTTGACGCCGTCGAGGAGCGGGGTTTCTCTGACGATGCGTAGGGTGTTCCATCCCATGTGCGGAACCTTAACCGTGTTCGGCAGCCACACCGTCTTGCCCTCGTATAAGCTGAGCCCGTTGCCCTCGCCCTCCTCGCTCTGAGGGAAGAACAGCTGTAACCCCAGGCAGATGCCCAGCACTGGCGTGCCGTAGGCAATAGCATCCTGCATCTCCTGGCGCACGGCGTTTAGCGCTTTTGCCGCAGCGAAGAAGTTGCCCACTCCCGGCAACGCGATGGCATCCGCTTTCTTCAATGCCGCCTCGGTCGACCCGACTTTGACGTTGAGTCCGACTTTCTCCAGCGCCACTCTGAGGCTGAGCAGGTTCCCCGCGCCATAGTCGAATATCATGGCTTCAGGCATCAAATAACTCCTTTCGAGCTCGGCACGCCCTTCCGCCGTGGGTCCATTGCGACTGCTTGCCGCATGGATAAAGCGAGAGCCTTCACCGCAGCTTCGGCTTTGTGGTGATCATTGCCGCCATACCGCGTGGACACATGCACGTTAGCGCAAAGCGACATGGCGAAGGTTTCGAAGAAGTGCACGATGTCCTCCGTTGCCATGTCCTCGACCCTCTTTCCCCGTAGCTTCAAGTCGATAACGGCGTATGGACGCTTAACCAGGTCGACGGCTGCGAAGCCAAGTGATTCGTCCATGGGCACATCTGCGGAACCGAAGCGTGCAATGCCTTCATGTGTGTCCAGCGCCTTGCTCAACGCCTCGCCCAAACCGATGGCAAGGTCCTCGATGCAGTGGTGCTTCAGGTCGCCCGTGACTTTGGCGGTTAAGTCGATGAGGCTGTGCGTGGCGAACGAGGTGAGGAGGTGGTCGAAGAACCCCACGCCGGTGGATATGTCAGCCTTGCCTTCTCCGTCGAGGTTGACTTTCACGTGGACTTCGGTTTCTCGGGTTTTCCTCTCAACTTCTCCCGTTCTCATGCTTTCTCACCAAACTCCTTCTTCAAAGCAATTAGCAGTTTCTTGTTCATCTCAGGCGTGCCCACGGTCGTGCGGAGGCAGTTCGAGTAGTTGACTAGTTTCCCCAGTTTCTTGATGATTAACCCTTTTTTCAGCATGTTCACATAAACTTCCTCGCTGGGCTTGTTGACGTTAAAGGTGACGAAGTTGGTCTTCGAATCAAACGCTTCCACACCCTTAAGCTCATTTAGTGCATCTATGAGTCTATGGCGTTCCGCTTTCAACGCCTCTACCGACTCCTTCACGACGCCCACGTTATCCAGGAGCTTCCGGCCCATCATCAGTGAAACAACGTTGACCGCGTAGGGTGCGGGAGCCTTGTCAATCGAAGCCGCCAGCCTTGGGTTCGCCACGGCGTAGCCGAGCCTGAGCCCCGCCAGCCCAAACGCCTTCGAGAACGTCCGCAACACAACGAGGTTAGGGTATTTGTCGATGAGCGGTACGACTGAGTAGTCGGCGTATTCCGAGTAAGCCTCGTCCACCATCACGATACCCGGGAACTCCTCGGTCAAAGCCTCGATTTCTCTCTGCTTCAACTGGTTAGCTGTAGGGTTGTTGGGTGAACAGAGATAGAGTAGCCGTGCTTCCGAGGTGAAGGTAGCTTGCATCGCAGCCATATCGACTGAGAAGTCGGCGCGGAGCGGGATTCCGACGAAGTCTGCGTCTCGGAAGTCAACGCAGCACTTGAACACTGAGAACGTCGGTACAAACGTGACTGCCCGGTCGCCCTTCTCGAGGAATATTCGGATGATGCGCTCCATGACTTCGTCGCTGCTGTTGCCGATGGCGACGGATTCGGTTGAGACGTTGAGGTACTCGCCGATGCTCTCCTTCAGCTTGACCTCTTGGTCCTGCGGGTAAATCCTGAGGTCGCACTCCTCAGCCACTTCCTTCAACAACGCTATTTGCCTGTCTCGGGGCAGAAACAGGTTCTCGTTGTAGTTAAGCTTCACAATGGCGTTTGGCGAAAGCCCGTATTTCTTGGCGATGCTCTCATTGGTTTGCTCGGGGCTGTAGCTCTCAAGCCGTTGCACTTGTGCGATCTTCTTTTCTAACCAACGTTTGCATTCGGCGTTCATTCTTCAAACCTCACTGCCACAGCTCGGTAATGATTGGGAAGATTCTCGGCCTCTGTCAAAACCTTCACGTGATTTCGCAAACCCAACAGACCGTCTCTACTATAATCGACAACGCTGACCCTCCGCACAAAATCTAACGCAGATAACCCCGAGAACGAACGCGCGAACCCTCCAGTGGGCAACACGTGATTCGTCCCACTCCCATAATCGCTCAAGGCAACGGGGCTGTAGGGACCGACGAGGATTAAGCCTGCCGACGTGATTTTATCGGCGATTGCGAGGGGTTTCCGCGTCATGATTTCAAGGTGCTCGGGCGCAAACACGTTCGCCAGCTCAACCATCTCGTTGGCCGTGTCGCAGGTGATTATGAAACCGTTTGTTTGGAGGGCTTTCTGGACGATTTCGCCTCTCTCGGCTGATCCTGCCATCTTCGTCACCCAGCTCTGACACTTCATCGGCGAGTTTCTTGGATGTGGTTATCAGCCCAACGACGCTATCGGAGCCGTGCTCAGCCTGCGAAATCATATCTGCAGCCACAAACCTCGCATCCGCAGTCTCATCCGCGAGCACGAGGACTTCGCTTGGACCCGCAGGCATGTCGATAGCCACATCTTTCGAGACGAGGATTTTCGCCATCGTCACGTATTTGCTGCCTGGACCAACAATCTTGCAAACTGGCGCGATCGCTCGCGTTCCGTAGGCTAAGGCTGCGATAGCTTGAACCCCTCCAACCTTGTAAACCTCGTCCACGCCGCAGACATCACAGGCCACAAGAACCAGCGGGTTGACGTTGCCATCTTTGTCGGGCGGTGAGCACACAACGATTCGCGGTACGCCAGCGGCTTTAGCTGGAGCTGTTGTCATAACAACGGTGCTGGGATAAGCTGCTTGTCCGCCTGGCACGTAGCATCCGACGCTCTGGATGGGTGAGAGCATGGTTTGGATGGTGACGCCGTCGCTCAAAGTGGCGGTGCCGAGTTGCTGCAGGAATTCCCTTTCGAATCCCCCGACTTTTTCCTTCATCAACCCGAGCGCCCTAACTTGCTCTTCGGAGACTTTTCGGTAGGCGGCTTTGATTTCCTCGGGAGTAACCCGGAGGTTTTCCGGTTTCACCTTTACCTTATCAAACTTCTCACTGAACTTGACGAGCGCTGAGTCGCCGTTCTTCCTGACCTCGGCTATGATTGCCTTGACCTTGTTCTCGATGGACTCATCGAGCGCTTGTCCTCTTTTGAACCAGTCAAGCGGCAGTTCTGTGGACTTCCACGTTCTCATCTTGAATTGGCTGGCCATTATTTTTCATCTTTTCTCTTTGTCTCTTCCAGAGCTAGAACTTGCCGGGGCTCGTACACTACGATGCCTTGGGCGATTTTTCTGATTTTGGGCAGCAACTCGATGAAGTGGTCCTTCTCGATTATCGTGTTGACGGAGAGCCAGTTCTCGTCGGCCAGCGGCGCAATCGTCGGGTTCTTTAGCGCAGGCAACTCGGTGAGCAGTTTCTGAAGGTTCGTTTTCTTCACGTTCACGAAGATGTGGATTCGTTTTGCGCCGTCAACCACGCCTTTGAGCAGGGTCATGATGTCGCAGATTTTCTCCTTCTTCCCCGGGTCGTCAAGCGCTTTCTTGTTGGCGATTAGCACGGCTGAAGAGGTCATGACGGTCTCGATGATCTTGAGGTTGTTCGCCTCGATAGTGGAGCCTGTCTCGGTCACGTCGATGATGCAGTCACTGTTCTCTGGCGGCTTCGCTTCCGTGGCACCGAACGACAGGAAAATCTTGGCTCGTGGGTTGTCGCCTTTTCGCCACCAAGGCGTCACGATTTGCGGATCCTGCGAGGCGAACCGTTTCACGTATGCGGAGTTGCTCTTTATGTACTCTGAGGCGATGTTCAAGTATTCTGTGGAGACGCGGAAGTTCTTACCCTTGCTCCAAGCGGCTTCCATGATTTCGGCTATGGAGTTTTTGCTTAGCGCTTTCGGAACCGCCACAACCAGCCTTATGCGTCCATACTCTAGGTTCTGGAGGACTTCGACGTCGGCGTGGGTTTCCCGAATCCAATCCTGCCCTGTGATGCCAACGTCCTGTAAGCCTTCGGCGACGAAGACTGGGATTTCTTGGGGACGAAGGATTTTCAGCTCAATCTGCGCGGTCATTAATGGTGGGTCGATAAGTGCGCTCTTGTCCTGACACTTTGTAGCCTGCGCGCTGGAGAATCTCGAACGTGGCTTTGGCTAAGGAGCCAGCGGGTATAGCAAATTTTACTTGTTCCATACATTCTTCACCAAATTTACATTTTGCAAAAACGTCGAAAATCACGTCTGCGCGAAACTCGAGGTTTGTTGCACAAAACGAGGTTTTTCCGTGAGGAGACATGCAGGGTACAGAGTAACTTTCTGCTAGGCGTATATTGCCTTTACTGTTGATGAACGCAATCGCCTTGCATGAACGCGATCCCTCATGTCAACCACTTGACCGCAATAGCCGTCGCTGCACCTAATAAACTTTCAGTACCGAAATTTCACTACAGCCACTACAGGGCTTGTTTTGGTTTCATCTCGAAAACCAGCGGCGGAGTCGCGGTTTTCATGTCCAGCTTCAGGTCAAAGAGCCCTTCGAGGAGCCCTGTCCATATTTCTGCGTTACTGATGAACGGCGTCTTCACGAGCAAGTACTTGTCCTTGACGTAGATGTGGCCGAAACCTTGCACACGGAGGCGGTTGAAAACGCTCTCCCAGTTTTCCCGATTTTCGGTCTGAAGACCTAGCGTGGTGTCCATCGAAACCTTCAGCGCTTCGCCCATACGTTTCCCATTTTCATGCCATTTCTCCTTCGGAATCTGCTGAATCAAGATTTCCAGCAGTTCCACGTTCACGAAGGCGATGCGGCTTATCCCGCAGTAATATTCACCTGGGAAGCGCCAGTCGTAGATCATCATGCTACGGTACACGTCGAGCATCTTGGAGATTAGCGGTTTAATGCCAGGCTCTTTGCCCTCTCTGATGAGCGAGTCGATGTAGTCGCGTTCTTCCTTCTCCAGGATGATGGTTGTCCGCTTCGCCGCCTCGTCCTTGTTCACTATTTCTCCGAGACGCTTATTCTTGTTAACTTGCATACTTGCTATATCGACGCACATATGTTATATGCTTTTCCGTCACAAGGGGAAAATGCTGAGAACGTTAATAAAAGCAGACTTACTCCATATCCAATGCCGATGAAGAATCCAAACTGCTGAACCCAGATGATGCACCCTGGGGTATCTGAGGCAAACCGCTTCTACGTAATAACTTTCTTGCGTATCAGATAATACATGAGCACCAAACCGACGATGAGCAACGCGGCGCCGACTCCAACCGAGGCCAAGTAATCTATGTGGGCTAAATTGCTCATGAGGTAGGGCACGTAGGTCGGTCCGACGAAAATCAGCAGCACCGAAACCAGAAGTAGAGTTGATCTCCAGAACTTTGAATCCATGTTGAACATGCCGGTGCTTTCGTCTTCTGTCATCTTAACCATTTCCCATGCCCGCTATTCTGGTGGTTTTAATGTTTTTTCTTGTGCCCCGTCTTTTATCTCTTTTCCTAAGACCTTCATCAGGAACTTGAAAACCTGGAAACCAGCCCCCTTATCCGCCTTGAACCCCGTCGTCGTTCCCAAAAGGCAGATGCCCTCGAGCCCGCGCTCCCTGCCAAGCGCCAACGTCAACCCGGTACCTCCGACTATTCTGCCCTTGCTATAGATAACTGCGCCTTTCTCCATGAACTCCGCCGCCAACCTCGGCGAAGTCGCCGCCACATAAACCTGCGCCTTCTCCTCGGTTATCGGAACCCCGCCCATGGTGACTATGAATTTGCAGCCCTGCTTCTGCACGAAATCAACAATCTCCTCACAAACCTCATAATGCGCCAACACATCGTCGAACGACGGCTGCGTCTCACCCGTCATAATAATCAAGCTGCTCTTATCCACGGTGGCCTGGTAGAAGTCGTAGTGGGGTACGTGAACAATCCCACGCGAACTTATCGACACATAATCTGGGAAGGACGGTGAATACAACTCCGCAAACACCTTCGCCTCGCAAAACCTAACCAACAAGTGTGCCGCAATGCGTCCAACGTTACCGAAACCGGGCAGCCCCTGCACGAACACCGGGTTCTCGAGAACTGGTTTGCTCATCTCACGCAGGTAAGGCTTGTCCATCCCGAAGCGACCACACCCGATGTGATGAGGGTCGAACCTAAAATGCTTTTGCCGAAAACTGCAAACGGAGAGCAACATCCTGAACTTTCACATCCCGTGCCACATGAACGCATCCTGGCACCATGTTCGTAAGCACCCCTTCCTTGGAGTGAAGAACAATGCTTCTAGGGCACTCAACATTAGAGCCGCAACAGCCCTGCACAATTCCTGCACAATCGTGCACAATTATTCTGCATGCCTTGCACAATGCCGCACAATGACACTGCATACTCAGCACAATGGATTGCAATGAGCTGAAAGCTCCATTCAACAGTAGCAGCCTCAGAACCAGCCTGAAACAAAAACGGTTGCCATTGTCACACAATGCGAAAACCCATTGTCACAACACAAAACTTGACTTTCAGAAGCACAACTTCAGCCTCTCAATCGACTGCAGGTTATCCAATGCGCACTCTCGCACAATCGTTGTACAATGGTGTACAATGGTTTGCATGCGTTGTACAATGGTGTACAATGTTCTGCAATCCCCGTTCAACCAGAGCAGCTTCGAAATCAGCCTGAAACAAAAACAACAGTCATTGTCACACAATGGAAAAAACCACTGTACAAACCCAAAAATTGACTTTCAGAAGCCTTCCTCTCCACTTTTACTTTACCGCCGAACTTCTGCAGTGTGGTTTGTACAATTCCTGCACAATTCTGAACAATTTTTAGAAAGCCCTGAACTTCCAAAGCAACCTCAGAAAAGCCCTGAAACCAATTCAGCCAGTTTTGTTCAACAAAGATTTTGGCAACTTGAACAAAAAAGTTGTCTCAAAAACTGTCTCACCGCTTTTCCGTTACAACGCATGTTTCTGAATCGCGGCTTGGCCATTTCTTGCTCAATGGGCTCAATGAATCTGCATAATTGTGTCAATCGTGCTCAATTGCCTCAAAGCCCCGTTCCAAAAAAGCAACAACAAAAACAGCCCAAAACAAAAACAGCTGACATCGCCACGCAATGGCAAAAACCATTGACACAACACAAAAATTGCAACCACACGAAAAAGAAACTATTAATATCCGACGGACCTAAAGAAAAACGCCTTCGGATAAATGGAGCGGGGTGGGGTAGCCAGGATTAACCCGCTGGGCTCATAACCCAGAGATCAGTAGTTCAAATCTACTCCCCGCTACCACTCTATTTTCGAGAACTATTTCGATCATCTACTAACGGCTCGAATAATTGAGGGCACAACGTTGATAAGCGCGTTTAAACTACACTTAAACCACATTTACCACTTGGCGTATAAAGTATGACTGAAAACAAATCCATCAAAGTCAGCAAAGAAACGTATGCCGAACTTAGTGAAATCGCAGGTGAACTGCAGGTGAAACTAAGAAGACCCGTCTCAATAGAGGAAGCAATCAAACATCTCACGAAGCGGCGGAGAAAAGGAGTAAAGATAACAGATCTAGCTGGCTTATGGACGATGACAGATGAGGAAGCTGAAGAAATCAAAACCGAAATCAGCCAGGCATGGAAGAAATGGAAACTACAAAAGTAATAATCGACACAGACATTCTCATAGACGTCTTGAGAAGCAAGAAAGAAGCTCTCACCCTTGTTTCCGAGCTTGAGATGAAAAAATTCCTGTTAGCCACAACGACCGTAAACGCTTTCGAGCTGTACTACGGCGCGCATAAATCAAACCAACAGGAAAAAGGCCTTCAATCCACAAAGACCCTCCTAAACAGACTCGTCCTCCTCCCATTCACCTCAAGATCCGCCCAAAAAGCTGGACACATTTACGCTGAACTAGAAAAAACAGGTCAGTCGATTGGACTTCGAGACAGCTTTGTCGCCGCAATCGCCCTGACAAGGGGATTCGCCGTTGCTACACGGAACACTCAGCATTTCAGGAAAATCGCAAACTTAAGAATTATCGGTGATGAGAATCCGTAGAGAACATCGATATACCTAAAAACGAACCGCCGATTGAAAACTAAATGAAGACGCTAAATCGTGACCTTAGGCTTTGCCCTTCTCTTCCTTGCCGAAGTACTTCGTCCACTTCAGCTTACGGGCGTCCCTACCGAACTGCAACGTGCTCTTCTTGCACTTGCCTGAGCAGAACCAGAAGATAGTGCCATCATTCTTCACGTACATCATCCCCGTGCCAGCTGGGAAATCGTTGCCGCAGAAAGAACATTTTCTTGGTTTAGGCATACGCCAGGTCTCCACGCTTGGTGGTTTATCTTGTGATCTTCTTGGCTTCTCGCTCTGTTTCCCTAAGCATCAACACATCTTGCACTCGCACAGGACCCTTAACGTTGCGGGTAATGATTCGCCCTTTGTCCTTTCCTTCGAGAATGCGGACGCGAACCTGAGTGATTTCACCCGTCACGCCCGTTCGCCCGATGACTTGAATAACTTCTGACGGCGTTAAGGCTTCTTCGGCTGCTCTGGCTTCCCTACTCATCACTGAGGTCCTCGTTTAACTTGCTCAAGCCGCGTGATTATCTCTTTGATAAGTCCTGCTGCGTCTCCTTCCTTTATGATGCAGGCTGACGCGCATGGCACGTCGATGCCAACGGCACTGCCCAGCTTGTCCTTGCTCGGGACGAAAACGTAGGGGATTTTTCTTTCGTCGCAGAGAAACGGCAAATGTGCGATGACTTCTGGCGGGTCGACATCCTCAGCGATGACGACGAGTTTCGCTTGCGCTCGCTCAACCGCTTTCGTTGCCTCGTTCGTGCCTTTTCGCACGTTGCCTGATTTTGAAGCTATTGTTAGGGCTTCATAGGCTGCGTCGACAATTTCTTTCGGCGCCTCAAACTTCACGTAGAACGGTTTTGACATACAACCTCACCCTTTGAAGGCACAGACTTATCCACACTTCTTGTTTAAGAAGCTTTCGACAAGAAAGCACTCTTCAGTTTATCATATATACGTTCATGGTAGAAAGGTTTAAAAGAGCATAAACGTTGACCTAAGTATTTTTCGAAAGGGGGACAGGTTTGCAAAGACTGGGTCGAGTCATAAATGTGACACCATCCCAGAACCTAATTGTGAAGGTGGAACAAACTCCGAAAATCGGTTCAAACGTCGTTGACGAAAGCCTGAAAACCGTTGGAAGCGTTTTTGACGTAATCGGTCCAGTTGCTTCACCTTACGCAGTCATTAGACCCGTAATCAAGGAACTCGCAAAGTTGACAAATAAACAGCTCTATCTGCTCCCCTCGAAGAAGGTAAGGAGCAGAGACTGATGAGTACCGACAATAATCTTAGGGAAGACGTGGATGCTCCGCAGACGACGCAGCGGATTGAGTCCCAGAAGGTTCAATCCTGCCCGGAATGCGGTAGCACCCGAATAATGCGTGACTACGAGTGTGCAGAAATAGTTTGCATGGACTGCGGCTTCGTCGTCGCCGCCAAAATCGCCGACCGAGGACCAGAATGGCGAGCGTTCGATGACGAGCAGAGGTCGAAACGCACACGAGTGGGCGCTCCCTTAACCTACACGATTCACGACAAAGGCTTGTCCACAACCATTGATTGGCACGACCGCGACGTATACGGCAAGAGTCTCTCGCCAGGACAAAAGGCACAGGTTTATCGGCTCAGGAAGTGGCAGCGTCGCATCAGGGTTTCAGACGCGACCGAGCGTAACTTGGCGTTTGCCTTGTCTGAGATAACGAAGATTTCGAATAATTTGAATCTGCCCAAGAACATCCTCGAGACCGCTTCGGTCATATACCGCAAGGCGGTGAAGGAACGACTCATACGCGGGCGCTCCATTCAGGGAGTCACATCCGCTGCGATTTATTTGGCGTGTAGACAATGCGGGTTGCCGAGAACGCTGGACGAGATTTCGCAGTCTTCAACCGTGAACAAAAAAGAAGTCGGTCGAAGCTATCGTTTCCTCATCAAAGAACTCAACTACTCCATCCCACCACTTCGCCCAAGCCAATACATAACCAAGTTCTCGAACCAATTGACGATGGCGGGCAAGGTCGAGGAGATTGCGCACAAGATTTTGGCTGCGGCGAAAGAACTCAAACTCACGTCAGGACGGGGACCGACAGGCATTGCAGCGGCAGCAAGCTACATCGCATCCGTGCTCACGGGCGAGCGGAAGACACAGCGGGAAATCGCTGAAATCGCACAGGTCACAGAAGTCACTATTCGGAATCGCTACAAGGAACTCGTAGAACGACTGATGTTCGAGATGAGCATCTAATCCACCATTCTTCATAGCCAAAAGACCTTCCAACACATGTGGGTCTCTCGGCGCAAGACATTTTAACTCACGACGCCAAGTCTCCTTTGAGGTTTTCACGTTGACTAAGTGCCCAGCCTGCGGAGCAGAAGTCTCCTCACCCGTCAAGAGTTGGCCAGTGTCCTTCAAGAAACCGGGTGAAGCGGACACGCAGCCTCAGTTTTGTGTGGGGATATTCGAGTGCCCGAGCTGCAAGTCGAAGTTCAGGACTCGTGTCGAAGCAGGGCTATCTCTGACACCTGCTCCGGCATCGAACGTCGCGGGTCTTGTTGAAAGAATAAACACCATACGCGAGGGTTTGGCGCAATCGTTGAAGACCCTGCAGTTGAAGATTAAAACGTTAGAAACCGAGCGCTCTTCCCTGTTAACTGAGGTTGGTGAGCTGAAGCGGACGGCCGAGCTACGAGTCGCAGCCTTGGAGGTTGAAGTTGGTCAACTTCGCGAGGAAATAACGGTTATGCGAGAACTCTTGGGCTCCAACGCGAATGAGAAGAGCTAGTTCACGCTTTTACTATTCTGAATTTGGTTTCTAGGCTAGTATCATTTTTAAGCGTGGAACCTGCAATATCCTATCTATGCCATATAAGTTCACTTTCGATTTGTCCACGGTTCCACGTTTCTTCTTCACCGAGCTTGCCCGAATCAGCTACCAAAAGGGCATGACAAAGACTTTTTTCAACACCATGGAACACATGATTAAGAAGTTTAGGATCCAGGAAGCCACAGGGCTTAACCTGACCGATGCCCTCGTCGTAGTTCAGGACCTCGTCGACGTTGAGACGATAAACCTCGTTGAGAGGAAGCGGTTTCTGCAGACGAAAAAGCGTGTTCTCATTCTTCCGCACTGTTCCAGGAAATACATGGACGGCAGATGCAAAGCCGCGTTTGACGCCTCAATTCCCTCCTATATGTGCGCGCATTGTTCGCCCGATTGCCAAATTAACCAGGCTGTTAGTGCAGGTCAGAAGAAGGGCTACGACGTGTTCGTGGTTCCGGGCGGATCGTGTGTGGGCAAGATTCTGAAGTCGGCGAATTACGAGGGTGTCGTTGGTGTTGGATGCGGAGAGGAGCTTAAGCTGGCAGTGCAATTCTTGAGCGAAGAGGGCGTGGCGGGACAGAGCATACCGTTGATTAAGAACGGATGCAGTAGCACAGTCTTCAACCTGAAGACCCTAGCCAAAACGCTTTAAACGCAACTACCCGATTCTCAACCAATATCTTACTGCTCCTCCACATCCAGATTCGTACCTTTTGAAATCTCAATGGACCAGTGAAGGCAGGATAGGAAAACTCCCGACAGCACCCTCTGAACTCGTCGAATACGTGATTAACACTATAAGTCAGCGTTTTCTTATTGTCCTTTCACTAAATCCGACATGGCGATTCCCCACGTGAAAGTCGTAGACCTACCCATCCCCGAACAACTTAAGGAAAGCACGCTGCGCAGCGGCATCGCTGAACTCTACCCCCCACAGGAAGAGGCCATTAACGCAGGCGTGCTCGACTGCAAGAACCTCGTCCTCGCCAGTCCAACCGCTTCGGGGAAAACACTCATCGCGGAGCTAACCGGGCTCAAACACGTGTTGGAGCGCAACGGCAAAGTCATCTATCTCACCCCGCTCCGTGCGTTGGCGAGCGAGAAATTCGACGAATTCCGCAAATATACATCGCTATTGAAGAAAGATGGTAAACGTGTATCCGTTGGCATCAGCACTGGGGACTACGACCAAGCAGACCCCTGGCTCCAACGCTATGACATCATAGTCACCACCAACGAGAAAGCCGACTCATTACTGCGGCACAGAGCGAAATGGATGGACGAAATCACACTCGTAGTCGCCGATGAAGTGCACCTGCTCAACGAAGCCGAACGAGGACCCACACTCGAAATCGTCCTCGCCAGACTGATGCAAATCAACCCAGACATCCAAATTCTCGCTCTCAGCGCCACAATAAACAACGTAGACGAAATCGCAGCGTGGCTCAAAGCCCAATACGTGGTCACGGAATGGCGCCCGGTCACCCTCAAAGAGGGCGTCCTCCTAAACGATGAAATCCAGTACAAAGATGGAGATGCACGAAAAATCGACAAGAAAACACGTAACCCAACCATCAACATCGTTCTCAACACCATCAAGAACGGCGGACAAGCCCTCATCTTCGCCAGCACACGCAAAAACTCAGCTAGCGCTGCCAAACAAATCAGCGAGGCAACAAGCGAGGTTCTCAGCAAACCCATGAAACGCACGCTGGAACACGAAGCCGAACACATCCTCAACATGGGCGAGCGCACGAGACTAAGCGAAAACCTCGCCGACCTCGTAAGATGTGGCGCAGCCTTCCACCACGCAGGCTTGGCAGGCGCCCACCGCAAACTCATTGAAGATCTGTTCCGAGAAGGAAAAATCAAGGCGCTCACAGCCACACCCACTCTTGCCTTCGGTGTCAACCTTCCTGCTCGAACAGTCGTTATCCAAGATTACCGCAGGTACGAAGCAGGATACGGCTACTACCCTATCGCTGTTCTTGAGTACAAACAAATGGCTGGCAGAGCCGGCAGACCAAAATACGATAAAGTCGGCGAATCCATCCTCATAGCAAAAACCGCCGACGAAGCCGACTACCTCATGGACAACTACATCCTTGCCAAACCCGAACGCATCTGGTCAAGGCTTGCAGTAGAGAGAATCATCCGCGGTCACGTCCTCGCAACCGTCGCTTCAGACTTCGCCAAAACCGAAAACGGCGTCTACGAATTCTTCGCCCGAACCTTCTACGCCCATCAATACGACATAAAAGCCATTCGCAGCCTCATCGCAAAAATCCTTCAGTACCTGTACAAGGAAGACATGCTCACAATTGACGGCGAAAACATCCTCGCCACCAAATTCGGCAAGCGAGTTAGCGAACTCTACATCGACCCCGCAACCGCAGTCGTCATCCGCGACGCCCTCGAAAATCAACCGGCAGAACTCACCGACTTCAGCCTTCTCCACCTCATCGCACACACACCCGACATGGGTGCACCCATGCGACCATACAGCAACGAGCTGGACCAAATCGCAGTTGTCTTGGAGGAACACCGCAACGAGCTCTTCGCAGAACCCCCAAGGGAGTGGGAAGACCACTTCGCATACGAAGAATTCCTGGGAGAAATCAAAACCGCAACCGTGCTCAAGAACTGGATTGAAGAAGCGACCGAAGAGACCCTCATCGAACGCTTCCACGTGCAGCCAGGCGACTTATACAAGACGATTGAAAACGCCAAATGGCTATTGCATGCCACAGATGAACTCGCAGCGCTTTTTCAATGCAAAACGATTGTGCCCCTAACGTCTGAGCTCCTAGAGCGTGTCTCGAAAGGCATACGGAAAGAGTTGCTGCCCATCGTCAAACTCGAGGGCGTCGGACGCGTAAGAGGCAGAATCATCTACAACGCAGGGTACAAGACCATCGAGAACATCAAGCATGCCAGCCTCGAGGACTTAACGAACCTGCCGCTCATCGGACCACGAGTGGCAAAACGCATCAAGGAGCAAGTTGGCGGGTTCGTGAAGAAAGAGACCTGGGAGAACTTGGAAAAAGGTGAAGAGTGGAAGCAGCGGGCGCTCACGGAGTATTAGTCTTGGGCGAACTGCTCCGCCTGCTTAACCGCTGTGCCGAGGTAGTTCTTCGGGTCTAGCGCTTCCTCAATTTCTTTCTCAGTCAGCTTCTTGCGCACGAACTCGTCCTCGAGGAGAATCTGTTTGAACGGCTTCTTGTCGCTCTCGCTCTTCAAGGTTAGCTTCCTTAGCAGTTCGTGGGCTTCTTGGCGGTTGACACCCTTTCTCGAGAGCGTCATCATTACGCACTCCGACATGATTCTCCCCTGCGTGAGCCCGATGTTCTTCAGCATCTGTTTTTCGTCAACCCGCAGGTTTGACAGAATCTCAATCATAAGCTCAACAATGTAATCTGTGAGAATGCAGGCTTCGGGGAAGATGAAGCGTTCAGCCGACGACTGCGTCAAATCCCGCTCATGCCATGTTACAATGTTCTCAAGCGATGGAGTAACCAGACTCCTCACGATGCGAGATAAGCCGCAGATCCGCTCGCAGGTTTCAGGGTTTCGCTTGTGCGGCATCGTGGAGCTCCCCACTTGTTTTTCAGCCTCGAAAGCCTCGAAAAGCTCACCGATTTCAGGTCGCTGCAACTCACGTATTTCAGTTGCATAGTTCTCCATGGAAGCGGCAATCAACGCGAGCTCACTTATGAGTTCGGCGTAGCGATCTCGCGAAACAATCTGCGTTGAAATCTCCGCCGCCTGAATGCCAAGTCTTTTCATCACGAGTTCCTGAATCTCGGGCGCGTGCTCACCAAATCCCGCTTGTGTGCCGACCGCACCGCTCATTTTGCCCACCAAAACGCGGTCCCTGCATTCCCGGAGCCTCTGGAGGTTGCGTGAAACCTCGCACGTCCAGACGGCGAACTTGAATCCCAGCGTAATGGGTAGTGCGTGTTGACCGTGTGTTCGTCCCATCATGACGGTTGCCTTATATTTGCCAGTTTTCTCTTGCAGAATCCTACGTAGGCAAGCCAGCCTCTTCTCGATTATCTCCAAAGCCTCTTTCAACTGCAACGCATTTGCTGTGTCTACGATATCGTAGCTCGTAGCGCCAAGATGCACGAAAGCGCTACTTCCTCCGCACGCTTCCGACAGCACTCTGATTAAAGCGGCGACGTCGTGTTTGATTTCGTTCTCGACGGCTTTCACTCGGGCAAGCTTAACGTACCGCAACGAAGCCATTCGCGTAATCTTCTCTGCATCCTTTCGTGGGATGTTGCCCACTTCGCAGTGTGCCCAAGCAAGTGCGGCTTCAACATCGAGCATTTTTTGGATTCTGTTTTCTTCTTGGAAAACCTCCAGCATCTCGGGTGTGCCGTACCTACCTGTGTCTATGGGTAATATTGGCATTCCAAACGCCCTCGAAGGAGTGATTACACTAGGTTAAAGATTAATGTTTTACCGAACGCAGTTACTTTCTGATTATGGAAAGGCGGTATTTGTGAATGTGACAATCGCGGCTTTGAGCAAGAATGGATGCGACGTAGTTCCAGCTGTTGTTCGAGTGTTGCAATCCCTGAAACTGGATGATTGCCAATTCGTTCTAGCATCGCCGTCGGAGGTTCATGAAGCCGAGAACTTGCACGATCTAGCAGAAAGGTGCCCCTGTTCACCTGTGGCTGTAGTTTGCGTTTTACCCAGCCGCCTCAAACATCTCGCACCGAATTTCGCACGAACCGCGAATTCTTTTTCCGTTTTTGAGGGACGACTTTACTCTAGCCCTTTCGGAGATTCAAGGGAACATTTATGCCACGACCAATCGCCTCCTCACGAAGCAAGAATGGAGAAGATGCTGAGAGAAAGCTGAGGGTGACTTTTCCTTAGTTGCGGTCGAGCCGAAGAGAATCTTGGCGATGCGTGACTCAGTCGGAGTTCAACCTCTATACTACGGCGAAAACAATGAATTGGGAGCACTGGCAAGCAACAATAAGGCGTTATGGAAACTTGGAATTACCGAATCTTGCTCTTTCCCGCCAGGAAACATAGCTTCAGTCACCAACAAAGGATTCTTGTTCAGACCCGTCAGAACGCTCACTTATCAAGAACCTCGAGAAACAACGTTGGAGGAAGCAGCTCAAACGCTGCGGAAACTGCTTGAAGAATCCGTCAAGCTTCGAGTGCGCGAAGTGAAGAAGGTGGCAGTGGCATTTTCAGGCGGGCTGGACAGCAGTGTAATCGCGTTCTTGACAAAGGAATGCGGCGTCCAGACGCATTTAATTCACGTGAGTCTTGCCGGTCAGAACGAGACTGAAGATGCGAAGAGAGCAGCTGAGGAATTGAACCTGCCGCTGAGTATCCATTTGTTCGATGGGACCGACGTTGAAAAAACCGTCGCGAAAGTTGTTGGGTTAATCGAAGAACCAGACCCCGTAAAAGCGGCAATAGGCGTTCCGTTCTATTGGGTCGCAGAGAAAACCGCGGCGGCCGGGCTTGACGTGTTGCTTGCCGGGCAGGGCGCAGATGAGCTCTTCGGCGGCTACCAGCGCTACGTCAACGAGTACGTCACCGATGGCGAGGATAGAGTTCGACGAGTCATGTTCCACGATGTCTTGAGGCTGCCCGAGAGCAACATCGAGCGAGATGAGAAGATATGCGGTTTTCACGGGGTAGAGCTGCGTTTACCGTTTGCTTCGTTTGGGATTGCCGAATTCGCGTTGAGCTTACCCATCGACTTAAAGGTTGAAAAGAAAATGGATGGGCAGCGGAAGATTGTGCTCCGCAGATTAGCATCAAACCTCGGGATGTCTGAGGCTATTGTGAACAAGCCGAAGAAGGCGGTACAGTACGCCACTGGTGTGAACGCTGTCTTGGGGAAAATTGCGAAGAAACATGGATTGACTGTTGGAGCTTATGTGGAGATGCTATTTCGTGAAGGGAGAGATAACTAACAGATAAAGAAAACGCGGATGCTAAACTCGAATATGGGTTGCCATGCTTACTCGATGACTTGGATGGCGCCGTTGGGGCATTGGCACTCGCAGGCTCTGCATACGAGGCATTCTTCAACTTTGACTGGTGAAGATTTTCCGTCTTTGACTTCGTAGACGCCTACTGGGCAGGTGTTGACGCAGGTTTCGCATCCGTTGCATTTTGCCGTATCCACCACTATTTTTACCATGTTCAAACCTCTTATTTTTCATTGAAAACTGATTAGTCGAATAAAAGGGTTTAGGTTAACTAATGGATTTCCTCACGTAGACGCAGAAGGATTCCGTCAATTTGCAGGTCGAGTTTTTCTTTCTTATGTCTGGTAGTCTGAGAACGCTTTCTTATAGTCCTCTATTGGCAGTTCACCTGTCCTATGACGTGTTTCCGCCGTCCTGACTGTTTCTCGGGCTTTTTCGATTTCGTTTTCTGCTGCATCCAACTGACGGATCAGGTCCGCGTAGCTGCCGCCAGCGTTGCGGAACGTTCCCTTTAGCTGGCTTATGTTCTTGGACAGCGCGGCGACGCGGGTTTCAAGCGTTTTGCGTTGGGATTTGTAGTAGTTTCGGGGGATTTTGCCCTTCTGAACCCGGGCGTGGAGGAGCCTCATTTCGTGGGTTATCCTTCGGCGTTCTTCGTAGGCTTCGGTGAAAGCTCTGACATTGTCGGGGCTGAGACCTGCCGAAAGCCTTGGGACCGCTGTCTTCTTCGAAGCAGCGGATTTGGGCCTGCGCCATATCACGTAGACTATGCTTCCGGCGATGAACAATCCCCAGACCCAGAACGTTGGGCGGAAACTGAGCCACAGCACGTTGTAGTCGTAGGCAACCTGCAGGCTGGTCTTGGTGAGGGCTATGCTGTCGACAATGCTTACTCCTTGTTTGCTTACTTGCAAGGTTTCTTGGAAGAGCTGTCTCGACACACTGACAGACGGCTCCAACGTGGCCTGGGTTGGTGCCACGAAGTGAGCGCCCTCGGGGAGGGTAATCTCAACTGAAGCGTCATCGACGTAGTAGTCGGCAACTGGGAAGAGGTCGAGGCTGAATGTGAAGCTTTCACCTTGCCCCACTGGCGCGTTGGGCAGGTTGTATTGAAGTGTGATTGAACCTGATTGTCCGACGTTTATGGAGCTCTGCATCGTCACGTTCAACGCCCGACAACCCCGTCTCTGATGCGACCGTGGTTTGCAGAGTATTGCCTGCTTCGTCCCTTGCAGCGGCATTCGTTGCGTTGCTAGGGATGTTCAGGTGAGCAGTTGAGACGATGTTAGGTGATTTATTTGTGATACGGAATGAGTCCGAGACTGTTATTGCGCCTGCTGGGTCAACCACTATTACGCGGTTGAGGGACACCACGTCGATTTGCTGAACCTCGCCGGCAGCCGCGGTGAAAGTGACGATTGCTGGAGAATTCGTGAAGGCGAGAAGATTTTCCTTGACGTAAGAGGTTGCGTTAACGTTTCCGTCATCCTTCGACACAGACACGCTCGCGGCATCGGATGGAAGAACTAGCGTAACCAGGCAGCGGGCAGCATCCTGTGTGAAGCTAGGGTAGGCTGGGAAGTCTAAGCTATATCCACTTGTTCCTTCAGTTATTAGGTCGTTGGAGAGGATGAAGACAGCCGTGAAGGTTTCCGATGAGGCTGTTGGAAGGGTTATTTCGGCGCCGTAGAACCCGCTTCGGTTGCCCAACTGCACCCCGATGTTCATGGGAAGAATTCCATTCTGGTCGAACGCCACGCCCTTGAGGATGTGGTTTCCGTACTTGTAGGGAAAACCCAAGAGGAACGTGCCTCCAGTTTGCCCCGAGAGGGTGATGGTTTCACGGATAAGCACATGCGCCGAAGAAAGGACTTGGACTTGATAATCGACATTCTGGACGCTGTAACTCGGGTTTTGTGCGAAGACGAGTTTGAGGTTGAGGGCGGAGAATAAGAAAACGGATATGAGAACCAATGCAATCGCTATTGTGAGGGTTCTCTTCATTCTTTCTCCTCAAGTCTCAGTTTTCCTTATTCGGAGGTTATTTATTTATGTTTAGAAGAAAGCCGCTTTCGGGCTAGCAGAACCCGCTTTGCTTGAAATAGTAACCGTCTTCTTTCTTGGCACCGAAACTCCTCACGCCCTTCTCTTTCAACTGCTTCTTCAGCTGCTGGGCGTCTTCCTTCGTAATTTCGCCTCTCTTCTCCATGTAGATGATGATTTCGTGAGCTTCCTCATCCCTGCTGCAACGACGGATGAAATCCACGACGGTTGGGACATAGTTGTGGAATTTGTCGGGTTCCGGTTCCTCAACTTCATCAGAATCGGGTTCCACGGAGTCTATGGAGACGGCATTTTCCCCGCTGCTTAGTTCTTTGGCAATGTGGGGAAACATTTTCTTGAAGGATTTGTCTGCGGCGACCATGGGTCCTCAGCCACGATGGTTTTTTGATAAATAATGTCGTTTTCATCCTTATGTGCGTTTTTGACGGAAACGAGGAAAACGATGTATAAGCATAGTTATACTAGCACCGTCGAGCGGCTAAGTCGGAACAAACTGAGCTGTAGGGTTTTCTGCCAATACCTTTTTCAGTTCTCTCAAGTCGAGCCCGGTCATTGTGTCTCCGAAAACCTTGCACTTCCTGATAAGACCCCTTTCCTCTTCGCTTCGAACAGTTATTTCAGCCTTGTTGCCCTCTGGAGTTTCCGCGTGAATATGGAACGCTGCAAGCTTCTTACCTTGTTTTGTCACGGAGGTCCACTCCGTTCTTATGATTTTGAGGTTGCTTTCCGCGAGGACCTTCACGATGTCGTTCGGAGCATTGTGATATGTGGCTATGTCTATGTCGCTTCCACGGCGGATGGTGCCTCTCCAGACGCTGCCGATTAGGATTGGGTCATATTGCTTGAGGGTAGCCATGATTTTGATGGCTTCTTGGCGCATAAGGATAAGTTGCTGTCCCCTCGTTGGTCCCTCGATTTCGTCGGCTATCCTGTTCAGCTCGAAAGCTACCTCTCGGTTCGTGGGCAGAAAATGCGTTCCAAACGTTGCAGCAGCTCTCCGTTTCGCCTGCTTATACTCCTTCTCGGCGCCGAAATAGAGCAACGTGGCGGCTTCGGTGGCAACCCGCTGTCTCACAGTTTGAGAGCGGTTTTTCAATTTCAGCGTTTGACCATCTGCTCGTAGAGCTCAAGCGTTTTCTCTGCGATTCTGTTCCACGTAAACTCTTGGAGGACACGTTTCCTACCGTTCTTTCCCAGCCACTTGCGCTTCTCTGGGCTCTCCAGAGCGTTCGTTATACCCCAGGCGATGTCTGAGGGAATGTTGGGGTCAACGTGGTAGCCGCATTGCTCTTCACTGCAGCAGATGACTATTTCGCGCATCCCACTTACACCCGCGGCTCCGACGACGACGGGTTTCTCCATCGCCATAGCTTCCAAGGCGACGATTCCGAACGGTTCGTAGTGGCTTGGGAAGACAGCGACATCGCAGGCGGCATAGTGGAGGATACGTTCTTCCTCAGGGATGAAGTCGAAACGGAACCGCACAAACTCCTCAAGACGCATCGTCCTAGCGAGGTTCTGAAGATACTCCTGCAGGTCACCAACTCCAACTATAACGAGGCGCGCCCGTGGATACTTGGATAGCACGTGCGGCATGGACATGATGAGTTTATCCACGCCTTTGACCCCAACGAGCCTTCCGAGAAAGAGAATCATGAGGTCGTCATCTTTCAAGCCGTAGGATTCTCTGAGTTTGCGAACTTGTTCCTGGGGGACCGTTTCTGGGTTGTACTTGACCGGGTCGACGCCGTTGTAGCTCACGAAGATTTTTTCTTTGGGAAACCCGAGCTTTATCAACTCGTCTTTCATGGCGTAAGAGACGGTCACGACCATATCTGCCATGTTGCCCCCTCGCTTTTCTATATCGCTGACAACGGTGGAGCCGTTCCCCAAAGTCCTTCCGTACTCGGTCGAGTGAACATGAAACGCTAGGGGAAGTTTGCTTTCTCTTCTCACGGTTAACCCGCCCATAACGGAGAGCCAATCATGAGCTACAACGACATCGTAGTTCATGCCCTCCTTCCTGATTAATTCGTTGATAAGCTTCGAGGCACTGAGGTAGTTGTAGACGAGTAGTTTACCGAAGAGGTTGATTCCCCTTCCCCATTTCCTGATGTCCTCCGCAATCACGTCGGGCAACGAGTCAGACACGTCAATGTGCAGCGGACGATGAATCTCGATTCCCCTCCAAATCTCCCTCGTTGGCAGCGAACCCGCGTCATCGTTCATCGTGAAGACGGTCACGTCGTGGTCCATGAGCACGAATTTTCGTGTGATTTCCGCGGCGTAAGTGCCTAAGCCACCAACGATTTTTGGGGGATACTCATAAACGAAGACAGCAACTTTCATCCCTAGTTTTCACCGTATCAACTTTAGGAATGGGTTCTCGCTACTAAAACTTTGCTTAATAGTAATTCAGCGTAAGAAATCTGCCGTGACACCGTTGTCAATTTGACTTCCGCAGTTTTTGCCGAACGGTCTTGTTTTGCTGTGGAAAGGAAAAGTTTGATTAGAGTGAATCACATTCACTCCTTGCAGAAGTGTGTTACTATGAGTCTATCGCCAGCTAGATGCAAGATTCTGGAAACCATGCTGCTGAACGAGAAGCCAGCGAAAGCCCAAGACATCGCCAACCAAGTTGGAAGCGAATTCAAGCCCGTGAACATGCACGTGATTGGACTCGCAAAAGTTGGTTACGCAGTATCGCCCGCAAAAGGGCAATACGTCATCACGTCGAAAGGCAAGGCAGCATTAGGTATACCCGAAACCACCAAGGAATGCGCCCAACAACTCCTTGCGCAAACACCGCAGGACAGAGCGTTCCATTTCTACACCGCCATGCATAAGCCCCTCAACATGTACGCAAACTGGACTCAAAGAATTCGCCGAGAAACTGGAAACCGTCGACTCAGCCTCGCTGGAATTCCATGTTTGCAGGGGCGACTTCGAGAAATGGTTCACAAGCCTAGGCGACTTGGAACTCGCCAAGAAAATGGCGCTTCTACAAGCGAAAGGACTCACAGGGGAGACGCTAAGAGCCAAGCTAAAAGAGATTATGGACAGCCGCTGCAAGGCGCTTAACGCAATAGCTTAAGCCCGAACCCAACGATTACAGTTGCCCCACCACGGGTTTGAAGCGGTCACCCAGCTTCTCCAGAACTTGCTTAATCGTAGTGTATTCCATCTCTCCTTCGCCCAGCCGAGCAGGTTCAAACTCGCCCATACGTCGTAGCATCACCGCGTTTTCAGTAGCTTCACGTCTCGCCAAGCTGAACGCTGAATCGTTGAACAGGTCTGCAACCATCGGCTTCCCATCGTCGTCACAGGCAATCTTGCCGTCCGCCACTTGGAAACCCAGCGCCACGATTCTTGGAGGACCATCAAACGCTGTGCACTTCGATTCACTAAGTCCAACAGGCATCAGAGGCCCCCAATGGCTTCCCCGCATCCAGCCTTGGACAAAGTAGCTGTGCATGAACGGCGCCAACAGTTCGCCCACCGCAGGCAACCCGTGCTGTGCACGTGCAATCATCACAGGGTCATCCTTCCCCACGTATTTGCCAGCAATCAACGACAGTTTGCTTACGCTGCTCGCAGCGCAGATCAAGTCGTCGCTTGACCGCCAGATTCTCGAAATCGCGTACCTCCCAACGGTTCCCACCAGAGCCAGCACCTCGTACATTTCTTCAGGGCACTTGAGGATAATGGATTTGTTTTTCAACGTGTCGATTATTTCAAACTTGAATCCACAAATCATCTGAGGGTCAATGACTAATCCTGCAGTGTTCATCGGGTCAGCGAACATACGGAACAACGGGTAGTTGAAGGAACCAGCGGAAGTTTTGTCGGCAGCAAACACGACTACGGGGTCGGAGCGTCTTTCCTCAATCTCCATCTCCGCAACCCCAGGACCCATCCCGCGGACGTTGCCGCTGAAAGCCGTTTTCAAAATATCTTGACCCGCACCGTAAAGCTTGAGCTTCTCAGCCTTGTCTGCAGCCGATTTGAATGTGTCCCAGGCTAGTTTGTGGATTTCGTGGTTCTGTTCGCCCTTCTCGTGGAGCATGAGTAATTCAAGGTCATCGCCAGCGTTGAAGACCAAGAAATTGTTTATCACATCGCTTTTCACCGCCGAACTCAAGGCTTTTTCAGCGAGGTCAAGAAGAGGTTTTGGAACGATATGATGCCCAGCCAAAGAACCGACGTCGCATTTGATTAAGGAAACTGTTGTCTTTTTAACCAAAGCAACAACCCCTACGTAACAATCGGAGCGGTCACGATTTAAAGCTTGTTTAAGTTTCGGAGGGACTTTCGAAACCAAGAAATAAGAAGACCCGCATAATCACCATTAGGTGCTATGTACGAGCGACGTTCGAGTGGTCTCAGCAAAAATTCCCGAAGAAATCTACAATGAGATGGTCCTACGTATCCCCGAAGGGGACAGAAGCAACTTTATCCGCGAAGCCATCGTTGATAAACTCCAGAACACCCCTAAATCAGACAAACTCCTCGAACTGCAACAACGCATGAGCAAAATCGAACAAGAACTCGCCCAAATCAGAAAATATCTCGCCGATCTCGAACTCCTCACCTACCAACACGACGACATTAACCCTCACACCTTCGCCATAGATGAATCCGACCATAAAATCATCGACTACCTTCTCCACTACAAAGGCGCCACCACTCCTGAAATCGCAGAATACCTCAAAACGAACCGCTGGCTAATCCTCAACCGCCTCAGAAAAATCCAAACCAACAGCAAGAAGCAACTCGGAAAACCCATCATAATCTACTACCCAGGAGAAAAATCAGGCAAGAAAAAAGCTTGGTGGATAAACCAAGACATCATCAAAGAATAACCTACAACCAACGGGTCCGTTGCCCAGCACGGATTAAGGCGTCGGCCTCCGGACGCAAAAACGCGGAAGAAAGCCGAAGACCAGGGGTTCAAATCCCCTCGGACCCGCTTCCCACAGGGTACATTTATACTGAAAACTAAACTTTCCCCTTTTTCTTTTTTTGTTTCCAGTTCCATCTTAGTTATTGAGGTTATTCTGAGAATAGTGAGAGATATGGAGGCATTGTTGTGACTCGTGTGAGGAACAATGCCTTTAGAGAAAGCCGCGAAACAGTTATCGAAGACGATGAACTAAACAAGGCTTTGGATCAGGCTAACGGCATTGAGAACGAGTATTTTCGGTTGCGAGCTCTTGCCGTTCTTTCACTGCTACGACTTTCTGGCAAACGTAGAACTGAAATATCGTGGATACCGCTGGAAAACTTCAAAGTAGAAAACGACTTGCTCAATGTCACGTTTGCTTTGGAAAAGAAAAAGCGGAAACACAAGAAATGCCCAGGTGCGGCACTAAGAATCCAGTTGCATCGTCATTCTGCAAAAAATGCGGCTTAGGGATTTCGCAAGTGCCAATTGCCTTTACGTCTAAACAGGCGAAGTCGCTGAAGGCTTTTCCTCTCTCAGACCCATTGACGCAGAACGTTCTAAGATACTACGAGTATCTGAGCTCTCTAAATCCAATTCCCAAGTTTTGGTTGCCATCAGGCAAGTGCGTGTTCGGGAACTACTTCATAATTCCAGACAAGCACTTGAGCGACCGAGAAGTCTTCAACATAGTCCGAAAAACAAGCGAGACTTTATGGCCGCACTTGTTCCGTGAGACAGTAGCCAGTGACATAGTTAAACAAGACAACAGCATAATAGCAGCCTTCAAAGTCCAAAAAAGACTAGACTTAGAAGACATGAGAACGGGTTTCAACTATCTGCAGAGGTTTGCAAAAGACGTGATTAACCGTGAACCCCAGTGATTTTCTTTTCGGCGTTTTTTCTTAAAGATTTTGAAGTTGAAGCTTCTATGACATTCATTATAGCCTGCGGTTCAAGTTTTAGCCATTTTTCTCCAAGCCCCCTTTTTACTTGAAGCCAGATATCGCCACCAATGTTTTGGTTGGATCTGTACATAAAAAGGGGGGGGGTGATTTTGCTTTAATAGCTTTTAGAGTTATTCTTCCATCATTCTCTTTTTCAAAGAATCCAGTTCGGCGCAACGGTCAGAGTAGGACAATGACTTGAGGTAGGGTTCTAATTGTTTTTGGCGCTCCAGAAGCTTCTCTTGGAGTTTGACGAACTCGGGAGTTCCGTTCAATAAGACCGCAGTGAATTTTCGAGTTTCTCGTTCTGAAAGGAGTCTATTACGCAATTCAAGTACTTTCTTGTCACGCTCTTCAGGGTCCAAGCTTTCAATTGAAGGTTTCAACTTAGCTAGTTCCTTAATCAACCGCGCCATTTTTGGGCTAACAACAACTGGAGCCTTTTTAGTTTCAATTGCCATTCATTTTGCCTCCTTATCCTCTTACATGAGGCTGAATCTGCTTAATTCCGACTACTGCCAGTGTCATGAAGCTTTTGTAGTAAAGATACAGTTTGCATCTGCCCTCTGTCGAGAGGCTATATGAACCAACTACAGCAAAACCAGTTCCCTCAAATCCGGGAGCAATTTTTGAGCATAGCCCATCGCCACTGTCATCATCTCTATACATGTGCCCACCAACACCATCGCCATCTATCAGAAAGAGATACGTGTCTCCGCCTCCACCATCGAGTTTTGTCTCAAATCGTTCATCAGACTTCCAGTGGGTATAGACGATAGTCCCTCCAAATTTAGATTGAGCAATCCTAGTGGGTGGAGCACCGTCTACTCCTTTCATGACGTCACAATATCCTGGTGTTGAAGTCAAAAATGCTCTTATCACTAGCTGGTAATTTCCCGACACGCTCGGAGAATATATTATTACGGACGCCAGCCCCGTATAGTCGTCATTTCTTGCAACTATCGTATTGCCATACACTAAATACATGACTGGGTCAGGGTTTGCTAATTGAGTGCTTGATAACTTCCGGAGGTTGCGAGTCTCGAAATAGTATATGTGGCCAGCCTGCAATGTTTCAGACTTTAGATATACATAGCTATGAGAAATTGTCTCTGTACCATATGCAGATGACATTTTTCTTTCTCCTTTTTTAAGGTGCGAATGCACCCAAAATCAGATAGACCTCTTGAATACTTAAAATTTTCCTTTCGGTATGCCTTGATTTAAATTATTTGCAAAATTTCCTTGATTGTAATAGCGACAAGGTAAATTTCTTGTCTCTACGCTTAATTTCCTATTATCATATTTGAGGCAAGCAAGCGGGCGCGTGTAAAGAAAAGGGAAGTTGAGTGTCATTCTGCGTGCGTGAATTATCGTTTTCTAAGCCCTAGGAATATCAGTATCCCGACGATGGCAACTGCGATTATTATCGCGATTCCTACGCCCATATTGTCATGGTGTAGTCTGTTGACGTTACTTGTTCTGGGAACTGTATTGGCTGCTGGTGCTGGACCAATTGAAACAGCTGTTGTTGCTACTGAGCTGCCGTAAGAATCGTCTCCCGCGAAAGAAGCGATTATCTCGTAGGTGCCCTCTTTTGGCGGAGTCCACGCATAGTTGAAGGTGCCCTAGTAGCCATTTGTTGTGGCAGTGCCAATGTCGATTGCGGTGCCATCTGAATCTGATAGCAGTTAACATCACTGGAACCCCAGTTATCGTTTCATTGCCCCAGATCCCAGCGATTGGCATCTGCTTATGCAGGTATTCCATTTGCAACGCCATTGATTCTTTGGAAACGCATGGAGTGCCCGGCTGAGCTGGAGATTGATCCAGCACAGTGCCCTTTATCATCACGTGCAGTTCCAAGTTGGTACGCTAACGTCTGGTGCTGTGACTGTTGTGGCGCTTTTGCCCTTGCCGAAAACGTACTGGTACCCGTCACCGCTCAGATTGTGAAGTAACCGTCGGCGACAGGACCGTACATCAACTAAGCCGCATGCAGACGAATCCCCGGCTATCATAATGGTCCATATTTTTTCGCCCGTGGTAGCGTTGATGCAGTGCGTGGAATATCCTCTGGTGATGGGCGGAGTGATTGTGTGCTCAGTGTTGTATGTGTAGAGTCTTTCCGTCAGCAATTCGGGCACCAACGTTGAAAGGCATCACGGTTTGGCCGTTCTCGTCGATGTATGGAACTTTCGTAGCGGGGAAGCCGCTGGTGCTTTGTACTTCCAGACTACTTGTCCATTAGTCCAGTTAAAGGCGTAGATGCCGTCGTAAGCTTCTCGGTAGAGTAGGCCGTAAGCTGACTGTACAGAGTAAGCTCCGAAGCTAGCTGTTCCCCAAGGATAGTCCATCAACTCGCTTTTCCATGCTAATTTCCCTGTATACAGATCCCAAGCTAGGTAATACCCGTCAAGTCGTTAGATATCAGCGACTTTTCCGTGGTCAGCGATGTTGCACGATCCGCTGTAACCCGCTTTGCCTCGAATGTTGCGTTCCATAGCGATTCGCCTGTTTTCAAGTTGAAACCCGTTACGTTGTGCGGTTGTTACCTGTATGATGCCAGTAGCACCTAATGCCCACGTTCCAATCGATAAGACTGGGTAGGCTGCTCCTCGCATAGGTCGTGTTGCTTACTAATCCTGGAACCAGTGACATTTGTGGTAGTCCCGAATGTGGTCCAGTTGATCAACCGGTATCTATTTGCACCAGCTGCGGATCCAAGATCCTGTATGCCCAAAACGTACCCGTTCATGTAGTAGGTCCCTCCGCTGCCTGTCAATGGTGCAATCGAAATGTTGTTGGCCATAGCCCCGGTCAATGGATTATACTTTCTCAGATACCCATTACTTATCGACAAAAGATTTACTGCTGTCACACGGTTGGTACCTTCGGCATGTGCACCTATTGCATATTCAATGAGTGTGGGTGCCGATTCACCTGTCATTAGTGGTCTTTCCCAATATAATTCGCCTGTACGTATGTCATAGCACTGCCAGTAGGTTACCAAGGTCTGCCCGCTTCCAGGTTTTGAATAGGATTGGTAAGCTCTTCCAGCATAGATAATTGATGGAGTACCCCCACTGGTCGCGCCCATACTCGTGAACATGTTGACGTCTACGACATCAGTTCCATAGTCTCCCCCTATGATGCCTCCTATGAAGCGCTTTTGTTTCCATGCTATGTGGGCAGAGTTTGGCCCTTGAACCCATGGAGTGAACTGCGAGCCGGAGATCCAGTTTGGGTTCGTGTTAGGATAGAGTTCGTCCCACAAGGAAGGTACGTTGTTGTAGGGGCTCTCTGCCGGACCATACCACGGATAGTCTCCCAAGATTGGCCACCAATTTCTATTTTCAAAGGCTACTGGGCGTGTCCAGTAATCGGTTGGAAGCGGAAGCTCAGGCCAAGAATACACTATTTCTTGCTGTACGGTGAGTGTACTTTCTGGAGTGGAGGCGGGATGATATGTATTGTTTCCAATCGTTTCCCCCGGGTAGGTAAACTGGAGCTTCCATGTTCCAACTTGGTCGGGTGTATATTCAAACCATGCCGTTGAGTCGTACATATAGGAATTCATCGTAACAACATGTTTGGTTCCGTCTGGCTTAGTGAATGTGACCGTGTAATTATGTTGCGTGTCGGCGGTTGCACCTGGAGGTGAAACCCACAGGTTAACCAGGATGGGCTGTCCGAGGCCTACAGGGTTAGGTCTAAAGCTAAGGGCGGCTTTAAAGTCATATACAGTAGCTTTAACAACTGGTATTGCCATTAGCGTAAAAGAAGCCATCAAAAGAATCAAAACGATAAAAGCAGTCGTTGCCATTTTACTTGATAATTGCATTTTTCTTCTCTCCTTTAGTTATATCGTGAAGCTCGGGAAAAGCTTCGCAAAACTAAAGTATGAAATATGTCAACATTTAAGACTTGCCCCATTTCCTATGATGTAATTTTAGGAAATAGAATGAAGCTCGTAGAAAAAGAAATTTAATTCTTCCTTTCTCTGAATCTCCATTAATTAAGTTACAATACGAGAATTGTGATTCCTGTGACTCTTGATATGTTACGGATTACTTAAAAAGGACGTCCTGAGTGTGAAATTGTTCTTCAAAGATTCTTCGGATTTTTTGTTTTTGTCCCCATCCATAGATAACTCTCCAGTTTTATTATAGAACATTACGACGCAGTACTCCCAGTCTCCGCTGAGACAGTTGAAGGCTGCCTTTGCTAGCGCCATCTTAAGTCCTGATCCTCCTCTGGATGGTCAAGTTCGATAGCGATTCTTTTAAGGCTTAAGACTGCAACCCGCTTCATCGCTTTCCCCTCAGTGAGCATGTTGTACGATTCTGGCAAACATTTAAGAAACCCCCGAAACAACACCCTTATTGCAACGTTGAGCCGTTCGAGGTAAGCCCCATGACGAAGAGACTTTTTGCCACGTTGTTGACGGTGATTGTGGTAGGGGTAGCGTGGGCTTCTGTTCTCAACCAAGGCTCCTGCGTTCAAGTTTCTAGCGAGACAGGCAACTTCGAATCCTCCTACACGTTCAGCATCCAGAACGGCTACTACCCAGCCAACCACACCATGTACGTGTCCATCCAACCCTCCGTACGAGAGTATTACGCTGGCAAGAGTCAAACTGTGATTAACGAAATGAACTATGTAAAATTCATTACACCCGCTGCCGTCCAATCCATGGCAGACAACATCAGAAAAATCACGAACGCGACTCCTTACAGCGACGAAGAGTTTGCCAACGCCATCTTGATGTTAGTGCGCGAAATACCTTACGTCAAGAATAACGCCCAATATCCCGTTGAAACGCTCGTTGACAATCAGGCTGACTGCGACGGCTTGTCAATCCTGGCGGCGTCGCTGATGAAAGCTGGTGGGCTGGATGTGGTCCTACTTCTGTACAATGACATTAACCCCCCACACATGAACATCGGAGTCAACCTGAAGCAGATGCCTGTTTCCCACTTCTGGTGGACCGTGCCTTCAGGAATCGAGTACAACAACAAAACCTATTGGGTGGCTGAATGCACGTCGCTCGCAGACTGGACCGTCGGCGACCGACCCGAACTTCTCGCAGGCAACAAACCCATAGTAATCCCGTTATCAAACTGCGAGAGAAATACGCCAGCCAAAGTTTCATCCAGCTTAGATAGCCCCTTGCTGTCCTCTTCTGTCTCCATGAACCTAGCTGCAGTTTACTCCAACGGCAGCGACACGCGCGTCATTAATGTTTCAGGTTCCATCTCGCCAGATATTCCATACGAGACTGTCACGCTTTACGTCAATCAGCCAAGCTACGCTCCCACGGCCTACGAAACGACGACGGACAAAATTGGCAACTACACTTTGTGCTGGAATACGACGTTGCCTGGAACGTACATCCTGAAAGTGGGTTGGAGCAGTTCTTCCGGTCGTTCGGGTTCGGACAGCGAAAGCGTCACCGTTTTTATTGGGGCTGAGCAGCCGACAATCGAGGAATTATCTAGTGACTTATTGAATGGGGGAGCCAGTGACACACTGTCTCAAACGTATTCTCCTTGGTACATGTCTCTGGTTGGTCAGGGTTCCAGAGAGCTGTTCAAGAGTAACTCAAATGGGACAACAGTTGTTTTGAGTGGAGATTTCATGGTTCTGAGCGACGGACACGAGTTAACGCCCAATGACACAACCTTCACTATTCCCGCTCATAAGGAGGTTTACCGCGTGCCAAGAAGTCAACGAACAGTCACAGTCCTTGTGCCAGATCAGGTTATAACGATCCCCGGCGCGGAGCTATTGAACAGTCAATTTGGCTTCATTCTGCAACAGAACGAAGCGAACAATTACACAGCTAGGGTCAAGGTCTTAAATGACGACGACCTCTCCCAAATAGTCCAAAACGGAACAGTGTTCATCAACGCATCAGATGTCGTCACCAAAAACACGTGGAACAAGGCAGTAGCCAAAGTCTCTGGGACTGAGGCTAACCTCGAAGTTTATGACGACAACGGCAGACTGCTGGACAACATGTCCAAGACCATAACCAATCAGAACTTGGGTGAGCTAGCTGTTTTGATGACGTACCCCACGGGTCAAATTATCGCCTTCAAGAACATGAAAGTTGAAGCTCTGAGTCAAAATCTGCCACCGCTAACCCAGAATGTAGCTCAGGGGAACGGTTTTGAGTTCCTCTATCCTTACGTGAGAATGCTTTTACTGTTGGCTGGCACAGTCTTGGCTGCGGTTTGTTTCAAGGAACGAAGAGACAACAAGAAAAATTCCGAAGCAATCAATGAACAATCCTGAAATCGCGGCTAGTCAGCTCTCAGGTTCTGTATGTATTTCCTGACCAGTTTTGGCTGACTGAAGAGGGTTCGCAGAGTCTTCACGGGATTCTTAAGGTAGTTAATCATCGATATTCGCTGGTATCTGCTCATCGCCATCGTCGCTATCTCCTTCACTTCGGCTGGCGTGAAATCCTCGGTTCCGATAAGTGGGTTTCCCCGAGTCTGCCGTACCTCAGCGAATGCCCGAGGAGTCAGATTTTCTTGGATGTACCCTTTCTCTTTGCATTGATAGTACAATCTGGTGCCACATGACGGTGTGGCGACGTGAAGCAGCATGCCCACATCGTATTCCTTTTTTAGCTTGAGGGCAAAGTCCACTGTCTTCAGCATGCCCTCTTTTGTTTCTCCAGGAAATCCGATAATGTAGAAAGCCGCGGTGCTTAGTCCTATGTCTTTGCACATCTTCGCAACGTTCATCACCGCCTTCAGATCGAGACTTTTGCTGATTATGTCGTCCAAGACGTGCTGGTCTCCCGATTCAACCCCGAAAAAGACGCTCTGGCATCCTGACCGTTTCATCTTTTTAAGAAGGTCCAACGTCAAATAGTCGGCTCTTATACCGTTGGGCGTCTCCCATTTGAACCTGATTTTCCTGGCGATTATGCCGTCGCAGATTGCGTCGAACCTTTGCAGGTCAAACGTCATATTGTCGTCCTCGAAGAAGATAGTCTTCACACGATACTTTTGGACGACGTGCTCGATGTGGTTTACGACGTAGTCCACCGAGTGCGCCCTGAACGCTCTCCCCATGTGCAGATGAACGGCGCAGAAAACGCAGTTGAACGGGCAGCCCCTGCTAGTGATCATGGAGATGGATCTTTCTTTGAAGCTTCGATACTCGATTTTTTCTGGGTTTAGGTAACTCTCCATGTCCATTAGGTCGTAGGCTGGGTAAGGCAGGTCGTCCAAATTCTTCAAGAACGGACGAGGCGGCGTTTGCAGGATTTTGCCGTCTTTGCGATAGGCGATTCCCAGAATGTCCTCTGCCTTCATCTTTCCCTCGGTTAGCTTCACGAGGTCGAGCATCGTGTACTCGCCCTCGCCTCTAACTGCGAAGTCTACGTTTTTCGCTTCCGTCATGAATTCTTCAGGCACTGCGCTAACGTGAGGTCCGCCGACGACAGTGGGCACGTCACAGTCTATCTCTTTGACAATGTCTGCAACTTTGCTTGCGTGTTGTGTTTGGCAGGTGAAGGGGTTGGAGATGCCGACGATGTCGGGTTTTTTCCTTCGAATGGAGTCAGTAATTTCCTCGTATGACATGCCGATTTCCGCGGTGTCCCCGATTTTTCGAGCGGGCACATTAGCCATAAATGCATCGAGAACCTCCGCTTCCACGCCATCTCTCTGCAAGACCGCTGCGATGTACAGTAAGCCTAACGGTAAATTACCGGCTGGGGCGTCTGAACCCGGAAAGAACGTCTGCGGCGGGTTAATGAGGAGCACTTTCATTGCTGAACCTACGAGCATAGTTTGCGGTCAAATATATTAAATTAGTTTAGAATGGCTATTTCAGCACTGTTTATTGTCGACTAGCTAAACTGTTTTGAATGGCGGACAACTTTTGTCGGGGAGTAGGTTCCTACTCTTTTTCAGTCTTAAGCTGCTTCAAAACTGTTTAGAATCGACTGCCCTTATTTCAAGTAGCTTTTTTAGGTCATCTTCCGAATCGATGTCCAACATGACTTCTCTAGAAACATGAAAACGCAGCCTCACATCCTTCTTGAGGGCTTCTTCGACGTGTTTGAAGAAACTCCCTTTTCCAAAGGAAACTGGAATCGCGTCGGGTGGGTTCAGGAGAAGCGCGTTGGTGCCACCGTCCAAAGACGGAGACAAGACCACGGTTGAGGGTTCAGAGCCCAGCTCAACGAGTTTGCATATGTCGTACGGACACACGAGCGGCAGGTCGGCGGGCAAAATTAGCACGGCATCAGCCTCCCGCTGCTCGGCATACTCGATTGCTTCACTAAGCGATGGGTTCAATCCTGCATTCTTTGGGCTAATGAAGGAAAAACCATATTCATAAACAATTTTTTTGACGGCGGCATCAGAACTCACCGCCAAAACTTCTTCAATAGTTGACAATTTCAAGGCGTTCAGGACATCCCTGAGCATGCCGGCCATCAGTTCGGTGCGTTTCTCTCGACTGAGCACATGGGAAAGCCGTTTCTTTGACGCACGCAGTTCTTTAACGGGAACGATAGCAAACATTCGCATTGTCTTCATGCCTACATTTGGTTTTCCTAGCTATTTAAAAACTTAGCCAAACGCGAAGTCGGTTCAAAAATGAAGACAGACAAGCAGACGAATTTGGTGCTCCATCAAAAGACTATTTGTTTATGGATTATGCCGGTTTTTTTTGGGCTGATCGCCCGTGTAATAGGGGTTTCTATGCGTTGCTGTCAGCCTATCTGATTTTTTTCTAGAAAAATGAGAATAGATTTGATTTATTCCGATTTTGCTTCGAATTCAATTTTCACTGGAATTGGTTCTTTGAAAATGGACACGACCGGACAGTTAGCTTCGGTTCTTCTCCAAGCGGCTTCCAACAGTTCTTTTCTTGCTTTTGCGGAAACACAGACCTTCATGGTGACTCCCGTTACTATGGGCGAGTCTGGGGATTTTTCAGCTTCAACAGTGGCTTCAACTTTGCCGGGTTCGATGTTGCTTTTCTTGCAGACATCGGCGAATATGGTGACGCCGCATTCAGCTAATGCCATCAGCGCCAGCTCATATGCTGTGGGACCACTGTCGGTTCCGCCTGCAGGCATAGAAAGGTCACAGACGATGCTATGCGTTCTTTGGTTATCCACTATTGAGCGAACATTTTCTATCCATTTTGCTTTTGTCTTTAATTTTGGGCATTAAATTCACCACCTAGTTCTTCTATTGGTCAACGATTTAAGATTGTCTATCCCTTTCTCGGGGCTTAGTGGGTGTGATGATGTGCGTGTTCACATCCAGCTGCAAGCGTTTCTAGTTTGCCCTGTTTGTAGGAGGTAACTATTTCTTTAACTGTTGTTGCATAGGCTTTGAGCACTGTTACTCCTGCACTTTGAAAGCTTGCCAAACCTCCGGGTCCCATGCCGCAAGCGATAATTACATCCGGTTTCAGAGCAAGAAGATTCTCGTGCGGGTGCCCCGTGCCTCCATGATGTTCGCCCTTGTTCGCTTCTGTCTTCGTGCTTAAGATTTCTCCGTTTTCGTCTAAGTCGACAACTGCAAAGAATGGGGCTCTTCCAAAATGTTCTGCTACGTGCGCTTCTAAGCCGCGTTCATCTTCCACGGGGATTGCAATTCTTTTTGTCATTTTAAATAACCTCTTTTTGATGTCTTTCCATGTTTAGTTGACTGCAATGTTCATTGCGTAAACGCTATTAATAGGTTTTGTTTATAAAATAAACTAAAACCGACATATTAATCCTTGGAAAAAATTGATAAAAGGCAATTTCACAACTGCGCGCTCATTCAGTTTTTTCCTCTTCATGCTTTTCAATCGGTGACATCATTTTTTCTAACAAGTTTTGATTCAGGAGGCGAATTGCCTCTCGGATCTCCACAGATTTTGGAAGATAATAAATCTGTATGAGATTGTCTCCCAATACGTGGAAAGGACCTTCTCCAAGACTCCCAGCCAGCACTACATCAACTTTTTCTTCAACCAAGAGATTGGCAGCTTGTATCCCCTTCTTATGCGACAGTTTTGCTCCTTCGTTCTCCTTAACATAGAAACCTACTATTTGCCCCTCTTCAACCTCTATGAAGGCAAAATAAGGCGCGCTTCCAAAATGGAGAATAACTGATGAATCCAAGCCTTTGTCTTCACTTATTGGAATAGCAATTCTTGTTTTTTTCCTATGTGCAAGCCCCACATGAACAGTTACTAACTCCAAGTCTTTGAAACGTTCCTTGATTTTTGTTTCTACTTCTTCGGATATTACGTGCGCTTTTTCCAGAGAAAGCCCCTCCTGCAACTCCAGATGCATCTCGCCAAAGAAAACAGGACCAGATTTTCGCAATCTAACTTCATGAGTCCCCTTAACTCCATGAACACTCTCCGCTATTTCCTTCATTTCCTTAACTCTTTGCGGACTCGGAGAAACATCCATCAAAACCAGCACGGCATCTTTTCCAAACCATAATCCCCTCATCAACACATACACGCTAATCACAAGGCCAATCAGAGCCTCGACAACATTGATAACCAAAGGAAGCCAGAAAAACCCCAACGAAAACCAACACAGAAGTGTAAACGTCTACCATAGAATGCAAACCTTCGCTAATCAACGCCTGTGAACCAACTTGACGACCAACTCTCTCCTTGTATTTAGCAAGCAAGATAATAGATAACAGCCGATAGCGCTGCCGCAACGAGCGCTAGGTCAGAAAATGAGATGACATTGACCTCAAAAAACTTCTGAAAAGACTCCAACATGATCAAAATGCTGGATGCCACGATTATCAAAGACACTACAAGTAACGCAAATGTTTCTGCCTTGTAGTATCCATAAGGAAATCTCTCGGTGGGTTTTTTCTTTGCGATTCTGAGTCCCGCCCAAACCGCAATCGAAGAGAAAACATCTGAGAATGAGTCGATTGTACCTGCCAAGAGAGCTACGCTGCCACTAACAATAGCCACGATTCCTTTCAAAGTGCCAAGTGCTAGAAGAATAATTGTGGAAAGCTTTGCTGCTTTCTCTCCCTTACTAAAGGATATTCTGTTCTCATCCATTTCTGAACCGCCTAATTTTCCGAGGCATCACCAGATTTCCTGTTTACACACTCTTGTTTTCTTTTCAAAGTGATAACTTTTCCCTTTGAAACTTAATTGCTACCTAAAAAGGGGAGAATTTACTGCTTGAACAAGCCATACGCCAATTCAGTTCGTCAATTCTTCAATTTCTTTTTTGCCTTCGACCAATTCTTTTTCCTGTTGCTTGTCAGTCATTAACAGCAGGGCTTGGAATTCTCCAACATGTGTCTTTTCTTCTTTAGCTATGTCCAGAAGGACCATTTTTACGTGCTTATTTTCGGCTAATGCTGCCATCTGTTCGTAAAGGTTTACAGCATCCAACTCGCAGCGCGTTATAGCATCTTGTTTCTCTTGCAACATCGCTCTTTCCACTGCACCAGTGTATATTTCTGAGATTTCTTTGCGTTTAATGCAATCTCTTAATAATTTTCGGATGGTATCGCTCCAGTCTACTTCTGGATATTTGCTCATTTCTCTCTCCAATTCATAATCTATAGTCACAATCAGTACGCGCGTCAATTTAGTCCATCTCCAAGTTAATTATGTGTAATAGCGCAAAATTAGTCTTGCGGTATTGGTACATTTCAAAGAAAAACTTACCCTCACTTCATAGAGGAATTTTCCGGTGTCCACCTAACAGGCATATAAATTCAGAGCCCAACGCAAAGAAAGGTATGGGCATGCTTTAATTGGTGGCATACTTAACAGAACGCGACTGCAAAAAGCTTTTCGAAGCGATGCACTCTAATGTAGCAGAAAAAGGCGGGCTGCAAACGTATGGCTCCTATTTTTTATGGCTTTGCACTTCTTCCGTTCTTTGCAGCGCACGCAGGCACGCCAGTTCTCTGTAGCTCGCCCCTTTTGAACTTCTCAACAACCTCTCTGACAGTTCCAAACGCTCCAGTCACGATTTCTATGCCAGCCGCTGACAACACTCCAATAGCGTTAGGTCCAATATTTCCAGTTATGACAACTTTGACATCTTCGTTTGCTATGGTTTGAGCTATTTGAATTCCGGCACCACCTTTTGAGCCTGCAGCCAAGTTTCGATAAGCTTCAAATTCCATTGTTTCCGAGTTCACAATTACAAGATAAAGACATCTGCCGAAGCGAGGATCCAATGGTGCTTCCAGACTTTTTTCTGTTGCGCTTACGCATATTTTCATTTTTCTATCTCCTTCAAACGGTGATAAGTACTCGTATTCTCCACGGAGTGCTCAATAGTGCACGAGTTGAGCACGTAAACCTTATAAATGGTTTTTGTTTATAAAATAAACAGGCGAAACGTTTGGACGAGATCGATAAGAAGATAATCTCAGAACTTCAAGCAGACGGGCGAACCACTCTTACAGGAGTTAGCCAAAGCCGTCGGATTTACAAGCATGGGAACCAAGAAAAGACTGGAAAAACTTCTGAGCAAAGGCACAATCAAGATATCAGCCTTAATCAATCCAAGCGCGCTTGAGCTGCACCCTGCAATTGTGATGCTTGAGATGGAAAGCGCAGAGGCAATGCAGGAACTCCTTAATCGATTCGAGGAATGCCCAAGAGTGGTCCAGATTTTCAAAACGGTGGGCGGCTACAACCTAATCGCGTTTGTGGTCGCAGAAACACCTGAAACACTCGAAAGCATATCCATGGAGAAATGTTCACTGAGATGCAGCAGAGGCATACGGAGATCAGAATTCTACCCAATAAGCGACACGTACTTTTCACCTTTCCTTCAGATAAGAGAAAACCTGGCACACAAAGAAAGAATAGTGACGCCTTGCAACGTTGACTGTGACCCATGCAAGCGATACGAAACCCAAAAGTGCGTCGGATGCCCAACAACGACACACTACAGAGGTTCTCTATAGCTTGGAAGCAATAACATGAGCACTACAGCTCTTGGGCAATTTGAGGTTTCAGAAGTTGATGGATTAGAAGTCATCAGCTTAGTTGACAACTCTATAGATTTTCTCTCAACAATCAACAAGAGAGAGGTTCAAGCCTTTAGGCAATGGACAAGAAACCGATATGGTGAAGAATGGACAAGAACACATTTAGAATTGCCTTTTGCTGAACATGGCTTGTCAATGTTTATCCGAGTTCTATGTCGTGGGAAAAAAGTTAGCATCCTATTTGACACGGGGGGCAGTCCAAATGCCGTTATTGAGAATTCAACGCGAATGGGCTTGGATCTAAATGAAATCAAAAGCATTGTCCTTTCTCACGGGCATTACGACCACTCAGGTGGCTTACTGTCGGTAATCAAAGCAATCAACAGAGTTGATTTGCCAATAATCGTTCATGAAGACATGTTTACTAAGAAGGGTGTTGCTAACCAAGATGGCTCAATTCGACCTTACCCAGAATTTCCAACGAGAGAGCAATTAAGCTCAACGCAGTTAATCAACGCAAAACAACCTTATCTAATCGACGATGCAATGATTCTCGTGACAGGCGAGATCCCACGTGAAACAAGTTTTGAAAAAGGGTTTCTGCAGCACCGAACTCTTATAGACGGTGTTTGGCAACCGGAGCCTTTGATTTTGGATGATCGCGCAGTCGTCTTTAACGTTAAAGGAAAGGGTTTGGTGGTTATCTCTGGCTGTGCACATGCAGGCATTATCAACACGATATCATATGCGCAACGAATCTCTGGAATTGTAAACACTTATGCAGTGATGGGCGGTTTTCACCTTGCTGGTAAAGAAAATGAGAGCAGAATCGACCAGACTGTGAAAGGACTGAGACGAATTAGCCCTAAGCTGATAGTGCCCTCGCATTGTACTGGATGGAGAGGAATGTGCGCCATAGCTAAAGCGTTGCCTGAGGCTTTCGTTTGGAACAGCGTGGGAAACCTCTACGAGATATGAACAGAAATGCGAAAATCCTCTGAAGAGCTAAACAATAATTATGGAGGTGAACTCTTGCATCAAACTGCAACTTTCCCATATGCAAAAGACTTTTTAGTCCAAACCTCTCTCCTCTTAGACCCGAGATGAATCTAAGATGAAAATACTAAACGAGTTCGTACCAACACGAAAATTCCTGAAGCTAGCCGAAGAAATCAAAGACCTCGTTGACGGATGGAACGTCACTGACAGCGCAGCAGGCTTCCCAGCACCGAGCGGAACAGCCGTAGCTGCGTCCTCAAGTCCAAGTATCCTGAGAAAGAAATCGTACCCATTTTCATACTCCACTACAAAGGGACCTGTTGAAGTTGGAGGACTAGCCTTAGCCGCAGACGCCGTAGGCGTTGATGGCTTAGCCATCACCATGGGAGACAAGCCCAAGTTCGGTGACCCCATAAAAATGCTCCCATCATCCGAAGAAGCCCGAGACTTCCTCCGCACAAACGTGAAACTCAAGAACCTAAAATTAGGCTGCCTCCTCACCGCACGCCGCTCAGTGGAAGAAACAATCGAACGAGCAAAAGGCGCCTGGGACTTCATATACTTCATGAGACTCGAAGACAGCTCCTTCCCCGTCCTCGAGCAGGTCGCCAAAGAGTGCAAGAAGATGAACAAGCCAATCTACGCCTACTTCCTCGTGGGAACCGCAAAGAACGTTGATACGGTAAAGATGATTGGATGGCCAGTCGCCGCAACAATGGACACCGTAGTCGAAAAAGCAGCAAAGCTGGAGGGTCTCGTGGACGGCATAATCGCAACCTGCGCCGGCGACGCTGAAGGCGACAAAGAGATGCTGCAGAAGCTACAACAGTTCAGGAAGAAGTAAGAGCCGTCATCAATAGGACAGGACTAGAGACGCTTTAACCGTCTCTTCATCCAGTATGTCTATCTTAAACCCCTTCTTTTCGCACAGTTTCAGCATTTTGTAATTGTTCGGAAGAACATGCGCAAAGATACTTTCTAATCTTGTGTCCCTCGAGAAGTCTATGATATAATCCATTAAGAGGGAGCCAAGCCCCAGACGCTGCCATTTGTCTGTAACGAGGACTGCAAATTCGCCACTTTTCCGGTTCGGTTGAACTATTACTCTGCCAGCTCCGATTATCTGGTGCCGACCTTGCAGCTCAGCTACGATGGCGATTTGCCTGTCGTAATCCAAGTTGCAGTATCGTGCAAGGGTTTCGTGAGGCATTTCTTTTATCAAGCTGAAGAACCGGAAACGCATCGACTCGGGAGAAAGAGACTTGATAAGCTCGTCGAAACAGTCTTCATCTTCCGCCTTTACGGGTCTGAGCAGGACTTGTTCGCCGTTTTTCAACGTTCGAGTGGCGACGTATTTCGTTGGATATGCAGCTATGAGTGAACTCTCCCTGTGTTCAGCAACCTCACGCATAAGCCTCTCTCGATCTATAACTACTCGAGCGTCAACTGCCACGGCGTTTTCGGCGCCAGCAATCAATGGATTTATGTCAATCGATGCTATCTCGGGAAAATCTGAGACAAGCTTTGAGAACTTCACTAAGATATCCTCGACGATTTTCTCATCAAAGGCTTGACGGAAAGACGCTGCCCGTTTGAAGATGGTAGTTTCTTCGATTAACCGCTTTGCGAGCACTTGGTTCAATGGCGGGAACCCGATGCTTACGTCGTTAAACGCTTCGGTTGCTCTTCCGCCAGTTCCAAATATTACCACAGGACCGAACTGTGGGTCATCCTTTGAGCCTAGCAGAAACTCCCAACCTTTTTCCCTAACCATCGGCTGAATTGCAACACCCTGAAACTCAGCTGTCTCGCTGTAAGTCTTGACTTTGTTTGCGAGGTCATCGAAGAAATTCTTTAGCTCTGACGGGGACCAGATGTTGAGGATGACCCCTTGGATTTTCGATTTGTGCGATACTTGTGGCGACAAGGCTTTCATTACGATTGGGTAGCCTAGTTGAGTGGAAAGGGCTTTAGCTTCCTCAGCCGTTTTAGCGACGACCGTTTTTACGGCTGGAATACGGTACTCATCTAGAAAACGCATTGATTCAGGCAGGCTTAAGACCGACCTTCCTTCGCAGAAAGCACGTCTTAGCAAGGCTCTAAGCTGTGCTTGATTAGTCTGGGCAAAGTGTATTTCTTCTGGGGTCTGATAGAGTAGTTCCAGGTTTTGCGCATAATTATGCATGTACATGAAGGTCGATACGGCTTCCTCAGGCATCGTGAAAGATGGGATTCCTGCTTTCTGAAGAACCCGTCTTGCTTCTCTGCAGCGGTCGTCTTGGCTCATCAGACAGGTCAGTATGGGCTTTGTGGCTTGTTTCGCCACATCGATGATTGTTGCCGCTAGTGAAAGCGGATCTGTTGCCCCTTGAGGAGTGTATAGAACCAGAAACCCATGGCTTCTGGAATCCTTTAGACAGATTTCCAGCGTTCTTCGGAATCTGTCGGGCGGGGCTTCTTCGTAAATGTCAATTGGGTTTGCTATGCTGCAGTAGAAGGGCACAACGCTCTTCAACTCCTGCACGGTCTCCGAGGAAAGCTTGGCGAGTGTTCCTCCTCTTGCCAACAAACGGTCAGTAGCAAGGATTGCTGGTCCGCCTGCGTTAGTTATGATTGTCAAGCTGGTTCCGAGCGGTTTGGGCTGGGTCGTCAGAGCTTCCGCGCAGTCAAACAACTCCTCTATTCCTTTGACCCGGACGATCCCCGCGCGTTTGAAAGCAGCGTCGTAAATCGCATCTTCCCCAGCTAAAGCACCACTGTGCGAAAGCGCAGCTTCTCTGCTTTCTCGGAAACGCCCAGCCTTCAAGACCACGATTGGCTTATCTCGAGCTAGCTCACGCGCGGCGCTCATGAATTTCCTCGGATTCTTAAGGGATTCCATATAAAGCATAATGCTTCGCGTCTCGGGGTCCAGGCCGAAAAAATCAACGAGGTCGCCCATGTCCACGTCCAGCATTGACCCCGTGGACACGACTGCACTGAAGCCAACTTGAGCTTCCCATGCCCAGTCCAAAGCTGCTGCGCATAGGGCAGCGCTTTGTGAGATGAACGCTATTTTCCCAGGAGTTGCTCGTTTTTCTGCGAAAGTGGCGAAGAGGTTGTTCTTGGGTCTAATGATGCCGAAACTGTGCGTTCCGATAATGCGCAGACCATACTTCTTCTGGTACTCACTTATCTGCGCTTCAAGGTTGTCGCCGTGGTCAGTCCGCTCCTTCAAGCCCGCTGACACGATAACAGCACCTGCAACTCCCGAAACTCCGCAGTCTTCAATTATCGAAGGCACCGTGGTTGCTGGAGTAGCCACGATTGCCAAATCTACGGGAACAGGAATTGAACTGACCCGAGGGTAAGCCTTTAAACCTTGAACTGTCTGACGGAGCGGGTTTACAGGGAAAACTTCGCCCGCAAAGCTAGCTCTTGTCAAGTTCTGCAGAATCTTGGCGCCGATGGAGCCTTCCCTTTCGCTTGCGCCAATGACCGCTATCGTCTTTGGGTTGAAAACGCGGTTGAGCTTTTCGATTCCCAAGCTTTGGGCAACTCTCCATGCTAGGAAGCAAACAACTAGAAGTAATTGCGAGAGCATCGATTTTAAGTCTTCGTGCAATCCCTGGGAATCGTTTCTTTGGAGTGAATTTGAGCAAGATTGTTTCTACACAGCCTATCCTATTCGCTGTTTGCCATCGTAAACCTTTAAATCGTCCCTCGAAAAGTACCACAGCAACTATTGGTGAGCGCAACGAACATGAACCGCATCGAAATCATTCCCATTGAAAACCTGCCATTGATTGCTGAGAGGGAGAACCTTGCAGAAATCATTATTCAAGCCGCTGAGAAACAGGGAACTCCGATAGAAGAAAAAGACATCATAGTAGTAACGCATAAAATTGTTTCCAAAACCGAGGGACAAACACTAAATCTGGACACCGTTGCGCCGTCGGAGACGGCGAAGCAAATAGCCATTAGCACGGGGAAAGAACCAGCCTTCGTGCAAGCAGTGCTGAACGAGACGAAAGAAATCGTGCGAATCGGACCGAACAGTATCATCACAGAAAACAAGAACGGCATCATCTGCGCGAACGCTGGAATAGACAAATCCAACGTTGAGGGAGAAACAAACGTCGTCTTGCTACCCGAAAATCCCGACAAATCCGCGAAACAAATCAGGGAGGACATCAGACGGCTGACGAATCGCGAGGTTGCCATAATCGTCTCTGACACGAACGGCAGACCCTTGCGGATGGGCGAAATTAACGTGGCAATAGGGGTGGCGGGAATCAAGCCCACTAGAGACCGACGGGGCGAGAAGGACCTCTTCGGGTACATCCTCCGCGTTAAACAGACTGCGGTGGCGGATGAACTTGCGTCGGCTGCGGAGCTAGTTATCGGTCAAGCCAACGAAGGAATCCCAGTCGCCATCGTGAGAGGATACTTTTATCAGGTAGCTGAGAATGCCTCAGCAAAAAGTTTGATCAGACCAAAAGAGGCGGACCTGTTCCGCTGAATGGGGGAAAGGCTCAAAAACCCACGTGGCATAAGAAAGGAAAACCAACCTTGTAGATGACAGCGCTGTGATGGAAGCAAAAACGCCCCAAGAATTCTTTGAAAGAATCCTGCCGCTAAGATTCAAACCTGAAAAAGCAAAGGGCATCGACGCAACCATCCAAGTGAACGTCACTGGACCACAAAGCGGAGATTGGACCGTGGAAATCAAAGACCAAAAACTCACCCTTCAAAAGGGGAAATGCCCGTCGTCCAAACTTGCCATCGAAGTTAAAGACACGGACTTTCTCGACATCGTCAACGACAAACTCAGCGCCCAAAAGGCGTTTTTCACGGGCAAAATCAAATTCAAAGGCGACATAACTCTAGCACTAAAACTCAGAGATGCAGGATTCCTATGAGAAAAGCGTTACTCGAGGCCGAGCTTAGCTAAGACCTCTTCGGGCAGACCATCTTCTCCAATCTTGAAAGTCTGCGGCTCATCTCTCTTCAAAATTGCCTGCAAATCCGCAACATCCAGCTCACAGATTAGCCGCATTATCTCTCCCTTTGATACTCTAAGATGTGCGTTCAGCTTATCAGGGTTGTCAAAAAGCGTTCCAGCGAATTGGCATAGTTCACGTGTCTTGAGAAACCACTCAACCATCTTGGTTCTTCGGTTTATGTCGAAGGTTACGGGTCCAGCACGACAGGTTTCGGGTTTCACGTCGTGAATCTGGCAAAGTTTTGTTCTTTTGTCGTAGAAAACACAGAACTCAGTAGAGTCGACTGAGGGGAACGAATAATCGGCGCGGACAAAAACCTTGTCTGTCGACCCAACATGATCTTTAAGATATTCTCGGATAATCCTCATTCGTTTCTCAGACAAGGGCGGCTTTGCATCTTGACAGCAGCTTGCTCTGCACTTCCAGCAAACGTCGAAGGAACACGTTTTACTCATGGCTTCGTCGGTCTCTGTTGTCGTTTCCGCACAGTTCTCCTCAGAGGAAGGGTTGATTATCGGCAAGGCACTTAATAAGCGTTGAATAAACGCCTCGTACCGCTTCAGGAAAATCAGTTTTCTGAGCGCGCCGCAGAACTCTCTCCCGAATAAGCTCCGACAAGTTACCCTCCTCAATTCGTTTCTTGACCAACCACAAGTACCGCTTCTCGTCCGCGGTGGCGTTTTCCGACGCTAACTTGAAAAAGTGACGACAGACCTCACGAGACGTCTTGCCAACAGGGTGCAGAACCATCGCGTCCAAACCATCAGAGACGATTGAGTTGAAGTCGCTCACGAGCAAATCATGCGCCAAGAGCTCAACATGCTGCTCCATCATACCGCGGAGGGCTGCGCGGATGAAGCAGCTGAGCGCCACGTCGGATTTTACGCATTCTTGCTCATCAATAACGCGGATTTCGAGGGCAGTGCGGTCGAATCTGAAGATGATGCCGCGGGAGTTAACCCACTCCTTGAACAGAAGCGTTTTTGCAGCGCCAGCCTTGGACAAGTCCTCTGAGAACCGACCAATCACATCTTGCAGGTACTGTTTGAAGGATGCTGTGTACTCTGGGACAACGTCACCGGCAACCGAGGGTACCTCAACTTGGTTGGTCTTGTAGAACCACAGCCTGTTGTCGACGTACGGACCTGCTTTTGCTTCGTAAATGGGTGAAGACGCTGAAATCGCTGGCAAGTACGAGCAGAGGTTGGCTAACTGGTTGTGCAGTTGAACGCCGTCGTCTTCGTTCGCATACGGGAGGTTCAGGTGGAAACTCTGGATATTCAGCCAGCCATGCTGCTTGAGGTTGAAGATTCTGGCATATTCCTCGTAGATTTTTCTATGCCGATGCGGCCAGACGCCTGTCTCATCGAGTCTGAGCAGAGGGTGCATTCCTGTTCCCAAAAGCGAAGCGCCGTATTTCTCCATGATTCCCGAGAGAAAAGTCACGCCTTTTTGCATGGTTTCCTCGAAAGCTTCAGGTGACCTGAACGGCTCGTTGGCTTTTAGTTCCATGACATGCAGCTGGAGTTCCTTGCCAAATGTGAAGCCCTCCTGCTCCACAAAGTTGACGGTTCTCCCGCAGAAATCCTTGATAACCCTGTCTGATATGGGCAAGGGTTTCAGCTGTTCGTCGACTAAGGATAATTCGTGTTCTGGTCCTAAGACTTCCAGAGTTTCGTACGTGTTTTGGTCCTCAAGCAGAAGAAATCAAGAGAGCTTAAGCCTTAACCGACTCAAGTACTAGGCGTTCATGGTTTACGTCGACTTCGAGGATTCGGCAATTCTTAAACTCTTTTGTTTCGCCCAGTATGCTTTTTACCGTGACGGTGTTGTTCTCAGATTTTGCGTAGACTACATCTTTGATTTGGCTCTTGCCGTTGAAAAAAACGTTGAATTCACACATGCCGGTTTTCACCGTTTCGAGTAGAGGTACCGCGTTTGTAATAAGGGCTTTGTTAAGGCTGCGAAGCTTTAACATCTCACTTCAGCAATCGAGGGGGTGACCGTAGCGGGGGGTTGATACACAACCAAACATCCGAGTCCTTCACACTCGAAAGGCTCAAGAAAGTACTCACACCACTCTTCAGCACTTTCAATGCCCAAAGAAGCAGAAAGTGTACTTGCAAAAACCTAGATTACGAAGCAATCCGCAAGTCCAAAACGAGTCATTCTTATATAACCGATAACAAACCAATTTATCAAGAAAGGTGATTGTTTTGGAGTCTGAATCCAAAGAACTTCTAGACATGTTAAAGAAAGCAGTGGCACGCGAACTCCAATCCTCAATCCAGTATAAGTGGCAGCAACTATCGTTGAAAGGCATCGAAGGCGCAGCCGCAGAGAACATCTTCAGACGCAACGCTCTCGAATCAGCCAAAAACGTCGAAGCGCTAGCCGAAAGACTCGTATTCTTGGCAGGCGTGCTGCCCGTGAATTTCGACCCCGTCCACATCGAGTATGGGCTGGATGACATGTTGAAACAGAACATCCAGGACGGCGAAGAAACCATCGACCTTCTCAAGCAGGGTATTCAGCAGGCGGGCAAGGAAGGCGACTATGCAACCCGCAGGATACTGGAAGATGTCCTAGTTGTCGAGGAGAGGCATTTGGACAAGGTTTCGAAGCTGCTTGTAGGGATGACAAAGCCATTCACGCAGGTCAAACTGGACAGCGGGTAAAAAGCCTCAAAACCGAAGACAAAAAGCATACACGTTGCGTCACGAGCACGGTTCTGTTCCAGAAAAAACAATCGTGAATACCCACTCGTGCCGTTAGCCTGCAACCCTTCATCGCAAACAACATCCAGCTCTTCGCCAACCCCTAAGCAAAACAAAAGCCAGCGTCAAATCGTTATTAAACCTCGTTCTCTATCGCAAACTAGCTTAAACCGCTACATCCTCTGTTATAGACTAAAGCAAGACAGACGATAGCCTCGCATACCGAAGCCTCTCTTCAACTACACCTGCAGAGAATTTGAAAAATACTCCAGAAATGAATTTCCGCACTTTGTACAATGCCGCACAATGAATCTGCATACTCAGCACAATGGTGTACAATGAGCTAAAAGCTCCATTCAGCCAAAGCAGAAACTGAAACGGCCTGAAACAAAAACGGTTGTCATTGTCACACAATGGAAAAAACCATTGTACAAACACAAAAATTGACTATCTGAAACTTGCAGCTCTTTGTGCGGTTCGGCACAATCCCAGCACTATTCCGTACATGTCCTGCACAATTCCTGCACAATCCAGATGAGGAAAACATGGAACCTTTCAGAGAGAAATGGATTTTCCTCGCTTCGGGGTAAAATGACTTGAATCAACGTCGAAAAACCTCAAAAGCCGAGGATAAGTAATAATAATTCATCATTCTTATAGCTTCAAACCATAACTGCTAGTTGAACACGGATGCCCAAAGAGAGCTCCTCCCAAATCGACATATTCGGCTTGCTTTCAGGCAACGAAGACAAGGATAGGGAGAAGAAGAAAATACAGAGGCAGGAACTCCTCGCATCAACAGGCGTAAAAGAGTTTTTTCCCGAGGGCAAACTTACCATCAACAAACGCACGTGCTGGGGACAGGAATGTAAGCTCTGCATCAAAGCGTGTCCGACAAACGCGCTTTACTGGAAAGCCGGCGAGGTGGGAATCACGGAGGAGCTGTGCGTCTACTGCAGCGCCTGTGTCCTAAGCTGCATGGTGGACGATTGCATGAAGCTGGTACGCACTCGAGAGGACGGAAAAACCGAGAGTTTCAGCAAGCCCAAAGAGGTGGTCAAGTTGCAGCATGCCATTAACACTCGCAAACGCGCCCAACGAGTGAGGGAGGTCTTCCCAACCGTTGAAGCTTACTGCGAGAGGTACGAGCGTAATAAACCACCGTGAACGATTGTTGCTCTCGGTTTGTGCTCCCCTGCTTCGTTAAGGTGATGCATATACGGAAACGTAAATTAATCCTAGGCTGAAAGTAGTTCCATCGTGGTTTGTTTGAAGGTTGCTGTTGCAGGAAAAGGTGGCGTCGGCAAAACCCTGATTGCGGGTGGTTTGGCGTCGGGTTTCGCGGCGAGAGGTTTGAAGACCATCGCAATCGATGCCGATTCTTCGCCGAATTTGGCTTTAACGCTTGGTTTGACAGCGGAGGATGCTCGCAAGATTCTGCCCATCTCTGAGAACAGGGAGCTGGTGGAATCGAAGACGGGCACGGGATACTCGGGTGTTTACCGCTTGTCCTTCACGGTGGACGACATCGTTCGCGACTACGCTGTGAGCACCCCATTCAACGTGAGTTTGATCGTTATGGGCACGGTGAAAGCGATGGAGGCGGGCTGCATGTGCGCCCCCAACGCGGTCATCCGCGCCATGCTTCGACATCTGATTGTGGAGCGGGACGAGGCGGTAGTGTTGGATTTGGAGGCAGGTGTGGAACACATCGGCAGAGGCACAGCGAAACAGGTTGATGCGTTGCTCATCGTAGCGGACTCAAACCTGAAGTCTTTGGAGATTGCTAAGCACATTTACGATTTGGCAGCGAAGGCGGGAATGAAAAACCTCTACTTGATTGGGAATCGCGTGATGAACCCCGAACAGGAAGAAGCCATAAAGACGTTCGCGGACAAGAACGGTTTGCCCATCCTCGCGCTCATCCCATTCGACTCAAAGGTGACTGAGGCAGACATGCTCGGCGAAACCCCGCTTAAGCAAAAGGAGATTGTAGCGGTTCAAGCCATAGACAATATATGCGAGGCATTGCTTAAGAAGCGAATCTGAGCGTGTTTTGTATGAAGACCCTGGTTACGATTGGACGCGGAGGCACTGGAAAATCCAGCTTCACCGCGTTGATGGCTAAATGTTTCGTTGAAAGTCGTCAAGCTCCCCTTTTGCTCGTGGATGCTGACCCCGACCAGAACTTGGCGGAAATGGTTGGCATCGACCTAAAGGAAGCGGGAAAATCCACGATAGCAGATTTGCTTGTCAGCACGTTCATTGAAAGCGGTGGCACAACGGTCGGGGTTCCGCCGAGCGAGCGTATCGAGAGCCAAATCTGGTCCAAGGGATTGTATGAAAGCGAGAATTTTGATTTTCTCGCCGTCGGGACCAAATGGGTCGAAGGCTGCTACTGCATGCCGAACACGGCTTTGAAGGCTGCGTTGGAGTCGTTGGCGAAGAGCTACAAGTATGTGCTTATTGACTCACCTGCGGGGCTTGAGAACTTGAACAGGCGGATCACGTCCAAAGTGAATGATGTGTTCGATATTTTGGACCATTCCAAGAAGTCTATGGACCACGTATTAAGGGCAAATCGCATAGCCAGAGAAGTGAACATGCAGTTTGACAACTTCTACCTCGTTGGCGGCTACCGCTTCCCCCCCGAGCTTGGAGTTCATGCAGAAACCGAGTTGAAGTTTAGGTATCTGGGCAAAATCGCTGCCGACGAACAACTGGATGAGTTTGTTCTCGAGGGAGAATCGCTTCTTGGCTTGCCCTCGGACAACAAGGCTTACTTGTCAGTCAAGGAGATATTGAAGAAACTCGGTTACGCGTAGGCAAACCTGTTTCAGGATTGTCTCGGAGAAGCTTACATTCGTCTCAATCCATCATTACTTTAGTAGGGGAAATTCGGAAAAGTTTAAAAACATTGTAAGCCGTGGATAGGATTACCCCTTTACAGAGAGGTTGGACTGTGACAACTAAGAACGTTCACATCAAAATCGACGAGATGAAGACCAACACCGGTCTCATCAAAAACCTTGAAGTTTCAATAGGCAGAGTTGTTGACGACTCCTGGACCGAACCCATGGGACCGACCCCGATGCCGTCCTTGACAACCTTACGCGATTGGGATATGAAGCTGCTCAACAAGTACAAGCCCTTCTACATGCCCGACTGCGACCTCTGCTGTCTCTGCACTTACGGCAAGTGTGACCTGACAGCGGGAAAACGCGGCGCGTGCGGATTGGACATTGGCGCCCAATCATCACGCATCGTACTCTTGGCTTGCTAGCATAGGCGCAGCGACGCACACGGGGCACGCCCGCCACGTTGTCGACCACCTAATCGAGAAATATGGTCGCCGCTCTCCAATCGACGTGGGCGGCTTAAACGTTAAGGTCGAAGCTCCAGTTACCCGGCTTGTCACAGGAATAAGACCTCAGACTCTGGGTGATTTGGAAGAAGTTCTGGAATACTGCGAGACCCAGATTACCCATTGCCTCTCTGCCGCGCATACTGGTCAAGAAGGGAACAATTTGGATTTTGAGTCGAAGGCGTTCCACGCTGGCATGGTTGACCAGGTGGGCATGGAGGTCGCGGACATAGCTCAAATCTCAACGTTAAACTTTCCGAAGGCCGAACCCGAAGCGCCGCTCATTCAAATGGGCATCGGATCAGTTGACATGTCAAAACCGGTGATCATGTGCATAGGTCACAATGTTATCCCTTCAGTCGGCATAATCGACTATATGGTAGACAATAAGTTGGCTGACAAAATCGAGGTCGTAGGTTTGTGCTGCACCGCTTTCGACAACACACGTTATTACAGCAAGGCAAAAATTGTCGGTCCAATCAGCTGGCAACTACGCTTTGTCAGAGGCGGGTTCGCAGACGTAGTCGTCCTCGACGAGCAATGCGTCCGAACTGACATGTTTGACGAAGCCAGAAAAGTTCATGCTCCAGTCATCGCAGCTTCCGAGAAGAACTGCATGGGCTTCAAGAACCGCACAGACGACGACGCAGACGCGATTGTTGCCGACCTTGTCAGCGGCAAAGCAGCAGGGTGTGCTGATTCTCGACCCTGAAAAAGTCGGCGAAGTCGCAGTTCGCGTTGCCCAACAAGTCGCCCCAGTGCGCAAGAAGCTGAAGAATCTCCCATCTCTCGAGGAGCTTATCAAAGAAGCCAAGACATGCAGACAATGCAACATCTGCCAGAGGAAGCTGCCCGCAAGACCTCAAAATCCCAGCAGCAATCAAAGCAGCAGCAGAAGGTAACATTGCCCCGCTTACTGATCTCTACGAATACTGTATCGGATGCGGACGCTGCGAAGAAGCTTGCCCGCAAAAACTCAACATACACAGCATGATAGTCAAAGCAGGCGAAAAATTCATGCTCGAAGAATCCAACTATTGCCGCGCAGGCAGAGGCGCAGTCCAAGATGTCGAAATCCGCAACGTTGGCAGCCCCATCGTGCTTGGCGAAATCCCAGGCATACTCGCAGTCGTAGGCTGCGCCAACTATCCACACGGCGGCAAAGACGTTTATGACATCTGCAGAGAGTTTGCTCTCAGACGCTACATCGTCGTAACTTCAGGCTGCTCCGCCATGTCCGCTGGCAGCTACAAGAACTCGGAAGGCAAAACACTCTACGAGGAGTTCCCAGGCGGGTTCGAAGCTGGAGGCGTTCTAAATGTCGGCTCATGCGTTGCCAACGCACATATCGCTGGTGCAGCCATCAAAGTCGCTAACATCTTTGCGAAGCGCAACCTCCGAGGAAACTACGAAGAAATCGCCGACTACATACACAACCGTTTAGGCGCAGTCGGCTTAGCATGGGGCGCATATTCGCAGAAAGCAGCCTCAATCGCAGCAGGATTCTGGCGCTTAGGCGTTCCGGTGCTCGTCGGTCCACATGGCGCGAAATATCAGCCGCATGCTTTTGGGCAGAGAAGACAAGCCCGAAAGCTGGGAAGTGTATCGATGCTCGCACGGGCGACAAAGTTAACGTTGGTCCCGCACCTGAGCACTTGTTCCAGACGGTTGAGACACCGCAGGAAGCTATGGTCACGATTGCAAAGTTGTGCATCCGACCCAACGACACATGGAAGGGACGCAGCATCAAACTCAGCCACTACGTGGACCTGCACAAACGCCACTACGGATGCATGCCAAACGACTTGCACCTGTTCGTGCGAACCATGGCTGACGTGCCCATGACGATGAAAGAAGAATTCACCAAGATACTGGAAGCAAACAACTGGAAGGAAACCGTCATACCCGACCCGACCCTGCTTCCAAGAATGGTCCGTAAAATGAAGGAGTGATGAAGAATGTCCTGTGAACCATGGCAATGTGCCGAAATATCCGCAACCAAGAAAGCAAACCCCATCCAGAAACCCGAAGTAGCAGTCGCGATGATTAAGAAGGCACAACGCCCCATCCTGATCGTCGGCAGCAACGCCACCGAACGCTGGATGGAAGGCAAACAACTCATCGACTACCTCATAGACTTCGCAAACGCCTCCAAAGTCCCAGTCGTCGCTACAGCCCACATGGTGGGAGAATTCCTCAAACGCGGCTACGAACCCGCAGGCTTCATGAACGCAATGGACGTCGGCAACCGACTCGTCGACCCCGAATGGCGTGGCTTAGACGGCAAGGGGCATCCGGACTTAGTCTTAATAGTTGGCCTCCCCTACTACATGGAGGGGCTCATCCTGGCGGGACTCATGAACTTCGCACCCGACCTGAAAACCATGACCCTCGACAACATGTATCACCCACACGCAAGCTGGTCCTTCCCCAACGGAACGTTGGAGGAGTGGGCTAGCAACCTCAAAGTCATGACTTCAAAATTTGAAGGAGGACAATAAGAAAATGTCAATGTTTAAAGACATACCCGTAGACGTTGGCGTCATCTACGAAGGCGAACGGATACGCAGAAACGATATGCAAGTAGAGCTTGGCGGCCCAAGCGTCAAAGAAAAATTTGAACTCGCCAAGGTCAAACCCCTCGAAGAAGTTGAAGACGGAAAAATAACCATCATCGGCCCCGACATTAAGGACATGAAAGAAGGCGGCGTCTATCCCCTGGGCATCCTCGTCGAAGCGGCGGGCAAAAGCATAGACCAAGGGCTCGAAGGCGTCATCGAACGCCGCATCCACGGCTACCTGAACTACATTGAAGGCTTCATGCACCTCAACCAACGCTACGACATCTGGATGCGCCTCGGCAAGAAATCCTTCCTGAAAGGCTTGAACAGCTTCGACTATCTTGGCAAAGTCCTAGTTAGGCTTTTCAAAAGCGAACTGCCCATCATCGAGAAAGTTCAGGTAACCTTCATTACCGACCCTGCGAGAGTGTCAGAACTCTACCCAATTGCACTCCAAGAGTACGAGGCACGAGACGCCAAAGCCCGAGGCTTGAAAGACGAAGACGTGGACAAATTCTACGGCTGCGTCCTCTGCCAATCCTTCGCCCCTAGCCACGTGTGCGTCATCACACCCCAACGCTACAGCAACTGCGGCGCCATCAGCTGGTTTGATGGACGCGCCTCCGCACAGATCGACCCGAAAGGTCCAGTGTTCGCTATCGAACGCGGCGAACTCGTCAACGCAGAGAAGGGCGAATTCTCAGGCGTCAACGAGACCGTCAAGAAACGCACTCTCGGCGAAGTCAGCAAGGTGTGGCTGTACACGGCATTCGACCACCCGCATACGTCATGCGGATGCTTTGAAGCAGTTGCCTTCTACATTCCCGAAGTCGACGGGTTCGGCATCGTGAACCGCAGCTTCAAAGGCGTCACAGTCAACGGTTTACCCTTCTCAACTCTTGCGGACTCAACCGCTGGAGGACGACAGATTGACGGCTTCCACGGCATGTCCATTGAATACATGCGCAGCACCAAGTTCTTGGCAGCCGACGGCGGATGGAACCGCGTAGTCTGGCTGCCCAAAGAAGTCAAAGAACGTGTCAAGGATTTCATCCCTGCAGACGTTGTCGACAAAATTGCCACCGAAGAGAACGCGCAGAACATCGATGCATTGAAGGCGTTCCTGAAGGAGAAAGCTCACCCAGTCGTTGCGAAATGGGAAGTTGAAGCTGCACCCGCAGTCGAAGAAGGCAGCGGCAGAAGCCAAGGTAGAAGAAGGCGCTATGATGCCAGTGATGACCGCTTCGACATTGCCCATAATGGCTGGCGGCTTCCGCATCATCCTGAAAGACGCGAAGATCTACGCCAACAAAGTCATCATAAAAACCATAAAAGACGAGAAAACCGAGAAACGGTGACCGCCGTTGCCTCAGCAAGACAAGAAAAAAGAAGACAACCCTGGATTAGCTTTAAGCCAAGACCTTCTCGAGGCGCTGGCGAAGTTCCAGGAGATCGAGCTTGAAAACTTCGAACTGAACGCGAAAGAACTGGAACTGATCATCGAGCCGGGCATGGCAGCGCGCATGATGCCTCAGCTAGCCAAGTCGCCGGCTGTGGCGGCTGCTCTTGCGAAGGGCAAACCCACCGAGCTCCTAACCGCAGCCTTCGCGCCCCCAGTCGAGACTTACGCCGGAAAGATCGCCGAGGTCAGATTGGGAGCAACCAAAGGCGAAGGCGGAACCCGAGGCAGGTCAATCATCGTTGGCGGTGAAACATCTCCGGCATTCTACTCGTTTGAGCGTCCAATGGTGCACCCGCCCGTGGTGACGTTGGACGTCTTCGACATGGAGGTCCCATTGAGCAAGGCTGTGAAAATGCACGTGAAAGACGTCGTGGGCGACCCCGCAGCGTGGGCGAAGTTGGCGGTGGAAAAGTTTGGCGCAGACATGGTTACGGTGCACCTGATTAGCATTGACCCGTTGCTGAAGAATGCGACGCCGAAAGAGGCGTGCAAGACGGTTGAGAAAGTCCTGCAGGCTGTGGATGTTCCGCTAGTCATCGGAGGTTGTGGTGACCCTGTCAAAGATGCCGACGTGTTTGCGGAAATCACCGAGACATTCGCTGGCGAACGCTTCCTCATAAGTAGCATCACGCGAGACATGGATGTCGAACGGTGCGCCAAATTCGTCAAGAAAAACGGCCACGTTGCACTGTCATTCACGCCGATGGATTTGAACTTGGCAAGGGAGCTGAACCGCAGGCTCTACGACTTCATGGACAAGACTGACATCGTTATGGACCTTACGACAGCAGCGTTGGGCTATGGGTTGGATTATGCGTTCACGAACATGGAGCGAGCCCGCATGGGCGGCTTAATGGGCGACGTTGAACTGGCTCACCCGATGAGTTCTGGTACGACGAACGCTTGGGCTGCCCGTGAGGCGTGGCTGAAGATGTCGGCTGAATGGGAACCCCGAGAGCTCCGAGGTCCATTGTGGGAAGTTACGACGGCTTTGACGTTGGCATTGGCTGGTGTGGACTTGTTCATGATGATGCACCCCGCTGCAGTAAAGACGTTGAAGGATGTGATAGCGAAGCTTGTGGGCGGCAAGAAAGCTGACGCTTGCAAGTTCCTCGACTGGGTTACGGTGAAACCTTAGGAGATGACGGTGATGAGTGAGAAGAAAGCTAAAGGCGGAGTTAAAGAGCTCAGCCCCATAGACATTTACAAGATACTACCCAAGACCAACTGCAAAGAATGCGGCGCCGAAAACTGTATGGCTTTCGCCACGAAAATCGTAAACCGCGAAGTTACGCTCGAAGACTGCAAGCCGTTGCTGAAGAAAGAGAATGAGAAAGCCTACAAACAACTCAAAGAGATGCTCAAACCGGCCGTCAAAGAGGTCGTCGTGGGCGTGGGAGACAAAGCCGTCAAACTAGGCGGCAAGCTCGTCATGTTCCGACACGAATTCACCTACATGAACCCGACCGCTTTCGCCATCGACGTGACCGACGAGATGCCCGACACTGACATTTTGGGGCGTATAAAGAAGACCGAGAACTTCAGCTACGAATACATTGGCTACACGCTGAAACTCAACATGATTGCCGTGAGATCAACGTCGAACGACCCTGACAAGTTCAAAGCAGCCGTGAGGAAAGCCGTCGAAACCACCACATTGCCACTGATACTTGTTTCGTTGAACGCAAGCGTTCTCGAAGCTGGTTTGATGGCCGCGCCAAATGCGAAACCTCTGCTCTATGCGGCGACGATGGATAACTGGAAGGACATGGCTGAACTCGCACTCATGTATCACTGCCCGCTCGTGGTCTCCGCACCGAACGACCTCAGCCTGCTGATGTCGCTGGCCAAGACGTTGCTAGCTTACGGCGTCGAAGACCTGGTCCTCGACCCGGGCACGTTCACAGGAGACGGCTTACCCGATACTATTAACAACTTCACGATGCTTCGACGCGCGGCATGCAAAAACGGCGAAGAACTCGCTGGCTTCCCCCTCATGGGCATCCCGATGGTTGCCTGGTCAGAGCGGGGCGACTCGCTTGACGAAATCGTGAAGTGGCGTGAAGCTTGGCTCGCAGGCATGCTGATAGTCCGCTACGCCGACGTTTTGATTCTACATGAGACCGACGGTTGGGCGTTGCTACCAAATGCGGTGCTACGCCAGAACATCTACACCGACCCACGCAAACCCGTGGCAGTCGAGCCAGGTTTGAAGGTGTTCGGCACTCCTGACGAGAACTCGCCAGTGTTCTTCACAACAAACTTCGCCTTGACGTACTACACCGTTGCCTCAGACATCGAGAACAGCAAGATGAACGCCTACGTCGTTGTCGTGGACACCGAAGGCTCAGCGGTGGACAGCGGAGTGGCAGGACGAAAACTAACAGCAGACAAAGTTGCAGAAGCACTAAAAGCGTCAGGCCTAGAGAACAAAGTAAAACACAAAACGGTAATAATCCCAGGCAAGGCGTCACGAATTAGCGGCGAAATCGAGGAAGCCAGCGGCTGGAAAGTGCTGGTTGGACCACGCGACAGCAGCGAGATACCGAAGTATATCATCGACAAGTGGCAACCCTAGTTCCTGCGCATCATTTCTTCCTCTTTTTTACGTTCTTAAATAGTCTATGTTAAGTTCCATCTATGGTAGTTGGAAGGTTACTGCTCCGTTTTTAAGCGGGGCAAAGTTTTTTTTCTTCCATCTCAAAACATAAAAGGCAGCCAAATCTGACTCTAGGGCAATGAAGAAATTCCTCCTCGCAGCCCTCTGCGTCATCGTCCTTTGCAGTCTCTTGACGGTACCCCTTTCTCTGCGACTAGCATCGTCCACTTCGCCTCAACCGGTGACACCGCAATCGACGCCGCAGAGGAGTTTGCAGCCAACTACTCAAGCGAATCAAGGCGTAACTCCGCAAAACACGCTGCCAACAACAATTCCCTCTAAACCGCCTGCAAGTCCTCCTCAGGGTTCTCAGCAACCTAATCCGCAAATACCTCTTCCAGCAGTTGAAAGACCAACTAATCGCTCGTTGGAGGAAGCTGTAGAAAAAGCAACGGATTACATTGCGGGGACTCAGGAGCCCTACGCGCTGGTGTGGCTGAATGTGTTGTACCGGCGCTTTGGAATAACGGAGTTTGCTGATTCTTTAGACCGTTATGATGCGACACTTGCCACAAATCCTGAGAATGCACCTCTCTTGCGAATCTTTCGTCGCATCGCTGCCTACGACAATCCCCTGCAACCCATGGATTACACTGCAGTGACTGCAGACGTTGACCAAATCACCGTTCCCGCTCTATACTCCGACAGGGACAGCCTACCAGAGAATTACATGCAAGAACTCAACGATGCAGCACACAGCGGAGGCTACCTATTGACACACACGCTACTGGCTACCATTTGGCTGCACGATAACAATTGTGACGCACCCATCGATTTCACCGAGTTCGTGTACCAAGCTAACGCTGCAATAGTGGGAGGCGGACCAGTAGTGAACGACCTTCAGCTAGAAGCCGCCGCGTTCCTCTACGTAGCTGGACAGGGCAAACTGGTTGAGGACACCTTCATGCAGAGCGTCATCGCAGCTCAGAATTATGACGGAGGCTGGTCATACTCAAGCGACACGACAGAGGGGTCAAACTGGCACACCTCAGTGTTGGGACTCATGCTCTTGTTGCACGCGGAATTTCCAGCCGCCTCGTACCCGCCGATACTAGCGCCTGCACCCATTCTTGACGAGGCTTATCTAAATCCGTTGATGCTGTGCTCGATCACGTTTTGGCTTTTAGCTTTTGCCGTTGTTAGAAGGAAAAACCACAGCGTTACACAGTTAGTCCTTGTGCATTAGTATAATAATAGTGCTAGTTGGTGCACCTAGTTCAGGCTTTAGCCGTTCAACCCGCACAATGGTGAATTGTTTGTTCACCATTTGCCGAACGACGTCTTCGTCGAACCAGTTCTTGTGCGCATCATACCGCAAGCTCTCTTTTCCCTCAGGAGTCTCAATAATCAGCCATCCATTGGCCTTGAGGATTCGGTATGCCTCATCGAAGAAAGCATGTGGGTTCCACAGGTGCTCCACGACCTCGCTTGCGAGCACAAGGTCGAAAACGCCGTCCGCAAATGCCAGATGCTCTGCATCACCCGACGACACCATCGAAACCCTACGCTTGTGGCACATCATCGTGATCGTGGGCAAATCCACTGAAGCCACCGTGTTGCCCAGCTTCGCAATTGGCTCGCTGATGACGCCGTCGCCGCAGCCAACGTTTAGAACCTGCATACCTGTGCCAACGCTGTTGACCATCTCGCTGAAAATCCGAATCCGCTCCAGATTCAACGGACGAACATACGCTGTTACTGAGCTGTGTTGACCCGCAGCATCATGTGTATCGAACTCCTGCCACGCCGTCCACGCCCGCTTATCCCTGTAACGATTTCGGTACCGTGTCTCCCTGATGATGATGTGCTTCAGCTGGGCAGGATTGGAGAGCACCCAGATTAAGCCGTGGATACGCCACTTAAGTGTCCTCAACACGGCTCATAAACCCCAAACAGCCAATAAAAGCCTTATGCACCCCTCGAAAACCTAAGTACAGACCATTTCTAGTCTATCACCGAACCACTGCCACGGTTACGTTTTTCTATCTGAACTTCAATACTAGCTACTGCGTGTTTATTGTTCATCTTAACAAGGAGCAATTAGTATGGTTGAAAATGTTAAAGAACTCCTGCGAGCCCACGAGGGCATAACCCACGAGGTCTACCTCGACAATGAGAACAGCACCATTGTCCCACAAGAAGTCATCGACACCATGCTTCCGTACTACAACAAAAAAGCGTACGGCAACCCGACGTTGACGCACAAGCCCGGCTGGGAGGCGTTCGAAGTCATTATGGAGTCGTTTCAGAAAATCAGCAAGTTCATAGGCGCTAAAGTCCTCGAAGAACTCACCTTCACCCCGAGCGAGACGGAGGCTAATAACCTCGGCATCATGGGCGCCGCTCTCGCCAATAAGCAACGGGGAAAGAAAATCGTCATCTCGGAAATCGAACCGATCAATGTCCTACAGGTGGCAGAGTTCATGCAGAAATACGGCTTCACAACCACCAAGGTGCCCGTCAACACAGAGGGAACGGTGGATTTGGAGAAGCTGAAGGAAGCCGTGGACAATGAAACAGTCCTTGTGAGCATCAGCAACGTTAACAACGAGATCGGCACCATCCAACCCGTCAAAGAGGCCGCAGCTATAGTGAAGGACAAAAACCCTTTAACGGTTTTCCACACTGACCTCTCCGACGCCTACGCCCGGATTCCACTCAACGTGCAGGACCTCAAAGTCGACTTGGCAACCATAAGCAGTTACAAAATCCTTGGGCCACGCGGCATCGGCGCACTATACGTCCGCGAGGGCGTAAACGTCGAAAAGATCCTCGAAGGACAAATCGGCACACAGAAACTTTGGCCAGGCATTGAAAACACGCCGCTCATCGTGGGCTTCACGAAGGCATCAGAGCTGGCGTTCACGAACTTTGAGACAAATGTGAACCGTATGCGCACCCTCCGCGACAGACTCGTCGACGGCGTCTTCAAGGAGCTCACCGACGTGAAGTTCAACGGTACTCGAGGCGACAAACGCAGCCCCGACAACGCGAACATCAGCTTCCTAAGGGCAGAGGGAGAAGCTTTAACCATCGAGCTCAGCTTGAAAGGGGTTTACGTGAGCAGCGGCAGCGCGTGCAGCCGCAGACTGCTCCAGCCAAGCCACGTGCTCGTCGCCATTGGCAGACGCTTCAGCGAGGCACACGGCAGCATTTTGATGAAGACGACGAGGTACATGACAGAAGAGGATATAGATTACGTATTGGAAGTGTTACCTAGCGCAGTCAACCGAATAAGAGGCATAGTCGGAAACACAGGAGTTGATTAGTTGTCACGTGTACCTTTACCCTATACGCAGAAAGTTCTCGACCTTTTCAGAAACCCCAAGAACCTTGGCAAGATGGAAGACGCCACAGTCGTCGCCGTCGCAGGCAACCCAGCCTGCGGAGACATGATAACCTTCTACATGAAAATCACTCCCGACGATGTCATCGAACGCGCCACCTTCGAAAGCTATGGATGTGCAGCCAACATCGCCACCGCCAGCATCGTCACCGAAATGATCAAAGGCTTAACCTTGCAGGCAGCGTGGAACGACGTAACGTGGAAGAAGGTCACGGAAGAAGTCGGCGGATTACCCAGCGTTAAGTTCCACTGTGGCATCCTAGCCGTCGGTGCCGTCAAACGCGCCATACGCAAATACTTCGAGCAAAAAGGCGCAGCCCTGCCTGATTGGCTCCCGAAAGACCACACCTTTGAGGAGAAACAAGCCCTCGAAGAAGAAGAACTCGCCAAGACCCTAGCGAAGCGGCTGAAGGTGGAGGAAAAACAATCCTAGACGCCCACCGCATCCGCCTAGACTTCCCCATCCTCCTACGCAAGGTAAACGACCAACCCCTGATCTATTTTGACAACGCAGCCACCACTCAGAAGCCCCTGCAAGTCATCCAAGCAATCACAGATTACTACGAGCAACACAACGCTAACGTCCACCGTGCCGTTCATACGCTCAGCCAAGAAGCCACGCAGATGTATGAAGGGGGCCGTGAAACAATTGCCAAGTTCATCAACGCTGCAGACACGGCGGAAATCATTTTCGTCAGGGGCACAACTGAAGCCATCAACTTGGTGGCTTATTCATGGGGGCTCCGCAATCTCAAACCAGACGACGAAGTCCTTGTCTCGATCATGGAGCATCACAGCAACATTGTCCCTTGGGAAATCATCTCCAGACTCACGGGTTGCGCCCTCAAGTACGCACGAGTCCACGCCGATGGCACATTGGACTATGAAGATTTTGAAAATAAATTCTCGTCCAAAACCAAATTCGCCAGCATAAGCCATGTTTCTAACGTGAGCGGTGTCATCAACGACGTCAAACGCCTCGCAAGAACAGCCCATGAACATGGTGCACTGTTGCTCGTGGATGGAGCTCAATCCGTGCCCCACATGCCGGTAGACGTGCAAGACATAGATGCCGACTTCCTGGCCTTCTCAGGTCACAAGATGCTTGGACCAACAGGCATAGGCGTTCTCTATGCAAAGAAAACGCTCCTCGAGAGGATGGAGCCGTGGCAGGGCGGTGGAGAAATGATAAAGGAAGTCTCCTACAGCGACGCAAAAGAGCGATGCGAAATCAGCCTTAACGATCCGCCTTGGAAATTCGAGGCGGGAACTCCCGATATTAGCGGAGCCGTCGGCTTAGCTGAAGCCGTAAAATACCTGCAGCAAATCGGCATGGACCAGGTACAAGCGCACGAATGCTTCCTCACTAACTACGCCATAAAACACATGCAAGAACTCAGCAACGTCACCCTGCATGGAACCACGGACACGGCGCTGAAGTGCGGCATCATACCATTCAGCGTCCAAGGCTTAAGCTCCCACGACGCGGCGCTGCTCTTCGACAACTATGGCATCATGATACGCAGCGGCTACCACTGCGCCCAGCCTCTCCACCAAGCGTTTAAGCTGCAGTCCTCCGCTAGGGCAAGCTTCTATATTTACAACACCCGCGAAGAAATCGACCGCTTCGCCGACATACTCAAGGAGATCGAAAAAGCCTAAATGCCCTCTGTTGATGATTATGTGGCGAGAATCGATGGAGCATGTGGCGCCGAGAAAGACGTTATAGTCACATTCAAGTACGAAAAGAAGGATGAAGCCCTAGCCGCCATCCTAAAACGAGCCGAACTCAAACGTTCCACCGCTGGAATCATCCACGAGATGACCTACAAGGGCCACACGTTCCGTGTTTATGCCAGCGGCAAAGCAATCTTTCGAAGCATCCGAGACAAACAGGAACTCAACGAAATACTCGCGGCACTGCTGCTCTGAAAGCATGTGTCACTGGAGTTTTTTGTGTCCTCTGAGTTCGCTCAAGATGTCTCTGGGGAGCCGACGTGCTTCTTTGTCTATAAGCATCAGCAACCCTAAGTAGAGTAAGCCGCCGATGGCTGTCCAGATTAGAGTCATGAGCACGCTGGTTGAGACGGGCAGCAGGAAGAGCACGACAGCGGTGACGACAGAGGCAAGCGTGTACTTCGCGACGCTTCTCCAAGGGAACGCGATTTTAATCATTCCGCGGGCTACTGCGACGATTATGAGGAAACAAACGAAACGCATTGAGGCGTTGAGGATGGTTACGTAGAGCGCCGCGAGAAATGGTTCCTGATAGGCAACGGTCGTGAGGACGAAGTAGGTGGCGGGAATGGTCACCGCGGCTTGCACATAGGGCAGGGAGAAGGCGATGAAAATTTTGCTCCGAACCATCGATCTGAACGTCAGAGCTTCTTTGTCTACGCTCTCTACTCCAAAAACAACTGAACTGTAGATTCCCGAGATTACTCCGTCTAAAGCGTCGATAGCTAGGATAGCAAGCACGGTTCCTGAACCAATGAAGGCGGCTAGTTCGGGTCGAAGAATTACGATGTAGGAGTTGGCGAGCGCCACGGCAATCGCGGTCATTGGTATGGCGAACATAAGTACAGTTTTCAGCGACAATGTGATGTCTTCACTTTTCTGCTCTGCCATGAGTTTCGGGTACAAAGCGAACGACAAGAAGCTGGAGTAGGTTATGACGTTCACAACGATCGCTGCTGCTCCGTATATGCTTCGGCTGCCCTCTCCACCGAGAGTGAAAAGGAGGAGGAGCACGGAGTTTGTGGCGATTACGTTCCCGACCACGGTATATATGTTTGCCAAGGAGCCCTTGAGCCATTCTTTCACATAGCCCCATCGGATTTGCTGCTTCATCTCGGCGGACATTAGTCTGGAGTAGTAGCCGATCTGTATGCCGAAAGCGATTGCCGTGCTAATGATAAAGCCGAAGAGAGGTTGCCCAAGCTGGATAATTAGAACGTAGCCCAAAGCCAACTTCGAGAACTGCTGTACGAGCAACCCGTAGCCTACCGCTTGAGGTGTGGTCGCTTGGAGACAGGGTTCGAAGAGCCCGATAAGGTAAACCTCTACGATTTGAACTGAGGCGACAAGGTACAAAGTCAGATAGCTTGTCGAAATTCCGAGGAGCGGAAGAATCAGAGGCACCGCAGCCAGATACGCGACCGTGAAGAGCACTGAGATGATAAGGTTGGTGACGAATCCAGTTTTTGTGGCACCTTCCTTGCCTCGGGCGACGCAGCGCATAACCCAGAATGGCACGGTGCCCGCGAGCAACGTGAAGTAGGCAAGGACGTCGTTGATGTTGAAGTAGATATCGTACTGCTCCTTTCCCATCGTGGGCGCTCTAGCAATCATGTACTGGTAGACGAGTCCAGTTGCCACTCCGATAAGCTTAGCCGCAAAAATGATGTAGCCTGTGTACTGGATTCTAAGCTCGTTTTTTGCCACGTGAGCACCTATTGCGTTTTACTGATTTGTTTCGAGTGAGACTATTTAATCTTATTACAAACCAAAAGTAGGGAGATCCACTAAGGCAGCAGAAATTGACGCGGCGATTTCGTCGCTCTATTTCTCTGCGAGCCTAAGCCTCAAGCGCATCCTGTTCCGGCTTATCCAGTTGAAAACGGGAAACAGAGGAGTCTTTAGCGCGTTCGGGAGAGAATCTTTAATCGCTCTTTGCAGCCCTAGTCTTATTGCCAGTCGTCCTTTGCCTGTGAGCGGCACGTAGTAGCGTGGAAAAATGACTTTGGCGAATCCGTTGTTCTCCTTGAACTTGTCCAGTGAAGGATGATTTCCTATCCGCCCATACATCAGCCATTCCAGCTTTTGCTCGGCGCAAACTTGCACCGCCTTGGCGATTAGGGCGTTGTTAATTGCCTTGTCCGAGTGCCGTTGGAACGAAAGAATCTGCAGTATCATGGCCATTGAGCCGTTGCAGGCGAGTTGGATGAAGCCTATGAGCTCGTCGTCTAGGAAGGCGCCGATGTATGTGCTTTCATGTTCCGAGAACATCAACCCCTTGACGTCTTTTAGGGGAATGCCGTAATGGGGGAAGGCGCGTTCCTGTCGTATGGGAGTTTCGTTGTAGATTCTCCATATGCCTTCAGCAAGCTTATCGCTCCGCTGAACCACCTTGGTCTTCACTCCGCTTTTCTCTGCTTTGCGAACCATGTTGCGAGTCTTCTTGCCGATGAGCGTTAGCCAATCGTCGTAGCTTTCCACCGCTAAAAGCGCCGCGTTGTCTTCTGCCTTTGCCCAAGATTTCTCGCCGATGGGAATGCTGGTGGATAACCATTTTCGCTCAATGAAAGTGAAAACATCAATGCCTCTGTCTGCAAGTTTCTTGAGAAACGTCTCTGTGGGAACGCAATCGCGGCGATACTCCGCAGCATCTTGTGCTATTCTGAAGAAATCTTTCTTAAGTACAATGAGCGTTTTGAGTTCTTCGTCAACCCCCAGAACCGTTTTCAACACGTCATAATATGGTCCGCGGTGGTTGATTGTGCCCTGTTGAAGTAGCCATTCAGGATGAAAGTGCAGCACGTCTCCTCTGGCGATGCCTTCGTCCACTGTTTGCATGGCACGCGTGAATGAGTTGTCATAGCACAGACGGTCGATGCCTACGGTGGGATAGACGTAGAAGGAATGCAACGGAAAATCGGCAGGTATCGGTGCCTTCGCCTCAGATAGTTTCCTACGCCACATTAGACGCGCTACCAGCCTTTCCGTCCCGTGCACAGTGTAATAGTTTACGTGCCTTTTGGTGGCTTGCTCAAGCTCTTTGAGTTCCTTGTAGGGGTTTGTTGCAACGTGCAGAGCGACCTCATGCTTGTTCTCGTTGAGCATTCCAAGCAGTTCCGCGTCGGGCATCGTGGTTGGCGTGAAAAACCAGTACGCTTTAACGTTCTTCTTGGATTCGTTGATCATCTGGGCGATAATCTTCGAGTTCTTCAGGTAGCTTTTCCCACCTTTTTTGCCGATGGCGGTGAAGAAGAAACTCTTCAATCGTGAAGGATAGGCATAGTCAACGTCAATTCTAAGCTTTATCGTAACGTCACTTTTGCCTGACTCTTGGTTCGATTCTTCGTTCAATCACGAGCCCCGCGCAACTGCCGCTGCGACGTCCCACGTCCAGCCGAAGGTTGTTTATTTTGCATTGTGAAAATTTATCTGTTCCTTTGCTATTATCGGTTTCCACCATTCAATATTCTGCGTGTACCATTGCAGAGTCTTCTTTATGCCCGCCTCGAACTTCACTGTGGGTTTCCAGTCCAAAGCGGCGATTTTGTCAGCGTTTATGGAGTAGCGAACGTCGTGCCCAAGTCTATCCTTTACGAACTCAATCAGGCTCTCAGGTTTACCCGTCAGTTTCAAGATGATTTTAACGACCTGCACATTCTCTAATTCCTGATGCCCAGCCACGTTGTAGACTTCGCCGGCCTTGCCGCTGTGTAGAACGAGGTCGATAGCTTCGCAGTTGTCATCCACGTAAAGCCAGTCCCTCACGTTCTTCCCAGTGCCATAAACAGGAATCGGCTGATCCAGCAGGGTGTGGATGATGGTTTTCGGAATCAGCTTCTCAGGATGCTGTTTCGCCCCATAATTGTTGGAAGACCGCGTAACGGTCAAGAACAAGCCGTAGGTTTCGAAATAGGACCGACAGAGCAACTCCGCCCCCGCCTTCGAAGCTGAATATGGATTGCGGGGGTTCAGCCTATCCGTCTCTTTGAAGCTGCCAGTCAGGATGTCGCCGTACACTTCATCCGTGCTAATCTGCACGAACTTGGGCACGTCGAATTTTCTTGAAGCCTCAAGCAGGTTGAAAACACCCAAAACATCCGTAAGCACAAACGTTCCGGCATTTAGGATGCTGCGGTCTACGTGAGTTTCCGCCGCAAAATTCACGACGCAATCGCAACCCTTCAGTGTTTTCTCGACGTCTACCTTTCGGGTTATGTCGCCCTTCACAAAGGTTATCTTATCCAAGACACCCTTGAGGTTCTCCTTGCGCCCCGCGTACGTGAGCTTGTCGAGAACAGTGACTTGATAGTCGGGGTGTTTTCTCAATACGTGATGCACGAAGTTGCTGCCGATGAAGCCTGCTCCGCCCGTCACAAGAAGTCTCATGCACAATTCAACCATGCTTAAGCCAAGGTGCCAGTTTCCAATCGTACGGTATCTTATCCGTATCTGGGGGCAAGCGATGTTCGTCGGGTTCCTTGTAATTGTAAACCTCGGTGGGCACGTTCAAGAGAAGAGCGTAATCGTCGCTGACGGTCTTGAAGCCATGCCACACGCGGGGTGGAATCTGAACCAAGAGCAAGTTTCTCTCGCCGATAACGAACTCGTCGACTTCGCCCTTCGTCTTGGAGTTCTCTCGGTCATCGTACAACACGAGTTTCATCATGCCCTTCACACATGCCATATTGTCTGTCTGCTTCTTGTGCATGTGCCACGCCTTCACAACCTGCGGATACGCTGCTGTCACGTACGCTTGCCCGAACTTTTTGAACTCTGACCAGTCACTTCGCAGCACTTCGGTGAGCCAGCCTCTCTCATCCGCCGCCTGTTTGAGCTGTTTCGTCACGACACCCTCAATCATCACGTTCATCTCTCACAGTATTATTCTCGAGTTTTCCCCTACAATTAGTTTGTGCCCTTTCGGACCCTTCTGGTTAGTCGTTATTTCCGTGTGCGCACCTATGATGCTGTCGATTATCTTAGTGCCGATTTCTATCACACATTTCTCCATAATTATTGAGTTCTCAATCTCCCCTCTCTTCACGTGCGTGCCATTCCCCACCGAAGTGTAGGGTCCGATGTAGACCTCGCTCTCGATGACCGCGTTCTCTCCGATCACTGTTGGTCCGCGAATCATGGCACCGCTTTTGATTTGGGCGTTCTTCCCCACTGAAACGCGTCCCTGGAGGCAGCTCCCTTCAACGTCGGCTTCCAGCTTCGGCTCCATTTCGTCCAAGACCAGAATGTTGGCCTCAAGGATATCTTCCACGGTGCCCGTGTCCTTCCACCAGCCCTCCACTATACGGTACCCCACATTGCAGCCCTGCTCAAGCATCATCTGAATGGCCTCTGTGATCTCGAGTTCCCCCCGCCACGACGGCTTCAGTTTCCGAATCATCTTGAAAATCAAGGGTGTCAAGAAGTAAATTCCCGTCAAGGCGAAGTTGCTTGGCGGTTCCTTAGGCTTCTCCACCAAGCGGACTAGCTTTCCGTTCTTGTCGAACTCGGCGACGCCGAACTGCTGCGGATGGTCTACTTTGCACAGAAGTACCATTGCGTCGTACTTTCTCTGCTCGAACTCGCTGGCAATACCCGATATCCCGCCCTTCAGAAGGTTGTCGCCCAAGTAAACGATGAAGGGGCTTTTGCCCACGAAATCCTCGGTCAGACCCACCGCTTGAGCAATCCCGCCCGGTCTGTCCTGCTCCAAATATTTGATTTTGACCCCGAATTTGCTTCCATCACCATAGTAGTCTCGGACTTTCTCAGGCATTACGCCACCTACGATGAAGGCTACGTCTTTGACACCGACGTTTTTGAGGTCTTCAAGAACGTACTGCGAGATGGGTTTGTTCGCCACTGGAATGAGCTGTTTTGGTCCAGTGTGAGTCAAAGGTCTGAGACGTGTGCCGTGTCCGCCGTGCAGGATGACGCCTTTCATGCTTTCAACTCTTCCTTCAGTTGGCTTAAACCTTCGTTTATTCTTAGCGGTTTTGTCCTGAGTTCTTTCTGTATTTTCGCCGTGTTTAGGGATGAATCTTTCGGTCTCTTCGCAATCCAGGCCTTCAACTCACTCATCTTTATGGGTATGATCAACCTGGAATCGAGGTCAAAAGCTCCGCCGCGATTTTTCTCGCGAACTCAAAGCGGCTGATTCTCTCACATCCTGAGGTGTGAAAAACGCCCTGCAAATCTCGCTCCGCCACCTCCAGAGCCATCTGTGCCAAGTTCTCCGCCAAGGTGGGCGTATTGAAATGGTCATCGACCACGGTGATTTCCTGAACCTGCTTGAGTTTATTGATTACCCAAGTCGCGAAGTCTTGTTTTATGGGGTGCCGTCCATATAACACGCTTGTTCGAAGAACAGCCCAGTTCCTGCACCGACGCATCACGCTCCTCTCCCCTTCCACCTTCGTCAAGCCATAAAAATCAATAGGGTTGGGTGCGTCGTCCTCGCTGTAAAGGTGTTTCTCGCCATCAAAGACGTAGTCGGTGGAAATGCAGACCAACTTTCGCCCCGATTCCAAGGCGGCGTCGGCTATATTGCGGGTGCCCACAACGTTGATTTTCCAAGCGCGTTCTCGCTCAGTCTCGCATCGGTCGACGTTCGTCTCCGAAGCAGTGTGAATCACAGCGTCAGGCTTTCATTTCTGGAAAAGATGGCGAATAGACTCGCCGTCTGTTATGTCTGATTTCACAGCTTTCTGATGCTGAGGTTCGATAATATCAGTTGGTGTAACTAGAAAGTCGTTCTCTGCTAGCGCGACTATCCAGTTTCCAAGTAATCCGCTTGCCCCCGTTACAAGAAGTTTCTGCGTTTTCTCAGCCCTGTCCCCATTGTGCTTCATTAACTTAAATATACTTTGGCTTTGAATTAACGCCACCCGTTAATATCCTACGTACAATTTAATGCGTAGTATAATTCAGTGACTCTCAAAATCCCACTCGTCATATTGTTTATTAGCGCAGACTTCACTACATAGCAAAAAACAACCTCGAAACGACCCTGAAGGAGGGCACCAAAGAACATGCAGTGTTCAGAAAAGCCAAGTCAGCGCAAGAGAATAGTTTTCACAGTTTGGGATGCAAACATTTCAGGTGGTGTCCGAGAAATATTTGAAGTTGCCAATGGTCTGCAAGAACATGGGTATGACGTAAGAATAGTTGCTCTTCAGGAAACCACACATGGTTCAATCGAAAAGCTCCAATAGAATATGTTCAGGGTAGATTTATGTCACTTCGATATGGACGTAATGGACAAAAATATTCTATATAGTCTCGGGAACTGCATCGGATAATCTTTCCGAGATTTTTGCCAAAGACAAATTATCCTCATAAACAAAATCGCCAAACTCTTTCAATTGCGACCTGTAAATGGGGCAAGGCTTTAGCTGAAGCAATTCCAGAATGCGATATTTGTGTTGCCACATGGTTTCCTACCGCACTGTCAGTATGGATATCCGGAAAGGGAAAGCCGTTCTACTTTATGCAAGATTTTCCTGAACAAACGAAAAACTTGAGCCAACAGCGAATGCTTGAAACGACTTACAGATTACCATTCTATTTCTTAACAGATTCCAATTTCCTTAGCGAACTTGTGTTCAAGCAACAGATCGATGCAAAAGTCATGACAGTGGGCTCAGGAGTTAATGCTGAAATCTTCTTTCCGCGCGGTTCTCGGAAAAACAATACCCTAATGGCGATTCTAAGCGACGCGCCAAACAAAGGCGCCGAAACAATCATTCAAGCCTTAAACTCTGTGCACTCCCTCACACCAATAAATGCAGTTTTTGTGGGTCCGGATACTGTGTTGAGGAAAGTAAAGCCTTTGTTTCCCTATACATTTTTCAAGATTCCAAACGTGGCACCGCAACATGATGATTTTTTGGCAAAGTTATATTCATCGGCGGATGTTTTCGTTTTCTCCTCAACAGTTGAGGGCTTTGGTTTGCCTCCCCTTGAGGCGATGGCGTGCGGTGCATTAGTGGTGACAACAGACTGCAAAGGAAACCGCGACTACACTATTAATGAGTACAACTGTTTGGTTGTTCAACCAAACGATTATGGCGAAATGGCTAGCGCGATTATGCGTCTTATCAGAGAAAATATTCTAAGAGAAAAATTGCGCTCTGGAGGAGTGGAAACCGCTAAGTTGTGGACATGGAAACGAGTGATTGATAAATGCGATGAAGCATTTAGGGAAAACTATCGAGGGATAAGCTGATACTTAGTTCTCGAACCCAATACGATCAACTTCCAATGACCTGCTAATGCTCTAGTGAAAGCAGGCCATCCATTTTGGGAGCAGGGAGAAAAGCGAAATCATTCCGCAGACGTTTCAGCCAAGCCTTGTAATCAGCGTACGTGTGTTATGGCAAGTCTTTAATTTTCAACCGTGTAAAGAGCTCTTGGAAAAGAGGCATCTGAAGAACGTCAGCGAGTTCCTAATCTACGCTGCCTCCTTCGTTGGTGGAATGAACGATCTCTCAAAAACTGAAAGGCCGTAGCAAGGTATGACGAGAAGGATTCACATTCTTGCCAGATGGAAGTGGATCTCTGCCGTTGTCATCATTATTGTTTTGGGCACGTTCACACTTGCCAGCATCAAGTTGGACTACAGGTTCGTTTCGCTAGGAGAAGAAACATCCGATCTCAGCGTTAATAGAAATAATTGGCTGGACGGTTGGAATTACAGAGTGCCTATAATCATAAATAACACCGCATCCTCCGAGAATCTTGAAAATTTTCCAGTGTTGGTTCATTTAACCGACTCGAATTTCAACTTTTCCAAAGCCGAAGTTGACGGTGCAGACATCAGATTTTACAACGGCACTAGTCTCCTCGACTATGAAATTGAGAATTGGGGTAACATCACTACCTACAACGAAAATTGGGGAGCCGCCATTTTTAATGGCGCAATTTCCGTCATGGAGCGCAACATCGCTACCTATTGTGGGCACCAATTTATCACTCCAGACAAAGTGGCATATCCAAAGCCTTACTGTTGGGATACACCATTGAATGCCCTTGGTGCGTTATATTTCAACCCTGCACTAGCTCGCGAATCTTTCGATGCTTCCTTTGCCACCCAGATTACTTCGAGGGGTGACTATTATGGTATGATTCCCAATGCACCTGAACCCACCACCACAGACGAGACTTTGCGAAGCCAAACCCCTGTGATAGCATACGCAATTTGGCAATACTATCTTAAAACAGGTGATAAAGGCAGCTTAGAAAAATGGTATCCACTTCTTGGGAATTATTATAACTGGTACAACGTGACTGGTAGTCCTCCTGGTTCGATAGACGGGCTCACAGCACCTCACACGGGCAGGTCGAGAGTGGATACCAATACGGCCTATTACATAGCTGGATCAGTTCTCGACAACCATGTTGTCTACGATTACACAGATGGAGCAACGACGAAAATTGGGGACACATTTTACTATTTCAATATGTCCGACCTCCAGCTTTCCTGTGCTATGGCTTTGTTTGCAAAAAACTTAGCCGACATGTCTGATGTTCTTGGGTACTCGGCAAATAAAACGCTTTACGAGAATGAGTACATTTCTAAGACGAACTTGATTAATCATTATATGTGGAATGATACCTCGCACATTTACCAGCCTTGTTTTTGGAACGGCACAAAATTTCCTGTGGAATCCGCTCAGATGTTTTGGGCACTTTTAGCTGAAGTTGCTAACTCAACGCAAGCTGATTATCTGCGTCGAGAACTTGTCAGTGCTTCAAAATTCAATGGAACCTGGGGAATCCCTGATGTGAGCATGGACGACCCAAAGTTCGATACGCCTCAACCATCTTGGATGCATTCATTCGATTCACACTACTGGCGGGGACAGATTTGGGCACCAGTGGTTTACGCAGTCTACCCCAGGGTATGAAGAATTATGGCTTCACCAATGAAGCGTCACAGATACTTTCCAATTATGTTAAACTTATCAAAACAACGCATTTCTTTGAAACTCACAGCGTCAAAGGGGGTTATGGGGGAAATCGAGATGACTATGGCTGGACAGCCTGGCTTATGAACGCAATGATTGCGGAGGAAACTGCTGTTAGTGACTTGAAGGATGCGTGGATTTGGGGCGGTCGTTCCTTCACTACCAGCTTCATCATTAGTTACCATTTACATGTACTTTGGTAACCCTGAGGCATCTGACAGCCAAAACGCTAAAATGTCTGGGATTCGAACTATGTGGCTATATTTCACATGAATGGTACCTCGGACAAGATGCTTGATTCAACCAGTCACGATACAGACATGTCGGTTTCAGGTTTGATGCTTCGCGGAAACACTGAGGAAGGTCTGACGACATTTTTTTAACTTCGACGGATGCTGTGTTGTGATGAAAAACGTTTACTTATTCCACAATTAGATGTCAGTCGCCTACAACGTGGAGTTTGTGGTTCAAACCTAACATGTTTTACGCTCCAGGAACATTAATTGTGCGTTATCCAGGTGGGACAGGAGAGGGACAGGTTTACATAACCTGGCTTAAATCTGACAAAAAGATATACGCTGACATACCTAATGTGCAATCAGACGTAATACGTTCATCAACTGTAATCAACTCAACGGCCTGAAAATACATTACGCTAACCCAAGTAGGAAAGAATTGGACTATTTATGTTGATGGCGTAGCTGAAAATAGCACCGTCGCCACCCAAGAGCCCGTTTTGGCGGGAAATCTCTATTTTGGCGCAAGTTACTTTGGTGGCTACAACAACTTTTTTAACGGCTGGGAAGATGAAATCAGGGTCTCGAACATTGGACGTTCCGCCGAATGGATAAAGGCAGAGTATCTTTCGATGGCAGGTAACATGACCAAAATGGCCACCGAGCAGGAAAAAGTAGGCGATTATCCAAGATCACCTTGGCGTTAACGTGGGGCCTCTTTCCTTTGTGGTAAATTGCGATTTTGCATAAACGCCTTCAGTCATACAGTAGAAAGAAACATGATGGCAGATTATCCTTTATCAGTGACGTTGTGTGAGCATTGCGAGATATTAGGCAAGAAAGAGCGTGTCAGAAAATGGGCACTCGTCAATGAGTTTGTATGAATTTAGCGCGTCCATTGTAGTAATCGAGAGTTTGAAAGTGTTTTGTGGCATAGAATTGGGTCTTTAACATTTCCAATATGCAAAACTCGGAAGCCTATGCCATTTACGGTTGGCGAATCATCTATACGATATTTTTGTTTCCTGAATTTGTCCCTCAGTTGTAGTCCATGGATCTCAATGACGGAGGGCGCAGGTAGCTGTTCAATCGTAAGTAAAGCTTCTTCATAGCCCTCTATATCCATCTTCATGAAGTCATGTTTTATTGATAGATCAGAGAGTTCAAAAGGTTTCGGATAAATTACGATTTTCCCAGGGCGGTTAAGAGCGTTAGTCTGCAATATCTTGAAAGCGGTTGGGTCGGGCTCGATGCAGATTACTTTCGCTGCGCCATGGTCCAAGAAGAACTTTGCAGTCTCTCCTTCGCCTGCGCCAATATCCAGAATAGTTAAACCCCTTACGTCGATCGGCAAATAATATTTAGACCAGTCCTCATCCCTGAACAAACCAAGTCGGCGGTCACTGAACTGCCACTTAGTATTCTTAAGTTCAGCTATAACCTTGCGGTGAGCCCACCATTTTTTCGTGGTGCGGCTTAACGGAAGATGTACCATTTCTAAATCTCCTATCTTAGGTTCGGGAGGTTAGTTGTGTCCAATCATTCTTTAATTCATTGCGTCGGCGTCTGTGTTTGGATTTCGGAAACATCATATGCAAAGAGTCATGAGTTGCTTCTCTACTGTACGTCTCGACGCCCTGTTTGTCTTTTACCCGTGATTTCAGATTCTGAGTGGGACAAAAATATTATAGGGATAAGGTCAGACCTTTTACGAGCGTCCAGTTAACGACTAAGCGAGTAATAGACGAATGAATCCCAAATCAGTTTCAGTGGTGATCCTGAATTACAACGGTCAAAGTAATCTAGGGCAAAATCCTGAAAAACTGTTTGGAATCTGTGCTAGAGACTGACTACCCTAATTTCGAGGTTCTTTTCGTTGACAACGGATCGAAAGATGCAAGTATCGACTTTGTCACAAAAACCTTCCACAGTCCGCTACTGCGAATCATCCAAAATGAAATCAATCTCGGCTATGCCGAAGGCAACAACCGTGGTATCAAGAACTCCGAAGGAGAATACATCGCGTTGCTAAACAACGACGTTACTGTCGAGCCAGGGTGGTTAAAAGAGCTCATCAACGCCATGGAACAGTCCAATGTGGGAGCGGCACAGAGCAAACTTCTTCAAATGGACGCACCGTCTCTTATCGACTGTGCGGGAGGTTTACTGGATTTCTATGGCTACCATGTGGAGCGGGGGCGAGGGAAAAATGCCAACCTTTACAATCAGCAAGAAGAAATCTTCTACGCGAAAGGCGCAAGCATTCTCCTTAAACCAGAGGCCCTAGAAAAAACGGGGCTGCTTGACCCAAGAATATTCTTGTACTTTGACGAAGTGGATTTGTGCTGGAGAATATGGCTTAATGGCTATAAGGTCGCATATGTGCCGCGTCGATTGTTTTTCATGCTTCAGGGTCGACAGTGTCTGGAACACAGATGAAAAGCAAGATGTATTACTATACGAGAAATCACATCTTAATGCTGATCAAAAATTACGGAATAGCAAACTTGGTCAAAGCAATTTTGGTGTCGTTACTGTTTGAAAGCCGCAACATCGCATTATTCCTTGCACGGCAAAAGCCTCTATGCCGCCTCTCTTAATTGAGGGCCTCGCGTGGAACCTAATACATTTTAAACGGACCTGGATCCAAAGACAAATTATTCAGACCTGTGTTCGGAGAGTTGCCGACGAAGAGATAAAGCGGCATATGCTGAAACCTAATCCTCCTTTCCCACTCTACATTTTTTCTAGGTCAAAATACTTGCCTTAATTGTGCGCGGTGATCCTTTTCACATTTTCGAAGACGGTTTCCAGTTTCTCTGCGTATTTCTCCCATGATAGGTGAATTCTCACATTTTCCTGTGCGTTTTGCCCTAATTCTATGCACAAGCGAGGGTCATTCATCAGCCGTTCAATTTGATTCGCGAGTTCTTGCGGTTTGGCATGGTGCACGATTATTCCGTTCACGTTGTTCTGAATGATTTCAGAAACTCCGCACCTATTCGACGTAATGACTGGCTTGCCTGCTGCCATGGCTTCGACGGCGGCCAGACCCCATGTGATCTGGGTGGAAAGAACACATCACACGCGGCGTACGTCTCGGCGAGGCTGTTCGTCGTTTGTACTGCGTATGAAGAGCATTTTGTTCTGGACTTCAAGCTGCTTGCTCAGGTTGAGCAGTTCTGTTTGTTTGCCACCACCATCTAACACGAGTTTTACGGCGCTGTATTTTTCAGAGAGCATTTTTAAGGCCAGGATAGAATCTGTTGCCGCTTGTTGAGTTCTAATATTTCCATCTTGAAGTAAAACGAAATCGTTTTCTAAGCCGTATCTCTTTTTGAATTCCGTACCCGATGACTTTTTAAATCGCTCAACATCGACGCCGCTACGCACGACTCTCGACGAACGGTTGTAGGCTTTGCGAACGTATCCACTTGCGATGTGTGAAAGAACGAGAATCTCGTCAATGTAGTTCACAGGTTCTGTCTAATAGGTTGTAGACAGGCCAGTTGATTTTGCGTAAGCCTTTTCTCAGTTCTGGAACAAAAAACCAGAATGGGGGTTCATTACACATCCAAACGACAGGTGCCGCAAGCCTTTTCTTCGCTACAAAGGCTGCCCACTCGGATGGATAATTATGGTTGTTTATCACATCGAAGCCTTTTGGGATTTTTCTGCCTATGTTTACCATCGTCGGCACGTCGAAGGGGATAGTGTAGAATTGTCGCCCCATGCTCGCCCGCATCCATTCTCGCAGTTCAGATGGACCCGAGAGGGTTGCTTTTTTTTTCGCGTTTGCTTCTGCGTTTTTGAGGGGAGTTAGCCATTCGGGATTTTTTTCCCGAGTGGATGCGGAACAACGTTCACGACGAGGTTCTTGAGCAAGTCGGGATAGCTGTTTTCCACGTTGACTGCGCTTACAAAATTTTCGACCGTGTGACCGCGTTTTAGAAGTTCAGTTGCCAAAGTTAGAATCTGTCGTTCTCCGCCACCGTGTCCAAGAATGGGTGAGTGGATCATGGCGATTTTCATGGTTTTGGGGCTCAGTTGGTCTAATCGAGGTGCTATTAGGCTTATATATTTCTAAGCTTTAGGTATTAAGCCAGACCTGCGAGGGAGTTTGTGTGAAAAAAATCAAGACCGCGGTCATATTGGTGGGCGGCTCAGGCTTGAGAATGCGCCCCTTCACGGAAGACATGCCAAACGTGTGGTTCCTCTGCAGGGCAAACCACTTGTGTACTGGATTCTGTCTTGGCTGAAAAGCAACGGGGTCGACCACGCCGTGTTCGGTGTCGCCTACCGAAAAGAAGTCATAATAAACTATCTGAGGGAAAACCCGCAAGGAATGAAGATAGATATCAGTGAGCACACGGTTGAAGGCGAAACAGGCGAAGGTTTCAGGCTGGCTATTAGCCGATTCGTAACCGACGATGATTTCTTGGCCATGAACGGCGACGAAATCACGAATCTCGACCTCGAAAGACTTGAAGACACACACTTGAAGAAAAAGGGGGTTGCAACCATCGCTGTCTAACCCATGAAGTCGCCCTTCGGAATTCTAGAACTGGACGGCGACGACATCATCGGCTTCAAAGAAAAAGACGCTAATCGAGAACACCCTCGTGAGCATAGGGATTTACATTTTCAACCGTCAAATCTTGAAGTATCTGCCGACCACGGGGTCTATCGAAAGAACGACTTTCCCCGAGTTGGCGAAGAAACGGCTTTTGAAAGCGTGCAGACTCAAGCCAGATGAAACGTGGTTAACTATTAATAGCGTCAAAGATTTATCAGTAGCAGAGAAAGAATTCGTCTCCATCCGGAGAGGCTAAAATTGACAAGAGTGCTCATAACGGGAATATCTGGATTCATAGGCAGCCACCTAGTGGCCCGACTATAAAAGAAGGATACGAAGTCTACGGTCTAACCCGCCGAGTGGCCAACCGAAACCTCGAAGTGCTCAACGAAATCCTTCCAGACATCACGCTGGTCTCTGGCGACATCTCAGATTATGTTTCTGCCCGCAACGCGGTGAAAGCAGTTAACCCTGACGTCATTTTTCATCTTGCGGCTCTTTCTCCCGCGAGACTGGTTTGAGCGACCCTTCGAGTACCAGCAAGCAAACTACATAAGGACCATGAACATGGCGCACGCTATGCTGGAGCTACAGGACCCCAATACGAGGAAAATAATTGCGGCGTCAACGGCTGAAGTATACGGCACGCAAGACAACGTGCCTTTGCGGAAGACCTTCCACTTAACCCGTCGAGCCCCTACGCTGCCAGCAAAGCGGCAGGCGACATCTACCTGCGGATGATGTTTCACTCTTACGACTTAAACGGCACGATTCTGAGGCCAGCAAATTCGTACGGCAGAAAATTCGACACGAGCTTTATGATTGAATATTTGATTACGCAGATGCTAAAGGGCGAAAGGATCTACATCGGCGCTCCCGACTCCATCAGAGACTACATGTACGTTGACGACCACGTCAACGCCTACGTACTCGCCATGAGGAACGCGAAGGCTAAGGGTCAGGTCTACAACGTCGGCACCACGGTCGGCGTCAGCAACAAAGAACTTGCATTAATGATTGCGAAGAAAATTGGGTTCGATAAGAAAAAAATCGTCACGGGCTCGTATCCGACGGGGTATCCGTATCGTCCGCTTATTTCCGACCAAACGTCAATCGTGCTTGACTCCGCCAAAATCAGGAAAGACCTGAATTGGACTCCCAAAATCCCCCTGGATGAAGGGTTGGACAATGTCATCGTGTACTTTCAACAGCGGCGTGGTGAAAACCCAGTGATAGTCGTCCGAGTATACAGGCTCTGGTTTTTGACTAGGGAAGGAAAGGCTTAAGGCACAAGTCGGCGGAGATGCTTGCAAAGACAACTCGGGACTGTCGCCGATATGTCCGAGGCAACGTGGACAAGGAGGAGCAAAAAGAGTGGCTAAAGTGGACTTGGTAATGTGGACAAAGAACGGTGCCGAGACGTTGCCCTCGGTTTTGCGCAGAATCAGCGAGGTAATTCCCAAAGATGCTGTGAACATGAAGTTGATAGTGGATGACCGAAGCAGCGACAACACCCGTGAAATCGCTAAGGCTTGCGGCTGGACCGTCACTCTTAAACGAGGGAAACGGCATAAGCGACGGCGCCAACACTGCGCTCCGCCACGTGGAGTCAGATTTGTTTGTAAGTTTCGAGCAGGACCTTCTGTTGGCGCTCGACTGGTGGACAAAATCCCCGCCTATCTCTTAGATTCCAACGTGCGGTGGCTTCAGGCATGCGGTTCGCCAGTCAGCCTCTGGGTGTGCAGAGGATGCAGCAGTACGTGGCGAAGAAGTACCGGGGAAGGCATCGCTGGCTTCGTGGCTCAGGGGCAGGGAGATGGCCGCTTTTACGCTGGGGAAAACTCTGGACAACACCATCTATAGAACAGCAGCGATGAGAGATATCGGAGGTTTTCCCAAGTTAACCTCGAGTTCAGGTGTGGACACAACTCTGGCTTATTTTCTCAGTCAACACGGGTATCGCTGGCACGTGGACTACGATGTTCAGTCGGTGCATTTGAGGAAGAACCTGCGGCAGGAGTTGGACCACCAGTACTGGTACGCGAAGCAACTTAACGAGATGTGGCGACGGATAGAGAGCCGAACAGGCACGTCTCGCCCGCCTGTCACGAAATCGGACATTTTCTATCGCTTTGCCATGTCGCCGTTCACGGGGGTCTTCATGGCTTATAAAATGAGGGAGCCGTCAATCGCGTATATTCATCCGCTGATTCGACTTTACTATCTTCGCGGCTTCCTGAGTTTGATGTGATTTTTTAGCTTCGGGTTTTCAGGCAGAGTTCGATGTAGCGCGCCCAGAATGGGATGGGTGATTCAGCTTTGCCAACTCCTTCTTTGTGTTGACTCTGTGTTTCTTGGGGTCTTGCAGAATTCTCTTCGTAGCCTGAACGATTCTCGCTGCGTTTCTCATGACTTGGACTGGGAACCCCTTTTTGTGCAGGTAACGCGCTTGAATGTCCCAGAAGTGGAAGTTGATTGTTGGGATGCCCATTAGCGCGGTTTCTCGGCAAGCGGTTCCGCCGCTGCCCACCATCACGTCGACAAAGGGAATTAGCTGGGCTGTTAGGACGGGCTTCTGTGGCACCCACACGTTGTCAACGCCCATGAGCTCCTTCTCATCTCCCTCATACCGTGGGAGAGCAACGACTGTAGCGAGTTTGGCGAGTTCTTGGAGGAGTTGCTGGCTGTCAATTTTGACGTTTTTGCAGTAGCTGGCGCTGTACTCGACATCTCTGAAGAGAATGACGGGTCGTTTCGGTGTGAGTTCTTGGAGGAACTTGGGCTTCTCGAATTCTGTGTCTTTGAGCCATGACATCTCCTCGAGCCCGTCGTAGAGGATTATTCGTGATTTTGGGATGCCGAATTTGCTCCATGATTTGCCGAAGCTTACGGGTGCGATGAGCCAGTCGACCAACGGTGTTGCGAGTCTGGCTACGTGGTAAGCGAAGACGGTGTCGTTGGCGTACACGATTGGGATGCCCAGGCTGAAGGCAGTGCGGATGGCGGAGACGTCGCCGTGTGTCCAGAGGACTTTGGGGTAGCCGATTCTGTCGAAAACATCGATGAAGGCGAGGTTTCGTTTTGCTTCGGCGGCGAGTTTCTCCTTGAGGGTTTCGCCGTATTCGCCTATTTTCTCGTATGTTACTTTTAGGGCGTCGAGCATATCGGTAGTTTGGGTCTGTTTCTTGGCGGTAACGAGGGTCGTGTAGCCTTTGGCGTGGAGTGCTGGAAGGAGGCTGTTGATGGCGATACTGATTTTCGGTGTGACTGTGTCTAGCCAAACGTCGAACATCTGTCAGTCTCTATGAAGGGAGTGTAAGTGTTGTTATAAGTCTTATCCATGGTAAGGGAACGTAATTATTTCGACTGCGCAGAGACCCAAATCCTCACAGTTTCTACAACACTTTTGAGGCATCGCAACCATGATACTTTTTAATGATCATGTATCTTATGGTTTACTTCGACCGAAAATTTGATGCAAACTCCAAATATAAGCCTCGAAGATTATGGTTCGTCATCACCCTTGAGACTCAAGGGTCTATTGCTATGGCTGTAACTGAGTGTGATTCTGCGGGAACTGTTGTCAAGAAATCTTGACCTGCGAAAACTCGTTTAGTCAAGAAACTTTGACAAGAACCCTTTTAACGGCTCTGGCAAGCAGGTATTCATGCAAAAGAGGAATGCGCTTAGCGGGATGATAAGATGAATAGGAACACTGTCCTGATGTTGTCCTTGTCTTTGCTGATGGTGCTAGGATTTTGCCAGTTTTCCATGTGTGGTCCATGGCGAAATCTTGCAGGACTGGACTGTGGATTCTGGAGGCGGCAAAGTCACAGAGTCCAACGGTGCCCTAACGTTTTCAGGCGATGAGCGTTCCCCTGGTCCGTTGCTGTACAGAGAATTTGCGCCCCGCGATGATTTTGAGATTTCATTTCAACTGAAAGCGGCAACTTTAGGTGAAGTTGACCGCGACCCGAACGGAGCTGGAGAGGGTTTCATGCTGTCCCTTTGGCCCAGCACTGACTTCGGCATGCCAACCGGCGTTGCGTTTGAAATGAGAGCGAGAGGTGGGGGGCAATTTCTGCTCGACCGACACGATAATGCGTGGGCATGGGATTGGACTCCTTTCATCTACAACACCCTCGAATACAACGACGGCTACTCATACTGGCACAACTCATCCCAGCAAGTTACAGAGAATGCGCTGGTCAAACCGAACTTTTGGTATACTGTGAACCTCAGCGTCAAGAACTCTCCGTTCACCGTCACGGCAACTGTTACGAATGAAACGGGGGCAATCCTAGGCACTTTTTCGATCTCGGACATGCTTAATTTCTCGTTCAGCGACATCAGATTCTTGGCAATTTCCTCAGGCTTCGGCGGAGAATTCTCGTCAGAAACTTCACGATTAGGGATGCGCAACCTGCCAGTTCCGCTTCCCTCACGATTGCTGCCGAGCCTTCCGTTATTGTTGGCTCTCCAGTCAACATTCACGGAAGCTTGGCGACTGATGGCGTGGGCTTGCCGAATGAACTCGTCGTGCTGAAGTACACTTTCCCAGGAGTTAAGGAATGGTACCCAATCGGTTCAGCTTACACCGACACAGCAGGCAACTACAGCATTCAATGGGTGAATACCGCGACGGGCGCGTTCACGCTGAGAGCGGAGTGGGAAGGCAATAGCGATTTGCCGAGAGCATCGGCTAACGTTACTCTGAATTCTCTTCCCTCACAGAACGGCGTTTTCTTCGTGGAGTCCAACAGCACCGTAACATCCTTAGCATTCAACAGCACAACATCGGAGCTCAGCTTCACTGTCAGCGGACCCTCAGGCACCTCAGGATACGTGAAAGCGACAGTGGCGAAGAGTCTGTTGCCAAACGGTGCGGAAACCACGATTTACTTGGACGGAAACCAACTCAGCTACGAGTTGCATGAGACAGCGGATTCTTGGGTCTTCACGTTCAACTATCACCACAGCACGCACACGGTAACCCTAGACCTGTCGTTGAACCAAACTCCCGAAAACCCGTTCGTCGGTGAAGACTCCGTCTGGATTCTCGCAGTCGTCGCATCCACGCTTCTTATCCTCGTCTTGGGGGTTTTCATCCAAAAGAAGAAGACAGGTTGATGTGGAAGTCAGCATAAACATATTGACAAATATCACGACAAAACGCAATCCCACTCAGAAACAGCGTAAACCATAGAGAACACTAGTTCACACTTTCCCCAAAGAACTGTGCACACTTTATTCGTAGAAGGGGTATAGACAAAAAGTCACACAACAGCGTAGCTAAAGTTCACCCTGAACTAAAAAACACCCAAAAGAATACCCAGTACTCTGAAGCAACACAACGCAACCCTAACGACTAATTTTGCAAACAAACTCCCCAGCAAAAACGACAAAACCACAACCATTTAATAACCATCGCCTCTGAAGTGTAACCACATCTATATCGATTCAGGTGCAGACATCTCTTTTTCGAAAGTCAGATGCAGACTCATTGGATTAGAATTGCACGGAGACGAATACCGTCCCATGATTGGAATAGGAAAAATTCTGATTCCTGCCTACACGCATAGAGACAAAACGATATCCCGCTCAGAAATAGCGTAAACCCATGTTTCATTTGCTGACTCTGCTGAAGTCCCAAGATTGTTAGGCAAGACCGATATCTTCGAGGAATTCAAGATAACCTTTGATAGGGAAAACTTGAAAGTCGTTTTCGAGACACAGAGCAAAACAAGCTAGAGCTTCGATTACCTTGGCTTTGAAAGGAACCTTGCCTAACAGTCGGCTAGAAATACGTTGCGTCGCACCTAATTTGCAACTTACGACCGTTTCGCGACCCATTCGCGGTACTTTTTGTCCACGCTCATAGCGCTTTCCAGAATCTCGCTCGGCGCAACTGAGGTGACGTAGCGGATGTCCTTTGGTAGGCAAGGCCCGCCAATGCCTTGTCGTGCTTCTGGCAGGTCGACGTTCCACTTCGTGTTAAGCGCCGCCCGCAGTTCGTCGAAGTTCAAGCCCAGTTTGGCGCACGTCATTTTAAGTTCTTCGGCGAAGGCGATTTGCAGGTAGCGGTGTGCGTTCTCGGTTATCTTGCACATCTCGGCGACCTCTACAGTTGATACAGCGTACATTGGGATGCCGAGCAATTTCTTGTAGAATTTCAACCCAGCCGCGAGGCTTTCCTCGTTTACGGCGCCAAAGACTCTCAGTTGGTTGACGCCATGTTTCTCGGGTTCTGCGGGCCAGTACCTGTGGGGGACGTGAACAAGGCGGATGCGCTCTTGGAATATGGCTTCGCAGATTTTCTTGCACGTGCCAGGAATTATCGTGCTCTCGATAGATACGAGCGCGGATGGCTTGGCTTTTTGAGCGATGAGTTTGCACACGTCGAAGACTGGAGACAAATCTGGAGAACCATTCTTTTGAGTGGTTGTGACGCATACGACGTAAGCGTCGACCTCTGGGACGTCGTTCCAGTTGGTGGTAGCCTTGAACTTTTCGGTCTTGCCAACGCGCTCGATGGTGGTTGCGCTTATGTCGTATCCCCAGACTTCGAGACCCTTCGCCTGAATGTACTGAGCGACAGGGAGTCCAATCTGGCCGAGACCTAGGACGGTTACTTTCGTTTTGTCCAGCTTCAACCCTGCTCCGTAAGGTTTCTCGAATCTAAGCTCGGCTTGATTCTTAAGCTTTCTGTCTAAAATTTAGGATTGGAGAAGGAGGATGGCTTTTGCTAGGTCGCCCTCGCATTCGATTAGGGCGTTTTTTGCTTCTTCGAGGCTCTTGCCTGTTTGGTCGGCGACGAGTCTGGCGTCTTCTTCTGAGACCGCTGGTTTTGCTGCACCGCCTTCACGTTGGGGCGCTCTTTCGGTGACGCTGCCGCCGATGACCTGGTAGATGCGTTGTCCCTGCATGTTGAGGATGGCGACTTCGGGCTGCTGGATGACAATGTCTTTGCTGGGGGTTCGGATGATGACTTCTTGGACGTCTTCGACGCCGTCCATGCTCATGCCCATGCGCTGCATCATGCGCTTGGCTTCTCGGGGGTTTACGCGACGTTGCAAACGGTTCACGACCTGTTGGATAGCTGAGGATTAGGTTTTTGGAGTAATTAACTTTACCATTTACATCTGGAGTCGGGTTGTACAGAACGTGTGTTGAGGGAAGACGGCACGGAAAGAACTTTTGAGGTTAGAAAACAAAAAAGAAAGGAAGAGGGATTTTGGTTTGTTGCAGTTTCTTACTTCTTGCGCATCATTATGGCAACGCCAACGAGGATTACCACGATGATGATTGCGATTGCTGCGCCGACGATGGTCCATGTGTAATCTGGAATTACTGGGTTAGTGGGTGGTGGTGTCACTGTTGGGGGTGGTCCTACGTTCACTCCTGTTGTTGCGGTTGAGCCTCCGTATGACCCGCTACCTGAGAAGATTGCGGTGACTTTGTAGGTGCCTTCATTCGGTGGTGTCCAAGCCATGGCGAATGTTCCGCTTGAGTCGCTTGCGGTGGTGCCGATTGTTGTGCTTGTGCCGCTGGAGTCAGTTGCGACTAGCAGTACGTCAACGCCTTTGATGGTGATGTTGTGGTAGTATCCGTCTACTGGCATCTGCATGTGCAAGTAGTCCATCCATGTGTCCATTGTAGCATCTGAAATGGCTGGTGTGTTCGGTGAAGCTGGTGACATGTCCATGACGGTGCCTTGAAGGAGGACAGCGTCACCTTTGGCAACGGTTGTCAATGGAGCTGAAACTGTTGTCTTGCTTGGGCCTTTGCCTAGCACGTACATGTAGCCGTCGTAGCTGCTTGATGTTACCATGTAGCCGTCCGCCGCTGGTCCTGGGCTCATTCGAGTGCCCCAAATCTTCCACAGTTTCTGGCCTGTGAGAACGTCGAGGCAGATGAGACCCCAACCTCGGGTAGCTGGCTGTGTTGCAGTGTGTTCGTCGTTGCATACGTAGACTTTTCCATCAGCGACTCTGATTGACTGGACAGAGTAGGACGATGAAGTGCCATTGGCGCTAGTGTAGGGTGTTTCTGATGGTGGGTTTGGATCGACGTAGTGCCAGACTATTGCGCCGTTAGTTTCGTTGAGAGCCCAGATGCCGGTGTATCCGACGCCGATGATCATGTCTTGGTATGCTGCTTCGTCATACATCCAGAATTCACCCCATGGAACATCATTCATGAATGATGTCCAGAGTACTCTACCAGTGCGTTCATCCCAGGCTTTCCAGTATCCTCGTTCCATTTCAGCGACGTATATGCCGTGTCTGCACCAAGCGTTGGTAGGTCTGTAGGCGGATTCCATCGCGTTTACGTCGGATGACCAGTTCCACAAGGCTCTGCCACGTTACTAGGTTTACAGCCTCGAGACTTGAGCCGTAGTAGCCGCCGTAGATGAACCTGTTCTGGTTGATAGTGATGCCGGTGTCAGGGTCGTATGCGCCTAAATCGCCGTAGGCTCCGATCTCGTAGAGTGTCCTGTAGCTGAGCTGTATGGTTACGCTGATGTTGCTTGCTATTCTTGTGGTGAAGTTGGTTGATGAGCCTTGTTCTGACCAGTTGACTAGGTAGCCTGTGCGAGCCTTCGTTAGTACAGTGCCACTGTTGTTGACTTGAATGTTTGTAACTGGGTTGAAGCTCAAGTAGTAGCCGTCTCTGTAGAAGTATTCAGCCGTGCCCAAGTTTGGAAGCGAAACGTTCACGCTTACAGCGCCAGTCAATGGGTTAATCTTGTACAACCTCATGTTGGTTCCACTGCCACTTACTGTGAAGAGTTCTACTCCGAAGGTTGCTGCTTCTCCAGCGCCGGGCACTGAAGTGTCAACGCCTGACCAGTATGCGATGTGGTTGGGTGTGATGCCTCCTGAAGCTGTGGGTATCGCGTAGTACTGTTGTCCTGTGCGTAGGTCGTAGCATTACTGCGACAGCTGTGTTGGAACACCGTTAATTGGTATTGTCATGTCTGGTAGCATCTTCCCATGTAAATTACGCTGGGAGTTCCTGGGCCGCTGAGTGTGGAGTATACTCCTGTTTCTCCTCCGATTATGCCTGCCATTGCTCCTTGCCGTTTCCACAGTATGTGCGGGGTGTCAGGTGCAGTTATGTATGGACCGTAGTATTCATCGTTCCAAGCGTTTGCACCGCCGCGTACTTGTTCTCCCCATGGGTAGTTGCCTGCGATTGTGTTCCATTCTCTGTTGTTGGGTTCAATTGGGCGAGTCCAGTAGCCGGTTGGAAGCGGCGAATGCCAAGTTGCAACGAGGTCGTTCTGAACGGTTACGACTACAGTGTTAGAAGTTGCGGGAGTAACGTAGTCGGAAGGGTTGAAAATCGCGCTCGAGCAAGATGCCTGTACCGCTTGTAGCAGAATATTGTCCGTTTACGTAGTAATCCTGCTGGGAAATATTCGCCTGCAAAGTTGAACACGAAAGTCCACGTGCCGACAGTTTGCGGAATGTAAGTGAACCAGCTTGTTCCGTCCGCAACGTATGATTTCAGATTCACGTCTTCAGTCGTTCCATCTGGATTTGTTATAGTCACCTTGTATCCGACTTGGTATTTGCCCTCACCTGACGGGAAGGTAGTCCACACGTTGACTAGCATCTCTTGACCCAGACCACATGGGTTTGGCGTGTACGCTTAGGAATGCTAAGGATTGAATCGTGTAATCAGCAGTCTGTCCGGCTGGAATCTTGTCTGGTCCTTCATAACCTAAAACGGGTTGTCCACCGTGTGTTTGCTCTTGGGCTTGCGCTGGAATTGCCATTGCCGCCATTGAAGTTACCATCAGTATTGTTATGATTATCGCGGTAGCTCTTTGCTTTGTTTATGGAAAATTGCATGTTTTTTCTCTTTCTCCTTTAATTGATTTGAAGCGCTAGCTTTCAACAAATCTATCCTTATAAACTTTGTCCAAATTGCAATTAGGCGACGCACGCCACGATGTGGTTCAACAAACAGTTACCTTTTCCGCTCACTGCCGTGCCTGATCTTCACGGCGATCCCTGTCTTGAACCCAAGCATCTCAGAACCCGACAACAACGCGCGCCCAACCCCAGCAATCTTGCCTTCTTCATCCACAACGATGACTTCGTCTTTCGCATGTACACTCTCGTCAACTTTAACGACGTGAGCGGCAAACATGTCGCCGCCCTCAGCCACGAACTTCGCCACGTCACTTCTAACCGTGACAAAGCACCGCAACGAGTCTGAAAGCTCTTTTAGACGTCGTGCTGCGGCAATGCTTAGGGATAGCAGTCCGTCCGTTGGGCGATAAGTTGCAAGGCGTTCTCCGTCGAGGTTCACGTAGCGAATCCTGCCCGTCGCCCTGGAAAATTGAATCTCGACATTGTCCGGGAATAGCCTCGCACCGACACCTTTTCCGAATTGGTAATCTGCCACGCTCCTAACTCTCTGCAACGAGTCGTCCAACGAGCCCACGTTTTTTCCTTCGACAACTATAAACACAACCATCCAAATAAGCTCACCCGATAGGTGAAACGCACTGTGCGATGCGAAGTCTGCGGACACAAAATTCACACCGAACCCATCACAGCCATCATCGAGGGGGCGAGACTAACGGTCTGCGTGGAATGCTCGAAACACGGAAAAGTCGTCACTCAGGACGATTACGTCCCGAAATCGAAAACTGCAGCCAAGGTTACCGCACACTTGCCCATTATGGTTCAAAAGAAGAAACCCGAGGTACCGAAGGTGCAGTTAACCCAAGAGATCATCGAAGACTACGGCGCAAAAATCCGCCAAGCCCGAGAGAAACTCGGCTTAACCCACGAAGACCTCGGGAAGAAGATTAACGAGAAAAGCTCAGTTATCGGAAATCTCGAAACGGGGAAGATGGAGCCCAGCAACATCCTCGCGACGAAGCTGGAGCATGCACTCAAGATTAAGCTGCTCACACCAGTTACTGAGGAAAAAGCTCCGCAGCAGCAGATTGCGAAGACAGCGGAACGCGAAATGACGTTGGGTGACCTCATCCAACTCGACAGCAAAGGCTCAGGGGAAAAGACGGAACGAAAGCCATCATAGTGCAACGTCGCCTAAACACTGAACCCTCAAGCTTGGATGAGCTGAAGCAACTAGCAGATTCCGCCGGCTACACCGTCGTCGGCAGAATGGAGCAGACCCGACACCCCGATGCGCGTTATCAGATAGGCGCTGGCAAAGTCGAAGAACTCGCAGCCCTCGTCAAGGATAAGGGCGCCGAAAGAATCATCTTCGACAACCGACTTAAACCAGTGCAAGCCTATAACCTTGCAAAAGCCACCAAAGTAGAAGCCATCGACCGCTTCCAACTCATTCTGGAAATCTTCACGAGACGAGCCACCACAACAGAAGCCAAACTCCAAATCCAACTTGCAACGATGAAGTATGAATTGACGCACGCAAAACAAAAAGTGCGGTTAACCAAGAAGGGCGAACAACCGGGCTTCATGGGATTGGGCGCTTATGAAGTCGACGTTTACTCCAACGCTATAAAGCTGCAAATCCAGACCATTCAGAAGAAGCTTCGTGAAAATTCGCGAGAAAAGGATTTTGCATCGTGAGCGAAGGGAGGAACTCGGGTTCTGCGGTATTTCGCTGGCGGGGTACACGAGCGCGGGAAAAACGTCCCTCTTCAACGCTTTGACGGAAGAAACATTGAGGGTTGGAAAAAACAAAAGCTTGTTCAACACACTCTCAACCACCACGCGGTTGGTGGAGTTCGCGGGGCGAGAATTCCTATTGACCGACACCGTTGGGTTCATTGACCGCCTGCCTCTGATGCTCATAGAAGCCTTCCAGTCGACTCTGGAAGAGACGATTTATTCTGATGTGATAATCCTCGTCCTCGACTTCAGCGAGCCGCTGGAAACCGTGGAGAACAAGAACAAGATTTGCCTTGAAACGATCGACCGCATAGGCGCCTCGGGCATACCCATCATAACAGGGCTCAACAAAATCGACAAGCTTTCAGAGTCGGATTTGCAGCAGAGACTCGAAGTTCTTAAGGAAAAGCTGAAAAATCCAGTGTCCATTTCAGCGTTGCACCGGACTAACCTCGACCAGCTCAAACAAGAGGTTCTGGGCAACTTCGAAGTACTAATGCAAGCCTCGTTCACGGTTCCGCTGGCGAATGAAACGATGCCGTTTCTCTCCTGGGTCCATAACTGCGCAAACGTCAAGAAAACCGATTACGCAAATAATTCAGCTCAGGTTGTGTTTGAAGCCGACCCGTCGTTGGTCGAAGGTGTGAGGAAAAGAGTGGAGGAGTTAGGTGGCAAACTCGAAATCATCCGCAAGAACCAGCAATAGCGGGCACAGCGTCCGGGAAATTGTTCTCCTTCGTTGGGGACACAGACCGCAGCGGGATGTGAGGCTCACGAGTCATGTTGCGCTTGCTTCACGCGCTTTCGGAGCATCGGGTTTCATCCTGGCCGATGCGGTGGATGAGCATCTGAAGGCCACCGTTGAGAAGGTGACGAAGAGCTGGGGCGGCAACTTCCGTTTCGAGATGGGCACGCCCTGGAAAATCGCCGTGAGCAACTGGAAAGACAGGGGCGGAGTCGTCGTGCACCTTACCATCTATGGTGAAAACATACAAACTAGCGACGTCGTAAACAGAATCCGGGACAGCGGCAAGAACGTGCTCTTGCTCGTGGGCAGCCAGAAGGTTCCGCCCGAATTCTACTCCGAGGAAGTCTCCGACTTCAATGTTGCCATCGGGAATCAGCCGCATTCCGAGTGTGCGGCGGTTGCGGTTTTTCTGGACCGATTTTTTGGCGGAGAAGAGCTCTCCAAGGGCTTCGAGAATGCCAAGATTCGTGTGGTTCCGCAGGAGCGGGGCAAGCAAATCAAGGTGAAACATGGTTTCTAGGGGTTCGGTCAATAAGAGTTTTATTGGACGAATACGCTAATAATAGGGAATAAGGATTCGACATGTTATCGACTATTGATGATGCCACTTTGATGCGTGTTGCCACCGCGCTCGGCGAGGAAGACGCGGTTAAGCTCATCGAGAACTTGAAGAACGCCGATGAGACAACCGACGATGAAATCGCCAGCAAGACTGGAATCAGGCTTAATTCGGTGCGCAAAATCCTCTACAAACTCTATGATCATTCGTTGGTGAGTCTGAGGAGAACACGTGACCCCAAGACGGGATGGTTCATTTTTCATTGGAAACTGCAGCCCGACCAGCTTGAGGGCTTTATCCTCAGCCAGAAGCGTCGGGTGCTCGAGAAACTCAACGTTCGACTGGAGTACGAGAAGACTCACGATTTCTACTACTGCAAGACCGCAGGGTGCAAGCGTGTGCCCTTCGAGGAGGCAGTGGAGCTTGTTTTTCAATGCTCAACCTGTGGCAAGCCGCTCGTGCACGAGGAGAACGGCGTCGCCGTCCAGCAGTTGGGGATGAAGGTTGACCAGTTGAGGAAGGAACTCGGTGAGTGATAAGCTTCCATCCAGGGAGCAAGCACTACAACTTTTAGTGGATCATGGCTGCGCAGCTAACGTCGTGAAACACTGCGTGGCAGTTTCCGAACTTGCTGTTGAGACGGCGGAAGCCCTGAAGAAGAAAGGCGTGGCCGTTGATGTGAAACTTGTGGAGATAGGCGCTTTGCTCCATGATATTGGACGGTCCAGAACTCATAGCGTCGACCATGCCGTCGAAGGCGCCAAAATCGCTGAATCCATCGGGCTACCGAAACCCGTCGTCAACGTCATCGAACGGCACGTTGGAGGCGGAGTAACCCCGAACGAAGCCGAATGGCTAGGCTGGCCAACCGACGACAGCTATGTTCCCGTCGCTCTGGAGGAGAAGGTGGTGTCTTACGCTGACAAACTCATCGATGGCTCACGACGTGTGCCCGTTGAGTTGACGATGGAGCAGTTTCGCAAGAAAGGTTTACCGGAAGCCGCGGAGCGCGTTCGAAAACTGCACGACGAGATTGCAGTGTTGCTTGGCGATTGCCCATGACTCAGCTCACGTTGCTCACGAAAGCCCACAGCGCAAGTCAGCTTGGGCAGATTGACAGAGCTACTGAAGGCTGAACTTGGAGGGTTTGAACGCGAAGATTGAGCTGTCCATCGTGGATAAGTGGGTGCGCGTTCAGCTGTCTGGCGAGGACGAAACCATAGCGACCAACTATATTCGTAAGGAGGTTGGGCTGAGCCCAGAAACCTTGGGCAACGTGAAACGGTTTGCCACGCTGAAGGGCTACATAGTGGATTCTGGCAAAAGCCCAGATGCCCTGCGTGTTGATGTTGGAGTCTTCCAGCCTGAAACTGTCCGTAGCGGCGGTTCCTCTGAGGTACCTTCAGAGTGTGCTCGTTGATGGGAGGAAGCTTGCGTTGAAGAAGATCTCCGAGCTGTTTGGCTTCTGTGACGATTTGCCGGTAAACGTCAAGATTTCGTTGGTGGACATGGCGGAGAAGCGGATGGAGGCAGAGTTTGCCCTCTCACAGCTTGAAAGGTTCAACTTGTGGCGGGAGTCTTTACTGGATAGGCTGATCGTGTTGGGAGCGTCGCTTCCCGATGTTAATAGGATGCTGACGCAGTCTGGGTTGGACAGAGACGTCGTGGGAGTGGAGTCTTTGGGGTTGTTTGAGCATGCGTTGGTGTGTAAGTTGGGGACGGATGCTGTGGGATTAATCTCGAAGGTTGGCAGGGGCTTGAGGAATGCCAGGTTCGTGGTGTTTAGCCCGCGTAAGATCAGGGAATTCCTGGCGTTGTAGACAGCCTACACCCTTTCTATCACATTCAGATTGGTTCTTTAGAGCGAATTTGCGTTGCCGCAGTACCTGTAAACATGACGCCGCCTCTTGAGTGGCGGTTTTAATCGTCCCTTCATAACTCTTTTTACCAAAACGAGATAAACGAAGCTTGTCCGGTGGGGTCTTGCCTTGAATGTTCTTCCGAAGAAGCGTACGCAACAGTTCATCCACAACTTGACGCTTTTGCGGAGCGTTCACTTGCCTCGGGATGTTTCCGCTTTAGGAAGCCTCTCCATCCCAAAGAAGATTGCTGCGTTGCCTTTGCCCAACATGAAGTCAGTGCATAACCGCGCATCGAGAATTCGGCTTACGGCGAAATCGCTTCCCCCGCCGAGAATCATGAAAACTCCGAGTATTCGAGTCATCCCCAAAATACCGTTTAAAAGCGTCCTGAGATACCGAATTGCGTGGTTTTCTGCTTCGCTAGCGTTATACAGCTGGTTCATGTACTGGATAGCCACCGACATTCTCATCCTCCACGTGCCAGTCAACCGAGTGAGCCCGACAAACTATCTTGGGGCTCTCGTGTCGATGGGGTTGATTTGGGGAGGAAATCGGGTGTTCAAGCCTTCCCCTGCAGTCGTTCTCTTGCCTGTCGACGTCGAGACGCCAGCGGAGATCCGATCCCGGGAGGAAGCGCCCAGAAAACTGGGATCCCGCCCACCCAAACTTGCGTCTTCAACTGTTCAGATTGAACCTTTGCCGCTTGCTCAGCCCGTACTCGAGAGGAACCCTGAACCACCAACAATCCCGAAACCGAGGAAAAGAAAAGTCGAAACGGCCTCAAACTGCGAACACCGCATCGTGAGTAGCCTGGAGATTCCCGATGGATGCCTAACCTGCGCGGAACTTATCGCTTGCCTCTCTACCGTGGGAAAGAAGTGGTCAATAGTGGGCTGAGCGGGATTCGGACCGGCGACCTTTGGCTCGTAAAGGTCAGAATTAGTTTTTTTTCAGCTGGCATTGGGTAGTCGGGCTATCCTGCGCCTTTCAGGGGGACGATGGTGGGAAAGCTTATTTCTCTGTAATCTGTATATAGCGCGCTACAATCGTGGGACTTTTTAACGGTTTGACAGGCATACAAACGGGCGATAGACATGTCTGAGGAATGTGTAGGCAAACCTTGCTTAATCTGCAAGAAGACGATTCAAAGCGGAAACTACGTCTGTCCAAGATGCAAGGCTTGCATATGCTTCTACTGTGGAGCTGAAATGCTCAAGGAAGTCGACGTGGAATATCTGAAATGCCCCCGCTGTGGAACAAGACTCAAGTAATGTGCAAGCCTGGTTAGCGTTTGTCGTGGCTGTTCTTGAACGGATAGGTTCTATCATTACTAACATGGTCTGTAACGAGAGTAATCGAATGGAAAAGAAATGCTTTGTCTGCAGGAAAACCTGGCAAATGTTAGAGCTCGCTCAATAGCACTATTGTAGCTACCTCTCACTAGCGCATAAATAAAATCACAAATACAATTACAGAAAATAACACTCAGAAAATCAAACAAAAAGGGGAGAGAATAGTTTTTTCCATGCCTTTACGCGTTAGCCCATGACTGTTAGTGTTACGGCGTTGCTTGTGGTTGTTGTTCCGTCTCTGTCGGTGACTCTGCAGTAGAAGCTGTAGACGCCCGGCGCTGCCTTAGAGATGGGCAGAACCATACTTGTCTGACCCTGAATCGGGTTAAGTCCTTCATACCATTGGTACGTGAATGGTGCGTTGCCGCCTAGATTCTGTGCGAAGAAATACCAGGTCCAGCCGGGCAAGACCCTGACGTTCTGGAAAGCGGAAACATCAAGCGTGGACAGACGACCCAGCATCCACTGGTAAGCACGCTCACTAACGTCCCTGGCAGAATACGTTCCAGCGTAGAGATCCAAATGACCATAGTTTGTCAGATAGACTCCTGTTAAGTCGGTGCTGCTTATTCCGTTCACGAATTGCAATGCACCCGTCCGATTAGAGAATATCGTGTCGAACGCCAGCACTGGAACGCCGATCTCGCTGTAGTGGTCGTTGTAGTCGAAAGGCAGATAGGGACAGTTCGCCCAGTCAATCATGGTCTGGCTCTCAACTATGAACCTCAATGGCAGAAACTCGGTCTTAGAAAACATGTATTCGTCCTGGCTGATGTTTCCATAGCCGCCCAATTGGGTTGCTATACATTCCAGCGGGTGCCGAAGATGTTACGGATCCGAAGTTATTTTGCACTGCGTATGTGAACCATTCTGTAATGTTTGCCCACGTCTTGTTAGCCAGGGGATTAGTCGTTGGCGTGAGTGGTGTTCCTGGCGGATATTCTGCAGCCGCTCCTGGGTTTTGGAGAGCATATGCAGCTGTTGGCGCTAATGCTGCATAGGGACTGGTTGTCCAGTTGCTTTTTGCGTTCATGTCGTTTATCACTGCGGTCAAGTTGAAAGTGTTGGTCTCTCTAAGTTTGCCTACGATTGGATATCCCTGGGCATAGAAGTTTGCGTCCAGCAGTATTATGCCCTTCAGATCGGTCTTCCAGTACCGTGTGGCGTAGTCCAAAGCCACCATTCCGCCGGTGCATTCGCCCGAGATGAAGAACTTATCGCTGCCCGAGACCTCTTTGACTTTTTCAGCGGCCTCTTTGGTGTCGCTGATCCACACGTCTAAACCCCAGTTCGCTGCGAACGACATCTGGCTTGCGTTGAGGTTTTGCGGAGCGAAGTGTGGTCTGTAGTCTATGGCGTAGACGTCGAAGCCTCGGTTTGCCCAGTAGATGGCTTGACTGAAGTTCTCATATTTGGTGAAGGTGTCGGTGGCAAGGTTTGAAATGCGGGTCTCGCCCATTCCCCATGTCGGACAATTGGTGAGAAATACCACGCCCTTCGGTTTGATACTGGTCTTGACTAATCTATGTAAGCCTATCTTATCGTATTGTCCGTTTGGCGGCATTGTTGCGTTTTTCTGCCAGACGGTCTCCTGCAGATCAGGGTAAGCCTTCAAGCTTTGCGTAGCCGTCAAAGTCCAATCAGCAGGTGCTGTTGGAGATTGGAATACGGTCAATAGATAGGGAAAGAACATGGCACTTGAGGCTGCGGTCGTGAAATTCAACGAAGGAATTGTGCAATTGGAGGTCGATGAAGCAAACAGTACACCGTTATCGGTCTGTCTCCAACCAGACGGGTTTGGCGTAACCAACGTTGGGAAAATGACAGCTTGCGAGGCGGTAGCGTTGAAGTCGATGTGAAAAGCCGGAACAGTCCACGTAGCGGAGAAGTTCGTTCTCGGAAACACGTTGGATGGCAAAGTAATCATTACAGGTATTGTGGGATTATAGTCAACGGTTAATCGGCTTCCGTTGCGTTGTACTTTTAGATCGTTGGTTGGGATTTGGAAGATATTGTTGATCGTGATGTTGCTGTTTATCTCAGTATACCATGAAGTACCATTGTGAACGTGTTTTTCGAACGAAACGACTGCCAGTTCTGGGCTAGTCGTCAAGGTTGCATCTGCAGTCCCGGCGAAACCTGAAGCTGACAGGTGCAACAACAGTGTGTTCATTGCTGTGTCCAACGTTCCTTGCACTGAGTGAAGCGCCTGTATTTGCATTCGAGTTATGTTACTCGTTTTTGGGATATCAACTAATACCCCTCCAAAGTCGTATAAATCAATCGTCTTCGCTGGATTAGCTGGAATTGGACCTGGCACTGGTGGTACATATCTGTTTGCTGCAAACTCCGAGATGACTGCGCCACTTCCTGCAACACTGTAGCTATTCCATGATGGGCACGAGAACGTCGCGTTTGCGCTATAGCCCGCACCATCTTGGTAAAATGTCCAACCAGACGGATACGAGGTTGTTGTGTTTGGCGCTATTGCCAGAGCGGTGGTACCATAGAAGTCCATGTGAAAACCAGGAACGTTCCAAGTGGCTGAAAAGTTAGCTGCGGGAAACAGGTCGAAGGGCAATTTGACAGACACTGGATTTGCTGGGTTGAAATCGACGGTAACATGGGTGCTGTTTCTCTGCACCGTAAGCTCGCTTGAACCAACTTGAATGATGTTGTTTATGGTGACACCACCATTTGTTTCCGTGTATATTGAAGTGCCATTCTGAATGATTTATACCAGCTTACATAGTCAGGGTTGGCGTTGTTCGTGATAAAAGCTTGGACAGGACCTTTGGCTAGCGAGGAAGACAACGTCAAAGATATTGCGTCAAAGTTCTCGCCCAATGATGATTGCACAAAGTGAGTGCCAGCAACCAACATACTTGTTATGTTGCCAATCGATGGCACGCTAACCGTAGCTCTGCCGACGGCATTGGCGTATGAAATTACAGTGGATGACGTGCTTGAAGCGGCTTCAGTTTTCAGAACAAACGTAGGAACGATCGTGATTAGTAAGCCGATTATGAAGAGAATCGTGATCGTCGATGTTAGTGTTTTTCGCATTTTTCTTTTCTCCTTTCAGTTGGGTACTTCTTGTCACCGCGCCCCTACGCACTCGGCGCTCCTCAAGAAGGACAGCACAGAAACCCCTGAGATAATAGCCCCTCAAGCGCCCTCTGCCAATCCCTCTCCCAAACTCGATAGCTAATCGAGTGAAAGCGTGTATCTACTTATGCAGTATTTAACAATATTCACTTGAAACTTTGAAGGTAATCTCTTATTATTGAATAGGTGAGCTCTATTTTCCATTTGAAGGAAGGAAATTAAAATTTAGTCCCAGCGTGTGTAGCAATGAACGCCTCATTGCTAGCACTTTATTTCTAATTTATGTTTTCCATAAATGTGGGAAACTTTGAAAATATTTGCTTCTCTCTGTTTCGTTTTCTGCTTAGGAATTAGAAGACGAAAATGAGCTTCTTGAACGATTCAGAGACTTCCAGTTTGGCGATTTGCGAAGGAGTTCATTTCAAAGCTGAAACGAAGACTTAACTAGAATAGTAAAAAAAGGTATTTGAAATTCACAATGCTTTTCTTTTCACAGCACGAATTTGGCGCGTTTGGTGTCCAATGGCCAAAAAAATCTTATTCACTTTGTTGACCGTTGTTCTAGTCAGTTTGGCTTGGGTTTTCGCCTTCAACCAAGGTTTTTGTGGTCAAGTTTCTGAAGAAACAAACAACTTCGAGTCTTCGTACAAGTTCGCTGTTCGGAATGGCTACTATCTGGCTGACCACTATCTGTACGTGTCTTTTCCGTCCTCGATAAGAGACTATTACGCTGGGAAAAGCCACACTGTGAACAATCAGATGGATTACGCGAAATTTGTCACACCGAGTGCTGTCCAATCCATAGCTAAAAACATTAGAACCATCGTACGCGAAATACCCCACGGCGACGAGGAATTCGCGAACGCCGTACTGAAGGTTGTGCGCGAAATTCCCTACGTCAAAAGCGATGCAAAATACCCTGTTGAAACACTCTTTAGTAATGCAGCAGACTGTGAAGGTCTGTCAATCTTTGCCGCCTCCCTGATGAAAGCGGGTGGACTGGACATCGTGCTACTTTTGTACGATGGCATAAATCCCCCGCATATGAACATCGGAGTCAACCTTAAACAAATGCCCGTCTCCCATTCTTGGTGGATGTCTCCCACCAGCTTTGAATACGATAACCAAACGTACTGGGTGGCTGAATGCACGTCGCTCGCAGAATGGACCGTCGGGCATCGCCCAGAACTCCTCGCCAACACCCAACCTCAGGTAATCCCCTTAACAAACTGCGAGAAAAGCTCACCTGCTCAGGTTTCGTCAAGCCTGGACTGTCCCATGCAGTCTTCTGCAATATCAATCAACTTGGCCGCTGATTACTCCAAAGCCGGTGACGGCACACGCATCGTGAACGTTTCAGGTTTCATTTTTCCAGCTTTACCAAACCAAACGGTGGCGCTCTATGTCAATCAACCCGGCTATGCGCTCACAGCTTTTAAGATAGTAACCGACGAGTTTGGCAACTACACTGAGTCTTGGAATGTGACGTTGCCTGGAACGTTTATTATGAAAACGAGTTGGAGCGGGTGCTTCAACTATTCAGGCTCAGATAGTGACGCTGTTACTGTTTTCATCGGCGCTCAACAGCCAACAGTCACGGAATTGTCAAACGGAATCTTATACACGCAACTCAGCTTTACGCAGTCTCAGCAGTATTCTCCGTGGTATATGGCTTTGCTCAATCAAGGCTCCAGAGAGTTCCTCAAGAGGGATCTGACTGGAACAGATATCGTGTTAAGTGGAGACTTCGCAGTCCTCAGCGACGGGCACGAATTAACGCCTAACGACACTACCATCACTATACCCGCTCACCTGCAGACTTACCGACCGCCGAGAAGTCGGCAAAGCGTCACAATTATGGTGCCTGAAAAAGTAATAACGATTCCTGGCACTGAGCTGCTGGATAGTCATTTCGGTTTCATACTAGAGCAAACCGTACAGGGCAATTACACGGCAAGTGTGAGGGTCCTAAAGGGCGACGACCTGCCTCAAATCAAACAAAGTATTGATGAAAGCCGAGCAGTGTTCATCAACGCGTCAGACGTCGCGGCGAAAGAAACTTGGTACAAGGCTATAGCAAAGGTGTCGGGGGATTACGTGGCAGTCGAAGTTTGTGACGAGAACGGAACGCGGCTTGACAGCATGTCGAAAAGCAAGAGTAGTCAGGACCTGAACGAGTTTGGAGTCCTTATGACGTACCAAACAGGTCAAATTATCGCTTTCAAGAACTTGAACGTTGAAACGATCACTCAGAAAACTCCAGTAGTAGCACATGAAGTGACTAAGGGAAATGGTTTTGAGTTTTTGTATCCTTTTGTGAGAGTATCGTTGCTTTCGGCGGGAACCGTCTTGGCCATTGTTTGTTTGTGGCAACGGCGAAAAAAAAGCAATCACTCTGACGCCCGTACTTGAAGCATTTTGATACTATATGAAAGATTCTGAGTGGTGGGCCGAGCCGGATTCGGACCGGCGACCTTTGGCTCGTAAAGCCACGTCCTAGTCAAGCTAGGTACAGGAGTTAAAGCCGCGGTCGGGCGGTAGTTTTAGATTTTACTTAAGGGGGTTAAGTTTTTGTCGTTGTTTAGCCTTAGCCCAAAAGAGTCGCCTAAAGAACTATTCGGTCGCGAAAAAGAAATCGATGAATCGACCAAGCTTTTAATCGTCGAACGCCAAAAAATGATAATGACTTTTTCAAAGGTCGTCTAAGACTTCATATTCGACTTCATTGCTGAACGGTCTAAGTGCCTTTAACAATCCCTTGTCCAACGTGGCAACAAAGACTTTTCCTTTATCTTCATAGACCTGAAAAACCAGCGCTATAAACTCTGGATCGCCCTTCTTTACCGCGTATTCTGGCATCGCCTCCAGCTTACTCAAGTGCTTCCTGACATTATCCATCACTTTCGAATATTTTCTGTAGTTCACCGTTTCAACCTGAATGAGTCCTTGCTCAATAGCAGCCTCAATTCTTCTTGCAGAACTCAGTATTTTGTTTGCCAGCTCTGGAGCGGTTTCTCTGATTTTTTCTGAAGACCTTTTCGGCTCGTCGACGATTTCCTGGGCTATCGCTTTTGGGATTATGACTTTATAGTTTTCTTTCTTTTTCTGTCGCAGGAAATCTTCCAGTGTCCCTTTCCTATCGAAGAAAATGAGAACTGATGAATCTACTACGAGCCAATTAGGCTTCAAGCGCGCCAGCTTCGTCCAGAAGTGAGATAAACTCGTAGTAGGTTATTCCCAGAGTCGCGGCTGCTTGTCTAAAAGTCATCTTTCCAGCTTTCACCTTAACTGCAACTTCGTTAAACTTCTGTATTCCTTCATCCCCAAACCTGCCTCTGTAGAGCTCCGTCATCGTTTTTTCCTCGAACGCTTCCATCAACTTCTGAGGCGACACCTCAAGCCTAAAATCGCCAGCAAAGTAAACCCTCGTGTTGCCTTTGGCTTCGCTTTCCACGGCTCTTGCGGCTTCAAGCTCTCTTAGGTACTTGTAGACGGTTGGTAGGGGATAGCCTAAATGTTTTCCAATACCTTCCGCAGTCTCGCCTTTGTGCTTTGCTAAGTGCGCGATTATTTTTGCCTTGTTCGGATTCCCTAGGGCTTTGAGGATTGAAACTGTTTTTTCAGCCATGATAGGTCGGTTAATAAAATATATAATGGCAACTATAAGCATTTCGGGCTTAAGGCTAGTGTTAAACCCAGAAAAGGGCACCCCTGGTCCGCGTCAGCCTCGCAGCGAGTTTGGTAAGTTTGCAAATTTCCGGTGGGCTGAACCTGATTTGGAGCTGTGACCTTTGGTTCGTAGAGCCCCTGAATTAGAAGAACAAATAGCACTATATTTCAAGGTGAACGCGCGTTTTAGAAGAGGATGGGGGTGAACGCCATTTCTAAGCTGTGTGTTCTTGCTGAAGAGCAGCTTCGTAGGTTCAGGAAGATAGCTGTGTTCGGTGACCTGCACGGGGATCACGCCGCACTCCAGTTTGGACTCAACATGGTTGACCCTGCTAGAGACGGGATGATATTCCTGGGAGATTATGCTGACAGGGGACCTTCTGGAATCGAGGTCATAGACGCCGTTGATTCGTTGATGAGGAATCATCCTTGGAACGTTTTTGCGCTGAAGGGAAACCACGAAGACTACACGGAGTCTGGTTCTCCTTCGTTTTGGCCACGCGGGTTGATTGATGAAGTGAGGGAAAAGCGGGGAGACTGGCACGACTACTTTGATGGCACGTTTAAGCCATTTGTTGATGGTCTCCGCATCGCCGTGATTGTGCCGGGTGAGACGCTGTTTGTTCATGGTGGAGTCTCGAGCAAAATAAGGAGCGTGGAAGATCTGGAGCATCCGACAAGGGACGTTGAGAGGGATATTCTGTGGTCAGACCCGTTTGAAGGATATGGAGAGTACCCAAATTGGGAGCGTGGCGGTGCCGGCGTTGAATTTGGAGCAAATGTGTCCGAAGCTGTGTGTAAGTTGTTGGGAGTGAAGAGAATTGTTAGGAGTCACCAGCCGGCAAATGCGCTCACAGGTCCATCTTATTCGCATAACGGCAGGGTGGTAACGATTAGTTCGACGAGTGTGTATGGTGGGGCCCCCTTTTTTCTGTGCATTGACCCATCTGACTTCTCAAAGTTTGAAGTAATCAAACGCGGGCGCTAAGCCTACACTGTTGTTAGTCCTCATCGAACAAATGTAACCTAATTCAAATGCATTTGGTGAAAATTACCATTCGTCTCGTTTGCTGGCTTCTTCATTCCTCATGCTTTCATCGATTTCGCGGTAAATATCTTTCTCAGAATCTGTGACAACCGTCAAATCAGCGCCTGCAACGCTTTTGACGATTGGGACTTTGATCAACCTGTCTTCTCTTCTGACAGGAACGTACTCGATGGTTGCTTCTTTGGCGGTGCAGTTTAGTTTCTCTCCAGAACTCCATAACTCGTACATTTCAACCATTATCGTATGCGAGCCGGCTGCAATTCCCTTCATGCCCAACACAAATGGCGGGAGTTCCAACTCGTCTCTCGCAAGAGGACCCTTCGGGATGCTGATGCTTCTGGTGTGAATTTTCTGTTCATCAAAATATAGCTCTACAGTTATCTTTGAGAACGAGTTTCTTGAGGGGAACAACCTGAACCCAACTTTAAGCTCCAACTCATCCTCTTTCGCCACAGTGCCAATTTCACCTATTACTATCTGCTTTTCTTGTTTAGGAACAACCGTTTCAACAGATTCTTTCTTGTCTGCTTCCTGCAGGTTGTCAAATGTCATCTGCTTAGATTGCTTAACCGCGTCCCGCATTTTTTCCCTTAAACGCTGAGTTTTAGCTGATTTGCTCATTGAATCTCCACCGAGTCTCCAAAATAACAGAATAACATGTTGAGACTTAAACGTTAATTCTCGCCTGTAGATCCTGTGAACAACTTTGATTTCACCATGAAAAAAGCTGGGATGTGGGCCGAGCCGGATTCGGACCGGCGACCTTTGGCTCGTAAAGCCAACGTCCTGACCAGGCTAGACGATCGGCCCTCTGGCTGAATGTTCCTTTTAGAATTTGGCCTTAATTCTTTAAGTTTTTGGTCACCATTCTGCTGGAATTGGTCAACTGGTTGAAGAAGAAGCTAAAAGACAAAGATTACAGTAGTCTCACTCTTTGTCATCCAAAAACTTAGCTCAAATTCATAAATCTTATTTTTTGTTTTGTTTAACTTATTGTTGGAAACTCGCCTATAGTTGAAAAATCACGGGTTACCTAATGAAAAAAGAGAATGTTGTCTTACTCGATATTAAGAATGCGTCACTAACGACTGGCAATTGGTACTTTGATAAAGTGGTAGGATTTGATTGAGTTGGAGAATCATCACCATTGCCCTTATTGTGGTGACATGACTAGCCCAGAAGCAAAAACCTGCAAGAAGATCGTATGCATTCAAAGGTATGAAAAAAGAAACGTAAAGTGTGTTCACCCAGGCACTGGCTATGTTTTCAGACCGAAGGAGTGTGTCGTTGCTTGCAGGGGTAACAAGGTAATTCATGACCTTCAAGGATATCGTGAGGTTTGTCGTCAAGTTCACAATGGGCTTCCCTAAAAGAAAGGTTGGCGGTCAGGAAAGGCAGAAATCCAACTCTGCATATACTATTATTGGCGAAGGTTTTGTGAGTAAGCGTGGTTATTTTAGCAATCCTGAATGCAGGGATTGCATGTATAAAGGTAGTAGTTACTGTTGGGGTCAATGTCCCTATAACATCTGGAAAAGAGATAGGGATTACTGATGTTTCTTGGAATTGTAGTGATGTGAAAAATCAAATTCGCTGCAGCGTTAACGGCTGGACTTGAAAGAGAAAGGGTGGGAGTTGTGTTTGTGCCTTCTATATGGGGGGGAGATGGGAGATGGACAAAAATAGTGGCACAAACACTATCTATTCTGCTCCTTCACCCTTGAAGTGCGTTTATTGCTTATTGCATAATACTTTTGTTTAGCAGGTCTGTGTCAATTTAATTCAAGGGAACATGAAGCGAACTCGGTTCTAACTTGAGAGATTATATTTATCTGTGTAAACAAACAGCCTGGCTTCGCTGTTCAGTTTATTTTTCAGTGTAGATTGCTTGCTCGAATTCGGTCGGAACAAGTGATGCGTTGTGATGTGAAGAAGCTAGATGTCGCCTTCGTAGTACAGGCTATCTCTTGCGTCAGGTTGTTTCTTTTCAGGTTTCTTCTTTTTCAAGTCCTTTTTCTTCATAATGTTTCCATCTAATTGTTGCAGGCTTGAAGAAAAAAGCTTTGCGAAGTTTGAATTAATAAGGATGGTTAAGGTGATGGGCAACAAACTGAAGTCGTCAAGAGTACTAAGGAAGGGGGTTTCTTTGTTGGACTAGTCGCATTTTGTATTTGCGTTGTGCACATCTACAAGTCGGATTTGTGATTCAAAACGTTTATTACCTTTTTGCCGAAAGCGAAGGTAAGAGCTTGGCTGATCGTGACCGAGAAATCAGAACAAATATTCAAGTCTCCGCTTCGCAAATCTGGCTATTCAGAGAAGACAGCGGATGAAATTTGGAAGTGGTATACTTGCCCATTGAAGAAGTGAACTCTTCTGGAGTTTCTGTCTGAAATATTCCAAGTTTGTATCATGGTTTTTATTCTGTTTCAGACTGCCTCATACTTGGACTGGGAGATTGGAGAAACGCTTCTTAACTCCAGGGATTAGGAAACTTGTCTTCAATCCTTGGCACACCTTGCAGGTATCTAAATATTCTTGGATGTTTGCGCAGTGAAAAATAAGGCTGAGTAGGCAGTCTTCTTCAGCAGTATTTCCATAGAATATTAAAGCGAAGAACTGCAAAGTGTGTATGAGGACAAAACTATGTGTATGGGAAAGGTAGTTGTTCGTTGTCCTAAATGTAACCGCCCTCAGCAAGTTACAAGACCAGATAGCGGCCACCCTTTTTGGTCTCTTGAAAAACCAGGAGATGCGGAAGACAAAGTCAACTTTGTGGAATTGGCTTTGGAGTGCAAGACCTCAGAATGCGGCACTAAATTCAAGATCTATTGGTATGATAAGTAACACTTCCATGAGGGGAATCTTTGCGAACTGAAGAAGAAATAGCCAGTTTTTCTTAATCCTTTTCCTTGTCTGCTTCTATTTCTTCCTTTCTCTGTCTATCAAAGTCATTATACACTTTGGAGCTTGCTTTGTCCATCACATCTATTCCCTCAGTGTACAAATTCTTTCCACATTGAGAACAGGTAATTGATATACTTGCTGTCTCAGGCACTGTATTAGTCTTCCCGCAATGAGGACATCTGACTTGAAAATTTTTTGTTTTCATTCTCTCATCGTCAGTTTCTTTCAAGATTTCTTTAGCTGTCTTTTGCCTAATTTCTGAGTCTTCTTCATTATGTGCTCTTGCTTCTTCAGCGCAAGCGCCACAATAAATGACGTTAATGTCTATGTCTTATTATCGAAACCTTTGCTTTTAACGTCTTTGCCTTGTGGCAAAGCAAGATGGAAACGAAGATCATTTTGCGCTCTGGGCAAATTTCTAATACTCCCGGAGAATAATTGAACTGTGCCTTAGAAAGCAGGAGAACAAAGTTGAACCCTGTTGGGTTATGGACTCTTCATTTTGATTGGGGACCAAAAGGAAACTACAGTTGGACTCCATTATACTTCAACTTCGATGGCACCTTTGCTTACTTAGCGGGAGCAAATGAAGGAACATGGGTGCAAGTTGACGATCTGATTATATGGAGGTTCAAAAGACCACCTGAAACAGAAAACAACACAGTCTATTCAGGAACCGCTACTAGAAATCTCATGTCTGGTATAATGTTTTCATCTCAGGGAGAGAAAGGGCACTGGTACGCCGTTAAGAAAGGGACCAGAGTATTCTCTCTTAAAGAAAAAGTTAAACTGCCCTACATTATGGAAAAAGAAAACAAGCCAAAACTTGATTCAGCAGGTAAGAAATTGTAGGCGCTGAACCGAAGATCTTGGAATGTTTGTGAAGTGAGAAGTGTCTCCGTGGAAATCAAGGGGAAATATTGCTGTTTTGCGTGGTGAACATTGGACTGGAAATCAGCATATCTGCTGTTGCTCTGTTACAGGCAGTTGGTATGTTGTATAGGACTGCTATTCGCAGAACAGCCTTGACATCTACATCGTGGGGTTGAGACTCCAACGGGTCCCAGAAGAAAATCAAGCAATCCAGCTTTCCATTAGCAATCAAAGCTCCAAGCTCCATGTCTCCACCATAAGGACCGCTTTTTAGCAGGTTGATCTTCAAACCTGTTTTGTCAATTATTCTTTTTCCTGTGGTTCCTGTTGCATACAGGCAGTAACTGGAGAGCGTTCCTTTGTTGAAATCACACCATTCAACAATATCCTTTTTCTTGTTGTCATGCGCTACAAGGGCAATATTCTTCATCATTCACCACCTGCCTAATGCTTGGCATAGCGAGTTAAAAACCGTATGGGGTTATCAAAAATGTTGTGAAGTGAAAAACCTGCAAGTTATGTTGTCTTTTGCAGTTGCCAAAACAAAGAATGAAGAAAGGATGTTCTCATCCTTTCGTGTAACTTTTCAATTACGTCTCAAGAGCCTTCTTTATGTTTTCCAAAAGTTGTCTATCGCCTTTTTCCATATCCTTGCTAACCTTTAACTTGTCAATCAATCTTCCTAAGACAGAGTATGGCACTTTGTAGTCCACGGAATATGTCATTTTGGTTCCCTTGGTCGTGGGTTCAAGAGTCATTGAATCTATCACATTATGTTTGCTTGCTCCAATAGTTCGCATTGTCATCTTCTTGTCTTTCTCAAATTCAGTTACTTCCATGTCGTATTCTCCCAAATTTGCCCTCTTACCTTGCCCAACAAAATGCGCAATTGAACCTACTCCAACAGGTCCCTCAGAGGTCCATTTGCTCTCTACCCACTCCTTCCATACATCATTCATCTTTTCGCTGATTGTGAAAGCAAAGACCTTTTCAGGAGATGCCTCAATTTCGATGCTAACAGTTACCTTTCCCAAACAATCACCTCCTCCCAAGCTAAACCGCAAAAATCATGGTTTCTTGTTCTTAGCTTAAATCACTTGTGCTGTTGATTCATTCGCAGTTGCTTTTGTGATGGATACAACCATTTGCGATAATACGCCTTATTTGCAACGAGAAACAAGTGGATAAACAGTCATGCAGCGTTCAGAACAAGCTGTATTTCAAGAAAACACCTTAATACATACTATTTATGACGATTTCCACATCAGAAACATTTCATAAAGCCTGAATTCCGCCATGACCTAAGGCGTGTGTCTGCGTCTCTGCAAAGTTTCTGTATTGCAGGCATTAGAGTTCTAGAGTTTCACACTTGGGTTAGCGAGGGCAAAACTGAAAAAGGAATATTACTTTTTCAGTTCCATCACTATAAGGTCTATTGTTGTTTTTCCGATGTTCTTCATTTCATGATCCTGCGCCTCAAGGAAAAGCACCGAACCAGCTTTGATTTCCATCTCTTGAGTTTTACCTCCAGTCGTTAGTTTTGCGTTGCCACCCTTCAAAGCATAAATCACGTGGTCAGGGTGATGATGCATCTTTGCAACGTCGCCTGGCTTAGAAACCACTTCCAGAACACGCACCCTATCATTCTCATTAAGCAACTTGTAAACATTAGATGCCGCCATCAAAGGATCAATTTCTTTTTTAACCAACCAATTCCACCTCCTTAAACAATAGGTCTGTCAAAACATTAAGGCGTTAAATACATAAGGCATTGTGGCTGACACCACGCTACCACAAATAAACAACAGGTAAACCGAAAGAGCTACTCAGAATTAGCATAGTCAAATATTTTCTTGCTCTGCTCAATTTGTCTGATTAGATAAGACCCAGTTTGCGAGTTTAAGAGAAGAGGAACAAGTTGGAAATCGCGTGTTCTTCTTCTTTCAGGATGAAGCATTATGTTGTTGATGTGGAACTCGACTGAATTGGAAGTTAACTGCGTGTTGGCTGAATAATCTATTATAGTAGGTTGCAGCCCAGTGGGTGAGAGAAGAACGGTTTTGAAGGATTCCAGCCAGACCCGGGAAAAAGTGCGGGTTGCGGTTCAAACTAAAAATTCTGTCGCTTGGGTAGATGCAATAATTCCCTTCAACATTGCGTTCGGGCCTGTTGCTACGTTGATCCAGCTTTTGATTCTTAACCTCAACGGATCGGTAATCGATGTGGCGCTTGCCATCACGTTGTTTAACGCCGTGAGCATTCCCGCTGCGGTTGTGTGGGGTTTCGTGGCTGACCGTTATCAACGGAGAAAGATCATTATCGTGGCGAGCTACTTTTCGTCTGCTTTGATTCTGGTTTCATTCTTGTTTGCGGGCACGGGGTATTGGGTTTCGTTGTTGTATGGGGCGTTTTCTTTTGTCACTGCTGCTTCTACGACGCCTCTTAACTTGCTTGTGATGGAGACTGAGCAGAAGAAAGTGGGCAACTGCGTTCGCTCGGTTCTCTATGGTTACGAGCATTGGGCAAACCGTTGGGTTGTTGGTTAGTGTTGGGTGGGGGCTTTTCTTTCCTCTGACTTACCTGGTTGTTCCTTTGGCGATTCTTTCGATCGTCTCTGCCTCTTTGGCTGTGGTGATGATTAAGGAGCCGAGAGTGGTGTTTGAGCGGCAGGTGATAGCTATGAGCAAGCCTAGCTTCTTTCAGAGGATTCTGGCTGTTCCCGTTTTTTTCTTGAGGGTTCCGCGTTTGAATGATTTCAGGAGGGTTTTTCGGGACCTCAAGTGCGAGCTTACGAGGAATGTGCCCGTCCTGTACTTTTCGATTTTTATGTTCTACCTTGCGTCTGGGATTTTCAACACTTCGTTTGTGCCTTCTCTGGAGGCGAATAATGTGTCTGGTTTCTTGATTTTTCTCGTTACGACTGTGGCGATGGTTGTTCAGGTGGTCTCGTTCAGGTACGCTGGGCCGTTTACTGAGAAGAGGTCGCCGGTGAAGGCGTCGGTTGGTGGGCTTGTGCTGAGGTCTTTGGGTTATGGGTTTCTCGGTGTGTCGGTTTACGTTTTTTCGGGTGTGGTGTTTTTGGCGCCTGTTTTGATTCTTTATCCGTTGGTGGCGGGGTTTGCTTACTCGGTCTACTACACGGCGTCGAACACGATGGTTTTTAATACGCTTCACGTTGGAAGACAGGGTTCGTCTTTGGGAGTCTATAGTGCGTTGGTGGGGATTGCCACGATGTTGGGCTCGTTTGTTTCGGGGTTCACGTCGTTTTTCCTCGGTTACTCTTTGACGTTCATCCTTGCTGCTGTGTTTTTGGCTGTTTCGGCATGGCTTGGTTCACTTTTGGGTCGTGAGAAGCCACGTGAGGATTAGCTAAAAGAATGGTGCAGCACGAATGGAATGTGTATAAGCTACTATGCATGTATGGGTGGGATGCAACCCAATCAGCAGCGAAGCCAAGTCAGGCCTGGCGTCCGCGTGAAAATCGTCTTGAAGCGTGACCAGCGGAGCGGTAAACTAACCGAGGGCGTCGTCAAGGATGTCCTCACCAACAGCTTCAGCTCATCCTCACGGAATCAAGGTGCGACTTACAGACGGCAGAGTGGGCAGAGTACAAATGCTAATGCATTAATGGTAATTGCTGGGAAGAATGGAAGGGAACTTGCCTTCCAGAAAGTGTAGAACGAGTCAACTTAAATCGCGCTTTTGCATGGAAGAAACCGCTTTTTTGATGCACCTAGCCTATATAGGCGGCAGTGCCTGTGTATTGATGTCGGGCTTCTTCAAGAGAGACTTTTCTTTTTTCGAGATTGTTCCGGCACAGAATGTGGAGATAAGTTGAAATGAAAAGAATGTATCAAAGAAAGCCAACTATAGTTGAGCATCTGGCTTTTCTTGCCGTGAAATACGGGGTGTCGCTTTCGGGGCTGTTTCACGCTCTAGTCATGGCTAGACGGGATGGGAAGTCCGACTGTGAAGATCTATTGGTCGTACATCGCGGCTGCATACGCGGAGAAGAGATCTTCCTGATCACGAAAGACGGCGGTGTTTTGATGCAGTTTCGAATCGCCAATGAATATCTCCTTGGAAAAGATTTGCATGCCGAGAGCTGGATGAGCTCGGACAGGATACAAAAGCAGGTGGCGAAACAGATATGCGGACCAGGCATCTCCACGATGATTCGGGATTTGCGGCATGGAATGAAAAAGGTCAATGTTGAAGCCGAGGTTCTGGAGAATTCGAAGCCTTCTCTTGTTCACACTCGCTTCGGAAACCAAGCCATGGTTGCAAACGCTTTGATTGGGGACGAAACGGGGAAGGTGAAGCTGTGCCTTTGGAACGAACAGACAAACTACGTCACACGAGGCGACTCCATACAGGTTAAGAACGCTTCGGTAACGGCTTTCAAGGGCGAGAGACAGTTGCGGCTCGGAAAGAACGGAACCATTACCGTGGTGGCAAATCAGGTCGGCAGAACGAAACGTCAGGTCAAAGCTGTCGTAGAAAACGCAATCTATGCGTGAGCTGCTTTTTTTTGTTTCTTGCTTGGTAGAGGGATTTGGTGCTGGGTCGCTGTCAGATTTCTACGCGCTCTTGCCGCATTCAGTGGAACTTGGTTTGCGGGTTTTGAGCGAAGAAGAAAGCGAGGGTTTCTGAGAATGGGGTTGTCTGCGGAGTTTATTAGGTTGGTTTGGCGCAGACGGTGGGTTATGTGGTTGATTCTCTGAGTTTTGCGGAGAGCGATTTCGTTTCTCCGTGTCTTGTGACGTTGATTGTGGTTTTCAGTCTGATGGGTATACCGACTTCCTTTAGGAATGTGTACAATTCTGCGCCGTCTACGTGGGTGATTTTCCCCTCTACAGTGAGCTTCAGGAGCAAACTTTCCACTTGTGCCATCTCGTTTGGAAATTGTGCACGTGCAACATTGAATACTTCCCAAGCTTTTTCGTCGAAAATCCGGCTCAAAGTTGCTGTGGGTTTCGTCGGTTTCTTTTTTTGTTCTTGAAGGTTCAGCTTTTTCTGTAGTTCTTGGAGTTTCTTTTGTTTTATGGCTTGCAGTTCTCTGTCGCTCATCGGAATCGTGCTCTTTTAGGCAGGTTTGGCTTTAGAACTGTGTGCGGCTACTTAACTCTTCTCAACGTTCGCGCCAAACTGTAATCACTCGTGCGGTCTCATCGCTCCCAATCAACCAGACCTGACGAAAACGGTCAGGAAAGTGTGTGGAATCAGTTGGGTGAAGGCGTGAGTTAAGGATTCTGGGAGCCAATTTTTGGGTTTGCACAATGGTTTTTTTCATTGTGACACAATGACAACCTTTTTTGTTTCAGGCTGTTTCTGCTGCTGCTTTGGTTGAATGGAGCTTTTAGCTCATTGCGCACGATTGTGATGTCATGTTGAACCATTGTGCGGTCATGTTTGATTCATTGTGCACCATTGTGCGGAAGAGAGGTGAATGATGGTTTCTGGAGTCAACTTTTGTGTTTGCTCGGTTGACGTAGTTTTTGTGCAGGTCACGTGAGTCTGTGTTCAGAAGGTTGCGCAAGGTGCTTTCATTGAACTGAGCTTTTCACGGATTGCTCAGGAATTGCAAGGAATAGCTGAAAATTGCGCAGAATTGTGTAAAATTGCAACGGTTTGTGTGGTGGCTTTTGAAGGCAATTTGGAGTTGCTTTCAGGGAGTACTCAGGAATATTGAAGACTAAATGACCATGTGAGATAGGTTCATATGATTGCCCCCTCGTAGTAGTTTTGGGTGGATCTATGGCGACTCGTCGATATGCTGTCTTGCTTGAAGCTGCTGAGGAAGGGGGATTCGTGGTTAAGTCTGCTGAACTGCCTGTTGCGTCTCAGGGTGAAACCAGGAAGAAGCTTTGAGGAATATCAAAGAAGCGATAGAGGGGTATTTGGAGGTTAAAGCTCAGCTGCTCAAACGAAAGGCAAGATTCGAGAAGGCTGAAGTTGTTGTCGAAGCTCCCTCTGCTCTCTTGGCGGAAAGTTGTTAAGGCTCTTGCTAAGAGTGGTTTTCGAATTGTTCGGCAAAAGGGAAGCCAATTGATTCTGGCGAGAGAGGATGTGGTTGTGCCTGTTTTCCTAAGTACGAAGAGATTAAGCGTGGATTACTGTTGGAAATAATAGCTGAGGCGGGTTTGACGAGGGAGGAATTTCTGAAGCTTCTCGAAGAATGAATTCGCCGGATGCTCTGTGGAAGCCGAAGACCGAAAGTCGAAACGATCTTGTTCTGAAGATTGAGAAAAGAGAGAACGTTTGCGAATAGCAATTTTTGGGTTGTGTCGATGGTTTTCGGCATTGCGTGGCGATGCCAACCGTTTTTGTTTCAGGCCGTTTCCGCTGTTGCTTTCTTGGAACGGAGCATCGAGGCAATTGACCTTCATTGCTCAAACCATGCAGAACCATTGACACCATTATTCAGGAAAGCTGTGAGAACGGGCTTTTGAAAAGCCAATTTTTGTGTTAGGTCGCACGTTTTGCTGTGTGACAATTTCTTGCGCTCTTGTTTTCGGCTGTTTTAGTTGTTGCTTTTTTGGAACGGGGCTTTAAGAGAATTGTTCAGAATTGTGTGGAATTGTGCGGGCATGCAGAGAGATTATGCCGTCCATGTTGAGAAATTGTGCAGCAATTGTGCAAATCTTGGTGAATAGTTAGGGTTTTTGGCGATATTTTTGTTCGCTGGCCGATTTCTTTGTTGAACAAAACCTGCCGTTCCAGTTTCAGGCTGCTTCAAAAGCTGTTTTCGCTGCACTGGCTTCACAGAAAAATGTTCAGAAATGTTCACAAGTGCAGAGAATTTCTGTGATTGTAGGGTTTTGTAATCCTCGTAGTAAACTGTTTACAAATGGCTTGTCAAGAATCATCCAAGAGAATCCCAAAAGTCGAGGTACGCCTTGGCATTTTTTTCCGACCAAAATAGTTAAGTTGTACTTTTGTGCATGTACTACATGGATTTGATGTTGAACATGGAAGAGGTCTTAGTAACACGCAAGGGACAAATCACCGTCCCCATAGCTCTCAGGCGCAAATATAGGATAGAAAAAGGCACAAAAATAAAGGTTGAAGACTCTGGTTCAAGCATTGTTCTAAAAGTTTATCCCAAGAATTGAAGACCTCGCTGGTATAGACGCTGGAAAAATTTCAGTCGAAAAAGCCTTCGAAATGATAGATAAGATGAGAGCCGAAGACCGATACTAAATGAAAGCTGTAATAGATACAATGTTCTTCATAGCTCACTTTTTGGCTCAAGATGAATTTAGCAAAAAGCAGACGAAAAAGACTTTGGAGCATTTACAAAATGGGGCAAGCGTTGGTTTTGTTCCCTCAATTGTGATTCATGAACTTTACAAATTTATTCTTGAAACCTATGGAAAAGATGCAGCAGACGTTAGAGTAAGCACTATTCTTTCATCTAATTTAGAAACTGTTGATCTCGATCCAGCTATAGCTATAGAAGCCGCGAAGCTCCGATGTAGATACGCCGAGCTGCCAACAGCAGACGCAGTTATTGCAGCCACTGCAATTGCAACCTCATGCGATTACGTTTTGACAGACGATAAACACATAAGACAAATTAAAGAAACCAAAACACGATGGATTTAAAGTGGGGAGGACAAAGAAGGGGAAATAGCTTCGGAGAAACTTGTTGGCGATTCTTACTCGACTGCGAGCGTCCGAATCCCTTCCCCGGCGCCGACCAAATTCTGATCATAATATAGCGTATTGCTAATTAAGGAGTATTTACTCTTTTCAGTAGTTAGGGTCAAACTAAATGACTGGAAAAATAAAGACAAGCATAATGATCGATGCGGATATCTGGGAAGAATTCAAGATCCTTGCTTCCAAAAAGAGAGGGTTAAAAGGAATCAGTGAAGCGGTCCAAGAAGCCCTTGAAGAGGAACTCAGCGGAAAAACCGTAGCAGAGGCGCTGGCAAAAATGGATGGCAAAAAAATCAGAGATCTACAAGTGACGCCAGTTAAGCCAAAAATTGCCACTTCTGCGGGGAAAATAATTGCCGAAATGAGGGCTGAAACTATTTGAGAGTTTATCTGGATTCGAGTGCAATTGTTAAGAGATATGTGATCGAGGAAGGTACTGAGAAGGTCAAAGACACTTACGTGGAAGCCTTAAGCGGCGCTGCAAGTTTACATTTTTCTGTCTGGAATATAGGGGAGGTTCTGGGAGCACTTCATGCGTATCACAGAAGGGAATGGCTAGAAAACGGAGAGTATAGGACTGCTCGCGAATCATTCCTGGCTGAGACTACGAGACTGATTAGACTTGGTGTTGCAAAGGTTATTGCCGTAAGGTCAAGGCTGCTAACGCAATCTTGGTTGCTCGTTGAGAAGTACCATATCTACGAAGCAGACGCACTGCAAATAGCTTCGGCTAAAAACCTAGGCGTTGACCAGCTTCTTTCAGGCGACCATAGATTGGTCGATGTTTCACAAGAAGAAGGAGTCAACGCAGATTATTTGGGCTAGCGAGCTGTCACTGGCATGTTTAACAAAAGGCTTCTCTGGTTCCAGCGCACATTAAACAAGGGCACCATTTGCAATAAGGTCTAGAAGAATAAAAGCAATTCCTTCTAGCTGCCGAATTTAGCCCGGAAAAGCTGCTCTGGGCGAGAAAAAGGAGGGAAGTTGCCGCGGAGAAACAAGTGACTGGTTTTCACTGCCCGCTTCTCGAGGATACGAATCCCTTCCCGGCGCCAATTTATCTCCGCCTTCTTAAAGCCATGGCAATGTTGAACCGTTTAGTACAGCGGCATTAGTTTGTGTTTTTTCGCAAACGTGTTCGTCGGGACGGCAACAATCTCGTTTTCGTATGCTCTCTTTGGGTTGTCGTGCAGGGTTCTTTGCGCGGGTCTCGACCAGCCCTTCGGCAAGTGGAACTTCTCGTCAATGCTTTCAAATTCTTCAGCGGATTTCGTTTGAATGAAGAACCAGCCTGGAAGCAGTAGTTCTTGGTCCGGGTAGATGGTAAGTGGTTTCGTCAGTTTGTTTGCTTTTGCCAATTCTTGTGGTCGGTCGTAGCAGAACCATTCTGCTATGCGCTCGAGAGTGTCTCGCTTCTCTACATGGTATCTTGCTTCGTAGCCGGTTCCCTCAACCGGGATTTTGGTCTCTTTGCCCTTCCAGAGTTTGAATGTTTGTCTTATCTCTTGGCCTGGGTAAGGGTGGAATCTCCAGGTTCTGAGGCAGCCATGGTTTGCGCTCTATTATGACGAGCTTCTTGTCGGTGCATTGAAGACCCGATGCTTCGGCGATGCCCATTTCGTTGGTGTACCAAGAAGCTTCTTTGACGAAATTCCCTCCGTCTGTCTTCTGGTTCCAAGTGTAAAGCGTAACCTTTGCTCTTGGAATGGCCTGTCTCGATTGGCCGTCGATGGCGCGAACCCACAATTTGTACTCTTCGGGTGTGGGCTCAGGCTTCCAATCGGGGTGTCGTTTAATGACTTCAACCCCTCCTACGTGGCGTCCGTCTGCGTATTGCTTTATTCTGACGCTAAACGGTTCAGTTACTGTTATCGTGACCTGCGGGATGCCAAGCAAGGCTTTGATTTTTTCCTTTGGCTTAATTCGCAGTTTTGGGATGACTAGCTCTCGCCAGCCGGACCATTCGACCACTGTTACGTCTTGCCCGATTGTGAGTTTGTCCGCGCCTCGAATGTAGGTGAATTTCTCGATTTCCTTCTGCCCGTATATTGTTACTGGTGGATCAAAGAAGTTGGGTCCGTACACTTTTGAATCTGGGTAATCCCTCTGTTTTCCGCCGATTGAATTTGCAAATTTCATGTCCGCATATGTTATGCATAGAGTTGGCAGCGTAAGCGTCAAGATTTTCTCCAAGTAGCGTTGAGTTGGTTGAATGCGAAGAGTGTTGTCTTCATGTTCGGTTCCAACTACAAATACTGCCTGTGTACCTTTCCATTGAATTGGTTGGCTCATTTTTTTCCCTCATTTAATGGCTAGATTACGGAGAGCAACGTTGTTTGTTCCCTTGATGTTTCTTTTCCACGCCTCTCCACCAGCGGCGCTGTTCTGATCAAACTTTAATGGATCATTTGGCTGGTAATCAAGCTCGATTAAAAGGCAATAATGGTCGCCCCAGCTAGGCATCGACAATGGGTACTTCTCCCTGTTTTGGTTGCCATTTTTGGTTAAACGTCAGATCAGTGTCGCTGAGCGCTCCGATGTTTACTTCTTGGGTGATGGGATTGCTTGCTGAGTCTGTGCAATTTGCCCACGTGTCCGGGGCAGTCCAAGGTTGCGTGTATTTTATCTGAACTTTCGTCTTCATTGCTGGGGTGTCGCCGAGATTGTGAACTTTAACTTTGATCGTGTACTCTTCTTTCCAAGTTAGTGTCGTTGTCTCAACGTTGTTCTTGTCCAAGATTGTTACTTCGGGTGCGTGGCAGAAGCAGTCTCCGGTGTAGGGTTCGAAGCCAAATCGTCATCTGCTGTCTTAACCCATACGTCGACATCTACGAGTGGGAGGCTGTGCTGGAAGGGAGCGAGCATTCGTAATCGACCGAAACCGTAGGCGTTCCGTTGTTTCGGGTCATACCCCGTAGCTAGGGGATTTAGATTCAGGTTGGTTTGATCGGCGGTTTGCGTTAGTAATCCTTTGATTGTGTCCTGGTTGATGTCAGGGCTGTTCTCGAATAGTAGAGCAATGGCTCCAGCCACTAAGGGCGCTGCCATGCTGGTTCCATTCATGCCGACGTATCCGCCTGTGGTCAATGAGTCTGCCGACATGATCATCCTGGGATAGGTCCCGCCTACTGCGGTAATCTCTGGCTTGATTCTTCCGTCGAGAGTTGGTCCGCGACCGCTGTACTCAGCTATTGTCTCGACGTTTCCGCTAACCTGCTTATCACAAGCACCGACGCTCAATACTGCTCTGGCACAGCAGGTATCCGCTAACGTCATTTCGTCAACGGAATATCCGCTGAGATCTGCCCACCGACCCTTGTAGACCAGTCCAAGCTCTGTAATCTGCTCCTGTTGTCGTGTTGTTGTTTCTGAGGTTAATTGTCCATGCCTCAACTAACGCCACATTGGTAAAGTATACTCGAATGTTTTTCAATCCGGTTGAAGCTTGAGTTTCACGATCAATGGTGATGGAAACTGAGTTAACTGTCGTCTGAAACCCGCTCTGCGGGGTATTTTGCGATGTGTTCCACCCTGTGTTGTTGGTTCCATGATCAATTCTAATGTCTAGGTCTGGACCTGCATACCAGATTTCTAGCCAATCGTCAGTAAGTCGTAGGAGTAAAAGTAAATGTCTCGGTTGTTCCAGCCGCTACAGTGCCTTTCCGGTGTCCCATCGTGTCGACGTATTTTCCTGCTCCAAGATCCCATATTGCATTATCGTTGCCAGCAGCGTAGACTATTGAGCGTCCCAAGAAGGAGTCTAGCATTGCGTTCCTTGCTTGGTCAAAGTCGGTTTGGCCATTATGAGGGCCGAGGTTCCCTCCATAGCTGTTACTTATGACGACTGGCTGTCCGCTGTGATTTGCGATTCTGAGAATGAAGTTTAATCCATTTAGTATGTCATCTTCGAATATGCCGCCCTGAACGTTTGCAACGCTAAATCGGTAGCATACGTGGACGATGTCTGCGAGTGGTGCGGAGCCCACGTTTACAGGGGTGGTCGCCCAATTATCGAGGTTCCCACTTCCTGCTGCTATGCCAGTGGTGTGTGTTCCATGTTCAGATTCTGTTGTGGACGGATGTTTGGCTATCTGATTTGTTCCTGTTCCGTAAGTATTCGTGAGTCCGAGGGCTGTGTTAATGGCTGCTTCGTCATAGATTATGCCATAGTTAAGTCCGGTAAAATCGGGGCTGCCTGGGTGGTTTGCGACATCTTGGAAATAGGCTTCCGGGGTCTGACCGGGGGCAGTTGCTGAATCTGGATCCTGAACCCACATGTATTTTACGCGGGTGTTGTTTTGCGTTCCGTTTGGATCTCTGAAAGCGTGGTGGCGGACATGAAGTGGGCTGTCTAAGATGCCGACTATGATTCCGTTGCCTCTTGTTCCTACATTGTGAATTTGGTCAATCTCTGCGGTCGGCACCGCATCCTGGAGAACAGGATAGAACAGTCTTGGTAGGCTAACCTTCTGGGTAGCTGCTTGGGTTACTAACGTGGCTAGTTGGCTCCGGGTTGCTCTTATAGTAAAAATGTTCTGGGTCCCCGAGTTGACTGTTATTCCCATGTTCCTGAGATCATCTGCGTTTCCAGCGAAGTTCACTATTGCCCTTATCTTCACTATTCGCCTTTTTCCCTTGACCGCTTCTACGTGAACTGGACCAAAAATAGGATGTGGCAGTGGCCTAGTCTTGCTGCGTAATGGTTTTTTGGAGATTTTTGAAGGCTCCGTTTTTCTGGCTTTTTTAAAGGCTTTGACTTGGGAAGCGATTCTCTTCTCGTCGTTAGCTTTTGATTTAATGATGTCGGTTTCCTTCATTAATAGAAGCCGAAGTATTCCAGGAGCGCACCTGGCACGCGCAGCCTTATTCAGGTTGAACTCATTGTCTTTTCTTTTTGCTCTCTCTTTTCCCGCCATTTTTTTATTCCTCCGATTTATGTCATGAGTTTCCCAATTGTTAAAAACCAATGTATCATGACATAAACCCTGATTGCTCCAGTCAATAATATCAGCAGTTTAGAATTTATGACTTTGCATACAATTTAGTCCCAGTAGAGAATCTTCGAAATTCTCAGGCATGTTTTATTGGCAACTATGTGGAGGTTGAAGTCGGGATGTGGTTAAGCAGAGCATTTAGAACGATTGTGCGAAGGCGTGAAGGACGTCTTCTGGGAGGCAATTTTTGGGTTTGCGTGGCTGATGTAGTTTTTGTGCGGGCTCATGGGACCTGTGTTTAGAAAGTTATGCAAGTTGCTTTCGTTGAACCGGGCTTTTCCTTAGTTGTCCAAGAATTGTGCAGGTCTGTGGGGGCACTGGATGTAAGATCTTTGGGCAGTGGATGAATGTGGCTTCTGTTTTGGGTTTGGAAGTTGTGGTGGCTGCTTTTGCTTGAACTGGCTTTACTGGCTGCTGTTGGAATGATTTTGCTAAAACAGTAATTCTCTTAAGTAACCGCGCGATAAGATAATTGGGTGAACCGTGATGGGTGAGCAAAGAAAGGTGCTCCAAAAGGGTAAAATCACCATTCCAGCCGACATTAGGCAGAAGTTGGGAATCAACGAAGGCGACCAGATAACACTGGAGATAGTGGATGGTAGATTGTTGCTCTTGCCTCCGAATACCGTTCCCAACCCTACAGACCTTCTTACAGGGCTATCGGAAGGCGTCCAAGTCGCTAACCGGTAAAGCAGGAATTGAGGAAAGCGGTGGCGGCTAGAATAAGGAAGAAAGCGTCGGGGAACAAGCAGTGAGATTCGTTGACGCCAATGTCTTCATCTATGTTATAACGAAGTCTCCGAAGAAGGACTATGAAATCTCGAGGGGGATTCTTATGAGAATTGAAGATGGCGAAGAAGCTGCGACCAGTTTGGCGGTTCTCCAGGAAGTCGTTGACTGGTTGGAATATAACAACCGGAAGAAGGAAGTTAGGAGCTTCCTCACGGCGGTTAACTCTTATTTAACCATGAATAAGCTTCTAGTTAAGTGGGAGAGTTTTTTCGTTGCGTTGGATGATGTGGAGAAGTATGGGGTTGATTTTGTGGATGCGTTGACGCTTCAGACTATGCTGAAGAATGGTATAGACGAGATTTACTCGAATGATAAGGACTTCGACAGGGTTCCGGGCATAAAGAGAGTCTGGGAATAGCAGAGTCAACCGCCTGATGTACGCTTCTTGTGTTTGTTCTTCTGGGTCAATTTTTAGGTTTGCACAATGGTTTTCGGCATTGTGACACGATGTCAACCGTTTTTGTTTCTGGCTGTTTTCGTTGTTGCTTTTTGGGAGCGGGCTCAGCCAAAAATTGAGCAGGAGGGCAATTCAGATTCATTGAGCACTATTGAGTAAAGCAGCGATGCAAACTGAATCCTGCGCATTAGGGCATTTAACTATTCTCTCTTCCGCTTCCATCGAAATTTCGAGGGCTTAAGTTCCCGATAAAAACCTTTGGCAATACTTCATGTCAAGTCGAAAGCGCCTTCTAGGGAAATCTGCTGGTGAAGACTGCAAATACTCGTAAATATCTCTGGAAAACAATGCTTCTTTTAGAAGTAAGGGGGCTGACCAGTTGGAGTACACTCTCAGTTTGCCTGAAGACCGTTACGGTGCCATCGAGGAAATCCGGACCCTGCTGGGTTTCACCAAGACTGAATGGAGAGTCCTGCTGCATGCGATCTCTAAAACCGATAACGGTTGGCTCCAGTTCGCGTTCGGCAGCGTAACCGTGGACTTCAAGAAATTCGTTGACGCAGATCAACTTCACCTGCGCATCGATGTTGGAAAAAACCCGAAGTCTAAACAGTCAGTTAAGTACATTTATGATTTAACCGATTTCATAAGACCCAAACTTTGACTGGGATTGCGAGTATTGGAACGCTATCTGGCATTTGCATCGTAAATACGTACAGGCTCCAAGTGGCGCTCCCATTATGGTCTAGGCTGTGCCGCGGGGGCAGAGTGGTGGACACGCTGGAGACTATAATGAATTCGGGAGCGTTCCCACTGTTCCATTCATACGCTCTCCGAGGGGCATTTGTGACCAAGGTGTATTAAAATTTAGTCCAACCAACTCATTCTGAATGAATTGCATTCCCAGTAGCGTTTATGGTGAAATCGTAAAAGAAAAGGGGAAAGTTGGGTTTGGGTTCGCCGAATGTTCTATGTTTTCTTCCTGTAAAGCACTATTCCGACTATGACTACTACGATCATTATCGCGATTGCTGCGCCGATTATGGTCATCGTGTAGTCTGGCACTATGGTTTGTGATGGCTGTGACGTAGTGGGCGCTGGTCCGACCGAGACTGCGGTTGATGCTCCTGAGCTTCCATATGAGTCGTCTCCGGCGAAGGAGGCGATGATCTTGTATGTGCCTTCTGCTGGTGGAGTCCACGCCATTTCGAACGTGCCGTAGTACGCGCTGGTAGTAGTTGTGCCGATGTTGGTTGGGTTGCCGTTCTGGTCGATAGCTGTCAACGTCACGGGGACACCTGTCATTGTAACATTGTGATACATTCCGTCGATTGGTTTCTGCATGTGCAAGTACTCCATCTGCGTGGTCATCGAGTCTTTGGAGACGCATGGGGTGCCAGGCTGAGCGGGGGATTGGTCCATGACTGTGCCTCTTATCAACACGCCGTTTCCTTTGGCTATTTCGACGTCGGGTGCTGTGACTGTTGTGGCAGATAGTCCCTTACTGAAGCAGTATAGTATTCCGTCATACATGTTTGGTGAGACGAGGTAGCCGTCTGCCACGAGCGTTCCGTGTGTAGAAAAGCCTGACCCGGTTTGGGATATGTTCCATAATTCCTGTCCTGTGTTAGCGTCGACACAGCATAGCTTCATGCCCCTGTAAAGTGGAGGAGGTGCGGTGTGGATACTATTTGTTATGTAGAGCTTTCCGTCCCCTGAAATAGCGCAGGCTGCATCGTAGGGCCATGTGTTGTATGGAGTTTCACCATTGGCGTTTCCAAGGTTGAATACCCACTTTATCTTCCCTGTGTTTGAGTCATAGCAGTAGACGCCGTTGTAGCAGAATCCGTAGAAGTTGCCGTAGGCAGCCGCGGCGCTGTAAGCCCAAGCGAAACCATAAGGATACACGGGCGTTTCACTTGTCCATAATTTCTTTCCAGAAGCCAGATCAAAGCAATCCCAATATCCGTTGTCACCGACGGTGATCACTTTTCCGTATGCAGCGCACGTTGCGCTTGTGCTGTATGATCGCCAGGTCATTGTCGTATTCCACAGAAGTTGCCCGGTCACCAAGTCGGCGCCTCCAACCCATCCTGGCACGACGCTATCTCTGTATACGTAAACACCTACGTCATTGCCTGCAGTAGTGGTGCCAATACAAGTTAAGCCAGGCAACGGCCAAGTGACGTTGTATAGTGTTGCAGTTGTCAAGCTGTATGCCCCAGTTGAAAGTAAGGCCAAGAGTGATGTTTGCAGTGTTAGCTGGGCTCCAACAGATCAAACGGCCGCCCGAGAGGCTGTAGGCCCATGGGGGAACGAATTGTGTGGCAGTCAAAAAGCCCGTTACGTTTGAGGTCACTGTTCCAAACACTGTGTTATACTGTATAAGGTTCGTGCCAATGGACATTGGAATT
>CAWGAW010000015.1:0-58109 GCA_963820675.1 Candidatus Bathyarchaeota archaeon | reverse complement strand
TGATAGTGTTGTGGATAGTTTCTGCTGCGATTTTTTGGCCGAGGTTCTCCGTTCTTAAGGGGAACGAGACTGCAGTCGTGAACGCTCGTCATCCTGTGGGGGAAGGATTAAAAGCCCTTTTCAACGACAACCTAACACATGTTTTTACGAGAGTCAACGTTCAATAATCCATAGCCAGAAATGCCTGCCAAAGCAGCAAGGTGCATTTTTCAGCCTATCTATTCTTGTTTAGAAAGGTGAGGGAAGCGTATAATAGCACGGGCTCAACTAGTATTTTTCTGAGGCGTTTTACCGAATTGTCAACTCACGGCAGACCCGATTTTCCGCGAAACAATGCTGAGGTTGTGCTTGTTTTTCCTGGCAAGTACAATGCGCCCAACGCTCAAATTCCTCTCTCGCTTCTGCATATCGCTAGTTCTATTCTAAGACAGGGCTTCGCTGTGAGGATTCTTGACATGCGAGTAGACGACTTCCACAAATTCGACATAGGCAATCCAATTTTCGTTGGAATAAGCGCCATCCACGACAGCCAGATTCGCTACGGAATAGAATTCGCCAAAAAAATAAGAACGGACTCACCAGAATGTCCGATTGTCTGGGGTGGCGTTCACCCTTCGCTCCTCCCAGAGCAAACGCTCGCGAGTCAGTACGTGGACATAGTGGTTCGCGGAGAAGGAGAATCAATCGTTGCAGAACTCGCCAACAAACTTGAGACTGGATGAATCCCTAGATGAGGTGAAGGACTTACCTACAGGTCTGACGGGAAAATCAAAAGCACTCCTGACGCCCCAACGATCAACCTAGATTCTAGTCCCCATCGATTTGCCCTACGACTGCTTCAACTCGATATGTATCCGCCATTCAGGGCAGGTCGATTTCACATTCAAACCAGCCGAGGTTGCCCTCACGGATGCAGCTACTGCTACAACTCAGTTTTCAACAGACGCAGGTGGCGAGCCAAGAGCGCACGCCGGGTTTTAGACGAAATTGAATACATCATGAGCAAATTTCCCCACGTCAAAATCATCGACCCCGTAGATGACAATTTTTTCGTGGACAAGAAACGAGTTGAAGACATATGCAACGGAATGCTGGACCGACAAATCAAAGTGAAATGGCGAGCAGACTGCCGATTCGACTACCTGTCCAACTATGACAAAGAATTCATTGAACTTCTGCAGCAATCGGGATGTGTCGAGCTGGACTTTGGCGGTGAAAGCGGCTCTGAAAGGATTACAATGTTTGGTAGGAAAAGATGTCACGCCAGCCAAATGATCACTTCTGTCACGATCCTCTGAGAATGGGCACCAGATATCGAACCTTACGTCTCTTGGATGAGCGGATTCCCCACGGAAACATGAGGAAGACCTCGAAAAAACCTTCGACCTCATGGACGACATGAACAAAGCAAACCCTAAGACCCAGCATTTTGGAATTTTCACGTACACCCCGCTAACCCCAAACCCGTTGACAGAACTCCTCGGACCCGATTTTAAGCCACCCCAAACGCTGGAGGAATGGGGAAACATCGACGTTTTTCACTTCAGTCCGCCTTGGCACACTAAAAAATACGTGAAAAAACTCCACGCAATGTCATCCGTCACGAAGTACATGTTCTATCCCAAAGTCAGGGTTAAGGAGTGGAGCCTCCGCAACAGATTGGCTTATGGCCTTTTGAATAGAATAGAAAAGTTTCGATGGAGACACCGATTCTTCCGGTATCCTTGGGAACTGAGGATCGTGGACGGTCTGTCCAAGAAATCCCGAGGATACCTGTAGTCACCTCACTTTCGACCGCCATCGCAAGCGAAGCGAAAAAAAACTTTAGAGGGTCAAGACCCAATAACGTTAGCCGCGAAAGAGATATAATCAGCGCGTCTTCTCTTTATTATGGAGAAGCATCTCCTTTTGCATTCTAATCCCCCGACCACCGTCAAACTAGATGACTGCATTTCCTGCAGACTATACGAGGATACGAGACCGCACTATCTGGAGATTTCGCACCTTCAGAAAGGACTCATACTTCTGGTTGACGGCAACGAAGTGATTGAAGAAGGCGTGGGATTCGGCGCTCCAGTAGTCGTGTACCGGGAAAGACCTTTCTTTTCAAGTTCCGCAAAAACCTCATTCCATCAAGAAACGAACTGCAGCAAGCTCACCAAGTCCTTCACCATCGACACCGTTTCACGAAAGAAATTTCGTGGGCGTCTCTATCTGAACGACAGCATTTACCTCTTCATTCAAAGACAGTTTCACTACGTGTATACTCTAAACAAGAAACTAGCTTCAGCCCTAACCCCCATTGTAGAACTTGTGAAAACCGCTGGAATCGACACGGATTTCCAAAAAGTCAACCCGAGAGGAAGCGTGACGGTTGAGTATACTTGCTTTCCTGATTTAATCGAAGTTAACGTCAGGCTTACCGAGCTCAATAAGCAGGGCTGCAACGAAATCCTAATCCTCAATGAACAGGGGGCATCTTTCTTTAGAAAATATTGCGAAACGAACGGCGTCACTTTGAATGACGGTCAAATCGGGCCCTGGGAACTGACCGAAGCTGAAGAAGTTTCTCTTTTCAACATCGGAAAAACTACGGGTTTCTCTTTGAAAAGCAAAGCGGAGGCAAGGCTCTTTAGGGGAAGAGAGAAGATTCGAAATAGGTACTCATGGGTGGGATTCTGCTACGTTCTTTCCCCGAACACGGAGTCTTTTCGGTACACTGTCAAGCTGGTAACAAACGGAGAGGGAAACTGACCAGCGCCAAACCATCTTCACGTCTTAAGCCACGAACACACCGTTCAGAAAATCAGCCCATAGACTCAGACTTACTATGAACGCAATCGTTGAGGCTACGATCAAGAAAGCTATTGATTTCCTGCTGGTGGACAAGCCGGCAGTTAACGGTATCCAGAGGGGAAATAACACCGAGTTGTACCTTGGCAGTGATGCTATTGCTCCGACCATTAGGAGCCATACGTAGCATACTAGAGAATAAAGGGCAAGTGATTTTTCAATCTTAATCGTCCTGTAAATAAGAAAGGGGGGGACAACAAGCGCTGCTACAACTGCAAATGGGGAAAGCCAATTCAGCGGAGTCAAACTGTTCAGAAGCCCATCTTGGAACACGTTTAATCCTCTCTGTGGCAAACCCTCAAACAGAAGAGTCCGAACGGAGTAGAAGGTGTTCCACTCAGTGGTGTGCCCGACCGCGAGAAAATCGTGCGCCGTGACTTGGCAATAAACAAACCAAGAGACTAGCGCAAGAAGTGGAAGAAGACTGAGAATGATCCAACGTATTCGAGAAGATGTTCTTTTTCGAACAGAAACGAGAAGTACGGGCAAAACCAACACCGCACCCATAAAGCGCGAGAGCACGGAAATCGCGGCGAGACCAGAGGATAAAGCCGCTTTGCTCTTCTTGAAGAAGTACCACGCGCTCAATGTGGAAAAAAGAAACAATCCCTCACTGTACACAACTGTGGTAAACAGGAAAACATACGGTGAAAATGCAAACAGCAACACGGAACCAAACGCAGCCTTCTTACTGATGTAACACTCGGCTACCAACTGAAAAACTGGAACCCACAGAACGCCGAAAACCAAACTGCAGAGCGCTGCCGAAATCAAGGGATTTCCAAAAACGTAAGTGAACAACGAGCCAAAAATGGGAAAACCTGGCGAAAAAGCGTAGCTATTCGGAGAGAAACCGTAACCACGTGTCATTATGCTTAGGTACCAAGCGCTATCCCACCCCACGAAAGCATAAGCCCATCTAGAAGTATTGGCGTTAAGGATGAAAACATCGTTTTGTCTCAGGTTGAAGACTCGGCTGGGATCAAACCAGAAAGTCCCCGAAGCTTGAATGTTTAAGAGGCTGTAAACTATCATGACTCCAGCAATCTTCGCTCCGAGAACTAAGAGGAACGGGACAAGCAGCCTCTTCGGAATTCTGATTCTCCAGATAGTCAGCTGTCCTTCGAAGAAATCGTCAATAATATGTGCCACATCCAACTTGGCAATAGTTTTGAGGGTGTGCGACTAAATGAACCTTCGCTTCCCAACGATTGCGACATATGCGTCTCTGCGGCTAATGGAGGACGGAAACAAGCCTTACGGACCAGCATTTTCGCGGTCACACGTAACCCTTAACTAGCCTTGTCACCGAATCAACAATTCGCAATTCAAGAGGAAAACCAAAGTATCTATGCCGCCATCGGTACTTCTCTATCGGGTTCAAAACTTTGTACCCAATTCGAAAGTAAACGCCAGTTTCATTGATTCTATCTCGAGGATAGAATGCCAGGAGCGAAACTGCAGAGATTGTGTGAAGCTTTCTGACTTGTCTTTTGGAATGCCACGGCGGCTTGAAACGATAGACCTCAACATCTCCCCACTCCTCCAAAGTTTTCGGCATTTCAAATTTGTCCACCAAAGGGTCTAAAATTGGGCTCGGATAAGGAGTGTAAATGAACAATCCAAAATGCTGGGTCCTTTGATAGGCGTTGGACATCTTGTCCATCAGCTCGAAAGTATCTTCTAAGTCTTCATCGGTTTCTGTGGGTAAACCGCTAACCCAAGAAACATACACCTCTATCTTTGAGTCCCAGGATTTCAAATTGTTAAGGGCGGTTATTGTCTGCTCTTGGGTTACATCTTTGCGGATAAGCGTTTGTAGCCTTTCGGAGCCAGTTTCGCCGCCGAAGTTGAGTTCGATGCAGCCAGATTTCTCTAAGAGGTTAACGAAGTCTCTATCGTACGCAGACAAGTAGTCGAACCTGCAACTGGCCCTCCAAGAAATGTTTAGTTTACGGTGGACGATTTCCTGACATATTTCTTCAACCCTTTTCCTGTCAACGAAGAAATTGTCATCGATAATATCGATAATCTTAATCTGCGGAAACCTTTTGAGAACAAATTCGATTTCGTCTATGACTCGCTTTGATGTTTTGCCTCTCCATCGGCGCTTGTTGTACATCAAGTTGTAGCAGAAACCGCAAGAATGGGGGCAACCTCGGCTAGTTTGAATGTGAAACCTTCCATTTCCCAACGATGGATATCTGTCCAGAAGGAGCAGGTCATAGGGCAAATCCAAAGGGATCTGGTCCATATCAATTAACGGCGCATCAGGATTGCTTGTTATCTTTCCTCCAGCCTTGTACGTTATTCCTTCCAAACCATCCAGAGGCTTCTTTGCAGCCAATCTATCTGCCAGTTCTGTGACTATGAGGTCGCCTTCTCCGCGGACGACAACATCAACATAGTTGCTTTTTGCAGTTTGTTCAGGTTGAAGCGATGGATGGACGCCGCCCCAGACAATCGGACATGAAGGGTGTTCTGAACGCACTTTTCTGGCAATTTGCAGTCCGTAGCGAATCTGTGTTCCACTCATGCTGCTGATTCCAACAAAGATAGGCGAACCTATCTGAAAGTCGCGGTAATCTTCAACTCGCATGTCTAAAATCCGTACGCTGTATCCTGCACGAACTAAGGGGTCAGCGATGTGAATCAGGCTAAGTGGCATCTGAGGGTTGTGCGATTTGTATTTGCCAGGAAAAACGAGAATGATCTCCCCTTTTGAGTCAGCTGATTTCTGGGTGGAAAGCTGTTTCTCAGACAACCTAAAAAAAGCCTCTCTAGCTAATATTTGCTCTAACGCTCTTATTGTTTTTCATTCTGAACCTGTAATGCTCATGGGCCTCTCCAAAGAGCGGATAAAATAAGCCGCATAGTTGGGATAGCATCAGGTCTTTCCGGTTTTGTGCCTGCGGTCAGGCGCTGTAGTCCCTTTCCGCCGGTTTTCCACCCTGCTTAGGCGCCTCTCCAATCTGCGGCAACGGAATCGGCGGTGGAATATTCAACGTCTTAGCAATTAGCACCGATTCGACGAAAACCACGTTGGATATCGACTGAATCACGACCGGAGCCGGAGGCTTCTTGTCCTCGTAATCTTTCATCAGTTTGTCGATTTCATTCTTCTCCCCGTTCACGTACGCTGTCCCTTTCATGCTAATCTGCGCAATTGATGGGTTGTAGACAATCGTTAGAACGAATGGAACCTGAACCGAACCGTCGGCTTCTTTCTCCATGCTGACGAGGTTAATGTTCGTTGCGATCTGAATTTGTGGAATCTGCTTCTTAATATCCCAGAAACGTTCAGCCGAAACATTTCCTATAGCGACGTTAACCCTAATCATCCGTAATCAACTCGGATGTATCTGCACGACCAGCGATTTAAAACTGCTTATGCCAACAATCAGTGGGTCTTGTACCTTGTGAACCCACAGTGGCCACACGTGTACCTGTCTTTGTGGTCGCCCATAAAGTAGCCTGGACCGCACCTCTCACAGGTCGGTCGGGTTCGGGAGACCTTCTCGCCCTCAATCTTGTACATGGCGTGGACGCCTTTTTCCTGTCTCTTCTTCTTTTCCCTCTTCGGCTTCTCCGCCTTCGCCGGTTTTACCTCTTCCTTCTTCTCCTCTGCCTTCGGCTCCTCAGCCTTTGGTTCCTCTTTCTTCGGTGCTGGTGGTTTCTTAGACATGGTTATGCTGCCTCTTCCTTCGGCTTCTCAGGCGGGTTGTTCCGCTTCATTATGTACTCGGGCTCCACGAGTTTCGCCTGTGCAGCCGTTTGATAAACATTCGCGTGCCCCATAGCTGTGCCCGTGCCCGTCAACGTCCTCATGTCCCTGACGAAAACGAGTTCCTCACCCAGTTTCAGCTCGGATGCCAACGCTTTCCTCACGTCTAGCCTTGCAGGGGTCTTGGACTGCGGACCATGATCTATCCTGAACTGGACCTCTCTGCGTTTTAGGAGCGGGTTGTCCTTTGACGAGACAATTTTAACATCCATAGCCTGTCACTTGCCATAGGGTGCTGTTTTCATACAGGAACCTTTCTTATTTAGCTTTCGAACAAGCCATCAAGTCGAGGAGCTCCTTCGCCTGTACCCTCTTCTCTGCCGTAGCCTTGACAACCACCACACCCTGATAAGGCTGACCATAAACGATCAATGAGTTTTCTGGTGCATAAAAAACGGCGACTGGGGTAAGCAGATCTTCCTCTCCATCCACCACAATGTGCGTATGCTCTTTTTCCTTGAGGGCGGTTCTGACGGCGTCTTCGGCTTCGTCGGTTATCGTGCCCTGAGGGTTCCTAACGCGAACAATCTTCTTGGCTTCGAATATTGCAGGTCGAATGTTTCTTCTCAGGGATTTGTTATCTGTGATAGCCAACTGCGGAATAATCCCGTGTTCGTGGAGGTTTCTGGAGACTCTATCTCCCACAGAAATGACAGTCGGCGGTTTCTCGTTGGTGATGATGGCGTTTAGCTGTTTCATGGTTACAGCAGAAGTTCCATGGAGTAACGTTCCAAAGGGCTCCTTGAACTTTTCTCGCAGCTCTAGAGGTAAGGCGTAAACAACCCGCATTTCCAAATCCCTGACCTACAACCGGAGCCGCCTTTTGACGCTGCTCCATCACGTCACGGTTTATCGGACTTTTAGCGCATAGCGCCCTTTTTCTTTTATCCCCATCGCCTTCGCAATAGCCGACGTTTGCGGGTCAAACATGATGACTATGCCGCTGTAGTCGTCGCTGAAGGATGTGGATTTGCATCGAGGGCACACGTTCTCCTTCGTGATGAAGTGGCAGTTCGAGCAGGCTCGTTCGCTCATTTCTTCTTCTCCTCCTTTACTGCCTCTGTCCCCTTGGCCTCGGCTGTTTTCTTTTCGGCTGTTCCTTTCAGGGCGGCAACATCCTCTCTTATCCACTCCAACTTCCCCAAGAAGGGTTGCCTGGCTGTGACGCCGATTTTTCCTGAGGTGCCTGCTCTTCCGAGTGAAACGGCTGTGATTCGGACTCTGATTTGGTCTCCGCTTGCCACTTTTCTCTTCGTTTCCTTGCCCTGCAAGACGCCCTGTTTCTCGTCGTAGGAGATGTAGTCGTCCATCAGCTGGGAAACGTGAAGCAACGCGTCTACTGGACCTATGCGGAGGAAGGCGCCGAAGTCTGCGATTTCCACGACGTCGCCCTCCACGATTTCTTGGAGCACGGGGTAGAAAGTTAGCAGTGAGAACGTGACTTTGTGGTAGGTGGCTCCGTCGCCTGGGATGATTTTTCCAATCGGGCTTACGTCAACTCGTGTCACGGCTATGACGTAGCCTAGTTCTTCGTCCACCATGCCCTCGTACTTGGCTTTGACCTGGTCTTTTCCCACTTTTCCAAGTGGGTTGCCGAAGGTTTCGGGTGGAATGCGAATAGTATCTTGCAATGTAACAAGCTTAAACATGCGATTGTATCATTCCTTCAATCGCTAGATGCGATTTTTGCCTCACATAAATCACTGGCACACTTATATTCCTTAGCTTCTTCCGCAAACGGGCGTCGTTCGTGAAAACGGGGCTTCTGCACTTAGCAGCTGTCTCAACAATTGCGTCGTCAACCGTTTTCGCTGAGGTGTGAGCTTCGACAAGCCTGCATCTCTCGGCGAACTTGAGCGCGAAGGTAGCCATCTTTGCTGTTTTGGGTGACTTCTCCGAAGCAAGCATTTCCAGCTCGTGGCGTACTGGGGATAGAAGAATCAGCTCGAAACGCCTGTCTAACAACCTTTCAAGTTCAGCGATGATGTCTATCTTGAACTGCATGGGAACGAATAGGGCGTTTGAATCCATTATGACCTCGATTGTCCGAGCTGTCTTTGGGGTTTTTTGCAAGGCGTTCCTCTCGGGTTCCGATGGCATTATTTCCGAGTCAGCTTACGATTTCTCATCCCTGCATTTAAACACACATAAAGCGGGTGTAATTATGTAACCAAATATTAAGTCAGTTTTCTGGTGTTTCGTTCTCCTTGTTCTTGCGATAGGTGGTTGTTTGCTTGGTGGTGTGAGAGTCAATTTTTGGGTTTGCACAATGGGTTTTCGCATTGTGTGACAATGTCAACTGTTTTTGTTTTAGGCTGGTCTTCAGGCTGCTTTTGCTAAAGTGGCTTTGCACATAATTGTTCAGCATTGTCACGGACATGCAGTTTATTGTCACAAAGTGACAATGGTTTCAGAATATCGCAGCCAGATGGGTATGGGAACGCTTGGGACGCGTGGGGCTGGCTGGAAGAGATGTGGCCCCGAAAATAGTTTTTTGGAATAAGTCAGTTGTTGAAAGCGGTGAGCCTGTAGTTAGTCAAAGTCAACTATTCAAAGTCATGACAGTTCCGCCAATTTAGCTGCAACGAAAGACTAACACTAGAAGATTTGCTTTGTAATTCAGAATCACTTTTATACTGTCACGCCCAATGAACCAGTCAACGGCAGGTCTAGACGGAATGATTCACGAGAAATCATGCGGCGCAGTAGTCTTCCACAGAGGCGAAACCGTCAGTTATCTGCTTCTGCAGTACGCGGCAGGGCATTGGGACTTCGTGAAGGGCAACGTCGAACCTAACGAGAGCGAGATAGACACGGTTCTGCGGGAGTTGAAAGAGGAAACGGGCATCGTAGCCACGAAAACTTTGGAGGGTTTCAGGGAGAGAATCCAGTACTTCTACAGGCGGCAGGGCGAGACAATCCAGAAGGAAGTTGTCTTCTACCTCATCCAGTCAGACACGCAGAAAGTTGAGCTATCGTTCGAACACGTAGGTTACATTTGGCTCGACTACCAGCACGCGTTGGAGAAGGTCACGTTTAAGAACGCAAAAGACGTGCTCCAGAAAGCCCACGCTTTCCTGAAAGCAAAAGGCATTGTAAAATCGATGTGACTTCGGTTTTTCCCTTTTTCTTCTACTTTGATTTTTCGACCACGATGCCGTAGCCGATGAGTCTCCATCTCGCGGCGATCTTCCTGCTGATAGCCACTCTTGAGCTTAAGGGCGCACAAATCGGTCGTGTCAACTTCACCTTAGCAACGTTGCCCTTCAAACCCGTCACCTTCCCCAAGTTCACAGCCGCACCGACATGCAACAGCAGGGTTTCGTCAAAATTGATTTTCTCTATCTTCAGGAGTTCCTTGGTTCCCACAGCTCGTTCCAACACGTGTGTCTCCAGAGTCAACTCCGTCGTGATTGGCGGAAGCATCCCGGTTTTCCCTGCGATGTTGCCCGTCAAGCCGTCCGCTTTCGATGTCGATGGATCCAGCATGGTTCCAACGCCGACTAATCCTCCGCAAGTGGCTTCCTGCACGCTCTTGCCGCCCGCCTGCAGACTCACGATTTCGCTGACCAGAGGGAGGTATGTGCTTTTGCCCTCCTTCTCGATGGCTATTCCAGGTCGAATCTCGAGTTCATCTCCCACGGCGAATTTGCCTTGACTGATGGTACCTCCGACTATTCCGCCCTCCAACTCCTCAATCATCGTGCCCGGCTTGTTGGTGTCGAAGGAACGGATAACGTACATAAAGGGCGGCTTGGTTTCATCACGTTGGGGCGTGGGAATGATTTCCTGAATTGCCGTAAGGAGAACGTCTATGTTTATCAAGTCGCTGGGCGGAAATCGGAATAATCGGTGCGTTCTCTACTATAGTGCCCTTCACGAAGGCTTTGATCTCTTCGTAACTTTTAAGAGCGCGTTTCTCGTCCACGATGTCGATTTTGTTCTGGACGATTATGATGTTCTTGATGCCGATGACCTCCGCCGCTGCCAAATGCTCACGTGTCTGTGGCTGCGGACAGGGTTCGTCAGCGGCGATGACCAGTATGGCTCCGTCCATGATGGCTGCGCCCGAAAGCATCGTCGCCATTAACGCTTCATGCCCCGGCGCATCCACGAAGCTTATTGCTCGAACGAATTCTGCTTCTGAGTTGCAGGATGGACAATTTGGCTTGGTGGAGAACTGTTTTGGGGTCTCACATTTTGGGCATTTGTAGATTGGGAGGTCGGCGTAGCCGAGTTTTATCGTGATGCCTCTTTTCAGCTCTTCGCTGTGCCGCGAAGCCCAAACCCCTGTTAAAGCCTTGACCAAAGTTGTTTTGCCGTGGTCAACATGGCCGATGGTTCCGATGTTGACTTCGGGCTGCTTGGGCAGAGGGACCGTTTCTTCTTCGCTCATTTTTTCGGATTCCACAACTACGTGAATGTTGGAGAAATTAGCTTGCAGACGTTAATATATCTTGAGCATTAAGCTGTAACCGCAGCAGGCTTGGCTTCTTTGCTCTTCGGTTTCGCGACTATCTTTGTGTTTACCTGCACGATCTCGTCGGTTATCACGTTGCCACGCACGGCCTTTCGCTTCCGTTCGCCGGGCTTCTTCGGGCTAAAACCAACCCCACCCGCGAGGAGCACGTTTCGTCTAACACCTCCGTGGACGCTCGGGCGCATGGGCACGCCATCTTTGTCTGAGCCGCCCAAGATCTGGAGCTTGTTGCCAGGCATGTCCACGAGGGCGCCTTCGACGGTTTCGCCGATTTTCTTGCCCACGAGGGGTGCGGCGCGGGATTCCTCTAACTCAACGACTTTCGACGTGCCGGTTTCGGGGTCGGAGATGATGACTTTGAATTTTGCCATTGACGGTTTAACGCTCCAGCGGAAATATGAAGTCCAACATCTATCTATTAAGCGTTTACGGCATTGCAACCTGCATTTTTAGTGCAAAACTTTGTTGTGTCTAGGGTAAAAGCTTAAATGGCTTTTGCGAGCGTCTTCTTGGCTATGTGGCGACTGGGGTTCTTCTTCCACGAAATAGCGTTCGGGCTGCTAAGCGTCTTCATCCCGCTCTACGTCGTCACCTTTAAGGACACGAGCCTCCTCGGGGGACCGCTGGTTGCCCTAGGCGTGATGATGTCCATCGCGTTGTTCTGCGCCATCCCCGGATCGTTCCTCTGGGGCTACCTCTGCGACGCCACCCGTCACTACAAGGTGTTCATTCTGCTCTCGTTTACTTCCTCGGCGGTGATTCTGTTCCTCATGACACTGCCCTTCGCTCAGAGCATACTCCTGTTCGTGGCGCTGTACGTGATCATGCAGTTCCTGCATGTTTCTCACGAAGCCCCCAAGAACGTGCTCATCGCCGAACACTACAGCAGGGACCAATGGGAGAGATCCTATGGTTTCTACGAGGGATTAACGGAGATTGGCTTCATCGTGGGCTTATCCGTTGGCTTGTTTGGTTTTGCTTACGGTCTCAGTTCAACGGGAGTTCTTTACCTGTGCAGCGGCTTAAGCGTCGTGGCGTTCATCCTCTCCTTGGCGCTGATTGCTGACCCGTTGATGATTTTCGAGCGGCGCCTCGTGGGCATCGAGCGGCGGATGGATTTCACGTATCGGGGTTTGGAGAGCTCTTCCAGACTCATGGACGGCTACGGCTGGGATGGCTCGCTGAAGCAAGAAAACTTCCTCGGGTTCGCCTTTGCCATCGTCATGTTCTCCCTGGCGACGAGTCTGTTCTTCACGCCCTTGCCCATATACCTGAAACAAATCTTCAATGGGCAGACAAACATGGTTTACGTCGCGTACATTTTCAGCTCCTTAGGGGCGACAGCTGGCTACTTCCTCATCAGCCGACGCGCCCGTTCGATGGATATTCGGAAGCAGATGCCGAGGTTCGTCTTCGTCCGAAGCATGCTGATTTTCCTACTCATTGGCGTTATCGAGTTCGCGTTTTCCCCGACCATCATGACGATGGTGATTCTTGGTTTTCCTCGGGTTCGCGTACGCCATGTACTACATAATGATGATATCAATCTCCATGGAGCTCATACCTGAGGGCAAAAGTGGTCTCTTCGATGGCCTAGTCGGTCTTAGGCTGCGGCAGCGGGTTCCTTCCTCGGACCTTTCCTGGCTCAGATCTTTGCCCAACTATCGTGCCAACGTTCCTGGTCGCCGCTGTCGTGTTCTTCGCCGGCTTTCGTCACGCTGAAGCTGTTTTCCTAAAAAACCATTAATAAAAGTATGGGGTGAGTTCGCGCACAGCTTATTCTGTGTGGACTCTGTAGAGGTCGATGTCTTCGCGCATCGTGGGCGTGAGTTCTAGGAAATCTCTGATTGCACGTTCAACGTCTTTTGATTGGGTGACGTATCTTCCGACGATGATTATGTCAGCGCCGAGGTCGAGGGCCTCTTTGGCGGTTTCGGGAACGATTCCGCCTGCGACTGCGATGAGGAATTTCTTGTCCGCAAAGGCGTTACGAATTAGGGCGATGCGTTCTAAGCCGCAAGTTCTGCCCGTTTCTTGATCGATGCCTCGGTGCAAGATAACGACGTCAGGAAACTCTTTGAGCGATTTCAATTTGCCCAAGATATCTTCGACGTTTAGCATGTCTATAAATGCGTAGATGCCCATGCGCTTCGCTTCATGCACCGTTGCGTCGAGTGTCTCTGGCGGGGCTAAGCCTGCGGCTACGACGGCATCTGCAGTGTCCTCATATGCGATGTCTGCTTCCACTTTGCCAACGTCCAGTGTTTTGAGGTCGGCGACCATGAAAAAGTCCTTAGCAACAGTGCGTAGGTCATTGATGACCCGTGTGCCGTAGCGTTTGATGAGTGGGGTTCCCGCTTCGATTATGATGCGGTCGCTGCCTGGAATCTGAGCAAGAATCTTCTTAGCGTTCTCAAGCGATGGGTTGTCTATGGAGATCTGCAGATAGGGTGGCCTCCAGAGACGTGGAACTTTGAAACCCATGATGGGGTGCTTGGCGCGGTCTTTGTCATAGTTGATTTTCTCAAGTGTCGGGTACTTCTTGAGGGCACGTTGGAGGGCCATCTTTGTGGCTCCATAGTTGTACTGATAGATTTTGCGTGCGTCGGAAGCTTGGGGGTGTACAAATACGCTACATATGATGACCCAGTCATCGACCTTATTCGCAGGGATTACTCCTTCTTCAGCGGAGTCTGCAACGGCTTTGGCAACGGCAGCCTGCGCTGGACCGAAGATTTTGCCGACATCTTCCATACTTTTCACGGTGACCTTAGGCACTATGAGCGTATGTGGCTTAGGCGGCAGGTTAGGCCTGATGACAGCAAGCAATGGGGTATGCCCCGCTGAAAGCATGGTCATGCCCTGGGCAAACGCTTCGCCTACGGGGCCGTCTTTGTCGCCGATCATGAGGTCGACGTGGGCAACTTCGTTTCCCTCGCCCAGCAGAGATTCGCCTATGAGATAGGTGCATCCCGAATCGGCAAATTGCGGCCTATCGATTGTCGGTATGTTGTCCATTACGGCTTTAAAATCGACATTTAGCTCTTTAAGCCATGTGTATAATGTGTCTCTGTGTATGTTAAGGGATTTCGCTGTTGCAGAAAGTGTCGGTTTTCTTTCTCTTGCTTTTGCTTCCGCCTTCTCTATTGTCGTTTTCTTGGCGGATTCGGTGAGTAACTTAATGAGTTCCTCACGTGTTTCAGGTCTTTTGATGTCCGTGCCCGACATTTTGGTCACAGAGGACTCACTGTAGCACTTGTAGTATTTAAGAGTGTCGGAGGCGGCGTCTACAGAACACACTTGTTTTCTTGTTGTTGAGGTTAATTGTCGGGTTTGGATGTTCTTTCGTATGTGGTTTGTGTTGTTCTGGCGTTGTTTACGAGGTTTTGGGCAGTTAAGTCTATATACGTTGGCTTCGTAGATGACGCTCAAAACTGTTCGGGAGTTTGTATGTCGGCGTTCAAGTGGTTCCTAGCGATTGTTTTCTTCATAGGCATCGCGATGTTTCTATACGGCTCTAACTACCCAAAATACAACAATACAGATTATTACGATCCTGTTGTTGGCTGGATTGGTGTGGCTTTGGCCGCAGCTGGATTGGTTGGGCTTCTGCTTTTGTATGTTCACGGTGCGTTGGCTAGCCGCGATCAGGGTCAGAAATCATAGAGCGCGCTGTATTTTTCATTGAGGTAGTCAAGGTACGGTTCAGCGTCCAATTCTGTTCCTGTGGCTCGCTTGATTAGTTCTGTTGGATCGTAGAGGTTGCTTAACCTCTGGACGTTGGTTTTGAGCCAAGTCGTGATGCTTGTAAGACTGCCAGTGGCGAGTTGCTGCTGCCAGTCTGGGATGTCTTGTGTGATTTTTGCGCGGAATTGTCCGTCATAGATATTTCCGAGTGAGTAGCTGGGGAAGTATCCGAAGTATCCGCTTGACCAATGCGTGTCCTGCATTACTCCTTCAGAGTCGTTCTCTATTGTTAAGCCTAGGAGTTCCTTGTATTTTTGGTTCCACGCTTGGGGGAGTTCGTCGACGTTGGTTTTGTTTTGGAAGAGGTCTTGTTCAAGTTGGAAGCGTATTATGATGTGGAGGTTATAGGTGACTTCGTCGGATTCGATGCGGATTTTTGATGGAGTAACCTTGTTTATAGCTTTGGTGAAGGGTTCAAGTTTGAGGCTGCTTAGGGTTGGGGCGAGTTGTTTGATTTTTGGAAGCTGCGTTGTCCAGAATTCTTTGGATCGGCCGACGATGTTTTCCATGAACCGTGATTGGCTTTCGTGGATGCCCATGCTGCAGTGGCTGCCGATGGGTTGATACTTCCAGTCGGGGTTTAGGTTTTGGTCGTAGATGGCGTGGCCTGTCTCGTGGAGGACGCTGAAGATGCTGTTGGCAAAGTCGTTTGGGTAGTAGTGTGTGGTGATTCTGACGTCGTCGTAGTAGCCTTCGGTGAAGGGGTGTTCGGTTTCGTCTATGCGTCCTCTGGCGTTTTGTGTGGTTGTGTCGTATCCGAGCGTTTCTGCAAACGCGGTTGCGATTTTCTGTTGAGTTTCGACGGGGACGGTTTGGTGGAGTATACTCGTGTCAGGTTGTTCGGGGCTGGCTTGGATTTTCTCGAGTAGCGGTTTAAGACCCTTCTGGAGGTTGGTGAAGATTGGGGTGATTTGGGCTGCGGTCATGCGTGGCTCATTGGCGTCTATCATGGCGTCGTATGGAGTGGTTGTTTGCTTGACCTTCATGAGGAGTTCCGCTTCCTGTTTTGTGAGGTCAACGAGTTTTTGAAGTTCGGGTTTGAGGATAGCGTATTTTTTCTGGCTTTTGGCCCGTTTCCAAGTGTTAACCGTGATGGCTTGTTGTTTTGTGATCTCGGCTACAAGTTTTTCCGGCAGCGCGGTTTGCTCGTCGAAGTTGCGTTTGATGAGGTAGAGGTTGCGCTTCTCAATTTGGCTAAGCGTGTCGTAGTCTGGGTTTGCGATGATTTGATTGAGGAGTTTGCCGATTTCGGGGTCGGTGCCCAACTTATGACTGAAACGGCTTAGCAGTGCGAGTTGCAGGCTGCGCTGCTCCACTGCTTTGGGCGGCATCTTCGTCTCCATGTCCCAGTGAACCACGCCTTCAACGGTTTGCATGACGATGAGGTCTTTGGTTTTCGCCAAGAGCTTTTTGTAAGCTGGATGAATGTTGGTTGTCATAGCTTTCGCCTTGTTCTCGTGCATGCGTGAGTATTTATGAATTTGCGAAAAGGCTGAGACTACTTACATTTTTTTCCTCTGTTTATTTGTTTGGTTGATTGACAAATATGTTTCAAATAGAGTCGCGCCGTTTTTTACTAGGTTTCGGGTAAAACACTTCAGCATTTTCTCAAGCGAAGCTCACGCTCGTTTTCGCATTCGAATCAACGTCATAATGACCAAGCACTCATATTCTACTTGAAAGATTATTAATACTAGAACCTCCCCGCTAAGACCGAGGTCGAGCACCGTGCCCTTCGGGTTTAAGAAAACGCCAGAAGTAGACTTGGGCGATTTTGAGGACGACAGAGAAAAACTCGCCAGCTTTCTTAACTCCAAACTCAAAGTGAATTTCGCATTCAGCCAAAACAAGCTGACAACAGACTCAGAGAAAATAACAATCGCGGATCTAACACACGCAGTCACGAAATTCATCTATCACCAACACCTAAACCAACAATACTGGGCATCCACAAACGGCAACACCGTCAAGATTAACAGGTTCAAGAACGTCAAAAAACCCGAAAAAGCCAGAAAACACGGAACCTCCCCGACCTTCGCACACGGCTTCTAACAAAACTGTTGTGGTGCTCCGGCCGGGATTCGGACCCGGGTCTTCGGCTCGAAAGGCCGGAATACTTGACCGGACTATACTACCGGAGCGCTCCAAAAACGCAGAGCATCATGGAAGTGTTTTTCCCGTCGAATAAACCTTACCCTTCACGTTTCTTGCCAGTAGCGGGCTTCTTCTTCTCCTTAAACAGAAAACCAGTGATTTGCTCAACGAGTTTCGCTGTCTGGTTCAGGTTTTTTTCTACGTCCGTCAGCCGCTTTTCGAGGTCGTTGGAGATGATTTTTCCCTCTATGCGGTTGGCCGAGCGGAACATAAGCAGCATCTTGAAAACCTCGTCAATGGCTTTCTCCTTGTCTTCTGCCGATGCTTTTTTGGTGCCCGCGAGAACTGAGACCAAGTCGATGTAGTGCTCCTTGATTTTCAGCTCTGCGTTCACCGAAGGGTCTGTGGGGAACGCGATGCTCAACGGCGTCTTCTTGGCAAGCTCCGCCGCCGTGGGGAAGCGTATGGTGATGTCGCCACGTATCCATGAGGAGACGAATTCTGAAACGATTCTTCTAACTTCGCCCTCCGAGAACAAGGGAGCAGATGCCGGTTCTGGCTTGCGGATTTTGACGACAATCTTTCTCTCTTCAATGTTACCTTTCGTGCCTTTCTCCATCATTCAACCCTCTTCTCAACTCGCTCAACTTCACCCACTCTCTTTAACTTTGCCAACCCCTTCGGAATCAATAGCTTATTCTTGCAGTCGTAGGAATCTTGCCCAGAATCCGCACGGCCGCTTTCTCCACACTTTCGCGGTTTGGTTCGTCGGTGTATACTCGTAGTATGTTGATGAAGCCCTTCAATGTCTCGAAGATCTTGGAAATCTCGCTCAACCGCATTAACGTTTTCTCGCCTGTTTGGCTTCGAGTGAACACGGGAATCTCCATAGACTCCATCAGCACCGCGTGATGGTAAGGCACAGAGGGCACGGTTGGCACATCGATGATCACACTGTCAGTCTCCACTCCCGCCTCCCGTGCAATTTCACCCTGCATCTGCCGCCTGTATGCTTCGCGACCGAAGATGTTCGACACCATCGCATCCTTCTCGTAGAATGTCCGCTCGTAGGCGCACTTCAGCATCCTGCGGCGCTCCAAATCCTCAATTATCTCCTTAGATTTGCCGCATTTCTTGAGCGCTGCCCACACGGTGTAATCATCCATCGCCAAGTACTCCTCGGGCGTCTTGAACGCCGTCAATCCCAGCTCAGAGTTCGCTTTCTCCATCGCCATCGCCAACATGATCTGCGCCGCCCTGCCCACACGATGAAAATATATGCTCTTGAAAGACTCGATTCTCGCAATCATGAACGCCTCCAGCGCTGACAACGCACCGAGCTCCACCGCTAAATCCTCGCCCAACACGTCCAATGTGTGGATCAGGCGAAACACATCGATGAACCCGTATTCGGCGCCCGTGTGGTAGGTATCTCGAACGATGAAGTCCTGTTTGTCGACGTCGATGCCGCTGCTGATTATCTGGTCCCAGTAAGCTTTGCCCGCCTTGTGTAACTTGCCCACTGCCAACTTCGCGATGTCCTCGGTATTGAATCCTGTTTTTGCGATTTTATCGCCTATCTCGCTCTCAAGAATTAACCACGTTGTAATGTCTTCATGCGTTTTCTCTAAATCCCGAATGAGCAGCTGCTCAAACACGTGCGAGAAAGGACCATGCCCAACGTCGTGGAGCAGTCCTGCCATCCTGACCATGCCCGCTTCTTCATCAGAGACGACTCGGGAGAGGTTGGGGTTTTCTGTCACCTTGCCTGCGAGGAACATTACTCCGACGCAGTGTTCAAACCGCGTGTGATTCGCCCCGGGATAAACGTACTCCGAGCCCGCCAGTTGCCTGAGCCTGCGGAGACGCTGCATAGGATACGAATCGATGATTTCCTTCTCGGCTTCAGTGATATAGACGTAGCCGTGGACGGGATCTTTGATTTCGCCCCAGTAAGCCTTAGCCAAAGCATAAACCTCCAAGTGTCAAATTATATTTACCCGTCCCAATATAATCCTTAACCACATGCTTGAAGGTAAAAAAGTGACGAAACGTGGTGCATTCATTGTCATCGAAGGGTTAGATGGATCAGGGAAGACCACGCAGGCAAAGATGCTCGCGGCAAAGCTTAGGCAAAGTCACCGCGCTTTATTCACGGCTGAGCCCAGCGAGGGCCGGATCGGCGCTTTCATCCGAAATGGCTGCTTGTACGAATCGAAACGTCTTCACCCAGAGGTAGAAGCCCTGCTGTTTGCCGCTGACCGCATTGAACACGTCGAGACCGAAATCAAACCCGCCCTCAAAGACGGACACTTAGTCATCTCCGACCGTTACGTCTACTCAAGTCTAGCGTATCAGGGAAGCACGGGATTAAGCCTAACTTGGATAAAAACCCTGAACAAGCACGCGCTTAAACCTGACTTCGCGGTCTTCATCGATATCTCTCCAGAAACTGTTTTGAAGCGTTTGGAGCGTAGGAAATCTGTGATGGAGAACTTGGAGACGCAGCGACGGGTTCGTGAAATCTATTTGAAATTCGTCAAAAAGGGCGAACTCGTAGCGATTGACGGTGACAAGCCCGAGCCTAACGTGTTCGAGGCTCTGGTTACCACAGTTTCGCAGTTTCTCAAGGGTTTTCGCGGTGATCCAGTTGTTTAGTCTTCTCTCCACTTGAACACTTTCGCCGCCGCCACGAAAACGACCACTGTGATTACCGTCGTGACCGCGATGTCAACTAGTGCCGCCATTATGTTGCCGTAAACCATCACGTTGTTCAAGCCCTCCAACGATGTAGAACAAGGGCAGCACGTGTGCAAAGCTTTCGGAGGTACGCTGGCATCGTGGCTATCGGGAAGAACGTGCCCGACAGGAACATCATGGGAAACGTGATTATGTTTCCGAGGACGCTCGCGGTTTCGACGCTTTTCGTCACGGTGCCGACCAGCATGCCCAACGAGGAGAACAGCATGGGTCCCAAGATTAGGAACGGAATGAGCCAAACTGTTAGGGTCATGTGCGCTCCGAAACCGTAGACTCCGACGAGGACCAGAAGCACGAAGGAAATTATAGACAAGAACAATGTACCAAATTACTTTTGAAGCCAGCCACTCCATCTTGTGCAACGGCGTCAGCGAGAGCTGTTTGAACAACTTGACTTTCTTGTATTCGGAGGTTATGTTAACCATCGAGAACATCGGGCTCACCAGTATGGAGAACCCGATTAGGCCTGGAACCAGGAAGTCGATGTATTTCGTCTGCTCAGTGTTAACCGTGGCTGACGCAACTTGGATTTCGTTTGTGCCGTGAACACGTTGCAGGTTAAATCCGTTGACTACGCCGTTAGCGACGCTGCCGACGATAGCGCTGGAACTCTGAGCGGGGTTTCCGTACAAAGTTATGTTAAGCGGTTGGCCAGTGAGGTAGTCCAAAGAGAAATTTTCCGGGACAATGATGCCATCAGAAGCTGAATGGTCTTTCAAGTATTCGGTGAAGTTCTTAGAGGGGTCAACCAGCTGTACGACTATTGGCCATGTAGTGTTGGGGTTTAAGGCAGTCCCGTTAATGTCAGTCCCGTTCAGGGCATCTATAAATGGCGTGGCAACATCCACCACTGGTGCATTGAATGGTCCAGTGTCCTTGTTTTGAACGTACACAGTCACGGATCCGCCACTTCCAGCGAAAATCGCGCCGAAGAGAGTGATAATGATGACTGGGAAGATTATTCCAAAGAACAATCCCACGATGTTTCTGAGGTAGCCGCGACCGAACAGTCTGAGGTCCGCGATAGTTCTTCTTGCTGACATCTACTTTCGCCTCTTCTGATTTCCCTTTTTGTCTTGACTTCCCGGGGCACCGACGTTGCCACTTTCGTCGACGGCGCCGCTCACGAGTTTGATAAACACGTCTTCCAAGCTGTCGCGGCGGGTTTGAATCTCGCCCCAGTCCATCTTGGATTGCTCGGCGGCTGCCAGAGCAGCGAGGGCGTCGATTCTCTGGTTGAGCGGAATGCTCATCAATTCCCGTGCAGAGTCGTACTCGACTTTGAGTTCTGTGTTGGCTCGGATGTAGTCTGCAAGAAGTTGGCTGCCGCAAATTTCAAGTCTCTCGCCTGAGCCGTGTTGGATGATGATTTCATCCGCCGTGCCCATCGCCACGATGTGCCCCAAATTCATGATAGCCACACGGTCGGACAGTTGCTGCGCTTCTTCCAGGTAGTGTGTGGTCAAAATTATCGTTTTGCCCTTCGCCTTGAGCCCTCGTATGACTTCCCAGATTGCGCGCCTAGCGTTGGGATCCAGCCCAGTGGTGGGTTCGTCGAGGAAGAGAAGCTCGGGCGAATTTACGAGCGACAACGCCAGCCCCATCTTCTGCTTCTGACCGCCTGAGAGATTCTCGAAACGGTTCTTGGCTGAATCTTCAAGCAGGACTTCTTTGAGTATGTCGTATGGGTCGACTTTGACGCCGAAGAGCGCCGCGTAGTATTCTATGGCTTCTTTGGGGTTTTGTTTCTCGAAAAACGTGAACTCCTGGGGTATGACTCCGATGCGTTTGTGCAGATCGTACCCATTTTTCCATGGGTCAAGACCGAGGACTTTCACGTCGCCGCCGTCTCTTTCCCGCAGTCCTTCCATGACTTCGATGGCAGTGGTTTTGCCAGCGCCGTTCGGTCCCAATAATCCGAACACTTCGCCCTCGTTAACTTTGAAGGATATTCCGTCGACTGCCTTTATGTCGCCGTAGTGTTTCTTTAGCTCTGAGACTTCTATCGGAATCACGTGGTTTCACCTGAGTGCCGTTCTGAATTCTTTTATTTATCGCTCGTTTGCGAGAGATGCTCTGTTTCGGAAGATATGTAGGCAATATAACTTTCGGTTGTAGCAGCCGTCTTTCTCTATAGTTTCTGCCTAGTCTATGTTGGGGGCTGCTTGATTTTCTTGAGGATTTTTCTAGCCGAGGTCTCGTTGATTCGGTTCATCAGAAACGTGACCATATCTTTTGGCGAGAAATATCGCGGTCCTCTCTCGTGCAAAACTTGGAGTTCCACGACGTTTTCGCTGAAGATGAAGCGTGTGATGTAGTAGTCAAACTTAAGGGGCTTTTTTTTGGAAACGAAGTCTTTGTAATAGCGTATGGCGAAGAAAAAATCCATGATTCCGAAAGTTGCCCGCTTCAGCGTAGTAAATACTTTTTTCTCTTCATTCTCGTCTATGGACGTAAAGCTGTTGGAGTCGGCTATCCCCACCTCAAAAATCACAGTACACCCAGGGACCGTCGGATTGCCGAAGTCCTCGAACGTAAACGTCCTACTGTTCACGCCTCGCAAAGCCTCGATGAGTCTCTCCTCGAGTTTCCTCGGCGACAAGCAAAACGTGAAGGCCTCTTTTGCGTGAATGCTCTGTTCTGGGAAGCCTTCGTAAGTCGCCGACATATGTGGCGGTTCAGTCGGCTTCAGGTTTTCTTCATCCTCTTGACCTTTTCCAAGCTATCCAACAACTCGGAAAGCGCCGCTGAAAGTTTCTGCAGTTCATCCGCGTTTTCCGTTCGCTGAATCTTCGCTTGAACATCTTGCAACTTAGCCATTAACGTAGCTTCCAGAGAGTCTAGTCCTTTTCCACCGCTTTGTTTTGGGGGTTCTTCGCCCTCCTTCACGACGATGACTTTTTTCTCATCCTTCGCGCACCACAATGTACCGTCTTTCAGCCTGAAAAGCGGCGAGCTGCATGCGGGGCACGATAAATCCGTCAACGTAGCTCCCTGGCGAAGGAGTTCAGCCATGCGCTTGATGTGTGTGTCTTCCTTTCCTTTCTGCATTTTCTAGAACCCAAAAGGCATATGCGTCTTAAAGCTTATATAAGTTGACGACTGCGATGTGGTATGGGTGGCTACTTATGGTTCGTAAGAAAAAGGCTGAAGAGTACGAAGAAAGAATCAAGCAGGCGCTGGCTGTACTTAGCGAGGTTTCAGAGGACAGCACGACTCCTAGGAACATAAGGCGCTCAGCTAAAGACGCCATGAACACTCTACAGAGCGGCGAGTACACGCCAGCCGTGAGAGCCTCCAACGCCGTGTCATTATTGGATGAGATTCTGCAGGACCCAAACATGCCGCCGTACACGCGGGTGAAGCTCTGGAACATAATGAGCCTCATCGAAGCCATAAAAGACTAAATGGAGCAGGAAAGATTAAGAAAAAAGAGGAAATGCAACCTCTAGATAGTTAACATTTTTCTTTTGTCCAGGACCTTTTCAGCTCGTTCCATTTCGCATCAATATTTCTTGACTAAAAAAGGGAAAGTTGAGTTTTGTTTGCTCTTGTCTGTTTAGTGTTTTCTAAGTAGTAGTACGGCTATGGCAACTGCGATGATAATTGCGATTGCCCATGCCAATGATTGTCATTGTGTAGTCTGCTGGAGTTGGGTACTTTGGATGTTTCGGTGCTGGTGCTGGACCCACGGTTACTGCTGTTGCTGCTGCTGAGCTGCCGTAGGAGTCGTCGCCTGCGAATGAAGCAATGATTGTGTAGATGCCCTCGTTGGTGGGGTCCAAGCCATTCTAACGTGCCGTAGTATGCGTTTGTCGTCGCTGTGCCGATGTCGATGGGTTGCCGTTCAGAGCCAATAGCGGTCAGTGTCACTGGAACTCCAGTCATCGTTGAATTTATGGGCGACACCATCGATCGGATGTTGCATGTGCAGGTACTCCATCTGCGTGGTCATTGATTCTTTGGATACGCATGGCGTGTCAGGCTGAGCAGGCGACTGATCTAGCACGGTGCCCTTAATCAACACTGTTGCCCTTTTGCTATAGTCATTTCTGGTGCCGTGACTGTTGTCGCGCTTTTGCCTTTGCCGAAAACGTACATGTAGCCATCGTACGTGTCTGCAGCTGCTAGGTAGCCGTCGGCGACCGCGCCTGGAGCCATGTGTGCCTGTGATGTTCCATATTCCCTCACCGTGGTAGCGTTGATGGCGTGAAGCTTGTACCCTCTGGGTATGGGCTCACTGACTGAGTGTTCATCGTTGTAGGTGTAGATAACTCCGTCTGCAATGCGGGTAGTGCCAGTGAACCATGGATAGGATTGTCTCCGTAAGACCGAGTTTCGTATGGATAGTCAGCTTTGTATTTGTAGCACCAGGATATTTTTCCAGTTGGTCCAGTTGTAAGCGACGACACCGTCGTATTGGTTTGAGATTATGTTTCCGCCGTATGATTGTACACCGTAGCATCCGAATGTTCCCCAAGGCCAACTTGTAACTCGCTTGTCCAGAGTTCTTTGCCTGTATACAGATCCCAGCAATGCCAATGTCCATCGTTTAAGCGTACAGCGTATTTTCCGTGGTCAGCGACTGAGGTGCTTCCGCTGAAAAAGCCGCCAAGACCTGTGCTAGTGTCGGTTGTTACGTTCCACAGCAGTTGCCCTGTCTTATGCTGGCAGCCCATTATCCTCTGACCATAGGTAACTCCTACGCTGGATGTAGTTATTCCTGCTGTGGTTACAGCTATGCCAGCTTCATAATCCACAGCGCCTAAGCTGCTGAATGGCCAAGTAATGTTGTTGCATACGCCAAGTCTGAAATTCCCAAGAGCTGAACCCTGACGGGTCTCCAGCCACGTCCAGTTTATCAATCGGTACTGGTGTTTGCGCCGCTGCCAAGTTCTGCACGCTCAAGAAGTATGGCCAATCGTAAGAAGCATAGTAGGTGCCTGTCGTCAACGGAGCAATCGAAATGTTTATTTTCACAGCTCCCGTCCAAGTATTGTATGTTATTAGTCGTCCGCCGCCTACGTACATAAGGTCTACTCTCATGCCTAAAGTGCTTGCTGTCTCACCTGGTACGACGTCTATCTCTCTTTCGCTGTACAGAATCATGGTGGGGGCTTGACTTCAATGACCTGTCTTTTCCCAGTATACTTGTCCAGTTCGCAGGTCATAGCATTGCCAAACGCTCGTAGGCACGTCTAGTAGGTTCCGTTAACCAGTGTCTTCGCTACTTTTGTAACGCTTTGATAACATCGGCCATTAAAGACGATAGTTGGACTGCCGCCACCCGTCTGGAATGATGCAATTCCCATGGTTCCTCCAACGAGTCCTCCTATCGCATCCTTGTCGTTTCCATACTATGTGTGCGCTTTTTGGTCCTTGGACGTACGGGGTGAAACCGTAGTTGCTCATGTACGTGTTCGTGTCAGCTGGCCAATCCGCTAATGATACTCCTCTTCCCACACCTGCTACGATGCCAGTAGATGGATAGTTTCCGAGAATCGGCCACCATTCTCTATTCTCTACCGATGCGGGTCTTGTCCAGTAATCTGTTGGTAAGCGGAGATCCGAGGCCAAGAAAGTGCTATGTCGTTCTTCACAGTGAAATTGTATGGGCCATCTGAGCTGGGCTTATAGTAGATTGATAGAGGAGCGTTGAGCACCTGACCGCATAATAACGCCACCACACGGTGTAGTTTCCTGCTGGGAAATAGTCTCCTGGGAAGTTGAACTTGATTTTCCATGTGCCAACCTGGTCGACTACGTATTCAAACCATGCCGTTGTGTCCCCTTGATAGGAATCCATCGGGCCAACTGATCCGTGGTTCCGTCTGGCTTTGTGAATGTCACCGTGTATCCTGAATGGCATCGTGGATACGTGGATTGGTGGTTGCAGCCACATGTTAACGAGAAGGGGCTGGCCAAATCCTACGGGGTTAGGTCTGAAGCTCATGTGAGCGATAGTGTTGTATGACACGTCAGGAGTAACACCGGTCGGTAGCGGAATGGCAACGCTCTTCTGCAGATTTGTTTGAGCTTGGACTGGCATTGCCATTAGCGTAACATAAGCCATCAAAAGAACTGAAGCGATTGTTGCTGTCCTTGTCATTTTCCTTAACATATGTTTTTTTACTCTCCTTTCAATATGTCGAAGCTCGGGAAAAGCTTCGCAATAATAATATCCTGTCAATCAGAATTTAAGATTTTGCACTAGTATGAAATATCTCACAGCCCAAATCAAATATAGAACCTGGCGATGCTTTCCAGAAAGGAACAAAATAGAAAAAAGGGGTTGTGCGGGAGATGTCGCCATTCAGACCTCATCGAAAGCATAAAAGACTAAGTCCACCAAGTTTCATTAACGATGCAGTCCACTCCGAACTATTTCTCCGCTTTTCTAAAACTGCAATTTATTCCTGTCTCTTGCGCACTAGATTGAACTTGCAAATAAAAAAAAGAAAGGGTTTAATTTAGGTTGTTTCCCTGACTTATTTTTTTCTGAGCAATAGAACTGCTACTGCGAGGGCGATGACGACTGCAACGATTATGATGCCTGCTGCTTCGAAGATGGTCGATGAGTAGTCGATTGGTTGCACTTGTTGTGGGAATTGGATGGGTTGGGTTGCTTGCCCGACTGAGACTGCGGTTGCTGCTGATGAACTGCCGTATGATTCGGTGCCTGCGAAGGAGGCTATGATTTGGTATGTGCCTTCTGCTGGTGGGGTCCATGCTTTCTCGAAGGTGCCGTAGTAGCCGTTTGTGATGACAGTGCCGAGGTCGGTGACCGTGCCGTTCTCGTCGATGGCTGTCAGCGAGACTGGAACGCCGACGAGTGTTTCGTTGTTCCATATTCCGCCGATTGGCAATTGTAGGTGTAAGTACTCCATCTGTTCAGTCATTGATTCTTTGGCGACGCATGGGGTGTCTGGCTGAGCTGGTGACATGTCCATGACTGTGCCTTTTATGACGATGCCGTTTCCTTGTGGCATAACTGTGTCGGGTGCTGTGACTGTGGTTGCGCTTTTACCCATGCCATAGACTACGAAGTATCCCAAAGCTGTTTCCTCTACCATGTATCCATCAGCGACGGCGCCTATGTCTGGGTTGTTGCCGAACGCAGCGTTCCCACACATCGATATGCTCCAAACTTCCTCGCCTGTAGTCATGTTGACAGCGACTGTGCTCCATCCTCTGGTTCTTGGGAAGGTTGTCGTGTGCTCACAGTTGTATGCGAAGACCATTCCGTCAGCGATGCGGACACCAGAGTTGAAACGAGTAGACTTCGGTGCCATTTGCGTCAGTGTAGGGGCTTTCGAAGGGTGCTAGCGCGTATTTGTGGTAGGTCCATGCTATGTGTCCATTTGTCCAGTTAATGGCGACTATGCCTGAGTAGGCGGTGTGGATTATTAGTCCGTAAGCTGATGCAACTCCGTAAGCTCCGAAGCCTGTTGAACTCCAAGGATAGTCCATTGTTGGACTTATCCATGCTTGGTTGCCCGTTGCCAAATCATATGCTACGTAAGCGCCGTATTGGTCGTTCATATGTGTACGTTGAAAGCGACTTTTCCGTGGTCAGCAACAGTGCAAGATCCGCTGAACATCGTATAGTTGTTCAGGAGGGTGGTCCACAGCTTTGTGCCTGTCCACAAGTTGTATCCTGTTACGTTTATTGCACACATTACGCCTGCTGTAGTGATACCTGATACCGTAGCGCCAAGCCTGAGTTCCAATCGATTGTGCCTGGTAAGCTGCTCATCGGGTAACTTATGTTCTTGCTACTCTGGAAGTGAAGTTGGTGGCTGATATTCCGGCGATGGTCCAGTTTATCAATCGGTAGCGTCCGCCGTTTGGTTGGCTGCTGCTGCGCCGAGGTTCTTGCACTGGTAAGACGCAGTGGTTCTTGTAGTATGTGTCGTGCCACTTAGGGAAGTGTAACGTTTGGCTGTCACTGCTCCAGTTACTGGATTGTATTTTACCAGCCTGGCCGCTTAAGTACACGAGGCTTGCAGTAGACCGCTCCGCCACTTCCTGCAGCGGTTGTCACACTGGTGGTGTATTCAATGAATGTCGGTATTTGCATGCCTGTTAGTTCCCAGTACACCTTTCCGGTGCGTAAGTCGAAGCACTGCCACGCGTTCGTCGGCTGCAGATAAGTGGTGCCGTTGATCACTGTTGGCTGTGGTTTTATGACGGTTCGGTAACCTCTTCCAGCATATGCTAAGTTGCATAGGTAACGGACTTGTCGATAGGTCGCTTGCAATTGTGTTGCCCGCATTGGACCAGCTTGTCCTCCCACGACGCCGGCTGGATTGTTTGCTTCAATCCAAGCTATGTGCGAGCTTTGTGGTGCTTGGACCCATGGGATGAAGCCGTATTGGCTGCCCAGTGTGGGTTGGTGTCTGGATATCGGGTGTTCCAGTCAGGGTCTATGGTGCCATCGTAGCCTTGGCTGGGTAGTTCCCTAAAATTGGCCACCACTCTCGGAGTGAAAAGTCTACTGGTCGCGTCCAGTAGTCTGTTGGAAGCGCTGCAGCAGGCCAAGAGGGATTGTAGTTTGATTGGCATGTGATTGTTGCTTCTGGGGCTTTGCTGGGCATGTAGTACGCTGACTCTGTAGCCTTGCGTTAGTTGTGCCGTTGAAATAGCATCCTGTGAAGTCGACGTCAAACTTGTATACGCCAACCTGGTCGACTGTATAGGTGAAACCATGTGGCAGTGGTTGCAGGTTCAGCATCTTGCGTGAAGGTTACCTTTGTTCCGTCGGGCTTCGTGATGGTGAATTCGTAGGTCTTGATAACTCGAGCAGCTGTAACTGCGGGGTTAAGCCACACGTTGACCAAGACATACTGACCGACGCCTGCGACGGCGGGTTTTACGCTAAGGCTGCAGACAGTCGGAGTTGTTATTGCGGCAACTTTGCCGGCTGGCAGTGGTCCAGATGTAGATACTTCAGCAGCTTGCGCGACTGGCACGAATAGGTACTGCTATTAGCATGATAGAAGCCATCATTAGAACTATAACGATTGCACTTGTCATTTTCGATTTGTTGATTGAAATTTCCATTTTTCTTCTTTTCTCCATTGAGTTTATAAGGACGGGTATCATTTCGCTGAGAATATAAACTTTTGCCGAAAACGTACAAAATGAGAATTTGATTCTGGATGAGCACTCTAACAAAAGAATCTTGAGCTGCCCAGACCGTGGTTTAGAAAATTTGGATCAAAGAGAGAGGAATTGCGTGAAGTTTTCTCAGTTCTTCGTCGAAATGCTTTTTGTTTCTTTGTAGGAACGAGCACAGTGAATGCAGCAAAAAGCCAGTTCCTCGCCATTTATCGTCTCGCGGTAGGCTCCTTCGTACACTTTGCAACCGCAGTGGGCGCACACGTACAGGCTGGGTTCGATAGCGACCGAAACCAACTCAGAGAACCGCTTGAACAGCTCCGTCGTAAGTTCTCTGCCCTTTTTGGGTTAGTTCGAAGACTTTCTTCTCTTTCTCACCCACGGGCTTCATCGTGTGCGTCACCAAACCCTTCGCCTCCAACTGCTGCAGAAACGGGTAAACGAGGCTGGGGCTGACTTCCTTTTTGACTCGCTTTTTGAAGCTGCTGAGGATTTGGTAGCCATGGGCTGGTCCCTCGTAGAGTATGGTGAGTATGTAGAAGCGGGAGAAGTCAGAGACTAGGTTGTTGAGGTTTTCGGTTTCTTTTGCCATGTGCTGTCCTGTTTAGGATGGGTTGCGGTTGGGATTTAAATGTTCTTGAGATATATCTCCAAACGATACGTGCGTCCTCCGAGGATAATTGCTCAGCTTATTAAGCCGCCAGCACCAGATAGAGTGGAAACGGTGACAATGATGAAGGTTTTCAATTATGAAACCGTTAAACTCGAGAACGTCAAAGAAAGTGGCGCGTCCAACGTCAAAGTTCGCTGGCTCATCACGAAAGACATGGGTGCCCCGACCTTCGCAATGCGCCTCTTCGAAGTTAGTGAGGGCGGCTGCAGTCCATTGCACACGCATCCGTGGGAGCATGAAGTCTTCATCTTGGAGGGCGAAGGAGTGCTTTTCGACGGAAAGAAGGAGACTCATTTCAAACCCAACGATGTGGTTTACGTGGCGCCCGATGAATGGCACCAATTCAAGAACACGGGCAGCCAGGCGCTGAAGTTTCTGTGCCTTATTCCGCACCCCAAAAAGTAGCGGCCTAGCTAAAAATATAAGCAAGGTACTGCATTTCAATTTGGTTTCCGAAGGGGGAACACTCCCGTTTGAAGTATGACGTAATCATCGTGGGCGCAGGTCCCGCAGGCATCTTCTCAGCTTTGGAGCTAACAGAGAAAAACAACCTCAACGTTCTCATCCTCGACCGGGGTCCCGACATCGACCAACGTAAGTGTCCGAGCAGCCGAGGTTTTGAATGCAAACATTGTGAGCCGTGTTCTGTGCTTTCAGGGTGGGGTGGTGCGGGCGCTTACAGCGACGGCAAACTCACGTTGTCGACGGAGGTCGGCGGTTGGCTGAACCAGTATGTCTCCCAGCGAGAACTGGAATCGCTTGTGAAGTACGTGGATGGCGTTTACCTCAGGTATGGTGCCAGCGAACAGGTGTACGGATGCGACAGTGACAGAGTTGACGAAATCGAGAAGCAGGCTTCCCTCGCGGGGCTAAAACTCATTCGCCAAGAGGTTCGTCACATGGGCACGGAGAAGTGCGCCGACACACTCCGCATGATGCGCAAGGAGCTCAACGACAAAATCACTTTCCTGCCCCGAACCGAAGTTAGAGGACTCATCGCAGAGAACCATACCATCCAAGGCGTTGAGACAACCAACGGCGAGAAGTTCACGGGCAAATACGTGATTATCGCGCCTGGCAGAAGCGGTGCCGAATGGCTGCAGACCGAGGCACAGGTCCGAGGTTTGAAGACGGTAAACAACCCTGTTGACGTAGGCGTAAGGGTCGAAGTCCTTGCGTCGGTCATGGAGAAGTTGACCCAGGTTCTGTATGAGCCCAAGCTAATTTACTATTCGAAGCTTTTCGACGACATGGTACGGACTTTCTGCGTGTCGCCCTACGGCGAGGTCACAACGGAATCTTATGACGGGGTTTTGACGGTTAACGGGCAGAGTTACGCCGAACGGAAGACGGATAACACGAACTTCGCCATCCTCGTGAGCACATCCTTCACGGAACCCTTCAAGGAACCCATCGCCTACGGCAAATACGTTGCTCGCCTTTCAAACCTGCTCAGCGGCGGCGTCATGGTGCAACGCCTCGGCGACCTCGCAGCGGGACGCAGGTCAACCGCTGAACGGTTGTCCAGGAGCGTTGTTGTTCCCACGTTGAAGAACGCTACGCCAGGCGACTTAAGCTTCGTCCTGCCTTACCGTTACCTGTCGGACATCAGGGAGATGCTACAGGCTTTGGACCAAATTGCTCCAGGCATTCACTCTAGAGACACGCTGCTGTACGGAATTGAGGTGAAGTTCTACTCTTCCCACTTGCAGCTGAATAATTCGTTGGAGACGAAAATCCAGAACATGTTCACCATCGGCGACGGCGCAGGAGTAACACGAGGCTTAATTCAATCTTCGGCTTCAGGCGTCATCGTTGCCCGCGAGATAATAAAACGCGAGAAACTGAAGGCGGCTTAGCCATGGCGATAGCGCAAAGCATCAAGTGCTCCAACTGTGGCGCACCCGTGGAGTTTCAGCCAGGCGAGCTGGTGGCGACCTGCAAGTACTGCGGCTTCACCACGGTCATTGAAACGGGGCAAGCTTTCGTCTTCGAGCATTCCCTACTCCTGAATCACTATGACCAGTCACAGATTGACAAGCCGATTAAAGATTGGATGACATCGGGTTTCCTGAAACCAGGCGACCTCGCGCGGAAAGCGAAGATCACCGAGAAAGAACTGATTTACCTTCCCTTCTGGGTGGTCTCAATAACGGTGAAAAGCACATACAAGGGCGTGTTTGAGCGTGTCGCTCCGCCGATCGTCAAGGAGGGCACGATTGAGAAGGAGTACAACTGGCTCGTGCTTGCTCGCGAAGCTTCGACATTTCCCACCCGCGAATACGACGTCCCATTGGAAGGCAAGATTCCCATACGACTTCAGGAAAATCGAGGGCTTCGCCAAAATTTTCAACAGCGAAATCGAACGGGAGGAAGCCTTGGAACTTGCCGAGCAACAGATTGATGCAAGTCACCGCTTTCTTCTCCAGCAAGACGTAGACAAGATCATAGAGATGAAGAACGAATTCAATGTGAAAGGCGTGGTCTACCTCCATGCACCCGTGTGGTTCATCAAGTACGAGTACAAGGGCAACATCTACCAGCTCATCATCGACGGCGCCGAGGGCATGGTATTAAAGGGCGATATTCCCCCTTCCAAGTTCGGATTGCTCTAAGTAAACTTTAAAAGAAACCCCTAAATTGTACACGAATGCAAAATAAAGCGGGGAATAAGGAATGAGCGAAGAAAAAGACGTGTATAAAGAAACCAAAGACCAAATGCGCCTTTCAGAACGCATCGCCGCGTTCATCCCAGGTTTTCGCGGCTACAAAGAGAAAGAAATCCGACGTGAAAGCGACAGACTAATCCGAAATCACCTATACCTAAAACTGTCACAGGCTAAGACCGACCTGCGAACTATCCAGCAGAAGCTGGTTGACCGCCGTTACGTCGACGTCATAACCGACATGGACCGGCTCTCGGCTAAGATGGATAGGATAGTGGAGAAAGTCAATCATGCCTCCTACGGATACAGCGGTTTCTTCGACGCCGTCAAAGTCAAAGAGGAGAATCTTGACCGTATGATAGCTTTCGACAACCAACTCATCGAAGGCATAAACGCGCTAGGCGCTGAAATTGACGCTTTTAAAGCGGACTTGAACAGCGGTGTGACCTCTAACCTTGCGGCACACGTTCAAGGCGTAACCGACAAACTCGAATCCTTCGAGGACACGTTTGATAAACGTAATGAAGTGATTATGGGAGTGACCTAAAATGCCACAAGTAATAGAATGGGTAAACGCAGGTCCAGACGACATAGTCTGGCGATACCCTAGCGAAGACATCACATGGGGCGCACAACTAGTTGTGCATGAGTACGAAATGGCAGTGTTTTTCCGGGACGGCAAAGCCTACGACGTGTTCGGCGCGGGTAGACACACCCTTACGACGTTGAATCTTCCGTTGCTCACGAGTTTCTCACACGGCTCGCGGGATTCGGGGGGAACAAGCCCTTCAAAGCCGCAGTCATATTCATCAGCACCAAAGTTTTCAACGGTAAATGGGGCACACGCGCACAAACCACGGAACTAGCTCCGCTACAGGTTTTCGGGCAGTTCCTGTTCAAAATCGAAGACGCGTCGCTGTTTGTTAACGAGGTCGTCGGTGGACAGAACGCCTACACGACTGAGGACGTCAACGGCTTCTTGCGGGGCTTTCTGAACGAGAAGATAATCGCAGAACTATCCCACTATGACCTAGTCACCGTCTTCACCAGGCTCCAAGAAACATCAGTCATCGTCAAGAACTCGCTCTTAGATTACTTCAAGCGTCTCGGCATCGAATTGACTGACCTGCGGTTCGAGGGCATCGACACAACCCCAGAGTACCGCGAGCGCCTGTTCTGGCTGAAAACGGGATCGACTCCAGCCGACACCGTGCTCCGCATGGAAACCCTGAAGAGCGCAGCCCAGTCTCTAGGACAAGGCGGCGGTGGCGGCAGCGCAGCCATCGGCACAGGCTATGGTGCTCATCCCACAGATAATGACTCCGACAGGACAAGCCCAAGCGCCCACAGCAGCTCTGGTGATTTGCCCGAAGTGCGGCTCGCATGTTCCAGCAACGTCGAAGTTCTGCCCCGAATGCGGCACATCACTTACACCACCGTCAGCTGCGACGATAAAATGTCCCAAATGCGGTCACATGATTCCTGCAAGCAGCAAATTCTGCCCCGAATGCGGCACCACAATAACATAGGACAGCGAGGACATGGCTGAAAGCAAACGACAGCTACTCTCCATCGGCGTTTTTCTGCTGATAATCGTAGCTGTCATCATCCTCTTCGCAGCGGCCCTTGTCCCATTGGCAGATGTTGTTCCGCTGATTCTCGTGCTCTCGGGGGTCTGGGTTCTTGTTCTATCGGGCATCAGAGGTCAAAACCCGCAGAAGTACGAGCGGGGCGCATTCAGCACGCTGAACATGGGCCTGCTTCTCATCGCGGTGGGCGGCGCATGGTACCTGCTCTACATCAACTGGCTATACTCAATCGCTCTTGTGCTGCTCGTCCTGGGCGCCATCGCAATCGCGGCGGCTCTGAAGCGCAAGTAACTCCAACTACCCTTCTTCTTTTCTAAACGTTTTTCTACCTGAAGGCACAGTCTCGAATACGGAAGTTAACATGTAATGCCCGAAGAAATCATCGGTCACGGCACATGGTACGACATGATGGCCCAGAAAGTCGCCGACCGAGAAAAACTGCTAGGCCGAAGCCTTAGTCTCATCAGGACAGAGATGGGCTTGGGCGCTTCAGGTTTCCCACACATCGGCAGTCTCGGCGACGCTGCACGCTCGAACGCCGTCAGTGTAGCCTTGAAAGAGACAGGTTACAACTCGGAGCTGGTTGCCTACTGCGATGACAAAGACGGCTTACGCAAAGTCCCGGTCGGCTTGCCCAAAGACCTCGAGAAGTACCTAGGCTACCCCGTATCGAGCATTCCCGACCCATTTGGCTGCCACAAAAGCTACGGCAACCACATGAGCTCCCTACTGCTTGAGGCACTCGATACGTGTGGGCTCACCTACAATTATCAGTCAGCTCAGGAAGTCTACGCCAAAGGCTTGCTCCGGGACGAAATCCGCACGTTGCTCATAAACGCAAAGCAGGTGGGCGAAATCGTCAAGCAAGAAGTCGGACAGGAACGCTACACCGAGGTCTTGCCGTTCTTTCCCGTCTGCGAAAACTGCGGACGAATCTACACCACAAAAGCGATTTCGTTCGACCCGAAAACCGACAAAGTCCAATATGTCTGTGAAGGCTTGGAAATCCGTGGCAGAAAAATCGAGGGTTGTGGGCACGAAGGCGAAGCCAGCATAAACGGCGGCGGAAAATTAACCTGGAAAGGCGAGTTTGCCGCCCGTTGGCGGGCGTTCGACATTCGTTTTGAAGCTTACGGCAAGGACATAGCGGATTCGGTTCGCATCAACGACCGCATCTGCCGCGAGGTCCTGCATTTCGAGCCGCCGTCGCATGCGAGGTACGAGATGTTCTTGGACAAGGGCGGCAAGAAAATCTCGAAGTCAGCGGGCAACGTGTTCACCCCGCAAGTGTGGTTCCGCTACGGCTCTCCACAGTCGCTTCTGCTGCTTATGCTGAAGCGGTTCGTAGGAACCCGCACTCTTGACGTTTCAGACATTCCTTCCTACATGAACGAACTCGATTCGCTGGAGGATGTGTTTTTCGGGAAGAAGCAGGCGGCTAACGAGCGCGAACTCATGAAACTTCGCGGCTTGTACCTGCACTGCTGGGTCATGAAGCCACCAGCAAAGCCGAGCGTGCATGTGCCCTACAATATGCTGACATTCCTGACGAAAATGGCGCCCAAGGAAAACGCCATCGAATTCATTGAGGAGAAACTGCAGAGCTACGGGTATCTGCCGAAGGGGCAGCACGCCGACGGTGGGCTCCTCAAACGAATCGAATACGCCAGCAATTGGAGCCAGGACTTTTCCGAGATCAGGGAGACGCCCGTCAGCCTGAAACCCGAGGAGAAAGATGCCCTCACCAGCCTGCTCAAGGTGCTCGAAGCCGAAGATGACCCCGACAAAATCCAGAACGCCATCTTCAACAGCGCCAAAAACCACGGCATCCAGCCAGGGGCCTTCTTCAGGCTGCTCTACACGATTCTTATGGGTGCCCCCCAGGGTCCAAGACTCGGTCCCTACGTTTTGGCGATGGGCAAACAAAACGTGGTTGCAGCGTTGAAACGGGCGGTCAGCAAAGCATAGGCCTCTTGCAAAGAGTTTTATCTGACGTTTACAGAGTAGATCTGAGGCGGTTTTACGGGTAGCATCTGGTTAGGCGCATTCGTTGGCTTCCTCGCATCCATATTCCTCGGAATAATCTTCGGCTTGTTCCTTCCCTTTCCTTGGGCACTTAGCGGGTATCTTCTTCGGCGGCATCATCGCAGGCGCGGTCGCAGGCGGAATAGGTCGCGGAGCAGTTGCTGGCTTTCTGGCGGGAATCTTCGGGGCAATCATAATCGCTATCCTCGCGGTTCTGGGCTTAGCAATCGTGGGCGGCGTCCTCGGCGGGTTCGTCGGAGGGCTATTGGGCGGTCTCGCAGGGTTAGCTGTGGGATTTGTGGCGGCGATTTTCGCATTTTTCGCAGGCATCGTGTCGGCGATTGGCGGGTTGATAGGCGGAGCAATCTCATGATAGTCCTTTTTCTTAGGAGTTGACTGAAAAACTCTTATTGGTGGACGCTGTTTTCTGCTTGAGGGCTCGTCGTCTAGTACGGATTATGACACCGGCCTGCGGAGCCGGAGGTCCTGGGTTCAAATCCCAGCGGGCCCGCCACCCTCTCACTGCAAACTAAGTGTACTTACGACCAAAAGTAAAGAGGTTCGGTTTTTTGCGTTTTTGTGGCTCGGGTTTGACGAAAAGTGACTTATATCGAACGATGTTTGGGTTGTTATGGCTTTGAAGAGAACGGGTATCCTGATACTTTTCGCAATAACATTATTAGCTATGGGCATCGCGGTTGTGTCTCTGCCACGCGCTCTTAGCCGACGTAGCCGTGGCTGGGTTGAACTCCATTCTCATTCGCTTCTTCGGGTTGTACGGGTTTTTCTTCCTCGGAATTGCGGCGCTAACGACGCCGTTTTTGGCAGAAATCACCGTTGCGTTCGGGAAACCCTTCAAGAACATCCATCACACCTTCGCCGCGGCTGGACTCATCCTTATCACTATTCATCCCGTATTCAACGCCGTACAACGCCTCAGCTTGGGCGTTTTCATGCCAAGATTCGATTCATGGACGACATTCTGGGCACTCGCGGGGAGACCTGCTCTGTATCTCCTTTACGTTGGAGTGGGTGCGGCGTTCCTGAGAATGAAGACTCCGAAATACTGGCGAATTTTCCACGCGTTGATCTACGTGGTTCTGTTCTTCGGCATCGTCCACGCGAACCTGCTCGGTGAAGACCTCGCAAACCTGGGAATAAAAATCACGTTAGACGCCTTTTTGCTGCATCGATGGCGGGTTTAGTTTACAAGCGCTATCGGAACTATCGGTCAGACAGAAATATCGTAGCCTTTCAGAGAATAGGACGACGAAATAACCGAAACCCACAGCGTTGTATTGCAGACTGCAAAACACCATCTATGCCAGGCCATGCACAGGCTATACATATAGGGGGTATAAGTTAAAAATCGCTGAGCTGCGAAGCGAAACACCGCTTATTCTCTGCTTGACAGCACCACGATGTAGTCCGCCGTGTCCGCACACATGTCCGCTGCATGCTCAATAAATTCGATGAGGTCGTCGAAGATGACCATGGCTCCGCAGTTAACTTGGTCGCCGTATTTCACGAACAGGCTTTTCGCTGCGAGGTATTCTGCGTCGAGATCGTGTTCGAACGCTTCGACTTGGTTCGCTTCTTTGATGGCTTCAAGTGGGTTGCTCGTGATTTTCTCGATTGAGCTTCTAAGAGTTGAAGCGGTCTCCACGAGTTTTTCAGTCATGTACACCGTCTTTTGACACAGTTCCTCGGGAATTTTTGCGTCGCCCAACATTCGCAGGCATCGCGCAGCGTCCTTCGTGTGGTCAGCCAACGTGTCCAATCGCTTAACCAGATGGAGTAAGTCTTCCCGGTAATCAGCCACGAGAGCCGCACCTTTCGACAGCTCCGTGAACACGTTCGTTCGTAGCTTATCGACCTCTTCCTCGGCAACGAAAAGGTTCTGGATGTGTTTTTCGGCTTCTTTCAAGTCGCCTTCGGCGAAACTCTTTGTAGCCTTATGCAGCAGCGTCACGGTGTCGAAAGCTTTCGTGATTTGATCGTGAGCAAGCTCCAAACCCTTGGTTCGTCTGCGTTTCTCGAACCAGACGTAGCTTCTTCTCTCCATAAGCCACAACTCCGCTGATGTCATGTAATTTGGTGTTTTCGAGATATAACCCTTCTTGCATAATGACGCGCGCGCATTAGGGTTCGAGAGCAATCCTCGCCAGATTCACCTTATCATCCAGAGTTCGCATAATCGTGTTCGTCACCTTCACCTTAACTCCAAGCTTTTCGATGCGCTCTTTCTCCACCAAATCAGCATTGTCAATGATGAATACGTCGAGAAAATCAGCGTATAGCTTCGCAACCGAGTAAGCAGAGACCTCTATCCCTAAACCACGCAGCAGTTGAGGTGCAGGACCCTTGATAACTTCACCCGCCACAATCGGACTCACAGCAACCTTTCGCGCTTTGCTCCTCCGCACGACATCTCTAATCCCGTTGACCGAGAGAATCGTGCCAATGCTCACAACAGGGTTACTCGGGCAGACAACCAATAAATCAGAATTTTGCACGGCTTCGACGACGCCCGCAGCGGGCTTCGCATCTTCAGCGCCCACGAATTCGACGCCTAGAACCTTGTCCTGTGCCTGCCTTTTAACAAGGTACTCCTGAAAATGAACAGTTCCACGCTCAGTGACGATTCTTGTCTCGAAAGTGTCATCCGTCATGGGAAGAATCTTCGCCGCAACCCTGAAGGCATCGGTCAAGGCAGCGGTGACGTCAGAAAGTTTCTTTCCCCGCTTCAGAAGTGCGGTCCTGAACACATGAGTTGCCAAATCCCTATCGCCAACAGCAAACCAAGTCTCCAAACCCAGCTTCTTGAGAGCATCGAGGAACTGGAATGTGTCACCCCTGATTCCCCAACCTTTCACCTCATCCACAACGCCAGCCAACGTGTAAACGATCGTGTCAAGGTCTGGTGAAATGTGCAAGCCCTGCAACTCGATGTCGTCGCCCGTGTTTACGATTATCGTCAGGTCTTCCTGTTTGACTATCCTGGTTAAGCCTGAAAGGAACCTTGCTGCACCAACTCCACCCGCAAGAGCTGTAATCAACGTGGCATCATCACGTTAAGTTTGATGTTCCTTTTCCGAGACCCAGTATTCCAATTCATCGCCTTTTGCCGTGACAACTTTCTCCTTCTTGAAAACAGGCGCTTCATGTTTGTAACGTTCCACCGCTTCACGGAGCACGCCGAACGTCTCCTCTCGATGTGAGCCAGCAACGGAAACATAAACCACTTCTTCGCCAACTTTGAATTCGCCGAGCAAATGATGAATCTGCACGTCCACGATTCCCGGCTTCTGCATCAGATCGTTCGTGATTCTCGCAAGAGCTTCGTCGGCTTTCTCCTCGTAAGCTTCCAACGTCATGTTCACAACTTTCTGTCCCTCGTTGTTTTCTCCGCGCACGATGCCTATGAAGACTGCGATTGATCCCACTTTGGCGAAATTCGGGTTTTTTCTGGTATTGTCGAGAAGACTATGGATGTTGAAGGTTCCCTTTTCGTGAACGCCTGCGTTATCCATTAACGAAACATCTCCTTTTGGGTCTTGGTTTTTCTAAGCTGTTTCGACCTAACAAACGTTTCTAAGCGAAGCTGGATGTATACGAAAGAATTAGAAAGAAGTGTTCGTCGGTTAGCTTTGTTCCACTTCTGGCGCAGCTTCGGCTTCTTCTTCAACCTCAGCTTTTGGCTTCGTTGCTGGTGCGGACACGAGTTTCGACTTTCGGATGCCAACATGCCTCAGTGGCGCGACTTTCTTGGCTTCATTATAGATATCGGACGCGATCTTGCCAAGAACCATCTCCTGCACGAACTGGTCGATGGTTAAAGCTGCTGCTTTTTCTTTGACAATTCGGTCCATGAGGTTACGGATGATTTTCTCCTGCGACGTCTTGATTCGTGAAAGAGTCAGCGCTGAAACGGCAATTCTCAGCTTGTAGCCGTCTTTCGTAGTCAGGTTGAACAGACCGTCAACTTTGGTGGTCCTGCGTCTGACGAGGCTACGCAAGTAATCGCGTGAGTATTCGTGTCCCTTGAACTGTGTCTTGGCTGTTTTGCCGTCGACTTCATTTACTTGGAAGAACAATTTCAGGTACATATGAGAGAAGTCGCCCGTGATGTCGTAGAGCGTGGCTTCGAGGACTCTGCCGATGAGTTTCTCATTTTCCTCGGCTGGAACTGAACCCAGTTCGATGTTGCCGAAGAACGATGGCGCGATTATCATGTACCATGCTTTTCCTCGCCATTTGTCGCGTATGTGCTTGGTTTTTGTGGACAACGTTTTTCCTTCCGAGCGAGCCAAGAGATTCTCAAGGCTGTATTAAAACGTTTAGCGGTTGAACGCGATGGTTTCTTTGTCGCCCATGTACTTGCGCAAGACTTTGGGTATGGTGATTGTGCCGTCTTCTCGCTGGTTGTTTTCGAGGATAGCGACGATGGTTCTGCCCGTCGCTAGCGCGGTCGAGTTCAACGTGTGCAGGACACCCTTGGTTGGGGCTCCTTCTTTTTCCCTGTAGCGGATGTTTAGGCGTCTCGCTTGATAGTCTGTGCAGTTGCTGCATGAGATTACTTCGCGGTAGCCGTTCTGTGCTGGCATCCACGCCTCGATGTCGTATTTCTTAGCGGCAACAGTGCCGATGTCACCTGTGCAAACGTTTACGACGCGGTAAGGCAGTTCCAGTTTCTGGACGAGGTTCTCAGCGTTCTGAAGCAGTTCCTCGTGCAGTTGCCATGACTGTTCGGGTGTGCAGAAGATGAATTGTTCGATTTTGTTGAATTGATGGGTCCGGAATATGCCTCGTGTGTCTTTGCCGTGGGCTCCTGCTTCCTTTCGGAAGCACGCGCTAACGCCTGCAAGCTTCAGTGGCAACTGTTGTTCAGTGAGGACTTCGTTTTGGAGCATGGCTGCCATGGGGTGTTCGCTGGTGGCGATGAGGTAGAGGTCTTCGTTTTCAACCTTGTAGAGGACATCTTCGAAGTCGCTGAGCGCAGTTACGCCTTCATAGGCTTCTCTTCGCATTAAGTATGGTGGCTCGATGGGCGTGTAGCCTTTGTCGACCATTTCCTTCATAGCGAAGCTCATTAAAGCCATGTCCAGAAGCACTGCTTGGCTTTTCAGGTAGAAGAATCTGCTGCCCGCGATTTTTCCTGCTCTTTCAACGTCCACGATGTCTAGTTTTAAGGCGAGGTCGATGTGGTTTTGGATAGGGAACGTGAAGGTTGGGATTTTTCCCCAGGTTCGAACTTGGACGTTGTCGGCGTCTCCTTGTCCAACGGGCACGGAGTCGTGTAACATGTTAGGCAGGCGCATGAGCAAGTCGTGTTCGTGTTCTTCTTCAGCTGCGACTTTTTTCTCTGTAGTGTCGATTTCCGTGTCGATGGCTTTGGCTTCGTCGAGTTTCTCCTTGGCCTCTTTTCCTGCTTTCTTGAGCGCAGCAACCTCAGAGGTTACGAGTTTCTTCTGGTGGCGAAGCTCGTTGAGTTTGGTGAGGTTTCCGCGCCATTCCATGTCCGTTTCCACGAGCTCATCGAGCATCTGGATATTCTCAAGGTCTCCACGCTTCAGCAAGTTTCTGCGAACCAAATCTGAGCTTTCCCGAATGAGTCTGATGTCCAACATGATTGTTCTGAACCTTGCGTTGGAGTAAGATTTACTGAGCTATTAAGCTTACAATCTGGCCAAACGCGATTTTCTCGGCGGTGCTGTTGCGGTGGTCCTCCTTAAGGACGTAATCCACCCAACTCTGCTACACGTATCCTTTTTCCATTAGGCTCCGGAACATGGTAGCTGGCGTTCTCAGATTCTGAAAACTCCATTTTCCAGCACAGTCACGACTTTGCCATCTCTTATGTAGGCTTTGACTGTAGGTTTATCCATGAGGAAGTCCATGTGGTTAGCGCTGTTGTTCTGTCCTGAAGGGAAGTCGGTGTTGTCGCCGAAAGCGATGTGGACGGTGCCTTTGATTTTTTCAGTTTCCAGGAACTCTTCGACTACAGCGGGCTTTGGGATTTATGCCGAAGGCGAACTCTCCCACCACGCTCGCCATTGTCGTCGGTTGCGAGGGATTCGTCGACTCGTTTCTTCACCGAGACATCATCCGAGCGAGTTTGTTGGACTCTGCCATTATTGGCGTTAATCGTGAGGGCGTTTTGAGTGGTCCTATGCCGCCGATTGCCATGTCACAGACCAACGTCCCTTGAGCGAGTTCTCAACGGGCGCAACGATGACTTCGCCCGTGGGGAAATTCATCCACTTCAACGTTACCCAGTCGATTTTTGTGTCGGTGAAGAACTCGCGGTCTTCTACACTGAACGTGAGGTTTGTTCCCGCTGGAGTCGTGATTTCAATCTTTACAACATGCTCCATTTTCTTCACGAGTTCCTCGGCGAATGCCTGCATCTGCCTGTGCTCCGCAAGTGTGAGTGCGAATGCGCCTTCGGTAAGCATGTCCATCGTGATTCCTGGGCAATGCGCCAAGCGGGTTTGGTGTTTGCCTGCTTCGGCGTGGATGAGTTTTATCCTGAACGGTGTCTCCTCCCGTGTGCCCGTGAGCAGGTTAACGTAGATGTCCGGTCGCTCCGTTGTGAGGAGCGGCAGATACTCAGAGGGAATTTCTTTTCGGGTTTCGGTTTGGCTAGTCTTCAGGACCACGTAAGTCGTCCGCAAACCCAGACTCTCTGCACCCCTGCGGAACGCTTCGCCAACGTTAGCGCGGACGTCGTCACAAAAAATGACCAAACGCTCAGTCTTCTTTGCCTCTAACACACATTCTACGTGCGTTTTTGGCAGCCCTTCGGGAATCCACAGTAGCACCAGCTGCAAACTAGCTCGGTTAATGTGATAAGCTTTGGCATTGTCTAATCGCTGAATGGATTGCTATTTTCTTCTTCCTCTTTTCCCGCAGTGTCTTTTTGCCTGTGGCTGATTTTTCTGCGCAAGGAAACTGCCTCAAACAGGAATAGAACCATGGCTACCGAGGTTATGCCCAAGAGAAAAAGGAAGCTCGTCTCGACGAAGAAAGTTCCAGTAACGTAGCTCAGCAAGACAATCCCGATTTCCGCGCCTAAAGCACCCATAAAAAAGAAGGAGTAAAACATCAGCCGTGGCACGAGGGTTCTGCCTACCCACACGTACCCGCTGACGCTGGCTTTCTGCTTGAGCATGTAGTCGCCGTACTCGTTCTTCTCCAGCAAGCCGAGGGCTTCGAGCTTCATGAGGTGCCTGTGTGCCACGCTTGGGCTGCTGAGGTTGGCGCCGCGTGTGACGTCGCGTGTGCCGACTGGTCTGTTTTCCTTAGCGACGTATGCGTAGACGGTTAGGGTGTTGCCCTCAAGTTCGCCATCGGTCGCGTCTGCCATCGTTCAGCCTCAGGTCACAGGATGACCGCCCTCGAGAGCGTAGAGTTTGTACTGGGGCATGACTGGGTTCATCTGTGATAGTTGTTCCTCAGTAAATAAATTGTTGTAGATGAAGCCGTCGCCGTATTTCTCCAACTGTATCTGCAGAATGGGTTCGGAATCTGCCAGATGGGCAACCGTGGAGTTTCCTTCAACTATTACCCAGCCAATCCTTCTCAGGGTTAGAGACAGCGTTTCTGGTTTCCCCAGAGTTTGATTCAAATCTTTTCCAGGACCGACCAGGAATCCCTGTGCTGTGCCGTTTTCATAGCCTGAGAGCCCACAGCCAATCCTAGATGAGTTGACGTCAAACCATTTGTCTGGGTTGAAGAAGTAAGAAGAGATGTTCGGACACTGGCTTATGACTGCGCCGAAGTTTATGCTGCTCGCGTCGGTGGAACATGTTAGGTTGCCGATTAAGCCATTCTCCGACCAAATTTCGATGTCATAATACTCAAATTCAGCGCCAGTCGGCATGGTTCTTATATCAAACTTAGGGGTCGTTTTGTAAACAATCGAGTATATCCATCCATAGCTTTGGTTCGCCAGCACGCTCTCATTGTTCCAATAGTCGCCAACGAAAACGTAGTTAACGTCTATGTTGAATTGGGGCTGATCGTACGGTATAGTCTGAACCTTCTCGGCCATTATGAATGGCAATGGGCTGATAGATGCAACACCAATAATGATAGCCAAGAAACTAAGAGCTAGCAGTCTTTTTTCAAACATTCTAGTTCACCGCTCAATAAACAAATGCAGATGGTGCTAATAATTCTCCCCGAAGAACAAAACCGTTCTCAACAAGAACAGATGCTCTACGACATTGCAGCCTGCGTTATGGTTATATTGTGCCGTCGTGAAACACAATGCGAGACCCGCTATGTCCGACGTAGGCATAACCACCAAGAAAAACGTAGATTTCAGCGAATGGTACACGGAAGTCGTCCTCAAATCGGAGATGGCAGACTACAGCCCCATCAAGGGCTGCATGATACTCCGCGAGCACTCGTACGCCATCTGGGAGAAGATACAGGAAATCTTTAACAAGAAAATCAAGGAGACTGGGCACAACAACGTCTACTTCCCTCTGTTCATTCCCGAGAGCCTCCTGAAGAAAGAGGGCGAGCACTTCGAGGGGTTCGTGCCCGAGGTCGCCTGGATAAGCCAGGGCGGAGACACCCAGCTGGAGGAGAAACTAGCCATCCGCCCAACATCCGAGACCATCATGTACGCCACATTCAGCAAGTGGATAAGGAGCTGGCGGGACTTGCCTATGAAGATTAACCAATGGTGCAACATCGTTCGCTGGGAGACCAAGGCAACGAAGCCGTTCCTGAGGACGCGGGAGTTTCTTTGGCAGGAAGGACACACAGCGCATGCTACAGCAGAGGAGTGCGAAGCGGAAGTCATGTACGCCCTCGGTGAGTACCGAGACCTCGTTGAACGTTTCCTTGCAATCCCAGTCCTCGTGGGCAAGAAGAGTGAAAGCGAGAAGTTCGCGGGGGCCCTCTACACGACGACGATGGAGGCAATGATGCCCGACGGCAAAGCCCTCCAGATGGGCACGTCGCACAATTTGGGGCAGAACTTCGCCAAGGTGTTCGACATAACGTTCATCGGCGAGGACGAGCAGAAGCACGAAGTATGGCAGACAAGCTGGGGCATCACGACACGGCTCATCGGCGCGATCATCATGGTGCACGGCGATGACAAAGGCTTAGTCCTCCCACCCAAAGTTGCGCCCATCCAAGTCGTCATAGTTCCCATCCCCTTCAAGGGCGCCGAACCCGCAGCCATAGCTGCCAAAGCCAAAGAGTATTACACACGCCTCAAAGAGAAAAGTTTAGCTGTCGTGCTGGACGACCGTGAGGAGTACACACCAGGCTGGAAATTCAACCACTGGGAACTCAAAGGCGTCCCAGTACGCATCGAGATCGGTCCCCGAGACTTGAAACAGCAGCAAGTGGTGATGGTACGTCGTGACACTGGGCAGAAGGCGGCGGTGAAGGAAGCCGAGGTCGTCGGTGCTACTGAGAAGCTTCTGGAAGAGATTCAACACAACCTCTACGCCAAAGCTCGCGTTGACTTGGAAAGCAAAATCACAACCGTTCAAGACTACGAGCATTTCCAGAGCGCACTCAGGGCGAAAGGCGGTTTCATCAAGGCAGCATGGTGCGGCAAAACTACATGCGAAGCCAAAGTTAAAGACGAAACGGGCGCGACAATACGGTTGATACCGTTCGAGAAAGAAACGACAACGGCGCCCTGCATCGTGTGCGGCGAGAAAGCCGAGGGAATAGTCTACTTCGCTCGCTCCTACTGATTTCCCGTTTCTCAGTCGACTAATGCAACATACTTGTTGAGCTGACCCGCCACGTCGGCTAGCCCATACTTCCGCAACGTGTTCTTCCGCGGGATTCCGCGTTCGTCCCAGCCCTTCATCTTGTAGTACTTGCTGAGCATACCGTCGAACTTCTCCTTGTTCAACTTGTGTCCTTTTAACGGTCCCTTCGTAAGTGGCTCCTTGAACCATCTGTTCGGTGGCTCGTCCATTTCTCTGGTCCAGTTCTTGCCGAACTCTCGCACCCAGAATGCTCTGATGAGCTGGTTTGTTCTATCGGCGATTTGATTCAGGGTTGCCCATGTAAGCTCCATGCCCGTGGTTGCCTGCAGGAACTTCGGGTACCACTCCAGCTCCAAGCCGAGCTGCACGTGCGGAAAACGGCAAAGCGTGAGTGCTTCGAAGACGCCGCCTCGGAGCCGCTGAGTCTCAATGAGCCGAGCGACTTTTTCCTCGTTGTAGCTTTCGCGTCCATGCTCGACTTCCCAGCCGATGATCCACGCATCCTTATGATGGGCGCCAATGCAGCTAGTGCCGTAAGAAAGCGCCATCGCCGGCGCCGCGTGACAGTCATAAGCCGAGACTTCCAAACCCTTAACGTGCATCGCCCAATCGTTTGAGGCGTATCCCACGTGTTCTGAGACGCGTTTGACGCCCTCAGCGAGGATACTGCCTAAGCCTCGTCTGTAAGCGATATCCTTTACGAGTGCCTTGGTGTCTTTGAATTTGCCCCAGTGAATCCTCTCCGCAACTAGATTTCTTTCGGAGGCTTCCATGATGAAGCCGAGCACATTGCCCAGCGAAATCGTATCCAATCCGAGTTCGTCGGCGGCGCGGTTCAATGCAGCCACTTGCCTGAGGTCGCCTAAGCCGATGTTGGAGCCGAGCATTGCTACGTTTTCGTAATCCAGTTCTGACTCGCGCTTATCCGAGCCTCTCACGACGCTGCCGCACGTCATGTTGCACTGTGGGCACCCTCGGCTGGCTATCTTTATCTTTTCCATGGCGAACCCGCCGATTTCCGCGGCTTCGTCGAAAACGCCTTCGCGGAAATTCAGCGTCGGCAGACAAGTGTTCTCTTGACTCCACTCAATCGTGTTCATCGTACCCTGCCGCATCCAAAACTCGTAATTGGGCTTAGTCAACACTTCCCGGTAGGCCGCGGCACTTAGCTCCTTGAACTCTTTGGGATAAGCCAGCGGCGGCATGTTTGCTCCTTCCACGACGATGGCTTTCAGGTTCTTGGAGCCCATGACTGCGCCCATGCCAGGTCTTCCTCCTGAGCGTCCCTGTTGGGAGACGATAGTGGCGTATTTGACGAGGTTCTCACCTGCTGGGCCAATCATGACGATGCCTGCTGAGCCTTCAAACATCGGTTTCAGCTGTTTCTCAGTTTCGTATGCGTCGAGTCCCCAGAAATTTTTGGCGTCTACGAGCTCTGCCGACTTGTCCCTTACGTGAACGAAAACAGGAGACTTGGCTCTGCCCTCAATGATGAGTGCATCGTAGCCTGCTTTCCGCATCTGCACGGCAGCCTGTGTGCCGATGTTGCCGTCGCCATAGCCGCCAGTCAAGGGACTTTTCGCGGCGACCACGAGTTTGCCGCTGTTGGGCACGCCGAACCCCGTCAGGGGACCCGCGGCGAAAATCAGCTTGTTATCGGGTGACAAGGGGTCTGTTCCCGGCTTGAGTTGGTCCCAGAGAATTCTAGCTGCGAAGCCTCTGCCGCCGAGGTAGTTGAAGGCGAAGCTTGAATCGTAGTTGCTAACAACTGCCTTGTTCTTGGTTAAGTTTACATTTAAGAAGCGGCCCTGCCAACCGAACATCTCTGTACCCCCGAATGTGGTGTATTACTAATCAATACAAAGATGTTATTTAAGCATAGTGAAACCTCGATACGCAGCAACCTATGAAACTGTCCGCAAGGAGGTTGGAGAGCCGAAGAGTTATTCGGAACCTTTATTTTTCGAAACCCCGTGATTTGTCTGAAGGATCCCAGCTTTGGCGCGCATCAAAGTCACTGCAAGAGCAAGAACCATCGAGTACGCTATACGCGACATCATAGTCCACACTGAGCACCTCCTGCAAGAAGGCAAAAAACTCTACTGCCTCAACATCGGCGATCCCGGTGCCTTCGATTTCCCCACCCCACCACATATCAAGCAGGCGTTGTGCAAAGCGGTTGAAGAGGACGACAGCTATTACTCCCCTTCCGAAGGCATTCCTGAGCTGCGCGACGCGATTGTGAGGAAGGAGGGGCGCATCAACGGCGTAAACATCACACCTGACAACGTCCTGGTCACCGACGGCATCTCTGAGGGCATCGAAATGACGTTGGCGGCGCTAGTTGACCCTGGCGACGAAATTCTGTTCCCCGGCCCCACGTATCCGCCTTACATTTCTTACGCGAAGTTCTTCGGAGGTACCCCCGTCTCGTACGAGACTATTGAGAAGGAAGGCTGGCAGCCAAACGTGGATGACTTGCGAAGCAAGGTGTCCAAGAAGACCTGCGCACTGGTTATCACGAACCCAAACAACCCAACTGGCGCGGTTTACGGCAGGAAAGTCGTGAAGCAGATGTTAGACATAGCTGCCGAAAACGACCTCCTCGTTATTTCCGACGAGATATACGACCGTTTGACTTTCACAGATGACTTCGCAAGCACAGCCCAACTGGCGAAAGACATCCCAGTTGTCGGGTTGAACGGGTTCTCCAAAGTCTACCGAATGACAGGCTACCGACTGGGCTACATCTACTTCAAGTCCGAAGGCGGCGAGCTAAACGAGTTGAAGAATGCGATTGAGAAGGAATGTCGTATACGGATATGCGCTAACACATCCGTGCAGAAAGCGGGGACCGCGGCGCTAAATGGCCCGCAGGAAGAAATCAACGACTACGTGGCGAAGCTCAAGCAGCGGGCTGATTACTCGTGGAAGCGGCTCAACGAGATCGACGGCATAAGCTGCGCCAAACCCGAGGGAGCGTTCTACGTGTTCCCCAAAATCCACGACGTGGGTTCACGATGGAAAACCGACTTGGACTTCGTGCTGCACTTGCTAAAAGAAACGGGTGTGCTAACGGTGAACGGTTCAGGCTTCGACCCAGTCTACGGCGCGGGACACTTCCGAGCCGTCACGTTGCCGCCGATTGAGACGCAGGAAGAAGCCTTCAACCTACTAGAGCGATTCATGAAGAAAAAACCGAAGAAAGAAATGCCCAAACGTGTGGGTCACGGGTAAATTCGGACGCCGTTTTTCGGGTCGGTTACCGTTTTCTGGAACTCCGCTAGCAACTTCTTTGTCACTGGGCCAGGCTTTCCGTCACCTATCGTCCTTTTATTGACCTCGCGGATTGGCACGATTTCAGCAGCGGTCCCCGAGAAGAACGCTTCGTCCGCGTTCAGCAACTGGAACGGCGTAATGTTAGCCTCCTGAAACTCGTAGCCCAGCTTTGAGGCGAGCTTCCTAACGACCTGCGAGGTTATGCCTGCGAGTGCGCCGCTGCACGTTGGCGGAGTGATTATTTTGCCGTTTTTGACGATGAAGATGTTCTCGCCGACGCCTTCCGCCACGAACCCGTTCTTGTCGAGGCATACGGCTTCGTCGGCTCCCGCCAAGTTCGCTTCAATTTTTGCCATGACGCTGTTCAAGTAGTTGAGCGACTTAATCTCGTGACTCGTGGCATCGACAGGGTGTCTTCTCACCCATGAAACGAGTGTCGTGATTCCCTGTAACTTCGCCTCGTCGCCGTGCAGCACGATGACGCCTGTCATGACGATGACCGTGGCTTTCGGACATTTCCTTGGGTCCAATCCCAAGTCGCCCACGCCTCTGGTCACGACCAAACGTATGTAGGCGTCCTTCATCTTGTTCTTGCGTAGGGTCTCCAAAACAGCCTCGATGGTCTGTTCTTTCGTCAAAGGAATCTGCAACATCAATGCGTGCGCTGACTGGAACAAGCGGTCGATGTGCTCTTTCAACTTGAAGACGTAGCCGTTGTAGGCGCGGATGCCTTCGAAGACTCCGTCGCCGTAGAGGAGACCGTGGTCGAAAACGCTGATTTTAGCTTGCGATTTGGGGTAGAATTCGCCATCAATGTAAACTAAAGGTTCGTTATCCATTTTGCGTTTCCTTCTGGCGACGTTATTCGTAGGTTGTTTGATATAGCTTTTGCCATTGCTCTATATGTTTCGTTTGTCAGTGGAACTGGGGGCGCTTGGAAAGATTCCTTGGCAAAGGAAGTGACTTGAAGGGTTTCCCTTCCGTTCTACTCTTGATTTGTGAGACCAAATCGTCCAGCTTGAGACTCTCGACTTTGCCGTTCTCTTCCCTGACGCGGACTGATAGCGTTCCTGTGTCAATCTCCTTCTGTCCTACGACGACGATGTAGGGAACCCATTCAGTCTCCGCCTCGCGGATGCGTTTTTGCAGGGTGTTGGCGGTATCGTCGATGTCCACTCTGATGCAGTTTGCTTCGAGTTTGGCCGCGATTTCGTGAACTTTCTCAAGGAACTGGTCGGAGATGGGTATCAGCCTGACCTGCGTTGGTGACAGCCACAGGGGTAGCATGGGTGACTTGCCTTTCTGCTGTTCTCGGTAAGCTTTCTCGAGTAGGGCGTAGACGCAGCGTTCGATGGCCCCGCTTGGAGAATTATGCAGAATCAGCGGGTACTGTTTCTCGCCCTTCTCGTCCACGAACGTGATCTCGTACCGCTTTGCGTTCTCGACGTCAATTTGGTCGGTGCTGAGTGCCGCTGCTTTGTCTTGGTTGTCGACGAAGTTGGCGTCCCATTTGAGCCTGAAGTAGAAGAATCGTTCTGCCCAGACTTCTGCGAGCATGGGTTTGCCGAAGTGCTTCGCCAACTCTTCTATGAATTCTTTGTTTTCGTCGTAGAAGTCTTTCGTGAAGCGTATGGCAACTTCGAAGTCGTCTTTGGATAAGCCGACGTTGGCGAGGACCGACATTGACAGGTTGAACCGCTTCTTAAACTCGTTCTTCGCCTGTTCGAGGTCGACGCAGAAGGCGTGGCAGTCGGGCATCGTGAAAGCTCTCAGCCTGCGGAGTCCGCAGACTTCGCCGCTTTTCTCCCTTCGGAAGCTGTAGCGTGTGAGTTCGTAGAGTTTGAGGGGCATCTGTTTGTAGCTGAACTGGGCGTCGTGCATCATGAGGAACTGTCCGAAGCAGGCGGCGAACCTGAGGAAGAGCTCCTTGTCTTCGGATTTGAGCACGTATTGGCGGGCGGGGAAGCGGTTCATGTAGTCCGCTAAACTCGGGTGGTTGTAATCGTACATGATGGGTGTCTCGACTTCCATGGCGCCGTATGCCGCCATCTGTGCTGTCACAAACTGCTCCAGCAGACTCTTGATCATTCGTCCCTTCGGATACCAGCGCAGGTTTCCTGGGTCGCTGCCCTCCTCGTAGTCCGCGATTTCCAGGCGTTTCATGAGGGGCACGTGGGGTGGCATCTGAGTGACGGCGCGGACTTTGGCGATTTCGTAGTTGCTGAATTTCTCGAGGTTCTTGTGCCCTTTGAAGTTGAATTCTGCGACGGGGATGAGTTTGCCGTCTGGCTGCAAGATATTCCACGAGGATTTGAGTTTCTCTTCCGCCTTCAACGCCTTAGAGACTGGCTCCTCCTTGCCCTTTTCAGCCGCGAGTGCTTCGGCTTGTTCTGGAGCGTAGTGTCGTGATTGTTCAGCCAGGGGATGTCCCTTTACGGAGACGGAAAATTGTTTGTTCCAGCCGAACGGTGCACGATGGGTCTCGATGCCTTTTTGTTTGGCGTAGGTCTCCATCGACTTGAGAACTTTCAGGGCTTCTGTGGGTTTCGCCAGTTGGCTGCTGAGGTGGGCGTAGGGGTAGATGAGGATTCGGTTGACCTTGAGTTTGCCGAGGAACGCTCTGGCATCGTCGATTGCTTTCTGTGCTACGGCTTCGTTGTCGCCTTCCTCGACTGCGGTGAGGAGTAGGACCACTTCGTCGATGCGGTTCTCTTTTTTTTCGGCTTCTTCTGCTGTTTTGATTTCTTTTTCGACGGGTGTGAAGACAACAAAGTTGGTATGAAGTTGTAGGATTCGCATGTTTTGGTTGCCTCTTGTCTAGGCGTTGTACCGCCACTTGTCGATGGTTTTGTCCTTTTTGGTTTTCTTCTTGAATTCCTTGTAGTGCTCATGGCAGAGATACACACGTTTCTCTGAGCTTTCGAGCTTCAGACCTGCGTGTTTGGCCTTATCTGTGTTGATTGAGCGCACGGCAGTGTTGGCGCATCCCGATACGTCGCATTTGACGCCTTTGTCGATTCGACCCATAAGTGGCACCTTTTAGAGTGTACAGTGTGTTATTGCTTAATTCCTTTTTCGTAGAGCGACTCCGCTCGGCGATAAATTTCCTCTTTCTGTCCGACACTCGTGGCTCCCAAACTCTCGACGACGAGGGAAGCGGCAGCACTGCCGACACAGGCACACCAAAAAGTTTCTTTTGCACGGGTGTACTCGGTTAGGAATGCGCCGATGAAGACGTCGCCTGCGCCTGTGGGGTCTACTACGGTGTTTCCCGAGCATATTGGTATGCTATAGGTTGAGCCTGCGACGCTGAGTACTGCGCCTTTTGCGCCCATGGTTATGATGACGTTTTCGACGCCGAAGTCGTGGATGGCTTTGAGTGCGGGTTTCATCTCGTTTTCGCCCGTGAGGGCGGTGGCTTCGTCGATGGATGATTTGTAAACGTTAACTAGGCTGAGTAGTCGTCTGTCGGTTGGTGCGCAGCAGTGGACGTTGCCTTCTTCGTCGAATGCTCGTAGAAGTCCTTGTGGGTCGAGTGATAAGATGTCTGTGTGTTTTTTCAGGTGTTCGACTACGTCGTAGTTGATTTCGCCTGCGATTGGGGCGACGTGTAGAGCTTTGGAGTGTCGCAGGTTTTGTAGGTCGTTGATTGTGATTGGTGATGCTTTGCTCTTTAGGCGTAGTTTTCTCTCTGATAAATCGCTGTTGTATTCGAGTTCGAATCGTGTGGATTGTTCTGTTTGGTTTTTTACGACGCCTGAGAGGTCGATGCCTTCTTGCGTGAGCCACCATAGGTATGCTTCGGGGAAGTCGCCGCCTATCTTGCTGATGATGCTGGCTTTGGCGTCTAGTCGCTTTGTTACGAGTGAGACGTATGTTGCGCTTCCGCCTAGCATCATGAAGGCGTGGGGTCTGGTGGGTAGGAGTATGGAGTCGATTGATAAGTGTCCAACGACTGTGACGTCAGAAATGTTTGGCTCTGTCAACCCGTTTCCCGCTCCAATGTTGTGTACAAGTAATATAAAGAAATGCCCCTGTGTGTGTTTGTCTGTGCGTTTTCTTTTGGGTGCGTTTCTTTTGGTTCTTGTGTTTGCAGTTGGTTTGGTGTGGTGTTTCTGCGTTCGGTGATTGTTTGTGTTGTGGTGTTTTTGGGGTCAATTTTTGGGTTTGCGCAATGGTTTTTCGCATTGCGTGGCGATGTCAACCGTTTTTGTTTCTGGCTGTTTCTGCTGTTGCTTTTTTGGAACGGGGCTTTTAGAGAATTGTCCAGAATTGTGTGGAATTGTGCGGCGAAAGCATGCACCGATGCTCAGAACTTCGGGCGCGAGGCAGAAGCCGTGAAGCAGGGGTTAAACGTGGCTTTATGTGAAGCTGGCGAAAAACTCTCTGGGCGTGAGTATTCTTGTTTTCCTGAATTTGCCTAGTTGGAGTAGGTGCTTGTCTCCCGTTACGATGATGTCTGCTCCAGCCGCTTGGGCGCATTCTAGTATTCTGTTGTCTTCGGGGTCTTGGCTGATGATGTATAGCTTGATTCTGGGTGCGACTGTTTTGGAGTTGTTTGTGATGGCGCGTAGGATTTGTTTTTCAGGTATGTGGTTGTTTTTGAGGATGTCGGCGATTTTTGGGTAGAGTAGAACTTTTGATATTTCTAGGATGATGTCTTTGCTGGTGTAAATTGTTAGGTTTTGTTTTGTTCGTGAGAAGTCGTCGTTGAGGGTCTTTTTTAGGGCGATGGAGATCCAGACGTTTGTGTCGAAGACTACTTTGGTTTTCTTGCCCACTCGATTGCCTCGTTTACGATCTGGTCGATGTCGATTTGGCTGGTTGTTTTTTCGAGTTTTTGGGCTATGTCTTCGAGGGATGGTTCTTTGGTTTTTCTGAGCAGGATGTCTCCGTTGCGGGTGAGTATGAGGAGTTTTTCGCCGGCTTTTACGTTTAGTTTTTTGCGGATCTCTGTGGGGATTACGATCTGGCCTTTGGATGAGACTTTTATGATGTCTTCGATTTGCTCTGTCATGGTATTCTGTATTTTCTTACTTGTAAATAAGTTTTTACATTTTGGTACCTTGTTGATTTGTGCAATCCACGAATCTGGAACATAGCTTCTGGAAGCCAATTTTTGGGTTTGCTCAATGGGTTTTGCCATTGAGAGTCAATGTCAACTGATTTTGTTTTTGGCTGATTTTGCTGTTGCTTTTTTGGGACGGGGCTAGCCAAACATTGAGCACTATTGACAAAATTTGGCAAGCTTTGAGAAAAGGACTGGTTTTCAGGCTCCTTTGGTCGAATGGGGCTTTGAGGCAATTGTGCAGATTGAGCAGAGCATGAAACGCAATCTTGGAGAAGGCTGAGAAGGCTGGTTTCTGAAGAGTCAATTTTTGTGTTGTGACAATGGTCATGTTGGCATTGTCCTGCAGTCATGCAGTTTGGCGCCGATTTGCATGGGTGCTGTTGCTATTTTGGTGCTGAAACAACATTCCACATAACAATGGCATTGTGCGTTTAGTGCCAGTCTGCAATGAAGCATTGTGCAGAATTGTGCAAAGTGACGATTGTTTCGCGGAACTGAAGCCAGATAGGTAAAGGAAGGTCGAAGATATGAGCTCCCTCCTTTTTCGTTTTTAGCCCACAACAAAGGGGCGGCGAAGCGTTAGAAAGTTTACGATGCAATTGGTGAAGGCTTAGAACCATGTTAAAGCTGCGTTTATTTTACTCTTTGGAAGGGGCAGCCAACTTTCTCGGCCGCGGCGGCGTCGAAGTCGGTGTTCCCGATGAACAGCACTTCTCTTGGCTCAGTCTTGAGCTGGGCAATCGCGCTCGTGAGTTGTTCAGCCCTGAAGATTGAATCCTCTCTGGTCAGGACGAAGTCAAATGTGAGGTTGTGTTGTTTCATGATCTCTTTAACCACTTTTTTTCCCTGCAGCGTGACCAACGCCTTGGGCTTGTCCGCGAATTGTCGATAGATGTTAATGCCTTCCTCGTTGACGGTGACGTTTCCTAAGACTGCGAGCTCTGCGTTATCCCACGCCGTGAAAACCGTCTCCTTGGTCTTGCCATCCAGCTTTGCGATGGTGTCAACGATGGGGTGGATTTCTGGAGCGCGTATGATTCGTTTGAACTCGTCGAATAACACCTCATAGTTGATGGGCAGTCTGACGAGGGTTCCGTCGAGGTCGAAGATGACGGCTTCAATCACTCGTACATAGCTCCAAGAACCTTGCCATCTCTGACGAGTCGTGCGGGTGCGTCCATGTGGCGAATCCAGTAGAGACCGCTGGGTAACACGTCGTATTTTGGCAGTTCGGGTATGGTTTCCTTGTAGGCGAGGCGCACGTACAGGTAGGGAATGTTGGCTGCGTAATCTCCGCGGAGCTTGTTGCTTGCGAACGAGAAGAAGTAGCTGGTGGTGAACATCCTTCCGGGGTTGATCTCCGTCACGCATGGCACGCCCTTCCCGTTCTCTTTGAGGTCGACGCTGGCTATTCCGGTGAATCCCGAATCGATGGCTAGCACCGCGTCAGTCCCGATCTTATTCACTGCTTTGTCGTGCACGGTTCGCTGCACTGAAGGGGTTCCCATGATGCCCGATGGCGCCAAGTACGGGTAAATATACTCCAACCGTTCCCGAGCCATTGAAACCACTAGCTCGCCGTCTTTCCAGAGGCTGTGGAACGCGATGTTCCTCCCTGGGAGGTGCTCTTGGGCGATGAAGTCCCATGTGACTTTTCGCGCTTTCCAGTAGCGAATCCACGACAGGGCGGTTTCTTTGTTGTCTGCTGGCGTGCTGCCTCTGCCGCCTGCGCCGGTTCTGGCTCTTATCCAGATTGGTGCTCCGAACTCTTCGAATGCTCTGTTGATGTCTGCTTCGCCTCGGATCTCGATGGTTCTGGCTACGGGGATGTTTTTTTGTCGCCATATCTTCGCTGAGGCCAGTTTGTCCTGGCAGGCTTTTACAGCGGCTTTCGATGGCAGGAACACGTTTGCGTGAATCTTCTCCCGATTCTCTGAGACGACTTCGACTTCGACGTCGGGTTGTGCGTGGAGAAATTCGATTTTTTCTTTTTCGATGATGTCGTTTAGGGTGTCGATGTAGCTTGCGTTGTGTGCTCTGGGAACTTTGTATTTCTTCTCTGTCGTGGCCAGGTGCAGGTAGTGTTCGTTGGCTTCGGTGCCCACGATGAACATCTTTTCGGGTGCGAGCCGCAGGGATGTGATGAAGTTGATTCCTGCGGGTCCGCCTGCGCCTGTGCATAGGATGCGTTTCATGTTTTCCACCGATGTTTCTCGTGTTGGGTTTGGTTTTCTGCGTTTTTTGTTTGCACTATGGCGGGCAACCGATTTATATGTATTCTCAACTGGATAGCAACCTTGCTCGAAGTGCCACTACAAATTCTATAGGCTGCTCCTTAGAAGATTAGTTTTCAGAGGTTCTATCTTATAGCGGACATGATGATAAAGGGCTGTTGTCTTGGCCGGTTCTTGCATTGATAGTTCAGAGATAGGCGTCGTCATGATGTTTGTATTTTAGGAATCTCACGGTGTTGGTTTCTTTGCACAATTCGTAGATAAGCACGAAGGAGCCTACGTGAACTCTCCACAGTCCCTCTAAAGGATGCCTTAGATGGTTAAACTGCAGCGGGTCGTTGAGGATCTGGTCAACCTTCTTCCTTATTGCCTCCAACTGTTTGGCGTCTTTTTTTCTAAGCTTCTTGAATGCCTTAAGGACTTCTTCCTCAAGTTCCAAGTTGTACAATTAATCACTTGGTTTTGAACTCTTCTGCGAGATTCTTGACCTTCACAAACTTTCCGTGCTCTCGGGCTTCTTGTATTTCCTTAACAAATTCGGGTCTGAGTTGAGGTTCAAGCTCACATTCTTCGTAGCGCTTCAGTATGAGGCTTAGCGCTTGGCTTTTGTCTTTGAGGCCGTACTTTGCCTTCACTATGTTAACTATTCTGCTTTCTCTTTCGCTCAGATTGATTATGCTTTTCACCAAACTGCCGCCCTCCATAGGTTACGCTGTATAATAGCATATAACTCGGAATAATTTAAGGTTAGTTTGAGCGCTCAACTTATGGGCAATGCTAGTGCAGACTCGAAAAAGGCTAAATTTTCAAGCTGACGTTGACCGTTCGCAGGTTCTTCTGGGGGAATAATCTAAAGCCAGGTTCGTTTCGTTTCTTTTATTGAGTCAAAATGTTGGTCGTCTGAGATTATCCTTGCTTGATTTTTAATGGCTGTGGCAGCGATTATGCAATCGCCCATTGGGACGTGTTTGTGGAGGCTCTTTAGGATGCCTGCTTCTTTTGCGATTGATGGACTTAGGCTTTCGATTTTTATTCCGCTTGCGATGATTGAGAGATAGATCATTTCTGCTTTTTGTTTACCTTCTCTTGTGCAGATAAGTTGAGTTGTTTCGCAGATGACTATCGTGGGGATGATACCGTTACCGGTTTCAGTTGTTTCCTTCATCTTGTGGTTGACTTTCTGTCTGGTTTGTTGGTCTTCTGAATAGTAATATTCTATCAGGAATCTGCTGCTCTAGCCCTTGTTTCAAGAGTTAGTATTCCTCTCGGAGTTCATCGATTTGCTTTTTCAGTTCTGCCACATTGGCGTGTCCTGCGAAAATTCCTCCGCAGTCTTCTATTCTTGGCACTAGCTTGAAAATCACTTGTTGATCAACAGAATCTACTGCCAGTTTGTCTCCTTCTTTTATTCCAAGTTTCTTTCTGGTTTCTGCTGGGATTGTGGTTTGGCCTTTTCGGCTGACCTTGACTATTTTCGGCATTTACTGTCTCTCAGTGATTTAACGAATATGTACTATCCTATAGGAATTTCCGAATCAAAGTGAAAAGTACTTCTCGGCTTTTCGCAACGCTTTTTGGCACGTTTTCGTCTTATACCGAACCTCACACATGACGAAACGCATGCGTACTTAGCCAATTCGTGTTGTTTCTTGGATCTCCGCTATTCCTTCTCCTGTTTTCTCGCAACGCCTTCGCCCTTGGTCTGCTCATGTACGTTGTAAGACGTCTAACTCTTTGCAGATGCTGACCAGGTTGCGCGTCGTGATGTGTGTGTGCATCAAAATTCAATTTTTGTGTTGTGCCAATGGTTTTTGGCATTGAGACTCGATGTCAACTGTTTCTGTTTTGGTCTGTTTTCGTTGTTGCTTTTTTGTGACGGGGCTTGCCAAACATTGAGCACGATTGACAATCATTGAGCAAAAATTGACAAATGTTTGGTTTTCGGGTTGCTTTGTTTAAACGGGGCTTTGGGGCATTTGAGC